>JARFTZ010000001.1 GCA_029289235.1 Gammaproteobacteria bacterium
GAGATGGTGATGCCGGGAGACAACGTGCAGATGACGGTGAAGCTGATTTGCCCGATCGCGATGGAAGAAGGTCTGCGCTTCGCCATCCGTGAAGGTGGCCGCACCGTCGGCGCCGGCGTCGTCGCCAAAATTATCGAGTAACGATTCATCCCCGGGCGGGGAGGTCCCCGCCTGATCGCTCTTTGGAATCAGAAAATGCAAAACCAAAAAATTCGTATTCGGTTGAAGGCGTTTGACTACCGCCTCATTGATCAGTCCGCGCTCGAAATCGTTGAGACAGCCAAGCGAACCGGCGCAGTTGTCCGGGGGCCGGTGCCTTTGCCGACACGCGTGCAACGCTTTGATGTTTTGCGTTCACCTCACGTCAACAAAACGTCGCGTGACCAATTCGAGATTCGTACGCATCTCCGCTTGATGGACATCATTGATCCGACCGACAAGACCGTCGATGCGTTGATGAAGTTGGATCTTCCGGCGGGTGTTGACGTCGAAATTAAGTTGCAGTAAGAGCTTCAAAGCGGCTATAATCGCCGACTTAGCCGAGTGGCATCCATTGATGCCACTCATTTTTGTTTGTACTCGCCGGCCAATCGTAGCCGGCAAGAGGAGAATAACCATGAGTCTAGGCCTTGTAGGGCGCAAGGTCGGCATGACGCGTATCTTTACCGACGACGGTGCGTCCGTCCCGGTGACGGTTCTCGATATGTCGAACAATCGTGTCGCCCAGATCAAAACGCCGGAGTGCGATGGCTATGTGTCCGTTCAGGTTGCCTTCGGCAAGCGGCGGGCCTCTCGCGTCAGCAAGCCTTTGGCGGGGCATCTTGCCAAGGCGGGTGTTGAGGCAGGTGAGTTGTTGAAGGAATTCGTTTTGTCGTCCGAGGAGGTTTTCTCGCTCAAGCCCGGGGATCAAATCAGTGTGTCGATCTTTGCGGTTGGACAAAAGGTCGATGTGACCGGGCGGACAATCGGCAAAGGCTTCGCTGGCGGAATCAAGCGGCATCACTTTAGTTCACAGCGCGCGTCGCACGGTAACTCGGTGTCGCACAATGCGCCGGGTTCTATCGGTATGAATCAGGATCCGGGGCGTGTGTTCCCGGGTAAGCGGATGGCGGGGCACCTTGGTGACGTCAAGCGCACGCAGCAAAATCTGGAAGTCGTTCGGGTGGATGTCGAGCGGCAGTTGTTGTTGGTGAAGGGCGCAGTTCCGGGCTCCAAGGGGTCGGATCTGGTTGTGCGTCCGGCTGTGAAGGCGGGGGCGTAATGGAACTCAAGCTGATTAATGAGCAGGGCCAGGAAGCCAGTCGTCTGCAGGCGTCAGATGTTCTCTTTGGGCGTGAGTACAATGAGGCTCTGGTGCATCAAGTCGTTGTTGCCTACCAGGCTAACGCACGGAGTGGCAATCGCGCTCAGAAGGATCGTGGGCAGGTAAAACACACCACAGCGAAACCGTTCCGTCAGAAGGGTACGGGGCGCGCGCGCGCCGGTATGTCGTCGTCGCCGTTGTGGCGTGGCGGTGGTCGTATTTTCCCCAATTCGCCGGACGAGAATTTCAGCCAGAAGCTGAATAAGAAAATGTACCGCGCGGGTGTCGCGTCGATCCTTTCGCAATTGGTGCGGGAAGACCGGTTGGCGGTCGTTGACAGTATTTCCGTCGATGCGCCAAAGACGAAGCTGTTTGCGCAAAAGATCAAAGGTATGGGTTATGAGTCGGTGCTCGTCGTGACCGATCGGCTGGAGGAGAATGTTTTTCTCGCCTCGCGTAACCTGCCGAACGTGCTGGTTTTGGAGGTGAACGAGGCTGATCCAGTGTCGCTGATTCGTTTCCCCAAGGTTCTGATGACGAAAGGCGCCGTCGCCAAATTCGAGGAGATTCTGGGATGAATCAACAGCGTTTGATGCAAGTATTGCTCGCGCCTCAGATTTCTGAGAAAGCGACTCATGTTGCCGACAAGCACGAGCAGGTAATTTTCCGGGTTGCGCCGGATGCAACGAAGCTGGAGGTCAAGGCTGCTGTTGAGTTGTTGTTCAAGGTCGGCGTGGAATCGGTTCAGGTCGCTAATGTCAAAGGCAAGAAAAAGCGCTTTGGTCGCAACATGGGTTGCCGGAAGAGTTGGAAAAAAGCGTATGTGTGCTTGAAGCCGGGGCAAGAAATCAATTTTGTTGATGGAGGGGCTGTGTAATGGCGCTCATCAAAGTCAAGCCGACTTCTCCCGGTCGTCGTGCGGTGGTCAAGGTTGTTAACCCTGGTCTTCACAAGGGTGCGCCCTACGCTGCCTTAGTGGAATCTCAGTCCAAGAATGCGGGGCGTAACAACAACGGCCGTGTAACCACTCGGCATCAGGGCGGTGGGCATAAGCAGCACTATCGTTTGATTGATTTCAAGCGCAATAAGGACGGAGTGCCGGCGAAGGTCGAGCGTATCGAGTACGACCCGAACCGCACGGCCAATATCGCCCTGCTCTGTTACGCCGACGGCGAGCGCCGCTATGTGATTGCGCCAAAAGGCATGGTGGTGGGGCAACAGGTTGTTAGCGGATCCGAGGCCCCGATCAAGGCCGGGAATGCGCTGCCGATTCGCAATATCCCCGTGGGTACGACGATTCATTGTGTTGAAATGATCCCCGGGAAAGGTGCGCAGCTTGCGCGCTCGGCTGGGACGTCGGCTCAGTTGCTGGCTCGGGAGGGAGTGTATGCGCAACTCCGCTTGCGCTCTGGCGAAATTCGCCGGGTGCATGTGGAGTGCCGTGCGACGATCGGAGAGGTTGGTAATGAAGAGCATAGCTTGCGCTCGATCGGGAAGGCTGGCGCAAACCGCTGGCGCGGAATTCGTCCGACCGTGCGTGGTGTGGTCATGAACCCGGTTGATCACCCGCACGGCGGGGGCGAAGGCCGGACCGCTTCGGGTATGCCGCAGGTCACTCCGTGGGGTCAAAAGACCAAGGGGTATCGTACCCGCAGCAACAAGCGTACGACCTCGATGATCGTGCAGCGCCGTCATAAACGCTAAGGGATAGAGAACTATGGGACGTTCCATTAAAAAGGGCCCGTTTGTCGATGCCCACCTGCTGAAGAAAGTCGAGGCCGTTCGCGCAACGAGCGACAAGCGCCCGATCAAGACCTGGTCACGCCGCTCCACCGTCCTCCCCGATTTCGTGGGTTTGACGATTGCAGTGCATAACGGCAAACAGCATATTCCCGTTTATGTCACGGAAAACATGGTTGGGCACAAGCTGGGAGAATTCTCGCTGACCCGTACATTCAAGGGTCATACCGCCGGCAAGAAGGCTAAGAAGTAAAGGAATGGATATGGAAACACGTGCTATTTTGCGCGGCGTTCGGCTCTCCGACCAAAAGGGTCGGTTGATCGCCGACCAGATCCGCGGATTGCCGGTTGATAAGGCGCTCAATATTTTGACGTTCAGTCCAAAAAAGGGCGCCGGTATCATGAAGAAGGTGCTTGAGTCGGCTATTGCAAATGCTGAACACAATGATGGCGCAGACATTGACGAACTGAAGGTGAAAAGCGTGTACGTCGAAAAGGGCATGGTTCTGAAGCGCTTTACAGCCCGCGCCAAGGGGCGTGGCAACAGGATCGTCAAGCCGACCTGTCATATCTTCTTGACCGTCGGAAATTAAGGAAGAGAAATGGGACAGAAAATTCATCCGACCGGCTTTCGGTTATCTGTAACGCGCGATTGGTCGTCGCGCTGGTACGCCAACAGCAAGAACTACTCGACGATGTTGAATGAGGACGTTCAGGTTCGCGACTATCTCAAGGCAAAGCTGAAGCACGCGTCCGTCGGGCGTGTCTTGATCGAGCGCCCCGCGAGGAACGCCCGTGTGACGGTTTTCTCCGCTCGCCCTGGTGTGGTCATCGGAAAAAAAGGCGAAGATATAGATCAGTTGCGCTCGGCACTGCAAAACATCATGCGCGTCCCGGTGCACGTCAGCATCGAAGAAATTCGCAAGCCAGAGCTCGATGCTCAACTTATTGCGGATTCTATTACGCAACAGCTAGAAAAGCGGATCATGTTCCGGCGTGCAATGAAGCGCGCAATGCAGAACGCGATGCGGCTAGGTGCGCAAGGGATCAAGATCATGAGTTCCGGTCGGCTTAACGGGGCTGAGATCGCGCGTCGTGAATGGTATCGTGAGGGGCGTGTTCCGCTGCATACCTTGCGCGCGGATATCGATTATGCAACTTCCGAGGCGCTCACCACGTACGGCATTATCGGCGTCAAGGTGTGGGTGTTCAAGGGTGAGGTTCTCAATCGGGACGAGGCAGCCGATGGCGCGGCGCCCGAGTCTAACCTCTCCGAAGAACCGGGGCGTAAACCGCGGCGCGTGACCAAGCCGGGCAGTGAGCCGGAGCGTGCAAAACGCGCTGTGAAGGGCAAGGCTGAGGCGACGGTAGATGGAGTAAGCGCCGATATCGCAGAATCAAAGGCGCCAGCGAAACGAGTAAGAAAGGCAGGAACGACTGATGCTGCAGCCAACTAGAAGGAAGTACCGCAAGGAGCAGAAAGGCCGGAATACCGGCTTGGCTACTCGTGGAGCGAAAGTGAGTTTCGGTGAATTCGGTCTTAAGGCCACCGGGCGTGGTCGTTTGACTGCTCGCCAGATTGAGGCGGCGCGTCGCGCGATGACCCGGCATATCAAGCGGGGTGGCCGGATCTGGATACGAATTTTCCCGGACAAGCCGATCTCCAAAAAGCCTGCCGAAGTGCGCATGGGGAACGGTAAAGGTAACCCGGAGTACTACGTCGCCGAGATTCAGCCTGGAAAAGTTCTGTATGAAATGGACGGCGTCGCGGAAGCGTTGGCCCGTGAAGCCTTCGCACTTGCGGCTGCGAAGCTTCCGATCCCCACGACTTTTGTAACCCGAATCGTAGGGTGAAATATGAAAGCCAGTGAACTTAGAGCTAAGAGCGTCGAAGAGCTTAATGCCGAGCTTTTGGAGCTTCTGAAGGCGCAATTTAACTTGCGCATGCAGAAAGCAACGCAACAGTTGAGCAACCTGAGCCAGATTGGCAAGGTACGGCGGGATATCGCGCGCGTGCGCACTCTTCTTCGTGAAAAGGCGGTGCAACAATGAGCCAAGATATAAGAAGACGTACCCTTATTGGGCGCGTAGTAAGCGACAAGATGGACAAGACCGTGACAGTATTGGTCGAGCGTCGCGTGAAGCACCCTATTTACGACAAGATCATCGTGCGCTCAAAGAAATATCATGCGCAGAATGATGACAACCAGGCAAAGGCCGGCGATCTCGTTGAAATCCAGGAGGGGCGGCCGCTATCGAAAACAAAATCCTGGACGGTCGTCAAGCTGGTTGAAAAAGCAGTTGCAATTTAGTCTTGTGCTTCCGTTGGAATAGGGTATAATCCCGATTCTTCGCGCCCGGCGAGTCACTTGCCGGGCGTTTCTGCCCTAAGGGTTCCAAGACTGACCGCGATAGCGGGTTAAGTTGGAGATATAAATGATTCAGATGCAGACGGTTCTGGACGTCGCCGATAACACCGGTGCGCGTTCCGTGATGTGTATCAAGGTGCTCGGCGGCTCCAAGCGGCGCTATGCGAGTGTCGGTGATATTGTCAAGGTTAGTATCAAGGATGCGGCTCCGCGTGGTCGCGTCAAGAAGGGCGATGTTTATAACGCAGTCGTGGTGAGGACGGCGAAAGGTGTTCGTCGGCCTGACGGCTCCTTGGTGCGTTTTGACAACAACGCAGCGGTGCTCCTGAATAACAAGTTGGAGCCTATCGGAACCCGTATTTTTGGGCCTGTGACACGGGAGTTGCGTAGTGAGCGCTTCATGAAGATCGTGTCGTTGGCGCCGGAAGTGCTGTAAGGGGGCGTTATGGAGAAGATTCGTAAAGGCGATGAGGTGGTTGTTATCGCCGGCAAGGACAAGGGTAAGCGCGGCGCTGTTGTGCGGCGTGTTGATGACGAGCACGTGGTTGTCGAGGGTGTCAATCGCGTAAAGAAGCACGTCAAGCCCAATCCGGTGAAAGGCGTTGTTGGGGGTGTGGTGGATAAGGACATGCCGCTGCATGTGTCTAATGTCGCGTTGTTTAATCCGGTGACAAAAAAGGCAGATCGAGTTGGCTTCAAGTTGCTTGAAGACGGAAAGAAGGTTCGCGTTTTCAAGTCAAATGGCGAGCAGGTCGGGGTATAGGAGCTGACATGGCGCGTTTGCTGGACTATTACAAAAAATCAGTGGCTCCCGAGTTGGCCCAGAAGTTCGGGTACAAGTCGGTAATGGAGATTCCGCGTATCACTAAGATCACCCTGAATATGGGGGTGGGCGAAGCCGTTGCGGATAAGAAGGTTTTGGAGAACGCAGTGGCCGACATGACCAAAATTGCCGGTCAAAAGCCCGTTGTTACGAAATCGCGCAAATCTATTGCCGGCTTCAAGATTCGTACCGGCTATCCGATCGGGTGCATGGTTACGCTTCGTGGTCCGAGGATGTTCGAATTTCTCGATCGGTTGGTTACGGTTGCCCTCCCGCGAGTCAGGGATTTCCGGGGTGTTTCGGGGAAAGGTTTCGACGGCCGCGGTAACTACAACATGGGCGTCAAAGAGCAGATTATTTTCCCGGAAATCGAGTACGACAAGATCGATGTGTTGCGTGGCATGAATATCAGTGTCACGACAACCGCTAAGACTGACGAAGAGGCGCGCGCTTTGCTTGCCGCCTTCAAATTCCCGTTCAAGAACTGAGGCTTACATGGCGAAACTAGCACTGATTAACCGTGAAGATAAGCGGCGCAAGTTGGTTGAGAAGTACGCGGCAAAGCGTGCTGACCTCTTGGCGATCATCGGTGATGTGTCCCGTTCAGAAGAGGAGCGGTTTGAGGCGCAGAAAAAGCTTCAGGCGCTTCCCAGGAACGCTAGTCCGGTTCGTTTGCGGAACCGTTGCAAAGTCACCGGGCGCCCGCGCGGAGTTTTCCGCAAGTTCGGGTTGGGGCGGAGCAAGCTCCGCGACTTCGTCATGCGTGGCGAAGTGCCCGGTATGACCAAGGCTAGCTGGTAAGCAGGAGATTATACGATATGAGTATGAGCGATCCGATCAGCGATATGCTGACCCGCATCCGCAATGCGCAGCTGGCCAACAAGCCGTCGGTTGCCATGCCTTCTTCCAAGGTAAAGATTGCCATCGTGAAGGTGCTGAAGGACGAAGGCTACGTCGAAGACTTCGTGGTTTCCGAGGGCGAAGGGAAGGCAACTTTGGAGGTCGTGCTGAAGTACTACGCAGGGCGGCCGGTGATAGAGAGAATCGATCGGGTATCGAAGCCTGGGTTGCGCATTTATAAGGGTGTCGGCGAGATACCGCGCGTGATGAATGGCCTCGGCGTGGCAATTGTTTCCACGCCGAAGGGGGTAATGACCGATCGCAAGGCACGCGCCAGCAATGTTGGTGGCGAAGTGCTCTGTATCGTCGCTTAAGGGGAAGCTATGTCCCGTGTTGCAAAGAATCCGATCGTACTCCCGCAGGGGGTCGAGGTTGTAATCGGTGGCCTCGATATTACGGTCAAAGGGCCGCTTGGTTCGATCAAGTGTGGCGTGAATCCCGCCGTTTCCGTTGTCAAGGAAGATCAATCATTGCTGTGCAAGCCTGTTGATGGCGTGCCGAATTCCAACGCGATGTCCGGTACGGTGCGCGCTATCCTCGCGAACATGGTGACCGGTGTTAGCAAAGGATTCGAGCGCAAGCTGACGCTGGTTGGTGTGGGCTATAGGGCGCAGGCGCAGGGCGATACGCTGAACCTGACTCTTGGGTTCTCGCATCCCGTTGCGCATAAAATGCCCGCCGGAGTCAAATGCGAGACTCCGACCCAGACGGAAGTTTTGATCAAGGGCGTTGATAAGCAGCAAGTCGGACAGGTGGCTGCGGAGGTTCGTGCTTACCGCCCGCCCGAGCCATACAAGGGCAAGGGTGTTCGTTATGCGGACGAAGTTATCGTCCTCAAGGAAACCAAGAAGAAATAAGGTGCTGAAATGATTGACAAGAAACAGGCGCGTTTGCGTAGGGCCCGCAAAACCCGGGCCAAGATTGCCGAACTCAATGCCGTGCGCTTGTCCGTGCACCGGACGAACTGCCATATTTATGCGCAGGTAATCTCGTCGTGCGGGTCGAAAGTCCTTGCCGCGGCTTCGACGCTTGAATGCGCCGTGCGTAAGGATGTCGCCAATGGCGGAAATTCGGCTGCTGCGGTGTTGGTGGGTAAATTGATTGCAGAGCGTGCCGCAAGTGCCGGCATCGAGCAGGTCGCCTTCGACCGTAGTGGCTACCAGTACCACGGACGAGTCAAGGCGTTGGCTGAAGCAGCACGCGAAGCCGGCCTCAAGTTCTGATCGTGCCGGACATAGGATTGGAGTAAGTGATGGCAAAACCGCAAAGCAAGAAGACTCAGCAGGCAGACAAGCCGGATGATGGATTTCGCGAGAAAATGATTTCCATCAACCGCGTCACCAAAGTCGTAAAGGGTGGCCGGATTCTCGGTTTCGCTGCGCTCACCGTTGTAGGCGACGGCGACGGCCGCATCGGCATGGGTAAGGGTAAGTCCCGCGAAGTGCCGGTCGCTGTGCAGAAGGCAATGGAAGAGGCGCGTCGCAAGATGGTTAAGGTCAGCCTCAAGGACGGCACGTTGCACCACACCGTCGTGGGGCGACATGGCGCTTCCAGCGTGATGTTGCAACCAGCGCCGGAAGGTACGGGCGTGATCGCCGGTGGCGCGATGCGCGCGGTGTTTGACGTAATGGGCGTGACGAACATCGTCGCTAAGGCCCATGGTTCGACCAATCCGTACAACATCGTCCGGGCGACGATTAACGGGTTGCAGGCGATGAACACGCCTGCCGAAATCGCCGCCAAGCGCGGAAAATCAGTCGAAGAAATTTTGGGATAAGTCATGGCTGAGAAGAAAATCAAAGTGACGCTCGTGAAGAGTCTCATTGGCACGAAGCAGTCGCATCGCGCGACGGTTCGCGGACTCGGATTGCGGCGTTTGAATAGCGTTGCCGAGCTGGAGGATACGCCGGCGGTGCGTGGGATGATCAACAAGGTCGCCTACCTGGTTAAGTGCGAGGGCTAAGATGAAACTCAACAATATTCAGCCTGCCGCAGGCGCAAAGAAGGCGGCTCGGCGAGTCGGTCGTGGTATTGGCTCGGGTCTCGGGAAAACCGCCGGGAGAGGTCACAAGGGGCAAAAGTCGCGCGCCGGCGGGTTCCACAAGGTCGGTTTCGAAGGCGGGCAAATGCCCCTGCAGCGCCGCCTTCCGAAGCGCGGGTTTGTTTCGCTGACCAATTCCCGGAACGTCGAGGTTCGTCTTTCGGAGATTCAGAGCCTGCCCGTGGACGAAATTGATTTGCTTACCTTGGTTCAGGCAAATCTGGTGTCTGCGCATGCCCTCTCTGCCAAGGTTGTGTTGTCCGGCGAGATTTCGCGCAAAGTCGTCCTGAAAGGTGTCGGAGCAACGCGTGGTGCCAAAGCTGCTATCGAAGCAGTCGGCGGCCGTGTTGAGGATTGATCAGCAATTAATGGTGGTGTCTCTTGGCGACTAGTTCTTCGCAGTTGGGTAAAAGCGGGAAGTATGGCGATCTCAAGCGCCGGCTGATGTTTTTGCTCGGCGCCTTGATCGTGTATCGTATCGGGTCCCATATTCCCGTACCGGGTATCGACCCCGCGGCGCTCGCGGAGTTCTTCAATCGCAACCAGGGCGGCATCCTCGGCATGTTCAACATGTTTTCCGGGGGGGCTCTCAAGCGCTTCACCATTTTCGCGCTCGGTATCATGCCTTACATCTCTGCATCGATCATCATGCAGTTGATGAGTCATGCCAGTCCACACCTGGAAGCGTTGAAGAAAGAGGGTGAAGCCGGACGGAGGAAGATTACCCAGTACACCCGCTATGGGACTGTCGTACTGGCTATTTTTCAAGGGATCGGTATCGCCGTCGGCGTCGAGTCCCAAGGGCTCGTTCCCGAACCCGGCATCATGTTCCGTTTCGTTACCGTGACGACGTTGTTGACTGGAACGATGTTCCTGATGTGGCTTGGAGAACAAATTACCGAGCGGGGGTTGGGAAATGGCATTTCGATCATAATTTTCTCCGGAATCGCGGCTGGCTTGCCCAGTTCGATCGGGGGGTTGCTCGAGTTGGTCCGTACGGGAGCGATGCATCCGTTGTCCGCGATTTTCATTACGGTTCTGGTCGCTGCAGTGACCGCCGCGGTAGTCTTCGTGGAGCGCGGGCAGCGCAAAATTCTGGTGAACTACGCAAAGCGTCAGGTGGGTAACAAAATCTATGGTGGCCAGAGCTCGCATTTGCCGCTCAAGTTGAACATGGCCGGGGTGATTCCACCGATTTTCGCGTCTTCGATCATTCTGTTCCCTGCCACAATTGCCGGCTGGTTTGGCGCGAGCGACTCATTGCGTTGGCTGAAAGATGTTGCTGCGTTGCTTTCTCCAGGGCAACCGATCTACGTAATGCTCTACGCTGCTGCAATCGTGTTCTTCTGCTTCTTCTACACGGCCTTGGTATTCAATTCGAAGGAAACGGCGGATAACCTCAAGAAAAGCGGTGCTTTCGTTCCAGGAATACGCCCGGGCGATCAAACAGCGCGGTATATAGATAAAATCTTGATGCGCTTGACGTTGATCGGCGCCGCATATATCACCGTTGTGTGCTTGGTTCCAGAGTTTCTCATCTTGAAGTGGAATGTGCCGTTCTATTTCGGAGGAACTTCACTGCTCATTATTGTGGTGGTAACGATGGATTTTATGACCCAGGTTCAGGCATATGCGATGTCGCACCAATATGAGGGGTTGTTGAAGAAAGCGAATTTCAAGGGTGCCGGAGCGCCGGTGAAATAGGATGGCCAAAGAAGACCTGATCGAAATGCAGGGCGAAGTAGTCGAGAACCTGCCCAATGCGACGTTTAAGGTGAGGCTGGAAAATGGGCACGTGGTGCACGGCTTCATCTCCGGAAAAATGCGAATGCACTATATTCGTATCCTTCCTGGGGACAAGGTTACGGTTCAGTTAACACCTTACGATCTAAGCCGTGCGCGAATTGTTTTTCGTGCCAAGTGAAGAATCTCTACGTAGTACTAGTAAGTTGGCAAAAGGCTGGCTGCGCCCGCTGCCGACAAACATCTTAGGAGTAAAACATGAAAGTGCTGGCATCTGTTAAGCGCATCTGCCGCAACTGCAAAATTATTCGCCGCCATGGCATTGTGCGTGTGATCTGCACCGATCCACGACACAAGCAAAGGCAAGGGTAGTCGCTCTCTTCTTTCAGAAGATGGCCGATTACTGTTCATTTACGTTCAAAGATTTGGGGTGAAACGATGGCCCGCATTGCAGGGGTAAATATTCCCAACCACCAACATGCCGAGATTGCCTTGACCGCAATTTTCGGTATTGGCCGTAGCCGCGCGCAAAAAATCTGCGATGCGGCCGGAATTGTGCGCTCGACAAAGATCAAAGATCTGACCGAGGCCGAAATGGAACGCCTGCGCGATCAGGTTGGGACATTCTCGGTTGAAGGCGATCTGCGCCGCGAGGTGACGATGAGCATCAAGCGGCTAATGGACCTCGGTTGTTATCGGGGGCTCCGTCACCGCAAGGGGTTGCCTGTGCGCGGTCAACGTACACGCACGAACGCCCGCACGCGCAAAGGCCCGCGCAAGGCCATTGCTGGCAAGAAGTGATAGGAATTAAACATGGCCAAGACTGCAACCAAGGTTCGCAAGAAAGTTAAGAAGAATATTGCTGAGGGCGTCGCGCATATCCACGCGTCCTTCAACAATACGATTATCACGATTACCGACAGACAAGGTAATGCGTTGTCCTGGGCTACATCGGGTGGCGCTGGCTTCAAGGGGTCACGGAAAAGTACGCCGTTCGCTGCCCAGGTTGCCGCTGAATCGGCCGGAAAGGCCGCTCAGGAGTGCGGGGTCAAGAATATCGAGGTGCGCATCAAGGGGCCGGGCCCCGGACGCGAGTCCTCTGTTCGTGCCTTGAACGCTCTCGGGATGAAGATTACATCGATTACCGACGTGACCCCGATTCCCCACAATGGCTGCCGGCCGCCGAAGAAGCGCAGGATTTAAGGAGAAGGAAAAGTGGCTCGTAATCTCGACCCGAAGTGCCGTCAATGTCGTCGTGAAGGGGAAAAGCTGTTCCTGAAAGGGGAGAAGTGCTTTTCCGACAAATGTGCTATTGAGCGGCGCTCGTACGCCCCTGGGCAACATGGGCAAAAGTCCGGTCAGCGACTGTCCGACTACGGTGTTCATCTTCGCGAAAAGCAGAAGATCCGTCGTATCTACGGCGTATTGGAAGGGCAGTTCCGTAAGGTGTACAAGGAGGCGGACCGCCGCAAAGGTGTGACCGGCGAGAATTTGCTTCAGTTGCTTGAATCGCGACTTGATACGGTTGCATACCGCATGGGCTTTGGTGCCTCTCGCTCGGAGTCCCGGCAAGTTGTTCGTCACAACTGCATCTTGGTCAACGGTCGTCGTGTGAATATTCCGTCGTACCAGGTCAAGCCGGGTGACGTGATCGAAATCGCTGACAAGGCAAAGAATCACCTCCGAATCAAGGCTGCACTTGAAGCTGCCGAATCCCGCGGTTTCCCCGAGTGGATTGAGGTGAACGTCAAGGAAGCCAAAGGGACATATAAGGCCCGTCCGGAGCGTAGCGAGTTGCCCTCGTCGATCAACGAAAGTCTCGTGGTCGAACTGTATTCCAAGTAATCGAGGCTAACGCTTGATTGAAGCGAAGCAAAGGACAAGACATGCATAGCAGCAGTGGACTATTGAAGCCGCGCATCATTGACGTACAGAGTTTGTCGCCAGTGCACGCAAAAGTTGTGATGGAGCCCTTTGAGCGGGGATACGGGCATACGCTCGGGAATGCTCTGCGGCGCATCCTGCTTTCCTCAATGCCTGGTTTTGCTGCCACCGAGGTGAGCATTGAAGGCGTATTGCACGAGTACTCCACGATAGATGGGGTTCAGGAGGATGTTGTTGATATCCTGCTCAACCTCAAAGGTGTCGTGTTCAAGTTGCACAACCGCGAAGAGGCGGTTTTGCAGCTGAGCAAGGAGGGCGAGGGCGTCGTACGTGCCGGCGACATTGTCGTTTCTCATGATGTTGAGATTATCAATCCGGAACACGTGATTGCGCATCTGGCTCCTGGCGGGAAGCTGGCGCTCGAGGTCAAGGTTGAGAAGAACCGTGGTTATATCCCGGGAAATGTCAGGGAGCTCGGTGATGGAGGAAAAAGCATCGGCAAATTGGTTCTCGATGCTTCTTTCAGTCCGGTTCGCCGCGTAAGTTACTCCGTCGAAAGCGCTCGGGTGGAGCAGCGCACGGATCTCGATAAGCTGATCATGGAAATTGAGACTAACGGAGTGATCGAACCAGAGGAAGCGATTAGGAACGCCGCGCGTATCCTCATGGAACAGTTGTCCGTCTTCGCAGACTTGGAAGGAACTGCACTGCCCGTCGAGCATCAGAAGGCGGTCCAGGTTGATCCGTTGTTGCTTCGGCCGGTGGACGACCTCGAGTTGACTGTGCGTTCGGCAAACTGCCTCAAAGCCGAAAATATTTACTATATCGGCGACCTGATTCAGCGGACTGAGAACGAACTGCTCAAGACTCCGAATCTCGGGCGCAAGTCCCTCAATGAGATCAAGGAAGTTCTTGCGGCACGTGGACTGACTCTCGGTATGAAACTGGAAAACTGGCCGCCGGCCGGGTTGGACAAATAGTTGCCCGGGCGCAACGATAGGAAGGAAATTATATGCGTCATCGTTTAGGTCTTCGCAAACTCAACCGGACCAGTTCTCACCGACTGGCCATGTTACGCAACATGACCGTTTCGCTCCTTCGGCACGAAACAATCAAGACGACTCTCCCAAAGGCAAAGGAACTGCGGAGAGTGGCCGAGCCAATTATTACCCTGGGCAAGAAGCCGAGCCTGGCAAATCGGCGGTTGGCCTTTGACAGGTTGCGCGATCGCGACATCGTCGTTAAGGTGTTTGACATCCTCGGTCCGCGCTATGCAGCGCGCAACGGTGGCTACCTCCGCATTTTGAAATGCGGCTTCCGCGATGGGGATAACGCTCCAATGGCTATTGTGGAGTTGCTTGATCAGCCCGAGGTGGTTGAATCCGCGAGCGATACAGAAAGCGCGGCGTAGGTTTTGCGCAGTTGCTGCCAGGTTAACTGGCAGGGTAATCGGGATGTAGTCTAAGCCGGTTGCGTGTGTGAGCACGCAACCGGCTTTTCTCATGGCAGGAGCCGGAATGCTCATCGAGAAGCGAGGCCCCCGTCGGCAGGTTCAACACCGGGAATAATTCTAAACGGCACATGAGTTAGAGGGATCGTCAGCAGAGTACAGCTTTCTTGCATCTCCTTCTAGACGGGGTTCGCATTAGCGCGCCTTGCTTCGCACCCTGCGCTCTCTGCCGATTGTCTCTGTTAAGTGAATTCCGCTTTCCAGGAAGACGTTTTCGGACCGGACGCATGAAAATGATGAGGCGCTAATGTGGGTTTATCTCATCGGAGGATCGCCGGGTATCCTGATTTGCCGCTCCTTCCTCCGTTGCGTTCTCAAACTGCATTGCGTGCAGGCGTGCGTAGTGGCCGTTGAGGGCCAGCAAATCGGCATGCGGCCCTTGCTCGACAATGCGTCCTTGGTCCATGACCACGATTACATCAGCTTTTTCGATCGTGGAGAGACGATGGGCAATAACCAGGGTAGTCCGATTCCGGGTGACGTGGTCCAGCGCATTCTGAATATGTCGCTCGGATTCGGTGTCAAGCGCTGAAGTCGCTTCGTCGAGAATCAGGATTGGGGCATTTTTCAGAATCGCGCGTGCAATCGCGAGACGTTGGCGCTGTCCGCCTGATAGTAGAACCCCGTTTTCCCCCACGATCGTGTCGTAACCTTGGGGAAGCTTTTCGATGAACTCTCTCGCGTACGCAGCCTCCGCTGCACGCTCGACGGCCTCGCGGGGCGTGTCGGCCAAGTCGCCGTAGGCAATGTTGTTGGCGATGCTGTCGTTGAACAATGACGTTTGCTGCGTGACCAGCGCGATGTGTCGGCGGAGGTTCTGCAGCGTGTAGTCTTCGACGTCGACGCCATCGATCAGTATCTGCCCGTGTTCATGATGGTAGAAACGTGGAAGCAGACTGGCGAGCGTCGATTTTCCACTGCCCGAGCGTCCGACCAGGGCGATCATTTGCCCCGGCTCGATCGTCAGGTTGATGTCCTCAAGGACATTGCCGTTTCCTTCGCGATAGGCGAACGACAGATTGCGGATTTCGATGCGCCCGGAAACGCGGTCACGTTCGATGGTTCCCCGGTCGGTTTCCGGCGGTTCGTCGAGTTGCGCGAAAATGCTTTCGGCGCCGGCAAGCCCCTTCTGGATCGTCGAACTGACTTCAGACAACTGCCGAATCGGTTTCGGCAGCATGCCGGCCGCGGTAATGTAGGCAACGAGATCGCCCGCGGACGCATCGCCGCGCAGCAAGAGGACAAGGAACAGAAGCACCGACATGGTGCTGAAGGTGACCAGTTGCAGCGCCGGAGTGAAGGTCGCGGATGTCCGCGCCATGCGCAGTTGCTTGCTGGTGTTTGCCTGGCTGGAAGCGCGAAAACGTCCCGCCTCGTATTCCTCACCACCGAAGCTGCGCACAACGCGGTAACCCTGGATTGTCTCCGACGCGATGTGCGTCAGGTCGCCCATGGCAACCTGGATCTTCTTGCTCTGTTTGCGGAACTTGCGGCTGGCGCTGCCGACCATGACCCCGATGACGGGCAGGATGGCGACCATCACCAGCGTCAGCTTCCAGTTCATCCAGAGCAGGTAGCCGAAGAGGAATACAACGGTCAGCCCTTCGCGGATGATCACCTTGATGGCATCGGTCGCGGCGCCGGTGACCATCGTTACGTTGTAGGTGATGCGAGAAATCAGGTGCCCGGAGTTGTTCTGGTCGAAATAGGTGTTGGGGAGCCGCAACAGGCTCTCGAAAAGCGCCAGCCGCAGATCGTGGATCAGTCCGAGCGATACCTTGGCGAGGAAGTAGTTGCCGAGATACGAGCCGATGCCTTGCCAGAAAACGATGACGACCAGAAGTAACGGAATCCCGTACGCCAGATCGAGTTCTCCAAGCAACGGGATGTCGTGGAAGGTTGAGGTGGCCGGGTCAGTCAGGCCATCCACGAAGAACTTCAGGATGCCCGCCTGCATCGGTTGGGCGGATGCGAAGATGATGAAACCGAGCAGGCTGATGGTGAACAGACCGATGAAGGGGCGTAGATAGCTGAGGAGGCGCAGATAGATCCTCAATGAGGATATTTTCGATTTATCAGGGCGACCTGACATAGGTGGGGTGCCGATCATGTGTTAGCTGAGGAGAGTGGAATGCGGCGTACCGAAGTTAGCGGAAGAAGCCGCATCTCCAGCACGTCGGAGCCGATATTCGCCGAGAAGTGTAGTGTGACGAATAGGGTAGCAGGAACTTGAGAACACACTTACGCAAGTGGTGCAAAACCCTCTTCAGAAATTACCCATCGTCGGCTTGTCGCTAAATCTACCGTAGCCGAGGCGAGAACGGATTGGTTGTTACGCCAGAGCTCCTTTTTCCAAACGATGAAGTGAAAGTACGGAAACTCCCTAGCGTTGTCCTTATTGTTGGTGAGTTTGCCGTTATCCCAATACCAGGTGCTCGGGAAATCGTACGTTCCGTCAATCCAGGGAATCCTCGCGTACGGCGTCGAAAATGCCTCGATGTTCTCGATACATCTTGTCCATCGATTCCAGGGTTTTATGAAGTCGTTCAGCCGCTTTGGCCAGTTCTTGTGCCGGATGAACAAGCGACTGAACGCACTCTCATCGAACCATTGATGCGCAGGGGAACTCAGTAACTCGCGCCAAGCGCCAATTTGCATGAACGCTTCGTTGATGAACTTCGTGTTGCGCAGAATGCAGCAATGGCCTGCGATTCGCCTGATGTGGGTGGAGAATAGATCGTGTCCAGAAAGGCGTTCCGCAGTGAAATATTTGCGCAAATTCCCGTAAATGAGATCGATATCGCTGAAGGCCCAAAACTCGAATCCGGCGAGGTCTCTCTGATGGACGTAGCCAAGAGCTGGCTTCAGATCGCATAGCTTGTAAGG
This sequence comes from Gammaproteobacteria bacterium, assembly GCA_029289235.1. Lineage (GTDB taxonomy): Bacteria > Pseudomonadota > Gammaproteobacteria > Burkholderiales > Rhodocyclaceae > Propionivibrio. The sequence continues at coordinate 17,200 of JARFTZ010000001.1, forward strand.
GTTGGTCGGATGGAAATCGATCTTGAGTGCATCTGAGACAAGTTCACAATAAGTTGCAAAGCTCAGGCCGACGATCCGGACATTCGGTGGAAGGTTCTCCGGGACTTCGCAATCCGTATAAAAAACCCAATTGATGTCCGGGTTCGCCCGGCAACTCTCGAGAAAAAACGGGAACCAGAAGGGCCACGTGCCGAAGTAGGGGATAAGGAAACAAATTTTCGGATGAAGGGTCATGATGTGGCGGTGAATTCAGCGGCGGTTGGCTTGAGACCTTCCCAAGGTTGCGTTGGTGGTAGTCGTGGCATGTGTGAGCGAAGCGAGAAACATCGGAATCCAGAATGCAAACCACTCCACAGATGGCCGAATTATGGGCAAACGCCCGTTGGTGGAAAGGCAAAGGGTGCCGAAAAGAAGCCAGAAAAGAAAGAAACGTCGCTCATCGCTTGCCTGGACTGTTGTGCGTAAGTTGCAAAAAATCATTACGAGAAAGGCTAAGCCTCCAGTAATGCCTCCTACGCGGAATGTTTCAAGTATTGATGAATGAGAGTGCCCAACTACAAAGTCTCGTCCGTGGCCAACAACGGGGATTTCGGCTGAGGTACCGAGACCTTGTCCGAAATACGGATTCTCCTTGATCAGGCCAATCGCATGTGACCAAATATCCAACCGATAGTTGGGGGCAGTAATTCGCCCAGTAATGGTTGGCAGGAGCTCCAGGAGCACCACTGCGGCAACCCCCGCGGCTAACACGAATGCTGCTGCGACAAGATCATCGCGGTGGCGTCGCGTTATTACAATAAGCGACAGTGTCGCTCCCAGTGAAAGGAAAGGCCCCCGACTTTGGGTCAAAAACATAAGGCTCGTTCCGCATGCGATCAATGCCAGAAGGCCAAGTTTTTCAATAGGGGGGCAATGTGGAAATACCCACCACGCCGCCAGTATCACTACTCCCAGGTAAATAGCCCCATTTATTGGATTGCTGTCTCCGATCCCGCCAATCTCCCTCAACGAATGGCGCTGCGCCAGCAGTTGCGGCAGGTCTATTGAGGAGCTTGCGATATTCATGCCTAAGGCAGTGCAGTAGTAGGTGATGGCGACGGCACCTATTGCCAGCATGAATCGCCGTGTCCAGTTGGCAGCATTGGGCTGAAGTTTTGCTCCCGAACTAATCGCGAGCATCAGGCAAACGAGGCTAGCTGATCGCTTGACTCCGTCAAGCAATTCGCCTTTTTCGGACCAAAGAGCGCTAAGTGCGTAATAAGAGACAACGAATAGAAACGACTTGACGGCTCCTTGTTTATCCTGTTGCAGCACTCGAGCCAGATCGGGAAGCAACAAACAACCCGGAAGGGCTACCGCAAGGTAGAAGAGTGTTTTTTGCGCACTGGGACCGAGAAAGTAGAATGCGGCAAGGTATCCAAGCAGCCCTATGCTCGCAACCGTGCGGACTGATGTTTTCCAGTTCCGCATTCGGCAAATGTCTGTCATGGGTTTCCTTCTGGATTTTTCCAAGCACAAGAAATGCAGTTGGAGTGCGGCGCTCTCAGACAGTTTGGGAGAGTTCGGCGTACTCGATGTCGTCGGGCAGGGTTTTTCCTGACAACAAGTTTTCAAGCGCTTGGCATGTTCTGTTGAGGCCTTGGGATCCGTGGGCTAAGTGAAACAAAGCGAAGTGCCTTGCCTTTTCAATTTCTGCCGGAAAGTCTGCTTCTATTTCGTTGATACGGCATTGGAATTCTTCTGGAGTGCGTAGTGCCCGACCAAAAAAAGTTTCCTGGTCGAAGATGTCCCGGTCGTCGCTCAAATTGCAGTAAAGTACGGGACGACCCGCCAAACCTGCCTCAATTACGGCATTGGACATGATGTTGACCACGCAACAAGCTCTTTCCAAAGCTTGCGCTAAATTCAATTCCTTAGGCAGAACCGTGACGTTATTCAGAGAATCTGCGGCGTCTTGCCAGAATGGAACAGCGCTGCGAGGATGGCGTTTGACTAGGACCTGATAGTGCGGGGTCCGGGTGGCCCACTCTTTCAAAAGAGCATAGGTGCGCTGAAAGCCTGCTTCCTTTTCTCTGTCCGGCCCTACTCCAAGGACGAGAACAGTGCGCATTGTTGGGTCAGGCGGAGGGAGATCGTAACTTTGGTCAATCATGTGCGATCCAGTCAAGACGGCCGTGGAAGTGCCGAACCTCAACTTTCGCGCTTGCAGCGAAGCCAGCGAGCTTGGTCCAAACAGGAAATAGTAGTCGTAGTCATTCATGCCAAGGCGCCGTGAACTTTCAACGGTTGTCGCGTGGGCAAGGTGTACGAGGATGCCTTGGTGCTGATGCAGCGACAGTCTGAGAAACGGCGAGTAAAAACTCCCGTTTCTGTCATTCAGCAGTATGCGTGGTTGATAGTGCGCGACAATCCAGGCGGCGTGCGCGGCATAGCCGTAGTAGCGCAACGGAGTCGTCCTGGGAGGGGGGGACAATAAGCGTTGTGCGAGAATGTCCCAGTGTTCAGGAAGTGCTGTTTCCGTAAGGCGATATCCGCGCTCCCGCAACGAAGAGATCAGTGCTTTTTTTCGCCGTAACCCGATTATTCGGGGGGCTGATTGCAGTAGCAGGAAATCGCAAGGGGATGAGTCGACCGGGTTTGCCAGGCGCAGCTTTGCAAAAAAACCGAAGCAATAGTCAATGACAGCATCCCTGAAGAAGCGAAAGACGCTTCCCGCGAAGCCGTGACGTTCCCGCAGGAGGAGCCACCGATACCGATCAAGTGCCGTTGCTTTTGTCTTCCAGAGATTCTGTTGGCGTGATGTCATGTCTATGACACTTCTCAGTGAGTCATTCGGTTCGGCAAGCATGGCAGTGACCAGAATCGTGCTTTCGCTGCTTGGTCGGAAAAACACGACTTGAGTCGTTCCAACGCCTTATGTCGCAACTTGTCGGTCTCTTGGGCGGACATGGTGCACATGCGCTGCAACGCGCACGCGAAATCCTCCGCACTCCCAAGTTGAACCAGTAATCCCGCGTCTTCAACAACCTCCCGCCCTCCTCCGCAGTTACTGCAAATGACTGGAACTCCTGCGGCCATTGCTTCCAGAAGTACCATGCCGAATGGCTCGTGATCGGATGTCAGCGCGAAAATATCAAAAGCTTTGAAGTAGCGTCGCCCCTCCGGAATTTTCCCCAGAAATTTGACTCGTGTGCTGACGCCGCATTGTGCCGCGAGATCCTTGAGTTCCTTTTCCAGCGGCCCGCTGCCCATAATCGCTAACTCGGATGACGGGGGGAGTTGCGACAAGGCTGCAGAAAAGCCGCGAATCAACGTTGCTTGATCCTTATCGGGGTGCAGTCGTCCAACGTTGCCAATTATCAACGCGTCCGGAGATAGGCCGAGGGCTTGCCGGGCCTCCTCGCGGGACAGTTGTCGTGACTGTAGAACCGCGAGATCAATGCGGTTGTAAAGTGTCTCAATGCGGCCGGGAGGCCAGTTAGGAAGATCTGCACGAATATCGTCGCGCACCGCGTCTGATACCCCCAGCAGGGTCAGGCGGTGCTGGAAACGATTGACGAAAAACCGGCGTGAACCTCTGGTGTAAACACCGAAAGCATGCTGAACACCCAGAATGGGCAGCGTGCTACCAAGTAGCGCGATGTATATCGGCTTGAATCGATGGGCGATGCAGAACTCGAAATTGTGTGACGCGACGATATTGCCAAAGTCACGAATTGCTTTCAGCTTGAGTCCTCTAATCTCCCTACTGGAGTAATTCAGGAAAACGACCTCGTTGGACGCTGATTCCTTCTCGACTTCTGCACTTGGCGTGCCTGTCAAAAACACCGTGCAAATCTTGTAAGGCGAATCAACGAACAGTGCAGCATATTGTCGAGCGCAATCCAGAAAAGGGGCCTCGTATCCGTGACAGAACTGCAGCACCCAACGCTGTTGCTCTGTGCTCCCCTTTCCTTTGTTCATGCCTGCTTTCCACATTGCTTGACCACCAGCACATCCTCCATGACCAGATACTCCAGATCCGAGCCGTAGAACATGTTCAGCGCATCTGTCGGCGAGCAGATCATCGGTTCACCGCGGCGGTTTAGCGAAGTATTGAGCACGACACCATTGCCGGTGAGGTTTTCGAGTTGCTGCATCAGGTCGTAGTAGCGCGGGTTGAACTCACGCTTCAGCACCTGGGCGCGCGAGGTGCCGTCCTCGTGCACGACTTCCGGAACGCGCTCTTTCCAGCCTGGCGCGACTTCGAAGGTGAAGGTCATGAACGGGGCCGGGTGGTCGCTGCCGAGCATCTGGGGGCCGACGGTGTCGAGCATGCTGGGACAGAAGGGGCGCCAGCGTTCGCGGAACTTGATCTGTTCGTTGATGCGGTCGGCGACGCCTGGAACGCTCGGGCAGCCGAGGATCGAGCGCCCGCCGAGCGCGCGCGGGCCGAATTCCATGCGGCCCTGGAACCAGGCGACCGGGTTGCCGTTGGCGAGGATCTTGGCGATTTCCTGCGGCACGTCGTTGATCTTTTGCCACTGCGGTTGCGCAGGGTGGCGCGCGCAGGCGGCGATGACGTCTTCGTTGCTGTACGACGGGCCGAGATAGACGTGCTCCATTTTTTCGACCGGCACGCCGCGTTCGACCGAGACGTAGGCCGCCGCACCGACGGCGGTGCCGGCATCGCCGGAGGCCGGTTGCACGAACAGTTCCTTGAGTTCCGGGCGGGCGATGATCTTCTGGTTGAGCTTGACGTTGAGGGCGCCGCCGCCGGAGAAGGCGAGCTTGCCGGTCTCGCGCAGGATGTCGCCGAGGTAGTAGTCGATCATCTGCAGCGACAGGTCCTCGAACAGCTTTTGCATGCTCGCCGCGTAGTGGATGTACGGGTCGTCGGCGATGTCGCCGACGCGCTTCGGGCCGAGCCACTCGATGAGCTTCGGCGAGAAGTAGAAGCCCTTGCCGTTTTCCTTGTAGCGCCGAATGCCGATTACGTTGGCGTAGTCGGTGTTGATGAGGAGCTCGCCGTTCTCGAACTTGGCGAGGCGGGAGAAATCGTATTTGTTCGGGTCACCATAAGGCGCCATGCCCATGACCTTGTACTCGCCATCGAGCATCTCGAAGCCGAGGAACTCGGTGATCGCGCCGTACAGGCCGCCGAGTGAATCGGGGTCGTAGAATTCCTTGATCTTGTGGATCTTGCCGTTTTCGCCGTAGCCGAAGAAGGTGGTGGCGTACTCGCCCTTTCCGTCGATACCGAGGATCGCCGTCTTCTCATGGAAACCGGAACAGTGGTAGGCGCTGGCAGCATGGGCGAGGTGGTGCTCGACCGGGACGATCTCGATTTTCTTGAGGTCGAAGCCGAGTTGTGTAAGGCACCATTCGATGCGTTTCTTGTAGCGGTAGAAGCGGCGGTTGCCGGCGAAGATCGCATCGAGCGAGCGATCAGGGGCGTACCAGTAGCGTTTTGCGTAGTGCCAGCGCGCCTTTTCTCCGAGGCTGATTGGGGCGAACGGAATGGCCACGGCGTCGACGTCCGACGGCTTGATGCCGGCGAACTGCAGGCAGAACTTCGCCGCCTCGTAGGGCATGCGGTTCTTGGCGTGCTTGTCGCGCACGAAGCGTTCTTCTTCCGCCGCGGCAACGAGTTTGCCGTCGATGTACAGCGCTGCGGACGGATCGTGGGTCAGCGCGCCGGAAAGTCCAAGTATTGTCAGTGCCAAGATTGCGTCTCGTGCAAGAGTTTTCCGGAGGCGCAGGGCGCCTGTCCCGGTCGGAAAGACCGGACAGTATACCTGTCCTCAAGTGGTTGCGGCGAATACACTTTTCAGCCATTTCCCGCGTCCGGTGTATTCCCTTCTTTCACGAAATCTCCCAGAATGGCGCTCCCTTGAGAACGGCATCACGCTTCGCGGAAGAAACACAATGAAAGACTTCCTCAACGCACGCTGGCAGGCAATTCTGGCGCACAACGGGCTGGCAAGCTTCGACGCCCTGTGGCAACGCGAGGCCGACTGGTTCGAGCCGCCGAACCAGCGTCGTGGCGGGTGGAGCGGCGTCGCCCGTTGCGAATTGCAGTTGCCGGAAGGTGGACGTACAGCCATCTTTCTCAAGCGGCAGGAGAACCACGGAACGCGTTCGTTGTTGCATCCGTTGCGCGGCGTGCCGACGTTCCTGCGCGAATTCAAACGAATCATGGCGTATCGGCGTTGCGCCGTCCCGACGCTGGAACCGGTGTTTTTCGGGATGCGGATGCACGGCAAGGATCAGCGGGCCATCCTCGCGACGGAGGAACTTGCCGGGTTCGCGTCGCTGGACGATCTGGTTAAAGGATGGGGGCGTACCGGCGTTCCGCCACGGCAGGAACGTCTGCGCATTCTGGAAGCCGTCGCCGATTTGTTGAAGCGCATGCACGCCCATGGCATCCGGCACGGCTGCTTTTTTCCCAAGCATGTTTTTGTCCGGATCAATGCCGATGGCAGCGTCGAGGCACGGGTGATCGACCTCGAAAAGTCGCGCCGCCGTCCGTTGCAGGTGATGTGTGCGCTGCGCGATTTGTATTCGCTGAACCATTATTCCCAGACGGCCTGGAGTCGCACTGACCGGGTATGGTTCTTCAAGCAGTACCTCGGGGTCGTCAGGCTCGATGCTTACGCGAAATGGCTCTGGCGCAGCGTCGCCGGGCGCTCGGCGAAGAAAAGCCTGGCGAGGCAGGCGGAGCGCTAATAGAAGCGCTTTTCGCCCTCGGGTCGGGTCTTGAAGCGGCGATGGACCCAGTAGTACTGCTCCGGCATGGTCCGGACCGCGGCTTCGATCCAGGCGTTCATCCGCGCCGTGTCGCCTTCAGCGTCGGCGGTCGGGAAGTCCTCCCAGGCGTCGCCGATCTCGGTGAGGTAGCCCTCGCCATCCGGTCGGATGCGGGTGACGCACGTTAATACGATCGCGCCGGCCGCGCGCGCCAGCCTTGAGAGGCCGGCGGTCGTCGCCGCCGGGACGCCGAAGAACGGGACGAAGATGGCTTCGCGGCGGCGGGTGTTCAGGTCGGGAAGGTAGTAGAAGGGTCGCCCCGATTTCATCGCCTTGACGGTCGCCCGGATGCCGTCCTGGCGGGTCAGCAGCAGCTGGTCGCCGAAGCGGCGGCGGCCGTTCAGCAGCAAGCGGTCGAACACCGGGTTTGCCTGCTCGGCGTACATGCTCAGCGAATCGAAACGCATCGCGACCGCGACGCCGCCGGCGTCGAGGCCGACGAAATGCGGCGCAAGCAGGATGACCGGCCGACCGGCGTCGAGCTGGGCGCGAATCTTTTCAGTCCCTTCGATGCGGATCAGGCGTTCCAGCCGCTCGCGGCTGGCCCACCAGAGCAGGCTGCGTTCAAGGATCGAGCGACCGAGAATGCGGAAGTGATCCTTCACCAGTTCTTCTCTCTCGTCTTCGCTCCGTTCCGGAAAACACAGTTCGAGATTCACGCGAACAACGTTCCGCCGCTGGCTTCCAAGATGGTAGAGAACGAGCCCGAGCGCGCGACCGATCGGCGCGAGCGCCTGCAAGGGCAGGAAGTGCAGCAGCCAGAACAGGAAGACGACAGGTTGGCTAAGGAGATTGCGGATCATGGCTGCAGGGGAATGCACGGGGAACGGCATTGTATTGCCATCCCCGCCGCCGTTCCATAGCCGGCCGATGCTTCCTCGTATAATGCGCGGAATGTCCTGAGACGCGGGTGACGCCGAATGAGAATCCGTTTTTCCAAGATGCACGGGCTGGGCAACGATTTCGTGGTGATCGACGGGGTTCGCCAGGCGGTCGCCTTGTCGCCCGAGCAGATTCGTTTCCTTGCCGACCGCCACTTCGGCGTTGGTTGCGATCAGCTATTGCTGGTAGAAAAAGCCGGACGGCCCGATATCGATTTTCGCTACCGCATCTTCAACGCCGACGGTGGCGAGGTGGAGCAATGCGGCAACGGCGCGCGCTGCTTCGTGCGCTTTGTACACGAACAGGGGCTGACGGAGAAAACCGAGATTCGCGTCGAGACGATGAGCGGAGTGATCAGTCCCCGCCTCGAAACCGATGGAAACGTGACCGTCGACATGGGCGTGCCGGTGTTCGATCCGGCGCGGATTCCGTTCGTGAGTCCAACGGCCGAAATCGTTCAGCCGCTCGAGGTGGGTGGCGAACTGATCGAGATCACCGCCGTTTCCATGGGCAATCCGCACGCCGTGCGGGTCGTTGCCGACGTCGATTCGGCGCCGGTCGGCGCGCAAGGCCCGCTGATCGAAGCGCACCCGCGTTTTCCGCAGCGCGTCAACGCCGGCTTCATGCAGATTGCCGGGCGGCAACGGATCCGTTTGCGCGTGTTCGAGCGCGGCGCCGGTGAGACCCTGGCCTGCGGCACCGGCGCCTGCGCGGCGGTTGTTGCCGGAATCGCCCGGGGGTTGCTCGATTCGCCGGTGCGGGTCGAGACGCGCGGCGGGGAACTGAGTATCGCCTGGCAGGGGCCGGGTGCGCCGGTGTTGATGACCGGTCCGGCTGTAACCGTATTTACCGGAGAAATCGAACTATGAAATCCGAAGAAGTCGCGCAGTACCTGCTGGATCATCCGCAGTTCTTCGAGGAGCACGCCGATCTCGTGTCGCGCCTGGTGATCCCGCACCCGCACGGCGGGCGGACGATCTCGATTACCGAACGCCAGATGCTCAGCCTGCGCGACAAGAACCGGCAGGTCGAAGGAAAGCTGGCCGAGTTGCTGCAGTTCGGCGAGGAAAACGACGTCATCAGCGAGAAGATGCATCGCCTCGGCGTGGCGGTGATCGCGGCGGGCAGCTTCCAGTCGGTCATCCACACGCTTAATTTCCATTTGCGCGACGATTTTGCCATCCCGCACTTTGCCTTGCGCCTGTGGCGCCGGCCCGAGAATGCCGCCGAGTTGCCCGAGTTCGCTGGCGTCAGCGCGGAACTGCAGACCTTTGCCGAGACGCTGGAGCATCCGTATTGCGGCTCGACATCGGGCTTCGAAACGGCTTCGTGGTTTGGCTCTGCCTCCGCCCACGTTCGTTCGCAGGGCTTGATCGCGTTGCGCAACGGCGGCGGCACGATCGGCATGATCGCGCTGGGCAGCGAAGATCCGCAGCGCTTCTATTCCGGCATGGGAACCCTCTATCTGGAGCGTCTCGGCGAAATGGCCTCGGCTGCGCTGGCGCGCGTGTTGTCCCTGCCGTGAAATGAACCCGCCCGAGGCGATCGACCGCTACCTCGACGAACTGGCCCAGCAGCGTCGTCAATCGCCTCACACCGTCAGCAACTACCGGCGCGATCTGCGCGTGCTGTGCCGTTTGCTCGAAGCGACGGGCAAGCTGGATCTGCTCTCCCTGCAACCGCATCACGTCCGGCGTTTCGTGGGGCAATTGCACGGGCAGGGCTTGTCCGGCCGCTCGCTGGCGCGCATGTTGTCGGCCTGGCGCGGCTTCTATCGTTGGCTCGGCGTGCGTGGCGAAATTTCCGCCAATCCGGTCGAAGGCGTCAAGGCGCCGAAGCGACCGCAGGCGCTGCCGAAGGTGCTTTCGCCCGATGAAGCGTGTCGCTTGCTGGAGGTGCACTGCGACGACGTGTTCGAGTTGCGTGATCAGGCGATGTTCGAACTGTTCTATTCATCGGGTGTGCGCCTCGCCGAGTTGACGACGCTGGACGTTGCTTGTCTGCATGACTTGGCGGACGGGGAAATCCGGGTGCTCGGCAAGCGCGGCAAGGCGCGCCACGTCCCTGTTGGAGGCAAGGCGCGGGAGGCGATCGAGCGATGGGCTGGGCGTCGTCCGGAGGTGGCCGGCCCGGGCGAGACGGCGCTGTTCGTCGGCAAGCGCGGTGCGCGCATCAATCCGCGCGTGGTCGAGGAGCAGTTGAAGCGTCGTGCCCTCGCGCAAGGGCTGCCGGTCAACGTCCATCCGCACATGCTGCGGCATTCCTTCGCTTCGCACCTGTTGCAGTCGTCGGGTGATCTGCGCGCCGTCCAGGAGATGCTCGGGCACGCCAGCATCGCCTCGACGCAGGTGTATACCCATCTCGATTTCCAGCATCTGGCGCAGGTGTACGACAAGGCGCATCCACGCGCGAAACGTAAATAGCGCTTCAGCCCCGCAGTTCCGGCAGCGGCTCTCCACGTGGGACGAAGACGAGCGCCAGCCCGTTGTTGCAGTAGCGCAAGCCGCTCGGTGGCGGGCCGTCCTCGAAAACATGCCCCTGGTGACCGCCGCAGCGGGCGCAGTGATATTCGGTGCGCGGATAACCGAGTTTGAAGTCGGTCTTGGTGGCCACCGTTCCGGGCAAAGCCTCCCAGAAGCTCGGCCAACCGGTGCCGCTTTCGTATTTGACTCGGCTGTCGAACAGGGGCTGGAAACAGGCGGCACAGAGGAAGGTGCCGTCGCGTTTTTCGGTGAGCAGCGCGCTGCTGCATGCGTATTCGGTGTCTTCCTCGAACAGGATGCGGAAGACCTCAGCGGGTAACAATTTGGCCCAGTCGGCCTTGCTTCTGGCAGGCGGCATGATCGTTTCTCCTCGTTTGTTGGTCTTTGGGCAACGTCCATGCGCGGGGGTTCAAGTTGCACTTGCAACTGCGTTGCGAGCCTGGGTGTGACGTGTTTTAATCGCTCTCCCGAAAGACTATGGAGCGAGAGATGACTGCAACTTTCTCGTCCGGCCCACAGACCGTCGCCGAACAGATTCGTCGCTATGGTGCGCGCGCCACGCCGGCGCGTATTCGCGTTCTGCGCCTGTTGCGCGAGACGCCGACACCGCTTTCGCACGCGGATATCGAAGAGCGCTTGGGCGAGTCGGCGATGGATCGGGTAACGTTGTACCGCGTACTCGACTGGCTGGTGGCAAGCGGCTTGGCGCATAAAAGTGCTGATGCTCATCGCGTATTCCGTTTTTCCGCGGCGTCGCTCGGAGAGCACGCGACGCACGTGCATTTCCGCTGCGAGCAGTGTGGCGGCGTTTATTGTCTTGACGCCTCCTTGCCTGTCGCCCCGGCGTTGCCGCCGGGCTTTTCGCTGACGCGCCTGGAGTTCGATCTGCGCGGGGTCTGTGCAAACTGTGGCAAGGAGACGAAGCGATGAGCACTCCCATTCCCGTGACCATCGTCACCGGCTTTTTGGGCAGTGGCAAGACCACCTTGCTCAACCGGATCCTGAGCGAAAGCCATGGCGCAAAGATTGCCGTCATCGAGAACGAGTTCGGTGAAGCCGGCATCGACAACGACTTGCTGGTCTCCGGGGAGGAACAGGTCGTCGAGATGAACAACGGCTGCATCTGCTGCACGGTGCGTGGCGACCTGATCCGGATCCTCAACGACCTGGCCGATAGACGCGCCGACGGCCAGCTGGCGTTCGACAGGGTGGTGATCGAAACGACTGGCCTGGCTGATCCCGGGCCGGTGGCACAGACCTTCTTCCTCGACGAGCAGGTTTCCCGGCGTTATCTGCTCGATGCGGTGATTACCCTGGTGGATGCCGTGCATGCGATGCGGCAACTCGACGAAAACGAGCAGGCCCAGGCGCAGGTCGGATTCGCCGATCGCCTGCTGTTGTCGAAAACGGATCTCGTCGGAAGGGAGCAGGTCGACGCGGTGTCACAGCGTCTGCGGCAAATCAATCCCCGCGCCGAACTTGTCCCGGCGGAATTTGGACAGGTGCCGTTGAAGGAACTGCTCGATATCCGCGGATTCAACCTGAATGAGGTGCTGCGCATTGCACCGGGGTTTCTGTCTGACGGTCATCGTCATCACCACGCAAAGGACCGTGTCGGCGCGTTCGTTTTCCGCAGTTCGCGGCCGTTCGACGATGTCCGGCTGCAGGACTTCCTCGCGGCGATCGTCCGGGTCTATGGTACAGATTTGTTGCGCTACAAAGGCGTGCTGGCCATGCAAGGGTTGCCCTACCGGGTAATCATCCAGGGCGTGCATGAACTGATGGGCGCCAGCGCCGGGAGAGACTGGGAGCCGGGGAGCGCCCGGGAAAGTGTCATGGTGTTCATCGGCCGCGACCTGCCGCGGGAGATCATCGAGCAGGGCCTGCGCCAGAGCCTTCATGCCGCATGAGGTCGGGAGTGAATTCGCGGCAGGTCTCAAATTGCAGAGCGTGAGGCGATGTGTTAAAAGAAACCTCCGCGTACCAGCCGTAACCTGATCGCTTCTGCCATGGTTTTCTCATTTTTCAAAAAACAGCCGGAAAAGATGATTACTCGTCCGGCGGCTGTTCCGCGGAAGGCGGGGGGCGAGGACAGCCACGCGGAACCCGATGGCGCGGGCAAGACGGCAACGCCGGCACCTGATCGAGACGAGGCCACAGGGGCGGGCGCGGATGTCCAGGCGGGTTCGCCCTCGGATTTTTCCGACTTCGTGTTCAGTCAATCCTCGCTGGATTTTCATGTCGAGGCCGATGTCGATCCGATCGATGCCCAGGCTGAAGAGGCCGCCGTTCTGTTCGCCAACGGTCAGGATGCGGCTGCGCAAAGTGTTCTCGAAAGCGCAGTGCAGTCCTGTCGCGACGTCGCCGCCGAGCGGCTGTGGCGGATGCTTTTCGACCTGTACCGCGTGACAGGCCAGCAATCCACCTTCGAAACGCTGGGCATCGAGTATGCGCGGGCGTTTGAAAAGTCGCCACCCGGTTGGAGCGGCAATGCTCCGGAAAAGACCAAGCCGCGCGAGGGAGGGGCGAGCACTCTGGTGTTCAAGGGAGAGTTGCTGGGGAGCAATCAAACGGCGTTCGATGCGGTCCGGCAGTCGCTCGGAAAGAACCGTAAGCTACGGCTCGACATGTCCAAGGTCGGAGAACTTGATCCGGACGGTTGTGCCAGCCTGCTCCAACTGCTGGTGCTGGCGCGAAAGAGCCGGCAGGAGATCGAGTTGCTCGGTCGCGAGGTGCTTGGTGCGCTGGTCCAGGGATGTGTCGAGGTCGGGCGTGCCGAGGGAAAGGCGTGCTGGCTTCTCCTGCTCGAACTGTGCCAGTTGCAAGGGCGTCAGGAAGCATTCGAAGAAGTGGCCATCAATTACGCGGTAACTTTCGAGGAATCTCCGCCCTCCTGGGAAACAACGCGGGTGGCGGCGCCGGAGCCGGAAATCCCGGCAGAGGTTCCTGCGAGTGGAGAGGTGGGGGACGCCTACGTTTTGCATGGCGAGGTCAAGGCGTCGCGTTTTACAGATATCGCCTCCTTCGCCGATAGTCGCGACGCGGTTCAGATCGACTGTTCCGGTTTGAAGCGCCTCGACTTCATCAGCGCCGGCGCGTTGCTGAATGCACTGACGTCGGTCCGTCGTTCCGGTAAGAAAATCGTTTTTCTCCATCCCAATTATCTGGTGGCCGAACTGCTTTCCATTGTCGGGCTGACGGCGGTGGCCACCCTCGTTTTTGCCAAGCGTTAGGACAGATTCATGGAGCAATACCACGGTACGACGATCATCTCGGTGCGTCGCGGACGGAAAGTCGCGATGGGCGGCGACGGCCAGGTGACGCTGGGGAATATCGTTGTCAAGGCCAGTGCGCGCAAGGTGCGTCGCATTCACAACGACAGTATCCTGGCCGGCTTTGCCGGCGGAACCGCGGACGCCTTCACGCTGTTCGAGCGTTTCGAGGCCAAACTGGACAAGCACCAGGGCAATCTGGTCCGCTCTGCCGTCGAGCTGGCCAAGGACTGGCGCAGCGACCGTGCCTTGCGGCGATTGGAGGCCATGCTGGCGGTGGCCGATCGCGAAAGCTCGCTGATCATCACCGGCAACGGCGACGTTCTTGAGCCGGAACAGGGGCTTCTGGCGATCGGCTCGGGCGGCGCCTATGCCCAGTCGGCCGCGCGGGCGTTGCTGGAAAACACCGAACTCGATCCGGCCGAGATCATCCGGAAATCACTGGCCATCGCCGGCGATCTTTGCATTTACACCAATCACAGCGTCACGCTCGAAACACTGGATTAACCTGGTGGCGCGACGCTCCGGTCAAACGCCGAGCGTGACGCGGAAGTCGTCGAAGCGCGCTTCGATTTCGGCGAAATGCGCGGCGAATTTTGGCCAGGACAGACCGAGACTGGCACAAGCGATATCGGAAAGAACGGGAACCTGGTTGCTTGGCAACTCGCCCAGGTCGAGCGCATGACTCAGGCATTCGCTGACATGCACCAGATTGCCCATCTCGCTGCCGAATTCGTCCGGCTCGTGGTGGGCGGCGATGGCATCGACGATGTCGGTAGGCAGCTTCCAGGTCGTTGCCAGGATACGTCCGGCTTCGCAGTGGTCGTAGCCGAAAACGGCGCGCTCCGCGACGAACAGCGGGGTGTCCTCGTGCTGGTGCCGGTCGAGCACGGCGAGGAAATGGGTCGGGCTGGCGGTGTACATCAGGAGTTGCCCGATGTCGTGCAACAGTCCGCTGGTGAATGCCAGATCGGGGTCAATGCCCGTCTGCTCGGCCAGCACACGGGCGCAGGTGGCGACGCCGAGCGAGTGCCGCCAGAGCACGCGGGCACTGAAGCCTGACGCATGCGCGTCATAGCGGTAGATCAGCGCCGAGGCCAGAACGATGGTGGCGATCCTGTCGGCACCCAGGAGCAGGAAGGCCTGGCTGGCGGAGGCGACACGTTTCGCGAGCCCCGACCCGGCGGAATTGGCAGCCGCGAGCAGGCGCGCGACGATGGCGGGGTCGGAGTTGATGTGGTGCGCCAGCGTATCGAGATTGGCACTGTCGTCACCGAGTGCCCGGATCAGATAATTGACCACTTCAGGCAGCGAAGGAAGTGCCTCCGCGTGGGTTGGCAAGGAGGCCAGCGATGGGGGCGTCATTGGGCGCTTTCCATCCGGAACGCGAGAACCGCGGAACGGAGAGCGTCTCGAGCCGGTGAATTCGTCCCGCGGAAGATGTGGGCGATCCGCTTCTCAAACGCCTCGCGTTCGCTGGCGAGTGTTTCGGCATCCCGAGTGTCGGCGACAAGTACCGTGACGGTCGTGACGCCGCGCCGGATCAGGCGATCGAGCATCGCTACGTCGAGTACGGTTCCTGCGGCCAGCAACGGTTTTCCTTCGCGGTCCGGAAGATCCCGGGCGAGCGTCATGCCCGGCGCCGCGCGGCCTGGGGCTAGGCAAAGAATGCGCTGCTTGGCAGTCATCGGTGGTGCCTTTCCCCGCAGGTCTCGAATGCCGCGAGTTTGCCACAGCGCAAGGTCGATGAGAACATAACGGCCTTGTTCCGTGGTTAAGGCAGGACTGAAATGACGCAGATGACTCCGCAGGAAATCGTTCACGAGCTCGACAAGCATATCGTCGGGCAGGGCAAGGCCAAGAAGGCGGTGGCGATCGCCTTGCGCAACCGTTGGCGACGGGCGCAGGTGAGTGAGCCGTTGCGCCAGGAAATCACGCCCAAGAATATCCTGATGATCGGGCCGACCGGGGTCGGCAAGACGGAAATTGCGCGCCGGTTGGCGCGCCTGGCCAACGCCCCGTTCATCAAGGTTGAGGCAACCAAGTTTACCGAGGTCGGCTATGTCGGCCGCGATGTCGAGACGATCATCCGCGATCTTGCTGAAATTGCCATCAAGAACGGGCGCGAACAGGCCATGAAGGGCGTGCGCGCACGTGCCGAGGATGCCGCCGAGGATCGCATCCTCGATGCCTTGCTGCCGCCGGCCCGCGGTGGTTTCTACAATGATGCGGCGGTCGGTGACGAGAATGCGACCCGGCAGAAATTCCGCAAGAAACTGCGCGAGGGCGAACTCGACGACAAGGAGATCGAGATCGAAGTCGCCGGGGTGGCTCTGCAGGCGGAGATTTTCGCGCCGCCGGGAATGGAAGAGCTGACGTCGCAAATCCAGGGCATGTTCCAGAACCTCGGCGGGGCGCGGAAGAAGTCGCGCAAGCTCAAGATCAGCGAGGCGCGCCGCCTGCTGATCGACGAGGAGGCCGGCAAGCTGGTCAACGACGAGGAGGTGAAGCTGGAGGCGGTGCGCAACGTCGAGCAGAACGGCATCGTCTTCCTCGACGAGATCGACAAGATCACCTCGCGCAGCGATGCGCACGGTGCCGATGTGTCGCGCCAGGGAGTGCAACGCGACCTGCTGCCGCTGGTCGAGGGGACGACGGTGTCGACCAAGTACGGCATGATCCGTACCGATCACATCCTGTTCATCGCCAGCGGTGCGTTCCATCTGGCCAAACCGTCCGACCTGATCCCGGAACTGCAGGGGCGCTTCCCGATCCGGGTGGAGCTCGATTCCCTGTCGGTCGCCGATTTCGAGCGCATCCTGACGCAGACCGACGCCTGTTTGACCATGCAGTACGCGGCTTTGCTGGCGACCGAAGAGGTGACGCTGGAGTTCACTCCCGAGGGAATTCAGCGGCTCGCCGAAGTGGCGTGGTCGGTCAACGAGCGGACCGAGAATATCGGCGCCCGTCGCCTGTACACGGTGATGGAGCGGCTGCTCGAAGAAGTGTCGTTCAGCGCCGGCAACAAGGGCGCGGAAACGGTGACGGTCGACGCGGCGTATGTCGATTCCCGGCTGACCGAACTTTCGCGCAACGAGGATCTGTCGCGCTACGTGCTTTGAGCAGTCAGGCGGCTTGCAGCCGCGTGACCGGCGCCTCGCGGATCGGCAGGTTGACGAAGGCGGCCAGGCCGGCCAGCACCATGTCGGCGTACCACATCCAGGAGAAGTCACCGAACCGGGTGATGGCGATACCGCCGAGCCAGGCGCCAAGGAAGCCGCCGATCTGGTGTGAGAGCAGCGTCAACCCGAACAGCGTGCCGAGGTAGCGGACGCCGAACAGCTTGGCGACGATCGACGCCGTCGGCGGCACCGTGGCCAGCCAGGTGAAGCCCAGCCCGGCGGCGAAGATGTAGAAGGTCAGGTCGGTGCGTGGCGAGACGAGGTAGAGCGCAATCATCACCGCTCGCGATCCGTACATCCAGAACAGTACGTGTTTGCCCCGGAAGCGGGCGATGCAGGCGCCGGCGAACAGGCTGCCGAAGATGTTGGCGAGGCCGATGATGGCCAGCGACCAGCTGGCCACCGCGGGGGGCAGTCCGCACAGGCTGACCTCGCCCGGCAGGTGGGTGACCAGGAAGGCGATGTGGAAGCCGCAGGTGAAGAAGCCGGCGTGCAGCAGCAGATAGCTGCGGTCACGCATCGCTTCCTTGACGCTGGGCCACAATCCCTTGTCTTCGGCGTGCGCGACTTTGTGTCCATGGTCCGCCGGGTTCGCCACGTTGCGCACCAGCGGTAGCGCGGCCAGAACCACGGCGGCCAGTGCCCACATCGCGCCCATCCAGCCGATGGCCTGGATCAGCTTCTGCAGGATCGGGGCGAAGATGAACTGGCCGAACGAACCGCCGGCATTGATGACGCCGGACGCCGCACCACGCGCTTCCAGCGGCAGGCGGTTGGTTGCCGCGCCGAACAGCACGGAGAAACTGCCGGCGCCCGAGCCGATCGCCGACAGCAGCCCAAGCGAAACGGCGAGTCCCCAGGTGCTGTTCATCAGCGGCGTGATCGCGCTGCCGAGCGCCAGCAGGAGCAGTCCGCCGAGCAGCACGCGGCCCGGCCCGAAACGGTCGGCAACGGCGCCGGCCAGCGGCTGGGCGGCACCCCAGACGAACTGGCCGATGGCCATCGCAAAGCTGATCGAAGCGACGCCGAGGCCGGTGCTGGCATCCAGCGGCGCGAGGAAAAGCCCGAGCGACTGGCGGGCGCCCATGGTGACCATCAGGATGCCGGCGGCGGAGAGGGTGACGAGCCAGAGTCGCGGGGTGTTGAGGGCGCGGAACATGCGTTGGTTTTTGTTTGCGGCGAGCGTGTCAGCCAGCGACGAATTCGTCGAGCGTCATGATGCGGGCGACCTTGGCCAGCATGCGCAAGGTTTGCGCATGGTCGTCGTCGTTGGCGGCGATGCAGCAGTCGCCGAGAACGTGGCAGGCGAAATCGCGGTCATGCGCGTCGCGGGTGGCGGTCTGCACCGCCATGTCCGTGGCGCAGCCGGCGATGAACAGGTTGCGGACGCCGTAAGTCCGCAGCAGGAGTTCGAGCGGCGTGCCGAAGAAGGCGCTGACGCGATGTTTGACCAGCGCGGCTTCGCTGGCGAGCGGCGCGGCCTTGACATGGAAGTCGGTCGCCCAGGTATCCCGCTGCAGCACGCCGAACCGTTTGGCGCCGCCGAACACTGGCGAGGCCTCGGGCTGTTCCCTGTAATCGGCGGAGAACGCCACGCCGACGTGAATCACCGCCATTTCTGCCCGCCGCGCGTGCCGCAGCAAGGCACCAACCCGGTCGAGCGACCCGTGGCGAGCGTCGAAATCGGCGTAGCCTTTGCCCGCGATCTTTCCGTCCGGATGGACGATTTCGTTGATGAAGTCGATCAGCAGCAGGGCGTTTTCAGAAGAAGAGGCGGCCATGGTCGTTCCTCGCGAAAGCGTTATGGGGAAAAACCGGGCTATGGTAATCGAATCGGCGCCGGGCCGAAGCGTCGATCAACAGCATCAATACTGCTCGTTGAAGCCGCGGATCTGCCGCCTTGCTGTCTTGGTCGGGCGTCCGCGCAGTTCGCTGCCGGGTGACGGCGCGAGCCGTTGGGCTTCGCGGACGGTTTCCCGGCGCGTACGGCTCTCTTCAGTTTCTTCGTAGAGCGTCTGCGCTTCGCTGGCCGGGCGGCGAAGCTCGTTCAGACCGCGGACGATGACTGTCCAGTGCTGGTGGCCGGCGGTGATGTCCAGCGTGTCGCCGGGGCGCAGGTCGCGCGCCGGCTTGACCGGGGTGCCGTTGAGTCGCACGTGGCCGCCGTGAATGGCTTCAGTGGCCATCGAGCGAGTCTTGAAGAAGCGCGCCGCCCATAGCCACTTGTCGACGCGTTGGCCGGGAGGGAGCGAAACGTTTGCAGCCATGCCGGTCAGGCCGATTCCGTGGTGACGTGCGCCGCCTGTTCGCGTTGCGTCAGCCGGTCGAGGTACAGATAGACCACCGGCGTCAGGTAGAGCGTCAGGAACTGCGAAACGACCAGTCCGCCGACGACGGCGATGCCGAGCGGCTGGCGGACCTCCGCGCCGGCACCGATGGCCAGGGCGATCGGCAGCGTGCCGACCAGCGCGGCCATGGTGGTCATCATGATCGGGCGGAAGCGGATCAGGCAGGCCTTGAAGATGGCGTCGAACGCCGGGGTGCCTTCGTTGCGTTGCCGGTCGAGCGCGAAGTCGATCATCATGATCGCGTTCTTCTTGACGATGCCGATCAGCATGATGACGCCAACGAAGGCGTACAGGTTGAGGTCGATGCCGAAGAGCAGCAGCGTGACCAGTGCGCCGAGGGCCGCGGACGGAAGGCCGGAGAGGATGGTCAGCGGGTGAATGAAGCTCTCATAAAGAATGCCGAGCACGATATAGACGACCAGCACGGCAATCAGCAGCAGGATGCCGAGTCCCTGCAAGGACGACTGGAAGGCCTGCGCGGTCCCCTGCAGACTGGTGTTGAGCGTGGCCGGCAGGCGAATCTCCTGTTCCAGCGTTTTCAGGCGATTGACCGCGTCGCCGAGCGAAACGCCGGGAAGCAGGTTGAACGAGAGGGTGACAGACGGAAGCTGCCCCTGATGGTTGATCGTCAGTGCCTGCGTGCGGCGGGTGACTCGCGTCACGGTGTCGAGCGGTATCAGCTTGCCGCTGGAGGCGCGAACGTAGAGTCGTGACAGTTTCGACGGATCGAGCTGGTATTCCGGGGCGACTTCGAGAATGACCTGGTATTGGCTGGCCGTGCCGTAGATCGTCGAAATCTGGCGCGCGCTGAAGGCGTTCTGCAGGGCATCCTCGACTTGTCCGAAGGAGAGACCGAGCGCGGCGATCTTGTCACGGTCGATGTCGAGGGCAACCACCGGGCTGCGGTTGTTGAGGTTGCTGGTGACGTCAACGAAACCTGGAAGCTGACGAATCTGCCGCAGCAGTGTGTCGGTCCATTCGTAAAGTTCATCGAGGTCGGTGCTCTGCAGCGTGTACTGGTACTGCGCGGCGGTGACCTGGCCACCGATGCGGATGGCCGGCGGGTTCTGCATGTAGACCCGGATGCCGGGAATCGCCGCCAGCTTCGGGCGCAACTGCTGGATGATTTCGTCCGCGGAAAGTTCGCGTTCGTGGCGGGGTTTGAGCACCATGTTGAGGGAGCCGGTGTTCATTGTCGGGCGCGAGCCGATGGCGCCGACTGAGGACATGAAGGAGCGGATGTTCGGGTCCTGCGCGACGATGGCGGCGACCGCGCGCTGCTTTTCCACCATCGCGGCAAAGGAAATATCCTGTGCGCCTTCGGTGGAGGCAGTGATCTGCCCGCTGTCGCCGCTCGGCAGGAATCCCTTGGGAATCTGGACGAAAAGCAGACCGCTGAAGACCACTGACAAAGCAAAGCCGAGCATCACGGTGCGCGGATGGTTCATCGCCAGGCGCAGCGTTTTTTCGTAGCCCTTCAGCAGCAGTTCAAAGAAGCGTTCGAAGGCGCGGAAGACGCGACCGTGCGCCTCGCTGGCCGAGTGCTTCAGGTAACGGCTGCAGAGCATCGGCGTGAGCGTCAGCGAAACGAGGCCGGAGACGAGGATCGCCACGCAGATGGTGACGGCGAACTCATGCAACAGGCGGCCGACGATGCCGCTCATGAACATCACCGGAATGAACACGGCGACCAGCGAGACGGTCATCGAGATGATCGTGAAACCGATTTCCCGCGACCCCTTGATCGCGGCCTGCAGCGGTGTTTCGCCCAGTTCGATGTGCCGGACGATGTTCTCCAGCATGACGATGGCGTCGTCGACGACGAAGCCGACGGCCAGGGTCAGTGCCAGCAGCGACAGGTTGTCGAGACTGTAGCCGAGCGCATGCATGACGGCGAAGGTGCCGATGACCGATATCGGCAAGGCCAGTGCCGGGATGACAGTGGCCGACAGGTTGCGCAGGAACAGCAGGATGACCAGAACCACGAGAAAACCGGCGAGAAGCAGGGTGAATTGAACGTCGACGATCGATTCGCTGATCGAGATGCTGCGGTCGTACAGCGTGGTCATGCTGATGGACGCGGGCAGGTTGGCCTGGAAGCTTGGCAACATGCGCTTGACCGACGCCACCGTATCGATGGTGTTGGCACCCGGCTGCCGCTGGATGGCCAGGACGATCGCGCGCTTGTCGACGTTCCAGGCGGCGATGCGGGTGTTTTCGACGCCGTCCACCGGCGTGGCGACTTCTTCCAGACGCACCGGGGCGCTGTTGCGCCAGGCGACGATCAGCGGGCGATAGGCGGCGGCGGTCGTGAGCTGGCCGTTGTCCTTGATCGCGAAGGCCTGGTGGATGCCGTCGAACTGGCCGAGCGGCTGGTTGACGTTGGCTTGCGCGATGGCCTGCCGCAGTTCGTCGATTCCCAGGTTGCGGGCGGCGAGCTGGTCCGGGTTGGCCTGGATTCGTACTGCGTATTTCTGCGAGCCGAAGACCAGCACCTGGGCAACACCGGCGACCGTGGACAGGCGTTGCGCCAGTTGCGTCTCCGCGTACTCGTTGACCACCGCCAGAGGCAGCGTCGGGGAGCTTAGCGCGATGTAGAAAATTGCCGAATCCGCCGGGTTGACCTTGCGGAATGATGGCGGACTCGGCATGTCCGACGGCAACTTGCGCTGCGCCGAGGCGATTGCCGACTGCACATCCTGCGCCGCAGCGTCGATGTTGCGGTCCAGCGAGAACTGCAGGGTGATCGAGGTGCTGCCCTGCGCACTCGTCGAACTGAGCGATTCAAGCCCGGCGATCGTCGAAAACTGTCCTTCGAGCGGCGTAGCTACCGCCGAAGCCATCGTTTCCGGCGAAGCGCCTGGCAATCGGGCGGTCACTGAAATGGTCGGGAAGTCGACGTTGGGCAGTTCCGAGACGGGCAGGGCGCGATAGGCGATCAGGCCGAAGATGATGAACGCCGCCATCAGCAGCGTGGTCATTACCGGGCGGCGGATGCAGAGTTCCGGCAGATGCATGGCTGCCTGCCCTATTTTCCGGCTGCCCTGGCGCCGGCGGTTTCGTCCTTGACCTTCACCTTGGCGCCGGGGACCAGCCGCAGGTGACCGTCGGTGATTACCGTCTCCCCGGCTTTGACGTCACCGCCGATCGCGGTGAGTCCGAATGCCGATGCGAGAACCTCGATGCGCCGCATTTCGACGCTGCCATCCTCTTTCAATGTATAGAGGAAGTTGCCGTCGGCACCTTGCTGAACGGCATTGTCCGGGACGCAGACTGCGCTTTTGAGTGTGTCGAGTACCAGCGCGACATTGAGGAACTGCCCGGGCAGCAGTTTTTCCTCGCGATTGGGAAGTTCGGCTTTCGCCTGAATCGTTCCGGTGCCCGTGTCGACGGCGTTGTCGATGAACCGTACCGTACCTTCATGGTGCTGCGACTCGTTTCCCGGTTCCGTAATGTCGACTTTCAGATGACCCGCCTGCTTGCCGGCCCGCAACCGCGGCAGGTGCCTTTCCGGTACGGCGAAGTTAACGAGCAGCGGCTGGACGCGATTGACGACGGCGAGCGTGACGTCGTTGGCCTTGACGGCCGAGCCGGGAAAAACCAGCCGGGCACCGACGATGCCGGTGATCGGTGCGCGGATGGTGGCATACGACAGCTGCAGGCGCGCGACTTCCGCGGCTGCCTTGCTGGCGCGCAGATTAGCCATCGCCGTTGCCTCGTTGGTGCGGACGTCGTTGACCTTTTCCTCCGAGACGAAATTGCGTTCCCTGAGTGCCGTGTAACGTGCCGTGTCCGCACGCATTTTTGCGATCAAAGCCTCGTCGCGGGCGGCGGTGGCTTCGGCTTGCCGCAGACGTGCGGAAAAGTCGGTGGGGTCGAGGCGGATCAGCTCATCGCCCTGATTCACGTGCTGTCCCTCAGTGAAAAGAACGTTGGCGACCTGCCCGTCGACACGTGACTTGATGGCGACGCTCTCGAAAGCTTCTGCTCGCCCGACGACCTTCAGGGAGACGGGGATATCCCGCGTAACGGCCTTGGCTGCGGTGACCGGTACGGGAGGGGCTTCCGCCTTCTTGCTGCTTTTGCTTTCCGAGCACGCGGAAAGCACCAGAACGGCAGCAAACAGCAGCGCCCCGCGCTTCACGGCAACAGGCTTTCCAGCGCCAGCAACTCTTCCACCGTTTCGCGTCGGCGGACGAGGTGAGCCTGGTCGCCGTCGACCATCACTTCGGCGGCGCGCGGGCGGGTGTTGTAGTTCGAGCTCATCGCCATGCCGTAGGCGCCGGCCGACATGATCGCCAAGAGGTCGCCCGGCTCGATGGCCAGTGGGCGATTGTGGCCGAGAAAATCGCCGGATTCGCAGATCGGGCCGACGATTTCCCAGTTGCTCGGGGCGGTATCGCGCGGAACGACCGGCACGATGTCGTGCCAGGCGTCGTACAGTGCCGGGCGGGCAAGGTCGTTCATCGCGGCATCGACGATGGCGAAATTCTTGACCTCGCCAGGCTTGAGAAAATCGGCTTTGGTGAGCAATGCGCCGGCATTGCCGACCAGGCGGCGCCCGGGCTCGAGAATGATCTTCAGCGGCCGACCCGCGAGCCTTTGCAGCAGCGGCTGCAGGTAGCTCCCGACTGTCGGTTCGTCTTCGTCCTGATAACGGATGCCGAGGCCGCCGCCGAGGTCGATGTGGTGCAAGGTGATGCCGTTGGCTGCCAGTTGGTCGATCAGCGACAGCAGCTTGTCGAGCGCTTCGGCGAACGGTGACGGGTCGAGCAGTTGCGAGCCGATGTGGCAGTCGATGCCGGTCACCTCGATATTCGGCAGGGCCGCGGCGCGCTGGTAGATGCCGAATGCGTCTTCGTAGGCGACGCCGAACTTGTTTTCCTTGAGGCCGGTCGAAATGTACGGATGCGTCTTGGCATCGACGTTCGGATTGACGCGCAGGCTGATCGGCGCCTTCAGTCCGAGCGAGCCGGCGACGTCATTGAGGCGTTCGAGCTCGGGCGCCGATTCGACGTTGAAGCAAAGGATGCCGGTTTTGAGGGCGAAGGCCATTTCCTCCGTCGACTTGCCAACGCCGGAAAACACGATTTTTTTCGGGTCGGCGCCCGCTGCCAGCGCGCGCTTCAGTTCACCGCCGGAGACGATGTCGAAACCAGCGCCGCGGCGGGCGAAGACATTGAGTACGGCGATGTTGGAGTTGGCCTTGACCGCGTAGCAGACAAGCGCGTTGACGCCAGCCAGTTCGTTCAGGAATTCGTCGAGCGAGGCTTCGAGCGCAGCGCGTGAATAGACGTAGCAAGGTGTTTTGAAACGTTCGGCGATGTCCCTCAGAGGGACTGACTCGACGTGGAGGTGGCCCTTGTCGAGGTGAAAAAAAGCGTTCATGGTGTCGTCTTTGCCGTGATTGGGGCAATTGTTGTTGGAGTGCTCGAGGCCGTCGCAGGGGCTTTTTGCTGAGGTGGCAGATAAAGCGATCCACGCGTTCCGCAGCTGCTCAGAAGGGTTGCGGACAGCAGCAGGGAGAGCGTAATGTATCTGCACATAGTGTCAGGAAATCAAAGGGAAAAATGGTAGCACAGTATGGATGATAGCGAATTCATCAGTCTTGCCGACAAAGCGCTTGACCGTATCGAGCAAGCGATCGAAACGAGCGGCGCGGACGTTGATTGTTCGATGACTGGCGACGGGGTGCTTGAGGTCGAGTGCGCCGATGGCAGCAAGATCATCGTCAATCGCCACCTCGCGGCGCGGGAAATCTGGGTGGCGGCACGCGCAGGCGGATTTCACTTCCGCTGGAGCGACGAGGAGTGGCGTGACACGAGGAGCGGCCAGGAACTCCTGACCTCGCTCTCTGCGCTGCTTTCAGCCCAGTCCGGAGGAACCCTGACGCTTAGCTGAGTTGCCTCGCTGTTCAGTCGACCGGTTTTGCGTCAGGGTCGAGCGGAGGTTCCGGTTCGACCACCGGGGGAACGTTCTCAAAGTAGAACCACTCTCTCGCCGGCCCCTTTGGCGTTTCGACGTCGAGCGCCGCAAGCCCTTCCGGTTGGGGCATGAAGGTCTGGGGAACATCCTTGAGGACCTTGTCCATATACCCTATCCACGCGGGCAGTGCTGCGGATCCTCCAGTTTCTCCCTTGCCCATGTTCTTGGGCTGGTCGAAGCCAATCCAGGAACAGCCAACCACGGTTCGCTGGTAGCCGCAGAACCAGGCGTCGACGTGTTCGTTGGTGGTCCCGGTCTTGCCGGCGAGGTCGCGACGTTTCAGCGTTGCCCCGGCGCGGGCTGCCGTTCCGGATATGGTGACGTCGCGCAGCATGCTGTCCATCAGGTAGGCATTGCGGGCATCGATAGCCCGCAATGATTCGTCTCCTGCCGAGATGGGGTGGGCTTCGGCGATTACTTGATCCTTGTCGTCCCTGATCTGGCTGACAATGTAGGGTTGGATCCTGAAGCCCCCGTTCGCGAAAACAGAATAGGCGGCAACCATTTGCCACGGTGTCACCGATCCGGCGCCCAGCGCCATCGTCAGGTACGCCGGGTGCTTTTCCGCCTCAAAGCCAAAGCGTGTCACGTAGTCCTGAATGAAATGAACGCCGCTGGCCTGGAGCAACCGGATGGACACCATGTTTTTCGACTTGGTCAGCGCGGTGCGAATGCGCATCGGACCTTCGTATTTGCCGTCATAGTTTTTCGGTTCCCAAGTCTGGCTTCCGGTCACAGACGCGGGAATGCTGATCGGCTCGTCATTGACGATCGAAGCAGGAGAGAAACCCTTTTCCAGGGCTCCGGAATAGATGAACGGCTTGAAACTCGATCCAGGCTGTCTCCATGCCTGCGTGGCATGGTTGAATTTGTTGCGGCCGAAGTCGAAGCCGCCGACAAGAGCCCTGATCGCGCCTGTTTGCGGGTCGGTCGAGATGAATGCCGACTCGATTTCCGGCATTTGGGCGATGCGCCAGTTATTCTTGTCATCCTTTTGGACACGGATCACCGCTCCGCGGCGAATACGCTTGTTGGGGGGCGACTTTTCGTCGATCATGCGAGCGGCGAATTTCAGACCGCTGTCGCCGATGGTGATGAGCTCGCCGCCCCGTCGATAGGCGCGTACCTGTTTCGGAGTGGCGTCCAGAACGATCGCCGGGTGCAGGTCGTCGTTGTCATCGTAGTCTTGCAGCAGGACGTCAAGAGCCTCGTCGTGCTCTGATTTGATATCGGATAAATCCACGTACGCTTCCGCGCCACGGTAGCCGTGACGCCGGTCGTAGTCGAACGCATTGCGGCGAACGCTCCGGTAGGCGGCCTCCTGATCGTTCTTGATAACGGTGGTGTAGATCTTCAGGCCGCGTGAATATACGTCGGCGGGGAAGCTCTCCGCGGCAATCTGTCGGGCCATTTCCGCGACGTATTCGGCGTGAACCGCATAATCGTTCGTCTCCCGCTTCACCACCAGCGGTTGTTTCAGTGCCGACTCGTGCTGCTCGGGAGTGATAAAGCCGAGTTCCCGCATGCGGCGCAGAACATACTGTTGCCGCAGTCCGGCGCGTTTCGGATTGACGACCGGGTTGAATGCCGATGGCGCTTTGGGGAGCCCCGCCAGCATCGCCGCTTCCGCGATGCTGATTTCCTTGAGTTGTTTCCCGAAATAGATCTGAGCAGCCGCGCCGAACCCGTAAGCACGTTGCCCCAAATAAATCTGGTTGATATAGAGCTCGAAAATCTGGTCTTTCGTGAGATTGTGTTCAATCTTGAAAGCCAGAAGGGCTTCATAAATCTTGCGCGTGTAGGTTTTCTCCGACGAAAGGAAAAAATTCTTGGCGACCTGCTGGGTTATCGTTGACGCGCCCTGGCGTCTGCCTCCGCCAAGAAAGTTGCTGATGGCGGCACGCGTGATTCCGAGCGCATCGATGCCTCCGTGCTGATAAAAGCGTTCATCCTCGGCGGCGAGGATGGCATGTTTCAGCACGTCCGGTACGTCAGGAAACTGAACAAGCTCTCGTTTTTCCTCCCCGAATTCGCCGATCAAGTGGTTGTCGGCCGTATAAACCCTGAGCGGGATTTTCGGGCGATAGTCCGTCAATATCTCCAACGACGGCAGATTCGGATAAGTCAGGATGAGCACGATGGCTACCATGGTGACGCAAATCACCAATAATCCCGAAACGAACAGAAATGGATAAAGAATCCAGCGGGAAACGTGTGTCAAGAGGGTGTCCAAAAAATGGCCGGCTTGAAATTATAAACATGAGCGACCTGATATCGGCATCCGTTTTTCCCGTTGATTCTTGACGATATGTACCAAAAAAGAATGACGAAAAAATAGCTTTACTTGCTTTATGCTTGTTGTTACGATTTAAAGCAGATTATCTATAAATCCGCTAACTATCCGGTATTCAAGAGTTTTTTTGAGGGGTGGTGATTTGCAATTCGATCTTTCGATCTTCAATCCCAAGTCTCGCTCCCTGATCGGGCTCGATATTAGTTCGTCGTCTGTCAAGATGGTCGAGTTGGCGGTTGACGGAAAAGGGGGGTGTCGGGTCGATCGCTATGCGATTGAGGTCTTGCCGCGCGATGTCGTCGCAGATGGCAATATCGTGAATCTTGAAGCGGCGGCGGAAACCGTACGCAGAGCGTGGAAGAGGTTGGCAACTTCCACCCGGGTCGTTGCATTGGCGCTGCCGGCTTCTCACGTGATTACCAAGAAGATTATCGTGGCAGCGGGGCAGCGTGAAGAGGAATTGGAGCTTCTGGTTGAGTCGGAGGCAAATCAATATATTCCATTCGCGCTGGACGAGGTGAATCTTGATTTTCAGGTCGTGGGGCCGGCACCCTCGTCTCCGGAAGAGATCGAGGTTCTCATCGCGGCTTCACGCAAAGAGAAGGTGGAGGATCGTGTGGCTGTGGCTGAGTCTGCGGGGCTCAAACCGGCCGTCGTGGATGTCGAGTCCTATGCTGTGTTGGCGGCGTTGGAGATGGTGGAAAAACAGCTGCCCCAAGGAGGAGCGGGGCAGATTGTCGCGCTGGTTGATGTTGGCGCTAACGTCATGAGCCTTACGGTTCTGCGGGACGGACAGCAACTCTACGCGCGCGAGCAGGCATTTGGCGGAAACCAGCTTACCCAGGATATTGCTCGTCTTTACGGGATGACGTTCGAGGAGGCTGAAACCGAGAAAAGAAGAAATGGTTTGCCTGACAGTTACGAAGCAGAGCTTTTGCAGCCGTTTGTAGAAAATATGGCGCTGGAGGTCTCGCGGGCCTTGCAGTTCTTCTTTACTTCAACCCAGTTCAACAAGGTCGACCACATTGTCCTCGCAGGAGGGTGTGCCGTTCTGCCCGGGGCGGATGAAGTGGTTGCGTCGCGGACGCAAATAAATACCATTGTGGCCAACCCGTTTGCGGATATGGTTCTGTCTGACCGGGTTCGTGCGAAGAGCTTGCTGGTCGACGCGTCATCCCTGATGGTCGCATGTGGCCTGGCTCTGCGGAGGTTTGACGAATGATACGTATCAACCTTCTCCCTCACCGGGAAGAGAAACGCAAGGCCAAGCGTCAGCAGTTCTACGGTCTGCTTGGCTTGGTATCAATCCTGGCGGTCCTTGTCGCTTTTCTCGTCTATACGATCATCGATGGGTATGTCTCGGCCCAGAATGCAAAGAATGATTTCCTTAAAAAGGAAATTGCGGTGCTCGACAAGCAGATCGACCAGATAAAAAGGCTCAAGGAGCAGACGCAAGCACTTTTGGCTCGGAAACAGATTATTGAGTCCCTGCAAAGAGACAGGGCAGAAGCGGTTCATTTGCTGAGCGAAGTCGTGAAGCAAATGCCGGAAGGGATTTACATCCGTTCGCTTAAACAGGATGGAACCAAGATCTCTTTGATCGGTTATGCACAGTCGAATGCGCGGGTTTCGACTTTGATGAGGAATATTGAGGCTTCGCAATGGTTGGAGCGGCCGCAGCTCATCGAAATCAAGGCAGTGACAGTCGATAAGCGCCGGCTCAATGAATTCAGCATGAATGCCGCGGTCAAGCGAGTGGCGACAAAGGAGCCTGGCAAGAAATGAAGCCCTCCTCTTTATCTTCCTTGAAACTCAGCTCCGTTCTGGATGATTTTCGCAACCTTAATCCGAAAGATGTCGGTGCATGGCCGCTTGCTCCTCGCATCGCCGCGCTTGTCGGGCTTTTTGTACTCATCCTGTTCATTGGCTGGTGGGTCTGGTGGAGCGAACAGCTGTCGACGCTCGAGTTGAAGCGGCAAGAAGAATTGAAACTCAGGGATGAGTACGTCGCAAAGAAATCCCAGGCGGTCAATCTTGATTTGTACGTTCAGCAACTCAATGAAATCGATCGCTCTTTTGGCGCTCTCTTGAAGCAGTTGCCAAGTAAAGCCGAGGTTGAATCCTTGCTGGTCGAGATTAATCAGTCGGGGATGGGGCGCGGCTTGCAGTTCGAATTATTCAAGCCGAGGCAAGAGGTGGTTATGGATTTTTACGCCGAACTACCAATTGATGTCAGATTGACCGGGAATTACCATGATTTTGGTGCTTTTGCCGGTGACATCGGAAAACTGTCGAGGATTGTTACTCTGAACAATCTGGCGATTGTTCCAAACTCCCAGGCGAAAGATGGTTCACTGGTGATGAATGCTGTTACAAAGACCTTCCGCTATCTCGATGAGGAAGAAATTGCGGCCAAGAAGAAGGCTGCAGCAGCTGCCAAGGGTAAAAAGAAATGAAACGACTTCTTGTCATCTTGGTGTGCCTTGGGCTCGCGTCGTGTTCCGGCAGCGGTGATCAGGACGCCTTGCGGCAATGGATGAGCACGGCGACGAAGGACATCAAGGGCAAGATCCCGCCGCTTCCCCAGGTGAAGCCCTACGAGCCTGTAGCTTATGATGCTGGGAACCTCGTTGATCCATTCAAGCCCTCCAAGATTGCGCCAGAAAAGAGTGGCAAAGGGGGAGGGAACCAGCCCGATTTCGATCGGCCCAGAGAGCCGCTGGAGGCCTATCCACTGGAATCCCTCAAGTACGTCGGCGTGATGACAAAGAAGAATGTCTCCTTCGCTATTATTCAGGTCGATGGTGCGTTGTATCAGGTTCGGGCAGGAAACTATCTCGGACAAAATTTTGGGGTGATTACCAAGGTTTCTGAATCAGAGGTCGTTCTCAAGGAGCTCGTACAAGATCCTGCGGGCGATTGGGTGGAAAGAATGAGTTCCCTGTTGTTGCAGGGATTGGAGGGAGCGAAGTGAAAAAAACGACCGTTGGTTTTTTGATGGCCTTTTGGGCTTGCGTTGTGTTGCCTTGGGGCTCGATATATGCCGAGGAAACTCGTCAGAATTCGATCGAGTCCATGAGAGTCGTGCAACAGGGCGGGGTTCTCAATCTCAAGTTAACCTTCAAAGAACCTTTGCTTGCTCCGCCGTCCGCATTTAGCGTGGCGAATCCGGCAAGATTGGCCTTCGACTTCGCGAATACCGCCAATGGCCTTGGAAAGAACAGCCAACTGTTTAACGAAGGTGACTTGAGGAGCGCGAACATCGTCCAGACTGATGATCGTACCCGTGTCGTGCTTAATCTCAACCGGGCAATGACCTACGAAACAACCGTTCAGGGCAGTACGTTGCTTCTCGCCTTGACCCCGACAGCAGGAAAAACATGGCAAGAGGGCGGGGTGGACAAGCCTGTGGAACATTTCTCGCAGGCAGCGGGAGGGCTCTCGGTGGCGAACAGCATACGGGATATCGCTTTCCGCCGTGGCCGGGATGGCGAAGCGCGGATCGCGGTTGATCTGAGCGACTCGACATCGGGAATCGATATCCGACAGCAAGGGCAGTCGCTGATTGTCGATTTTCTGAACGTAAGCGTTCCGGAGGCATTGCGTAAAAAACTGGATGTCACCGATTTCGCGACTCCGGTGGTGTCAGTGGCCACTGTGCAGCAAGGCGCCAACGTCAGAATGACGATCATGCCGAAAGGATTGTGGGAGCATAACGCCTATCAGACAGACAACCAGTTCGTGGTCGAAGTCAAGCCGGTGATAGAGAACCCCAACAAGCTGGTGCAAGGAACCCGGGGGGGGTATCAGGGAGAGAAGCTGTCCCTTAATTTTCAGAATGTCGAAGTTCGTCGTCTGTTGCAAGTGATTGGCGAGTTTACCGGCATGAACATCGTGGTAAGTGATTCGGTCGGGGGAAATATCACGCTGATTCTTAAAGATGTGCCGTGGGACCAGGCTCTGGACATCATCTTGCAGCAGAAGGGGCTTGATATGCGCAAGAACGGCAACGTGATCCTGATTGCACCGCGCGAGGAAATTGCTACAAAAGAAAAACTAGAGTATGAGTCGAAGGTTCAAATCGGCGACCTCGAGCCGTTGCGCACCGAGAGCTTTCAGATGAATTACATCAAGGGTGCCGACGTCAAGAAACTGTTGACCGACTCCAAACAGACGTTGTTGTCCAAACGCGGAAGCGCCTTGCTTGATGACCGCTCGAACATTCTGTTCGTTCAGGATACGCCCAGTCGTCTTGAGGACGTCAGGGCGATGATCGCAAAAATTGACGTTCCGGTCCGGCAGGTAATGATCGAGGCGAGAATTGTCGAGGCAGGAGACAGTTTCTCGAAAAACCTGGGAGTCCGTCTGGGTACGGGCGCGGTGACGTCAACTTCCTCCCAGGACTCCGTAACGGGGGCGATCTCTACAACGTACACGAAGGAAACCGATCTTGGGTGGATAAATTCCGGTTCGCGTACGGGTGGGTTGGGTTCGGTCAACCTGCCAGCGTCTCCTTCTGTGGGTTCTGCGGCAACCTACGCTTTTACGCTCTTCAATTCCAAGATGACGAAGTATCTCGATATTGAGATATCCGCCTTGGAGTCGGATGGGAAAGGAAAGGTGATTTCGAGTCCCCGAGTGATGACGGCAAATCAGGTCGAAGCTCTGATAGAGCAAGGGGTTGAAATTCCTTATCAGCAAGCCACGAGTTCTGGTGCGACTAGCGTGTCTTTCAGAAAAGCTAATCTTTCACTCAAGGTCAAGCCGCAGATCACGCCTGACGGTAAGGTGACAATGACGCTCGATATCAATAAAGACACGCCTAATACCTCTCTGTCGACTGGTTCGGGTGTCGCGATTGACACTAAACACGTTAAGACGGAGGTGCTTGTCGAGAATGGAGGAACGGTGGTTATTGGTGGTATCTACACGCAGAAGAAAAATGACACCACCTACCGAGTGCCATTCTTTGGCGATTTGCCGTATATCGGATGGTTGTTCAAGAACCGGGAGTGGATTGACGACAAAACCGAGTTGCTCGTCTTCATTACACCGAAAATCGTGAATGAAGGCTTGTCAATGAGATGATTTTGCAGTTCAAAGGAGCCGGCGGAAGCCGGCTTTTTTTCGTACGCTTCCGCGCCGAAACAATCGTTAAGCCTACGGTAGAATAGTGCTGTGGAAAAAAGCACGGAAAACATATACCTGGTAGGGCTGATGGGCGCCGGAAAGACGACGATCGGCCGCTCGCTGGCTAAACGCCTCGAACGTGGCTTTGTCGATACAGACAAGGAGATAGAGTCACGTACCGGCGTCAGCATCCCGACAATCTTCGAGATTGAAGGTGAGGATGGATTCCGAAAGCGCGAAGCCCAAATCATTGAGGAGTTTGCGCAAACTTCCGGCCTTGTGGTCGCTACCGGCGGTGGAAGTGTGTTGCGGCAGGAGAATCGCGAAAACATGAGGCGTAGCGGCCTGGTCATTTATCTGGATGTGCCGCCCCAAACCCTATGGGAAAGAACCAGGAATGATCGGAACCGGCCCTTGCTGCATGTGGCGGATCCTTTGCTTAAGCTGAATCAGCTTTTTTCGGTACGTGATCCTTTGTATCGGGAAGTCGCCGAATTGGTCGTGGATGGCAGTCGCATGAGCGCGCAGGGGGTTCTTCAGTACTTGTTGCGGGAGGTGGAAAACAGATGGAAACGCTGACGGTTTCTCTTGGATCGCGTTCCTATCCGATTTTCATCGGCGCGGGTGTCTCAAAGGATGCCGAAGCACTTCTGCGGTTTTTGTCTTTGCCGAAGGTGGCGGTGATTTCCAATTCCGTCGTCGCACCTCTCTATCTTGAGAAATTCAAAGAGACTCTCCGTGGAGCGGGGGTTGATGTGCTGGAAATAGTCCTTCCTGACGGTGAGAGATTCAAGGACTGGCAGACACTGAACAAGGTCTTCGATGCATTGGTAGAGAATTCGTGCGAGCGGTCGACAACGTTGATCGCGCTCGGCGGTGGCGTCGTCGGAGACATGACTGGTTTTGCCGCAGCCTGCTATCAGCGCGGAGCTCCATTCATCCAGGTGCCTACAACGCTATTGGCTCAAGTTGATTCTTCCGTTGGTGGCAAAACGGCGATTAACCATCCGCAAGGCAAAAACATGATAGGTGCGTTCTATCAGCCAAAGGTTGTGTTTGCCGATACCGATTACCTGGCCTCGCTTCCGCAGCGCGAACTGAGCGCCGGACTCGCCGAAGTCATCAAATACGGTTTGATTCGTGATTTACCCTTCCTGGAATGGATTGAAGCCAATCTCGCAGGCTTGTTGGAAAAGGATCAATCGCTGCTTGAACATGCGGTATACCGCTCGTGTGTGAATAAGGCAGAAATTGTCGCTTCCGATGAGAAGGAACTGGGGGTTCGGGCCTTTCTTAACCTGGGTCACACTTTCGGGCACGCGATCGAAACCGGCGTCGGATATGGAATGTGGTTGCACGGGGAGGCGGTTGCTGCGGGCACTGTCATGGCGCTTGAACTGTCAAGAAGGCTCGGGTGGGTCGACCGTATTTCGCTTGAGCGTGTAAAAGAGCTGTTCCAGCGTGCTGGATTGCCTACCCGTGGCCCGGATTTGGGCTGTGCGCGCTATCTCGAGCTGATGCAGCACGATAAGAAGGTTGTGAATGCCAAGCTCCGCCTGGTGTTGCTGAAGAGAGTGGGCGAGGCCGTGCTTTGTGAAGACGTGCCACTCACTGAAGTTTCACAAGCGATCGAGGCCTGCGTCGGCCGTGAGTGAATTGGCGTCTTATGCGGCGAGTTCCGCTAACTCTCGCGGGCGCCGCTATCTTGAGGCAGCGCCCGATTATCGCAGCGAATTTCAGCGGGACCGGGACCGGATTGTGCACTCAACTGCCTTTCGTCGGCTTGAGTACAAGACCCAGGTCTTTGTGAATCATGAGGGCGATCTATTCCGCACTCGCCTGACGCATAGCCTCGAGGTTGCCCAAATTGCGCGCGGCATTGCGAGGGCGTTGCGCTTGAACGAAGATCTCGTCGAGGCGGTTTCGCTGGCGCATGACCTTGGCCACACTCCGTTCGGCCACGCCGGCCAGGATGCGCTCAACGTATGTATGTCGGACTACGGTGGATTTGAGCACAATCTGCAGAGCCTGCGCATCGTTGATGAGCTTGAGGAGCGATATGCTGCATTCGCGGGTTTGAATCTGTGTTTTGAAACCCGCGAAGGGATCGTCAAGCATTGTTCGCTCGATATGGCGCGCAAGCTTGGCGAACTTGGCGCGCGTTTCTTATCCGGCCAGCAGCCTTCGCTCGAGGCGCAGATCTGCAATCTTGCCGACGAAATTGCCTATAACAATCACGACATCGACGACGGCTTGCGATCGGGGCTTCTTTCGCCTGATCAGTTGATGAGCGTCTCGCTTTTTCACGAACACTTTCAACGGGTACAGTCATCCTCGCCTGATCTGCCGGGACGGCGACTGATTTACGAGACCGTCAGAAGAATGATCAACGCACTGGTCTGCGATCTGATCGAGACAACCCAGAGCAATATCGCCCGTAGCAGACCGGAAACTCTTGCGGATATTCGTCTGGCCGGGAAGCTGGTTGGCTTCTCCAGCGCCATGCGGGAGGCGCAACACGAAATGAAGCGATTCTTGCGGGAGAATCTCTATCAGCATTATCAGGTTTTACGGATGACCAAGAAAGCGCACAGAATTGTGGCCGACCTGTTTTCCGCCTTTTTGAGCGATCCCCGCCTTTTACCCGAAGAATATCGGGATCGCGGGGATCAACCCAGGCGGGTTGCTGACTACGTAGCGGGAATGACCGATCGCTACGCGATGAAGGAACATCGGCGACTGTTTGCCGTTGGCGAAATTTGATGCGGTAGCGCCGGGGAAATTGAAGAGCAAAAAAGGAACGCCCGCAATTGCGGGCGTTCCTTTTGTCGAAGGCTGGCGGAGCGCGGAACGCTACTCAGCCGCCTTGAGCGCTACGAAGACTTCTTCCAGCATCTTCTTCGCGTCGCCGAAGAGCATGCGGTTGTTGTCCTTGTAGAACAGCGGGTTGTCTACGCCGGCGTACCCGGATGCCATGCTGCGCTTCATCACGATCGAGGTTTTGGCCTTCCAGACCTCCAGCACAGGCATGCCGGCGATCGGGCTGGCCGGATCCTCCTGTGCGGCCGGGTTCACGATGTCGTTGGCACCGATCACCATGGCTACGTCGGTTTCCGGGAAGTCCTCGTTCAATTCGTCCATCTCGAAGACGATGTCGTACGGCACCTTGGCTTCAGCGAGCAGAACGTTCATGTGGCCGGGCATACGGCCGGCGACCGGATGGATGCCAAAGCGGACATTGACACCCTTCTCGCGCAAGTACTCGGTGATCTCGTACACCGTATGCTGGGCCTGCGCAACGGCCATGCCATACCCCGGGACGATGATGACGTTTTTCGCTTCACGCAACAGGTCGGCTGTTTCCGTCGCCGAAACCGCGACAACCTCGCCGGCAGGTTGCACCGAGCCGCTGGCGGCCGGCGCCGGAGCGCCACCGTCGGAACCGAAGCCTCCGGCAATGACGCTCAGGAAATTACGGTTCATCGCATTGCACATGATGTACGACAGGATCGCGCCGGAAGACCCGACCAGAGCGCCGGTAACGATCAGAAGGTCATTCGACAGCATGAAGCCCGTTGCCGCGGCAGCCCAGCCAGAATAACTGTTGAGCATCGAGACCACGACCGGCATATCGGCACCGCCGATGGCCATGACCATATGCACGCCGAAGAGCAGCGAGATGATGGTCATCACGATCAGCGGGGTCATGCCCTGGGCGATCGTGCCGGCGTGCAGGAACTCGCGGCCGAAGTAGATCACGATCAGCAAACCCGCCAGATTCAGGAAGTGGCGACCGGGCAACAGCACTGGCTTGCCGCCGATCTTGCCCGAGAGCTTGCCGAAGGCAATGACCGAACCCGAGAAGGTCACCGCGCCGATGAGGATGCCGACGTAGATCTCGATCTCGTGAATTGCCTTTTCGGCACCGGTGTAGGCGATCGAGGTGTCGATGTAGCTGGCAAAGCCGACGAGGCAGGCGGCGAGACCGACCATGCTGTGCATCAGGGCAACGAGTTCGGGCATCTGTGTCATCTTGACGACACGTGCGGCGTAGAGACCAACCGCGCCACCAACGACCATCGCACCGATGATCCAGGGGAGCCCCCCGGCGACGACACGCGGTCCGAAGACGGTGGCGAGTACGGCGATGGTCATCCCGATGATGCCGTACAGGTTGCCGCGCCGGGCGGTTTCCTGGTTGGACAGGCCGCCGAGGCAGAGGATGAAGAGGATGGTTGCCCCAAGATAGGAGACTGTGGCCAAACTTGCAGACATGGTGTTTTCTCCTTACTTGCGGAACATTTCCAGCATGCGCCGGGTGACGGCGAAACCGCCGAACATGTTGATGGTGGAAAGCACAATCGCGCCGAGGGCCAGCCAGCGGATGAGGTCATCCGGACGGTCGCCTCCGCCACTGAGTGGCGGAGCGATCTGTACCAACGCTCCTATGGCGATGATGCTGCTCACCGCATTGGTAACACTCATCAGCGGCGTGTGCAGAGCGGGCTTGACGTTCCAGACGACCATGTAGCCGACGAAGCAGGCCAGGACGAATACGGTGAAGTGTCCGAGGAACGCTTCAGGGGCGAAGGCGCCAACGAGCCAGAACAGGATCGCGCCGATGCCGAAGAAGACCGCTGCCTTGCCGGCTGGCATTGCTTCGCTGCTACCACCATGTCCGTGTCCCTGCGCCTTCTTCACCACGACCGGCGCTTCGGCTGCCGGCTTGGCGGCAGGCGGTGGGGCCGGCTGCTTCAGCGGTGGGGCGGGCCAGGTGATGGCGCCCTCCTTGATTACCGTCAGGCCGCGTATTGCGTCGTCTTCCATGTTGACGTTGATCTGGCCATCCTTGCTCTTGCACAACTCTTCGGTCAGGCGCAGCAGGTTGTTTGCGTAGGCCGTCGAGGCTTGCTTGGCGAGACGACTGGGCAGGTCGGTGTAGCCAATGATGGTGACGCCATGCTTGACGACGGCCTTGCCGGGTTCGGTCAGTTCGCAGTTACCGCCTTGTTCGCCCGCCATGTCGACGATGACGCTGCCGGGCTTCATGCTCTGTACCATTTCGGCGGTGATGAGCTTGGGCGCCGGCTTGCCTGGAATCAGGGCGGTGGTGATGATGATGTCGACTTCGCGGGCCTGCTTCGCGTACATCTCGCGCTGGGCCTGCTGGAAGCCTTCGCTCATGACTTTGGCATATCCGCCGCCGCCGGAACCGTCTTCTTCGTAATCGACCTTGACGAATTCGCCGCCGAGCGACTTGACCTGATCAGCAACTTCCGCGCGGGTGTCGTTGGCGCGGACGATTGCACCGAGGTTGGCCGCAGTTCCAATCGCGGCCAGGCCGGCAACGCCGGCACCGGCGATGAAGACCTTGGCCGGAGGAACCTTGCCGGCGGCGGTCATCTGGCCGTTGAAGAAGCGGCCGAAAGCATTGGCCGCTTCGATGACGGCACGGTAACCGCTGATGCCGTTCATGGAGGTCAGAGCGTCCATCTTCTGGGCGCGCGAGAGCAGGCGTGGCAGGCAGTCGATGGCGAGAACAGTCGCCTTCCTTGCGGCAAGCTTTTGCATCAGATCCGGATGCTGGGCGGGCCAGACGAAGGAGATCAGGGCGCCGCCTTCGCGCAGTAAGGCGACTTCCTCGTCGCTCGGGGCGCGCACCTTGAAGACAATGTCCGAGGTTGCCCACAGGGTGGGGGCGTCCGCCACCACCTCAGCACCCGCGGCGCGGTAGGTGTCGTCGCTGAAATTGGCGTGTTCGCCAGCGCCGGATTCAATTGCTACCTTGAATCCCAGCTTGATCAGTTTTTCGACCACCTCGGGGACCGTCGCAACACGTTTCTCCCCGGGGAATATCTCACGTGGAACTCCGATACAAAGTGACATTCAGTTCTCCATGACTCGATTCAAAATGGCAAAAGCTGCCAACAACGCAGCCTCTCGGGTGAATCGCGCATCTATATTGAATAGACGAAGCGGTGCAACGCAGCCAGTCAGCATCGGCTTGGCAGTCTTCCAAACCGTTGGCACGCACTCATTCCGATGTGTTCTGGCTAATCCGATGATTATCGTAATTAATTGCTGTTCATCGAATTAAGCTTTAATTTAACATGGCTTCGTTGTCGGCAGAAGCCCGCTCACGGCGCGAAGCGCGATTTCGTGTGTTTTTTATTGGGATGGTCGTTGTATTTTCCCATACCTTCCTCATGTTTGTGATAAATCGGAAGATGTTTGTGCGCGGTGAGAATTTTGTTTGATCCGGGTTGTTTCGCGTTATACTCGCAGACCGTCTGTAGATTCCCGAGCAGAAAGCTGGCCCGTGCCGGCTTTTTTGACGTCTGGGGGGTCCCGCTTCTGAAAGATTTCATTGTTTTTTGAGGATTTGAGCGTGATGAATTCGGCAGCACCTGAACGGCAGGGGTTGTACGACCCGGCCAACGAGCACGACGCCTGCGGTGTCGGTTTTGTGGCGCATATCAAGGGGCAGAAAAGCCATTCGATAATCCAGCAGGGTCTGTTGATCCTCAAGAACCTGGATCACCGGGGCGCCGTTGGCGCAGACCCGTTGATGGGCGACGGCGCCGGGATTCTCATCCAGATTCCCGACCAGTTCCTGCGTGAGGAAATGGCCAGGCAGGGCGTCACTCTGCCGCGCGCGGGCGACTACGGAGTCGGCATGGTGTTCCTGCCGAAAGAATCCGCATCCCGCCTCGCCTGTCAGGAGGCGATCGAACGGGCCGTGCGTGCTGAAGGGCAAGTCGTCCTCGGCTGGCGCGACGTTCCCGTTGATCGTGGCATGCCGATGTCGCCGGCCGTGCGGGCGCTCGAACCGGTGATCCGGCAAGTCTTCATCGGTCGCGGTTCGGACGTGATGGTCACCGACGCGCTCGAACGCAAGCTCTATATCATCCGCCGCATTGCCGCCAACGCCATTCGCGAACTGGGACTCGAGCACAGCAAGGAGTTCTATCAGCCGTCGATGTCGGCCCGGACAATTGTTTACAAGGGGTTGCTCCTGGCCGATCAGGTGGGCGAGTACTATCAGGATCTGAAGGATCC
Organism: Gammaproteobacteria bacterium; assembly: GCA_029289235.1. Taxonomy (GTDB): domain Bacteria; phylum Pseudomonadota; class Gammaproteobacteria; order Burkholderiales; family Rhodocyclaceae; genus Propionivibrio. The sequence continues at coordinate 56,623 of JARFTZ010000001.1, forward strand.
ACGTTGCGTGTCGGCGCTGGCACTGGTGCACCAGCGTTTCTCGACCAACACCTTCCCGACCTGGCCGCTGGCACATCCGTTCCGCATGATCGCGCACAATGGCGAGATCAACACGTTGCGCGGCAACTACAACTGGATGCGCGCCCGCGAGAAGGGCACCTCGTCGCCGCTGCTCGGCGCCGATCTGGACAAGATCTGGCCGCTGATGTATCCGGGTCAGTCGGACACGGCGTCCTTCGACAATGCGCTCGAATTGCTGGTCATGGGCGGTTATACGCTAGCCCACGCGATGATGATGCTGATTCCGGAGGCTTGGGAAGCGCACACCCTGATGGACGAAAAGCGCCGCGCCTTCTACGAATACCACGCGGCGATGATGGAGCCGTGGGACGGACCCGCGGCCGTGGCGTTCACCGACGGGCGCCAGATCGGCGCGACCCTCGACCGCAACGGCTTGCGTCCGGCACGCTACCTTGTTACCGATGACGATCTTGTCGTCATGTCGTCGGAATCTGGCGTCCTGCCGATCCCGGACGAGAAAATCGTCAAGAAATGGCGCCTGCAGCCCGGCAAGATGTTCCTCATCGATACGGATCAGGGGCGCATCATCGATGACGTCGAACTGAAGGAAACGCTCTCGCGCCAGAAGCCTTATCAGGACTGGGTCTCGCGCATCAACATCAAACTCGATGGTCTGGAGGCGCCGGCGGATGCCGCCGCCCCGCAGTGCGGTGCCGGTTTGCTGGATCGCCAGCAAGCGTTTGGCTACACGCAGGAAGACATCAAGTTCATCCTTGAACCGATGTCGCGGACCGGCGAGGAGGCTGTCGGCTCGATGGGCAACGATTCGCCGCTGGCCGTACTGTCGAGCAAGAACAAGCCGCTGTACAACTACTTCCGGCAGTTGTTCGCCCAGGTGACCAACCCGCCGATCGATCCGATCCGCGAGCAGCTGGTGATGTCGCTGGTTTCGTTCATCGGCCCGAAGCCGAACCTCCTCGGCATCAACGAGATCAACCCGCCGTATCGGCTGGAGGTCTCCCAGCCCGTATTGACCTATGCGGACATGGCCAAGCTGCGCAACATCTCGGCCTACACCGACGACAAGGTGCACTCTGCCGAACTCGACATCTGCTATCCGCTCGCCTGGGGCAAGGAAGGCGTCGAGGCACGGCTCGCGTCGCTGTGCGCCGAGGCGCAGGATGCGGTCAAGCGCGGCTGCGGTCTGCTGATCGTCTCCGATCGCAAGCTTGACAAGGACAACGTGGCAATTCCCGCCCTGCTGGCACTCTCGGCGGTGCACCAGCACCTGGTCACGCAAGGCTTGCGGACCCGCGTCGGCCTGGTCGTCGAGACCGGTTCTGCCCGTGAGACCCATCATTTCGCCCTGCTTGCCGGCTATGGCGCCGAAGCGGTGCATCCGTATCTGGCGCTCGAAACGATCGAGGAGATGGCCGGCACCGACAAGAAAGAGCGTGAGAAGGCCGTCAAGCACTTCGTGAAGGGGATCGGCAAGGGGCTGCTCAAGGTCATGTCGAAGATGGGCATCTCGACCTACATGTCCTACACGGGAGCGCAGATTTTCGAAGCCATCGGCCTGCAGAAGAAGATGGTCGACAAGTACTTCACCGGCACCTCGACGCAGGTTGAGGGCATCGGTGTCTTCGAGGTGATGGAAGAAGCCATCCGTCTGCACAAGCAGGCCTTTGGCGGCGACCTGGTCATGGAGGAGATGCTCGACGTCGGTGGCGACTATGCGTTCCGCGTTCGCGGCGACGAGCATATGTGGACGCCGGATGCCATCGCCAAGCTGCAACACTCGACACGGTCCGGCAAATTCGAAAACTACAAGGAATACGCCCGCATCATCAACGACCAGACGATGCGGCACATGACGCTGCGCGGGCTGTTCGAGATCAAGCCGGCGGGGGCTCCGGTTCCGCTCGACGAAGTGGAACCGGCCAAGGAAATCGTCAGGCGCTTCGCGACCGGCGCGATGTCGCTGGGGTCGATTTCGACCGAGGCGCACACCACGCTGGCGATTGCCATGAACCGGATCGGCGGCCGTTCGAACACCGGCGAAGGGGGCGAGGATCCGGCGCGTTTCAAGCCGGTCAAGGCCGGGCAGACGGTTTCCGACATTGTCGGCAAGGGACGCATCGAGCGCGACTACCCGCTGAAGAAGGGTGACAGCCTGCGCTCGTCGATCAAGCAGGTGGCCTCCGGGCGCTTCGGCGTCACCGGGGAATATCTGGTCAACGCCGATCAGATCCAGATCAAGATGGCGCAGGGCGCCAAGCCGGGCGAAGGCGGTCAGTTGCCGGGGCACAAGGTGTCCGAATACATCGGCTTCCTGCGCCATTCGGTGCCGGGTGTCGGCCTGATTTCTCCGCCGCCGCATCACGACATCTACTCGATCGAGGACCTCGCACAACTGATCCATGACCTGAAGAACGCCAACTCCAAGGCGTCGATCAGCGTCAAACTGGTTTCCGAAGTCGGGGTCGGCACCGTTGCAGCCGGCGTCACCAAGGCCAAGGCGGATCATCTGGTGATCGCCGGGCACGATGGCGGCACCGGCGCCAGCCCGCTGTCGTCGATCAAACATGCCGGCTCGCCGTGGGAACTCGGCCTGGCGGAGACACAACAGACGCTGGTGCTCAACCGTCTGCGCGGGCGCGTGCGCGTGCAGGTCGACGGCCAGCTCAAGACCGGGCGTGACGTGCTCATCGGTGCGCTGCTTGGCGCCGACGAATTCGGCTTCGCCACCGCGCCGCTCGTCGTCAGCGGCTGCATCATGATGCGCAAGTGCCATCTGAATACCTGCCCCGTTGGCGTGGCGACCCAGGATCCCGAGTTGCGCCGGCGCTTTACCGGCCAGCCGGAACATGTCGTCAACTTCTTCTTCTTCATCGCAGAGGAAGTGCGCGAACTGATGGCGCAGATGGGTATTCGCAAGTTCGATGAGCTGATCGGCCGTTCCGACCTCCTTGACATGCGCAAGGGCGTTGAGCACTGGAAGGCCTGCGGCCTCGATTACAGCCGGATTTTCCGGACGCCCGTCAGGGCGCCCGAAGAGCCAGTGCGTCACAGCGAAGCGCAAGACCACGGCCTGGAAAAGGCGCTCGACAATCAATTGATCGACCTGGCCAAGCCGGCGCTGGAGAAAGGCAAGGCGGTCCGCATCGAGTTGCCGATCCGCAACGTCAATCGCACGGTCGGGGCGATGTTGTCCAGCCGTGTCGTGGAGAAGTACGGTCACGCCGGCCTGCCGGACGACTGCATTCACGTTTCGCTGAGCGGCACCGCCGGCCAAAGCTTCGGCGCCTTCCTGGCACACGGCGTGACACTGGATCTCGTCGGCGAGGGCAATGACTACGTTGGCAAGGGTCTCTCGGGCGGGCGTATCGTTGTTCGGCCGAATCCGGCGTTCCCGGGCGAGTCGAACAGGAACATCATCGTCGGCAACACGGTGCTCTACGGTGCCATCGAAGGCGAGGCGTATTTCTCCGGCGTCGCCGGCGAGCGTTTCGCGGTCCGCAATTCCGGCGCAACGGTGGTCGTCGAAGGCGTTGGCGACCACGGCTGCGAATACATGACCGGCGGAACGGTGGTGGTGCTGGGCATGACCGGGCGCAACTTCGCCGCGGGCATGTCGGGCGGCGTGGCCTATGTGCTCGATGAGGAAGGCACGTTCGAATCGCGTTGCAACATGGCACAAGTGGCCCTGGAGCCCGTCGAGGAGGAAATTGTCGCGCGCAAGGGAAGCGAGGCAGGTGACGATCTCGAAGCGCATGGCAAGGTCGATGTGCGCCATCTTGGCATGGCCGACGAGGCCCTGCTGAAGGGGCTGGTGGAGAAGCACGCCAAATTCACGGGTAGCCTGCAGGCACGCCGGATTCTGGAGGACTGGCCGGCGTATCGTGCCCGTTTCGTCAAGGTCATGCCGCATGAGTATCGTCGCGCACTCACCGAGATGGCTGCGCAAAAGCAATTGGAGGTCGCTTAACATGGGAAAGCCAACTGGATTTCTGGAGCGTCAGCGTTTGTCGGAGGCGTACGAGCCGGCGGAAGCGCGCCTGAAGCACTATCGCGAGTTCGTCGCCACGCTCAATGACGAGCAAAGCCGCGTTCAGGGGTCGCGCTGCATGGATTGCGGCATCCCGTTCTGCAACAACGCCTGTCCCGTCAACAACATCATCCCCGACTGGAACGACCTCGTTTATCGCGGAAACTGGGAACAGGCGCTGAAAGTGCTGCATTCGACCAACAACTTTCCGGAGTTCACCGGGCGGATTTGCCCGGCGCCGTGCGAGGCCGCATGTACGCTGAACATCAACGACGAGGCCGTCGGCATCAAGTCCATCGAACATGCGATTGCCGACAAGGGCTGGCAGATGGGCTGGATCGTGCCGCAGCCTGCGAAGCAGAAGACCGGCAAGAAAGTGGCGATCGTCGGATCCGGGCCGTCTGGTTTGGCCGCGGCGCAACAACTGGCCCGCGCCGGACATGACGTGACCGTCTTCGAGAAGAACAGCCGCCCCGGCGGCTTGCTCGGCTACGGCATCCCCGACTTCAAGCTCGACAAGTCGCTGATCGAGCGGCGCGTCAAACAGATGGAGGCGGAAGGCGTTGTTTTCCGCACCAAGGTCATTGTCGGCAGCAAGGCCGTTCCGAAAGGCGTTGCCAATGACGCCACTGAATTCGTATCCGCCGAGCAACTCAAGGAGGAATTCGACGCGATCGTTCTCGCGGCGGGGTCGGAAACCCCGCGTGATCTGCCGATTCCCGGGCGTGAGCTGAAGGGTGTCCACGCGGCGCTGGAATTCCTGATTCCGCAAAACAAGCAGGTCAGTGGCGGCAAAGCCAACCCGATCAATGCCAAGGACAAGCACGTCATCGTTATCGGTGGCGGCGATACGGGCTCCGACTGCGTCGGAACGAGTTACCGGCACCGTGCCGCATCGGTGACCCAGTTCGAACTGATGCCGCAACCGCCGGAAGCCGAGGACAAGGCGCTGACCTGGCCCTACTGGCCGTTGAAAATGCGTACTTCTTCGTCACACCTCGAAGGCGAGACGAAGCGGCTGTTCTCCATCGCCACCAAGGAGTTCATCGGCGAAAAAGGCGTGCTCAAGGCGCTGAAGACCGTCGATCTGGAGTGGAAGGACGGGAAAATGTCGGAGGTTCCAGGGAGCGAGCGCACGTTCCCGGCGGATCTCGTCTTTTTGGCGATGGGCTTTGTCAGTCCGGTTGCCGCTCTTATCGACGCCTTCGGTGTCGATAAGGACGCGCGGGGCAACGCACGGGCGACGACCGATGGCAATGGCTGCTATGCCACCAGCGCCGCCAAGGTGTTTGCCGCCGGCGACGTGCGGCGCGGTCAGTCGCTGGTCGTCTGGGCGATCCGAGAGGGGCGGCAATGTGCGCGCGAGGTGGACGCCTTCCTGATGGGCACAAGTACCTTGCCGCGCTGATCGGGCGTCTATAGCCTGCTTCCCGGGCGCATGGCTGCCAAGCAGCGATGCGCCCTTCTTTTTGGTTTTTCGAGTGTCATGGCATAGTAGCGGCTGTTTTTTTGGCCGGCGGATTTCGTTGTGTGCCCCGTCCGGCGCGTCATAAGGCCATTTCGCAAAGGGTACTGAATGAATATCGTCATTCTCGCTGCCGGACAGGGCAAGCGAATGCACTCCAATTTGCCCAAGGTACTGCACCCGCTTGCCGGGAAGGCCTTGGTGTCGCATGTGATAGACACCGCGCGCAGCCTCTCGCCGCGCCGGCTTTGTCTGGTGTACGGGCACGGTGGCGATGTCGTTCGTGCGGCGCTTGACGCCCCCGACCTCGCTTGGGCCTTGCAGGAGCCGCAACTCGGCACGGGGCACGCGGTCCAGCAGGCGCTGCCGCTCATCGCCGATGGCGGAACGACGCTCGTCCTCTATGGTGATGTTCCGCTGATTCAGGCCGATACGCTGAAACGGCTGCTGCGGGCGGCTGAAAATGCCTTGGCCATCCTGACCGTCGAACTCCCCGATCCGCAGGGCTATGGCCGCATCGTGCGCGATGCCGGCGGTCGCGTCGTGCGCATCGTCGAACAGAAGGACGCCCATGCCGACGAGCGTTTGATCCGCGAAATCAACACCGGGATCATGGCCATGCCGACCGCCCGCCTCGGTGAATGGCTCGGCAGGCTGTCGAGCAACAACGCGCAAAACGAGTACTACCTGACGGACATCGTCGGGATGGCCGTCGAAGAGGGCTTGCCGGTACACACTGCCAATCCGCTGCATGCCTGGGAGGTGCTGGGCGTGAACAGCAAGGTGCAACTCGCCGAGCTTGAGCGGATCGCGCAGCGCGGTTACGCGGAAACGTTGATGGAGCAGGGCGTCCGGCTGGCCGACCCGGCGCGAATGGATGTCCGCGGGAGCCTCGAATGCGGGCGTGATGTGTTCATCGACGTCAATTGCGTTTTCGAGGGGCAGGTGCAATTGGCGGATGCGGTGGAAATCGGGCCGAACTGCGTGCTCAAGAATGCGCGCATCGGCACGGGGGCACGGATCGCTGCGTTCACCCATATCGAGGATGCGATCGTCGGTGCCGACGGCATGATCGGCCCGTTCGCTCGTCTCCGGCCGGGGACCGAACTGGCGGAGGATGTCCACGTCGGGAATTTCGTCGAAATCAAGAAGAGTACGATTGCCGCCCACTCCAAGGCCAACCATCTGGCCTACATCGGCGACGCGACGATCGGCAGCCGGGTGAATGTCGGCGCCGGAACGATTACCTGCAATTACGACGGGGCCAGCAAGCACCGGACGATCATCGAGGATGACGCCTTCATCGGCTCGGATACGCAACTCGTCGCGCCGGTCACCGTCGGACGTGGCGCGACCGTCGGCGCCGGGACGACGCTGACCAAGGATGCGCCGGCCGATAGCCTGACAATCTCGCGCGCACGGCAATCGTCGATTGCCGGATGGAAGCGGCCGGTAAAGCAGAAGACCTCTCGCTGAGGAGTAGAATCGTGCCCGTTGTTCATCTCACCTTTTTACCTGTTGCGGGATAAGTCATGTGTGGCATCGTTGCAGCGGTCGCGGACCGCAATATCGTTTCCGTTCTTCTCGAAGGCCTTCGTCGCCTTGAGTACCGGGGCTACGACTCGGCCGGTCTGGCCCTGGTCAACGAAACCGGCCTGCATCGGCTGCGCGCGGTGGGGCGCGTCGCCGAGCTGGCGGCCCAGGCCGAAGAATCTCTCGTGGCGGGTGAAACCGGGGTTGCCCACACGCGCTGGGCGACGCATGGCGCACCTTGCGAACGCAATGCGCATCCGCATATTTCAAAGGGTCTTGCGGTGGTGCATAACGGCATCATCGAGAACCATGAGGCGCTGCGTCAGCGACTCAAGGAGGACGGCTACGTCTTCACCTCGGAAACCGACACGGAAGTCGTTGCGCACCTGATCGCCGCCGAGCTTGAGAAGACGGTGGATTTCTTCTCCGCTGTGCGCGCCGCCATTGCCCAGTTGCAGGGAGCGTACGCGATTGCCGTCTTGCGTGAATCCGAGCCTGGGCGGGTGATCGTCGCGCGTGAAGGGTCGCCACTGCTGCTTGGCGTATCGCCGGGAGGCAACTACGCCGCCTCCGACGCCTCGGCGCTGCTGCAGGTGACCCGGCGCATCGTCTATCTGGAAAACGGGGATTGTGCGGAACTGACACGGACGGGCTATCGCATTACGCGAGTGGATGGTACGCCCGTCATCCATCCCGAGGTTGAATCGCATCTGTCGGCCGACGCGGTCGAGTTGGGCCAATACCGCCATTACATGCAGAAGGAAATCTTCGAGCAGCCGGTGGCCCTTTCCAACACGCTGGAGATGCTGAGCACGGCGCGCAGCATCCAGCCCGGCCTGTTCGGCGCCGACTGCGAGGCGGTGCTGCGGGATATCCGCCAGGTGCTGATCGTCGCCTGCGGTACCAGCTATCATGCCGGCATGGTGGCGCGTTACTGGATCGAGGCGCTGGCGGGTATTCCCTGCAATGTCGAGGTGGCCAGCGAATACCGCTACCGTGAATCGGTGGCCGATCCGCAGACGCTGGTGGTGACGCTCTCCCAGTCGGGAGAAACCGCCGATACGCTGGCCGCGCTGCAGCATGCGAAGTCGTTGGGCATGAAGCACACGCTGTGCATCTGCAATGTCCCTGAGTCATCCTTGGTGCGCGAGAACGCGCTGCGCTTCATCACCCGTGCCGGCCCGGAAATCGGGGTGGCGTCGACCAAGGCGTTTACAACGCAATTGGCCGCGTTGTATCTGCTGACCTTGATTCTCGCCAAGTTGCGCGGACGTTTGAGTCCGGAAACCGAGGCTGCCGAACTGCAGCATCTGCGACATCTGCCGATCGCCGTCGCCCGGGTTCTCGAACTGGAGCCGCAGATTCGCGTCTGGGCCGAGCGTTTCGCCGGCAAGCAGGACGCTTTGTTCCTCGGGCGCGGACGTCACTATCCGATTGCCCTCGAAGGTGCACTGAAGCTCAAGGAAATCACCTACATCCATGCCGAGGCCTACCCCGCCGGCGAGTTGAAGCACGGGCCGCTGGCGCTAGTAGACAAGGACATGCCGGTGATCGCCGTGGCGCCGAACGATGTCCTGCTGGAAAAACTCAAGTCGAATTTGCAGGAGGTCCGGGCAAGAGGCGGCGAACTGTATGTGTTTGCCGACTCGGACAGTGAAATTTCGATGTCCGAAGGGATGCATCTCCTCCGCTTGCCCGAGCACTATGGCCAGTTGTCGGCGTTGTTGCATGTCGTTCCCTTGCAGTTGCTGGCCTATCACGTTGCGCTGGTGCGCGGAACGGACGTCGACAAGCCGCGCAACCTGGCCAAGTCGGTAACGGTGGAGTGAATTTTCCGGGCGTTCCCCGGCGTTGACTATCAGGGGGCCGCTGGCCTCCGTGGGGTGCATGCGAATGAGCCACGTCGTTTCCATGCTGGTGGAGTTCGTCAAGGAAAATTGGGAGATTCTGGACCTCCTGCTGGTCGTGCTCGGCCTCGTCGTCTACGTCGCGGCGTCGCACAGTCCCAGTCAGCGGCGGCACCCGTCGGCAGCGATTGCCTGGGTGATGGGCATCCTGCTGGTACCTTACCTCGCGTTGCCTCTTTACCTGGCCTTCGGCAGCCGCAAGGTTTCCGTGTCACGGACCTTCCCCGCCAGTGAGGGGCCTTCGGTCAGCGCCGCCGTGGCCTACCCGACGATGGCCCGTTCATTGCAACTGGGCGTGGCAATGGGGTTGCCGGATCCTGCGGCCTACGACAATCTGGCAATTCACCAGGACGGACGGCAGGCCTTGCAGGCGCTGCGGCGAATTATCAGGGAAGCGTCAAGTACGCTTGATATCTCCACTTTCCTGATCGGTCGCGATGTCCTCGGGGATGAAATCGTCGCCCGCCTCACTGCAAGAGCGCGCGACGGCGTTCGGGTCCGTCTGTTGATCGACGGGATCGGCATCTATCTCGGCGGGCTCCCCGATTTTCGCGCGCTTCGGGCGGCCGGGGTCGAGGTGTTGCGCTTCGTTCCACCCTTCAATTCGCCCAAGCGCGGTCGGACCAACCTGCGCAATCATCGAAAGATGGTGATCGCCGACGGGAAAGCGTTGTGGTGCGGAGGGCGGAACCTCGCAGCGGAGTATTTCGAGGGCGATCCGCGCCTGTTCGTCCGCCACTCGCCGTGGATCGACCTGAGTTTCGACCTGCAGGGCGAACTCGTGGCCCAGGCGGTTGCGCAGTTTGAAATGGACTGGGCGTTCGCCAAGAATCTCGAATTGCCGGAACGTCCGGTGCGCACGGAGATTACCGGTTCGGCCGGTGCGGTGCCGGCGCTGGCGCAGTTGGTCGATAGCGGACCCGATCGCCCCGACGACACGATCTTCAACTTGCTGGTGTCGGCCTGCTTCACTTCGCAACGGCGCATCCTTGCAGTGACCCCGTATTTCGTTCCCGAGCCGTCCCTGTTGACCGCATTGATGCTCGCTGCTCGCCGGGGAATCCGTGTCGATCTGGTCTTGCCGGAACGCTCCAATCATCGCCTGGCCGATTTCGTCCGCCATCGCGCCTTGCGTGATCTTGTGGAAGCCGGGGCAAGGGTCTGGCTGCATCCGCGCATGGTACATGCCAAGGCGGTGCTGGTGGATGACGAGCTGGCGTTGATCGGATCAGCCAACCTCGACGGGCGCAGCCTGTTCCTCAACTATGAAATGATGGTCGCGTTCTACGACCGGGCTGCGGTGCTGGCGTTTGCCGACTGGGCCGACGCCAGGCAACGGGAGTGTTCTCACTATCCGTATCGCCGCCCGGGCATCCTGCGCGAGTTGTCGGAAGGCCTGCTGCTCTGGCTGGCCTTCCAGCTCTGACCGGAATTACTGCGGCTTTTCAAGCTGCTCCAGTTTGCGCTCGATCTGGGCCAGCGGTACGGCGCCAGGAACCCGGGTGCCGTCGGTAAAGAACAGGGTCGGCGTGCCGGAGATGGCCAGCCTCTGTCCCAGTTCGATGACTTTCGTGATGGCGGTGGTGTCGCAATCGCCTTTCGCCGCAGGCGCCTTGCCGTTGACCATCCAGTCGTTCCAGGTCTTGACCTTGTCGGTCGAGCACCAGATTTTCTTCGATTTGTCGAGGGAGTCCTGAGACAGGATGGGCAGCAGGAAGGTGTAGATCGTCACGTTGTCGAGCTTGATCAGTTCCTTTGCCAGCCGCTTGCAGTAGCCGCAGTTCGGGTCTTCGAAGCTGGCAAAGACGCGCTTGCCGTTGCCGCGCACTTGCTTGACCGCGAGGTCGAGGGGCAGGTCCGAGAAGTTGATGGCGGAGAGCTTCTGCATGCGCTCCGCGGTCACGTTCTTCATCGTCTGGCCGTCAATCAGCGTGCCGGCCAGAATCGCGGTAATCGCCTCGTCGGTATAGAAGATCTGGCCGTCCGCATAGACCTCGTAGAGGTTGAGGTAGGGACTTTTTGTGACGCTCTTGACCTTGCCGCCGAGCTTGGCCTCGATGGCCTTCTGCACAGCGGCCTCGTCAGCGGATGCGGTCAGGCTGAAAAAGAAGGCCGTGGCGAGCGAAAACAGGAATTTCAACATAGAAGCTTCTCCAGTGTTGGGGAACGATCGATTACAAGGCGCCGATGGCGTAGCGCACCAGCAGGTTTTTTGCCAAGGGAAGTTTGTCGGTCAGCGCGAGGCCGAGGTTGCGCAGCGGCGCGGCGCCCGGCAGTGTCTCATGAAACAGGCGGTGCAAGGCATGGGTCGCCGTCTGCATCAGGAGCGTTTCCTCGCGCCGTGCGCGCTGATAGCGCTGGAGGAAGCGTTCGGCCCCGATATCCTGCCATTCCGGTGCAGCCGACAGCAAATTGGCCAGGGCGCTGGCGTCCTGGAAGCCAAGGTTGATGCCGTGTCCCGACAGCGGATGGATGCCGTGGGCGGCGTCGCCGATGAGTGCGACGCGTGGAGCGACGGTTTTGGTCACGCGCAACAGGCGCAACGGGAATGCCGCCGGAGGCGTGATCAAGGCGAGGGCGCCGAGTTCATGCTGGCCTGCAGCGGCGACTCGATCGGCGAATGTTTCAGGAGCAAGCTCGATCAGTTCGTTGGCGTGGGTGTCCGGCGTCGACCAGACGATCGAAATGCGGTCGCCGGCAAGCGGCAGCCAGGCGAGGACGCCGTCTTCGCGGAACCACTGGCGGGCAATGTTGCGGTGCGGTTTTTCACAGGAAAAGTTGGCCACGACGCCCATTTCATCGTAAGGCGTCTCGTGGGCAGGCAAGCGGGCCACGTTGCGGACCCAGGAGTTGCGGCCGTCGGCGCCGATCACCAGTTGTGCGCTCAGGACGTGTCCGCTGGCGAGCGTCAGCGCGGCGGCGTTGTACTCGATCGCCAGCGAGTTCAGGGTTGCTCCGAAGAACAGGCTCACGTTCTTCTGCCGTTTCACGTTCTCCCACAGCTCGCAGGCCATCAGCGAGGATTCGAGGATCCAGCCGAGTTCGTCTATGCCCGACTCGTAGGCGCTGAAAACGAGCCGTGCCGCGCGATCGCCACAAACGTGCATGGCGTGGATCGGGCAGATACGCTTGCTGTCGAGGTGTTTCCAGGCGCCGATGCGGTCGAGGAAAGCTGCGTTGGCCGGCGTGACGGCGTAAACGCGCGCATCCCAGCCCTCTGTACGGGCGGGGGGCGAGGTGCTTTCTATCAGGGCGATTTTCAGGCGGCTGTCGCGTAATGCGCAGGCCAGGGACAGCCCCGCCAGGCCGCCGCCAACAATGATGAGATCGAACTGCATCCAGAATCAACTCCACGAAACGGCGATTGTAGATGCTTTTACAAGGCTTTGCAGGCGTGTTAGAAAGCCAGCCGATGAACACCTGCCAGACTCTCTTCTACCTGCCCGTGGCGATCTGCGCTGTCCATGATTCGCCGATCGACGCGCTGGCGGCCATGCACGTGCCGTACGACGAGGCGATGGACCTCGTGGCGGCCTGGTGGCGGGGCGACGAAGCGACGTGCCTCGTCGCTTGCGTCGATGGCGGGCGGGCTGTTGCCGCCGTGCGCCAGCCGGATGGCCGCTGGGTGGCCGGCAATGCTTTTGTCGGCGATATCTGCACGACGCGGCAGGAAGCCGAGCGCCGGCTCGATAAACGGCTCAAGCGGGGACGCCGGGGTACGGTCGGAGTGATCGACACAAAAATGCCGGCTCACGGGTGAGCCGGCATCGCGGTTGAAGCCGTCAGGCGGGAAATCAGCCCAGGGTGCCGACGTTGTTCAGGTCTTCAAACGCCTGCTTCAGGCGCGCCTTGAAGGATTCTTCGCCCTTGCGCAGCCAGGCGCGCGGGTCGTAGTACTTCTTGTTCGGCTTGTCGTCGCCTTCGGGGTTGCCGATCTGGCCCTGCAGGTAGCCCTCATTCTTCTTGTAGAAGGCGCGCACGCCGTCCCAGAAGGCCCACTGCGTATCGGTGTCAATGTTCATCTTGATCACGCCGTAGGAGATTGCTTCGCGGATTTCCTCAAGCGTCGAACCCGAGCCGCCGTGGAAAACGAAGTCGATCGGCTGTGCCTGGGTGCCGAATTTCTTCTGGATGTATTCCTGCGAATTCTTCAGGATGATCGGCTGCAGCTTGACGTTGCCGGGCTTGTAGACGCCGTGCACGTTGCCGAACGAGGCGGCGATGGTGAAACGGTTGCTGATCTTGGAGAGTTGCTCGTAGGCATAGGCCACGTCTTCGGGCTGGGTGTACAGCTTGGAGCTGTCGACGCCGCTGTTATCGACGCCGTCTTCCTCGCCGCCGGTGACGCCGAGTTCGATTTCCAGGGTCATGCCGATCTTGCTCATGCGCTCCAGGTAGCGCTGGCAGATCTCGATGTTCTCTTCCAGCGATTCTTCCGACAGGTCGAGCATGTGCGAGCTGAACAGCGGCTTGCCGTTGGCCTTGTAGAACTTCTCGCCGGCGTCGAGCAGGCCGTCGATCCAGGGCAGCAGCTTCTTGGCCGCGTGGTCGGTGTGCAGAACGACGCTGGCACCGTACATTTCGGCCAGCGCGTGGACGTGCTGGGCGCCGGAGATGGCGCCGGCGATGCAGGCGCGCTGCGCGTCGTTGTTCAGCGCCTTGCCGGCGTAGAACTGGGCACCGCCGTTGGAGAACTGGATGATCGCCGGCGACTTGATCTCGGCGGCGGTTTCCATCACGGCGTTGACCGTGCTGGTGTTGATGACGTTAACCGCCGGCAGGGCGAACTTGTTGGCCTTGGCGAAGGCGAAAAGGGCTTGCAAATCGTCGCCGGCAACTACGCCCGGCTTGAATTGGGGGGCATTCATGGCTTCATTTCCAATCGCAGTTGATCAAGCTTGCAATCGTACTGCCGAATGGCGTCGGCGGTCAATTTGTAACTTGCGATAGACATTTGTAAGCAGATGATTTGTCGATGGAATCGGCTGATTTTTACATGCGCCGCTGTCTGTCTCCTGTCGTTGTGGTGGGGCTCGGTATAATCTCGCCTGCCCCTCCGAGACTCCACCCCATGTCCGACCTTCTTGCCAATCTGAATCCAGAACAACTTGCCGCCGTGACTTTGCCGCCGCAGCACGCCCTGATCCTCGCCGGGGCCGGCAGCGGCAAGACACGGGTGCTGACGACGCGTATCGCCTGGTTGATTTCGACCGGGCAGGTCGGGCCGCACGGCATCCTCGCCGTCACCTTCACCAACAAGGCGGCAAAGGAGATGCTGGCGCGGCTCTCGGCGATGCTGCCGATCAACACGCGCGGCATGTGGATCGGCACCTTCCACGGCCTGTGCAACCGCCTGCTGCGTGCGCATCACCGCGAGGCCGGCTTGCCGGCGCTGTTCCAGATCCTCGATTCGGCCGATCAGTTATCGGCGATCAAACGGCTGATGAAAAATCTCAATGTCGACGAGGAGAAATTCCCGCCGCGCGAACTGGCGCATTTCATCAATGCGCACAAGGAGCAGGGAATCCGTGCCGCACAGGCCGAGGTGTATGACGATTACACGGCACGGCGTGTCGAGCTCTATGCCGAATACGACGCGCAGTGTCAGCGTGAGGGCGTCGTTGATTTCGCCGAACTGTTGCTGCGCACCTATGAATTGCTGGTGCGCAATGAACCTTTGCGCCGGCATTATCAGGAGCGGTTCCGGCACATCCTCGTTGACGAATTCCAGGACACCAACCGCCTGCAGTACGCCTGGCTGAAGCTTCTCGCCGGACACGACGGCGCTGCGCCGCGGGCCGATGGCGCCTGTCTGTTTGCGGTGGGGGACGACGACCAGTCGATCTACGCCTTCCGTGGCGCCGAGGTCGGCAACATGCGCGATCTTGAGCGCGAATTTTCCGTCAAAAATGTCATCCGGCTGGAGCAGAACTATCGTTCGCACGGCAATATCCTCGATGCCGCCAATGCGCTGATCAAGAACAACCGCGGCCGTCTCGGCAAGAACCTGTGGACCGACGCCGGCGCCGGCGAACCGATCCGCGTGTTTGAAGGGTTCTCCGACCTCGATGAGGCGCGCTTCGTCGTCGACGAGGTGCGCGAACTCGTGCGCGACGGCGTGCCGCGCACCCAGATCGCGCTGCTCTACCGCTCGAATGCGCAGTCGCGGGTGCTCGAGCACCAGTTGTTCACTGCCAGCGTCCCGTATCGCGTGTACGGCGGTCTGCGCTTCTTCGACCGGCAGGAAGTCAAGCATGCGCTGGCCTATCTGCGTCTTCTTGCCAATCCGGACGACGACACGGCGTTTTCCCGCGTCGTCAATTTCCCGACACGCGGAATCGGCAGTCGCAGCATCGAAGCCCTGCAGGAGGCCGCGCATCGCGCCAATTCCAGCCTCTACAACGCCGCCGCCAGCCTTTCCGGCAAGGCCGGCGCGGCGGTCGGCAATTTCATCCGGCTGATCGAGACCTTGCGCAGCGAAACCGAAAATCTGCCGCTGCCCGAGATCATCGAGCATCTGATCGAGAAAAGCGGCTTGCGCCAGCACTACCTCTCCGAGAAGGAAGGGCGTGAGCGCCTGGAGAACCTCGATGAGTTGATCAACGCCGCGACCAGTTTCGTGCAGGAAGAGGCGGATACGCCCCCCGAATTGTCGGCCAATCCGGTCGCCTCGTTCCTCGCGCACGCCTCGCTGGAAGCGGGCGAGCATCAGGCTGGCGAGGGGCAGGACGCCGTGCAGCTGATGACGATTCACGCTGCCAAGGGGTTGGAGTTTGACGTCGTTTTCATCACCGGTCTGGAACACGGCCTGTTTCCGCACGAGAACGCCGCGCAGGAGCGCGACGGACTCGAAGAAGAGCGGCGGTTGATGTACGTGGCGGTGACGCGGGCGAGGAAAAGGCTCTACCTGACGCACGCACAGACCCGCATGCTTCATGGGCAAACACGGTATTGCGTGCCTTCGGCGTTCCTGGAAGAACTGCCGGAAGAACTGCTGCGCAAGGTCGGGCATACCCCGGCCTATGTGACGCAGCCGTCTTTACCAAGGCGGGAGGCGGGGGGCGCTTCCGGGCTACATCAGCAGAACGAGGCCGGCGGCTTTCGTGTCGGCCAGAACGTCCAGCACGCCAAGTTTGGCCTCGGCGTCATCGTCGCCGCCGAGGGGCGGGGGGGAGACGCGCGCGTTCAGGTCAACTTCGGCGCACAGGGAATGAAATGGCTGGCACTGGAGTATGCGAAGCTGACGCCGGCTTAGTTTCGCCGGCGGCCCGAATCTTTTAGCTAGAACGAGGCGCAAACGGTATAAGTCGTGGAGTCGACAATATCTTTCGTTGCAACCGCTTCCTTCGCTTCCCCTGTGTAGCCACTTGCCATCACGCGTACCGATCCTTTATCAGTATTGCCATCGTCCATAGTGACGTCGATTTGTTTCGCGAACTTCCCCTGAATGGCGTCTGAACAAACGAAATAGGATCCGGTCATGTCCTGGATTGGTGCCTTGCTTTGTACTCCGATTCGACCGCCGTCAGCATTAGTTGGGACGGCGGATGCTACTGTGGTGAAATCGGTGGGACCGGAAGCGAGGTTTGCGAGGCGAACCTGCTCCCAGAAAGCTACTGTTTCATGAGTGCCAGTGGTTGAGTTGAAATTTCCCTCAATCAAGCCGTTTCCTAACGTTCCGTTTGACGCGACAAGCGTAGCGCCGACGTGTGTTTTTGCATTGGGGTCGTCGCCAGGCAGTGCCCGGTACTTGTCTTGATAGCCGTAAATGAATAGCGGAACGGTTTTGAAGTCGTTGACGAAATTCTTCACCTTCGCGCTATTGACCAGTTCCTGCCCCTTCAGGACCCCTCCCAGGAGCAGGCCGATGATGACGAGTACAATCGCAATTTCCACGAGCGTGAAACCGGATTGGGTTCTTTTCATGGTGTTCTCCGTGCAATGACGTCGATTATGGTAGTTCATAAGCATATTGTGCGCCAGACTTGCGGGCGTATTTTTTGCGTCAAAGGCCGGGAAAGTGACGACATTTCAACAGGTTTGTCACTGGCTCGACATGAAATGCGCTGTGGCGTCAGTATGTCGTCAGTTCGGAGGAGGGGCGCGTGAGCCAGGGGCGTGCGTTGCGACGCCTTGGGCGCTATCTGCGCGCGCGCCAGCCCTGGATGCTTGTCGCCTTGCTCTTGGTCCTCCATCTGACCCTGCTGGCCGGAGCCGAGTCCCCGGTGGGTTTGATGTTCTGGCTGGTCGACGTCGGGTTGTTCATTCTGTGGCAGCCATTCGTGCAGACCGAGCGCCGGTTGAATGTCGGCAACCTGCTGCTGATCGCCGTCGCCCTGGCCGTCGGCGCCTGGCTGTTCAGCTGGTGGCTGTTGATCGCGTGGACCACGATTCTCGCCTCGCTGCTGGGCGGGCGGGTCATGCTGGTCGAGCATCGGCCGACTCGCGTGTTTTATCTGCTGGCCTTTGCCTATCTCGTCGCGGCCGTCTTGATCTGGCTGGTTCCCAAGGTGGTGCCTGCGCCGAATGTGATCGGCCTGTCGCTCGGGACGGAATTCACCTGGCTGGCACCCGGTTTCTTCCTGTTGATGTGGGTATTGCCACGTCCGCAAGCGAACGGTTGGCGAGGGCACGGCGCGTTCGACCTGTTTTACGCGCTGTTTGTCTTCCTTCTGGTCGCCGTGATGGTTCTGGGAACCTTGGCGTTCATGTTGCTCGAACGAACGGGGTACTTCGACGCGCTGCTTCGTACGCTGCTCAGCGTGGCACTGCTGTTGTTGCTGGTGGCGTGGGCGTGGAATCCGCGGCCGGGATTCGGTGGCGTCGGCATATTGTTTTCCCGGCACTTGCTGACGATCGGCGGTCCGTTCAGTGGCTGGTTGCGCCGGTTAATGGCTTGCGCCGAACGGGAGGATGATCCCGATCGTTTCTTCAAGCAGATTTGTGAGCATCTGCTGCTTGATTTGCCGTGGGTCGTTGGTGGCGTGTGGAACACCTCTTTTCACCTGTCAGCCGACGTCTCGCATTTCGGCCATTCGTCGCCTTTTCCAAACGATTTTTCCGACCACTCACTATCGCTGACTATTTTCTCGCGACATCCGTTGAGCCCGATTTTCATCTGGCATCTGCGTTTGCTGACGAAGCTGGCGAACGAGTACTACCTGGCCAAGTGGCGGGCGCGGGAGTTGCAGAGGAGCAGTTACCTGCAGGCGGTTCACGAGACGGGGGCGCGCCTGACGCACGATGTCAAAAATCTGCTCCAGTCGCTGGACAGCCTGTGTTTCCTGGTGCAAGAGGAATCCGGAAGCAACCCCGCGCGCGTTCGGCAATTGGTGGAGCGTCAATTGCCACAATTCGCCGAGCGTCTGCGAAGTGCGTTGATGAAGCTTGAGTTGCCGGTCGAAGCCAGGGATAGGGGGCAGGGGGGGGGCGAGGCGATGGATGCCGTAGCGTGGTGGGAGTTCTTGCAGCAACGCTATGCGGGACAGGCCATTCGTTTCGAGTCCTCGCCTTTTCCAGAGGCAGGTGTTATCCCGCGGGCGCTGTACGACGCGGTGGCTGAAAATCTGCTGCACAACGCGCTGGCGAAACGTCAACGCGAGGCAGGTCTGGCTATATCGATTGCACTCTCCCCCGACGCGACGGTCTTGCAGGTTTGTGACACCGGCAGTGCGGTGCGCGAGGATGTTCTAGACGGATTGTTCCGGGGGCCGGTGCCGTCGGATACTGGCTTCGGGATTGGCTTGTTCAACACGGCGAAACTGGCCGAAGCGTTCGGCTATCAACTCCATCTGGTGAGCAACCAGTCCGGGCGGGTCTGCTTCGAGATGTCGAAGCGTGAGGGAGCGGGTTAAGCGGGCAAAGAAAGGCCGCCCGAGAAGGGGCGGCCTTACGCGATGCCTAATTAAAAATTAGGCCTTGAACTTGCCTTCGAGTTCGTCGCGGATAGCAGCCAGCTTGGCCGGCAGCTTGGCGCCCATTTTCGCGAACCATTCCTTGACGCCTTCGAGTTCGCTCAGCCAGGCTTGCTTGTCGAGGCTGGTCACGCCTTCGAACTGCTCCTTGGAGAAGTCCAGGCCGTTCCAGTCAATTTCCTCGTACTTTGGCATGATGCCGAGGGCCGATTCGGTACCCGAGACGCGGCCTTCGCAGCGGTCGATGATCCACTTGAGCACGCGGGCGTTGTCACCGAAGCCGGGCCACGCAAACTTGCCCTGCTCGTTGGTGCGGAACCAGTTGACCATGAAGATCGGCACTTGCTTGTCGGCAGCCGAACCCATCTTCAGCCAGTGGCTGTAGTAGTCGGCCATGTGGTAGCCGCAGAAGGGCAGCATGGCGAACGGGTCGCGGCGGACGACGCCCTGGGCGCCGAAGGCGGCTGCGGTCGTTTCCGAACCGAGGGTCGCGGCGGTGTACACGCCGTGTTCCCAGTCGGTCGTCTGGCAGACCAGCGGCACGGTCGAGGCGCGGCGGCCGCCGAACAGGAACGCCGAGATCGGCACGCCGTCGGCGTTCGCCCAGTCCTTGTCGATGCACGGGCACTGGTAGGCGGGGGCGGTGAAGCGGGAGTTCGGATGAGCGGCCTTGGTGCCTTTTTCCTTGGCGATTTCCGGCGTCCAGTCATTGCCTTGCCAGTCGATGGCGTGAGCCGGTGCCGGGCCCATGCCTTCCCACCAGACGTCGCCGTCGTCGGTCAGCGCGACGTTGGTGAAGATGGTGTTCTCGGCCAGCGAGGCCATCGCGTTGTAGTTGGTCTGGTCGTTGGTGCCCGGGGCGACGCCGAAGAAGCCGGCTTCCGGGTTGATCGCGTACAAGCGGGTGACGCCGTCCTTGTCCTTGCGCGGCTTGATCCAGGCGATGTCGTCGCCGATGCAGGTGATCTTCCAGCCGCCGAGTTCCTTCGGCGGAACCAGCATGGCGAAATTGGTCTTGCCACAGGCCGACGGGAAGGCTGCGGCGACGTAGTGCTTTTCACCGGCGGGCGATTCGACGCCGAGGATCAGCATGTGTTCGGCCATCCAGCCGCCGTCACGCGCCATTGTCGAGGCGATGCGCAAGGCGAGGCACTTCTTGCCGAGCAGGGCGTTGCCGCCGTAGCCCGAACCGTACGACCAGATCTCGCGGGTTTCCGGATAATGCACGATGTACTTGGTGGTCGGGTTGCACGGCCACTTCGGATCCTTCTGGCCCGGCTCCTTCGGTGCGCCGATCGAGTGCACGCACTGGACGTAGTCGCCGTCGGTGCCGAGGACCGGGAAGACGTCCTTGCCCATGCGGGTCATGATGCGCATGTTGACCACAACGTACGCGGAGTCGGTGATCTCGACGCCGATCTGGGCGATCGGCGAGCCGATCGGGCCCATCGAGAACGGGATGACGTACATGGTGCGGCCCTTCATGCAACCCTTGAACAGGCCGCCGAGGGTTTCACGCATTTTGGCCGGTGCTTCCCAGTTGTTGGTCGGACCGGCGTCTTCCTGCTTTTCGGAGCAGATGTAGGTGCGGTCTTCGACGCGTGCCACGTCGGACGGGTCGGAGAAGGCGAGGAACGAATTCTTGCGTTTCTTCAGCTTGATGAAGGTGCCGGCATCGACGAGTTCCTGGCACAGGCGATCATATTCTTCTTGGGAGCCATCGCACCAGACGACCTTTTCGGGCGTCGTCAGCGCAGCGATCTCGGCGACCCATTTCTTCAGGCCTTCGTGCTTTACGTAATCAGGGACATTGTTTGATACGGTTTGTGTCATGGCAATACACTCACATAGTGGGACGGTTAAAAAATCCGGTTCGTCTTGCGACGAGATAGAACAGGAACTGCCCGGGGGGTTCGCCTGAAACAACGAAGATGGGCTTTCGGAAATGCGCCGGTCGTTACAGGCTGGCGGTCAGTTTTGGACTCTTGCTGCATGAAAACTGGCTAGATCTCATTACCACACTAAAGCGTCGGCCAGTCTACCATATTTCTAGATTGCGATGACTTCGCGAACTATTTTTGTCTTGATCTGTCGTGCGTTGCCACACAGACGTCAGCCGCAGTCGGAACGGGTTGCGACAAGTTTTAACTATTTGTCGTATCCCGTTATTTTTGCTTGATTTTTCATCCTTGGCTGATAGACTTTGCGCAATTTTGCATTGGGAGGTCGTGGGAATGCGTTTCGGACCAAGATTGGCAATGGTGCTTGCCGTCGTGTTCGGTGTCGGCATCATGCCGTCGCTCGCTGCCCAGCCTGCTGAAAAGAGCAAAACCACTTCGGCGCCGGCCCGCAAGGCGGCGACAGCGAGTCCGAAAGCGAAACAGGTTGCACCCGGCAAGCGCACACAAAAGGCCGCAGCGGACCGCAAGACGCCTGTTGCAAAAACCTCGTCGAAAAACGCTGTGGCGTTGGGTGAAGCGCAGCGGCTGGCAGTGCGTTCGGGGGCTGCGCTTGTGGTTGAACAGGGTGGCCGCGCGCTGTATCAGAAGAATGCCGACAGTGTTGTCCCGATCGCTTCGATAACCAAGCTGATGACAGCCATGGTCGTGCTTGACAGCGTGCCGGATCTGAACGGGATGGTCACGATTTCCGATGAGGACGTCGACTATCTGCGCGGGAGCCGTTCGCGCTTGCACGTGGGGGCGACGATGCCGAGGGAAACCGCCCTGCTGCTTGCGCTGATGTCTTCGGAGAATCGGGCGGCCCATGCTCTTGCGCGGCATTATCCCGGGGGGCTGACGGCGTTTGTCGCGGCGATGAACGCCAAAGCGCGGTCGTTGGGGATGTGGAATACCCGCTTCGATGACCCTACCGGCTTGATGAGCAGCAATGTGTCGACGGCCCATGATCTGGCCAAGATGGTCGTTGCCGCGCATCGCTATCCGCTTATTCGCGAGTTTTCGACGACGCCGGAGGCCGAGATCGAGGTCGGCGGGCGGCAATTGACATTCAGGAATACCAACCCGCTGGTCAAGAACGTGGCGTGGGACGTCGGCCTCTCGAAGACCGGCTACATCCACGAGGCCGGGAAGTGCCTGGTCATGCAGGCTCGGGTTGCCGACAAGCCGGTAGTCATCGTTTTGCTTGATTCGGCCGGGAAGTTGACACGCGTGGGCGATGCCAACCGGATCAAGCGCTGGATGGAAAGCGCGCATGCGGTCCGGCAGCTGTCGACGCATGCCCACTCCGGGGCGGCTGGCGGTCAGGGCTGAATACGAATCGGCGGGCGGGCTGCGTTTTATCCGTATCGCGCTTGCTGGCGATAGCCCAGGGCGTAAGAGATCGATTCGGTGGCTTTTCTGAGTTGCTCCGGCCAGTCGGAATGATGCCGGTCGGTCGGGGCTGAAATCGACAGTCCGGCCACGACGAGTCCTTCGTCGTTGCGGATCGGCATGGCGACGCAGCGCAAGCCGACTTCCGCCTCTTCGTTGTCGTACGCCAGATCCGTGCGGCGGATGGTTTCCAGTTCCTTTTCCAGTTGATCGAGGCTGGTCAGCGAGTAGGGAGTCTTTCCGGGAAGCCCGGTGCGTTCGGCGTAGGCGCGGATATTGGCTGTCGTATCGGCAGCCAGGAACAGCTTGCCAAGCGAGGTAAGGTGCAGCGGGGCACGGGCGCCCACGAGATATACCACCCGGACAAGGGAGCGACCGCTTGACGTCCGTTCGAGGTAGACGATTTCATCGCCGTCACGGATGCCGAGATTGATGGCCTCGCCGATCGATTCATGCAGGTTCTGCATGAACGGCAGGGCGATCTCGCGGATGTTGAAACGCGATTTGACGACATTACCCAATTCGAGGAAGCGGATACCCAGCGCGTAGGTGCCGGCCTCGTAGCGCTCAACGAGCCGTGAATGCGTCATTGCCGCGAGAATCCGGTGCGCCGTTGAGGGATGGAGCCCGGTTGCCTTGGACAGGGACTTGAGTGACGCCGGTTCCGGCGCATCCGCCAATGCGTCGATCAAGGACATCATCCTTTCGATGACCTGAATCGACCCCTTTGCTTCTGGTTGTTCCACCGTTACATTCCTGTAAGATTTCTTCTTTTACTGGCTGGCAGGTCGTGCATCTTCATGCATTTTCGTTGTGCTTGCCAAGCTGTCGGCACATTGCGCAGGCCAAAAAACGGCATTCATCTTACCATCATGATCATCCTGAAGCAGATTCTCTGGCGGTTCGATGCATTTTAGCGAGGATCCCCGCGCGATTCCCCTCTGGATCAACGGGCGGGCGTGCCTGCGGTTGACACCGGCTTTCGTCGAGGTGCGCAACCCCATTGCCGGAACCGTGCTGAAGAAGATTCCTGTATGCGGAACAAACGACGTCGAGGAAGCCATCCTTTCGGCGCAAGCCGTTCTGCCTGTGTGGAGCGGCCTTGGCGAATCCGTGCGTCGCCAGCTGCTTTCGAGCTTGGGCGATGCGGCGGAGGCTCTGGCAGAACACTTCATGAAGCTGGTTGCCGAGGAAGCGGGGATGTCCGCGGAGCAGGCTCGCCCTGTTGTCGAGGCAATCGTCGAGCACCTGCGCAGCCCGGAAGCACATTCCAGGGAGGGCGTGGCCGTCGTCGCGAGTGAATCGGCGAGTGGCATTGCCGGCATCACCGGCCTCGCGGCTGCGGTGCTGGCCGCGGGGGGGGGTGTCATTGTCTGTCCGCCGTTGCAAGCGCCGTCGGCGCTGCTGGCTCTGGCGGAACTGTCGGGGCGCTGCGGCTTCCCTGCAGGAGCGATCAGTGTGGTTTATCCGGGCAGCGGCGTGCTGGCCGGCCTGCGCGGCCAGCCCGGCTTGACGATCCTTTCCTGCTGATTTACCCGTGCGTCGGCTCGGCGCTTTTTGCTCCCGCAGCCTCGCGAACAAATACGAGCGCCTCGGAAATGCTTTCTTCGAGTTCCGGCGTGGCGGGCGGGTTCAGGTAACTGGCGAACAGCGGCAGCGGGACGAGTTGCAGCGCCGTCCGGATCGGGACGATGCCGTGGTGATGTTTGAGTTCATCGACGGCGACGCGGGGCAGCGTGGCGAGGCCGAAACCGCTCTCCGCCAGCTTGACCAGCGCGGATATCGAGGTCACGGTATGCACGCGCTTGTTCGTGACCCCGGCCTTGCCGAGACAGTCAACGAGTGCCATGTGCGGTTGCGAGTCGCGCTGGAAAGTCAGCAGTTCCCGGGACATCAACTCGTCGATATGCAGGTAGGTTCCTTCTTTGAGCGAGTCGGGGCCGACGAAAACCATCTCCAGCGACGGGAAGCGCTCGCTGACGATGCCCTTGCCGAACGGCTGGTCGGCCGAGAAGATCAGATCGAGGCCGCCGCGGCGGATCTGCTGGTGCAGCACCGGTGTGGTCTCGACGTTGAGTTCGAATTCGATATGCGGCTTGCTCCGCCTCAGCCGCTCCATCGTCGGGATCAGCCAGGCGTGGAGAATCGTCTCGATCGCGCCGAGGCGCAGCGAGAAGCGGGCGATGCCGTTGCCGCACAGTTCGTATTTGAGATCGTGCTGCAGGGCCAGCAGGCGTTCCGCGTAGGTCAGGAAGCGTTCGCCGGCGCTGGTGAGCCGGAACAGCCGGTCGCGCCGGTCGAGCAGCGGCACGCCGATTTCCTGCTCGAGCACGGTGATGCGGCTGGAGACCGCGGACTGGGTGAGGAAGAGTTTGTCCGCCGTGCGGCTGATGCTTTGCAGGCGGGTGACCCAGACGAAGGTTTCGACGAAGCGCAGATTCACGACGGACTCACGAGAGCGATTTTTTTGGACCCGGCAGATTGTATCTCCAAAAAAATCGATGGGCCGGTCGCGAAAAAATGTGTTTGTTGTGATGGCGTTTCGCATCGCATACTTTCCGCGTCAATTCGTTGACCTCGTTGAAGGATCTCAGCATGACGATTTGCACTACCGCGGCCGGAGTGGGTTGTCTCCAGGCCAGCACGGGCGTTGAGGCCCGTCACATGATCCGCTCCGGGAGTTGGTCGGGGCATACCAGCGGCGCTGCGCCGAACTTCGTGCAGGGCAACCTGGCGATCCTGCCGGCCGATCTGGCCAACGATTTCCTGCGTTTCTGCCAGCGCAATCCGAAGCCGTGTCCGCTGCTCGGCGTTTCGGAACCCGGTGATCCGCGCTTGCCCTCGCTCGGCGAGGATCTGGACATCCGCACCGACGTGCCGGCGTATCGCGTCTGGCGCCATGGCGAACTCGTCGAGGAGGTGACGGACATTCGCGCCCTGTGGCGTGACGATCTGGTGTCCTTCGTCATCGGCTGCTCGTTCTCGTTCGAGCAGGGATTGATCGACGCCGGCATTCCGTTGCGCCATATCGCCGAGGGGCGGAACGTGGCCATGTACCGGACCAACATTGCGACGACTCCGGCCGGGGTGTTCCACGGGCCGATGGTCGTGTCGATGCGGCCGATGACCGCGGCCAACGCGATTCGCGCGGTGCAGGTGACCGCACGGACCCCGGCGGTGCACGGCGCGCCGGTGCATCTGGGCGACCCGTCGTTGATCGGCATCGCTAACCTGCAGAAGCCGGATTTCGGCGATGCCGTGGCGGTGATGCCGGATGAGTTGCCGGTGTTCTGGGCCTGCGGCGTGACGCCGCAATCCGTGATCATGGAGGCCAAGCCGGCGTTCTGCATCACGCACTCGCCGGGCAAGATGCTGGTGACCGATCTGCTCGATCGGGATTTCGCCTTTTCCTGAACGGGAGGTCGTCCGACTGATGATGTAGCCAAACCGGGTTTCGTGAGTTGCCGGATCCGTGTTTTTCCAATGTGAATTCGAGCGTATAAACCCTCTCTGGGTCACGTGCATTTCGCAGCACTGGTTTTCGATTCACGGAACGGAGTTGGTTCCGTGCTTCGCCTTTTCCACCCGCATGAAAGGAACCATCGCCATGAAAAAACACTTGCTTGCAACCGCCGCCCTGGCCGCTGTTCTTGCTTCCGCCGTCTCGGCGCAAACCTTGCCGAAGACGCATCTGAAGGTCGTCGGCGGCTTGAGCAACCTGACCGCGTACAACGACTACGAGAAACCGTTCTGGACCAACGTCGTGCCGAACCTGTCGAACGGGCAGGTGACCGCCGAGATCAAGGGCTTCAACGAAATGGGCCTGAAGGGACCCGAGATCCTGCGCTTGATGTCGCAGGGGGTGATCGAGTTCGGCACCGCCACCCTGTCCTATTTCGCCAGCGACAATCCGATCAACGAGGCGATCGATCTGGCCGGTCTGACCGCCGATGCCAAGAGCGCCCGCGCGGTCGTCGACGCCTTCGAGCCGATCTATGCCAAGTTCTACGGCCCGGGCAGCGGCATCAAGGTGCTCGGCATCTCGCCCTATCCGGCGCAGGTGCTGTTCTGCAACGCAGAAATCAAGGGGTTGGGCGACGTCAAGGGCAAGAAGGTACGCACCAGCAGCCGCACACAGGCGGAGTTCATCGAGGCGCTGGGCGGGTCGAGCGTGACGATGGCCTTCGGCGAGGTGGTGCCGGCGATGCAGAACAAGGTTGTCGACTGCGCCATTACCGGCTCGTTGTCCGGCTATTCGGCCAAGTGGTACGAAGTGGCGACGCACCTCTACGCGCTGCCGATCAACTGGAACTCGCAGATCCACGGCGTCAACCAGAAGGCCTGGAACAAGATCGATCCGAAGGTGCAGGATTTCCTGCAGACCAACATCAAGGCCATGGTCAGCAACATGTGGGACGCCGCCGCAGCGCAGACCCAGCAAGGTTATGACTGCAATACCGGTGCGGCCGCCTGTACGCTCCCGGTCAAGGGCAAGATGGTCCTCGTGACGCCAAGCGACGCCGACCGCGCTCTCCTGAAGAAAATCATGCAGGAGCAGGTTCTGCCCAAGTGGGCGGCCCGCTGTTCGGCAGCCTGCGTCAAGGACTTCAACGCGACCATCGCCAAGGTCGTCGGGATGACCGCCAGGAAGTAGTCAGCTCCCGCGCCGCCGGCGTGATGCCGGCGGCTGCAGTTCCCAGAACAAATTTATACAGAGGCCCGCTATGACCTCCCTTGAATCGCCCAACCTTTTCGCGCGATTGCTCCATTACGCCAACCGCCTGTCGCTCGCCGCCGCATGGTTCGGCGGCACGATCACCCTGGCCAGCGTGCTGCTCATCTGTTTCGACGTGATCGTCCGCAAGTTCTTCGGCTTCACCACCGGTGGCGCCGACGAACTGTCCGGCTACGCCTTCGCCATCAGCACCTCGTGGTCGCTGGCCTTCGTCGTCCTGCATCGCGGCAACGTCCGGGTGGATGCCCTATACCAGCTTCTGCCGGTGAGGCTCTCCGCCATACTCGACTGGTTGTCGCTGGTCGCCCTCGGGGTGTTCATGGTTTATCTCACCTACTATGCTTCTTTCGTTGTCGACACCTCGTGGACCCAGAATTCGGCGGCCAACACGCCGCTGGCGACGCCTTTGTGGATTCCCCAGGGGCTGTGGTTTCTTGGTCTGGCCTGGATGTGCATGGTCCTCAGTCTGATGCTGGTGCGCGCCTCGGTGGCGCTGGTGACCGGCGACATCACCGCGCTCAAGGATCTGTGCGGCGTGCGTTCCGTCGAGGAGGAAGCGCAGGAAGAGGCCGAGATGGGTGCACGCCTCGTCAAGGGCGAAATCGGCGAGAAGGGGGAACTGGCATGATCGCAACCACGCTGATTCTCCTCCTCGTGCTGATCGGCATCAGCATCCCCGTCGGTGCGGCGCTCGGCGTGCTCGGCCTGCTCCTCGATCCGCTGTTTTCGATGCTGCCGCTGTCGCGTGCGCTGGGCGAGCTTTCGTGGAGCACGAGCAATGAATTTCTACTTGTGGCGATTCCGCTGTTCGTCATGCTCGGCGAGATTCTGCTGCGCGCCGGTTTTGCCGAGCGGATGTACGCAGCGATGAGCCAATGGCTGTCCTGGCTGCCCGGCGGACTGATGCACGCGAACATCGGCGCGTCCACGCTTTTTGCCGCGACCTCGGGCTCCAGCGTGGCGACT
Organism: Gammaproteobacteria bacterium; assembly: GCA_029289235.1. GTDB lineage: Bacteria > Pseudomonadota > Gammaproteobacteria > Burkholderiales > Rhodocyclaceae > Propionivibrio. The sequence goes on from JARFTZ010000001.1 coordinate 84,544, forward strand.
GCGGCGACCGTCGGTACCGTGGCGATTCCCCAGATCAAGCGTTATGGCTACAACGAACCGCTGTTCCTCGGCAGCATCGCCGCCGGTGGCACGCTGGGAATCCTCATTCCGCCGTCAATCAACCTGGTGATCTACGGGGTACTGACCAATTCGTCAGTGCCGCAGTTGTACCTGGCCGGATTCATCCCGGGTTTCGCTCTGGCGGTATTGTTCATGGCGATCGTCATCATCGCCTGTCTGGTCAAGCCGGAGTGGGGCGGGCAACGCATCACGGCCACCTGGGGGGAACGTGTTGCAGGCCTGAAGCATCTGTTGCCGCCCCTGGGGATTTTCCTGATGGTCGTCGGCTCGATCTACGCCGGGCTGGCAACACCGACCGAGGCGGCGGCGCTGGGCGTGTTCGGTGCGTTGATTCTCGCAGCCATTTTCAAACGCCTGAACCTGAGGATGCTGCGCGAGGTGATGGAAGGAACGATGCGTTCGACGGCGATGATCATGCTGATCGTCGTGGCAGCCAGCTTCCTCAATTTCGTGATGGCGGCTACCGGGGTGACTACGGCGCTGACCGAGTCGATCAGCGGGCTGGGTCTTTCGCCTGGCTGGATGCTGCTGGTCGTGGTGATCTTCTACGTCGTGCTTGGCTGCTTCATGGAAACGCTGTCGATGATGATCGTGACGATCCCGATCGTCGCGCCGATCATGGTCGGGCTCGGCTATGACCCGATCTGGCTGGGCATCGTCATCGTCGTGCTGGTGGAGACGGCCTTGATCACCCCGCCGGTGGGGATGAACCTGTTCGTGGTGCAGAGCCTGCGCAAGGGCGGCTCGATGAACGCGGTGATTCTCGGGTCGCTGCCGTTCGTCTTTGCCTTGTTCGCCATGGTCGCGTTGCTGGCGTTTTTCCCGGGCCTGGCGATGTGGCTCCCCGGTATCGTTGGTTAGCGATTCTTTTTAGTTGAAACGAGAAATGACATGAGACTGGAATTTGATGTCGAAAGTGCGGGCGGCGACCAGCGGATCGCCGTGGAAATAGATAATTTGGTGGTGGCCGGCTGGGCGGGCCGCGATCTGGCGGCAACCGAGCATCACATCGAGGAACTGGCGGCGCTGGGTGTGCCGCGCCCGAGCGCCGTGCCGCTGTACTACCGGGTGGCCGAGAATCAGCTGACGCAGGCGCCGCACATTCAGGTGCTCGGGCCGGATTCGTCGGGCGAGGTCGAGGTGCTGGTGTTCTCGGCGGGCGGCGAGATGTACGTGAGTCTCGCCTCGGATCACACCGACCGCAAACTGGAGGCGCAGAGCGTGGCGCTGGCCAAGCAGGTGTGCGCAAAACCGGTGGCCGGCCGTGCCTGGCGTTACGCGGATGTGGCGGCGCACTGGGATGCGCTGGTGATCCGTTCCTTCATTCCGGAGAACGGCGCGCAAGTGACCTATCAGGAAGGCGCGCTGGCGGCACTGCGCCCGCCGCTGGAGCTGATCGCCGGTTATCTCGGGCGGCCGGCGGCGCTGTTGCCGGAAGGCACGGCGATGGTTTGCGGCACGGTCGGCGCCATCGGTGGCATCCGGCCGGCCTCGGCCTTTGCGATGGAATTGTTCGATCCGGAAACCGGGCGGCGCCTGCAGCATCGCTACACGATCGAAACCCTGCCGGAAGTGGCCTGAGATGGGAACGCTGAAGACAATCGCCGAATACGCGGCCGCCTTGCGCGACGGCCGTATCACGGCTGTGACGCTGGTCGACGAGGCGCTGGCGCGCATTGCCAGCCCGGATGGCGAAGGGCAGCGCACCTTCATCGCCGTGCATGCCGAGCAGGCGCGTGTCGCGGCGGTTGCCTCCGATCTCCTGCGCGGGGCCGGGCTGGCACGTTCGCCGCTCGAAGGCCTGCCGATTTCCATCAAGGATCTGTTCGACGTGGCCGGCGAAACGACGCAGGCCGGTTCGGTGGTGCTCAAGGGCGCCGCGCCGGCGGCGGCCGACGCCGAGGTGGTGAAGCGCTTGCGCGCCGCGGGTGCGATCATCATCGGGCGTACCAACATGACCGAGTTCGCCTATTCCGGGCTCGGTCTCAATCCGCATCACGGCACGCCGCGCAACCCGTGGGAGCGGTCGGTCGGGCGTATTCCCGGCGGCTCGTCGTCGGGGGCGGCAGTTTCGGTGGCTGACGACATGGCGGTCGCCGGAATCGGCTCGGACACCGGCGGTTCTGTGCGCATTCCGTCGGCGCTGTGCGGGCTGACGGGGTTCAAACCGACGGCACGACGGGTGCCGATGCGCGGCGTCCTGCCGCTGTCGAAAAATCTCGATTCGATCGGGCCGCTGGGGCGGAGCGTGGCCTGCTGTGCGCTGCTCGACGCAGTCATGGCCGGCGAAGCGCCGGAACTTCCCGCGCCGGCGGAAATGCACGGACTGCGCTTGCTGGTGCCGACCACGGTGGCGCTCGACGACATGGATGAGGCGGTCGCCAGTGCCTTTCGCCGGGCGTTGTCCGCGCTGTCGGCCGCCGGCGCGCACGTGCGCGAAGCGCCCTTGCCGGCCTTCGCCCGCCTCGCCGCGATCAATGCCAAGGGCGGTTTTACCGCGGCCGAGGCCTGGGCCTGGCATCGGGAACTGATCGAGCGGGCCGCCGGCAGCTACGATCCGCGCGTGGTGTCGCGCATCCTGCGCGGCAAGGAGATGTCGGCGGCCGATCTGCTCGATGTGATTGAGGCGCGTGCCGCCTGGATTGCCGAAGTGGAATCCGCGATCTTCGGTTTCGATGCGCTGCTCCTGCCGACGGTGCCGCTGGTCGCGCCGAGGATCGCCGATCTTGCCGCGTCCGATGAAGCCTACTTCCGCGCCAACGGGCTGATGTTGCGCAACCCGACGCTGATCAACTTCCTCGACGGCTGCGCGCTGTCGATTCCCTGTCACGCGCCCGGCGAAGCGCCGGTCGGGCTGATGGTTGCCGCTGGCGCAATGAACGATCGGCGGATCCTGGCGATCGGACGCGCGCTGGAAGCCTGCCTGCGCCCGGTTGTTCGCGGAGGGGGCGAGCAATGAGAGTGATCGTGCAGCGCGTGCTGTCGGCGCGCGTGGAGGTCGACGGGCGGGTGACCGGGGCGATCGGCCCGGGCCTGCTGGTCCTGGCCGGATTCGAGAATGGCGATGACGACACGGGGCTTGCCTGGATGTCGTCCAAGCTCACCCGGATGCGCATCTTCCCCGACGCCGACGGCGTGATGAACCGCAGTGTCCTCGATGTGGGCGGGGAAATCCTTGCCGTCAGCCAGTTCACTTTGTTCGCGTCGGTGCGCAAGGGCAATCGTCCGTCGTGGAGCCGCGCTGCGGCGCCGACCGTTTCCAGCCCGCTGTTCGAGCGCTTCGTCCGCCAGCTCGAAGCCGATCTTGCGCGCCCGGTTCCGACCGGGATCTTCGGTGCGGACATGAAGGTGCATCTCATCAACGACGGGCCCGTCACGCTGTTCATCGATTCTGCGGACCCGGAGTAACTCGTCGGGCGTTCCTTCCAGAGTACGGAAAGCCGCAATTGTCTTCTGCGCGCGCCGAGTTAGGATTCTCCCCTACGTTGTCTGCCTTAGTGGAGACGCCGTGACTTGCCGGCTTACAGGCAAGCGTCCATGCTTCTGGAGCTGCCGGTGGGACGGCCGGCGACTCCACGGGCGTCAAGGGGGAATATGTCCTTGTTTGCATCTGGTATCTGTTTGCCCGGCTCTCCGGCGAGGACTATAATCGCCGGCGATGCCTGCCAGCCGCGGAATCCAACCTATTGGGGCACGCCGATCGATGGCGGGGTGGTTTGCAGCTGCAGTTCAAGATACCTAGCGCCGCGTGCAAGACGCTGGCGCTTTTTTTTTGTCAATTGTCACCATTGTTAACTAAAGGAGCATGAGTAATGTCATTACCCTTCCCGATTCTCACTGCTGAAGAAGCGGCGGAACTGATCCAGGACGGCCACAACATCGGCTTCAGCGGCTTTACCGCGGCCGGTGCCGCCAAGGCGGTTCCCTACGCCCTCGCGCAGAAGGCGCGTCGCGAGCACGAAGCGGGGCGGCCGTTCAAGGTCGGCGTGCTGACCGGCGCGTCGACCGGCAAGTCGCTCGACGGCGCGCTGGCCGAAGCCGAAGCCATCAGCTTCCGCACCCCGTACCAGGGCAATCCGACCCTGCGCAAGCAGATCAACGCGGGCAATGTCCGCTTTTTCGACATGCACCTCTCGGCCGTCGCGCAACAGGTGCGTTACGGCTTCCTCGGCAAGGTCAACTGGGCAGTCGTCGAAGCCTGTGACCTGACCGCCGGCGGCGGCGTCGTCCTGTCCACTTCGGTCGGCGTGTCCAACACCTACCTGCGCCTGGCCGACAAGGTCATCATCGAGCTCAACGCCAAGCACCCGGCCTCGCTCCTCGGCCTGCACGACATCTTCGAGCCGAAGGATCCTCCCGGCCGCAGCGAAATCCCGATCTACAGCGCTTCCGACCGCTGCGGTTCGCCGATCTGCCTCGTCGATCCGAAGAAGATCGTCGGCGTCGTGTTCACCAACCTGCCTGACGAAGCCGGCGGCTTCGAGGATCCGACGCCGGTGACCGACCAGATCGGCCAGAACGTCGCCGACTTCCTCGCCGCTGAAATGCGCGCTGGACGCGTTCCCAATACCTTCCTGCCGCTGCAGTCAGGCGTCGGCAACGTGGCCAATGCGGTACTCGCCGCGCTTGGCGTCAGCAAGGACATTCCGGCGTTCGAGATGTACACCGAGGTGTTGCAGGACTCGGTCATCCCGCTGATCGAAAACGGCCGCTGCAAGTTCGCGTCGACCTGCTCGCTGACGCTGAGCGCAGAAGCGATGGCCAAGGTGGTCGGCAACATCGAGTTCTTCAAGAAGCACCTCGTGCTCCGTCCGCAGGAAATCTCCAACAACCCGGAGCTGGTGCGCCGCCTCGGCATCATCTCGATGAACACCGCGCTGGAAATGGACCTCGGCGGCAACGTGAACTCGACGCACGTGCTCGGCACGACGATGATGAACGGCATCGGCGGTTCCGGCGATTTCACCCGCAACGCATACATCTCGATCTTCTCCTGCCCGTCGACGGCGAAGAACGGCATGATTTCCGCGATCGTTCCGGTGGCCTCGCACATGGACCACAGCGAGCACTCGGTGCAGGTGCTGATTACCGAGCAGGGTGTTGCCGACCTGCGCGGCAAGGACCCGCACGAGCGCGCCAAGCTGATCATCGACAATTGTGCGCATCCTGACTTCCGCGATCAGCTGCGCGAGTACCTGAGCCTCATGGACAAGAACATCCACGAGCCGGTGTCGCTGTCGATGGCCTTCGCGATGCACCGCCAGTTCAAGAAGACGGGCGACATGCGCAACGTCAACTGGAGGGATTACCTGGACTAAAAACAGTCCTGAACGTTTGTCATTCGGCACCCGAGAGCCTCCCGCGTGGAGGCTCTTTTGTTTTTTGTCATGCGCACGGGATGCATTCCGGTTGGAGATGTGATGCAATGGCGAGCAGACACATTCAGGGTGTGGAGAAAATGATTGCTGGGCTCTTTGGGCGTTTGGGGATTCGCGGCAAGCTGATCCTGATCTTCATTGCCATCAAGGTCGTACCGCTGGTGTTGCTGGCAGGTTATGCCTGGAAAGCGGCCGAGAGCTTGGGCGAAGGCGTGTCGGCGCGCGGCGTGCAGATGGCCGACGCGATGCGCAAGACGCAGCAGCAGACCGGCAAGACGGCAATCGACGACGCGGTGCGCGCGCTCGACGAACGATCGCGCGAGGCCATCGAATCCCTGACGACCAGCCTGGCCCGCCAAGTTGCCGACTTCCTCTACGAGCGCGACAGCGACGTCCTGCAGGCGGCGACGCTCGAAGTGTCCGAACGTGAGTACCGCCGTTTTCTCTCGGGGCATGTCCGCCCCTTGTACGAGCACGGTCGTTATGTTCCCTCCGCCGATGGCAAGGGCTGGGTTCCCGAAGCGCAGGCGGCGGCGGAAAACCCGGTTCGGCAACCGTTGCCGGACAACGCACGGAATTTCCATAGCCGGCTGCCCGAGGATTTCGGGCGGCGTGTTCCGGCCCCGTTGTTTCTCGAAATGACCTTTGTTGATCTCCAGGGAGTGGAAAAGATCAAGGTGCAACAGGGCGATCTGTTGCCGCCGGGGCTGCGCGATGTCAGTCGGCGCGAGAACACCTTCGTCAAGGCGGAGACCTACTGGCCGGCGCTGCAAAAGCTGAAGGCGGGCGAGGTCTATGTCTCCGACGTGATCGGGCCGTACGTGCGTACCGACTGGATCGGCCCCTACACCGAGGCGCGCGCAGAAGAACTGGGCAAGCCGTTTGCTCCGGAGAACTCGGGCTACGCCGGGCTGGAAAATCCCGTCGGCAAGCGCTTTCGCGGCATCGTCCGCTGGGCGACGCCGGTTACGCGGGATGGCAAGATCATCGGCTACGTCACTCTGGCGCTCGATCATGCGCACCTGATGGCGTTCACCGACGGTGTCCGGCCGACGCCGGAACGTTTTGCCCCGATCGCCGATCCGGCCTCCGGCAACTATGCCTTCATCTGGGATTACAAGAGTCGTTCGATCTCGCATCCGCGCGACTACTTCATCGCCGGCTATGATCCGGAAACCGGCGAGCCGGCCGTGCCCTGGATGGACGAGCAACTCTGGGCTGAATGGAAGGCCAGCGGAAAATCCTGGCAAGCGTTTTCCGCCGATGTGCCGCCGTTCCGCGACCAGTCGCTGAAACGCAAGCCGTCGCCGGAATCGAGCACGTCCGGCAGTGTCGGCCTCGACTGCCGCTACCTCAACCACTCGCCGCAGTGCCATGGCTGGGATGCACTGACTGAGCATGGCGGCTCCGGCTCGTTCGTGATTTTTTTCTCCGGGCTGTGGAAACTCACCACGGCGGCGGCGATCCCGTATTACACGGGGCAGTACGGCGCAAGCAAGCGCGGCTTCGGATACGTGACGATCGGCGCCAACGTCGATGACTTCCACAAGGCGGCGACTGAATCCGGCAAGCGCATCGATGCGTTGATCACCGCGGCCGACGAGAAACTTCGTCTGGAGCGCGAAGGGCTGCTGGCGGCGATCGCCGAGCATCTTGGCACGACGGCATTCGGCCTGGCGGCGTCTACCGCGGTGATGGTCGTCCTGGTGATCGTCATCGCCATCTGGATGGCGAACGTGCTGACCCGCCGGATTACCCAGATGAGCGGTGGCATCCGTCGCTTCCAGGAAGGCGATCTGGCCTACCGGCTCGATGTCCGGGGGCAGGACGAAATGGCGGATCTGGCGCGGTCGTTCAACCACATGGCCGATGAAGTTCAGCACTCTTTCGCGCGCCTCGACGAAGCACGCCGCGCCGCGGAATCGGCCAATCGGCTGAAGAGCGAGTTCCTGGCCAGCATGTCGCACGAACTGCGCACGCCCCTCAACGGCATTCTCGGCTTCTCCGAGCTCCTGGAGTCGGAGTTGTCCGATCCGGTCCAGCGCGAGTACGCGCAAACCATCCGCATCAGCGGCTCGCACCTGCTGGCGCTGGTGACCGACGTCCTCGACCTGGCCAAGATCGAGGCGGGGCGGATGACCTTCAATCTGGGGCTGGTCGACTTGCCCGACCTGTTGCGCGAGGTGCTGAGCATCCAGTTGGCGCATGCGCGCAAGAAAGGGCTGATGCTGGAACTGGTCGAAGACGGGTTGCCAGCGTCGGTCTACGCTGACGGAATGCGCTTGCGCCAGATCATGTTCAACCTGACCGGGAACGCCCTGAAATTCACCGCGCAAGGCAGCGTCAGCGTGCGGGCGCGCCCGGAAATGGTCGATGGGCGCGACTTCGTGCGCATCGAGGTCGAGGATACGGGCATCGGCATCCGACCGGAGGAACAGCAGATCATCTTCGAGAAATTCCGCCAGAGCGAGTCCTTCTCGACCCGCAGTCACGAAGGCAGCGGACTGGGGCTGGCGCTGGCCAAGCAGCTCGCCGAGCACATGGGCGGCCAGGTCGGCGTGACGTCGACGCCGGGAATCGGGTCGGTGTTCTACGTCCTTCTGCCGGCGCACAACGGCGTGGACTGAGGGCGAGGAGATGGTTGCGGTCGGGGAGAAAGTGGCGCTGGTTGTCGACGACGTGCCGGTCAATCGCCAGCTGGCTGCGGCGTTTCTCGCCCGCCTTGGCTGGGAGGTCGAGCAGGCGGACGGCGGCAAGGCGGCGCTCGACTGGCTCGCCCGCAATCCGGCAGTCCGTCTCGTCCTGCTCGACATCGGCATGCCTGATCTCGACGGTGAGTCCATTTGCCGAGCTATTCGAGCCAACCGGAGTTTCGCCGGGTTGGCCGTCGTCGCCTACACGGCACATGCCTTGCCGGCCGACGTCGAGCGCTTTCTCGCCGGCGGCTTCGATGCGGTGCTGATCAAGCCGGTGTCGTTGCCAATGATGCGTGATGTGATCGGGCGGCTTCTTCCCGGCTGACGCCGGGGTGGTTTTTCTCTATTTCTGACAGGGCGGAGAGTGTCATGCAGGTAGGTATTATCGGCTTGGGGATCATGGGGCGACCGATGGCGCTCAACGTGATGAGGTGTGGGCACACGTTGAAAGTCTGGGCGCGGCGTCCGGAATCGGCGCGGCCGCTGGTGGACGCCGGCGCGCGGGTCGTGGACAGTCCGGCGGAACTCGCGGCCTGCGTGGATATCCTCGTGACCATGGTTGCCGATGCGCCGGATGTCCGCGCCGTCATGCTCGGCGAGAAAGGCGTTGCATCAGGGGCCCGGCCGGGGCTCGTGGCGGTGGATATGAGTACCATCCTGCCGGCCGCGGCGCGGCGTATCGGGGAGGAATTACAGATGCATGGCGTGGACTTTCTCGACGCGCCGGTCTCTGGCGGCGAGCCGGGGGCGATTGCCGGGACATTGTCGATCATGGTAGGCGGCACCGAGACTGCGTTCGCAAAGGCCAGACCGGTGCTCGAGAGCATGGGCCGGAACATCGTCCATGTCGGCCCCTCGGGGGCGGGGCAGGTGGCCAAGGCGGCCAACCAGATTCTGACCGGGGTGGGCGTCCTGGCGGTGGCCGAGGCGCTCAACTTCGCCCGCTGCAACGGCGCTGATCCAGCGAAAGTGCGCGAGGCGATGCTGGGAGGTTCGGCGGCGTCGCGGGTTCTGGAGAATCACGGCCAGCGCATGCTCGACCGCAATTTCACGCCGGGATTCAAGTCGTGGATGCACCAGAAGGACATGAACATCGTCATGCAATGCGCGCATGAGCGCGGCATTGCTTCGCCGGCCGCCGCCGTGGCGGCGCAGATGTTCAATGCCATGGTCGGTGCCGGCCTCGGCGAGGCGGATTCGGTGGCGATGCTGAAATTGCTGGAAGGGTTGTCCAGCGCATCGCCGCTGCCTTGAGTGGCGCTGCCGCCCGTTCAGCGTTCCTTGCTTCGGCGCAGCGGATCGAGCAGGTGCCCGAGTCCGTTGTGGTCGATCTCCTGCATCAAGGCGAGCAGCTTGCCCAGTTCGCCGCGCGGGAACCCCTCGCGCGCGAACCAGTTCAGGTAGTGGCCGGGAAGGTCGGCGATCAGGCGCCCCTTGTACTTGCCGAACGGCATGGAAACGGTCAGCAGCCGGGCGATATTTTCCGGTGTCAAATCATTCGGCGAGTCTGTCACGTCCTATTTCTTCCGCGTGATTTCCTCGACAGCGCGGCGCATCTCGGCATCCAGGATGCCGGTATCGGTGCCGTAGCAACGGCCGACGTTGATTTCCTCGATCACCGTTTCGCCGTCGATCGGGAAGCCGGTGCCCGCCGCCCCAAATTGTTGTGCCTTCCAGCGTGCCAGCATCAACTCGTCGTCGCGCAAGCCGGTGGCCATGCCCGGCGGAACGATCGCGCCATGTTCGATCAGCACCTTGACGACTTCAGGTTTTCCGGCGCGGACAGCCATCGCCAGCGGCGAGGTGGGAAGACTGTTGTCAGAAAAGTTGAGTTTCGCTCCGCGAATCGCCAGTTCGCGCACGATTTCGGCATGGCCCATGAAGCAGGCAATGGCCAGCGGCAGACCAGGTTCTCCCTTGCCGTCGTCGAGTTCAAGCGGGGCGCCGGCATCAAGCGCCGCGACAACGTCGGAGAGCCGACCTGTCCTGATGGCTTTGAGCAGGTCCGGGGGGGTGTTCACGGCACGTCTCCAGAAGAGTGGTTCGCAACTGCCGCGGATTCTAGCATCTGGCTTTGGTAATGGTCTTTGCCGCTTCAGTCCAGCGACGCGTTGATTTGTTGCGCCACGGCTTCGGCAACGCGGATGCCGTCGATGCCGGCCGAGAGGATGCCGCCCGCGTAGCCGGCGCCTTCGCCCGCGGGGTACAGTCCCCTGACGTTGAGGCTCTGCAGATCGTTGCCGCGGGTGATGCGCAGCGGCGACGAGGTACGGGTTTCGACACCGGTCAGCACGGCGTCCGGCAGGGCGAAACCGCGGATCTGGCGGTCGAAGGCGGGAATCGCCTCGCGGATCGCGGCGATGGCGAAATCGGGCAGGGCGGTCGCGAGGTCGGTCAGATGCACGCCAGGCTGGTAGGAGGGCGTGACCGACCCGAGCCGCGTCGAGGCGCGTCCGGCGAGAAAGTCGCCGACGAGCTGCCCCGGCGCCTCGTAGGTGCCGCCGCCGAGTTCGAAGGCGTGCGCTTCGAGCCTGCGCTGGAAGTCGATGCCGGCGAGCGGGTTGCCGGTGCCGCCGAAGTCTTCCGGGGTGACGTTGACCACCAGTCCGGCGTTGGCGTTGCGCTCGGCGCGCGAGTACTGGCTCATGCCGTTGGTCACCACGCAGTTGGGTTCCGAGGTGGCAGCGACGACCTGTCCGCCCGGGCACATGCAGAAGCTGTAAACGGCGCGGCCGTTGCTGGCGTGATGGACGAGCTTGTAGTCGGCGGCGCCGAGCAGCGGGTTGCCAGCATTCGGACCGTGCCGGGCCTTGTCGATCAGCGTCTGCGGGTGTTCGATGCGGAAGCCGACGGCGAATGCCTTGGCTTCCATGAAGACGCCGGCGGCGTGCAGCATGGCGAACGTGTCGCGCGCACTGTGGCCGAGCGCCAGCACCACGTGCTCGGCGGCGATGCGTTCGCCGTCGGCGAGCGTGACGCCGCGCACGCGCCCTTCTTCGATCTGTAGCCCGGTCACGCGGCTCTGGAAGCGGATTTCGCCGCCGAGGGCGATGATCTCCGCGCGCATCCGCTCGACCATGCTGACGAGGCGGAAGGTGCCGATGTGCGGATGCGCGAGGTAAAGGATTTCCTCCGGCGCGCCGGCCTTGACGAACTCGGTCAGCACCTTGCGCCCGAGGAAGCGCGGGTCCTTTACCTGGCTGTACAGCTTGCCGTCGGAGAAGGTGCCGGCGCCGCCTTCGCCGAACTGCACGTTCGACTCCGGGTCGAGCCGGTTTTCGCGCCACAGCTTCCAGGTGTCCTTGGTGCGCTCGCGCACGGCCTTGCCGCGTTCCAGCACCAGCGGGCGATAGCCCATCTGCGCCAGCAGCAGCGCGGCGAAGATTCCCGCCGGACCGAAACCGACGACCACCGGGCGCGTTTGCAGGTTGGCCGGGGCGCGGGCGACGAAGTGGTAGCTCACATCCGGCGAGGGGCCGATTTTCGGGTCACCGGAGCATTTCTCGAGCACACGGCGCTCGTCGTCGACATCGACGTCAACGTTGTAGATGAACATCAGCGCGTTCTTCTTGCGCGCGTCGTGGCTGCGCTTGAAGACGGTGAGCCGCCGGATGTCGGTGGCGGCAATGCCCAGGCGGTGCGCCGCGGCGGTGGTGAGGGCTTCCGGCGGGTGGTCGAGCGGCAGGCGCAGTTCGTTGATGCGGATCATGGAGTTCCTGGAGTTCCGCTCTGCTGTCCGTAAGTGGCGAACTTCGCCAATACCGTGGCCATCTCCGTATCATCCAGCAGCACCGGTTCGCCGAGCTGGCAGGCGCGCCAGTATTGCTCGCAGAGGCTTTCGAACTCGACGGCGAGGGCGAACATCTGTTCCAGCGTCTTGCCGAAGACCAGCGAGCCGTGGTTGGCCAGCAGGCAGGCGCAACGTCCCTCCAGCGCCTTCAGCGCGTGGTCGGAGAGCGCCTGCGTGCCGAAGGTGGCGTATTCGGCGCAGCGGATCGAATCGCCGCCGAAGCGCGCGATCATGTAGTGGAAGGCCGGAAGGTCGCGGCGCAGGCAGGCCAGGCTGGTGGCGAACGGCGCGTGCGCGTGCAGGATCGCCCCGGCTTCCGGACGGTTGATGTAGATGTCGTGGTGGAAGCGCCACTCGGTCGACGGCTTGCGCCGGCCGTCGGAGGTGCCGTCGAGGCGCATGAAGACGAGATCCTCGGGCACGAGCACGTCGTAGTCCATGCCGCTCGGGGTGATCAGGTAGCCGTCGACGCCGTTCTGGCGGGTACGCACGCTCAGGTTGCCGGCAGCCCCGCGGTTGAGGTTGGCGGGCCCCATGCGGCGGGCGGTTTCGATCAGCAGGCGGCGCGTTTCAGGCATGGCTGTTCTCCGGGTAGAGGGAGAGGGTAAGCAGTCCGTCGCCCGAGGCCGGGCAGCAACCGCGTTCGGTAATGATCGCGCTGACCAGCCGGGCCGGGGTGACGTCGAAGGCCGGGTTGGCGACGGCGGCATCGGCGGGAATCTGGCGGACCGAGCCCGGCGAGCCGGCCGTGTCGACACCCTGGACGACGCGAAGTTCGTCGCCGTTGCGTTCCTCGATCGGGATGGCGTTGCCGTCGGCACAGGCGAAATCGATCGTCGAGCGCGGCGCGGCAACGTAGAACGGCACGCCGGCTTCGCGCGCCGCCAGCGCCTTGAGATAGGTGCCGATCTTGTTGGCCACGTCGCCGTTGGCCGCGATGCGGTCGGCGCCGACGATTACCGCGTCGACGTCGCCGCGCGCGAGGAGCAGGCCCGCCGCGTTGTCGGCGATCAGCGTGAAGGGTACCCCGTGCTGTTTCAGTTCCCAGGCTGTCAACAGCCCCTGGTTGCGCGGGCGGGTTTCGGAGACCCAGACGCGCACCTCAATGCCTTTGTCGAAGGCCGCATAGATCGGCGCCAGCGCCGTGCCATGGTCGACCGTCGCCAGCCAGCCTGCATTGCAGTGGGTCATCAGGTCGAGTCGGCCCCGCTTTTCCGCCAGCGGGCGCAAGAGCGCCAACCCGTGTTCGCCGATGCGCCGGCATTGCTCGGCGTCTTCATCGGCGATCTTTGCGGCTTCGTGCCAGGCGGCCTCGGCGCGCGAACCGGCCGGCAGATCGGAGAGGCGAGCGTGCATGCGGGCCAGGGCCCAGCGCAGATTGACAGCCGTTGGCCGGGTCGCGGCGAGGGTGGCGATGGCGGTGTCCAGCGTGGCGTCATCGTCGCGGCGGGAGAGCGCCAGGGCCAGCCCGTAGGCCGCGGTGACGCCGATCAGCGGCGCGCCGCGCACCTGCATGCTGCGGATGGCGTGGGCCGCATCCTCGAGGCTGGCGAGGCGCGCTTCCCGATACGCATGGGGCAGTGCCGTCTGGTCGATGATGACGACGGAGCCGTGGTCGGGATCGGGGCGGATGGTCCGCGTGGGAACGTTGTTGACTTTCATTGTCGCGGAGGATCAGCCGGCGGCGAGCGTACGCCGCTCGGCCTCGATTCTGGCCATGAAGCGCTGGATCAGGGTTTCGGCGGCGGGCGGCAGGTCGATGAAGCGGCAACCCATGTGCCACAGCGGCTTGCCGGTGCGGCTCTCCATGGCGTTGACGTAACGTACTTCGAGCGCGCAATGCACCATTCCGCTTTCGCGCAGGTCAAGCCAGCAGTTTTCGAGTTTTTCCAGCTGTTCGTACTTGAGCACGGTGGGCATCAGGATGCCGATGCCGCCGACGGAAATGTCGTGCAGCGGCAAGAGTTCCTCCTTCGGCGTGCCGCGGCGGACGCGGCAGGTGAACGGCTTGGTGGTCGGTAACTGCAGGCGGAAGACCTCGCGCCGTTGCAGGCGGAGCAGACGGGTTGGGATTGGCGCGGCAAATGCCGCTTCCCCGTCGATCTTGGCTTCCCGGCATCCCCTGGCCGAAAACTGAATCCGGACACCGTCGACGAACGTGGAAAACGTGCAGCTTTCGGCTTTCAGGAAGGCCTGGTTGATGTCGTTGCTGCCGCCGATGTCGAAATAGAACACGCCATCTTTCATCGAGATGCCCAGCAGAACGGTCAGGAAGCTTTGTCGTCCCTCCTGGAAAATGACCGAGATCCTGTCCCCGCGCTTGACGAGATTCTTGATCAGAAAGCCGATCTCGTGCGGACTGGTCAGCGTACAGCGTTCGATTTCCTCGTCGGAATAGGTGTTGTCCATGGGGCGTAAGGCAGAGGGTTGCAGGCATTGCGTCGAATTTGTGCGCAATGGTAAAGGCGAAGTGGCGATCGCGCTAGGGCGGTGGGCAGAAAACGCTCGCCATTCGCGGCATTTCTTGCCACCCCCTGCGGCTGGTCGTAGAGTAGAGCCAGTCAATACTCTAATTCACGATAGTCAATTTTCATGATCTCGTCCTCCGTTGCCATCGATTCCAAGCTGCCCTGGGTGGGCACGACGATCTTCACCGTGATGTCCAAGCTGGCCACCGACTGCGGGGCGATCAATCTGTCGCAGGGGTTCCCGGATTTCCAGGCCGAGCCGGCCCTGTTCGAGGCGACCCTGCGCGCCATGAACGAAGGACGCAACCAGTACCCGCCGATGGCCGGTATGCCGGAACTGCGCGCGGCGATCGCCGGCAAGGTCGAGTCGCTGTACGGCGTGCGCTACGACGCGGATCAGGAGATCACCGTCACCGCCGGCGCGACGCAGGGGCTGTTCACGGCCATTGCGGCCTTCGTGCGCAGCGGCGACGAAGTCATCGTCTTCGCGCCGTTCTACGACAGCTACGTCCCGTCGATCGAAACCGTCGGCGGCCGGGCGGTCTACGCGCAGTTGCGCTACCCCGACTACAAGCCGGACTGGGCGCAGGTGCGTGCGCTGATCACCCCGCGTACCCGGATGATCATCGTCAACTCCCCGAACAATCCGACCGGCAGCCTGCTCGACGCGGCGGACCTCGATGCCCTGGCCGAACTGACGCGCAACACCGATATTGTGGTGCTCTCCGACGAAGTTTACGAACACATCGTTTACGACGGTGCGCGCCATGCCAGCGTGGCCGCGCATCCGCAACTGTCCACCCGCAGCATCGTCGTCTCCTCGTTCGGCAAGACCTACCACATCACCGGCTGGAAGATCGGCTACGTGCTGGCCGCGGCCGAGCTGATGACCGAATTCCGCAAGGTGCACCAGTTCAACGTGTTCACGGTCAATACGCCCTGCCAGCTGGGCATTGCCGAGTACATGCGCGATCCGGCGCGCCATCTCGGCCTGGCGGCGTTTTACCAGCACAAGCGCGATTTCTTCCGCGCGCAGTTGCGCGACACGAAGTTCGAACTGCTGCCGTGCCGTGGCACGTATTTCCAGCTGGCGCGCTATGACTCCATCTCCGATCTGCCCGACCGGGAGTTCGCGCAATGGCTGACCCGCGAGGTTGGCGTGGCGGTAATTCCGGTATCGGTGTTTTATCCCTCCGGGCGTGACGACAAGGTGGTTCGTTTCTGTTTCGCCAAGCAGGAGTCAACGCTGGCCGCTGCCGGTGAGCGTCTGCGGCGGCTGTAAGTCTGGTTTGCAGTGGCAGTACGGGTTCGTTGATTCAAACTTTCCAAGGAGACAGCAATGAGCATGATGAAAGAGTTCAAAGAATTTGCCATGAAAGGCAACGTCATGGACCTGGCCGTTGGCGTGATCATCGGCGGGGCCTTCGGCAAGATCGTCGACTCCGTCGTCGGTGACCTGATCATGCCGATCGTCTCGCTGATCATGGGCGGCAAGCTCGATTTCTCCGGGCTGTTCATCGTCCTGGGTAACGTGCCGCCCGGCACGGCGATGACGCTCGATGCGCTCAAGAAGGCGCAGGTGCCGGTGTTCGCCTACGGCAACTTCATCACCATCCTGGTGAACTTCATCATCCTGGCCTTCATCATCTTCATGATGATCAAGCAGATGAACCGCCTGCGCAAAGCCGAGCCGCCCGCACCGCCGCCGGCCACGCCGGAAGACATCGTTCTGCTGCGCGAGATTCGCGACAGCCTGAAGAAGTAGTCCGCAGGGATCCTTTTCTACGGGCGGGGCGTCGTTGCGGCGCCCCGCTTTTTTGCGCGCGTCAGAGCCTGAAAGACTTTCGAACACCCACCGCGAAGGCGCAAAGGCGCAAAGGTTTCGCAAAGAAAAACTATTGAAAAAAAGGAATTCCTTTGCGTTTCCTTCGCGCCTTTGCGTCTCTGCGGTGGAAGTAAAGGTTTTTTCCCAGACTCTCAGGCAAAGACGAGTGACCACAGCGCCCGCACCGTCTCGATGTTCTTCCGGTACGGCTCGCGCTCGACCTTGGCTCCGCGGATGCCGTCGAGGCGGAAGGTGTGCTGCATGCGCCGGTATTCGCGGTAGATGGTGCGGACCTGCTCGGCGAGATCCTGCGGGATCAGCCCGAGTTCGCCGGCGATGCGCAGCAGGGCGATGTTGCCGAGGTTGCCGCACAGGCGCT
Source organism: Gammaproteobacteria bacterium (assembly GCA_029289235.1). Lineage (GTDB taxonomy): Bacteria > Pseudomonadota > Gammaproteobacteria > Burkholderiales > Rhodocyclaceae > Propionivibrio. The sequence goes on from JARFTZ010000001.1 coordinate 101,161, forward strand.
CGTGCGCGTGGGCGTGGCCGAGGATCAGGAACTGGACGATGAACTCGACGTCGACGAGGCCGCCGGGGTCCTGCTTGATGTCGAACAGCTCCGTGCTGTTCGAGGCGTGCGTGTCGAGCATGCGCTGGCGCATGGCCAGCACCTCTTCCTTGAGCTTGGCGAGGTCGCGCGGCTGGCGCAGGATTTCGACGCGGATTTCCTCGAAGCGTCGGCCGACCTCCGGGTCGCCGGCGCAATGGCGCGCGCGGGTGAGCGCCTGATGCTCCCAGACCCAGGCCTTCTGCATCTGGTACTCGCGGAAGGCCTCCACGGAGCAGACGAGCAGGCCCGCGTCGCCATTCGGGCGCAGGCGGAAATCGGTGTCGAACAGCGAACCGGCGGAGGTCTGGCTCGACAGCCAGGTGCTCATCCGCTGCACCAGACGGGCGTAAATCTCGCCAACGCCGGGTTCCGGGTCGTCGTGCAGGAAGACGAGGTCGAGGTCGGAGCCGTAGGCCAGTTCCTTGCCGCCGAGCTTGCCGTAGGCGATGACGGCGAACTTTGGCGGGTTCTCCGGATGCGGGTGGCGTTCGCGCAGGCGGTTCCAGCACAGGTCGAGCGTCGTCTGGACGATGATGTCGGCCAGTTGCGTGAGGTGGTCGGCCAGCCGCTCGACCGTCTGCAGCCCGGCGATGTCCTGCGCGAGCAGGCGGAAGACTTGCGCGTGATGCTCCTCGCGCAGCACATCCATCTCGCGTTCGGTGTCGCCAGCCTCGCTGGCCAGCCGGGATGCGAGTTCCTGCCTGAAGGCCTCCCAGTCGGTGGCGACGTCGTACAGCCGCGGATCGATCACTTCGTCGAGGAGGATCGGGTGGCGGGTGAGATACGTCGCGGCCCAGGCCGAGCTGCCGATGATCTCCGCGACTTTCATCAGCGCCTGCGGGTGTTGCTGCAACAGGGCGAGGTAGGCGCCGCGCCGGCTGATCGTCTCGATCAGGTCGAGGCCGCGCTGCCAGGTCGCGTCGGGCGTTTTCGTCGCCGCCGCCGCCTCGATCAGGCGCGGGCCGATGGCATCCAGCCGCTCGCGGATCGAGGCGGCCAGTTGCTGGTATTTGGCGCTCTCCCTGAAAGCGTGCAGCCGTTCGAGCACGGCTTTCGGATGACGGAAGCCGAGGTTGCCGAGCGTTTCCAGCGCGTCATCGTCTTCCCGTTGTTCGAACCAGATTCCGGCCAGGGCGTGCGTGCCTTCCTCGGGGTCGGAGAAGATCTCCTCGAAATGCCGGGCGACGCGCTGGCGATGCCCTTCCAGCACGGCGACCAGCGCCGGCCAGTCGGCGAAGTCCATCGAGCGGGCGATTTGCAGCCGTTCGGCATCGTCGGTGGGCAGCATGTGTGTCTGCGCATCGTTGACGTACTGCAGGCGGTGTTCCAGGCGGCGGAGGAATTCGTAGGCCTCGACCAGTTCCTGTTCGCTGTCGGCCGGGAGCAGTCGCCGTTCGACGAGCAGCGGCAGCACCCTTAGCGTCGGGCGGATCTGCAGCGCGGCGTCGCGGCCGCCGCGGATCAGCTGGAACACCTGCGCCATGAACTCGATCTCGCGGATGCCGCCCGGGCCGAGCTTGATGTGGTCGGCCATGTCCTTGCGCGCGACTTCGCGACGAATCTGCGCGTGCAGGTCGCGCATGGCGTTGATCGCGCCGAAGTCGAGATACTTGCGGAAAATGAATGGGCGGGCGATGCGCTCCAGCGCGGCGACCCACTCGGGTTGCAGGTTGTCGCCGGCGTTCATGACGCGCGCCTTGATCCAGGCGTAGCGCTCCCACTCGCGGCCTTGCGCGATGAAGTAGTTTTCCAGCGAGACGATCGAGCCGACCAGCGGGCCGGAGTCGCCGTTCGGGCGCAGGCGCATGTCCACGCGGAAGACCTGGCCGTCGCCGGTAATCTCGCCGATCGCCGCGATCAGCCGCTTGCCGAGGCGGGTGAAAAAGTCGAAGGCCTCGATCTTCCGGCCGCCGTCCGGCGTGCCGGCCGTCTCGCCGTCCTCGGGGTAGACAAAGATGTAATCGACGTCGGAGGAGACGTTCAGCTCGCGTCCGCCGAGCTTGCCCATCCCGATCACCAGCAGGCGCTGCGGCCGGCCCTGGTGGTCGAGCGGCTCGCCGAACTGGCCGGCGAGCTGGCGGTGCAGGAAGTCGAGCGCGTGGTTGGTGGTGATGTCGGCGAGCCGGGTCATCGTTTCGACCACCTCGGCCAGCGGCGCCTGGCCGCCGAGGTCACGCACCATCAGCGCGGCCATGACGCGCTGGCGCAGTTGGCGCAGGACGCGCTTCAGGCTGTCCTCGCTGTTGATGACCGCCCCGGCGAGAAAGTCGCACATGGCCTCGGCGCAGAGTGGCCTGTCGGCGTGCGCTGCCGCCCACTCGACGATCTCCGGGCGTGCGGAAAGAAGTTGGCGCAGAAAGCGGCTGTGGATCAATGCCGGCTGCCAGCCGTTCGGGTAAGCGGGGTCGTGTGGGTCACTCATGTCTATTCAGCCTATTCAGCCTATTCAGCCGTCTGCCAGGCGGCCCGTCGGGGGGCACGCCAAGGGCGGTTGGGGGTCAAAGCCATTACAATGGCGGCTCCGACGAGTTGACAGGTGCGCATCATTCTAGTGACGTTTCCCGAAATCAGGCAAAGCTTTCCGCACGTGGTCATTCCATGAAGCCTCAAAACGGTTTGCGCGCGGCGCTGTACCACCGCTTCCATTGCCTGCTGCCGCTCGTCGCGCATCCTTTTGCACGTCGGGCGCTGCGGCTCGTCGGGTGGTCGTGCGTGGCGGCGTATTTCGCCCTGGTGGCGGCAATCCTCGCGCTGCGCTACGTGGTTCTGCCGCAGATCGAAACCTATCGCCCGACAATCGAACGCCTGGTGGGCGAAGGGCTGGGCCTGCAGGTCAGCATCGGGCGGGTCGAAGCCAGCTGGGCCGGCATCAACCCGGACCTGACGCTGCACGACGTGCGTGTCGCCGATGCGGAGAATCGCCCGGCCCTCGCCTTCTCGCGCGTCGAGGCGATCATTTCCTGGTGGTCGGTTCCCGCAGCCGACCTGCGCCTGCGCGTGCTGCGGATCGACGAGCCGACCCTGCATCTCCGCCGCGACGCGGCCGGCGCGTATTTCGTCGCCGGCATTCCGCTCGGCGATTCCGGCGAGAAGGGCGGCATGTCATCCTGGGTGCTGGAGCAGCGGCGCATCCGCATCCGCGGCGCGACGCTGGTCTGGGAGGACGATCTGCGCGGGGCGCCGGCGCTGGTCCTCGAAGACGTCAATCTTGCCCTCGACAACGACGGTTCGCGGCACCGCGTCGGGCTGACCGCGCTGCCGCCGGCTGACCTGGCCTCGCGCATCGACGTGCGTGGCGAATTCCGGGGCCGCGATTTCGCGGAGCTCCGCGAATGGACGGGGCAGGCCTACGCTGCGATCGATTATGCCGACCTCGCCGTCTGGAGCCGCTGGGTCGATTACCCGGTGGCTTTGCCGCAGGGGCGCGGCGCGATCCGCGCCTGGATGACGCTGGCGGACGGCGTCGTCCGCGAAATGACGACGGACCTGGCGCTGGAAGATGTCAGCCTGCAGCTTCGCCCCGATCTGCCCGTGCTCGCCCTCGACCGGATGGCCGGGCGGCTGAATCTGCGCCTGCCCTCTGGCGCCGCGGGCTTTGCGGCCAGCGGCAAGCGCGTCACGCTGGAGACGCGAGCAGCCTCGCCGGCGGAGGCCGCGACCTCGCTTCGCATCGAGCCGACCGACTTTCAGGTCGGCTGGCAACGGGATGGGGACGGCAAGGCCGTCGTGGGCAACATCGGCGTGTCCCGCGCCGATCTCGGCGCGCTGGCCAGGCTGGCGGGCTACCTGCCACTGGATGCGGCGTCGCGGCAGATGCTGCTCGACTACGCGCCGGCGGGGCTGGTGACGGGACTGAACGCCCGCTGGCGGGGGGACGCCGAGCGCCTGCAGAGTTATTCGTTGAAAGCCGGCGTCCGCGATCTAGGGATGAAAGCCCGTGGTTACTTCCCGGGGTTTTCCGGGATCACCGGATCGGTGGAGGCCGACGAGAAGGGGGGGCGGGTCGAGTTGAACAGCGGCGCCTCGTCGATCGATTTGCCGTCGGTTTTTCCGGAATCCTTGACCCGTCTCGATTCGCTGGTGGTCAGCGCCGGCTGGAAGGTGGACGACAAGGGCGTCGCGGTCGAACTGGCCAGGGCCGAGTTCAGCGCCCCCGAAGCGGCGGGGTCGGCGCAGGGAACGTACCGCTCCGCGGCCGACGGCCCCGGCGTGATCGACCTGACGGCGGCGCTGACGCGTGCCGATGCCCGTGCCGTGTGGCGCTACATGCCGCACGTGGTCGGTGCCGGCGCGCGCCATTGGCTGCGCGATTCGCTGCTGGCCGGCAAGGCCACCGAGGCGAAGCTGACGCTGAAGGGCGACCTGAAGGACTTCCCCTTCCTCGACAAGCGGCTCGGGCAGTTCCTGGTGACGGTCAAGGCACGCGACACGGTGATCGATTACGCCAAGGGCTGGCCGCGCATCGAGGGCGTGCAGGGCGATTTGCGCTTCGAAGGCAACGGCATGGTGGTCGATGCGCAGAAGGGGCGGATTTTCGGCGCCAGGCTTTCCAGGACGCACGTTGTCATCCCCGATTTCGATGCGCCGGTGTCCACCCTGCATGTCAAGGGCGAAGCCGACGGGCCGACCGCCGAGTTCCTGACATTCATCGACCGGAGTCCGGTGGCCGAGCGGATCGACCGCTTCACCGAGGGGATGGAGGCGCGCGGCAATGGCCATCTCGATATCGACCTGACGATCCCCCTCGATGAAAAGCATCTGGGGGATTCCCGGGTGAAGGGCGCCTATCGCCTGATCGGCAACGAGGTGCTGGTCGATACGGCACTGCCGCCGCTGCGCCAGGTCAACGGCAGCATCCATTTCTCGGGAAGCGACCTGAACGTGCCGGAAATCACCGGTCAGCTGTTCGGCGGGCCGCTGAAGATCCAGGGCGGGCTGCAGAAGGACGGGCGGGTGCTGATCGCGGTCAATGGCTCGGCGGATATCGCCCAGCTGCGCAAGCAGGGCGCGTCGCCCTGGCTGGACAGGTTGTCCGGGGCCACCACCTATCGCGGCGAAATCCGCATCAACAAGCGCAACGCCGACCTGAAGATCGAATCGGATCTCGCCGGGCTGGCGTCGACCCTGCCCGAGCCGTTTTCAAAGGCCGCCGGCGAGGCGTTGCCGCTGCGCTTCGAGAAGCGCTTGCTGGCGCAAGCCGCCAGCGGCGATGCGACGGTGCGCGATCAGATCAGCGCATCGCTTGGCCCGAACATCTCGCTGCAACTGATTCGGCGCAGGACGCCCGAAGGTTTCGTCGCCGAAAGAGGCGGGGTCGCGGTCGGCCGGCCGCTGCAGCTTCCGGAAAAGGGAGTCAGTGTTGGCCTGTCGGCCAAACGCCTCGATGTGGATACGTGGCTGGCGTTGTTCGAGTCAGGTGGCGAGGGGCAGGGCAACGCTGCGAACGCCTTCGAACCCGATGCGCTGAGCCTCCAGGCCGGTGAACTGGTGATGCGTGGAATGACCTGGAACGACGTCGATCTGACGGCCACCCGCTCGCCGCGGCAATGGCGCATCGGCCTGAACTCGCGGCAGGCCGCCGGGGATGTCGTCTGGGACGGTGGCGGCGGCGAGGGGAGCGGCCGCCTGGTTGCCCGGTTGAGCCGGCTGGCGTTGGAGCGGTCCGCCACTGAAGCGGCCACGAAGCCCGCCGATCCGTCGCGCAAGCTGCCGGCCCTGGACATCGTCGCCGACGATTTCTCGGTTCGCCAGCTGCGCTTCGGGCGCCTCGAGCTGCGCGCCAGCAACGACGGCGGGGTGTGGAACCTGCGCCGGATCAGCACCTCGAATCCGCACGGAACCTTCACCGGGCAAGGAACGTGGCAGCGCAGCGGCGGCCCCGGCCGGACCCAGCTCGATTTCAGGATGGACAGCAGCGACGTGGGCGAATTACTCGGCCGCCTCGGTTATCCGGGCACCGTGCGGGCCGGGACCGCCCGCCTGGACGGGAAGCTGGCGTGGAACGGCGGGCCGACGGATATCGATTTCGCGTCGCTGAACGGCGACCTGGGCCTGGAGGCAGGCAAAGGGCAGTTCCTCAAGCTCGATCCTGGCGCGGCGGGCAAGCTGCTCGGGCTGATCAGCCTGCAAAACCTGCCGCGGCGGATCACGCTGGATTTCAAGGACGTCTTCAGCGCGGGCTTCGCCTTCGACAGCATCGCCGGAAAGATGGCCGTGCAAAAGGGAGTGATGCGCACGGATCAACTCGAAATCGCCGGGCCGGCGGCGCGAGTCGTCATGCGCGGCGAGGTGGACCTGAAGCGCGAGACGCAGCGCCTGAACGTCAATGTCCTGCCTGAGGTCGGCGACACGGCGGCGCTTGGCGTGGCCATCGTCAATCCGGCCGCCGGCGCGGCGACCTGGCTGGCGAGCAAGCTTTTGAAGAATCCGCTGGGCAACGTATTCGGATACGCCTACCGGATCACCGGCACGTGGGATGATCCCAAGGTCGAGAAGCTGTCTTCGGCGGCGACGACGAACGAGGGCGCGCCCGGTCAGCCGGCAACGCCTCAACCTCCTGGAGGATCTGTACCATGAACCCGAACGACGAAACCGTTTTCCCCGACCTGAAAAATGCGCGGGTCGCCGCGATCCAGATGATCTCGACCACCCGCGTCGAAGAAAACCTGCGCACCGCCGGCACGTTGATCGCCGAGGCGGTGGCGCAGGGCGCGCAGCTCGTGGCCCTGCCCGAATACTTCCCGATCATGGGCCGGCGCGATGCCGACAAGATCGCCGCGCGCGAATTCGACGGCAACGGGCCGATCCAGGACTTTCTCGCCGAAACGGCGTGCAAGCACGGGGTCTGGGTTGTCGGCGGCTCGCTGCCGCTGGTCGCCAGCGTCGACGACAAGGTGCTGAACACCTGCCTGGTCTTCAACCCGCAAGGGGCGAGGGTTGCGCGCTACGACAAGATCCATCTGTTCGGCTTCCAGAAGGGCGAGGAGCGTTACAACGAAAGCGCGACGATCGAACCCGGTCGGCAGCCGGTGACCTTCGAGACGCCGTTCGGGCGTGTCGGGCTGTCGATCTGCTACGACCTGCGCTTTCCCGAACTCTTCCGCGCGCTCGGCGAGATCGACCTCCTGGTTCTGCCGGCGGCGTTTACCGAAGTGACCGGGCGTGCCCACTGGGAAATCCTGTTGCGTGCCCGGGCCATCGAGAACCAGTGCTACGTGCTGGCCATCGGCCAGGGCGGCGTGCATGAAAACCGGCGCGAGACGCACGGCAACAGCATGCTGATCGACCCGTGGGGCGAGGTGGTCGCACGCCGCGACAAGGGCGAGGGCGTCGTTATCGGCGAACTCGATCACGCCCGCATTGCCGAAGTGCGTAGCAGCCTGCCGGCGCTAACGCACCGGGTGCTGTAACCGTCTTTTGAAATGGAAACCACATGACCGCGAAATCGCCATCCCTGCTCTTGCAGGCCAAGAAAACCCTGCTGACCCCGTTCGGCCTGGACGTGCCCGACCTGACCAAGGTCATCGGCCGGATCATGAGCCACGAGGTTGATTACTCCGACCT
>JARFTZ010000002.1 GCA_029289235.1 Gammaproteobacteria bacterium
CACCCCGGTGACGACCGGGCGGTCGATGTCGTTCTCCAGAAAGCTGACGAGGACTTCCTGGCCGATGCGCGGGATGTACTGCGTGCCCCACGCCGCGCCGGCGCTGGGGTTGGCGACACGCACCCAGGTACTGGAGCGCTCATCCCGGTCGGCGCCGCCGTCGGGGTGGTCCTGTTTCCGTTGCCAGTGAAACTGGAGCTTGATCCGGCCGTGTTCGTCGGTGAAGATTTCTTCGCCTTCAGGCCCCACGACGGTGGCGGTGGTGCCACTGGGAGCGGTGGGTTTTTGGTGGGCGGTGCGGCTGTAGTCAGGGACGTAGCGGAGGGGGCGGCGGATGGCGTCGAGACGGGCTCGGTAGGGGGTGGTGGCGGTTTCTGCACCGAGCAAGCTATCGACGGGCAGCGGAAAGGGGTCGGCGTCCTTCGGCAGGAGGTTGTTGGTGGCGGCGAAGGTCAGCCGGGTGACGAGGAACTGGCGGTCTTCTTCGCCGTCGGCGTCGTGCAGGGGGTGCTCGGCGAGCGGGAACCAGCCGCCGGCGATCAGGCGGCGGACGCTGCCTTCGCCGGTGAAGGTCTTGGTGGCGCGGTCCTTGGCCTGTTGCCGCAAGTTTGCGTAGCGGGCCATTTCGTCCGGGTCGCTGCCGTAGTAGAGGGTCTGCGGGTCGTAGTCTTCGAGGGCGAGACTGGCGGGGTCGCCGGCCTTGCCCTGGGCGATGGCGGAGTCGTCGTCGCCCACATGGGCGGCAACAGTCTTGTAGTCGTAGGAGAGGAGCGTGCTTTTGCCGCTCCGGAACTGCCGGGTGCCGTGCCAGACATCGAGGGCGTCGTCGGTCTCGACGCCGGCGGTGCGGTGGAAGCGGATCGCGGTGGGGCGGGTGGCGCCGGTGCGGCCGACCGTCTGTTCGGCGGTGAGGAGCGGGAGGTCGGTGTTGTCGTCGAAGAGGACCAGGGTGTGGGCGGGGACGCGGTCGTCGGCGGGGGCGTCAGTCCGGTCGTCAGCGCTGCGCAGGGAGCGTTCCGGATCGGGGCCGTGGATGTAGCGGTAGGCGATGCCTTCTTCGGCGAGGAGGCGTTCGAGGAAGGCGAGGTCGGTCTCGCGGTACTGGAGGCAGTAGGAGCGGATCGGGTAGCGTTGCCGGGTGGCGTCGCGGAAGGTGAAGCTGCGGCAGAAGGCGGGGTGGGTGCTCTGGTGTTCGCGCAGGAGGGCGGCGACGATCTCGGGGACGGTCTTGTCCTGCCAGACGCGGCTGTTGCGGCGGTGGACGAGGAGCGCCAGGGCGGGTTCGACGGTGAGGGTGAACAGGCCGAAGCCGCCGTCGGCGCCGACCTGGTCGGCGCGGGTGACGAGGCCGGTGCAGAGGCGCTCGCCGCCGTCGGGGAGAAGGAGGCCAAGCTCGACCGGCTGGCCGAGCAGGGTTTTGAGTTCGAGACGGGTGTCGGGGGTGAGGCAGTCCAACGTGTAGCGGTAGCCGACGGAAAGGCCCTCGTCGCCGTGCAGGCGGTGCGGGAGGAGGCATTCCGGGGAAAGGCCGGAATCAGGAGAAAAACGGAGACGGAGAAGACGGGCGTGCTGGGTGAAGAGGGAGACGCCCGCCGCGGCGAGGTCGGAGAGCGTGGTGGAGAGAGGCTGATCCAGACGCAATTTGGAGGCTTTCATAAGTCGTTTCATGCTCATGCACAGAGCCCTGCCACGGGTAAGGCAGCGCCCTGGCGTCCGAACATCCGCTTAATTCCGTGCAGAAGTTTTTCCCGACCGGGCGGCGCTCTTTGCCGCAGCGACACTCTTCTTTGTCAATTCAAGCTCCTCGAACTTGATCTCCGCTGCATGTTTTTTTGGAGTAACGGTGCTGAACTTGATGACGATGTTGGACGGCGCCACCCCTTGGGCGATCAGCTCATCACGCGTGACGACGGCACGAGCAACAGCGGAGTCCATGGAATTCCGGATCTGGCGTCGATCACAAAAACCGGTCACGGTGATCTTCCCTGACTCTTTGGCCTTTTCACCGATCTCGGCGATGGTCTCCCTCCCCTTCTCGTCGAGAACCACACTCATTTTCTCGAAGCTGATGACTGTGGGATTGATGAGCACTACCGGGGGTTTCGGTGGCACCGGCGCCTCTGCCGGCTTTGTTTCCGGCTGCGTCTGGAGTGTTCCCTCCGCTTGTTTCTCCGACTCATCGGACGTGGGCTGATTGCTGGCGCAGCCGACGAGCGCGAGAAGCCCCATGGCGGCAAGCCATCCTCTGGTTACGTTTGTGAATTCCATTTTCTGATTCCTGTTGTTCCTGCCGGCACAATGCCGGGTTGAAAAGACACGCGACGGGCTGCGTCGCGTGTCGGACAGTTCTGAAAGAAATCCTCAGAATCAAGCGATGGTTTTGTTCGCCGTGAGATCCCAGCCCGCGCTGACGTTGCCGCCAGCGGAACCGTCTTCACGTTTCTGCTGCGTGTAGGTCCACTTGATCTTGCCGTACGAAAGCGACACGGCCTCGACCGGGAAGCCGGAGTTGGCGGTGCTCGCACCACTGTCGGAAACGCTCGACACCAGCACTTGCTCCAGCTTGATTTCCATGTACTTCACCTTGTCGCCGCCGGCACGGCAGAACTCGACCGTCACCTCCTTGATGTGCTTGCCGGTGCAGCAGGCTTCCAGGAGCTTCGGCGTGGCCTTGTCGAACAGATGGGTGAAATTGAAGGATCCATGATTGACGCGCTCAGCCGTGGCACCACCGACCGAACTGGCCGTACTGGAGGCCGGCTGCTCGATCTGGTGATCAAAGCCGAGGACCTCGATCCACTCCTTGTGTTTTTCGTCGGTCGATTCACCGGGAATGCCGTCGATCTTGATGAATACATCAAATGCCATTTATATCTCTCCTAGTAATGCTTACCTAAAAAAAGACCCGCGCTGGCCAATGTAAAAGCTACGAATCTTCGTAGTATTTCTATCGCCTGTAACCGCTCGGGAATCCGACCGAAGAACTGTTTCGACGCTTCATGGCCGCATCTACCGGGATTACCCAGTAGACCGACAAAATCACAAAAACAACAAACCTCGTCGTGCCAACTCTCGGTATTACTTGACGCCGCTGGGCGCTGAACTCAAAGCCCTAACGATGCGCTCTCAAAATCGGCACGCATTCCCAAAGCGGCCGACTTCATGCAAATCAAATAGTGCTGACTCTCGGGAGTCTTGAAATACCGTATAACAGCCAGCCGCACCTGCTTACTTGCCCATTTGACAGGATTCGAAAAGTCCCAAGGTCTCGGCACCAAGTGCATCGCCGTCGTACATTTCCCGCTTTTAACGATTAGCTTCCCGAGATGCCCATATATCGCGTAGTTGATATCCCAGTGCTTCGCAACCGGGCCGTAAAATTTCTCAAGAATCAATCTGACTTCAGTGGCCTCTTCTTGGCTTATCGGATCCATGCTTTTCCTTCACTTGATAACTATCGTTGACAGAATTGATTCAAACTCGATGCGATCGATATTTCTGAACATTCCACTCAATACAACGTCTGGCTTGTCAATGCGAATCAGATAGAACTGATGGCGATCTTCTTTGCCGAAGGCAAACAGCTCCCCTGTGCCAGGAAACACTGCATGCAGCCGATAGTCCTGCAACTCAAGTTGATAGCCATGCAAATACTGGCAACCGATGGCGTCTTTCGCTTTGAAAACCGAAAGAAAGAACGAGGCTGGCTGCCCCCCCTTTTTGTGTACCGATAGAGACTCGGACGTTTCATAGCCCAATACCGCGCTTATGCCCTTCGGATGCCCGCCAAACCCGATACTTCCATTCGGCAGAGAACCGATCTTTGAAAAGTCAGAAGGAATACGCACTTCGGCAATCGGCTGCATCGTTATTGCAAGCCCCCCTGGGTCAGGAGTCACACTTGTACCGGCTCTCACGAGTTCCTCGAATTTCGGAGCTTCACAAAAGCTGGATGCAGTGGAAAAACAGGGGAAAAATGCAAACGTCAATACAATGAAGCGACAATACATACTCTCTCCAAGAACAGAAGAACGCCGAACCTACTCGTTATCGCGTCACGGGTTTCGGCAATTCCGCGACCAGACGTAGCGAGATCGTCAGCTCATCCAGCTGGAAATGCGGCCGAAGGAACGCAGCGGCACGATAAACGCCCGGTTTGCCGGGGACCTCGACCACATCGACGCGCGCTTCCCGTAGTGGATACTTGGACTTGGCTTCTTGTGACGCCGAGTCGTCAAGCAGGACATACTGCGCGAGCCACGTATTAAGGAAGTCCTGCACGTTCTCCCGTGAAGCGAAGCTGCCAATCTTGTCGCGCATGATGGCTTTCATGTAATGGGCGATGCGCGATGCCGAAAAAATGTACGGCAACTGCGTCGACAAGCGGGCATTGGCGTTGGCGGCATCGGTGTTGTACGTTTTGGCTTTTTGCACTGACTGCCCGCCGAAGAACGCTGCGTAGTCGGTGTTTTTACAATGAACGAGCGAAATGAAGCCGAGATCGGAGAGCAGTTTCTCGTTGCGGTCGGTAATGGCGATTTCCGTCGGGCACTTGAGCGCAATTTCGCCGTCGTCAGTACTGAAGGTGTGCGTGGGAAGTCCTTCGACCAACCCGCCCCCCTCGACGCCGCGGATCGCCGCCAGCCAGCCATACTTGGCGAAGGCGTCGGTCAGGCGTGCCGCAAAGGCGTACGCCGCGTTGCTCCACAGGTACTTCGTATGGTCGGTGCCATTGACATCTTCCTCGAAGTTGAATTCGTCGATCGGGACCGTATCGCGCCCCCATGGCAGGCGGCCTAGCACGTGTGGCAGAACGATTCCAACGTAGCGGGAATCCTCCGACTCGCGGAACGATTTCCACTTGGCGTACTCGACCGTATCGAAGATCTTGGACAGATCCCGCGGCTTGCCGATATCCTCGAAACTCTCGAGACCGAAGAGGCCCGGCGCCGCAGAGGTTATCAAGGGCGCGTGCGCCGACGCGGCGACATGCGACAGCTCGTCGAGCAGGTAGAAGTCTTCCGGATGCCGGGAAAACTCGTAGTCGCCAATCAAGCCGGCATAGGGTGCACCACCGAAGGTACCGTACTCTTCTTCATAGATCTTCTTGAACAGCGCCGTCTGATCGAATTCCGACGACGACCTGAAGTCCTTGATCAGGTCCTTCTTGCTGGAGTTCAGCACCCGGATCTTGAGCATCGGACTCGTCTCGGACTGCATGACGAGATACTTGAGCCCCCGCCAGGAGGCCTCGAGTTTTTGAAACTCCGGATGATGCATGATGGCGTTCAGCTGGTCGGAAAGCAGCTGATCCAGTTGCGCAATGCGCACGTCGAGACTGGTAACCAGATCGTTGGATACGGTGACACTTCCGGCCAGGACCTCATCCACCAACGCCGTGATTTGCTCCTTGGCGCTGTTCTGCTCGCTCTCCGAAACAGCCACCCTGCTTTCTGCCACGATCCTGTCCAGCAGTCCATCGCTCTCGACAAGCGCGGAATTCTCCGTCGCAAGAACTTCCATTTCGCCACTCATCGCCTACGCTCCCTTCTTCGCCCGGTCGCCACCGATCTTCTTGAGCTTCTCGGTGTCGCGCATGATTTCCTCCAGCAGTTCTTCCAGCTTGTCGTTGCTGGTCACCTTGTTGCGCAAGTCCGCGAGTCGGGTGCGAATATCAAGCAATTCCTTGAGCGGTTCGACCTGGCTGACGACCCGTTGTGGATCGAAGTCTTCGAGGCGGGAGAATTCGAGCTCGACGCCCAGTTTTGTATCGTCATTCTTCAACCGGTTTTCGACTCGCAGATTGAGACGGGGCGCCATTCCCTTGAGCACCTCGTCGAAGTTATCCCGGTCGATTTCGACGAATTTGCGCTCCTTCATCTTGGGCAACGGCGTTTTGGGACTGCCGCTGTACTCTCCCAAAACGCCGAGCACGAAAGGGAGCTCCTTCGTTTCGATCGCATCGCCGATCTCGACGTCATACGTTATCTGAACCCTGGGCGGACGCACCCGCGACAGTTTTTTCTGCGTACTCTCTTTTGCCATAAACCTTTCCCTTTCAATGGGTACGTTCGATAAATCCTGCGTTTGATGGACGCCCCCCGCGATGCCACGAACGCGCTGCGGGACTGATCACCGTTTCATCTCCAGTTGCCTGCTCATGTCTTCGAGAAACCGGCACAGCGACGCGAGCCGGAAATCGGGGTCGGCGAGGACGCGGCCGAGCGCATATGAAGCCTCTGCATACATGCGGTGACTTTTCCAGGCGTCCTGCTCGCAGGCGAGATCCAGGGATACCGCGGGGCCGACGCACCCGCCAAGCATGACGGAGACAAAACTGTCGGAAATGCTGCCCACGCCGATCACGAGAGACGAAAGACCTTCTCGGGCACTGACGACAAGATGGCTGCACGACCAAGGACCTTCCATTGGCGATGACGGCATCAGGGCGGAAAGCAGGGACAGCCATGCCGACGCAAGCAACGCCTGATCACCTCCGGACTCGGGAAGGGGGAGAACAATGACCTGATTGGTCACCCGGCTATCGAAGCGGCGCAGGTAATCCATGTAGAAAGCAATATTGAGCAACGGCTGATGCAGGCTGGAAAGACCGCCCTCAGCAACAACCAGATCGGCCATCCTCCCGCAAGGCGTCTGCTCAAGGAAGCGCAGGACGACGCTGGCCGCAAGCTGGAAATCATCATCTCCGGAGTGCAACGCCTGCAGGCTGCGTTCGAGAAACTGCCTGCACGAAAGAGCCTCTACGGAATTTCGCACGGCGTTTACCGCCTGATCACGCAATCCATCCGTAAAGACTTCGTAGGCGATCGGAAGAACCGGCAGGTACTCGCCGAAACGTTCGTTCGGCAGAACCAGGCCCGAGATGAACGGGTACAGACGTCCGGCAGAATCCTGACTGGGAACGAGCACCCCAACCATGACGTGGCGACGATCTTGCGACACATAGCAATAGTCCACCGGCGCGGCACGGCCGAATGCCTCACGAAGCGACATGTCGCCCGAGTTCCTTTCGAGCATCGACTGGATACGGGAATCGAGCTCGCGCGCGACGGGATGATTGGCGTTAACGCGAATGAAATCCGGGCGACTCGGCAGCTTTCCGCAAAGAACATGGGCCGGTTCAAAAACCGACTCGGTTCGCTGAAACGACAGATTGAGCATTCAATTTCCCCTGATCGTGACTCTTTCCGGCAAACTGAGGCGGCGCAGCCCGGAAAGCGAAAGAGGATTTGCACCGCTGACCAGGCGGAAATTGAAACGGACAACGCCATTTACCTTGCCCCCGCCGCCAGACTCCTGTCGCCATTCCAGCGTGGCGGAACCGTTCCCGCGGTCCTCGACACGGGCCTGGGTCAGCAAGCGCATCAGCCCGAGTCGACCACCATGATTCGCCATCGAAGTGGACACTCCGGCAAAGGAGACCACCTGCAAACGCGCCCCCTGCACACTGGCCTGTGCATTTGGCCAGTTGAAACCGGTCCACAACTGGGGACCGTTGCGATAGCGGAGAACCTGGCCATCGACCTCGATCAGGATTTCGCTCAGGCCCGGCGTAGGAAACGGTTGCAACTCAAAGCGTGCAGCATCTCCTTCCTGCAGGACCGAACTGCCGACGGCCGAGAGCGCGGAGACCCCCGAGAGGAAAGCCGGGTTGAACCCGATCCCGAGATTTGCCCAGGTTCGTGGAACGAACTGTTCGCCGCGCCGTACTACCAGCCCGGCGAGAGTTGTATCAACGAACTTCGCCAGCGTTCCCTCGCCCGGCTTGAGGAACTTGGCAATTTCGCTCATCGGTGCCTCGTTGGCCGAATCGGCGAACGGATATTTCCCGGAAAGCGAACGCCAACTGGAAAGCACCTCTGCACGCCATTTACGGTTGATATCCTGTTCCACGAGCGGAATCAGCGCCGAATACGCCTGAATCAACGGTCGGACCAATAACGGCCGCACCGCTTCTTTGGCTTCCTCGGAAGCCGACGCGAGAAGGCTACCGTCGACCAGGGCAAGCGCCTCGGCAAACTCCGAGCCAGAGGAATTCAAGGTGGCCTGCATCAGGCTACGCGAGGCAGCTCCAGCGTCCGAACTGCTCGCCAGCTGAGCCAGACGCCCCTTGAGTTTGGACAGCATTTCCAGATAGGCGGACAACGGCATCCGCCCCCCCTCGCCGGCCCGGACCAGATCCTGCAATTGGGAAAACTTCCCGCCGATCTCGCCATAGCCACGCTCGACCGCCGCTGTGCCCGTCGTATTTCCGCGAATCAACTTCTCGGTCCGTTCGATGACCGAGCTCTTTGCGCTCTCGATCGAGCGGCTTATCCGGGAGGGATTGTCCCAGGATGTTTCCTGGGCGGCGATTGTCAGAATCTGGCGGATAGCGGAATTCTGCAGATCAGACAGTTTCCCGAGAGCCTGCACCGTATTTTCCAAGGTCCCGAAATCCTGTATTGCCACGCCCTGCAGGAACTTCTTCCACTCTCGCGCAAACTCCTCCTTGTACAGTGACTCAAGGGCCGCTCTGTTGGCTTCCGAGTTCCCTCCTTTTCCAAGATCATCAAGGGATGACGTCGCCAGCACCCAGTCATCTCCTTTGATGGTCCCACCGGCAGCATCGGCAATCGCGCCTCTGAAGTATTTTTCCCAGGCCTCCCGGGTAAATGCACCGGCGACAGTCGTGCTGCCGACAACCACATCGAGATCACGGCTGTTGAGAATGCGCCCGACCGTCATGGGCGCAAACTGGGTATTCGCACGGGCCTTGAGCTCGTTGTAGACGCGCTCGACCGCAGAAAGCTGCTTGAAACTGGTGCGCAGCACTTCCCTGCTCGATCCGACAAGATCTTCGCGATTGTCGATAAGCGGCAGATCATCCGAGGAAATCTGGGACAAGTAGAATGCAACCACGCGCTCCGCCATCCGGTTGATTTCGCTTTTGTCGCCGTTTCCGCCGTGCTCACTCAACCAAGGGAGCCAGTACTTCGGAATCTGGTCGGACAGATGCGGCACATCCATCCGCTCCTTGTGCTTGAGCATCAGATACGTCTTGAGTGCGTTATAGCTGTCTTCCAGGCGAGACTCTCCCTGCGACAACCCCACAATGGACGATCGGGGACGATCCTTGCCGAGAGTCGTGCTGTTCAGCTGTGTGCGTATCACACGCACTCCGCCCGCATCGTGACGCATTGCCGCGGGGACAACGAATCCCCTAGTTGCCCCACCCTCGGGCAAACGATACCCAATCGGGATGAAGGGAAGTTCTCCATCGCTTTGCGAAGGTTGCGGCGGCCGGACTTTCTTTGGCGGCTCGGCGGGCTGCGGCCGAGCAACGGGAGGGAGGCTGGCTGGCACGGAGCCCAGCCCTGCAAGAGTATTCTCAAGCGCCAGCTTGACCGGAGCCAGCATCAGCTCCCGAACCCCGGCAAAGTACTCGAGCCGAAGCACCCGCTCAATCTCGCTTCCCTGATAGAGTCCGACTCCCAATCGGAAGGGATGCCCCTGCTGCTGATACTGATACAACTGTTCGATGCGTAGTTGCAGAACCTGAAGCCCCTTGAGCCGGTCGACCAGCTCGTTGCTTCTTGCCAGTTGCCGCGCCACCAGCAATTCTTCCTGAGCCGTGGACAGCAGCTTCTGATTACCAACGAACGACCAGGTGAGCAGCCCGGAACAGACGGCCAAGGCAATCAGACCAGCCGCCATTCCTGCCACCCGCCAGCGGGCCGCAGCGGGTTTGGTTTGCCGCGTCACCAGATGGCAATCGGGAAACAGGACCTCGCGAAACAGCGACTGAAGGAAATAGCCATCCGCCTTGCTCGGCGGAACAACATCGACATTCTTTTCTTCGAGATCAAATACCCGCGTAATCCGCTCCCCGGCGAGAGCCTGCGGCCGCCCCTCCTGGATGGCACTGGTGAAGTAAAAACCACGCAACAGTGGCTTGCTGTGATAGGGATCATGCTGAAACAACATCTCGACGAACTTGCACAGCGGTTCGCGAAGGCTGTTGAACTCGATCGGAAAGGCAAACAAGGCGGGCCGGCGGACGTTTCCACGGTTATTGGCCAAGCGGTCAAGCCCCATCTGCACCAGCCCTCGCTGCAACACATCGAACTGCTGCCCAACCACGCGTGCTGCATCGAAGCCGCTTTCCTGATCGTGAGAAAGTGTGGCTCCCCAGACAGCATGCCGTTCCTCCGGAGGAATATCTTCAAAAAACTCCGAAAAGCCCGCAACGAGATCCATTTTCGTGAGCACCAGATAAACCGGCATGCTGGCCGCGAACGCGTTGTCGATCTCGTCGATCCTCTCGCGTATCTGCTTCGCATAAAGAATGGTCTGTTCCTGGTTGCGCCCCATCAGTTCCGTATAACTGAGAGCGACAAGAATGCCGTTTACGGGAGCTCGCGCCCGATGTTTCTTGAGAAGCTTGAGGAATTCCAGCCACTCGCCGCGATCCTCGCGCGCCGTCGAGTAACGACCGGCCGTATCGAGCAGAACCCCTTCCGAGGAGAAGAACCAGTCGCAATTCCGCGTGCCACTCACCCCGGTCACGGGCTGCCCGTCACCGTAAGGGAAATTCAGCCCCGACTGACAGATCGCCGTGCTCTTCCCGGCTGCGGAGTGCCCGATAACCATATACCAAGGCAATTCGTAAAGGGCCGCTTTTCCCGCACGCTTGCCGAGCTCCGAGGAATTGAGCTTGTCAATTGCCGCCAGCAATCTCTGGCGAATCTGAGCTACTTCACGCCGCTGATCGGTACTCGCGCCAATCACTGCCTCGTCGGCCTGACGCCGCAGCATCTTGTCCAGCATGCGTCCCGCCCGTTCGGCGAGTACGCGACCGAGGAGCAGAAGGAATACCCAAAGAAGCAGGATGCCGACGATGAGGTACAGCCGTGATTGCTCGGAAGGCAATCCCAGATAAGGCCCCACGAGCCAGACAAGACTCACGAGGATCACGAACCCCAGCGAGGAAGCCACCGTCTTGTTATCAAACAACTTGCGCATCAATCAACCCCAAAAAAACAGCCGGCATGCATACCCTCCTGACGCATCAGAACGCGCCAGCTTCAACATGCCCATAGTCCTTGAGCCACCAACGCCCCCCCCACACCATCCCGGCTTTCTCTGCCTCTTCGCCGAGAACCTGATACGCCTCCATCGCCCGCGGATCGCGTTCTGAGATGACCAGACGACCGTCTCGCACCGGCGCCAGATCGACAGCCAGCCCGAACTGATGCTTGCTTTGGTACGCACGCGCATTGGTCACGTGCGCGCCTTTGTCGGCCAGCACCTCCTGACGCTCCGGGCTGCGATACCCTTCGAGAAGAGCGAACACATAACCACGCCTCTCAAGCCGACGCAGCAGCTCCAGTACCGGCTGCAGAAACCGCGGATCGAGCCGGTTCCAGTCCCGGTTGGCCGCCTCCAGATCCTCGCGCCCGCTTCCCACGAAAAATGACGGGGGAAACGCTGGCGGAGGAGCCAGATACTCCGGATTCAGCGCTTTCTGGATATGGGCCTGCCGGCCCCACTCCCGAATCGCCAACGGGTCCGGCCCGATCGAACCAGAGACGGAGAGCACGCCGAATACGCCAATCCCTCCGACCACCAGCCCCATCGCCAAATAGCCAAGCAACTGACCCCGTGGCACGAGACACCGGAAAACCTCCGCAAGCGAGTTCACGCAGCACGAAGATGATTGCAGTTCGTGGCCTTCAACCACGGCCATCCGCGAAGGCAGAAAGAAACGCCAACCAATCCACGCGGCAAGACCCAGAAGCGCAGCCAGCCCGACAAGGACCACCATCAATGCCATGGTGCTCACACCGGAGAACGTCTTGTCAGTACTGGCAGCCTGACGGCCGTACAAGCATCACCACAGCCTCCCCTGACGAACAGAAAACACCTTCTCACCCCCTGGATAACAGGACCAAGCCGAGATGACAAAAGAGAATTTGTTGCGAAACCGAGCATTACCAAAGAATACGAATGAAGACACAAACGCATATCCATACAAGATCAAATAATGCAATCGTACTATGAAAATAGCCAAACAGTGTATAACATACGCATTCTTACAAACTATTTTTGCTTTTTAATCATAACGATAGAACATAGGTCATATAACCAACTGTCTATGATCAAACTCATAGTCACATAACCCCATGACGATCAAACCCATCTCACAAAATCATCGCCGACCGGCTCTTTTTGCAGCCATGGTATCGATCTGGTTCGCTTTTCTCTGCGCCTGCTCCTCACCCCCCAAAGGACCCATTCAGTATTCGATCAACGGCGAAGGGGACGAGGTGCTGAATCGGGACATCAACGGGCAATCACTGTCAGTAGTCGTTCGTCTTTATCAATTGAGGGAGGCAAACGAGTTTTCGAAACTGACATTCGACACACTCGCCGCCGGGCACTCCGAAAGCGAACTACTGGGCCCTTCGCTGATCAGCAAAACGGATCTGGTACTCGTCCCCGGAGGAACCTACGCCACCCCCATGAAACTCCAGGACGAAACCCGCTATGTCGGCATCGTCGGGATGTTCCGCAACCCGGACCCCCACCACTGGCGCCAACTCATCGATGTTCTGGACAAAAAGGGAAACCGGATTGCCGGGGTCAGGTTCCGCGCAAAAGACTGCTACATAGAGATTATCGACTCCGGGCAACTACTGCTTCCAGGCCAACCCAGCCACCCCAAAGGCGAATGCGGACTGGGAAATGCCACGCCCACCCTCCCGCTCCGCCCCCCCCAAGGGATCAATTCTGTTGAAACGACGGAAAACACTTCTCCCGTAATCTCGCACTTTGAAAACCATCAATCAGCAGTCCGGAGGCTCACCCCTGAGTACTACTCTCCGCCGGGCTATCCTGTTGCCCGATGAGCCCAGCCCCCAACGGCAGCCTCCGGATTCACGCATCAACCGGCCAACCCGGCCCGACCAACGTCAGATTCCAAGAAACCAACATGCTCGGATGCAATCGCGTTCTATGGGGCGAGGGACTATTCCTTCGTCCACAACACTTTCAGCAACAAACACTGTTCCTTGAAAACAGCCTGGCCAATGGACTGCGTCATATCCGGTCTTACCCATGGGGAGTCCGAAACTGCGCTCTCGACCCGGAAGCATTGCGCGGCGGGCTATTGCGTCTCGATCTGCTGGACATCGTGTTCAGCGATGGAATCCACGTCGACGCGCCGGCAACAACCCCCCTGCCCCCGACACGAAGTCTCGACGACATACAGAACATCGCTGCCGGCACGACCCTTTATGCCTGCCTGCCGTCGCTCAACGCGTTCGGAGACAACTGCGCCGAGAACGAAAACACCCAGGCGAGAAGTCCTCGCTTCCTTGCCTCGCACGTTTCCTGCCCGGACCTGTTCACTGACGCCCTTGAAGCCGACGTGACCACGCTGCACCCCAACGTCCGGTTGATGGTCGAGGAGGAAAACCGCGACGGACACCAGTGCATCGCGGTCGCACGAATAGAAAAAAACCCCAGCGGCGTATGGCAGATCGAAACCAGCTTCATCCCGCCATTGCTCAAGATCGAGGCAAGCCGCCACCTGGTGATGCTGACACGACGCCTGCTCGACATCCTCATCCTCAAAAGTCAGGCGCTAGCAGCAAGGCACCGGGAAAGAGTGAAGAGCGTCGTCGAATACGGCACCTCGGACATCGCCTCGTTCTGGCTGCTACACACGGTCAACCGTAGCTTCCCCCTCCTGAATCACTGCGCGCTGACACCGACACATCCTGAAACGCTATACACAGCGCTTGCTCAGCTGTGCGGCGAACTGATGACATTCTCTTCGACACGTACTCTCGGCGAAATTCCTCACTACGCCCACGAGAACCTGACCGATGTTTTCGCCCGAATCGACGCAATGATCCGTGAACTTCTGGAAACCGTCGTATCGGACCGCTACGCGCAAATTCCGCTGGACAACACGAAGCCCTCATTCCACGTCGGCCGCCTGGACAGCGAAAGTCTTGTCGAGAATGTCGATTATTACCTCTCCGTATCCAGCGAACGCCCCACGGCTGAATTACTGGACACAATCCCTCTCAAGCTCAAGGCAGGCTCTCCCGACGATGTGGAAAAGATCCTGAATTCCGCACTACCCGGGGTTCGCCTGGCCCACGCTGCCCAGACCCCATCTGCGCTTCCGGTGCGCGTAGGAAACCACTATTTCGTTCTGGAGCCGCAAGGACAGATGTTCGAACGCATGCGCAAGGCCAGAAGCATCTGCCTCTACGTTCCCCAAACGCTCATCGACATCAAACTTGAACTGTTCGCAGTCTTCCGTTGAGACAAAGAATGACACCGACCGTTACCGCCAACAAAGAAACCGCCACCTCTTCGGCCATCACCTTCAGTCGCACTCTGAGCGAATTGATGGAGGAAGGGATTTACCTTCTTTTCCTCTTGCGCAACGGCCAGGCCCCGAAGTCGCACGAAGAATTCCATCGTCGCGTCGGGAAGTTCCTTGCCCAGTTTGAAGCCGACGCCCGCAATCTGAACAAACCCATGCTGGCGATTGAAAACGCCAAGTATGCATTCTGCGCCGCGATGGATGAAATCATCCTGGCTTCAAGTTTTTCGATTCGCCCGCTCTGGGAGAGAAATCCTCTGCAACTCCGCCTGTTCGGCGAACACCTCGCCGGCGAGAATTTCTTCGACAAACTGGAGACGATGCGTATCGACCCGGTGGCCAACGTCGAAGTGCTGGAAGTCTTCTACACAGTCCTGCTTCTTGGGTTCCAGGGAAAGTACCTTATCGAGGGAACCGAAAAGCTGGATTACCTGATCAGCCGCCTCGGACAGGAGATCACCCACGCGCGGGGAGGACGCAATGCTTTTGCGCCCAACTGGCAACTGCCTCACCGGTTTCAGAACTATGTCCGCAACGAACTCCCGCTTTGGCTGTTCTTCGCATTGCTTGGCCTCATCGGATGCTTGTTCTTTTTCTCTTTTCGCGGCTTGCTGGGCAACGAGACCGACGCCCTGATTCAGACCCAAAGGCAACCGTCCTTGGCAGTCCCTCTACCTGACCATCCGGAGCCCCCCCCTCGCCAACAGGCCCCTGGCAGGTTGCGCACTGCCAGCTGAACAGGACGTCCCCACCCTTCGCCCATGCCTTACGACGTTTCTCAAACCGGCTTCCTCCCGTCCGTCCTCGACCGCCTTCTCGACGACAACCCCAGAAATGAGGAAGAAATACCTTTTTTTAAGGCATTCGACATTCGCGCCCTCAAGCGCGCCGTTGCCCGTGACATTGAAGCTCTGCTTAACGCCCGCTGTGTCGACACTGACGAATGCCTGAACGGATTCCCCAACTCCCGGGCATCGATGCTTGATTTCGGCATCACCGACCTGTCGAGCCTGAGCCTTCTCGACCCGGGAGATCGAGCCTATCTGCGTGACAAGATCCGCATCGCCATCCAGAAACACGAACCTCGCCTTGACGCGGTCTCGGTCAGTCTGGACTCACCGAACGGCACGGAGCGCATGCTGCGGTTTCGCGTTGACGCCTATCTGCATGTCGTGCCCACGCGTCCGCCCGTCAGGTTCGACGCCACCCTGCAACTATCGACCAGTTCATACCAGATTCGGGAAAGCTGAATGCTCAAGGAATTGCTGCCGTACTACGAACGTGAGCTCACCTACCTGCGCGAGCTATCCGGTGAATTCGCCCGCCGTTATCCGAAGATCGCCCGGCGCCTCCTGATCGACGAAAACCAGAGCGAGGATCCGCATGTCGAGCGCATCATGGAAGGGTTCGCCTTCCTCGCCGCGCGCATCCACCGCAAGCTGGACGACGAGTTTCCGGAAATTTCCGAAGCGTTCATGCAGGTTCTCTATCCCCATTACACGCAGCCGTTCCCCTCCTGCACCATCCTCCAGATGGAACTCGCGCCGGACAATCCGGAAGTCACCGAAAAAACCGTCGTCCCTCGCCACCATCCCGCCATATCACCTGCCGTTGGGGGCCACCCTTGCCAGTTCCGCACCTGCTACCCGACCGATTTGTGGCCGATGCGGCTAACCTCCGCTCGTCTGCAACTGACGCAGAACTCGGACCATCTACGCCGTTTGTGCCCCACGGCAGCCGCGGCCATCTTGTTGCAATTCGAGACACAAGGCGGCCTGCCCATCGGGAAAATCGGAATCGACAAACTGCGCTTTTATCTCGATGGCGACCCGGGATTGATGGCTTTGCTTTATGAGCTTCTCACCGTCGGAACGCTACAGATCCGGATCACCGACACAACGGATACTCCACGCCATACGCTGACGCTTCCCGGTTCCGCCCTCGTCCCGGTGGGATTCTCTGCCGACGAATCCCTGCTCGACCACGACAACCGCTCCTTCACAGGCTATCGCCTTCTAAGCGAGTACTTTTCTTTCCCGGAAAAGTTCCTGTTCGTGGATATCACCGGACTCGACCACCCCGACGTACAGCATCCCGGCAACACGCTGACGATCCAGATATTCCTGCGCAACTACGCAGACAGCGAACGCCACAACCGCCTCGCACAGACCCTGAACGCGGCCAACTTCAAGCTCGGCTGCACTCCGGCAATCAACCTCTTCAAACAACACGCTGAGCCGCTACGCATCAGCCACCAAAAGACGTGCTACCCGGTCATCGCCAACGCTCGACGCCAGAGAGCCTATGAAGTCATATCAATCGATTCGGTTGTCTATGCGGAAAAGGATACCTCTTCCGAGGCCGCTCACGTCGTACCCCCCTTCTATTCGATCAATCACCTGCATCAAGACGGCATTCCGAGATACTACTGGTACGCCAAACGCGAGGCGTCTGTACTGGACAACGACAACGGTACGGACGTCGAGATTGCTTTCGTCGATAGCCAATTCTCGCCTTACAGGCCAGAACTCGAAGTGCTTTCCCTGAAACTCACCTGTAGCAACCGCGACCTGCCGGAACAATTGCCGTTCGGCGGCGCCACGCAGGACAGGCACGCAGACTTTTCCCTGCCCCAGTTTCCGGTGGTGAAGCGGGTTCGGCCGCTGCGCAAGCCTACGCGGGCAGTCCGCCCACCGACAAAGACAGGGCTTTACTGGAGACTGATTTCCCATCTTTCCTTGAATCACCTGTCGATTGTCAGCGAGGGCAAGGACGCTTTGCAGGAGATGCTCACACTCTACAACCTGACCCAATCGCACCGCGTGACCCGCGAAATCCATGGGATCAAGGCCATATCAACCCGACCGGCGACGACACTGGTCGCCAGCAAGCATTTCTCCGGATTGGTACGTGGCCTGGATATCAGCCTCACGCTTGACGAAAGCGCCTTCGTGGGCAGCGGCGCCGTTCTCTTCGGCGCAGTTCTGGAGCGCTTCTTCGCGCTTTACTCAGGCCCGAACAGCTTTACACGACTGACTTTGCACGCCCATCAACTGCAACAGGAGATAGCCAAATGGCCAGCCAGGGCCGGCAAGGCACTCGTAATCTAGACGCGGAACTGTTCACGGAGGGATCGCGTTTCGGTTTTTTCCAGGCGGTTCGCCTGCTTGCACTCGGGCCAAAGCGCAACAGCACAGGCCCTGTTCCCGAAAGCTTGCGCTTCTCGTCCAAGCTGTCGCTTTCATTTCCCGCAAGCGAGATTGACCGCATCACTTTGTGTCGCCCACCGACGGAGGAAGGGCCCGAATCCAGCCTCACCGAAGGAAGCACTGCAGAAGTGAGCGTCAATTTCATGGGGCTTGTCGGCCCCTCTGGCGTGTTGCCCACCGCTTATACCGAACTGCTGATCGACCGGCGCAACCGTTTTCGTGACAGAGCCGGACACGCGTTTCTGGACATTTTCACCCACCGCGCGGTTTCGCTGTTCTACGCCGCTTGGAGAAAGTACCGATTCTATATCCCCTTCGAAGCGGGCAAGCATGACGGATTCTCGCGCAACATCCTCGACATCGTCGGCGTCGGGTTACAACACATGCAGCGCCGCCTCAAGCCAAATGACGGAGGGATTCCGGATCTTTTCCTGCTCCACTATGCCGGCCTGCTGTCTCAGCGACCGATCCCGGCAGTCAACATCGAAGCGCTGGTGAAGGGATTCTTCGGTATCGAGGCGCAACTCGAGCAGTTCACCGGACAGTGGATACAGTTGCCGGAAGAAGAACAGAGCGCCCTGATCACCGGCCGGAACTGCGTTCTCGGGCGAACCGCGTTCATCGGTGAACGTATCTGGGATCGACAGAACAAGATGCGATTGCGTCTGGGGCCGCTCGACGCCGACCAGTTCTCTCGATTCATGCCGGGACAGGAAGAAGTCCTGGCACTGCAGGAATTGGTCCGATTCGCCTCAGGACTCACGCTGGATTGCGAAGTCGGACTCATTCTGAGGCGAGATGCCATTCCCTCTCCCATTCTCCAAACGAAGCAGAGACCTCCTCGCCTGGGCTACTCGCTGTGGCTCAACTCGCGACCACGAACCAGTGACGCCGAGGATGTCCGCTTCACGCTGCTCAAGTAACCCGGACGCCACCCGTTACGCGCATCCATTGGCGTGCAAAAAAGTCTGATCGGCGAACAGGATGGGAATCAGCCGGCCCATTGGTCGGCATTGCGCATGGAATTAGGCCGCAAGCCGTTGCCTGCTCTCGAAAGTGACAGGGACTCGGCCCGTCACCTCGTCGCTTATCTCGCCACGGGCCAGCAGGCACCCGAAGGCCACGCCCAGCATGTCGGCGACGCCGCCGATCGTCAGATTCAGTTCCTTGTAACGATCATTGCATTCTTCGAGGAAGGTGACCGCATCGCCGCGGTCAGCGATCAGGCACTCGAGTCTGCGCCCATCCTCCCTGACCCGATTCAACCCGTCCCGGCCGGCGCGGTGCAGTGTCGTCGTATCGTCAACGGTCTGCATCAGTCGCGCCATCATCGCGAACGACGCTGTGGTAACGCATCCGTGCCGCGCGAACGCGTCGCGGAACGCCGGCAAGGCGGCATCGAACAAGGACGGGTAACCACCGATGGCTTCGCCGACGATTCCGCCGGTGTGATAGTTCCGGCGAACCTTTTCGCCGTTGGAGCCGGTCTTCGCCGCCGTATCGAAAAACGACCGGGAAATGGTCGAAAGCGATTGCCGCACGGCCGCCTCATCGGATACTCCCGCGTGATGGCGCGCGATCAGCAGCATACCGCTGAGGAAGATGTAGCCTTTGTGGGTATTAGTTCCCAGCTCGTCGTAGAGGCGACGTTCGGCGTGAATGGCGATGTCGCGCTGGCAGGCAAACGGTTCGTCCGCGCGCAGCGAGGCCACAATCGCATCGAGGTAATCGGCGACGATGCCGATCGACCGCTCCATCAGCGTGACGGAAAGATCGGGATGCGAGCCGTTGTCCAGCAGGTCGACGAGACCGGGCTTGGGCGTGAGATAGAGCTCCATGCTCGCGCCGCGTGCCAGCGCGTTGGCGAGATGCTCAAGTTCGGAATGGCGCGAGGAGTTCATGGACCCGGTGGATGACGGTATGGAGGGAATGACGTTTGGCGCGGATGCAATCGACCGCGGGCTGGTCGCAAATGAGGCAGGAACGCGAGGAAAGACCGAGCGAATTCCGGTCGATCTGACGTCCGTCCGGCGCGTAGACATCGAGGTCGATCAGGCGCGACGACGGATGGCCGGTCTCCAGATGGACGCAGGCTTCCTTCACCGCCTTCGGGTCTGCCTCCAGGCAGAGGATTGCATACGGCCCCAGGACGTCGTGAAACCTGCTCGATTCGGCGATGCCGGCCAGTACCGCCGGCAACTGGTTGAACATCCAGACGAACAGCGCCTCGGCCCCGGGCGGGGTTTTTTCCCCGCCCGGGATGTTCAGCGCCAGAAACAGCGTCGCCGGATGCCCCCGGCCCAGCGCCCAGGCCAGGGCATCCTGCCGGCTGTCCCGGGCGTCCAGGTAGCTACGCCTTGACCTGGCGGATGACGTCAATGATGGAGCCATCACGGTACTCGACGAGGGCAACAACCTTGTCCTCGAACTCAACGGGCTTCGGCACGCCGGTGACGGCATAGATCTCGTCACGCAGCTGCCGGATGTCCTTCACCGGTGCGCCGCGCTTGATCAGTTCCGCCTTGAGATCCGGCAAATTGTCGTTCACCGCGATGCCGCGCTCGGTAACGATCACGCCCACCGTCTCGCCCGGGGTAGAAATGGTCGTCACCTCGTCGCGCACCATCGGCAGACGGCCACGGATCGACGGACAGACAACGATCGACACCTTGGCACCCGCCGCCGCGTCGCAGTGGCCACCCGTGTTGTGCAGCAGGTAGCCCATCGACTCGGTGTTGACGTTGACGTTGAAATTGACGTCGGTTTCGGTCGCGCTGAGGATCACGCAATCCAGACGGTTGACGATCGCCCCGCAGTTGAACGGGTTGGCATAGGTGCCGGCGGTGACTTCCACGTGCTTCTGGTTGCGGCCGATCGACTGCACGGCCTTGAGGTCGAAACACTGCACGTCGAACAGCGCCTCGAACAGCCCTTCCTCGAGCATGTCCACAAAGTAGCCGGTAATCCCGCCAAGGCCGAAGCTGCCCTTGACCTTGTCACGACGCATCATGTTGCGCACGTGCTCGGCGACGGCCAGCGATATGCCGCCGGTGCCGGTCTGGAACGAGAAGCCGTCCTTGACGTAGCCGGAGGCCTCGATGACCATCGCCGCGTACTTGGCGATCTGCAGACCGATCGGATCGGTGGTGATCTTGGTCGTCGAAGAGACGATCTTCTTCGGGTCGCCGAGACGCGGCACCTGGGCAACGAAGTCGACCACCGACTGCGGAATGCCGACAGGCACGGCCGGAAACGGCACCAGGTTGTCGGTCACCGCGACGACCTTGTGCGCGTGCTGCGCGTCGACCAGCGCGTAGCCGAGGCTGCCGCAGGCAGATGGGCCGTAGTAGCCGTTGAAGTTGCCGTACTCGTCGCAATACGGTGCCGCCAGGAAGGCGACATCGACCGGTACTTCGCCGGTGATCAGCGCGCGCGCGCGACCGCCGTGCGAGCGAACGATGATCGGGCAATCGAGTTCGCCCTTGGACACCAGTTCGGCAATGGGGCCGTTGACCCCGCATTCGAAGCCGGTGATCGTGCCCTTGCGGATATAGGGGATCAGTTCAGCGTTGACGATGTGCACCGAACTCGACGCGATCTTGATGTCGCGAATGCCCAACGCGTCGATTTCCTTGACCAGTTCATTGAGCAGGTAATCGCCGTTGCGCAGGCTGTGGTGCGTCGAGATGGTCATGCCATCCTTGAGGCCCGAGGCAATGATCGCATCGCGCAGGCCACCGACCAGTTTGCTGCCGTTGTGGGTCAGGCGCCGAATGGCGCGGGTCGAGCGCTCGGCATGCGGTTGCAGCGACCACGGATCGCTGTAGGGAATCAGCTTCTTGCCGGCAAAGGTTTCCGGGATCAGCCGGCCCAGACTATTCCGTACCATTGATGTCCTCCTCATTGATTACCACGTCGACCATGCCGTGCGCGCGGGCCGTGTTCAGCACGCGGGCGGCACGCACCACGACCGGCCGGTCGATCATCTTGCCCTTCAGCGAGATGACACCGGTACCCATTTCGCGGGCGCGCTTGATGGCTTCCATGACCTCCAGCGCGTAGTCGACTTCTTCCTGCTTCGGCGCAAACACGTCGTGAATGACGTCGATCTGGCGCGGGTTGATCATGCACTTGCCGGTGAAGCCGAGCTTCTTGATCAACTCCGTTTCCTTGCGCAGCGCTTCCATGTCATTGACGTCGGCAAAGATCGTGTCGATGGCCTGGATGCCCGCGGCTTTCGCGCCCCACAACACCGTCATGCGGGCGTTGAACAGTTCCTCGCCGGTCTTGGTACGGTTGATTTCCATCGTGGCGGTGTAGTCTTCGGCGCCGAACGCCAGACCGATCAGGCGCGACGAAGCCTTGGCGGTCTTCGGCGCGTTGAGCACGCCTTCGGCGGTTTCGATCGACGGCAGGATCTTGAAGTGGCCGACCTCGAAGCCCAGCTCTTCTTCATACTCGGTCAACAGCGTGTCGAGGTGCTCGACGACCTCCGGCGTATCGGCCTTCGGCAGACGGATGCCGTCCGGCTTGGCCGGCAGCACCGTCTTCAGGTCATCCAGCGCCCACTTCGTGTCGAGGCCGTTGATGCGGATGAGGATTTCCTTGTTGCGGTTCTTGTAGCCGTCGAGGAAGCGGCGCACCAGGATGCGCGCCGCGTCCTTCTCGGCCAGCGGGACGGCGTCTTCGAGGTCGAGCAGCACGGCATCGCAGCCGAACAGCGGAACGTTCTGCAGCATCGACGGCATGTTGCCCGGCACGTAAAGCAGCGACCGGCGCAGTTTGTAGTCGGCCATGGTTATTCCTCCGCGAAGTAGATGGTGGACGTGCCGCCGGACCTGGACTTGTGGCGTTCGATACCGTCCAGCACCAGTTCGATCAGCACGATTTCGCAGGTAGCGAAGACCTCGGCGTCTTCCAGTTGCCCGCCGACGACGTCGCCCGAGGCCTTGCCGGCCAGGACGTGCAGATGGCAATCCGGCGTCCCGTCGGTGCCCGGCACGATGTTGCCGGTGAGTCCGAGCAGTTCCAGCGGCCCTTCGAGTTCATGCGGAGTCAGCCGCGCCGGGGTGATCGGCAGTTTGGCGCCGCTCTTGATGCCGTTGATGCGCAGCTTGCGGACCGAACCGATCGCCGAGAGGATCACGCCAACCTTGATCTTCTCTTTGACGACCAGCGCCTTGATGTTTTCCTGGACGCTCTGGCCGGGCAGGATCTTCAGAAAGAAGCGCCGCCCCTGGGTGTACTCCTTGTACCAGTAGGTCTTGTCCATCATTCACCTCCCGCCCGTTGCAACGCGGCTTCGAGACGCGCCTCGATGGCGTAGTCGAGCGCACCGCGATCGCTGATGCTGACCTTCGCGGCACGCACATCGTGCCGAACCAGGACTTCTTCCAGTTTTGCCCGGATCAAGTGCTCGAACTGCTTCTTGACCGTCGATTCGATTTCGATGGACAGCGCATCCGCCGGCTCCACCGTGACCATCAGGTCACTGGACTGCATCGTGCCCGCCTGGCCTTTCTTCAAGATTTGCATAGCTCATACTCCGTGATTCAAGAATTCCAGGCCCGCCGCCCTCGTTGCCGGGGACTGCCGGGCCTGACCGAAAAGATCACATCAACATGCCCCTGAGTGGATCAGAGCGCATCGATGATCGCGTTCAAGGTTGCACTCGGGCGCATCGCTGCCGACGCCTTGGCGAATTCCGGCAGGTAGTAGCCGCCGATATCCATCGGCTTGCCCTGCGCGCCGATCAGCTCGGCGTTGATCTTCGCCTCGTTCTCCTGCATGCCCTTGGCGACCTTGGCGAAGCGGGCCTGCAGCTCCGCGTCCTTGGTCTGCGCCGCCAGCGCCTCGGCCCAGTAGAAGGCCAGGTAAAAGTGGCTGCCGCGGTTGTCGATCTCGCCCACCTTGCGCGCTGGCGACTTGTTGTTGTCGAGGAACTTGGCGATCGCCACGTCAAGCGCGTCGGCCAGCACCTGCGCCTTCGGGTTCTTGAAGTTGACCGCCAGGTGCTCCAGCGAGGCGCCCAAAGCCGAGAATTCGCCGAGCGAATCCCAGCGCAGGTAACCTTCCTTGAGGAATTGCTGCACGTGCTTCGGCGCCGAGCCGCCCGCGCCGGTTTCGAACAGCCCGCCGCCAGCGAGCAGCGGCACGATCGACAGCATCTTGGCACTGGTCCCCAGTTCGAGAATCGGGAACAGGTCGGTCAGATAGTCGCGCAACACGTTGCCGGTTACCGAGATGGTGTCCTTGCCCTGGCGGATACGTTCCACCGAATACTTGATCGCTTCAACCGGATCGAGAATCTTGATTTCCAGGCCGGACGTGTCGTGGTTCTTCAGGTACGTCTCGACCTTGGCGATCACGTTGGCGTCATGCGCGCGGTTCTTGTCGAGCCAGAACACCGCCGGCGCGCCGGTTGCACGAGCGCGATTGACCGCCAGCTTGACCCAATCCTGGATCGGGATGTCCTTGACGCGCGACATGCGCCAGATGTCCCCTGCTTCGACCGCGTGCTCCATCAGCGTCTTGCCCGCAGCGTCGACGACGCGCACGGTGCCGTTGGCCGGAATCACGAAGGTGGTCGGATGCGAGCCGTACTCCTCGGCCTTCTGCGCCATCAGGCCGACGTTCGGCACCGAGCCCATCGTCGCCGGATCGTAGGCGCCGTTCTTCTTGCAGTCCTCGATCATCGCCTGGTACATGCGCGAGTAGCAGCGGTCCGGAACCATCGCCAGCGTTTCCTGCAGCTTGCCTTCCTTGTTCCACATCTTGCCGGAGTCGCGCACGACCACCGGCATCGAGGCGTCGACGATGACGTCGCTCGGCACATGCAGGTTGGTGATGCCCTTGTCCGAATCGACCATGGCCAGCGCAGGACGCTTGGCGTATTCGGCCTGGATGTCGGCTTCGATCTCGGCCTGTTTGGCTTCCGGCAGGGTCTTGATCTTGGCGTACAGGTCGCCGAGGCCCATGTTCGGATTGACACCAAGTTGCTTGAAGGTCTCGGCATGCTTGGCGAAGACGTCCTCGAAGAAAACGGAGACGGCGTGGCCGAACAGAACCGGGTCGGACACTTTCATCATCGTCGCCTTGAGGTGCAACGACAACAGCAAGCCGTCCTTTTTCGCCTTCTCGATCTGCTCGGCGTAGAACGCGCGCAACGCCTTCTTGCTCATGAAGGTGCCATCGACGATCTCGCCTGCCGAGACCTTCAGCTTGTCCTTGAGCACCTTGACCGCGCCGTCGAGGCCGACGAGTTCGATCTTGAGTTCATCGGCGGCATCCATGACCACCGACTTCTCGTTGCCGTAGAAATCGCCGGCCGACATGAAAGCAACCTGCGCCTTCGAGTCCGCGCTCCAGGGGCCAAGCTTGTGCGGATTCTTCCTGGCGAAGTTCTTGACGGAGAGCGGCGCGCGGCGGTCGGAGTTGCCCTCGCGCAGCACCGGGTTGACGGCGGAGCCGAGCACCTTCGAATAGCGCGCGTTGATTTCCTTCTCTTCCTCGGTCTGCGGGTTCTCCGGATAGTCGGGCAGGTTGTAGCCCTTGCCCTGCAGTTCCTTGATCGCTTCCTTCAGCTGTGGCACGGAGGCACTGATGTTCGGCAGCTTGATGATGTTCGCTTCGGGCTTGAGCGTCAGTTCGCCGAGCCCTGTCAGGTTGTCGGGAACGCGCTGGGCTTCGGTCAGGCGCTCCGGAAAGGAGGCGATGATGCGCCCGGCGAGCGAAATGTCGCTGGTTTCCACCTCGACACCGGTCCCCTTGGTGAACGCCTGTACGATCGGCAGCAACGAGTAGGTTGCCAATGCCGGCGCTTCGTCAATCTTGGTCCAGATGATTTTGGATGACGTGGTCATGTTCTCACTTCTCCTAAAGGTCAAAAATGTGGAAATAACAGAATTACGAAAATGGATGGCAGATCAAAGATGCAGGCAATTCATAAATCATGTTTCCGGAGGCGATGCAGCGCTCAATCACAACCTGTCCTTCCCGAGCGAACTTGGTGCGGAGAGCTCAACAACCCAGCATCAGAACACCGTCACCGATATGACCGATTCACATTTTTGCAGGGATTGCACACCGTCACAAACAATGATTCTTCACATGTTTCTGCTTTTTCGGAATCAACTGAACGGAGCGCATACCCCGCTCGCTTTTGCCCGGCCACGACGCAAATGGCGCAATTACCTCCTCGTCCTGAACAGTTTTGTTCAACCATCTTTTCACCCCCGGGCGCATTGCAGGCTTGACGGGGGAGATGCGTTTTTTTCCATGGTAGGCCGGGTCGAGAACAACGTCGATTGACCCTGCTGCAGTTCAGCGCGACAATCGCGCACCGTTGTTTGACAATCGCGCGGATAAGGATTTGCCATGCAAAGCAACAAGCCACCGCTGAACAAAAAGGACTGGATCGCCGGCCTCGAAAAGGGCCTGCAGATCATCGAGGCATTCAACGACACCCACCCGCGCCTCACCGCCTCCACGGCCGCGCGCCGAACCGGCATCACCCGAACGGCAACGCGGCGTTACCTGCGTACGCTCGAACATCTCGGCTACGTCGAAAGCGATGGCCACCTGTTCTGGCTGACGCCGCGCGTGCTGCGCCTCGGCTGGTCGTATTTCGACTCGGCGAAGATACCGCGCGCGGTCCAGCCGTATCTGCAACGCCTGAGCCTCTCGCTTGGCGGCGCCGCCTACTTCGCGGTGATGGACGAGAACGACATCGTCTTCGTCGCCCGCGACGGGTCGAACCTGGTACAGAACGTCGGCTACGTGCTCGGCGCGCGCATCCCGGCCAACCTTTCCTCGGCGGGCATCGCGATCCTGTCGACCTACTCGCCGGAAGAAGTCGATCACTGGCTCACGGGGCGGAAGTTCGTGCCCTACTCGCCGTTCACCGCCACCACCGAGGATGCCGTCCGCGAGCTGATCAACAAGGCCCGCAGCAACGGCTATGCCTTGCTGGAACAGCAGATCGCCCAGCGCGTACGCGGCATCGCGGTGCCGATCCGCACCCGCGATGGCATCGTCGTCGGCTCGATCAGCGTTAGCCTGCCGATGGGCAACGAAACCACCGAGAATGCTGTAGCGCGCACGCTGCCGCTGTTGCGCGAAGCAGAGTACGCGCTGCTGGCGGCATTCTGATGCTGAAACGCTCAGTGTCTGTAAAAAAACAAATCCACCGCAGAGACACGGAGACGCAGAGGAAACACAGAGAAGAAACTTGTTTCCTTAGGTTTTCTCTGTGAAAACTCCGCGTCTCTGTGCCTCCGTGGTGAGGTTTTACGGCTGATCATACTTTTTCCCGCGCACCAAACGCGGGAGTCTACTTGCGCAGGCGGGCAATCTCTCCGAAGACGAACTTTGCGAACTCCTCGCCGATGCTGGCGCTGTATTTCTCGACCACCGGCTTCAGTTTAGCCCGGATCTTCTCCACTTCGCCCGGCGCCAGTTCATCGACCAGCAGCGTCTTGCGGATGGAAGCCAGCGAGCGATCCTGCGCTTCGCGCGACACCTTGCGCTGAAAGACCGCCGACTCGTTCGCCGCGTCGAGAATGATCTTCCGTTCGTCCTCGTTCAGCCGGTCCCACGTTGCCTTGCTCATAAGGAAAGACTGCGGGTTGTAGATGTGGCGCGTCTCGGTCAGGTATTTCTGCACGGCGTCGAGTTTGTTGGAGGCGATGACGGCGAACGGGTTTTCCTGGCCATCGATCTTTTTCTGCTCAAGAGCCGAATAAACCTCGGTAAATGCCATTGGTACGGCCTCCGCACCCAGCGCGGTGAAGGTATCGATATAGGTGGGCGACTGGATGACCCGGATCTTCAGGCCGGCGATGTCGGCCGCCGTTCGGACCGGGCGCTTGCTGTTCGTCAGATTGCGAAAACCGAGGTCGTAATAGGCCAGGTTAACCAGCCCCTTTTCCGGCAACTTGTCCGCCAGCCGTTTGCCGACGGGACCGTCCATGATCGCGTCAACCTCATTCACGTCGTTGAACAAAAAGGGAAAATCAACGACGGCGAATTCCTTCACCAGCGATTGCAGGATGCCTGAATTCATCGTGGTGAAATCAACCGCGCCGCGCTGAACGGACGACAGCACCTGATGGTCGCTGCCCAGCACCCCGCCGGTATAGAGCTTGACGATCATCTTGCCGCCGCTCTTCTTCTCGACCAACTCGGAGAACTTCACCCCGCCTCGCACAACCGGGTGACCGGATGGATTGGTTGTGGCCCAGCGGAAGGCCAGATCACGGACTTCCGCACCGGCATGCGCCGGGACGAGGGCATAAAACAGCGCCGTAGCGGCAGCAAAGACATGTTTCGTGCAATTCACTTCCGACTCCTCCTTGTTGCTCTGCAATTGTCAGCGGGCAAACGATGTGAAAAAGCCGTTGCGTGGCCGGGATGCTCTCCCAGCCACGCAACGGCGCGACACGATCAGCGCGAGAACGCGATATCAGAACGGCGAGTACTGGATCTTCTCGAGTTCCGGATCGTAGAACTCGCCGAAGAGTTCCTCGTCCTTCAGCCAGTCGGGCTGATCATACTCCTTGGACACCCAGGTGATATTCATGTAGTGATGCAGGTGAATATTCTCGCTGGTGGCGTTGCCGGCCCAGGTACCGCAACCGATCGACGAGGTCATCGGCATGCCGTTCATCATGCTGCCGGCGTTGGCCTTGGACTGGGCCTGGCGCACCATGATGCGGCCGACGCGGGCCACCGAGGCGAGGCGATGGATATGGTCTTCGTCGAACGAGAAGATGCCGACCGAGTGGCCGATGCCGCCGACGTCATGGATGGCCATGATGGTATCGATGGCGTTCTGGAACTCGCCGCAATACTTGTGCACCGCGAGCAGCGTGGTCAGCTTCTCGTGGCACCAGATGCCGTCGAGCGTGCGCTTGAAGACGCCGGTACCGTGCGAGGCGATCAGGAACTTGCGGTCTTCCGGGATTTCGAAGCCGGCAGCCTTGGCCATATCCTGCGGCGACAGGGCGACGGTATCCGGCAGGCGGTGGCACTCGTCGTCCCACATGACCTTGCGCATGGCTTCCTGCTCGGTCGGCGAGAGCATGTAGCCGCCGACGGTCACGAGTTCCTTCAGCGCGTCTTCCCAGATGCTTTCGTGGATGACGATGTTGCCGTCCGCCGAGCAGCCCGAACCGAAGTCCGAAGTCTTCGAACGCATGGTGTTGAACGCCGCCTTGTTCAGATCCTGCTTGGCGGTTTCGTCCCAGATCATCGTCGCGTTGCCCGCGCCGACGGCGTAGGCCGGGGTGCCGGACATGTAGGCGCGGCGCACGACGCCCTGACCGCCGGTGGCGATGATCAGGTCGCACTTGGTCATCAGCGCTTCGGAGATGTTCTTGTTGATCTTGGCCTTGTAGCCGAGGATCTGGACCAGGTCTTCCGGCGCGCCGACGCGACGCAGGCCTTCGCGCATCAGCTCGATGGTCTTGCGGCTGGTCTTCAGCGTGCGCGGATGCGGCGAGAAGATGATCGCGTTGCGCGCCTTGATCGCATAGATCGAATTACCGGCCGGAGTCAGGTCGGGGTTGGTCGCCGGGATCACGCAGGCGATGACGCCGACGGGCTTGGCGTACTTGACGATGCGCTTCTCCGGGATTTCCTCGATGATCCCGACCGACTTCTCGCGCAGGCAGTCGCGCAGGATGCCGCGGATCTTGAAGCGCTTGGCCTCACGGCTGATCGGATCGCCGAAGGCGCTTTCCTGGATGCCGAGTTCGACCAGTTCGTGGAAGGTCTTGGAGTTGGCAACGATCTGGGCCACCGAACGGATGGTGCGGTCGATCGCTTCCTGGCTCCAGGTTTCGAATTCGCGCTGCGCCTTGTCGGCACGGGCAAACGCCTCTTCGATCTCGTCGATCTGGTCCTGGTTGAGTTTCAGCTCTTCGTAGCGAGCCTTCATGTCGTTTTGTCTGCTCATTGCATTTCCCCTAACAAAAAAACTTCAAAAAACCTGGTTTGATGTTCACTCCGGCAAAACCGGAATCCTGTTCAGTTGTTGTATGAAACACGATTTCGCCGTCGATGCCGGCAGCGATCCCCGTGCGCCGATGTTTCCCCCTACTTGTTGTTCTGCCCCTGCGCTTTTTCCTTGACCAGATCGACGCAGCGGCCGGCCTTGAGCACCGTGCTGGACGCCGGGTGGCCGACAAATTCGGCGGCCAGGCGCGCGGTGTCCATGGCTTTCAGCAGGTCGATGCCGGTGTCGATACCCATCTCGTGCAGCATGTGGATGACGTCCTCCGAGGCGACGTTGCCCGAAGCGCCCGGCGCGAACGGACAGCCGCCGAGCCCGGCGAAGGCGCCGTCGAACATGCGCACACCGGCCTGGATGCCCATCACGATGTTGGCCAGCGCCATGTCGCGGGTGTTGTGGAAGTGCATCACCCACTGCACCTGCGGGAATTTCTGGATCATGTAGGTGGCGAGTTCGTACACCTGACGCGGGTTGGCCATGCCGGTGGTGTCCGACAGCGACAGCTCGGTGATTCCCAGCTTGACGAAGCTCGCCACGACGTTTTCCACCTGCTCGACCGGCACGCGTCCCTGGAACGGGCAGCCGAAGGAGGTCGAAATGGCGCCGGACAGCGTCATGTTGTTCTGGGTGGCGAATTCGACGCAATCGGCAAAGCCCTCGACCATCTTGACCGGCGAGCTGTTGAAGTTGGCCAGGCAGTGCGCCTCGCTGGCCGAGACGGTCAGCTTGGCCTTGGTCAGGCCCGCATCGAAGGCCCGCTGCACGCCCTTGATGTTCGGCACCAGCGCGCGGTACTCGACGCCGTCGACCTTCTTCGTCGCGCGGCAGAGCGCGTCGGTGTCGGCCATCTGCGGCACGGCCTTCGGATGCACGAAGGCGCCAACCTCGATGATCTTCACGCCGGAGGCGACGACCGCGTCGAGCAGTTGCAGCTTCTGTTCGACGCTCGGAATCGTCTTCTCGTTCTGCAGGCCGTCGCGCAGACCGACTTCGCAAAGAGAGACCTTCGCCGGCCAGACAATACTGGGAGTAGTCATGGTTCCTCATCCTTTCAACTAAACAACCTTGCCTCCGGAAAAGCCGGCGGCACTCAACATTCAATCCGTTTCAGTACTCGATCTTCGCCACCGCGCGGAGTTCTTCCGGCGTCGCGGTGCCGAAACCGAAGAATTCGAGATAGGCGGGAATCATCTCGAAGAGCATGTCGGTTCCCACCTGATATTTGCAGCCACGTTCGATGGCGGCCTTGAGCATCGGCGTAATTTCCTGCTTCATCACCACCTCGCCGACAAAGGTCGTCGGCGCAAGGCGCGTCACGTCGAACGGCAGCGGATCGTCGGGTTTCATTCCCAGCGGGGTGGCGTTAACCACCAGGTCATAACCCGCCGGATCGTTGGAGGTCACGGCGACTTCCATGTCCGGATAGTAGGTTTTGAGACGCGAGGCCAATCCTTCCGCCGAAGCAGTATTCAAGTCAAACAACGAAATCGACGCCGCGCCATCGGCAGCGAGCGAGGCCGCGATCGGGCTGCCGACACCGCCGGTGCCGACGACCAGAATCCGGCTCCCCTTCGTCTTGAATCCCTTGCGTGCCACGCCACGGGCAAAACCGGCGCCATCGAACTGGTCGGCAAGCAAGGTGCCATCGGGGCGCTTCAACAATGCGTTAGCCGCTCCTGCAATCCGGGCCGTAACGCTAACTTCGTCAGCTAGGCCAACGGTGCTTACCTTGTGCGGCATGGTAACGAGCGCGCCCAGAACATTGGAGAACTTGAAGATCTGCCGCAAAGAAACCGGGTAGTCCTCGGCCTTGACTCCCATCGGCACGACCATCGCGTCGATACCCTTCTTCTCGAACCACGGGTTGTAGATCAGCGGTGCCTTGAAGGCTTCCGTCGGGTAGCCCAGGTGTGCGATCAGTGTCGTCTTGCCACTTAACATCGTCATTCCAATCTGTCGTTCAAGGAATCTCCGTCTTCCGCGGCGGCACGTACACGCAACGCCGCCGCGGAAAAGATCAACTCACGATTACCTGTTGCTTACTTCTTGCCGCGGACCTTCTCGATTTCAGCGAAAACTTTCTTCGCGAAGTCGGCGCCGACGTTGGCGCTGTACTTCTCGATCACCGGCTTCAGCTTCTCGCGAACCTTGGCCAGCTCAGCCGGCGGCAGTTCGGTCACTTCCATCTTCTGCTTCAGCTCGTTCAAGGCCACTTCCTGCGCCCCGCGCGACAGCGTGCGCTGATAGTTCGCTGCCTCGGTCGCCGCCGCGGTGATAATGTCCTGCTCTTCCTTGTTAAGCGAGTCCCACTTCTTTTTGCTCATCAGCATCGACTGCGGGTTGTACATGTGGCGCGTCACGCCGAGGTACTTCTGGACTTCGGCAAACTTGTTGGCCTGGATCACAGTGAAGGGGTTTTCCTGACCGTCGATCATCTTCTGCTCAAGGGCGGTATAAACCTCGGTGAAGGGCATCGGCACCGAGTTCGCGCCCAAGGCGTTGAACGTATCGATGTAGATCGGCGACTGGATCACGCGCATCTTCA
The DNA here is from genome assembly GCA_029289235.1 of Gammaproteobacteria bacterium. Lineage (GTDB taxonomy): Bacteria > Pseudomonadota > Gammaproteobacteria > Burkholderiales > Rhodocyclaceae > Propionivibrio. Next base: position 32,172 of record JARFTZ010000002.1, read on the forward strand.
GCCCAACGATGTCGTCGGCCGTCTTCAGCGCCCGCTTGCTGTTGGTCATATTGCGGAAGCCGAGATCGAAATAGGCAAGATTCACCAGACCTTTTTCCGGCAGTTTGGCATCGAGTTCCTTGCCGATGGCGCCGTCGAGGATTGCGTCGACTTCCTGCGCGTTATTGAACAGGAACGGGAAATCGACGATCGCGAATTCCTTGATCTGCCCTTGCAGGATGCCCGTGTTCATCGCCGCGAAATCGAGCGTTCCGCCCTGCACTGCGGAGAGCAGTTGCGGGTCGCTGCCGAGCACGCCGCCCGGGAAAACCTTGACCTTCATCTTGCCACCGCTCTTCTCCGAAACGAGCTTGGCGAAACGCTCGCCACCCATCGGAATCGGGTGACCGGCCGGGTTGGCCGTCGCCCAACGGAGATTCATCGAACGTACTTCAGCCTGTGCTCCACCTGCCATGACCAGGCTGCAGGCAGCCAGGATTGCCACTCCGATTGTTTTCTTGAATTTCACTTTAAGTCTCCTCTTGAAAAAGCACTTGAAGCAACGCGCGGATTGACCGCATTGAATGAAAGCCGGAGATGCTGCACAGCCGGCCCCCAATACAGTGATACTTAGAACCCTCCGAACCACTTGCCGGGCACGATGACGAGCGCCGGGAAGAGAATCAGGAAGGTCAGGATGACGAGATGCGACAGCAGAAACGGCGCGACACCCTTGACCACCTGCGTCATGTTGCTCTTGGTCGCCCCGGCGACGACGTTGAGCACGGTGCCGACCGGCGGGGTAATCAGGCCGATCGAGCCGCAGACGACGAAGATCACCCCGAAATAAACTTCGTTGATCCCCGCCTGCCGGGCCACCGGCAAGAGCACCGGGGTGAGGATCAGGATGATCGGCGAGAGGTCCATCACGCAGCCGACGGCGAACAGGATGGCGATCATCGCCAGCATCAGCAGCGTCTGGCTGCCCATCAGCGGCTGCAGGAGTTCGACCATCTGTCCCGGCAGGTCGGCGATGGTGATCAGCCAGGCGGCGGCCAGCGCGGCCGCGACGAGGAACATGACGATGCCGGTGCTCTTGGTGGCGGCGACCAGCACGTCGAAAACCTGCCCGACCTTCAGTTCGCGGTAGATGACAATCGCCACGAAGAGCGAATAGACGGCGGCAACCACCGCGGCTTCGGTCGGGGTGAAGATGCCGAACTTGAGGCCGAAGATGATGATGCCGGGGAGGAACAGGGCCCAG
>JARFTZ010000003.1 GCA_029289235.1 Gammaproteobacteria bacterium
GTAGAGGTCGCCGAGCAGGACGAGGATGGCGATGACGCTGAAGACGATGCCGACGCCGTAGAGGGCGCCCAGCGAGATGCCGGAGGCGGGGGCCATGTTGCCGAGGTTGATGACGGTCTGTTGCCAGCTGCCGTCGAGGAACAGCCACATCATCCAGATCATGAGGACGTGGGCGATGGTAAGAAGAATGCGCTGGACCAACGGGGGGAACTTGGTGAGCACGGCGTCGAAGCCGAGATGGCCGTGTTCCCTCAGGGCGATCAGCCCGGCGGTGTAGGTCATCCACGTCAGCCCCCACGAGGAGAGCTCTTCCGAGACGGTGATGCCGCTGTTGAAGGCATACCGCAACACCACGTTGCCGAACACCATCACGATCATCGCCACCAGACAGAAGGCGGCGAAGAGCTTGAGTACGACAAACAGCAAGTCAATTATCTTTTTCATGAAGGGACCCTAACCCTGATTTCCTCTTGAAGTAACACGTAGAACGCTGCGTTGCGACGACCGGCGCCTATTTGTGCACGCAGTTCTGCGCCATGTAGGTCTTGGCCGATTCGAGACAACGGAAGGCGTGCTCGGCGTAGCCAAACTCCTTCGCCCGCGCCAGGTGCGGCAGTTCGATCGAATAGACGACCTTGGGCAGCTTGTTGAGAATCTCCGCCACCGGCACGCCACCTTCGCCGACATAGAGCCGCTCTTCGCGCAGAATCCGCGTCATCTCGGCTCGATCTGCCGGAATCTCGCCCTGCGCGTCGCACAGATGAGCGAAGTGGAACCATTCCTGCGGCAGCCCTTCCAGCGCTTCCGGCTTGTCCAGAGCGCGGTGGAAGTGGTGCACGTCGATCATCAATCCGGCATTCGGACGATTCGCCGTGCGCAGCACATCGACGGCCCCGGCCAGCGTATTGACCGCGGCGATCGGGACGAACTCCAGATCGACGGTCATGCCGAACTGCCGGGCGAGATCGCAGATCTGTCCGAACTTCTCGATGGCATAGTCGTGCTTCGGCGTCCAGATGCTAGACAGCACCGCTTTCGCACCGAGTTCCGCCGCAACTTCCATGGCCGGCAGGTACTTGGTCGGATACATGTCGTCGTATACACGGGCCAGTTCAATGTCGTGCACCTTGACCCCGGTATCGGCCAGCGCGCGCTTGGTGGCCCGTAGCATTTCGGGGTTGTCGGCCAGCGCATAGTTGGGCTCGCCAGGCAGGCCCATGTAGATCGGGCGGATACTGACGTAGTCGTAACCGGCACGTGCCGCGACGTAAACCATTTCGGGTGGCGCACAACCGAGAACCGTCAGATGCGCCAGTGAAAACTCCAGAGCCATTTGTTTCCTCCAAAACACGGCAGCCGCCGGTACGATGCGCCGGCGCCACTACCTGAGTTACGTTAATTCGTCATCGTTGCGGTCCCGGCTTTCCCCGGAGCCAGCGCCCCGGAGTGCCATAAAGCCGGGACCGGTCCCCCAACGAAGAATCTTTACTACCGGGAAAGATCAATCGGTCGAGACGTGATGGACCTTCTTGCCCGGGGAGTAGATGTCCATGATGTTCCAGTGCCCGGCGGTCGGCGTCGGGATGTTCTTCATGTAAACATCGATGACCACCGGCTTGTTCATGGCAACCGCCTTCTGCAACGCAGGCAGCAGTTCCTCCGCCGCATTGACGGTGATGCCGTCGATCCCGTAGGCGCGGGCGATCGCGGCGTAATCCGGCGAGTAGCTCTCTCCGTCGACTTCGAAGACGGTGCCGAACGTCGTGTCGTAGTGGGCCTTTTCCAGACCGGCGATGGTGCCGAAGGCGCGGTTGTTCATGATCACCCAGATCACCGGAATGTTGCTTTCCTTCGCCGTGGCCAGCACCGCCGGGTTCTGTCCCCAGCCGCCATCGCCGACCAGCGCGACGACAACCTTGTCCTTCAGGGCGACCTTGGCACCCATCGCCGCCGGCGAGCCGAAGCCCATGGTGGCGAAGCCGCCCGGGGTAAAGATGGTGCCCGGTTCATACACCGGATACTGCTGCGCCAGGCCGTTCTTGTTCCAGCCGACGTCGGTGCAGATATAGGAATCGCGCGGCAGCGCCTTGCGCAGGTCGGCGAGGATGCGTTGCGGCGTCATCGGGAAGTCGTTGCTCTCGACCCATTCCGTGTTGCTCGCCACGAACGAATGGCGGTTGGCGGCCATCTCGGCGACCAGTTCGGGGCGCTTGACGCCTTCCGGGCACAGCCGCCTGGCGACGCGCAGCAAGACGGTCAGCGCCTGCTTGAGGTCGGCCACGGCGCCGATCGCCACCGGGTAGTTGCGACCGATTTCGGCCGGGTCGATGTCGATGTGGATCAGCTGCGTCGGCGGGAAGTTGAAGGTGTATTCGGCTTCCCACGAACTGCAGTCGGCTTCCGAGAAGCGCGTGCCGAGACCGATGATCCAGTCGGCAGCCTTGCACTTCTCGTTGATGAACTTGGTGCCCCAGAAGCCGGTCATGCCGAGGATCAACGGATGGTCATCGGGCAAGGCGCCCTTGCCCATCAGCGTGTGGGCGACCGGCAACTGCAGGTGCTCGGCGAACTCGCGCATTTCGGTCATCGCATCGGCGAGCATGATGCCGCCGCCGAGGTACATCAGCGGGGTCTTGGCGGCGAGCAGCTGCTTGACGATCTTCTCGGCGGTCTCGTCGTCCATCGACGGCTTGGCCAGCGTGCGGGAATTGGTCATGACGCGGTCGAACAGCGCGACGTCGATTTCCTTCGAGAAAATGTCCATCGGCACGTCGATGAGAACCGGGCCGGGACGGCCGCTTTCCGCCAGGATGAACGCCTTCTCGAGGATTTCCGGGAACAGGTGCGCCGAATCGACACGCCAGACGCGCTTGCAGAACGGACGATAGATTTCGCACTGCGAGGCGTCGGCATGGAGGTTGACCTCCTGGTGCGGATGCTTGCCGTAGTAGTGCGTCGGCACATCGCCGGCGATGACGACCATCGGGATCGAATCGAGCGAGGCGTTGGCCACGCCGGTACAGGCGTTGGTCAGGCCGGGGCTCAGGTGCGACAGGAGGACCGACGCCTTCTTCGTGGCACGGGCGTAGCCGTCGGCCATGTGCGCGGCGATCTGCTCGTGCCGGGTGTTGACGAACTTGATCTTCTTGCTCTTCGAGAGCGCCGCCAACACGGCGATGTTGGTGTGTCCGCAGAGGCCGAAGATATGCTCGACACCACGCTTTTCGAGATAACGCACCAGTTGATTCGATATCAGGTCTTTCATCTGTCACTCCTTCAATTGTTGAACAACGACGGCGCTTGCCTTGCCTCCACGGAAGCCTCTCGCACCGTCTTTTACTGCCGAACCGTTTTGCCTGCAGATTCCTCGCCTGCAAACACCCACTTCTTCCTTATCCGCCGTAAACGGCGTGCTGCACCGACGCCAGAACGGGGCGCAATTCCTCGATCGACATCTGCCCCGGCGCGGAACAGTGTTTGCCGAAGCCAAACGTCATCGACGAACCGAAAACCCAACCAAAAACCCTGGCCACCGTTCCCAAACCGCCCATCGACATGCTGACCAATGGAATGCCGCATACCCTGCTGGCCTTGAGCGTGGCGGAAAGCAGCGCGAGAACGTCCTCTTCCCCTTTGGGCATGACCACAACCTTGGCGATATCCGCTCCAAGGACTTCCGCCTCGATGAACCGCCCGGACAACTCCTCGTCACTTGGAGTGAACTCGTGGTTGTGATACGACATGATCATCGCCACGCCGTTTTCCCTCGACACTTCCCGCAGCATCGCCACGTTGACCGGCGAGTTGCTCATCTCGTAATCGATGATGTCGATGCAACGACTGACGCACGCTGCCACGTACAGCTTGACGACATCCGACTCGTTGAGCGCACTGAAACCACCGCCCTCGCCCATCGCCCGGCACGCGAAAACCACGGGGATTGTGCCCGCCGCCGCCTTGATCTCCCGCGCCATATCGATAACCGCGGCGATGTCGCCGAACCCCTCGAAGAAATCGACACGCCACTCGATCAGATCAGGCGCCTTCGGCAGCAGCGCGGCCAGTTCATCGAGCACCGCGGCCCGACTCCGGCCAATGACGGGGGTGCAAATCAGCGGCTGGCCGGAACGACCGATCGCTTTTCCTCCCACCTGGATTCGCTTCATGGCTGTGCGTGACTCAAGCAAAGACGCGAAAAGAAACGCGGAACTGAACGAACGGCAGGGCAAATGACGAACGTCTCCGGCTGCGTTGAACCGGCTCCAGCGAAGAAAACGCGTCAGTAAAAATGCTCATCCCCTGCTCCCACTCCAGCCCATGTTGTGCAAAACGACGAAGGCACACGTTGTTGTTTTTTGGGAATACTAGGCGCTGACGAAGAGGGAGTCGATCGAGGAAAATCGCTTTTGCGCGATTATCACACCCATTTGGGCGATTATCGCGCCAATTACCGGGTTACAGCCCGAGGAGGAGGAAGATCTCTGAAAACAGAAAAAAGGGAGATTGTTTCGCCAGCCAGACCGCGAAAATGGTCCAAAAAAGCACCCATCCCCCGCCACGGCTGGCGTAAAAGCGTAGACAAACGGGAACTACGGCGAGCGGTCTTACGCGTCAGACCGGGAGGAACCCTGAACAACCGCGGCGCCGTCGGGCAAGCGCGACAGCAGCACCTTATCGACACGGTTCCTGTCCATGTCGACAACTTCGAAACGGCAACCCGTCGTTTCGAAGTTATCGGCAACGGAGGGAATCCTGCCGAGCACATACATGACCAGGCCACCCAGGGTGTTATAGGCGTTTTCATCCTCGCCGGGGAACTCGTCCTCGATGTCGATCGCTGTCTTCAGGCGTTCTATTGAAACGCTGCCGTCAACCAGCCATGAGCCGTCGTCCCGTACGACGATATCCTCGTCAACGTCGCCATCGGATGAGGGCACGTCACCAACGATCGATGACAGCACGTCGGTCAGGGTAACGAGACCCTGCAGTTCGCCGTATTCGTCGACGATCAGAGCACATTGCTGACGCGCCCGGCGGAAACTCTCCAACAGATGCGTGGTAGTCATTCCCTCGGGCACGAACAGAGGCGAACGCAATGAGCGCTCGATATCCAGCGACTCCCCGGCCAAGGCGGCCTTGAGCAGATCCGCCGTACGCAGGATTCCGACAATATGCTCAAGTCCGTCGCGGCACACCACAATACGCGTGTACGGGCTTTCGGAAAGGCACGCGCGGATTTCGTCTTCCGGCGCGTCGAGATCCAGGACGTAAATGTCATTGCGGTGGGTCATGATCGCGCCGATACGCTGCTCGTCGAGACGCAGCACGTTCGACACGATCGCCTGCTCGCTCTCATGGAACACCCCTGCCTCGGCGCCCTGCTCCATCAGCACGTTGATTTCGTCGTCGGTCACCGACGCCTCGGCGCTTTTTCGCGCGCCAATGACCTTCAGTACCACCGTCGACGATGAGGACAGTAACCAGACCAACGGCCGGGCAACGCGCGCGAGTAAAGTCATCGGTTTCGCGACGATCGCTGCGACGGTCTCCGGTGCCAGCAGACCGAGCCGTTTGGGTACCAGTTCGCCGACGACCACTGAAAAATAAGTCAGCCCGACAACTACAACCGACAGTGCGAGACCATGAGCATAGGGTTGCACCAAGGGCAGTTCGGACAGCCACTGCCGCAACGGATCGGCAAGCGCGTTCTCGCCGATCGCACCGCTCAGAATGCCTACAGTGGTAATCCCGACCTGGATCGTCGACAGAAAGGCAGAGGGTTCCTCGTTCAGTTCCAACGCTGTCTTGGCACCGGGAGAATCGTCATCGGCCAGTTTCTGCAGACGCGACCTGCGCGATGAAACGACGGCGATCTCGGACATGGCCAGAACGCCGTTGAGCAGGATCAGCAGAATCAGCAGGAGAATATCCATTGGACCATCCCAGGAGCAGCCCGCGCACGCAGACTAATCCAGCAGTTCATGCTCCAGCGATTCACGCAGCTTGACCGGTTTCGCCAGATTCTTGCGCATGCGCAGATTGAGCATCTCGACGGCAAGGGAAAATGCCATGGCAAAGTAAATATAGCCCTTCGGCACATGGTGCCCCAACCCCTCGGCAGCCAGCGCCATGCCGACGATCAGGAGGAAAGAAAGCGCGAGCATCTTGATCGATGGATGCGCCGAGACGAACTCCCCGATATAGCGCGCGAAAAGCATCATCAGTCCGACGGAGGCGACAACAGCAGCGATCATGACAGCCACGTCCCGGGCCATGCCGACCGCGGTGATGATCGAATCGAGCGAAAACACCAGATCGATGACCATGATCTGCATGACGACGGCCGCGAAACTCGCCTTGACCTTTTTGCTGGCATGAACCTCTTCTCCGCCTTCCAGCAGTTCATGGATTTCCTGCGTACTTTTCCACAGCAGGAACAGCCCGCCGAGGAACAGGATGATCTCCCGCGGAGAGAAGGGATGCCCCAGAAGGCTGAACAGAGGCTCGGTTGCACCGACCATCCACGACAGCAAGAGCAACAGGGCGATCCGCATGAACATCGCAAAGAACAGGCCGATCCGCCGGGTCTTCTCGCGCGACGCCTTGGGCAGACGATCGACGAGAATGGAAATGAAGATGATGTTATCGATACCCAGCACCAGCTCCAGCGCGGTCAAGGTGAAAAATGCAATCCAGGCTTCCGGGCTCGACAACAAAGACAGCAAATCCATATCGGCTCAGTTCAAAAGCAAAAAAATAGTCCGGCGCGAATTATACAGGCCGGGCATCACCCCCTCGCGGGAATTTGCCGCTACGTCAGCGAACGGACTGGCCCGAGCCCTCCACCGCCACGATGGCCTTGGCCTGATTGAAATCATCGGCATACCCCGAGGCATAAAGGCAGCACGCAAGCTGGTTGGCTATCGGTGAAGGCAGCATCACTTCGCCAGCCAGCACACGCCGGGTCCAGTCGGCCGAAGTCTTCGCATCGCAAGACTCGGGCAAGTTGGGAAGCGTTTTCAGGCTGTCATGCTCGGCGTCGAAAAGGAGGTCGCAGCTGCCTTCGTGCAGGTGTTCGATACGCGGTCGCCGCTTCGGGTTGGCGTAAGGTTCGCCCTCCGTGGCTCGCGCCAGCAAGGCATGGCAACCCAACGCCCCGAGGACTTCCCGCATCGTGTCAAGGTAATCAGGATGTGTCGCCGCAGCCAGGAGCAGACCGTCCCCCCGGAACGGATCAAGCATCTTGACAAGGCTGTGGGCACTGTTGCGCAGCCCAAGGCGACTTCGCAGGAGCAACAGGTTGTTCAGTCCCGGCGAGATGGCCGACAGCGGAACGAAGGCGATCCCGTTTTCGTCCAGCGCTTGCTGTGCTTGCAGGATGCTCGCGCTCGGCATCAGCCCGAATTCACGGAACACCTGCGCTGACGTTACCCGCCCGTAACCTTCGATCAAGCCGTGCACCAGCACCGGCACGCCATAGCGCTGCAGGAGGAATGCCAACAAGGGGGACAGATTGACCCCCTTCCGGGCGCCGTTGTACGACGGAATCACCACCGGCCGGAAACGTCCAGCCGGACGCTGCAGCGCGTAGTGCCGTTCGTTCAGCGCGGACAGGAAGCCAACCATTTCATCGACACTCTCGCCTTTGAGGCGCAGGGCGATAGTGATTGCTCCCAGTTCGAGTTCCGGAACCCCGCCATCGAGCATTGCTCCGTAGAGTTGCTGCGCTTCTTCAAGCGAGAGATCGCGAGCCCCCTCGCTGCCTCGCCCGAGTTCCCGAATATAGTGCGCGTAGTTCATGCGGCTCCCGAAATGCGTTACGACGTGATGAAATCGACGACCCGGCGGGCCCGCATATGGCGAACCCACCTGCACGGCATAGAGCAACTGTTATGCCAGGCGAAAAAAGTATCGCTCAGCCAAGCCCCGGTATAAACCTCGAGGGAAACCGCATTATGTTGGTGCAACAAAAAGAGAAGAACGCATCAATACAGAGCGGAGCTACTTGATGCGCTGAAGTTTTGGCCGTCCGGCGGGGGGAGGCGATTTGCCATCATCTCCGGAACCTCCGCCGGTATCTTCCACCGACGGCGCCGGGTCCGCCTCTCCCGGCAACTCTGCTTCAAACGCCATCCCCGCACCATTCTCGCGTGCGTAAATGGCCGTCACGTTGCCCACCGGGAAGTAGATGTCGCGCGCAACACCGCCGAACCGGGCCTGGAAGCTGATCGCATCGTTGGCGATCTGCAGATTGCCCGTCGCTTCATACCCGATATTCAGGACGATCTGCCCATCCCTGACGAATTCGCGTGGAACACGCACCGATTGATCGGCATTGACTGCGATGTAAGGCGTAAACCCGTTGTCGGTGCACCATTCGTGAATGGCCCGGATCATGTACGGTTTGGTCGAGGGAAGATTCTTGGCCATAGGCTTGCCGATGATTCCAGTCAGAACCCCGGGCATTGAGCACCGGGGATTTCACAAAGCCGCTTAATCCGACGTGCCTTAGCGGCGCATCGCCTTTTCCGACGGTGTCAGCGCGTCGATATACCCCTGACGGCTGAAGATCCGCTCGGCGTACTTCATCAACGGCGCGGCCGACTTGGGCAACTCGATTCCATAGTGGTCGAGACGCCACAGCAAAGGCGCGATCGCCACGTCGAGCATGGAAAAATCCTCGCCCAGCATGTGCTTCTGCTTGACGAACACCGGCGCCATCTCGGTCAGTCGGTCGCGAATCGTCTGCCGGGCCTTGTCCGCCGTCTTCAGGTTTTTCTCAAGCGCCTCGATGTGCGCGAATACCTCGCGCTCCATGGTCACAAGCAACTGGCGGGCGCGGGCGCGCATGATCGGGTCGGGCGGCATCAACTGCGGATGCGGGAAGCGCTCGTCGATGTATTCATTGATGATGTTCGGTTCATAGAGGATCAGATCGCGCTCGACCAGCACCGGTACACGCCCGTAGGGATTGACCATGGCGATGTCTTCCTGCTTGGCGAAAAGGTCGACATCGATCACCTGGAAATCCATCCCCTTTTCGTAAAGGACGATACGGCAACGCTGGCTGAACGGACAGGTCGTGCCCGAATAGAGATTCATCATGTTCAATACCCCTAAAAAACAAAACCGGCACCGTGACGGCGAATGCTCTTGCCGACGATGCCGAAGCCTGAACCAGGCGGTTACTCAATTCTTCGTGACGTCTTTCCAGTACTCCTTCTTCAGCGCATACGATACGCCAAGCAGGATCAACAGGAAGATCAGCACCCCAACTCCGAGTTGCTTGCGGAACCCTGCGGCGGGCTCCCCCGCCCAGACCAGGAAACCGACAAGATCGGCGATCTGCTTGTCGTATTCCGCCGGCGACAACTGCCCCGGCGAAGCAAGGCTCAACTTGTGCACATCCCGATCGAGACGTTGCAGCCCCTGCAGTTCCCACAAGACATGCGGCATGCCGACGTTTTCGAAGAGCACGTTGTTCCAGCCGGTCGGCCGCTTCTCGTCGACATGGAAGTTGCGCAGATAGGTATAAAGCCAATCGGCACCACTGCCATCCGCGGAGGCTCGTGCCCTCGCCACCAGGGAAAGATCCGGCGGAGTAACGCCAAACCATTGTTTCTGCTCGGCGGCACGGGCTGCCACGCGCATCGGCTCGCCGATCTTTTCTGCGGTGAACATCAGGTTGTCCTTGATCTGCTGCTCCGTCAGACCGATTTCCGTCAGCCGGTTGTAGCGCACAAAGCTCAAGCCGTGACAATTCAGACAGTAATTGACGAAGACCCGCGCGCCGTTTTGCAGCGCCGCCTTGTCACCCTGGACATCGGGTGCCTTGTCCAAGACCACGCCGCCGCCAGCAGCCAGCACGACAAGCGGAAGGAACAGAACGCACCAAACGAGCTTCTTCACGATATCCGCTCTCATTTGAAGGTCACCCTCTCCGGCTCCGGCTTGCATTTGTCGATCTTCGAATACCAGGGCATCAGCAGGAAAAACGCGAAATACACGACGGTACAAATCTGCGAAACAAGTTCGCTGGCCGGCGACGGCGGTTGCGTGCCAAGGTAGCCGAGTATCAGGAAGGCCACGACAAAAACGGCAAGGAACGTCTTGTAGATCGGCCCGCGGTAACGTATCGACTTGACCGGGCTGCGATCGAGCCAGGGCAGGAAAGCGATGATCACGACGGACGCCCCCATCGCCACCACGCCCCAGAATTTTGCTTCAAGACCGAAGATCGGCCAGACGACAGCACGAAGGATCGAGTAGAACGGCGTGAAGTACCAGACCGGCGCAATATGCGGCGGCGTTTTCAACGGATCCGCCGGGAAGAAATTGTTGTACTCGAGGAAATAGCCACCGCCCTCGGGAGCAAAGAAGACCACGGCAAAAAACAGCATCAGGAAAACCACCACGCCGACGATGTCCTTCACCGTGTAGTAGGGATGAAACGGGATCCCGTCCAGAGGAATCCCGTCGGGGCCGAGCCGCTTCTTGATTTCGATGCCGTCCGGGTTGTTCGATCCGACTTCATGCAGAGCCATGATGTGTGCCGCAACCAGCCCGAGCAGCGCCAGCGGAACTGCAATCACGTGGAACGAGAAAAAGCGGTTGAGCGTCGCGTCGCCGATCACGTAGTCGCCTCGTATCCAGGTCGACAACGGCTCTCCGATCAATGGGATAGCGGAAAACAGATTGACGATCACCTGCGCCCCCCAGAAGGACATTTGCCCCCACGGCAACAGGTACCCCATGAAGGCCTCGGCCATCAGCACCAGGAAGATCACCATGCCGAAGACCCAGATCAACTCTCTCGGCTTGCGATAGGAACCGTAAAGCATCCCGCGGAACATGTGCAGATAGATCACCACGAAGAACGCCGACGCGCCGGTCGAGTGCATATAGCGGATCAGCCAGCCCCAGTTGACGTCACGCATGATGTATTCGACGCTGGCGAAGGCCACCGGGACGCCACTGGCGTTGAGCGAGGCATCGGGCTTGTAGAACATCACCAGGAAGATGCCGGTGATGAGCTGGATCGCCAGAACGACCATCGCCAGTGAGCCGAAGAAGTACCAGAAATTGAAATTCTTCGGCGCGTAGTATTCGGAGAGATGGCCGCGCCACAACGAGGTCGCGGGAAAGCGCGCGTCGAACCACTCGAGCAGATTGCCTTTCAGCGACCCGTCGGACTTGTATTTTTCGTAGCCAGAATTTGCAGCCATCGCTTACGCCCCTTTCGTGTCTTCGCCGATCAGGATGCGTGTATCGGACAGATAGGTGTGCGGCGGCACTTCCAGGTTGCTGGGCGCCGGTTTGTTGCGGAAGACACGGCCGGCAAAATCGAAGGTCGACCCGTGGCACGGACAGAGGAAGCCTCCTTGCCAATCATCCGGCATCCCCTCCTCAACCCCTTTCTTGAATTTTGAAGTCGGCGAGCAGCCCAGATGCGTACAGATACCGACGGCAACCAGCAGGTTCGGCTTGATCGAGCGGGTCGGATTCTTGCAATATTCGGGCTGCTGCTTGCCGTCCGATTTGGGATCGGCGACCGCCTCCTCAAGCTTGACGAGCGTATCGAGCATTTCCTGACTGCGATTGATGATCCATACCGGCTTGCCGCGCCATTCAACGGTAATCATCTGCCCCGGCGCGAGATTGGAGACATCCACTTCGACCGGCGCGCCGGCCGCCTTGGCCCTCTCGGAAGGGAGCATGCTCGACACAAAAGGCACCACCGCCGTCACGGCACCCACACCGCCAACAGCCGCCGTCGCCACGATCAACCGCCGTCTGCCACAATCCACCTTGCCCTCTGTGCTCATCGTGCCGATCCCCGACGGTTAGTCTGATTATTAGGAACAGGGGCGGATTATACGCAAGAATCGCCCCATGAAAAAGCGCAAGAAGGCGCCAAATACTTAATCTGCAAGCGATTTCCGCTCACGCACGGCCTGCGCCAGGGTGCCGGAATCGACATACTCGAGCTCTCCTCCGACAGGCACCCCCCTCGCAATGCGCGACACCCGCAGCCCCCTGCTTTTGAACATCTCGCTCAGGTAATGGGCCGTCACTTCGCCTTCGTTGGTGAAATTGGTCGCCAGGATGACCTCGCGCACGACGCCATCGCCGACGCGTGCCAACAATCGCTCAAGCTGCAACTCGCGCGGCCCGATACCGTCCAGCGGAGAGACGCGGCCCATCAAAACGTAATACAGACCGGAGTACGCCTGCGTTTGTTCCATCATGTTCATGTCGACCGGCGTTTCGACCACACAAAGCAGGCTCGGGTCCCGCTTTGCTGAACGACAGCGCTCGCAGATTTCATCTTCGGTAAACGTGTTGCAGCGCTGGCAATGCTGCAGAACTTGCAGGGTTTGCTGCAAGGCATCGACCAGACGCTGCGCGCCCGGCCGATCCCGCTGCAAGAGATGGTAAGCCATGCGCTGCGCCGATTTGGGGCCGACCCCCGGCAGGCAACGCAGGGCGTCGACCAGGTTTTCCAGGCTCGATGGCGCAGCCATCAGAACGGCAGCTTCATCCCGGCCGGCAAGTTCATCCCGGCAGTGAATCCCGCCATGCGCTCACGGGTCACCTCCTCGACGCGACGCATCGCATCATTGATCGCCGCGGCGACCAGGTCTTCGAGCATCTCCTTGTCATCCATCACCGAAGCATCGATTGCGACGCGGCGCACGTCATGGGCACAGGTCATCGTCACCTTGACCATTCCCGCACCGGACTGCCCTTCTACCTCAACCTGCGCGAGCTGCTCCTGCGCCTTCTTCATGTTTTCCTGCATCAATTGCGCCTGCTTCATCAGGCCGGCGATTCCGCCTTTCATCATGGTGAGTCCCTCGATAGTGGGTGGTTAAACGGGTTTGATCGACGATTCGATCAGCGTGGCGTCAAAAACATCGATCACCTCGCGTACAAACTCATCCTGCTCGACCGATGCCACCGCCTGCTCCTGGCGCTCCTGCCGACGCCGCTGGGCTGCTGCGGCCGGCGTATCGCCGACCACGTCATCGAGCTCGATCATCACCGTCACGGAATGGCCCAAATGCTCCGAAAGCGCCTGCTGCAGTTTTTCCTGCGCCGATTTCATCTGCAGGTGGCGATGCGTCGTGGACAGACGAAGGCCTATACGATGGCCATCGACCGCGCGGAGCTCGCAATGTTGCGCGAGCTCGCGAGCCATGCCGCCAAGTTTGATCGCTGACAGGACCTCGTGCCAATCGAGCGAACCGATATCCGACGGCATGACGGTGGAAGCCCCGGCTTTCTTCTCGACGACAGAGTCCACCACGGCCGAAACCGGAACTGGTACGGGTGCGGTCTCGACGGGAGGCGCATTTTTTTCCGGCACAGGAGCGGACGGCTTGACCGATGCTGCCGCGGTTGCGCGCGACACGGGTGGTGATGCGACCGCATACTTCGCCGGTTTCTCCTGGGCCGAAAAATCGCCCGGACCGGCCGGCCGGAACGCATGCAGACGCAAAAGCGTCATCACAAAGCCGTCACGCTCGTCAGGCGCCAGATGGAGTTCGCTGCGCCCTTGCACGGCGATCTGATACGCCAGTTGCACATATTCCGGTTCGAATCGCCCGGCAAGGTCCAGAATGCGGCCGCGTTCGGGCAGATCGTCGGCAACGCTCTGCGGCGCGAACTGAGCCACCTGGATCCGGGTCATCAGGCTTGCGAGTTCCTGCAAGGCCACGGCGAACGACAAACTGCGCGTCGACATGTCATCCGCCACGCGCAACATCCCTGTCACATCCGCCGCCAGCAAGGCATCGAGAATCGAGAACAGGTAATCAAGATCGACCGTCCCCAGCATGTCTCGCACCTGCGCCTCCTCGACCTTGCCGGCGCCATGGGCGATAGCCTGATCGAGCAACGACAGGGCGTCGCGCATGCTCCCCGCCGCCGAACGCGACAACAAGGCCAGCGCGCCCGGCTCAGCCTCGATCGACTCGACTTCCAGAATGTGCTTGAGATGAGCGGCGATCAACGGCGGCGTCATCTGCTTCAGGTTGAACTGCAGACAGCGGGACAACACGGTCACCGGAATTTTCTGCGGATCGGTCGTCGCCAGGATGAACTTGACGTGTTCCGGCGGCTCTTCAAGCGTCTTCAGCATCGCATTGAACGCCGAGTTCGAGAGCATGTGGACTTCGTCGATCACGTAAACCTTGAAGCGCCCGCGTGTCGGAGCGTAAACCGCGTTTTCGAGCAGCTGCCGCATCTCGTCGACCTTGGTGTTGGTCGCCGCGTCGACTTCAAGCAGGTCTACAAAGCGCCCGCTGTCGATCTCCGTGCAAGCCGAACAGACGCCGCAGGGCGTCGCTGTTATCCCGCTTTCGCAGTTGAAGGACTTGGCCAGGATGCGAGCGAGCGTTGTTTTTCCAACCCCCCGCGTCCCGGTGAACAGGTAGGCATGATGCAGCCGCTGCTCGTTCAGCGCGTGCGTCAACGCCCGGACCACGTGCTCCTGTCCGACCAGGCTTTCAAACGTTTTTGGGCGCCACTTGCGCGCCAGGACTTGATAGCTCATGGACTGCTTCTACGCCGTTTCACGAGCAGCCTCACGACCACAGGTAAAACCGGCTGCCCGCATTACGCGGGCAGCCATCCGAAACTCCGGTCACAGAAGCTCCTCAAGGCGCAGGCGGGTCACGACGCCTTTCACGACAGAGAGATTCTCGATCTTGCCAATCGCTGCGTCGATGTTCTTCTCGCGCGTCTTGTGCGTCAGCATGATGATGTCGGTCTGCTCCTCGCCCTCGTCCGGCTCACGCTGGATCATCGCGTCGATCGAGATATGCTGGTCGGCAAGGATTCGCGTGATGTCGGCCAGTACGCCGGGCTTGTCCTCGACCCGCATACGCAGGTAGTAGCTGGTCTCCACCTCCGCCATCGGCAGGATGGGCAATTCGACGATGGCATCGGGCTGGAAGGCGAGATGCGGAACGCGATGCTCGGGATCCGCCGTATGCATCCGTGCCACATCGACGAGGTCGGCGATCACCGCCGATGCGGTCGGCTCGGCGCCCGCCCCCTTGCCGTAGTAGAGTGTCGCCCCGACGGCGTCGCCCTTGACCAGCACGGCGTTCATTGCCCCCTCGACGTTGGCGATCAGACGCTTCGCCGGAATCAGTGTCGGATGCACGCGCAACTCGACGCCATCGGACGTCCGCTTGGTGATCCCCAGCAGCTTGATCCGGTAACCCAGCTGCTCGGCGTACTTGATGTCCGCGGAATCGAGCTTGCTGATACCCTCGATGTAGGCCTTGTCGAAGCGCATCGAGTTGCCGAAGGCGATCGCGCTCATGATGGTCAGCTTGTGCGCCGCATCGACCCCCTCGATGTCGAAGGTCGGGTCGGCCTCGGCATAGCCGAGTTGCTGCGCTTCCTTGAGAACGTCCGCAAACGGCAGGCCCTTGCTGCGCATTTCGGAGAGGATGAAATTGGTCGTTCCGTTGATGATTCCGGCGATCCACTCGATGCGATTCGCCGTCAGCCCTTCGCGCAAGGCCTTGATGATCGGGATGCCACCGGCGACCGCCGCCTCGAAGGCCACCGTAACGCCCTTTTTCTGGGCCGCTGCAAAAATCTCGTTACCGTGCGTCGCCAACAGCGCCTTGTTGGCGGTAACCACATGCTTGCCGTTCTCGATCGCCTTGAGCACCAGTTCCTTGGCGATGCCGTAACCGCCAATCAACTCGATGACGATATCGACTTCGGGATCAGTGACCACGGCGAACGCGTCGTCGGTAAGACGACAGCTTTCCCCCGTTACCTTGCGTGCCAGATCGAGATTCTTGTCGGCCACCACGGTAATCTGGATCGGGCGGCCGGCACGGCGAGCGATTTCCTCGGCATTGCGTTTGAGTACGGTAAAGGTGCCGCCACCGACTGTGCCGATGCCGAGCAGTCCAACGTTGATCGGTTTCATGAAAGTGCCTTCTTAAAACAATACGCGGAGATGAACATCCCCTCGCGGAAATAAAAACGGTGTGCCCGGGTTCGCTGCACCCCGGAGTCCAGCGCCAGCACGTCGCAGCCCAGGGTCCGCGCCTTCGCTTCGAGCCAGTTCAGCAACATCCGGCCCGCTCCATGGGAACGCCTGGATTCGTCGCTGACCAGGTCATCGACGTACAGCCGGCGCCCCTCGTAGGTGTTCTCGACAACCCGCCAAATAGTCACAGAGACAACGTCGTCGCTATCGACCACCACCGCCATGCGCGCGCCCGCGGCAAAAACCTCCTGCAGGCGCACTGCATAGTCGGCCGGCAATTGCGGACGCAGCTGCCGATGAACACGTTCCGAGCGCATCAGCCAGTCCGGCTCGATAACCTCTCCCTGATCACTGGTAATTGCTATCACCCGCATGTCAGGTACCGTAACGCTTGCGGTAGCCTTCGAGGAAACGCCCGACCCGGGTTATTGCGTCCCGCAGCAGATCTTCGTGCGGAAGGAAAACGAGCCGGAAGTGATCCGGGTGCGGCCAGTTAAAGCCCGTTCCCTGGACGAGGAGGACCCGCTGATCACGCAAAAGTTCGGCAATGAACTCCTGATCGTCCTTGATCGGATAGACCTCAGGATCGAGGCGCGGGAACATGTAGAGCGTTGCCTTCGGCTTGACGCAACTCACGCCGGGAATGCTGGTGATCAACTCGTGCGCCAGATCGCGCTGACGCGCCAGACGCCCTCCGGGTGCAACAAGATCATCGATGCTCTGATATCCGCCCAGCGCCGTCTGGATACCGTACTGACCCGGCACGTTGGCACACAACCGCATCGACGCGAGCATATCCAGACCCTCGATATAGTCACGCGCGTCACGCCGATCGCCGGACACGACCATCCAGCCAGCCCTGTAGCCGCATGAACGATAGTTCTTCGAAAGGCCGTTGAAGCTGATGGTGAGTACGTCTTCAGACAACGAACCGATTGCCGTATGCGTCGCCCCGTCGTAAAGAACCTTGTCGTACACCTCGTCGGCGTAGATGATCAGTCCATGCTCGCGAGCGATGGAGACGATCTCCAGCAACACGCTTTCCGGATAAAGAGCGCCCGTCGGATTATTGGGGTTGATGATGACGATGGCCCGGGTACGCGGCGTGATCTTCGCGCGAATATCCGCCAGATCCGGCAGCCAGTCGCTTCCCTCATCGCAGATGTAATGCCTTGGCGTTCCCCCGGAAAGGCTCACGGCAGCCGTCCACAACGGATAATCCGGCGCCGGCACGAGAACCTCGTCGCCCGTGTTGAGCAGCGCATTCATGGCCATGACAATCAGCTCGGAGACCCCGTTGCCGATGTAGATATCCTCCAGCGTCACGCCCTTGATGCGCTTTTCCTGGGTGTAATGCATGACCGCCTTGCGCGCCGGGAAAATCCCCTTGGAATCGGAGTAACCAGCCGCATTCGGCAGATTGCGGATCATGTCGAGCTGAATTTCCTCGGGCGAATCAAAACCGAATGCCGCAAGGTTGCCGATGTTCAGCTTGATGATCTTCTGGCCTTCGTCTTCCATCCGTTTGGCCTGCTGCAGAACAGGACCGCGAATGTCGTAACAGACGTTGGCCAGCTTGTTCGATTTATACACCGGCTTCATGGCACACCTCTTCAACGATGGAACGCGTCGCGATCACTCACCGGGGCGGAAAACCCCGGCAACCACAGGGCTACGCCTCTGCGAACATCGGTCGGCAAAAGATATAATCCTACTTTATCACCTTGAACACCGCAATTTATGAAGCTGCAACGCGTGCAGACAGAAGGGCTGAACGTGGTCACCGCTTATGGCGACGATTACGTAAGCGTCAATGCCGTCAGGCACAGCGCCAACCTGATCGTCTTTCCGTCGCGCATCATCGAGAACTGGACTCCTTCAAGGTTTGACGATCTCGCGTTCGACGATTTCGCGCTCCTCGCAGCACTTGAGGCGGAAATACTGCTGCTTGGCACGGGCAATCAGCTTCGCTTTCCCCGACCGGAACTCCTCCAGCCACTCGTCCGAGCACAAAAGGGACTTGAGGTCATGGATCTTCAGGCAGCGTGCCGCACCTTTAATGTTCTGGCCGGAGAAGGCAGGAGCGTTGCCGCGGCATTACTCTTCTCCTGACCCCCCGCTACCGGGGAACCGCCGTTCCGGCACGCCCCACCCAACTCACAACAATGAAACAAATAGCCCTCAAGGTCGACGTCGACACGTACAACGGAACACGAACCGGCGTCCCTCGCCTGATCGAATCTCTTCAGCAGCATGGCGCACGTGCCTCGTTCTACTTTTCCCTCGGTCCCGACCAAACCGGTCGCGAGGCGGCATGCGAATCGCTCAAGCGTTACTACAACGCCACCAGCCGACTCTACGGACGCATCCTCCCGGGACCCGAGATCGGTCGCCTTTGTCGAGCCATCATGACCGACGTGCGCGATGCAGGATTCGAAGCGGGCATCCATGCCTGGAACCGGGCGCGCTGGGAAAAGGCAGGATTCGATGCCGAACCGGCGTTTGTAGAGGAAGAAATGCGGCACGCCATCATGCGCCACGAGGATATCTTTGCGACAGCGGCGCTGGGATTCGCCGCCCCGGGATGGCGCACGAGTCGCCATGCGCTACGCCTGACGCAACGACTCGGATTTCTTTACGCCAGCGACTGCCGCGGAAGCCAACCATTCCTGCCGGTCATCGACGGCGAACTGATTGCCTGCATCCAGATACCGACCACCCTTCCAACGCTCGATGAAGTGCTGTCTCTCGATGCAAGCCTCGTCCCTGAACAGGCGGTGGACAGGATTTTTCAGCTGTCGCGCGCCATCCCCGGCGACCATGTCTTCACCTTGCGCGCGGAACTGGAGGGAATCCGCTTTGCCGGCGCATTTGAATCGCTGCTCGACCGCTGGAAGAAAAGCGGATACGAACTGGTCACCCTCGCCGAACTGCACGCAACACTGAAAGCCGAAACATTGCCACGATGCTCGGTTGAAATCGGCGAGGTGCCGGGCCGGCACGGCAGCAGGCTCATACAGGGAAACGAATTTCTCCGCCCTTGACCCCTTGCGCCGTTTCAAAGACCATCGGGTTGAGTTCATGATTTCCCCACCCCGAGAGGTCGCCTGCCAATGATCGACAAGATTGTTCCCGATTTTGAAATTCCGGCCACCGGTAATGCCACGTTCCGTTTGACAGAGTATCGCGGCAAGATCGTCGTCCTTTACTTTTACCCCAAGGACAGCACGCCGGGTTGTACAACGGAAGCACAACAATTCCGCGATCTCCACGGCAGTTTTTCAGAAGCAAACTGCGTTATCGCCGGCGTCTCGCGTGACAGCCTGCGCTCGCACGAGAACTTCAAGGCCAAACAGGATCTGCCTTTCGACCTGCTTTCCGACAGTGACGAGGCGCTCTGCACGCAGTTCGGCGTCATCAAGGACAAGAAGCTGTACGGGAAACCGGTTCGCGGCATCGAGCGCAGCACCTTCGTCATAGACCGTGAGGGCATCCTTCGCGGCGAATGGCGCGGCGTCAAGGCGGATGGTCACGCCCTGGAAGTATTGGATTTCGCCAGAACCCTCTGAGCCCTCGAAGCACAACGACACCACCTACGGAGAATCACACCCCATGGGTCCAAAACCAGTCGCCAAAGCCAAGGCCAAGAAACACGCCGCGCGCCAGACAAAGCTCTTCGTCCTCGACACCAACGTCCTGCTGCACGACCCGACGTCGGTCTATCGTTTCGAGGAGCACGACGTCTTCCTGCCAATGAAAACGCTGGAAGAACTCGACAACAACAAGAAAGGCCTGTCCGACGTCTCGCGCAACGCCCGCCAGGTAACGCGCACCCTGGACGAAATCGTCAGCAGTCAGGAGGACAGCATCCAGAGCGGCATCACGCTTGGCGATCTGTCGCACAAGCTGGCCAGCGGCCGCCTCTTCCTGCAAACCGAGGCCATCGCCAACGAACTCCCCGCCGGCCTGCCGACGGCAAAGTCGGACAACCAGATTCTCGCCGTCGTCATCCACCTGCAACGCCTCAATCCGACGCGTAATGTCATCCTGGTTTCGAAGGACATCAACATGCGAATCAAGGCCCGGGCGCTCGGGCTGGAGGCGCAGGACTACTTCAACGACCGGGTGCTCGAGGACATCGACCTCCTCTACAGCGGCATCCGCGAGTTACCGGAAGACTTCTGGGACAAGCACGGACAAGGCATGGAATCGTGGAAGCGGGAAAGCCGCACGCTCTACCGCGTCAAGGGCCCGCTGTGTTCAAAGCTGCTGGTCAATGAGTTCCTTTTCCAGGAGAGTCCTCAACCGTTCTACGCCATCGTCCGCGAAACCGCCGGCAAGACCGCTCAGTTCGAGACACTGATCGACTACACCCACCCGAAAAACAGCGTCTGGGGCATCACCGCACGCAATCGCGAACAGAACTTCGCGCTCAATCTGCTGATGGACCCGGAAATCGACTTCGTCAGCCTGCTCGGCCAGGCCGGAACCGGCAAGACACTGCTGACGCTGGCCGCCGGACTGACCCAGGTGCTCGACAGCAAGCGCTATTCGGAAATCATCATGACGCGGGTCACCGTGCCGGTCGGCGAGGACATCGGCTTCCTGCCAGGATCGGAAGAAGAAAAGATGGGACCGTGGATGGGCGCCCTGGAAGACAATCTCGAAGTGCTCAACAAATCCGACGGCCACGACGGCGGCGACTGGGGGCGCGCGGCAACGCAGGATCTGATCCGCAACCGGATCAAGATCAAGTCGCTCAACTTCATGCGCGGACGCACTTTCCTCAACAAGTACCTGATCATTGACGAGGCGCAGAACCTCACGCCGAAGCAGATGAAGACATTGATCACCCGCGCCGGCCCGGGAACCAAGGTCGTCTGCATGGGCAACATCGCGCAGATCGATACGCCCTATCTTACCGAAGGCAGTTCCGGCCTGACCTACGTCGTCGACCGTCTGAAAGGCTGGCCGCATTCGGGCCACGTCACTCTGCAGCGCGGAGAACGCTCCCGCCTCGCAGATCACGCTGCCGAGGTGCTATAGTTCAGCCCGCTATCGAGCCGTGCTGTCGGTTTTATCCGATCACGGCTCGGTCGTTTTCAGCGCCCGATTCATCTGCTCCTCTGCGTATCTTTGGGCATGTCGAATCCTGTAACCCGGAGAATCGATTGAAGCGACGCGATTTCCTTGCCGCCTCCGCCATCCTGGCCATGCTGACCGGGACGCAGGCGCATGCCGTCAACAAGCAGCCCGCCAAGAAACCCGCCGCAAAGCCGGTAGCAAGGAAAAAGCCGACGAAACGACCGGCGAAGGCCGCGGTGGCGACGCCGGCCCCCGACTCCGAGGAGATGCCCCAGACGGAGCCGCCGCCACGCAATGCCATCAGTCTCCCAGAGGAGCCTCTGCCGCAATGGCGCAACTACGACATCCATTCAACCGTCACGCTGACGAACCATCAGGGCCGCGCCAGAGTGTGGTTACCGCTGGTTCAATATCGCGACACCCCTTGGGAGCGTTCCCTCGGCCACCATTGGCAAGGCAATTTCGAAACTGCCGGGATTTATCGTGATCCGGTCGCCGACATGGAGGTGTTCTACGCCGACTGGCCGGAAGGCGTCGCTGAACCGAGACTGGAACTCGTCAGCCAGATCGCCACGCAGGATCGCCATTTCGACATAACCCGTCGCGGGGCGACCGCCGAAAGGACGGAAATCCTCCGTAGCTGCCTGCAGGCAACGGAACTCGTCCCCAACGACGGCATCGTGCGGCGGACCGCCGAGCGCGCAATCGGGCGGGTCAAGGATCCTCTCGCGCAGGGCAAGGCGATTTATGACTGGGTCGTCGAGAACACCACGTACGACCCCTCGATGAAGAGTGTCAGCCACGCGAATATCGGTGGCTTGCTGGAAAGCGGCCAGTTCGCTGGTCGCAGCACTGAAATCTCGCTGCTCTTCGTTGGCTTGTGTCGATCCGTCGGCATCCCGGCCCGCCCGGCTTTCGGGCTGCGCATGGACAGCTCCCGACTTTTCTCCAGTCTGGGAGCGACGGGAAATCTGAACGCCGCCCAGCATTGCCGTGCGGAGTTCTATTCACCCGGTTATGGCTGGATTCCGGTCAACCCGTCCGACGTTCGCAAAGCCATCCAGAGCGAAGGACTGAGCAACTTCGACCCGAAACTCACCGTACTCAAGAAGCTGCTGTTCGGTTTCTGGGAAATGAACTGGGCCAGCCTCAACGCCGCGCAGGACGTCATGCTCCGGGGATCCTCCGGCAATGCACTGCCGTTCCTCATCCGCCCCGTGCTCGAAACCGGCGAAGGCCGGTTCGATGATCCTGCCTCGGAGCGTTTCAGCTACAGCGTCACCGCCCAGCGGGTATAACTCAGTACCCGCCCTGCGCGGCGAAATTCTCGAACCGCGTGTATTCGCCGAGGAAGGTCAGGCGCACGGTGCCGATCGGTCCGTTCCGCTGCTTGCCGATGATGATCTCCGCCGACCCTTTGTCCGGCGTATCCGGGTTGTAGACCTCGTCGCGGTAAATGAACATGATTACGTCGGCGTCCTGCTCGATGGCACCGGACTCGCGCAGATCGGACATGACCGGCCGTTTGTTGGGGCGCTGTTCGAGCGAGCGGTTCAATTGCGAGAGAGCAATGACGGGGACGCTCAGCTCCTTCGCCAGACCTTTCAGCGAGCGGGAAATTTCCGAGATTTCGGTCGCCCGGTTCTCGCCGCCGCCGTTCGCAGAGGACATCAACTGCAGATAGTCGATGATGATCAGCCCCAGCTTGCCGCACTGGCGGTGCAGGCGGCGCGCACGCGCACGCAGGTCGATCGGATTCAGCGCCGGCGTCTCGTCGATATAGAGCGGCGCCTCGTGCATCTTGCCAAGCGCAAAGGACAGGCGTGACCACTCGTCGTCGTTGAGCCGCCCGGTGCGCACGCGATGCGCATCGAGCCGCCCGACCGAGGACAGCATCCGCATCGCCAGTTGCGCGCCGCCCATTTCCATCGAGAACACGGCCACGGGAAGCCCGACCTCGATCGCCACGTGCTCGCCCATGTTCAGCGCAAACGAGGTCTTTCCCATCGACGGACGACCCGCCACGATCAGCAGGTCGCCTGGTTGGAGGCCGGATGTACGCGCATCGAGATCGTGATAGCCGGTCGGCACGCCGGTAATTTCCGAAGGGTTGTCCCGATCGTGCAGCTCCTGGATGCGCTCGACGACCTGCGTCAGCAACGGGTTGATGTGCTGGAACCCGCTCTGGTGGCGGAAGCCCGACTCGGCAATGGCAAAGACCTTGGCCTCCGCTTCGTCAAGCAGTTGCTTCGGATCACGGCCGAGAGGGTTGAAGGCGCTGCCGGCGATCTCGTCGCCGGCGGTGACCAGCTGGCGCAGGATCGCGCGTTCGCGCACGATCTCGGCATAGCGCCGGATGTTCGACGCCGACGGCGTATTGACGGCCAACTCACCGAGGTAGGCCAGCCCGCCTGTTTCGCTGCCCTCACCTGCTATATCCAGACTTTCAGCGACGGTCACCGCATCAGCCGGCTTCGCTCGCTCAAGCAGCTTGCAGATATGCCGGTAAATCCGCTTGTGCTCGTCGCGGTAAAAATCGCTTTCGCTGATGATGTCGGCGATCTTGTCGAATGCCGCGTTGTCCAGCAACAGGCCGCCAAGGACAGACTGCTCCGCCTCGATCGAGTGCGGCGGCACACGCAGATGGGCCAACGCCGGATCAACGGCAGGTTTTTCCTGATTACCTCGGGTATACGACTTGGCCATGGGAATGACTCGAAAAAGCGGAAACGCAAGAGCGCGAGTTTACCTTGCGCCAGCCCCGGCAGGAATAAAAAAGCCTTGCTTGCGCAAGGCTTTTCCTGATTCATTGGGCGGCACCGCCGCCCGGAGTGATTAGCTTACTGCTCGCCGACCACGGTAACGGTGATGTTCGCCAGGACGTCGGTGTGCAGGGCGACTTCCAGCGTCGATTCACCGATCGCCTTGAGCGGTCCGTTCGGCATGCGGATATCGGACTTCTCGACGGTGAAGCCGAGTGCTTTGAGGCCGTCAGCCACGTCGTAGTTGGTCACGGAACCGAACAGACGGCCATCGACACCGGCCTTGCGGGCGATGGTGACGACCACGCCTTCCAGCTTGGTGGCGAACGTCTGCGCCTCGGCCAGTTTCTCGGCGGCTGCCTTCTCCAGTTCGGCGCGCTTGGCTTCGAATTCCTTCAGGGCGGCCGGTGTGGCGCGCTTGGCCTTGCCGTAAGGAATCAGGAAGTTGCGGGCATAGCCGTCCTTGACCTTGACGAGATCGCCGAGGTTGCCGAGATTGACGACTTTTTCCATCAGAATAATTTGCATCGTCTTGTCCTCGAATTATTGGTGGTTGTCGGTATAGGGCAGCAGGGCCAGGAAGCGCGCGCGCTTGATGGCCACCGACAGCATGCGCTGATAGCCCGCCTTGGTGCCGGTCAGACGCGCTGGCATGATCTTGGCGTTCTCGGCGATGTATTCCTTGAAGAGGTCGACGTCCTTGTAGTCGATCATCTCCATTTTTTCTGCGGTGAAGCGGCAGAACTTGCGGCGCTTGAACAGGCCGCTGCCGCGCTTCTTGACGTTCTTGTCATCCTTTTTCTTGAAAAACCTAGCCATTTTGATTTCCTTCTTCAAATTCAATCGTGGTCACATGCAGACGCGGTTGCTTGCTGTTTTTGCTCCGGGCCGCCAGGAATCCGCCAAGGCGAACCGACATCCCCGGGGCGGCATCCTGAATCCACCTCGCCGTGTCGCCCAGCGCTATGGCCGGGATTTCACATTCGACACGCCGCGGGCTTCCCGCCTCGATCTGCTCCGACTGGTGCCCGATCACGCATTCCACGACCGGCACACCTGCGGGGGTATAACGTAACGCCTTGCGTTCGATCAACACCCCGGAAAGCTCGACGCGATTCAGGACAGCTCCGGCAATCAGCTCGCCTGTTCCGCCTCGGGCGCTGCCTCGGCAGACGCCTCTTCGCGCGGCTCCATCATCGACTTCGACTTCTCTTCCTTCATCATCGGGGAAGGGGTCGTGATGGCTTTCTTCATCTTGATGGTCAGATGACGCAACACGGCATCGTTGAACTTGAAGCCATGTTCGAGTTCGGCCAGAACCTCGCCGTTGCACTCGATGTTCATGAGCACGTAATGGGCCTTGTGCAACTTCTGGATGGGATAGGCCAACTGACGGCGACCCCAGTCCTCAAGGCGGTGGATTTGACCGCCCTGGGCGGTAATGATCGATTTGTAGCGCTCGATCATCGCCGGGACCTGTTCGCTCTGGTCCGGGTGGACGATAAAGACAATCTCGTAATGGCGCATGAACACTCCTTTTGGCAAAAGCCCCCCGCCATGCGAACGGTGGGGCAAGGTGGAAAAGGCGGCGATTCTACAAGAAAACCGCTTGTCAATCAATGTGTTTCGGAGTGTTTTCAGAACCCACCCCGGAATCCGCGCGCGGCATCCCGGGCAACGCGTCCAGACGTCGGCGCAGATCGTCTACAGACAGGCCAAGCGCGAGATCTCGCTGTGCGAGGTCCAGCAACGGAAGCAATTGCCGCACAAGTACGGACAGGTGCGGCTTCACGGCGTTTTCATCTCCTGCGCGAAGCATCGCCAGCGCCCGATCCGGAGACGGAACGGGATTGCTTGCCGGAACCGGCGGCGCATTGCAGGAAATGACCCGGTTACCCCCCTCCTGCTGAGCGGCCTTGAGCCGGGCGCCGGCCAACTCGACCAGAGATCCCGCCGAACTGACACTATCGGCAGGACAATTGGCAACACCCACGCTAACCGACAGATTGAGCCGCTGCCCATGCACGGAAATATTGGCGCCCCGGATCGCCTCACGCAAGCGGTTGCCAAACGATTCGCACGCAGCGGACGATGTTCCCGGCGAAATCACCACCAACTGGCTGCCAATGTAATGTCCGAGACTGTCCTCTTTCCTGATCTTCCCGGACAGCATGGAAATGAACCGTTGCTGCAACTGCTTCAGCGCATCGACCCCATGCTCTTCGCGCAACGCGCCGACGTTGTCGAACCCCATCACGATAGCGCTGACCTCGCCGTGATGACGCATGGCGTGTGACATGGCCTGTACTGCCTGCAACTCGATGTATTTGCGGGTGAAAATGCCGGTTTCCGGATTCTGGACATTTTGTTCCAGATTTTCCTTGAGCTGGTTGCGAGCCTGCGCCAGTTTGAGGTGAGAATCTATGCGCGCCAGAAGCTCCGCCGATCCGGTGTTGCGGTTAATGAAGTCGGAGGCTCCGTGTGCCTTGGCCCGCTCGACCGCGTCGTTGTCGTCACCAGAAATCATCAGCATCGGCATCTGGCACAGGCGAGACAGGCGCGAGGAGCGCACACGTACCAACAACCCGTCGCCATCGAGTACCGGAAGCGACAGAGAACAAATAACCAATTCGATGGAATGATCGAGCACCAGAACCTGCCAGGCAGCCTCACCGTCCGCTTCTTCACGGAAATCGTACTGGTCCCGAATGTGCCGGATGAGCATCGCGCGCACCATCCGTGACTCATCGACGATCAGGATTCGCGGCAGTTGATTTCGGCTGTCCATCCTCTGCTCTGCTCGTTCGTTTTAATTCAGCCCAGGCGCCGTTGGCACGCCCACCCTCTCAACCGTGCGATGACGCTCACGCCCCGGCACATGCCCCGCTTGGCGCAACCATTGAATCTTACAGCGCGACTAGAGGGCAGCATGATACCCACAAACGCCATTCTGCAGCACAACACGCCAACCGAAGCAAGAAAACGCACCGAAAAACAGCACATTACCCCCTTCTCGGAAACGATATCGAGAAAAGACGTTTACATCGCCATGGTTTTATTTTAGATTTCCGCCCCATGTTTCGTCACAAAATCATCACCATTCTCCTGTTCGCAACAGCCGTCTCCTTGGGCGCTCCGGCCAGCGCATCCGCGACCGAACAACACGACCTGACGGAAGAGACGTCCTTTTTCGAGCGCTATACCAATAGTGCTCAGGACCTGATCCTGAAGGGCTTGGAACTCGTCGGCATCAACTATCGGCGTGGCGGAACGGACCCGGAGAAAGGACTCGACTGCAGCGGTTTTGTTCAGGTCGTCTTCCGCGACGCGGTCGGCAAGCTCCTTCCCCGGACGGCCAAGGAGCAGAGCCAGGTCGGCGATGCCGTCGACAAGAAAGAACTTAAACCGGGCGATCTCGTTTTTTTCAACACGATGCGCCGGGCCTTTTCGCACGTGGGAATCTATCTCGGCGACAATCGCTTCATGCACGCTCCACGAACGGGGGCGGAAGTGCGCGTGGAAGACATGAGCCAGAGTTACTGGGTCAAGCGCTACAACGGCGCACGGCGCATTCTGGAACGCTGAATCCACTCTTTCGTATCGCAAAGGACGCTGGCGCGTCCTTTTTTTCGCCACACTATGATAAAGACTATCATTTACATACTAACAAAAAGCAGATAACATCGGATTGTGAAAAGTTATCACTCGCAACAAACAGGAGCCAATCCCGATGAAACATCCCCTCGCCGCCCCCCTTCTCGTCGCACTCGCCATGTCAGGAGCTTCGGTCACGGTGCATGCCGAAGAAAAAGTGCTCAATTTGTATAGTGCCCGGCATTATCAGACCGACGAGCAACTCTATGGCGAATTCACCAAGAAGACCGGCATCCGCATCAACCGTATCGAGGGGAAGGAAGAAGAACTCCTCGAACGCCTGCGCAGTGAAGGCGCCAACAGCCCGGCCGATGTGTTCATCACCGTCGACGCCGCTCGCCTCTCGGCCGCCCACGAACTTGGGTTATTCGCCCCCGTCAAGTCCCGGATTCTGGAATCGCGCATTCCAGCCCACCTGCGCGCCGAAGACTGGATCTCCTTTTCCACCCGGGCCCGCGTCATCGTCTATGCCAAGGACACGGTGAAGCCGGAAGAAGTCGCGAATTACGCGGATCTCGCCGATCCGAAACTGAAAGGAAAGGTTTGCACACGCTCGGGGTCGCATCCGTACAACCTGTCGCTGATGGCCTCGATCATCGCCCACCAGGGTGAACAGCAGGCCGAAGCCTGGGCGCGCGGCGTAGTGGCGAACTTTGCGCGGGCGCCGAAAGGCGGCGACACGGACCAGATCAAGGCCGTGGCCGCCGGCGAATGCGCCGTCGCGATTTCCAATTCCTATTACGTAGCCCGCCTGATGCGATCGGACAAGGCGGACGACAAGAAGGTCGTCGACAAGATCGGCGTGATCTGGCCCGACCAGAAGGCGAACGGCACCCACATCAACGTTTCCGGCGCGGGGATGCTGAAGCATGCGCCGCACAAGGAAACGGCGGTTAAATTCCTCGAATACCTCGCCAGCGACGACGCCCAGCGCTTCTTTGCCGATGGCAACAACGAATGGCCGGCCGTTCCGTCGGTCAAGGTCGCCAACCCGGCGCTGCAAAAACTCGGCCCGTTCAAGGCCGACACGCTGCCGGTCGGCTCGCTCGGCATGTACCGCGCCAAGGCGCAGATGATCTTCGACCGCGTCGGCTATCGTTGAGTTTTACCGGGCTCCGCAACGCGGCCGGGGACACTCCCGGCCGTTTTTTTTTATCGTTTCCTGCGCGAGATCTGCCGCGACAGCGCGATCAACGGCAGCAAGCCGACCGCAACGATCGCCAGCGAGGCAGTGGATGCCTCACCCAACCGTTCATCTGACGCCAGGGTGTAGGCCTGCGTCGCCAGCGTATCGAAATTGAACGGCCGCATCACCAGCGTCGCCGGCAATTCCTTCATCACATCGACGAAAACCAGCAGCGCGGCGGTCAGCAGGCTGCCGCGCAACAACGGCAGATGGACGCGGCGCAGGATGCCGCCGGCACCCTCGCCCAGGCTGCGCGCCGATTCATCCATGCTCGGCGTGATCTTGGACAAGCTGGCATTGACCGATTGCAGCGCAACGGCAAGGAAGCGCACCAGATACGCATAGACCAGCGCGGTGATACCGCCCGTCAGAAGCAATCCGGGATTGCTGCCGAACCAGGACAACCACTGCGCGGCCAGCCAGTTATCCAGGCGCGCGACCGGGATCAGCACGCCGACGGCAATCACCGAACCGGGAACCGCATAGCCCAGACCGACCAGCCGGTTCAGCGCTCGGGCCGTGCCGCCACGGCCCAGACGCTCACCATAGGCCAGCAGCAACGCCAGCACCACCGCGAGGATGGCCGTCACGCCGGAGAGGATGAAGCTGTTGCGCGCCAGACGAAGGAACTGCACACCGAACTGCGCATCGCCCTCGACAAAAGCCAGGCGAAGCAGCAGACCGCCGGGCAGCAGAAAGCCGATGACCACCGGCAGCGCGCACACGCCGAAGGCCAGAAACGCCGGAAGACCGCGCAACATCTGCCCCGGCATCGGGCGATTGCGTCCCGTCGTATTGTGAAAACGGGCCCGCCCGCGCGAGGCCTGCTCAATGATCAACAATAGCGCGACGACACCAAGCAACGAGGCCGCCAGTTGTGCCGCGGCGATGCGGTCGCCCAGCGAGAACCAGGCGCGATAGATGCCGGTGGTAAACGTCTGCACGCCGAAATACGAGACGGCGCCATAGTCGGCGAGCGTCTCCATCAACGCCAGCGCCGTTCCGGCCGCTACCGCCGGGCGAGCCAGGGGCAACGATACGCGGAAGAAGCTGCGCCACGCCCCGACGCCAAGCGTGCGCGAGGCTTCCAGCATGCCGCTGGCGCGCTCGAGGAACGCCGTGCGTGCCGTCAGATAGACATAGGGATAAAGCACGAAGATGAAAAGAACGATAGCGCCGCCGAGACTGCGCACTTCCGGAAACCAGTAATCGGCACGCGTCCAGCCGAACGTCTCACGCAGAAAAGTCTGCACCGGCCCGACAAACTGGAGAAAGTCGGTATAGACATACGCCAATACGTAGGAAGGCATCGCCAGCGGCAAGGCCAGCGCCCATTCAAAAACACGCTGGCCGGGGAAACGATGCATCGCCGTCAGCCACGCCGTCGCCACGCCGACGAGCGTCACCCCGCCGCCGACGCCGAGGCACAGCCACAGCGTGTTGGCGATGTACTCCGGCAGCACGGTCGACACCAGATGCTGCCAGACCTCCGCCGTCCCGCCGCTGAGCAGGTTGGTCAGCACGCTGGCCACCGGCATGCCGATCAGTGCTGCCACTACCACGGCCAGCATGAGGAGAACGTCAGTCAGGACCGGCTTGGGCGTCTGCATACGGAAGAACATCCTTCAGGCAAAGAAAAACACCGGCATGGCCTCGCGCGGAATGATCGCGCCGGCGTGCTGGATCACGATCGATGCGATCTTGTTGCCCGAGCGCGCCGCGACTTCCGGCGACTGGCCCTGTAGCCGCGCGGCGAGATAGCCGCCGGCGAAGGAATCGCCGGCACCGGTGGTATCGACCACCTTGTCCACGCGGAAGGTCGGCACACTGATCAGATTCTGGCCAGGAATGCGCACCAAGGTCGGATCGGCGCCCCGCTTGATTACGACCTCGGCCGGCGGCAACGCGCAGGCATGGCGAATAGTCATGTCGTCATCGGCCAGTTCGTAAAGCGCCCGGTTGTCCTCCAGGGTGATCATCGCCAGATCGCAAGAAGCAAACGCCTTTTCATACCACGCGCGCGCATCGTCGAGCCCCGCCGGCCACAGGCGCGCACGGAAATTGTTATCGAAGAACACCCGGCCGCCGTTGGCACGCAGCCGATCGACGCAGGCAAAGAGTCGTTCACGCCCGTGCCGGGAAAGCACCGCGAGACTGATGCCGCTGAAGTACAGGGCATCGAGCGAATCGAGGCTGTCTTCGAGCGGACTGCTCGGGCCGTCGAAATAGTGCCGCGCCGCGCTCGAATCGCGCCAGTAATAAAAGGTCCGCTCGCCGGTTTCATCGACCTGGATCGTGTACAACCCCGGCATCCGCCCTGCCTCGCGGATAACCAGCCCGGTATCGATACCGTCCTGCGCCCAGGCCCGCAACATCGCGTCGCTGAACGCGTCGGTACCAAGTTCGGTGGCGTACGCGACTTCAACCGGGCTGTCGGCGGCAAGCCGGGCCAGATAAACCGCCGTATTGAGCGTATCGCCCCCGAAATACTGCTGCATCGTGCCGAAAAGCTGTCCGCGCAATTCGATCATGCATTCGCCCAGCAGGGCGATACGTGTTTTTCGTTCCATGCTTTTCTCCGAGAGCGCCATCGCCCGCATGGTAAGGCATCGGCGGGACACGGCCAAACGCGTCGCGCCCGTATAATCGACAGGAGCAAACAAGACTTCCCATTCAAACGCCCATGGCCCACCTTGAACTCGACCGCATCGTCCAGCGTTACGGCACCCATACGGTTGTCAACGATGTCAGCTTCCGCATCGAGACCGGCAGCATCGCCTGCCTGCTCGGCCCGTCCGGTTGCGGCAAGACGACCCTGCTGCGCTGCATCGCTGGCTTCGAGCCGGTCGTCGCGGGCGAGATCCGCCTAGAAGGCGTGCCTGTCAGCCGTCCCGGCTTCAGCCTGGCACCGGAAAAACGGCGCATCGGCATGGTCTTTCAGGACTACGCGCTGTTCCCGCATCTGACGATCGCCGGCAACGTCGGCTTCGGACTGGCGTCGCAACCGGCGCCGGAACGAACGGTACGCGTCACGGAACTGCTGGAAACCGTCGGGCTCGCCGACCAGGCGGCAAAATACCCGCACGAACTCTCCGGCGGCCAGCAACAGCGCGTCGCCCTGGCGCGCGCCCTGGCGCCGAAGCCCGAATTGCTGCTGCTCGATGAACCGTTCTCCAACCTTGATGTCGAGTTGCGCGAGCGGCTGTCGCTGGAAGTCCGCGGCATCCTGAAGAGCGAGGGCATGACGGCAATTCTGGTGACGCACGATCAGCACGAGGCCTTTGCTATGTGCGACGAGATCGGCCTGATGGCCGAGGGGCGAATCCAGCAGTGGGACTCGCCGTACAACCTGTACCACCGGCCGGGCAACCGCTTCGTCGCCGACTTCATCGGCCAGGGCGTCTTTCTTCCCGGCACCGTGCGCGACGACCGGCACGTGGACGTCGAACTGGGCCGCCTGGCACAACTGGAATGCCACCAAGGCTGCGCAGCCGTGGGTGCGGGGGCACCGGTGCAGGTATTGTTGCGCCCGGACGACGTGGTTCACGACGATGCCAGCCCGTTGCGCGCCCAAGTCGTCCATCGCGCCTTTCGCGGCGCCGAATTCCTGTACACGCTGCGTTTGCCGAGCGGTGCCGAGGTGATGGCACTGGTTCCCTCGCACCACAACCACGCCGTCGGCGAAACGATCGGCATTCGCGTCGCGATCGACCACGTCATCGCCTTTCCCGGCGATCTGCCACTTGTCGCCCGTCAACCATGATTCCCTGGCTCGAAAACGCGGAGCGCTTTCCGCCGCTTGAACTGGCCCTGCGCGAACCGAACGGCCTGCTCTGCGCCGGCGGCGACCTCACGCCGCAGCGCCTCGTCACGGCCTACCTGAAAGGCATCTTCCCCTGGTATTCCCCGGGCGAGCCGATCCTCTGGTGGAGCCCCGATCCGCGCATGGTGCTGTTCCCCGCCGAGTTCAGGCTATCGCGCTCCTTGCGCAAGACGCTGCGCAACAAGGACTACCGCGTTCGCCTGGACACCCGCTTCAAGGCCGTCATCGAGGCGTGTGCCCGGACGAAGCGCAAGGATCAGGCCGGCACGTGGATCGCACCGGAAATCCAAGCGGCCTACATCAAGCTGCATGAACTCGGCTACGCCCACTCGGTCGAAACCTGGGTCGATGACCGCCTCGTCGGCGGCCTTTACGGCATCGCCATCGGCAAGATGTTCTACGGAGAATCGATGTTCGCCCACGCCACCGACGCCTCGAAAATCGCCTTGGCGCACCTTGTGCGTTTTCTCGCCGACAACGGCTTCGGCCTGATCGACTGCCAGATGAATACCGCACACCTCGCCTCGCTCGGCGCCCGCGAGATTCCGCGTACCGAATTCACGGACCACCTCCGCCGTCTGACCGCGACCCCGCCGCTCTGCGGCCGCTGGGCCGCCGACGCCGCAACGCGTGACTGGAACTGACCGAACCGCGATGACCCGCCTCAACGATCCTGATCTGCCGCTCGCTTTGCTGCAGTTCTACAACACGGCGACCTATCCATGCAGTTACCTCCCGGGAAAGCAGTCCGTCTCGCAGGTGGCCATCCCGCCGCAACTGATCACTGCAGACATCTACAGCAGCCTCGTGCGGCGCGGATTCCGGCGCAGCGGCGACTTCACCTACCGCCCGGCTTGTGCGGAATGCCGCGAGTGCGTCCCGGTACGCGTTCCGGTCGACCGCTTTACCCCCGACCGCAGCCAGCGGCGCTGCCTGAAAGCCCATGCCGGGCTGCAGGCCGCCGAGCGACCGCTGCGCTTTGACCAAGAACACTATGCACTTTATCGCTGCTACCAGAACGGCCGTCACGCCGGCGGCGGAATGGATCTCGACGACCGGGCGCAATACACCCAGTTCCTGCTGCGCAGCCAGGTAGACAGCCGCCTGGTCGAGTTCCGTGACGGCGATGCGCTGCGCATGGTCAGCGTCATCGACGTACTCGACGATGGTCTCTCGTCGGTCTATACCTTCTACGATCCGGAAATCGCCGGCCTCGGCACCTTCAACATTCTCTGGCAGATCGGCCAGTGCCAGGCCAACGACCTGCCGCATCTTTACCTCGGCTACTGGATTCGGGATTGCCGGAAGATGAATTACAAGACGCGTTTTCGCCCGGCCGAGGGGCTCATTGACGGCCGCTGGCAGGAGTTTATAGCCACCCCGCCCGCTTGAAACGCAGGTAGAGGACAACGCTGGTCGCCGCAATCACCGCGAGTGCCACCGGGTAGCCGTAAACCCAGTCCAGTTCCGGCATGGCCTTGAAGTTCATCCCCCAGATGCCGGCAAACGCGGTAGCCACGGCGAAAATGCCGGCCCAGGCGGCGAGCTTCTTGTTGTCCTCGCTCTCCTCGATGGCCACCATCGAAAGATTGACCTGAATCGCCGTGCCGATCGTCTCGCGGACGTTGTCGATCGATGTATTGATCCGCGTCAGATGGTCGAAAACATCACGGTAATACTCGCGGCTGCTGGCGCAGACCGCAGGCGCCCGCCCGCCGAAGAGCTTTCCGGTTTCATCCAGCAACGGCGCGGCAGCGTGCTTGAGTTGCAGAACCCGCGACTTCAGTTCGTACAGGCGCTTGATGTTCGCCCGCGCCGTGCCCTTGACGAAGATCTGCGCCTCGATCTCCTCCAGTTCCGCCTCGAAGCGTTCGGCAATCGGAAAATAGCGATCGACCGTGGCGTCCATCAAGGCATACAGGACGAAACCCGCTCCCTGTTTCAACAGATGCGGCTCGCGCTCGCAGCGCTCGCGCACGGCCAGAAAGTGTTGTCGGCTGCGGTTACGCAACGACAGCACATAATTGCGTCCGACGAAGATGTGCACCTCGCCGACACTCAGGCCCGCATCGGTCAGATCGAGCAGATGCATGACGACGAACAGCGAATCGCCATAATCCTCGATTTTCGGCCGCTGATGGCCGTGTTGCGCATCCTCGACGGCCAGTTCGTGCAACGCGAACTCCTTCTTCATCACATCGAGTTCGTCCGGCGTCGCGTCCGCGAGTGCCACCCAGACAAAGCACCCGGGCCGGGCCAGATAGTCACTGATTTCCTCGATCGGCAGGTCGGTCAACCGGGCGCCGTCCTCATAAGCCACGCAATTGATCAGCACGTTTCCTCCCCCAAATATCGACCGACCACCGCCCGGAACGGCGGAGCGCCAGCTTTCCGGCATAAAAATACCAGAGTACTATGCCTGCCGGCACCCCGATCTCCTCTCGACACGGCTCAAGGAACGGCATGGATTCGACAGTCGGTCACCGGCATTCGCTGAAGACGCGCATCACGCTTGGCACCCTGGCGATCTTCCTGTTCGGCATCTGGTCCCTCTCGCTGTATGCCAGCCATATCCTCCGCGAGGACATGGAGCGGATGCTCGGCGAACAGCAACTTTCCACCGTCAGCTTCGTCGCCAGCGAGATCAACGACGAACTCGAACACCGGTTTGCCGCACTCCGGAGGGTCGCCGCGGTAGCCGCCGCGGCCATGCAGGAAGGCCCGGAGAACCTTCAGGTCATGCTCGAAAAGTATCGCGAACTGCATAACCTGTTCAACGTCGGCACTTTCGTCACCGGCACCGACGGGCTGTCGATCGCTTTTCATCCTTACGCGGCCGAGCGCATCGGCGTCAATTATCGCGAGCGCGACTATGTGATCGCCGCGCTTGGCGAAGGCAGGGAGTCGGTCAGCAGACCGGTGGTCAGCAAAACCACCGGGACACCTGCGGTCATCATGGCTGTTCCGATCCGCGATTCACGCCAGAGGATCATCGGCGTGCTGGCCGGATCGATCAATCTCGCGCTCCCGAGTTTCCTCGACCGGATCACCCGCTCCCGTTACGGCAAGACCGGAGGCTACATGCTCGTGTCTCCGGCACATCGGCTGATCGTCACCGACACCGATACGACGCGGATCATGGAGGCACTGCCCGCACCGGGCCTTTTCCCGGGTATCGACCGCTTCGTCGACGGTTTCGAAGGCTCGGCGGTCACCCCGAATCCGCACGGCCTGGAAGTGCTGGCTTCCGCCCGGCGCGTTCCGCTGGCCAACTGGTACGTCCTCGCGGCACTCCCCACCGAGGAAGCCTTCGCGCCGATCGAACAAATGCTGCATCGCGTTCTTCTCGCGACAACCCTGCTCACCCTCCTGGCGGCGGGACTGACGTGGTGGATGCTCCGGCGACAACTTTCGCCACTACTGGAGACGACGCGAACGCTGATCGATACGGCGGAATCCGGAAATCCCCTGACCCCCTTGCCAATCGACCGGAACGACGAAATCGGCAGGCTGATCGCCAGCTTCAACCGTCTGATAACGGCAGCGAAGCGACGCGAGAATGCCCTGCGCGAAAGCGAGGAGCGCTTCCGCCTGATCTTCGAAAACAGCGGCGATGCGATACTCTTCTCCTGGCCGGACGGCCGTATCGAATCGGCCAACTCCGCAGCCTGCCGTCTGAGCGGCTACACCGAGGACGAACTCCGCGCCCTCGGTCGAAACGGCGTCATGGACAGCACCGACCCCCGCCTGCACAGCGCACTTGAGGAGCGACTGCGCAGCGGCTGCTTTCAGGGCGAATTGCGCTGCATCCACAAGAGCGGCCGGGCGTTCCCGGCGGAGATTACCTCCACGTACTTTTTCGATTCGAAGGGCAAGACGCGGACGATCACCCAGATTCGCGACATCACCGCCCGACAGCAAGCCGAAAGCGCGTTGCGCGAGAGCCACGCCGCGCTGCGCAGCATCCTGGACACCATGCACGACGGCTTCTGGCATCTCGATCTCAACGGGCGATTGATCGATACCAACCCGGCCTATTGCGAACTCTCCGGCTATACGCGCAAGGAACTGTTGCAAAAGCACATCCGCGACCTGGACGCTCTGGAAGCACCGGAGCAGATCGCCGAACACATCGAGGACACAATCAAAAAAGGCGGCGTGCGCTTCGAGTCGCAGCACCGGCGCAAGGACGGCACCCTGTGGCACGTCGAAGTCAGCACCACCTACCGCAAGGAGTCTGGTAAGGAATACTTCGTTTTTCTGCGCGACATCACCGCCCGCAAGCAAGCCGAACAGGAACTTGAACAGCACCGCCACAACCTGCAGCAACTCGTCCACCAGCGCACGGCCGAGCTGGCGCAAGCCAAGGACGCAGCGGAAGCGGCCAACCGGGCGAAAAGCACGTTCCTCGCCAACATGAGCCACGAGATCCGCACCCCGCTGAACGGGATCCTCGGCCTGGCCAACGTGCTGCGCCGGCAAAGCCGCTCGCCCGACCAGAACGAACGCCTCGACAAGATCAACACGGCCGCCGCACATCTGCTCGGAGTCATCAACGACATTCTCGACATTTCGAAGATCGAGGCCGGCAAGGTCGTCCTCGAGGAGATGCCGCTGGACATTGGCGCACTGCTCCGCAACATCGAGGCCATTCTTTCCGAACGCATCGAGGCCAAGGGACTCTCGCTGCGCATTGAAGCAGATGACTTCCCCGACGGGCTGCGAGGCGATCCGACCCGCCTGCAGCAGGCGCTGCTCAACTACGCGACCAACGCCATCAAATTCACCGACAAAGGGACCGTCACGATCCGCGCACGCATGCAACCGGACGAGGCGGGTTACGTCACGGCCCGCTTCGAGGTTCGCGACACCGGCATCGGCATCCCAACCGAAGCAAGGCAACGCCTCTTCGAGCACTTTGAACAGGCAGACAACTCGACCACGCGAAAATACGGCGGCAGCGGTCTCGGGTTGGCGATCACCCGCCGCCTGGCCGAACTGATGGGCGGAAGCGTCGGCGTCGAGAGCACATCCGGCAAGGGAAGTACGTTCTGGTTCACGGTGCGGCTGGTTTGTGGCAAAAGCGACGAATACGCAATGACCGTATCGAACATATTGGCCACGCTGACCGACAGAAACCCTGAACTGTTGCTGCGGCAACGCTATCGCGACAGGCGCATCCTGGTCGTCGATGATGACCCGTTGAACCAGGAAGTCGCGCGTTCGCTGCTCGAAGCAGCCGACCTCGTCATCGACACCGCCGGCGATGGCGTGCAGGCTGTCCGCATGGTCGGAGAAAACGACTACGCGGCCATTCTCATGGACATGCAGATGCCGAATCTCGACGGGGTCAACGCCACACGGCAATTGCGCACCGACCCAAGGCTCGATCGTATTCCGGTCCTCGCCATGACGGCCAACGCTTTCGCCGAGGACCGGCAGCTTTGTCTGGAAGCGGGCATGAACGATTTCATCGCCAAGCCATTCGACCCGGAATTGCTGTATTCGGTATTGCTGTACTGGCTCGACGCGCCACCGGCACCCCGGGCGTAATGCGGTAAAATCGCGGGATGATCTATCCCCTCCTGCGCAAAATCCTGTTTTCCCTCGATCCCGAAACCGCTCACGGCCTGGGCATGTCGGGTATCGAGTTCATGCACCGCGCCGGCATCGCCTGCCTGATGGCCAAGCAGCCGGCGGGCAACCCCGTCGAGGTGATGGGCCTGAAGTTTCCCAACCCGGTGGGCCTGGCCGCCGGCCTGGACAAGAACGGCGAGCACGTCGACGCCCTCGCCGCACTCGGCTTCGGCTTCATCGAGATCGGCACCGTCACGCCGCGTCCGCAACCGGGCAACCCGAAGCCGCGCATGTTCCGCATCACGGAAAAGCAGGCGATCATCAACCGCATGGGTTTCAACAACGACGGTGTGGACAAGCTGCTCGGCAATATCGCCGACTCCCAGTTCGCGCGCCGCGGCGGCATCCTCGGCATCAACATCGGCAAGAACTTCGACACGCCGATCGAGAAAGCCGCGGACGACTACCTGATCTGTCTCGAACGCGTTTATGCTGCCGCCAGCTACGTGGCGGTCAACATTTCCAGTCCGAACACCAAGAACCTGCGCGAGTTGCAGAAAGACGACGCGCTCGACGCGCTGCTCGGCAGCCTAAAGGCCGAGCAGGCGCGGCTCGCCGAAAAGCACGGCAAATACGTGCCGCTGGTGCTGAAGATCGCCCCCGATCTGGAAGACATCCAGATCCAGTCGATCGCCGACCTGCTCCGGCAGCACCGCATGGACGGCGTGATCGCCACCAACACGACGCTCTCGCGCGACGGCGTTGAAGGCCTGCCCAACGCGCAGGAGACCGGCGGTCTGTCCGGCGCGCCGGTATTCGAACGGTCGACCGCCGTGCAGACAAAGCTCGCCGCAGCGCTCGCCGGCGAGGTGCCGATCATCGGCGTCGGCGGCATCATGGGCGGCGAAGAAGCGGCAGCCAAGATCAAGGCCGGCGCCCGTCTGGTGCAGCTCTACACCGGCTTCATCTACCGGGGGCCGGAACTGGTCGGCGAAGCGGCCCGGGCGATCGCCGCCTTATAACCGTTACACCTATTCATATACTCCCAACGTGGTTGAATGGAATTAGGCAGAAGAGGATAATTCTCAGCTTGCCGCACCAACCCGTCCTTTCGCAGGAACAATGACCCACTACCTGTTCATCGTCATCGGCGCCGTCCTGGTCAACAACGTCGTCCTGGTGAAGATTCTCGGCCTGTGCCCATTCATGGGCGTCTCCAAGAAGCTCGATACCGCGTTCGGCATGGGCGCGGCCACGACCTTCGTGCTGACCGTGGCCACCGGCGCCAGCTACGTCATCGACCACCTGCTGCTCACACCATTTGGGCTGGAATACCTGCGCACCCTGTCGTTCATCGTCACCATCGCCGCAGTCGTCCAGTTGACCGAAATGGTCATCCACAAATCGAGCCCGGTGCTGCATCAGGTGCTCGGCATCTACCTGCCGCTGATCACCACCAACTGCGCCGTGCTCGGCGTCCCGCTGCTGAACATCGCCAACCGGCACAATTTTCTCGAATCGCTGATTTTCGGCGCTGCCAGCGCCATCGGTTTCTCCCTGGTCATGGTCCTCTTCGCCGGCATCCGCGAACGCGTCGACGGCGCCGACGTGCCCGCACCCTTCCGCGGCGTCGCCATCTCGATGGTCACCGCCGGCCTGATGAGCCTGGCCTTCATGGGATTCGCCGGCCTCGACAAGTACCAATAATGCTGACCGCCATCCTTATCATGGCGCTTGGCGCCGTCATCCTCGGCGCGGCGCTCGGCTACGCCTCGATCAAGTTCAAGGTCGAAGGCAACCCGCTTGTCGAAAAAATCGACGCCATCCTGCCGCAGACGCAATGCGGCCAGTGCGGCTACCCCGGCTGCAAACCTTACGCCGAAGCCATCGCCGAAGGCGAGGCGGACATCAACCGCTGCCCGCCCGGCGGCATGGAAGGTGTACGCAAGCTGGCCGACCTGCTCGGGCGCGAAGTCAAGCCGCTCGACGCCGAAGAGAAGCCCAAGCAGGTGGCGATCATCGACGAGCAACTGTGCATCGGCTGCACGCTGTGCATCCAGGCCTGCCCGGTCGACGCCATTGTCGGCGCCGCGAAGCAGATGCACACCATCGTAGAATCGCTGTGCACCGGCTGCGAACTGTGCGTCAAACCGTGTCCGGTCGAGTGCATCCGCATGGAGCCGATCCCCGAGAAGATCGACAACTGGAAGTGGAAGTATCCGGTCTTCGAGATCAAACCCGTCAGGCGCGCCGCCTGAATCATTGCCCGAACTCATGCTGCAGCAACTCTTCAAATTCAAGGGCGGCGTCAAGCCGGCGACGAACAAGGCTCCATCGGTCCAGGCACCGATCGGCATCGCCCCGGTGCCGCCGCTGCTGGTCGTGCCGCTGCACCAGAGCATCGGCGGCCAACCGCAGCCGCTCGTCGCGGCCGGCGAGCACGTACTCAAGGGCCAGCGGATCGGCGCAGCCGACAAGTGGGTCTCCGCCGCCGTTCACGCGCCGACCTCCGGCACCGTGATCGCGGTCGAGGAGCGCATCACCGCGCACCCGTCGGGTCTGCCGACCCTCTCGGTGGTCATCGAAGCTGACGGCAAGGACGAATGGATCGAGCGCCAGCCGCTCGACTACGCCTCGCTGGAACCGGAACAGGTGCGCGAGATTCTGCGCGACTCGGGCGTTGTCGGCCTCGGTGGCGCGGTATTCCCCAGCCACGTCAAGACCGAAGCGGCGAAGGCCGTGCCGATGGAGGAGCTGGTGATCAACGGCGCCGAGTGCGAGCCGTTCATGACCTGCGACGACCTGCTGATGCGCGAGCGCCCCGAGGGCATCGTCCGCGGCATCGCCATCTTCCGCGACCTGCTGAAACCGAAGCGGGTCCTGATCGGCATCGAGGACAACAAGCCCGAAGCGATCGACGCGATGCGGCAGGCCGTCGAAGCCGTCGGTGAGGACTTCGAGGTCGTCGGTGTGCCGACCCGCTACCCGGCCGGCGGCGCCAAGCAATTGATCCGCGTGCTCACCGGCAAGGAAATCCCGGCGGCCAAGCGCTCGCCCGAAATGGGCGTGCAGTGCTTCAACGTCGCCACCGCCTACACCGCCTGGCGCGCCATTGCCTTCGGCGAGCCGGTCATTTCGCGTATCGTCACCCTCACCGGCAATGTCGAGCAAGCGCGCAACTGGGAAGTGCGGCTCGGCACGCCGATCCAGGACGTGATCAAGCTGGCCGAACCGAAGGCCGACACCAACCGCTTCCTGATGGGCGGTCCGATGATGGGCTTCGACATCCCCGACCTCGCCGCCCCGGTGGTCAAGGCCACCAACTGCCTGATCGCCGGTTCGCCGAAACTCTTCCCGCCGCCGGCGCCGGAAATGCCGTGCATCCGCTGCGGCGCCTGCGCCCAGGCCTGCCCGCACGAGCTGCAGCCGTTCGAACTGTACTGGTTCTCCCGCGCCCGCAATTTCGGCAAGACGCAGGAGTACAACCTGTTCGACTGCATCGAATGCGGCTGCTGCAGCTACGTCTGCCCTTCGCACATCCCGCTGGTGCAGTATTTCCGCTTCGCCAAAAGCGAGATCTGGACGCGCGAACGGGATAAAAGCCAGGCCGATGCGGCCAAGGCACGCTTCGAGTTCCGCAATGAGCGCGAGGAACGCGAAAAGGCCGAGAAAGCCGAGCGCCTGGCCCGCGCCGCAGCGGCCAAGGCGGCGGAGAAAAAGGCTGCGCCAGCCGAAACCACCGCAAGCGCCGAGCCAGCGACGGCCGCCCCGGTCGACGCCGAGGCTGCAAAAAAGGCCGCCATCGCCGCGGCAATGGAGCGCGCCCGCCAGCAACGCGAGGCCGTGCAGCCGAAGAACACCGACGGACTGACCGTCGCCCAGCGCAAGGAAATCGCCGAGATCGAGGCCCGCCGGGCGCCGCTGCAGGCGGAACAGCCTACCGCACCGGCTCAAGCGCCAGACGCGGGAGGGCAGCAATGATGTGCAACAAACGCCGTCATTCCGGCGCAGGCCGGAATCCAGGTTTCCGGAGCGCCGCCTGGATCCCGGCTTTCGCCGGGATGACGGAGCGATCAGCTACTGCCTCGCGATAACAATGGCTAACCACTCCATGGATTTCATCACTTCGCCCTATCTGACCCAGCCCGTCAGCGTGCGCCGCGTCATGCTGCAGGTTCTGGCCGCGCTGGTTCCCGGAATCGCCGCGATGGTCTGGCTGATCGGCCCGATTGTCGTTGTCCAGCTCGCCATCGCCACGGCGACCGCACTGCTTGCCGAAGCAGTCATGCTCAAGTTGCAGAGCAGGCCGCTCGGACTGTTCCTCGGCGACGGCAGCGCGGTCGTCACCGCCTGGCTCATCGCGCTGGCCTTCCCGCCGCTCGCGCCCTGGTGGCTGATCGTCGTCGGCACCGCCTTCGCCATCGTCGTGGCCAAGCATCTGTACGGCGGGCTCGGTCAGAACCCGTTCAACCCGGCAATGATCGCCTTCGCGGCCTGCATCGTCTCGTTCCCGGCGCTGATGTCGCAATGGCCGGCGGTCAATCCGGACAGCGGATTCTTGGAGCAACTGGCCCTGATCTTCGGTCAGGCACCGCGCCTCGATGCACTGACCGGCGCGACCCCACTCGACGCCTTGAAGACCGCCCTGAAGCTCGGAGAGGGCTCGGCCAGCGTTGCCGCCATCACCGCCGACCGCACCGT
Source organism: Gammaproteobacteria bacterium (assembly GCA_029289235.1). Taxonomy (GTDB): domain Bacteria; phylum Pseudomonadota; class Gammaproteobacteria; order Burkholderiales; family Rhodocyclaceae; genus Propionivibrio. Next base: position 42,810 of record JARFTZ010000003.1, read on the forward strand.
CTTCGGCTACATGGGGGGACGCGGCTGGGAGTGGGTCGCCGCGGGTTACCTGCTCGGCGGCATCTGGCTGTGGGGCCGGCGAGTGATCGGCTGTCACGTTTCACTGAGCTTTCTGGCCGGCGTCGCGCTGATGTCCGGCGCGTTGTGGCTCATCAATCCGGCACAGTTCGCCAACCCGTTGTTCCACCTGTTCTCGGGCGGCACGATGCTCGGCGCTTTCTTCATCGTTACCGACCCGGTCTCCGGGGCGACGACGCCGCGAGGCAAGCTGATCTTCGGCTTCTCCGCCGGCGTGCTCGCCTGCCTGATCCGTGTCTTCGGCAACTATCCGGACGGCGTGGCCTTCTCGGTGCTGCTGCTGAACCTCTGCGTCCCCCTCATCGACCTCTACACGCAACCGCCCATCTTCGGCATGAAGAAATGACCCAGCACGCCAAGCCGATCACCGCCAGCAAGATGGCCGCGCGCACGGCGATCATCCTGTTCGTTTTTGTCGCCATCTTCACCGCCGTTCTCTCCAGCGCCTATCTGCTGACGCGCCCGGCGATCGAGGCCGCAGCTACCGAGGAAAAGATGAAGCTCATCGACGAGGTGCTGCCGCGTGACCGCTACGACAACCAGCTCCTGCAGGATGCATTTCCCCTGCCGCCCACCCCTGAACTGGGCCTCGACGAAGCCTCGACCGCCTACCGCGCCCGCCGCGGCGGGAAGATCGAGGCGCTGGTTCTCGAAGCTGCCGCGCCGGACGGCTACGCCGGCAAGATCCGCCTGCTGATCGCCCTCGGCAGCGACGGCGCGCTGATCGGCGTGCGCGTCACGCAACATCGCGAGACGCCGGGCCTCGGCGACTACATCGAACCGAAAAAGGATCGCAACAAGGAGCGCCCGTGGATCACCCAATTCAACGGTCTGGCGCCCGCATCGGTCGAAGCGCAAGAATGGAAGGTGAAGAAGGATGGCGGCCGTTTCGACTCCGTCGCCGGCGCTACCGTCACTCCCCGTGCCGTCATCAAGGCCGTGCGCCAGGCGGCGCTTTATGTCGAAGCGAACCGAGAACGCCTGTTCGCAGCCCACGAGTAAGGAAGCAGGAGGCCCCATGACCCGCGACGAAATTCGCCAGATTGCCGCCAACGGCGTGTGGAAGCAGAACACCAGCCTGGTCCAGATCCTCGGCCTCTGTCCGCTGCTGGCCGTCACCACCAACCTCGTCAACGGCGTGATGCTCTCGCTCGCAACGATCATCGTCATGGCGGTTTCCGGCGTCGCCGTGGCCAGCCTGCGCAACCTGATCCCGCACGAGATCCGCATCCCGGTTTTCGTTCTGATCATCGCCTCGCTGGTCACCGTCGTCGATCTGCTCTTCAACGCCTACCTGCATCAGCTTTACCTCGTCCTCGGCATCTTCATCCCGCTGATCGTCACCAACTGCATCGTGCTCGCCCGCGTCGAGGCCTACGCCAACAAGAACCCGCCGCTGCAGTCGCTGCTCGACGGCGTTTTCATGGGCACCGGCATGCTGTGGACGCTGGCGCTGCTCGGCGGCCTGCGCGAACTGATCGGCAACGGCACGCTGTTCGCCGGCATCGACATGGTCTTTTCCGGCGCGCGCGAATTGCAGTTGCTCCCGGCCGACTACCCCGGCTTTTTGCTGACGATGCTGCCGCCGGGCGCCTTCATCGTCCTCGGTTGCCTGATTGCCTGGAAGAACTGGATCGAAGCCCGAGCCGCAGCGCGGCAACAACGGCGTTCGCCGGAACCGGTGGCCGCCGGCGGCTGCCACTGACAATGGAAAACCGGGCATGAACGCCGCCAAGCGCATCGCCCTGTTCGAGCGCCTGCAGGCGGCGAACCCGGCGCCCACCACCGAGCTCGAATACGCCACGCCGTTCCAGTTGCTGATCGCCGTTATCCTCTCGGCGCAGGCCACCGACAAGAGTGTCAACCTCGCCACGCGCACGCTGTTCGCCGACGCGCCAACGCCGCAGGCAATACTCGCCCTCGGCGAAGAAGGCCTGGCTGGCTACATCAACCGCATCGGCTTGTTCCGCACAAAAGCGAAGAACGTCATCGCCACCTGCCGCCTCCTGCTCGAACGGCACGGCGGCGAGGTGCCGCATGAGCGCGCGGCGCTCGAAGCGCTCCCCGGCGTCGGCCGCAAGACAGCCAACGTCGTGCTCAATACCGCCTTCGGCGAGCCAACGATCGCCGTCGACACGCACATCTTCCGCGTCGCCAACCGCACCCGTCTGGCACCGGGAAAAACCCCGCTGGCGGTGGAACAGCGGTTGCTCAAGGTCGTGCCCGAAGCGTTCCGGCAGGACGCCCACCACTGGCTGATCCTGCACGGACGGTACGTGTGCAAGGCGCGCAAGCCCGAGTGCTGGCGCTGCACGTTGAACGACCTGTGCGAATACAAGGACAAGACGGCTTTCGCCGCCTGACCGCGACCAGAATTCATGCCTCTTGCCACCGCTTTAGTCTCAGGCAACGAGCCGACGCCCGAACTGGCCGTCGCGGCCGTCGAGCAAGCGCTGGGAAAATCCGGCTTCGCCCATGCCACCGGCGTGCTGCTGTTCCTGACCCCGGAGTTCGCTCGCCATGCCCAGGAGATCGTCACCGCCGCCGCGCGCCGGACGCGATGCCTGCAGATCGCCGGCGGCATCGCCTCCGGGGTATTCACGGAAACGGGCTGGGCAATCGACCGGCCGGCGGCCGCCGCGATGGTTCTCGGCGAAGGCTTTTCCCTCGGCTATCCCGACAGCGCACGCGAACCGATCCTGAGCTACGCCGGCGGCACCGTTCCCGAAATCTGGAGCATCTCCGGGCGCCGCTTCGGCGGCGTCTTCGGCAGCACCTTCGCCGTGCGCGCCGCCGACGCCCGCGCTGTCGTCTGGCAACAGGCCCGCCTCACCGGCGAAGGCGGCTGCAGCGTACAGATGCACGGAGCGCATATCGACATCGGCGTCTCGCGCGGCTGGCGGCGACTGGGCGAAACGCAAGCCATCGAACGCTGCCAGGGTTACGAGGTTCTACAACTTGGCGGGAAACCCGCGCTGCACAGCCTGACCGAGGCGCTTCCAGAAGCTTTCCGGCGAGACCCTTCGCGGCACCTGCATCAGATCATCGCCCTCATCGCCGAATCGGCGGCGACCGGCTCCGAGACCGCCTACCATCCCGCAGCGATCATCTCGGCCAACGCGGACGGCACACTGACCCTCGCGGAACGGATCGAGCCCGGACGCCGCCTCGCTTGGGCGATTCGCCTGCCGGAAACCGCCGAATCCGACATGCGGCGCAGCATCGATGCCCTGGCGGAACGGCAAAAGGGCAGCGGCCAGTCCCCGGTCGGCGCGCTGATGTTCTCGTGCATCGGGCGCAGCCCGTTCTTCTACGGAGGCGAGGACCGCGACCTGAAGGCCTTCACTGAACGTTTTCCGGGTCTGCCGCTCATTGGCGTGTACGGTACCGGCCAGATTGCCCCGCTCGGCGATCGCCCCAGCGCAGGAAACGGCCAATTCCAGAATTCCGTCGTCACCGCGCTTATCTCTCCCCAACAGGAAAGACAGGAAAGCGAAAATGTTGTTTGACCCCTCCCGCGAACAAGTCCGGAACTTCTTTTGCGAATCCTGGCGCAAGCACCGCGAACGCCTGATTCTTCAAGGCGCCGAAGCAACCGCCGCCGACCTGATCGCCGAGCACCCCGAGTACCACCCGCTGCTGGAGAATCCCGACGCCGCCATCGAGAAGGAATTCACCCCCGAAGGCGGCCAGATGAACCCCTTCCTGCACCTCTCGCTGCATCTGGCCGTCGCGGAACAGATCAGCATCGATCAGCCGCGTGGCATCAAGGCCGCCTACTTCGCCCTGCGCCAGAAGATGGACGTGCACGACGCCGAGCACACGATCATGGAATGCCTCGGCGAAACGATCTGGCGATCGCAGCGGGAGAAGGCGCCGATGGATGGTGAAGCGTATCTGGAATGTGTGCGGAAGAAGGGGTGAGGCTGACAGTCTGACGGACCCTGCGAAGGAAACTCGATGACAGCCGAAGCTCATCCAGCATTCCGGCAAATAGCCTACTAAAGTCATATACGGGCCAGAAATAGTCGAGTCGTTGCTGGCCTCTACACGCTCGTGTGAGAATATCCCTGAGACATAATAACTCCCACACAACATATGTCTTCCGATTTTTACAGGTATTTCAGCATGAAAGACAGCGCGCTGTTGCTCATTGCCGGCGGGGTCGCTGCAGGCCTTTCCTGGGCATTCTGGCGTTATCTTGGCGAGTACGGGGCACTGATTGTCTTGGTGGTAGCAGTGATATCGCTGCTCGTAGACAATCGGCGACTCAGGAAAATTCTTCGTGAGAATAATTGGGAGAACAAGGCTACGAAGTCTTGGCCCGATTGAACTTTCGCTTGAATCTAAACAGTTTAGCTGCTCCTCCAGTTCTCCGGAAAACCGCCGAGCATCGTTCAACGCAGTATCTCCACAGGAAATAGTCCATTGACCGCGCAGGCTGACACAGCTATTCTTTCTCAACCAGACATCAGACAATTTTACAATCTGACAAGACAAATTAGCCGATGCAACCGATTGCCCGCGTATCCCAAACCGACCTGGTGGTGAAGGAACTCACCCGGTTCTTCCAGACCGACGAGATTCAGGAAGGCGACAAGCTGCCGACCGAAATGGTGCTGTGCGAACGCCTCAAGGTCGGTCGTTCGACGGTGCGCGAGGCGGTCAAGGCGTTGCAGGTGATGGGTTACGTGCAGATCGAACCGGGACGCGGCGCGTTTCTCAAGCGCAAGAACCTGGACACACCCGTCAATAGCCTGCTCTCCTGGTTGGGCAGCCGCAAGACGGAAGTCGCCGACATCATCGAGGTGCGCATGCAGCTCGAACCGCTGGCTGCCCGGCTGGCCGTCGAGCGCGGCAGTGACGACGAGATCGCGGCGATCGACGCCATTCGCGAGGAGTTCGAAGCGGTACTTGCCGCGGAGATCTTCGACGCCCCGGCCGGTGAGCGTCTCGGCGCACTGGACGAAAAGTTCCACGCCGCCATCGCCGAAGCCTCGCACAACCCGCTGCTGATTCACCTCAACGCGCTGGTCACCGCCGCGTTCAAGGAATTCCGGGCGACCAGCTTCAAAGTCGAAGCCCATGCCAAGAACGCCGTTTCGCCGCACCGCAGGATCATGGCTGCGCTGCAGAAACGCGACGCCAACGCGGCGCAACGCTGCATGAAGGATCACATGTTCAAAACGCTGGAGGATATTTCGCTGGGCGCAGGTAAATAAGCCGTCCCGCCCACGGGGGCGGCGATGGTCGTTTTTGATAGTTCGATAACAAGGAGTGTCAAATGAAAAAACTGATTCGTGCTGCCTGTTTCACCGCCATCGCCTGCCTGGGAAGCTCGCTGACCCACGCACAGGCCCTGACCCTCAAGGCCTACGTGCCGACCAACCCGACGGCGGTGCCGACCAAGGCGCTGACGCTGTTCGCCGAGAACGTGAACAAGGCGGCGGGCGGCAAGCTGAACATCCAGGTATTCCATTCCGGCCAGCTCGGCAACGACCGCGAGGCAATCGAATCGACCCGCATGGGCACCATCGACATCATGTTCGCCGGCACCGGCGGCTATTCGAGCTTCTATCCGAAGGCCAAAATCTTCGACCTGCCCTTCCTGTTTACCGACGCCAAGCAGGCATTCGAAGTGGTCAACGGCCCCGTCGGCGAGGAAATCTTCTCCGGACTCAAGTCCTTCAATCTCGTGTATCTGGCCACCGGCGACAACGGCATGCGCCACATCAGCACGTCGAACAAGGCGATCCATTCGGTCGATGACGTCAAGGGCCTGAAGGTTCGCGTGCCGGAGATCGACACCTACGTCGCGCTGTGGAAGTCGTGGGGCGCGATCGTCACGCCGATGCCGATCACCGAGCTGTACATGGCACTGAAAACAGGCGTGGTCGACGCACAGGACAACGCGCCGTACCACACCGTCGCCAGCAAGGTTTATGAAGTGCAGAAGCACTATTCGATGATCAACTACATGTGGATGGGCCTGACCATGGTCGCCAACGACCGCGCCTGGGCCAAGATTCCGGATGACATGAAGAAGCTGATCAAGGACGAAGCGCGCAAGATGGCCGCGTGGTCGTTCGACGAGATCGAGCGCGACAACGTCAAGGCGATCGAGACGATGAAGGCCAACGGCACGACGTTCGACATGACGCCCGACCGCGCCAGCTTCATGAAGAACATCGATGCCTTCTACGCCAAGTACGAAGGCCAGCCCTGGTACGACAAGGCCCTGGTGCAAAAGCTGACGAAGAAGTAATCCTCCCGAACACCTCCGTCATTCCGGCGAAGGCCGGAATCCAGAACGTTGCTCTGGACACCGGCTTGCGCCGGTGTGACGGACTTGTCTGCCCCTCGACATCAAGGATTTCCCGCATGCCTTGCCTGCTCCACCTGAAACGCGGCATCTCCGCTGCCGTCCGCATGATTCTGGTGATCGCCCTCGCCTTCATGTGCCTGTCGATTGCCGCTTCGGTCTTCATCCGCAATTTCTTCGGCCATTCGTTCGACACCATCATCGACATCAACCGCATCTTTTTCGTCTGGATCACTTTCCTCGGGCTGGTGTTCATCAACGGCGAGGAGCGGCTGATCCGTTTCGAACTGCTGGAAAAACGCCTTCCCGGCCTTGCCCGTACCGTTCTGCACACCGTGCAGCGGCTCGCCGCGCTGGTGCTCTACGCTGTCATGGTCATCGCCGGCATCCAGGTCATCCCGTTCGCGCAACCGCAGGTCTTCCCGACCATGCCGGTCAGCCTCGTCTGGCTGTACCTGCCGGTGGTCATCGCCGGGGTGCTGCTGATTGTCCAGACCCTCGCCACCCTGTTGCTCTCGCTCAAGGGCGACTCCGCCGGGAAGGGAACGCCATGCTGACACTCTTCGCCGTTTTCTTCGGCCTGATCCTGATCGGCGTCCCGGTCGCCGTTTCCATCGGCCTCAGCGCGCTGGTTACCCTGCTGGTCAACGATTTTCCGATCATCGTCGTCGCACAGAAGATGGTCACCGGGATCGACTCCTTCACCTTCGTAGCCATCCCGCTGTTCATCCTCGCCGGCGAATTGATGAACGTCGGGCAGATCACCGATCGCATCTTCAACTTCGCAAAGGCCGCCGTCGGCTGGATTCCGGGCGGATTGGCACACGCCAACATCCTCGCCAGCGTGATCTTTTCCGGCATGTCCGGCTCGGCCATCGCTGACGCCGGCGGACTGGGAACGGTCGAGATGAAGGCCATGCGCGAAGCGGGCTACGACGACTACTTCTCGGGCGCCGTCACCGCTGCGTCATCCACCATCGGCCCGATCTTTCCGCCGAGCATCCCGATGGTCATCTACGGCGGCATTGCCAGCGTATCGATCGGCAAGCTGTTCATCGGCGGCATGGTCCCGGGGCTGTTGATGGCCATGGCGCTGATGATTTACGCGCTGATCATTTCGCTGCGCCGCGGCTATCCGAAAGACGCCTTTTCGCTGCGCCGCATCGCAGTTGAGTTCTCCCGCGCCTTCATCCCGTTGATGACCCCGGTGATCATCCTCAGCGGCTTCGTCACAGGCTGGTTCACCCCGACCGAAGCCTCGGCCGTCGCCGTCGTCTATGCGCTGATCGTCGGCGGCCTGGTGTACCGAGCGATGGGGCTGCGCTCAATCGTCAAGGCGCTGGAAAACACCGCGGCGACGACTGCCAACGTGGTGTTCATCATCGGTACCGCGACGCTGTTCTCGTTCATCCTGACCAACCTCGGCATCACCAAGGTCATCGCCAGCTTCATCCTCGGCATTTCGACGACGCCGTGGGTGGTGCTGGTGATCATCAACGTCTTGCTGCTGGTCCTCGGGATGATCATGGAGCCGGGGGCGATCCTGATCATGATGCTTCCGGTCTTTCTGCCCATCGTCAATCAATTGGGCATCGACCTCGTGCACTTCGGCGTGGTCATGGTGCTGAACCTGATGATCGGCCAGATCACCCCGCCATTCGGCATGTGCCTGTTCACGATCGCGCAGGTCGGCAAGCTCAGCGTCGAAAAGCTGTCCCACACCACGCTCCCCTGGGTCGCCCCGCTGGCCCTCGTGCTGATCGCCTCCGTGTTCTTCCCGGACCTGATCGTCTGGCTACCCAATTTCTTGATGCAATGAAAGGAAACACATGAACCGCAAGGATGTTTTCGACGTCGCCGACCGGGTGATCGTCATCACCGGCGCGCTCGGCCAGATCGGCCGCCAGTTCGCGCTGGAGTTCATCGACCGCGGCGCCAGGGTCGCCGTGTTCAACCGGCGCATCCCGGACGAAGCGACGCTGCGCGAGCGTTTCCCGGTCGACTCCGGCCGCGTCATGTTCTGCGCCGTCGACATCACCGACAAGGCCTCGATCCAGGCCGGGGTGGCGCAGGTCGAAGCCAAATGGGGAACCCCGCACGTGCTGATCAACAACGCCGGCATCGACACCCAGCCGAGCGCGCCACCGGAAGTCTCCGGGCCGTTCGAGGACTTCCCCGAGGAAGTGTGGAAGGAAGTGCTGGAGATCAACATGACCGGCACCTTTCTCTGCTGCCAAGTCGTCGGCGGCGTGATGGCCAAGGCCGGGCGCGGTTCCGTCATCAATATCGGCTCCATCTACGGGATGCTCTCGCCGGTGCAGGACATCTACGCCTACAAGGAGAAGAAGACCGGTCGCCCGTTCATCAAGCCCGTTGCCTACTGCGCCTCGAAATCCGGGCTGTACAACTTCACGCGCTACCTCGCCACGTACTGGGGACGCAAGGGCGTGCGGGTCAACATCCTCACGCCCTCCGGCGTCTGGCGCGAAACCCAGGACGCCGAGTTCCAGGCCAACTACTGCGCGCGCATGCCGATCGGCCGCATGGCGCAGGAGGACGAATTCAACGGCGCCGTGGTGTTCCTCGCCTCGGACGCCTCGCGCTACATGACCGGCTCGAACCTCGTCGTCGACGGCGGCTGGACCAGTTGGTAATCACAGGAGAAGAACAATGAACGACTTGCGCGGCATCTACCCTGCCCTGCCGACCCCGATGCGGGCGGACGGCGCGGTCAATTACGCCGGACTCGAACAACTCGTCGACTACGAAATCGCCCAGGGCGTCGACGGCCTCTACGTCGGCGGCTCGACGGCCGAATCCTTCCTGCTCACCGAAGAGGAACGGATGAAAATCGCCGAGACCGTCCTGCGGCGCGCCGACGGCAAGGTCAAGGTCATCGTCCATACCGGCGCCGGCGGCACCGACGCCGCCATCCGCCTGTCGCGCCACGCCGGCGCGCACGGGGCGGACGCCATTTCCTCCGTGCCGCCGATCTACTTCAAGTACACCACCGAGGAAATCATCGGCTACTACCGCGACCTGATCGCGGCCAGCGAGATGCCGCTGGTGGTCTACAACATCCCCGCCTTCACAGGGATCAACATGACGCAGGGCGGCGCGCGCGAACTGTTCAAGCATCCGCAGGTGCTCGCGCTCAAGCACACAAATACCAACATGTACGAGTTGGAGCGCATCCTCGCGCACAACCCGAACCTGGTGGCACTGAACGGTTACGACGAAGCCTTCCTCTCCGGCTTGTCAATGGGTGCGAACGGGATGATCGGCAGCACGGTGAATTTCATGGCCCGCAAGTTCATTGCCCTGCGCGACGCGTTCAACGCCGGGCGCAATGCCGAAGCGTTCCGGTTGCAGCGCGAGGCCAACGAGATCATCGAAACGCTGGTCGAGGTTGGCGTCTTCAACGCTGTCAAGTACGCCATGGAACTGCGCGGCGTCGACTGCGGCCAGTGCCGCGGTCCGTTCAAGCCGCTGACCGACGCCGACAAGAAAAAAGTCAAGGCGATTCTGGAGAAGAACCTGGGAGAAGCGCTGTCACCGTGCTAAGCGGGCCATATGGCCACTGCCATGTATTCAGGCTTCCTTGACCGATTTTGCCTTGTCACTCTGCAAGCCCGCAAGTTCCGCCCCCCAATTGGCCATGACGTAGCCGGTCATGGCCAACTCATGCGGGCAGATATCACCGTCGACGGAAATCAGATCGATGATGAATGACGTGAGCCGCAACCGGATGGCGTCATCCGTAATTTGGGAAAGCAGAAGAGCGAAGACATCCAGGTCGAGCTTTCTTTGCAAACCGCCCGAACATTCCCCGGTTGCTTCAAGATCGTCGCAATACTCGTGCAGTACCCGTTCAAAATCCGCCTCGGAAATGCCGATTGCATCCCTGAGGTGCTGCCGGTCGACTCGCTCGATCTCGGAGACATCCAGACTTCCATCGGCCAGGAGGATCGCAATGACGATCCGTGCCATGGCTTCAGGAGAATTCGCAGGATAGTTGCGCATTTCAATCTCCTCTTCGGTGTGAAGCGATGATAGGAATGGGGCGACTATTGCCTCACCGGCATCATGGCTCGCGACACCCTGTCAGGAACTGCAAGCCACGACTCATTCTAACCCTGCTTGCGGCAAGCCTGGCAATGCACCCGATGAAAGGTCCGGACGCGGCGCTCCCATGCTATCGTTATCGCCATGGCCACCATCATTCGCATCAACAACCTGTCCAAGATCTACGCCTCAGGATTCCGGGCGTTGAACAACATTTCTCTCGATATCCGCCGGGGCGAGATCTTCGCCCTTCTCGGCCCGAACGGCGCCGGCAAGACAACACTGATCAGCATCGTCTGCGGCATCGTCACCCCCAGCGAAGGCAGCGTCAGCGTCGGCGGACACGACATCGTCGCGGACTACCGCGCCTCGCGCGCACTCATCGGCCTCGTGCCGCAGGAACTGACCACCGACGCCTTCGAAACGGCGCGAGGCACCGTCGCCTTCAGCCGCGGGCTGTTCGGCAAGGCGCCGAATCCGGGGCTGATCGAAAAGATCCTGCGCGACCTCTCGCTGTGGGACAAGCGCGACAACCCGATCATTTCGCTCTCCGGCGGAATGAAGCGCCGCCTGCTGATCGCAAAGGCACTGTCGCACGAGCCGCAGATACTGTTCCTCGACGAACCGACAGCCGGCGTCGACGTCAGTCTGCGCCGCGACATGTGGCAACTGGTGCGCCGCCTGCGCGATTCGGGCGTGACCGTCATCCTCACCACGCACTACATCGAGGAAGCCGAGGAAATGGCCGACCGGGTGGCGGTGATCAACAAGGGCGAGATCATCCTCGTCGAGGAAAAGGCCGAGCTGATGCGCAAGCTCGGCAAGAAGCAACTCACCCTGCAGCTCGATCCGCCTCTCGAAACCCTGCCACCGGGGCTGAAAAGCCGCGCCCTCGAACTCTCGCCCGACGGGCGGCAATTGACCTACACCTACGAATCCAGTGACGAGGAAAGCGGCATCGTTCCGCTGCTGGAGGACATCCGCCAGGCTGGCATCCGCTTCCACGATCTACAGACCAGCCAGCGTTCGCTCGAAGACATCTTCGTCAGCCTGGTAAAGGAAGAGGCATGACTGGTTTCAATCTCCCCGCCGTCCTCGCCATCTACCATTTCGAAATGGCGCGCACCCGGCGCACGCTCCTGCAAAGCATTATCTCGCCGGTGATTTCCACCTCGCTCTACTTCGTCGTTTTCGGTGCTGCGATCGGTTCGCGCATCGACCAGATCGACGGCATCAGCTACGGCGCCTTCATCGTACCCGGGCTGATCATGCTCTCGCTGCTCACGCACAGCATCTCCAACGCCTCGTTCGGCATCTTCTTCCCGAAATTCAACCGTACCATCTACGAACTGCTCTCGGCGCCGGTGTCGCATTTCGAGGTGGTGTTGAGCTACGTCGGCGCGGCGGCGACCAAGTCGCTGATTCTCGGCAGCATCATCCTGGCCACGGCGGCGCTGTTCGTCCCGCTGCGCATCGACCACCCGTTGTGGATGGTGTTCTTTTTCCTGCTCACCGCCGTCACCTTCAGCCTGCTCGGTTTCGTCATCGGCATCTGGGCCGACAACTTCGAGAAACTGCAACTGGTGCCGCTGCTGATCGTCACACCGCTGACCTTCCTCGGCGGCAGCTTCTACTCGATCAACATGCTGCCGCCGTTCTGGCAGGCCGTTACCCTGTTCAACCCGGTGGTCTACCTGATCAGCGGGTTCCGCTGGAGCTTCTACGGCGTCGCCGACGTTCCCGTGTGGATCAGCCTGGCGATGACCGGCGCCTTCCTTGCCGTATTCATCGGCATCGCCACCTGGATGCTGCGAACCGGCTATCGGCTGAAAAACTGAGGTTGTAAAAAAGACGCCACACCCACCGCAAAGACGCAAAGAACCCCAAGGCAACGCAAAGAAAACCGCGAAAGTACAATCGGATTTTCTTTGCGTAACCTTTGCCCCTTCGCGCCTTTGCGGTGGATTTTGAATCTTTCACAGACTCTGATCTCGACACAACGTTAGGACCATGAAAATCTACGGCATCAAGAACTGCGACACCATGAAGAAGGCGTTCGCCTGGCTGGAAGCCAACGGCGTCGCCTGCGAGTTCATCGATTACAAGAAAGCCGGCATTGCGGAACAAAACCTCCCCGAATGGAACCGCCGCGCGGGCTGGAAAGCCTTGCTCAACACGCGCGGGCTGATGTGGCGGAAGCTAAGCGAGGACGAACGCTCCGACGTGGACGAAGCGAAGGCCTTGACACTGATGGCAAAATATCCGGCCCTGATCAAGCGCCCGGTCCTCGATACCGGGACCCACCTGCTGGTCGGATTCGACCCCGACTGCTACGCCAAGGAATTGAAGCGATGAGCAACACCGTGCAGCGTTTTTTGTTTGACGACCTCGATATTCGCGGCGCCGTCGTGCGCCTCGATACCGTCTGGGAAAAACTGATGACCGGGCGCGACTACCCGGCCGCAGTCGTCGACCTGCTCGGCCAGATGAGCGCCACCACCCTGCTATTGGCCGACAACCTCAAGCAGGCCGGCCGCCTGACCATGCAGTTGCGCGGCAGCGGGCCGGTCTCGCTTCTGGTGATCGACTGCAACGAGTCGCTCAACCTGCGCTGCATGGCCCACCACGAAGAGCACATCGGCACGGGAACCGCCCTGGGCCTGCTCGGCAACGGCCAGTTGCTGCTCTCGCTCGACCTGCCGACGATGCGCGAGCCGTACCAGAGCGTCGTCCCGCTCGACGGCGACACGATCGCTGCTGTGTTCGAACACTACCTGAAACTCTCCGAGCAACTCGACTCGCGCATCTTCCTGGCGGCATCGGCCACCGGTACCGCCGGGCTGTTCCTGCAGAAAATGCCGGGGGCCGACCAACGCGACCCCGACGGTTGGGCGCGTCTTGAGGCGCTGGCTGCGACCGTCAAACCCGACGAGTTGCTGTCGTTGCCCACGGAGGATCTCCTGACCCGGCTGTTCCACGAAGAAACCGTTCGCGTTTTCGCGGCACGGCCGGTCACCAATGACTGCCCGCCCGACTGGGACAAGATTCGCACCATGCTGCTGGCACTGGGGCGTGAAGACGTCTATGCCAGTCTGCTGGAAAGGGGCGAAATCGTCATCAACGACGAACTTAGCAACAACGAGTACCGTTTCGACAAGGCGGCGATCGACGAACTTTTCAGCCACACGCCGGAGACGCCGAAATCGGTGCACTGACCCCGCAACGCTTTTCCCAAGGGCATACTCGCCCGGGGTAGAATGCCGCGCGCATCAACCGCGACAAGTGACGCTCAACACACAAAGGAGACAGCTTTGGCAAAAAGCAAATTGACCGTGGCAGCCGCATCGGTGGTCGCCGTTCTCGCCGTCGGGTACCCCGCCGCGGCGTGGTATCTCGGTACGCAGATCGAAAAGGCACATGCCGACGCGCGCGCCCTGATCGCCACGCAGCCCTATCTCAAGGTAACGAGCGAAAGCTACGAACGCGGTCTGTTCAGCGCCAGCGAGACGACGACGATCGAGATTCCGGCGGCACTTTTCAACCCGCCCGGCGACAAGGCCGACGACGCAAATGCCTCCGCGGAAAAACCACAGCCTCCATTCCGCATCACGGTCAAGACAGCGATCCAGCACGGACCGCTGCCGGGATTCTCGACGCTGGCGGCCGGCAGCGAGGTCTCGACAATAGAATTCGACGAGCCGCTGCGCACGAAGATCGCGGAAGCCTTCGGAACCAACCAGCCGTTCGACGTCCGCACGACCTACAACTTCCAGGGCGGCGGCCGTTCGACCTTCGCCAGCCAGCCCTTCAAGCTTGTCCTTCCGGGTGATACTCCGGAGAGCAAGGCGATGCTCTCCGGCGAGCGCACGGACATGGTGATGGAGTTCTCGAAAGGATTGTCCGAGTACACGCTCCGCGGCACGGCGCCAAGTTTCGCCCTGTCCGAGCCGGGCGGCCCGAGCCTGGTCATCAGCGGCATGGCGCTCGACAGTCAGCTCAAGCGCGTTTTCCCCGACGAACCGATGCTTTATTCCGGGTCTCAGAAGATCACCGTGGCCGAAGTCAGCGTGACGCCAGGCGACGCTGCGCAGCCGGGGCCGGAACAGAAGGTTGCACTCAAGGACATTGCCTACGACGTGCAAATGCCGGTCGCTGGCGATTTCATGGATGTGGTCGCAAAGATGGGCGCCAACGTCGTTCAGGTCGGCGAACAGAACTACGGCCCGGCGCACTACGATTTCTCGCTCAAGCATCTGCACGCCCGCAAGCTGGTCACGCTGAGCCGCGGCTTCACGGCCCTGTATGCCAAACCAGAAATTTTCGCGGACCAGAACCAGCTGCTGCAGGCACTGGCCCCCTTGAAAGCTCCGCTCTTCGATCTTCTGGCTGACGCACCGATCTTATCGATCGACCGCATCGCCTTCCGCACGACCGACGGTGAGGCCAATTTCAATGCCAGTATCAAACTGGCGGATCCGAAACCGGACGACTTCTCCAACCCGCTCATGCTGCTGGCCAAGCTCGATGCCGGCGCCAACATCGCCCTGCCGACAACGCTGATCGACTCGTTGATCGGCAATGGCCGGAGCGAAGAAGAAGCGCAGTGGGCACGCCAAAGCGCCGAAAGAACGCTGGAGCAATTCAAGCAACAAGGCTACGTCACGGTCGAGAACAACCTGCTCAAGACCAGCGTCACGTTCAAGAACGGCCAGCTGCAGGTCAACGGCAAGCCCTTCAACCCCATGGCCGCGATGCTGCAGCATCAATCGGCACAGCAGGAAGCCGAAACCCAAGCCGGTATTGAAGCGGGAGAACCCGCACCGCAAAAATGACCGGGAAGCCGGGGGCGGACATCACGGCTCCCGGCAACTGGCTCTGCTCCAATCCACAACTGCGTCCCATGCCCTCTCGCCCAGCCCCCGCACTGATTGTCGCCGGCACCGCGCTCGTCCTTCTCCTCGTCTGGTCCGGCCTATCGCCTTATGACCGCCCGACCTGGGCACTGGAAGTGGCGCCGGTGGTGATCGCGCTGGCGATCATGGTGCCGACCCGGCTGCGTTTCCCGCTGACCAGCCTGCTTTACTTCTGGATCTTCGTGCATGCTGTGGTGCTGATCGTCGGCGGCACGTACACCTACGCCCGCGTCCCGTTCGGCTTCCAGTTGGCCGACCTGCTCGGCGTCACGCGCAATCCGTACGACAAGATCGGCCACTTCTTCCAGGGCTTCGTCCCGGCACTGGTGGCGCGCGAAATCCTCATCCGCGGCGCTTACGTCAATGGCCGGAAAATGCTGAATTTCCTGGTGCTGTGCGTCGTGCTGGCGATCAGCGCGTTTTACGAGCTGATCGAATGGTGGGTCGCCGAACTGATCGGCCAGGACGCCGACGAGTTCCTCGCAACACAGGGCTACGTCTGGGATACCCAGTCGGACATGCTTTTCGCGCTGATCGGCGCCGTGGTCGCGCTGTTGCTCTTTTCGCGCTGGCATGACCGGCAGATCGCCGCACTCACGCCACCTCTTTCGACCACGAGGAAGTAGGTCGAACTGCAGGATAGGCCGCATCGGCGATAGGGATTTTTCCCTAGTTCACCTTCTGTTTCTTCCAATATCGCCGGCCACCGGACCTCACTAAGCTCCGATACGTCACATCGTTCCGGAGTTGTTCATGACCTGCCCACCCGATCCGGGCCGACGCGCGTTCCTCTCGGCCATTCCGGTGCTCACCGCCGGCATCGCCGCCCCCGCGCGAGCGGCCGACACCCGCAGCCCCCACTGGGGAATGCTCGTCGACACCCGCCGTTGCATCGCCTGTCAAGCCTGCACCATGGCCTGCGCGATGGAAAACGCCACCCCCGAAGGTGCTTTCCGCACCGTCGTCGCCACCTATGCCGTGACCACCGCGGAAGGCGCCACCGGCCTGTCGATCGTCCCCCGCCTGTGCAACCACTGCGAGAAGCCTCCCTGCGTCGAGGTCTGCCCGGTCGGCGCGACGTTCAAGCGCGAGGATGGCGCCGTGCTCGTCGATGGCGACCGCTGCGTCGGCTGCGCCTACTGCGTGCAGGCGTGCCCGTACGATGCACGATTCGTCAATCACGAAACCGGCAAGGCGGACAAATGCACGTTCTGCAGCCATCGCGTCGAAGCCGGCCTGCTGCCGGCCTGCGTGGAAACCTGCGTCGGCGGAGCACGCATTTTCGGCGATCTGCACAATCCTGAGAGCGAGATCAGCAAGCGCCTGAAAGAGGCCGGCAACGCCGTCAGCGTACTCAAGCCGGAGGCAAACACCCGGCCCAACGTTTTCTACATCGGCCTTGACGCCGCGCTGGCGGGCCGCGTCGACGGCGTTTCCGCCGCTGACATGATGTGGCGGCCGGACCACCAAGGAGGATGACATGACGACAACGGTCGAAGTGCTCGGATTTGCCCGCGGACCGGACTGGCTGCCATGGGCGGTGCAATATTTCTTCCTGATCGGCGTCTCCTGCGCCGCGTTTTTCCTCTCGCTGCCAGGATTGGTCTGGCGGCTGCCGAGTTGGCGTACGCTGTCGCGCCTTGCACTGCTCGCCGCGCTGATCAGCGGTCTCACCGCGCCGGTCGCGCTGATGGCCGACCTGCACCAGCCGGGGCGCTTCATCAATTTCTACCTGCACCCCAACTTCGGTTCGTGGATGGCCTGGGGCTCCTTCTTCATTCCGCTGTACGTCGGCAGCCTGCTGCTTTACGCCTGGCTGTGCCTGCGTCCGACCCTCCTGCGGCTGGCGCAGCGTGCCGGCCGGCTGGCGGTGGTCTATCAGCGGGTTTCCTACGGCGGCCACGACAACCGCCAAGCGATCGGCCTCGCCGCGCTCGCGGCATCCCTCGGCGCGATGCTGTTGTTGCTCTACACCGGGATGGAAACGATGGTCGTCAGTGCCCGCGTTCTCTGGAACAGCCCGCTGGTGCCGCTCTTGTTCCTGAGCACGGCGTGCGTCGGCGGACTCGGCATGACGCTGCTCGTCGCCGCGCTGGCTGGCCGGCGCGACGTCGCGCCAGCGCTCAACCGCGGACTGGCGCTCGCCCTCGCCGCCACCTTCATCCTGCTTGCCGCCTGGTTTGCCGGTGCACTCTCCGGTCAGGCATCAGCGGCCGCGAAAGCCCTCACGGCGCTGGCCCTCTCCCGCGTATGGGCTACCACCGGCGTGTGGTTCCTTGGCACGGCGGCGTTCACCCTGTGGCTGGCCGTCCGCTCGCCCCAATCGCTCTGGTCCACCGCGCTGCTGGCGCTGCACGGCGCGTGGCTGCTGCGCTGGATCGTGTTCATCGGCGGCCAGAGCATCCCCCGGATGGGGAGCACCTGGTTCGACTATTCGCTCGGAATCGGACCGGACGGGCTGCTCGGCATCGCCGGCTCGCTCGGACTCGCACTGTTCCTGTATGTCGTCCTGACCGGGTTGATTCCCTGGGACGAACGCGCTGAAGCTTGAGGAGAAACACATGGAATTTGGCAAACGTCGTCAACTCCTGGCCGCCGGCGGGCTCGCCGCCTTCGCCGCCGGCTACTCGGAAACCGCCGGCCGCGTCGTCGGCAAATTGCTCGGCCGCGACACGCCGAAGCATCGCACCGCCGGCAATGCGCCCGAACCGGAATACCGCGTCGACGCGCAGGGGCGGATCGAGCTCAATCCGGCACAGCAGGTCAGCTACACCGTGTGCCTCGGCTGCACGACGATGTGCGGCGTGCGCGTCCGCCTCGACCGAGCCTCGGGCAAGGTGCTGCGTGTTTCCGGCAACCCCTACAGCCCGTTGTCGACCGATCCGCACCTGCCGATGAAGGCCAGCGTGCGCGAGAGCTTCGCCGCCGTTTCGGCATTCGGCGAACGCGGTCTCGACGGGCGCTCCACCGCCTGCGGGCGCGGCAACGCCATCGCCCAGCAGCTCGACTCGCCGTATCGCGTGCTGCAGCCGCTGAAGCGCGTCGGGCCGCGTAATTCCGGGCAGTGGGAGCCGATCAGTTTCGAGCAGCTGATCCGCGAGGTCGTGCATGGCGGCGACCTGTTCGGTGAAGGACACGTCGACGGTCTGGCCGCCCTGCGCGACCTCAAGACGCCGATCGACCCGGCGCAGCCGGAGCTCGGACCGCGCGTCAATCAGGTCGCCGTCCTGTCGAGTGTCAACGACGGACGCGAGGGCTTCGCCCGCCGCTTCATGCAGAAGTCCTACGGCACGCTCAATTTCGTCGGCCACGGCTCCTACTGCGGCGGTTCCTATCGCTCCGGCTCCGGCGCATTGTTCGGCAACCTGAAGACGATGCCGCATGCCAAGCCGGATTTCGCCAACGCCGAATTCATCCTCTTCGTCGGCACGGCCCCCGGCCACGCCGGCAACCCGTTCAAGCGCACCGGCGCGCTGGTGGCGAAGAGCCGGGCGCAGGGCAAGCTCTCCTACGTCGTCGTCGACCCGGTCATGACCCACGCCGACAGCCGGGCCAGCGGCGAGCGCGGCCGCTGGGTGCCGATCCGGCCCGGGACCGACGGCGCGATGGCGATGGCGATCATCCGCTGGCTGTTCGAGAACGAGCGTTTCGACCGGGCCTTCCTCGCCAACCCGAATCCCAAGGTGGCACGTGCGGCCGGCGAGCCATCCTTCTCGAACGCCACGCACCTCGTAGTCGTTGAACCGGGCCACCCGCGCGAAGGGCGGATGCTGCGCGCCTCGGACATTGGCGCCGCCATTCCCGAGGAGCAGCGCTACAAGGACGCGGACGCCTTCGTGTGCATCGATACGGCCGGGCGTCCCGTGCCGCACGACAAGGCCGAGCGCGCCACCGAACTGTTCGTCGACCGCGCCATCGAACTCGACGGCCGCCCGGTGCGCGTCAAGTCGTCGCTGCAATTGCTGCGCGAGGAAGCGGAGCGTCTGCCGATGGCCGACTACGCGGCCGCCTGCGGCATTCCGGAAGAAACGCTCGCCGGGCTGGCGAGGGAACTCGCCGCGCACGGCAAACGCGCCTCGGTCGTTGCCCACGGCGGCATGATGAGCGGCAGCGGCTTCTACAACGCCTACGCGCTGATGAGCATCAATGCCCTGCTCGGCAACCTCAACTGGAAAGGCGGCTTCGTCGCCAATGGCGGCGGTTTCAAGGACAACGGCGAGGGACCGCGCTACAACCTCGACACTTTTCCCGGTATGGTCAGGCCCGCCGGCACGCCGCTCGGACGTAACGTTCCCTACGAGAAAAGCACCGAGTTCGGCAAGCGCAAGGCCGCCGGCACTCCCTATCCGGCGAGCGCCCCGTGGTTTCCAAATGCACCGGGCCTCGTCACGGAGATCATCCCCGGCGGGCTGGCCGGCTATCCCTACGCGATGAAGGCTCTCATACTCTGGTCGGCCAATCCGTTGTACGGTATCCCGGGGCTGCGCCAGCGCATCGTAGGCGATCTGGCCGATCCGAAAAAGCTGCCGCTGCTCATCTCGATCGACCCGTTCATCAACGAGAGCAACGCCTTTGCCGACTACATCATCCCCGACTCGCTGCTGTATGAAAGCTGGGGTTGGGTATCCGCGTGGAACGGCGTGCCCACCAAGGCCATGGGCGCCCGCTGGCCCGTCGTCCAGCCCCGTGCGGCGAAAACGCCTGAGGGCGAGGCCATCGGCATGGAAACGTTCTTCATCGCACTGGCGCGCGAGATGAAGTTGCCGGGTTTCGGCGACAACGCCATCACCGGCACCGACGGAGCGACGTATCCGCTGACCACACCGGCAGACTGGTATCTGCGCGCTGGCGCGAACGTCGCTTGGCAAGGCAAGGAACCCGTTGGCGACGCGACTTCGGAAGACCTGCTGCTTTCCGGCGTGGAACGCATCCGGCCGCTGCTCGAAAAGACCCTGAAGCCGGAGGAGGTCGCCAAGGTCGCTTTCCTGTACAGCCGCGGCGGGCGTTATCAGCCCGGCAAGGATTCGTTCGACGAGGACAACCCCGAGTGGATGCGCAATCCGATGAAGGCGATGTGCCATCTGTGGAACGAAAACGTCGGCAGTTCGAAGAACAGCCTGTCCGGCGCGCGCAACCGCGGCTGCGCCACCTGGCATGAACCGGCGTTTGCCGACGGCACGCCGATGCGCCGGGTCTTCCCGGCCGACAAATGGCCGCTGATGCTCGTCAGCTACAAGTCCGCGCTGCAGAGTGCCCACTCGGTCGGCGCCACGCGCTTGCTCCGGCTGCATCCCGAAAACCCGGTGCTTGTCCACCCGCAGGACGCCGAACACCTGCGTCTGCAGACCGGCGACCTGGCCGAAATCGAGACGCCATCGGGCAAGATCAAGGCGCGCGTCATGGTGCACGCGGGCGTCGCGCCCGGCGTGGCGGCCTTCGAACACGGCTTCGGTCACCGCGAACTCGGCGCCCGTGCCCACCGCGTCGGCTCGCAGCGACAACCCGAGAACCCGCGCCTCGCCGCCGGCGTCAACCTCAACGACGTCGGCCTGCTCGATCCGACGCGCCGGGATCGCGCGCCCTGGGTCGACGGGATCTCGGGCGCATCCGTGCGCAACGGACTACCGGCAAGGATCCGCAGGGTGTGAGAACGATCGACCTATTCAACATTCTGCCGAAGCGATAGGCGAAGGAGGTTACTGATTCGCCGGGTTTCGCCTGCAGGCGAGGTACTTCTTCTTGTCTTGCCAAGAAGAAGTACCCAAGAAGAAGGCGCATCCGCTGCGTCGCCCGGCTGCGCCGGGTTCTCTGCGCTGCTCGTGCGCAACGGGGGGCTGCGGAACTCGGGCCGTTGGCCCTCAGACAATCCTCGCCCTCTTTCCCGTTGCGCCCTGTGCTGCTCGACGACGCAGAGGGCAAGAGGAAAACCGAGCGGTGTTTCAACCGACGGTGGTAGTGATCAGCTGGTTTTGAGCTTCCCCTTGTGCAGCGCCGAGCAACGGAAGCGGGCCGGGGGCCGTCGGCGAGCACTGTTTGAGGGGCGTAGCCCTGAGTTGCGCAGCCGCCCGGCTTGCCGAGTAGCGCAGGGGAGTCGGCGCAGCCGACCGCGTAACCCGGGGTCGCCTTTTCTTTGGCTCCTTTCTTTTGGCGAGGCAAAAGAAAGGACGCCCGCGCGTCAGGCGCGGAACACAGCGCTTCAGCAACCACCCACGCCAGAGATCACAAACAGCCAAGAGATTTTCAATCAAGCGCGCTCGGATCGGCCTGTAACATCAGCCGCGCCAACTCGGCGGCGGAGGAGATGCCCATCTTCTCCATCACGTGCTGGCGGTGGATATGCACCGTCTTTTCGCTGATCGACAGCGCGGCGGCGATCACCTTGTTCGGTTCACCGAGCGCGACAAGGCGGGCGACCTCGCCCTCGCGCGGAGAAAGCGTCTGCAGCCGCCGGCGCACGCCCTCGCGGCGCCCGGTATCGGCCAGCGTTTCGGCACTGCGCCGGACCGCGGCGGCCACAGCGTCCAGCAACACCTGGTCCCGGAACGGCTTTTCGATGAAATCCGTCGCGCCCGATTTCATCGCCTGAACGACCATCGACACGTCGGCATGTCCGGTCAGAAAAAGGATCGGCAATGCAATTCCCCGTTCGCTCAGGACTTGCTGGAGCTCCAGCCCACTCATCGCCGGCATGCGGATGTCGAGCAACAGGCAGGACGGCGTTTCGGGCGGCGCCAGCGCATCGAGAAACTCTTCGGCCGAAGCGTAGAGGCGGACATTCCAGCCGACCGAGTCGAGCAGGAAGCGCAACGCGCGGCGCAGCGCGGCATCGTCGTCGACGACATGGACGACGCAGTCTTCAGGCTGATGATTCATGGCAAGGCAGCTGGAAAGAGAAACACATCCCGACGCCATCTTCATTCGCCTCGGCCCACAGGCGTCCGCCGTGCGCCTCGATGATGCTCCTGCAAATCGGCAGGCCCAGGCCGAGGCCGTCGGGTTTGGTGGTGAAGAAAGGCTCGAACAGGCGCTCGCGCTCAGCGGCATCAAGCCCTGCACCGCGATCGACGACCTGAACGACGAGGCGATTGTCGGCACGCGTCAGGCGAACGCGGATGCCCTGCCGATCGTCGGACAGGCCTCGCGCCGCATCGATGGCATTCTTGATCAGATTGAGCAGCACCTGCTGGATCTGCAGCCCGTCGCACAGGACTCGGCATTCGAGCCCCGCCTCGCGCGCAATGACAATCTCGGGGCAGCTGACCAACATGCCGGCCACCATCCTCTGCGCGTCCTCGACCAGGCGGAATACATCAACCATTTCGCGCACGGCGGCCCGCTTGCGCGCGAAATGGCGAATGCGCCGCACCACGCCGCTCGCGCGCTCAGCCTCGCTGGCGATCTCGCCGCAGGCTTCGCGCAGCGCCTCCGGCGTGAGCGTTCCGGCCGCGTCGCGGCGCAGCAGGCTGTTCGCGTAGGTGTCGATACTCGTGAGCGGCTGGTTGATTTCGTGCGCGAGGCGCCCCGAGAGCTCGCCGAGAATCGAGAGGCGCGACAGGTGTTCCATCCTTTCCTGATTGTCGCGCACCCGGCGTTCCGCGCCTTCGCGCGCGGCCAGTGAATCGTTCAACTCACGCGTGCGCTGATGCACCAGATGTTCGACACGAACTGTGTGCACGATCCACGCTGCCAGGATCGCCAACAGCCCAAGCAGCCACGGCCAGAAGCGACGGGCCAGTCCTTCCGGGGTAATGTCGCGCAGATAGGCATACGGCCCGACCCGTAGATCGCGGTACAGGTCGAGTACCGGCTGATAGTCGAGTGGCACCGACCAGCTCACCCTGTCCTGCCCCTCCGGCATTGAGAGAAGCACACGCGCCACCGACTTGGCGAGCCCGGGATCGAAATGGCGGGTTACGGCGATCGGCCAGTCGGGATAGAGCGGCGATGACAGCGCGCAATCGAACCCATCCACGCGCCGGGGAGAAAGCACGCGGAATTCCTCCATCCGGATCAGCCCTTCGCGAGCCATCTGTTCCGGCAGGCAGGCGCGCACGATGCCCGCATCGACCTCCCGGTTCTTCACCGCATCAACAATTCGCGTCATTGGCAACCCGAGGAAATGCGTTTCCCGCACCGCCGACTCCGGATCGATCCCCTCGCGCAGCATTTCGCGGGCCGCAATGAGATAGCCGCCGAAGGCTTCCGGTGCCACCGCCGCGATGCTTCGTCCAGCCAGATCCCGCACGTTGACGAGCTCGGCGCGTTCGGCACGCGCAAGCACCACGGAACCAAGCGCCTGTCCGCTACGCGCGGCGTGGGGAGACTGCAAGGTAGCGATCCGGCTGAGGCCGAACTGCGTTTCAAGCGTGACGTAATATCCCGGATTGGTGATTACCAGATCGACCTTCTGCGCCGCAATCGCCTCGCGCAAGCCATCGGCATCATAGTTGCGCAGCTGAAAACCATGCCCCGGAAGTTCGCGGTTGAGGTGCTCGATCACCGGCGACCAATCGGAGATCGCTGCACGCTCGCCCTGGAAGGCAAACACGCCGACCGCGACGCCGTTGGCATTCGCGGCACCGGTCGCGACCGAAAATGCCGCAAGTAACGAGACAAGCAACAAACGTCCGAGCGTCCGGTCGGGAACACGGGCTTTTGCCGCCATCGCGCTCAGGCTCGCCCCAGGCGCCAAAGCGAGGTCACCTCAGCCGCGCGCGCCGCATGCAGAGGATCATCGGAATCCGTGGCCTTGGCATGCGTCGGCCGCGCATCGAGGCGGCCGAGAACCCTCAGACCAGCTTGGTCGACCCACGCCAGCAGCGTTTCCCGCGAACGCAACTTCAGGTGCTCGGCAAGGTCGGAGAGAATCAGCCAGCCCTCGCCGCCGGGTACAAGATGCGCAGACAGCCCGCCAAGAAAGCCGCGCAGCATGCGGCTTTCGGGGTCATAAACGGCGTATTCCAGTGCCGAACTCGGTTTCCCGGGCACCCATGGCGGATTGCAGACAATCAAAGGCGCCTGCCCGATCGGAAACAGATCGTCCTGTAGTACCTCGATCTGGCGGCCGAGCCCCAGACGCTCAACGTTTTCACGAGCACAGGCCAGCGCCCGCGCGTCCTGATCGGTCGCCAGCACATGCTTGATGCCGCGTTTTGCGAGTACAGCTGCCAGCACGCCGGTGCCGGTACCAATATCGAACGCCAGATTGTTGTCAGCAATGGCTTTCGGCAAGGGCGCGTCGGCAACCAATGCCACGTACTCACCCCGTACCGGCGAAAACACCCCGTAATGCGGGTGAATGCGCGCGCCCAGTGCGGGAATGTCCACGCCTCGCCGACGCCATTCGTGCGCTCCAATCAGACCGAGCAACTCGCGCAAGGAAGTAACATACGGCACATCCGCCAGCCCATGGACCGCTTCGCACGCCTCGCGCACGTCCGGCGCCCGGCGCAGCGGGATGACATGTCCGGCCTCGAACGGAATCAGCAGCATCCCGAGCACCCGCGCCCGCTGCGCCTGCGCCATGCGCTTGCGGTGGAAGGCCTCGGGATAATCCGCCGATGATTTTCCTCCGGCACGTATCCTTTTGTCGGCACGGCGCGCCATGGCTTGCAGCAACTGGCGGGCATTCTGAAAGTCGCCGCGCCACAGCATTGCGGTTCCCTCACAGGCAAACCGGTAGGCCGTGTCAGCAGTCAGCGTGTCGTCAGCCACCACGACGCGGCGTGGCGGCGGAACTCCAGCCTCCGAATGCCATACCACCCTGTACGCAATATCTCCAGCGTGCCAAACAAGCTCAGCAGGCTCTGTTTTGTCATTGCTCATCAATCGATATCTGACCTGTAGTTCAATGGAACAGCCATCGGTATTTACCATGTTTTTGTAGAAAACACGATCACCTCGAACTATTGCACAGGGCCGGAGCATGAAAAGTGGTTGACGATCATAGGCTTATGACGTGGGGTTGTGGACTCTGCTGAAATCGGGTCTACTCTCGTCTTTTGGGGCGAGAGATGAAAGAAGCAGGGATAGCCGGACTGAGCTTCCCTCGGTTTTTCACCGTCCAACCCGGCGGCATTATGCCGCCAATTCTTTCTCATGCTGACGCCGGATCCAGTCGTTCAGAAACTGTTGTGGCGAGGCATAGCCCAACGTGGAGTGCCTGCGCCTGCGGTTGTAGAACGGTTCGATGTAGTCGAAGGCGTCGGCAATAGCCTCTGCTCTCGTTTCATAGCGGGTGCCATGTAGGTGCGCCGCTGTCCGTCAATCCAGGCGTACTTCACAGCGCATCTTTCGCGAAGTACGCCGTCGCTTTTTTTAGGATTTCGCACTCCATCCTGAGCCGGGCGTTCTCAACCCGCAGGCGCGACAGTTCCCTGTGCTCCGGCGCCACGACCTTGCCGCCCGGCGGATTGAGCTTGCCTTGCTCGGCCGCTTTCACCCGGTTGCGCAGCGTTTGCTCGACCAGCCCCAGTTCCCGGGCCACGGTGCCAATCGTGAGACCGGATTTCACCCGCTTGACGGCCAGTTCCCTGAACTCCGGCGTGAATTCCGGCTTCGGCATCTTGAACATCAACTTCCTCCATTTTTCGTCATCCTACCTGCTCTTCTGGAAGACGAAATTTCGGGGGAAGCTCATCAAGGTGGGCTCGCCGGGCGCTTACGTTGGCCCGACGGTTACCTTGCACGTAAG
Source organism: Gammaproteobacteria bacterium (assembly GCA_029289235.1). Lineage (GTDB taxonomy): Bacteria > Pseudomonadota > Gammaproteobacteria > Burkholderiales > Rhodocyclaceae > Propionivibrio. Next base: position 68,881 of record JARFTZ010000003.1, read on the forward strand.
CCCCCGGCGAAGTCATCTATGAATTGAGGTTTTAGACCGTGAAGATGGTGTCCGCTAAAAACATGGTGGACACGATCGATGGAGATAGAGAAGCTGACACGGCGCCGGCGACATCACCCGGAAGAGTTCAAGCAG
>JARFTZ010000004.1 GCA_029289235.1 Gammaproteobacteria bacterium
GAAGGTCAGCACCAGGTACATCGCCACGAAGCGCACGACGACGGCGAGGAACTGACGTTCGGTGATGCGGTGCTCGGCCCAGCCGACGTAGGCGGTGCGCATGGCCCACACGCCCCACAGCAGCAACACGGCGAACACGAAAGCGAGCACCACGGCAGAGACGGCCGAAGGCGCAAAGCCGCCGTTGGCCTGGAAGGCGGCGACCTGATCGGCAGAGGGCGTCATGGCGACGGCTCCTCGTCGTCGGCGCGGTCGCGGCGGACGTAATCGCCGACCAGCGGGACGGGATCGCGCGGCTGTGCACGCTGGGGCACGAGGTAGTCCTGCAGGCCGGCGCGAACGCGCTTCAGGTCGGCACGCAGTCGGGCGTAGTCGAAGTGATAGCGGGCGCGTTCCTGCGGGGCGGAATTGGCGGCGTGCTCGGCGAGGCGGTCGATCAGGTCGAGCTGGCGGGCGAGCGCGGCGAGCTGCTCACGTTCGATGGCCTCGCTGGCTAGCACAGGCGCCGGGCTTGCCATGAGCAGGACTGATAGCAGGCCCATCAAGCGGCGAAATGTCAGCGTAGTCATGCAAGTTCAGGCATCACGTCAGCATGGGAAGATGTCGTGATGCTGCGCCGTGAGCGAGCCGAGCGCCGCAAACAATGGGTTCCATCGACCGACCAGTTTTCTTGACCAAACAGGTACCCGAACCCAGCTCTGAGCTAGCAACCGCCGCACCTATGTGGTGTAATGTGGTGTAGTGGCCTGGGGGATCTCTGATGACGACGAAAGCATTGCAGGCAACGGACCCGAAGACCGTCAGGGTGTCGGTCAGTTTTCCGAGCGATCTGTATGAGACGCTGGAACGAATTGCCAAGGACAAGAAAGTGTCTGTGGCTTGGGTCGTCCGGGATGCCTCTGAAAAGTATGTCAACGAGCAGTGGCCGCTGCTCGCTGGCAAGGAATGAAATGTGAGCGTCGTGTACGTCGAACCTGACCGTCTCCTGGATTTGCAGACGCCATCGGGCGGGCAGCCCGAGCGCGAACACCAAACGGTGAGTCTGGCCGTGCCGCGCAAAGGGCATGTGCTGTCAACCGTCGCAGAGCAGTACGGCGCGCCCATGCGTCGGGCAGCTGCGCTGCTGGCCGATGCTGTGTCGGCAAAGGCAGCCGATGCCGTCTGGCATCGACTGCATGCCCGGCGCAGGGTCGAGCCTGGCGCCCATCAAATGCGCTCGCCAAATGATCTGGCGGCGTGGATGGCAGTAGGCGCATGGACGGCTGGCGTGGTCACCGGGCGTCTGCGAGAAAACGCGACATTGGGCGAGGCCGAGTCCTGGTTTCTCGGCGGTCTCGCCCAGACCGGCTTCGTCTCCCTGGTGCCCGACAGCGTGCGTGTGGAAGCCGAAGGCCTGCTACATGAAATTGCCAATCACAAAGCGCTGCTCGACCTGTTGCCCTACGTTCTTGATCCTCACGGCGAAGGCAGCCGTATGAGCGTCATGCTTCGGCCGGAAACGGTGCCGGCGCGGGCGCGCAAGAAGGCAGACGGGGTTTTCTACACGCCGGCCGATGTCGCGGGCTTCATGGCCGAGCGCATCGTCCGGAGCCTGATCGACGACGCCGTACCGCTGACGGTGTTCGATCCGGCGTGTGGAAGCGGCGTATTCTTGCGGGCCGTCCTGACCGAGCTGAAACGCCGGCATCCGGGTGCCGATGCGTTCGATCTCGCGTGCTCATGCCTGTATGGAGCGGATATCGATCCCTGGGCCGTCAGTGCGGCAGCCTTGGTTGTTCTGGTCGACAGTTTCGAGTCGGTGGAGGCACGTGGCATTGCGCCGGTCGCGGCCTGGCATGCGCTGCGCCTGAACCTCGTGCACATGGACACACTGCGGCTCGATCCAGGCAGGGCCGTGCCCCATGACGACCCCGAACGCATCGCACGCCTGGCATGCAGGGCGGCATTGAAAGCGGGAACGCTGCCTGAAGTGGAGGGCGAGTCACCGCCGTCCGGCTCGGTCGGATTTCAGGCCGTGTTTCCCGAGATCGCGGAGGGCGCGCGCGTCATCATCGGCAATCCGCCCTACGCGAGTTTTGGAGAGGCCGCCGATTTCCTCTCGTTGAGCAAACGCTTCGAGACGTTCCAGGCGGCGCCGAAATCGACCTCCGATATGTACCCATTGTTCGTGGAGCAGATGACGCGACTGACTGCGCCCGATGCGCACGGTGGCGCGATGGTTCTGCCGCTTTCCTTGGCGTGCAACACCAGCCGCCAGTTCCTGGCGCTGCGGCGCCTTCTTTCGCGCACACCAGGGCATTGGCAATTCGCCTTCTTCGACCGTGAGCCGCACGCGCTCTTCGGAGAGGATGTGAAAACGCGCAACGCCATTGCGCTGTGGGTGCGACAGGGCTGCGAATCTGACGTCCGTATTTCGACCGGGCCCTTGCGGAAGTGGCGCGGCGGCGACCGGGCCCGCATGCTGGCGGGCATCAATTTCACGCCGATTAACGCCGACATCCGGTTAGGCATTCCCAAACTCGAAGGTGCGATGCAGTCCGAGGCCCTGGCGCAGTTGGTCGAACTGCGATACACGCTTGCGCATGCCGCGCCGCACATTGGTCGCGCGACACTTGGACAGGCGATGCAGGAGAGCAATGCCAAGACGGTTTTCGTTGCCGCCACCGCTTACAACTTCCTGAGTGTCTTCCTATGTCCCACGTCGCATTCATTGGGCGGTGAAGACTTGATCACTGAGAACCCCCTGCACGCTATCGCATGCCCATCGCCTGAGGCCGCCCTCCAGATTTTCGCGTTGCTAAGCAGCCGGCTCGCGTTCTGGTGGTGGCATGTTCACGGTGACGGTTTTCACGTATCCAAGCACGTCATTGAGACGATGCCGGTCGGGGAGATGCTTGACTGCGCTGAACATGCAACGGAGTTGACGCGGTTGGGCGCGTTGCTCTGGAACGAGATATCAGTTAGCCCCATCGTCAGCCGCAATCGTGGCAAGACGTCACTCGGTTTCTCGGCCGTGGCGTCACCGCTTCGCAGCAAGATCGACGCGCTACTCGTCAGAGCACTTGGCCTGCCATCCGAATTTACCCATGAACTGGAACGGTTCTGCGAGGACGTGACCCGTGCGCGGACATCGCCAGGCACCGAAAGATAACGAGAGGATCGATTCCATGAGCCACAAACCGTCGGCCGAGGACAAGGAAAAAAGCAAGCTCACCAAGGAGGAGTGGCGGGACTACACCAAGACCGTCTGGTCGATTGCCAACACGAGTCATGAAGACCATCCCGCTGTGTTCCCGCTTGAGATTCCGCATCGGCTCACAAAGCTGTTCAGCTTTTATGGTGAAACCGTGCTGGATCCCTTCGCAGGAACCGGAACCACGGCCCGGGCGGCCATCCCGCTGGGACGCCGCGCGATCTGCGTCGATCAGAACGCCGGCTACACGGAGATCATCAAGAAGGACTGCGCAAAGCTGCGCAACGGGCATGGAGCGGACTTCGAGCCGCTCGTCGTGGTCAACGGCGATAGCCGCAAGATGGATTTCGTCGAGAGCGACAGCGTAGGTCTTGTCGTCACCAGCCCCCCCTACTGGAACAAGGCGGATTACGGCGATAGTAAACGGAACCTCGGGACGATCGAGCGCTACAGCGACTTCATCGAAGGTATCCGTCCGGTCTTCGAGGAGTGTTATCGGGTCCTGACACCGGGTCGAAAGCTCTGCGTCGTGACCGCCAACGTCAACCAGCACACCGACCATGGCCTGCTCACGTTTCCGCTGGCGACCGACTTCGCCGTGCTGCTGCGCCAGATCGGCTTCGTTATGATCAATGAGATCATCTGGTCGAAAGATGCGACCGGCGGGAAATGGGGGTCTTACGGCGCCCAGCGCCCCATCTTCGGCAGCTATCCCTACCCGCCGAACTTCCTCTTCAAGAACGTGCATGAGTACATCCTGATTTTCGCGAAGCCCCCGCGCACCAAGACCACCGGCCCCAAGGTGCAGCCTTACAAGAAGCTGGTCGAGGGTCTCACTGGGGGCATCATGGAGCCAGACTCGCTGCCGGCCTATGCTCAGGCATTCAGGCAACAGTAGATCGGCCGACGGAGGGGACATGGAGTTCGAGTTTTGCGTGCAGGATCCCACGGATCCGGGTACACGCTACCTGTACGAGGCCATCATCGGCGCGGCTGCCGACGCCACGACGTGGCGCGGCATGTACGCTTTTGCGACACGTGGCGGGGTGGACCAACTCATCGAAGATCCGGTCGTCCACGAGTTCATGCGGCGTGGCGGAGAAATCGATCTCATCGTCGGCATTGATGCGGTGACGAACCGGCAGACGCTGGAGCGCATGCAGGCACTCGAAGAGCGGCATCAGCATTTTCATCCCAAGGTCTTCTGGAACACGACCGGCGGGTTGTTTCATCCCAAGATTTCGCATTTTGGCTATGCCGATGGACGCACAAAGCTGATCTTGGGGTCAGGTAATCTGACGCCAGGCGGGCTGAGGCATAACTTCGAAGGCTATAGCGTCATCAGTGGCGGGCGGCGGGAGGCGATTGACCTGTCTTCGCTGAATGCGTTCATAGCACGACACGAAGCAGATATTCGGCCTATCGATCAGGCGGCGCTTGACCGTGCGGCGCTCAACATCGTTCGCCCCGTTGCCGCTCTCCCGGGTCCGCGAGCGCCTCAGTTAAGGCCACCGAGGGCGGTCCCCAGGGAGGCGGTACTTGACCGTATCCTGCTCGCGCAAGTCCCAGCGGCAGGTGGTCGATGGTCCCAGGTGCATTTCAATACTCAGATCACGGAACAGTACTTCCGCGTGACCGATGTCGCAACTCAGCGGGTCTACTTGACATCCATCGACGCTGCAGGCTTGCGGGGGGAAGAGGAGGTACGGCCGGTCGTCTTCTCCCAAGCCAATGGGAATCACAAGATTGAGATTGCGGCGGCAAAGGGCTTGGACTATCCGGATTCCCCGCCGCTGCTCGTTTTTCGCGAGCGGCAGGTGCGGTGTTTCGATTACATGCTTTTGATGCCCGACAGCCCTGGATATGGAGAATTGCTCGGCCTATCGCAGGCGTTGCCCACGATAGGTCGAGGCCTGAGACGTGCCATCACAGATATGGCGACGCTCTCACAAGCATGGCCAGCATGCCCATTGCTGACTGCTGGAGACGCATTGGATCAGACCATTTAGAGATACTTCTTGAACGTCGCCGCCGCAATGCACACCGCCACGCCGAGCAATGCGGCACTGGGCAACAGGATCAGCAGCGGGTTCACGCTGACCGGCAATGCCAGGTAAGTCACCCACGGCAGCACGGCCAGCGGGATCAGGCTGGCCCTGGCGCGGTGATAGATGAACCCCGACTCGCGTCCCGCGCCGAAGCGGCGGATGTCCCGGCGCACCAGCCCGTCCACCAGCCCGACGAAGGCGGCCATCAGGAACAGCGGCAGGGTCAGGCACAGCACCAGCAGCCGCACGA
>JARFTZ010000005.1 GCA_029289235.1 Gammaproteobacteria bacterium
ACGCCGTATCGAAGGCCGTGAGCCGAGCGTCGCCGACCTCTACGGCGCAGTGATGGAAGGTGCCGTGGAGCGCGTGCGGCCGAAGATGATGACCGTCGTCTCGACGATGGCCGGCCTGCTCCCGATCATGTGGGTCGCCGGCACTGGTTCGGAGGTGATGCGCCGGATTGCGGCGCCAATGGTCGGCGGCATGGTCTCATCGACGATCCTGACACTGGTGGTGATCCCCGCGCTCTACGCGCTGGTGAAGCAATGGCACTTGAAGCGCGAGGTGGGGCAGTAAAAGGCAGCACGCCGGTCAGGTCGGGAGGCGGCGAACAGCGGCCTCCCTTCAAGCCGCATCGAAGCCTGCCTCGTTGATGGCTTCGACCAGCGCGACGCGTGCCACTCGCGCCGGGTCGAACTCCACCACGGCCTGCGCCGGTTCGAGCGAAACGTCCGCCCTGACCACGCCGGGCAACGCAACGAGCACGCCGGTGATGCTCTTCACGCAACCGCCGCAGGACATCCCGCCGATCTTGATGAGGGTTGTTTCCATTGCTATTCCTTTCCTGGTTTCCAGTTTTTGAGAAGTAACGAACTGCCGACTACCGACACCGAACTCGCCGCCATCGCCGCGCCCGCAACCACCGGGTTGAGCAGGCCGAATACCGCCAGAGGGATTCCGAGCACGTTGTAGATGAAGGCGAAGAACAGGTTCTGGCGAATCTTCGCCAGCGTGGCGCGGGACAGCGAGATGGCATCGGCCACCCCGTTGAGGTCGTCACGCATCAGGGTCACGTCCGCCGCCTGCATCGCCACGTCCGAACCCGCGCCCATGGCGAAGCTGACGTCAGCCGCGGCCAGCGCCGGTGCATCGTTGATCCCGTCGCCGGCCATGCCGATGCGCCTGCGCCCGTTGCCGGTCTTGAGATGGTTCACTGCGGCCGCCTTGTCACCCGGCAACACCTCGGCCTCGTAGCGCTTGATGCCCGCCTCGCGGGCGATTGCCGCGGCAGTGCCGGCATTGTCCCCGGTGAGCATGACCACCTCGACGCCCAGTCGCTGCAAGCGCTCGACGGCGCGCCGGGAACTCGCGCGCAAGGGATCGGCGACGCCGATCAAACCGAGCACCTCGTCGCCGACGGCGACCGCGACGACGCTGCGCCCCTGCTGCTGCAACATGGCTGCCTCGGGCGGAACGGCGAGCCCTTCCAGCGCGAACCAGGCGGGCGAACCGACGCGTACCTGCTGGCTGCCGACGTCGCCGCGCACGCCCCGACCGACGACCGCCTCCATGTTCTGCGGAACGTCGAGTTCGATGCCTTCGTCCTTGGCCCGCGCCACGATGGCCGCCGCGAGCGGATGATTCGAGCCTTGTTCCAGGCTGGCCGCCAACTTCAGCAAACGCCTGCCATCAGCCCCTGCCACCTCGGTCACCAGCGGCCGGCCTTCGGTCAGCGTGCCGGTCTTGTCCACCGCCAGCACCCCGATCTTTTCCGCCAGTTCCAGTGCCTCGGCGTTGCGGATCAGCACCCCGGCACGGGCGCCCTGTCCTGTGCCGACCATGATCGCCGTCGGTGTCGCCAGTCCAAGCGCGCAGGGACACGCGATGACCAGCACGGCCACTGCGTTCGCCATGGCTGCGCTGAAGTCGCCGCTGACGAACCACCAACCGATGAAGGTCGCACACGCGATCGCTAGCACGACCGGAACGAAGACGGCGGAAACCCGGTCAGCAAGCCGCTGCACCGGCGCCTTGGAGCCCTGCGCCTCTTCGACGAGACGAATGATACCGGCCAGCAGCGTATGTGCACCGACGCCAGTCGCGCGGCAGCGCAGCAACCCTTCACCATTGACCGTGGCGGCGAAAACCCGGCTGCCGGGCGCCTTGGCCACCGGCATGGCTTCTCCGGTGAGCATCGCCTCGTTGGCGTTGGACGTGCCGTCGAGCACGTCGCCGTCGACCGGCATTGCCTCGCCGGGGCGGACGACGAAGACGTCGCCGGGAATGAGTTGCGCTACCGGCACGTCGACCAGTTGCCCGTCGCGCTCAAGCCGCGCCGTCTGCGGCTGCAGGCGCACCAGCGCCTCGATCGCCGCCGATGTGCGCGCCTTGGCCCGCGCCTCCAGCAGCTTGCCGAGCAGCACCAGCGTGATGACCGTCGCCGAGGCCTCGAAGTACACATGCTGGTGCGCCCAGCCACCCAACGTCACCGCCACGCTGTACCCCCAGGCCATGGTGGTGCCCAACGCGACGAGCACGTCCATGTTGCCGGCCCGGTTGCGCAGCGCGTTCCAGGCTCCGCGGTAGAAGCGCCAGCCGATCCACAGTTGCACGGGCGTCGCCAGCGCCAGCTGCAGCCAGCGCGGGACGATATCCGCATGCGCCTCGGTGCCGAACATGAACAGCATCTGGGCGACCAGCGGCAGCGTCAGCGCCGCCGAAACCCAGAACTGGACCAGTTCGTGGCGATACGCGGCGAGCTTGCGCGCTTTTTCGTCTGCGCGCGTATCGTCGCGGGCAACGCTGGCGGTAAAACCGGTTTTGGCTACGGCAGCCATCAGTCGTTTGGCGTCGACGGTATCCGCCGGGTAGCGGATGCGCGCGCGCTCGGCCGCGAAATTCACCACCGCCTCGACGCCGGGAAGCCGGTTGAGCTGTTTCTCGAGGCGCGCCGCGCAAGCGGCACAGGTCATTCCTTCGATCGCCAGGTCGATCGTTTCGAGCACATTCTGCAAAGTCTTCATGATCATCTCCACTCCTATGGATTCACGATGCGAACCAGTCTAAACTCCGTACCATAGTACGGAGTCAAGGGGTTTTTGATGGAAACCAATCTGAGCATCGGCAAGCTCGCCAAAGCTGCCGAGGTGGGCGTGGAGACGGTGCGCTACTACCAACGGCGGGGGCTCCTGGAAACTCCCTCGGAGGCGGACGGAATCCGGCGTTACAGCGACGACCATGTCGACCGCCTGCGCTTCATCAAGCGCGCGCAGACCGTCGGCTTCACACTTGAAGAAGTCGCCGACCTGTTGTCGCTCAACGACAACCGCGATCACCATGTCGCCCGCCAACTCGCCAGCGAGAAGATCCAGGACATCGAACTGCGCATCACGCGCCTCGGCAAGATGGCCGATGCGTTGCGTCAACTCGTGCACGAATGCGAATGCGGCGGCGAGGACATGCCCTGCCCGATCATCCGCATGAGCCTGGAGTGAGCTTCACGGCGTCGCCGTCCGACCCAAGGATCCAAGCTTTCAGGAATGTAATCTCCGCGTCATTCGTGCGACAGCACGGTTGTTTAGACTGTGCATGTACATACGAAACACGTCGCCGACCAGGAAAAGACGCCATGAGAAACACCCTGACCGCCATCGCCGCCTCGCTGCTGCTGGCCCTGCCCGCCGTTGCCGAGGAGGCCCACCATCCCGAGCAGAAGACGGACGCCGTACCCACCACGCAAGCTCCCGCCACGCCTGCGGCCAAACCGCCAGCCGCCGCTCAGCCGGTGCAGCAGATGCAGGCCAACGTCAAGAAGATGGATGCCCAGTTGAAGCGCATCGCCAAGGAGAAGAACGAAGCGGAACGCAACCGCCTGCTCGGCGAACACATGCAGACCATGCGCGAGAACATGATGCTCGCCGGCGGCATGGCCGGCGGCTGCCCGATGATGGGACCCGGTGCAGGAATGATGATGGGACCCGGTGCAGGAATGATGATGGGCCCGGTGCAGGAATGATGATGGGCCCGGGCGACATGATGGAGCGCATGCAGCAGATGGAAAAGCGCATGGACATGATGCAGATGATGCTGGAACAGCAGGGTATGCCGCCGGCCAAGTAAGTCGGCCAGCACTGAACATCGACCGGCGAGGCCGGTCGCCATCGGAGAGATTGAAATGCATGAGACACACGATCACTCGCACCGGGACGAAGGAAACGATGGCATGCCGTTGCGCAACAAGCTCGTCTGGATCGTTTTCGCCGTCATCGCCGGTTTCTACCTCTGGACGGAACACCGTGCCCACCTGCTCGGCGCTCTGCCCTACCTGCTGCTGCTCGCTTGTCCGTTGATGCACCTGTTCATGCACCACGGTCATGCACACGGCAAAACGCCACCGGACAAGAGCAACCCAGGACAGCCATGAGCACGCAATCGCCTGCCTACGGCTTGTGGGGTTTGGTGCTGCTCAACTCGGTGCTGTTCATCCTGTTCGCCTTCAGCTTCTACAAGCCGCACAGCCGACGCGACTGGCGTTCGTTCGGCATGTATTCGGCGTTCGTCGTCGCGCTGTTCACGGAAATGTACGGCTTCCCGCTGACGCTCTACCTGCTCTCGGGCTGGCTGGCGCAGAAGTTTCCTGGTGTCGACTTCCTGGCCCACGACGCCGGACACTTGCTCGAAGTGATGTTCGGCTGGCGCACCAATCCGCATTTCGGGCCGTTCCACGTGCTCAGCAGCATCTTTATCTTCGGCGGCTTCTGGCTACTGGCCAAGGCCTGGCACGTCCTTTACCACGCCCAGCGTGAAAGCCGTCTGGCGATGACGGGTCCCTACGCGGTCATCCGCCATCCGCAATACGCCGCCTTCGTGCTGATCATGTTCGGTTTCCTGCTGCAATGGCCAACGCTCGTCACGCTCGCAATGTTTCCTGTCCTGCTCGTCGCCTACGCGCGCCTGGCACGGCATGAGGAAGCGGAGGTATTGGCCCGCTTCGGCGACGCGTACCGCGACTACCAGCGCCGGACACCCGCTTTCTTCCCCCGCTTCGGCGGGAAAGGCGCGAGCAGGCAAGCACCATGAAACGCGCCGCCATCGACCCGGTGTGCGGCATGACGGTAGCCGCCGACAAGGGTTTTGCTTCCGACTACCACGGAACGCATTACCTGTTCTGCAGCGGCAAGTGCAAGACGAAATTCGACGCCGAACCGGAACGCTACCTCGCTCCGGCACCAGCGGAAACGCCCGACCCCACCGCCGAATACACTTGCCCGATGCACCCCGAAATTCGCCAGCGCGGCCCGGGAAGCTGCCCGAAGTGCGGCATGGCGCTGGAACCCGTCCTGCCCGAACTGACGAGCGACGACGACAACAGCGAGTACCAAGACTTCAAGCGCCGCTTCTGGGGCAGCCTGCCGTTGACCGTCGTCGTTGTTTTCCTCGCGATGGCCGGCCACCTGCTCGGCTGGCTGCCGGTCGCGGCGCGCAGTTGGGCCGAACTGCTGCTGACGCTGCCCGTCGTGCTCTGGGCCGGATGGCCGTTCTTCGTGCGCGGCTGGCAATCCGTCGTCCGGCGCAACCCCAACATGTGGACGCTGATCGCTCTCGGCACCGGCGCGGCCTTTCTCTACAGCGTCGTAGCCACGCTGGCGCCAAGCCTGTTCCCCGCGTCCTTCATGGCGCACGGCCGCATCGGCGTCTATTACGAGGCGACCGCGGTCATCATCTCGCTGACCCTGCTCGGCCAGATGCTCGAATTGCGCGCGCGCTCGCAGACTTCGGCGGCTATCAAGTCGCTGCTCGGCCTGGCGCCGAAGACGGCGCGCCGCATCAACCCGGGCGGCACCGAAGAGGACATCCCGCTCGCCCACGTGCATGTCGGCGACTTGCTGCGCGTGCGGCCCGGCGAGAAGGTGCCGGTCGACGGCGCGGTGGTCGAGGGCGTCAGCGCCATCGATGAATCGATGCTCACCGGCGAACCGCTGCCGGTCACCAAACAGGCGGCGGACAAGGTGATCGGCGCCACGCTGAACACCTCGGGCAGCCTCGTCATCCGTTCGGAGAAGGTCGGCGCGAAGACTGTGCTCGCCCAGATCGTGCAGATGGTCGCGCAGGCGCAACGCTCCAAGGCGCCGATGCAGCGCCTGGCCGACGTGGTGGCGGGCTATTTCGTGCTGGCCGTCGTCGCCATCGCCGTCGGCAGCTTCGTGGCCTGGGGACTGTTCGGCGGCGAACGCGGCTGGGTGTTCGGGCTGATCAGCGGCGTCTCCGTGCTGATCATCGCCTGCCCGTGCGCGCTCGGGCTGGCCACGCCGATGTCGATCATGGTCGCTACCGGCCGGGCGGCGACGCAGGGCATCCTGTTCCGCGACGCGGCGGCGATCGAGCATCTGCGCCGAGTCGACACGTTGATCGTCGACAAGACCGGCACGCTGACCGAGGGGCGCCCGGCCTTCGAGGGCGCCATCGCGCTGCCCGGCACAACGGAAGACGAAGTGCTGCGCCTCGCGGCCAGCCTCGATCAGGGTAGCGAACACCCGCTCGCCGACGCGATCGTGCGCGCTGCGCGGGAACGCGGATTGATGCTCGACAAGCCCGACCAGTTCGGCTCGGCCACTGGCATCGGCGTGCATGGCATCGTTGCCGGCCGGCGGCTGGTGCTTGGCAACGCCGCCCTGATGGCGCAGGAGGGCGTCTCGCTCGGCGCCGTGCCGGAACTGGAAGCTGCCGACACAGCACGCCGACGCGGCGCCAGCGTTGTTCATCTGGCCGCCGACGGCCGCCTGCTCGGCGCGCTGATCGTCTCCGACCCGATCAAGTCGAGCACGCTGGAAGCCCTGACCGCGTTGCGCGCCGCCGGCCTGCACGTGGTCATGGCCACCGGCGACGGACTCGCCACCGCACGTACCGTCGGACAGCAACTGGGGATCGACGAGGTGCACGGCGAAGTAAAACCAGCCGACAAACTGGCGCTCGTCGCAAAATTCCAGCAGGAAGGCCGCGTCGTGGCCATGGCCGGCGACGGCATCAACGACGCCCCGGCCCTGGCGCGTGCCGACGTCGGCATCGCCATGGGCACGGGTACCGACGTGGCTATGAACAGCGCCCAACTGACACTGGTGAAGGGCGACCTGCGCGGCATCGCCCGTGCGCGGGAACTGTCCGTAGCAACGGTGCGCAACATGCGCCAGAACCTGCTCTTCGCCTTCCTCTACAACGCGCTCGGCGTGCCCATTGCCGCCGGCCTCCTCTACCCTGCCTTCGGGCTGGTTCTCTCACCCCTCATTGCAGCACTGGCCATGAGCTTTTCCTCCGTCAGCGTAGTCGGCAACGCCTTGCGGTTGTCTCAAGGAAAAGGCGCCTGACAGTCGACCGGGTCGAAATCACTGTCCCGGGCGTTACCATTTCGAGAGGATCAAATGCCCGCCTGATGATACGCACCAGATCCATTTCGACCCGGCTTTGGTCGCGGAGAGCTGCTTCGAGCTTGAGTTGGCCTATTGCGCTCACCGGATCGCTGCGCCAAAAGGTGCGCTGTAGGCCGGTTGACGCCCGAACGGCGAACCTCCTACGATTCCGCTCTTCCCTGTTCCTGTAGGAATTGCCTCCGCCCATGACCCGCGAATCGATGAGCTACGACGTATTGATCGTCGGAGGCGGCCCGGCCGGGCTTGCCGCGGCGATCCGGATCAAGCAGGTCGCCAGCGATGTCAGCGTCTGCCTGATCGAGAAAAGCGCTGAGATCGGTGGGCACATCCTCTCCGGAACGATCATGGATCCGGGCGCACTCGACGCCCTGTCGCCGGACTGGCGGGAACAGGTGCCGGGCGTGCTCCCGGTCTGCGAGGAACATTTTCTTTTCCTCCACAAGAACGGCGCATCGGAGTTCCCCGGTTGGCTGCTGCCCGCGTGCTTTCACAATGACGGCAATTTCGTTCTCAGCCTGTCCAACCTGTGCCGCTGGCTCGGTCAGACGGCAGAAGCGCTCGGCGTCGAGATCTATCCAGGCTTCGCCGGCACCGAAGTCCTCTACAACAACGAAGGCGCAGTCATCGGGGTGGCCACGGGCGACGTCGGCCGTTTGCGCAATGGCGATCCCGGACCGGCCTTCCAGCCGGGGATGGAATTGCTCGCGCACTACACCCTCTTTGCCGAAGGGTCGCGCGGCCACCTGGGCAAGCAACTCGAAAAGCGTTTCGATCTGCGCGCAACAGCCGCTCCGCAACTGTTCGGCCTGGGCATCAAGGAGGTGTGGGAAATCCCCGCCGACCGCCATCGTCCGGGATGCATCGTCCACACCGCTGGCTGGCCGCTCGACGGACACACCTACGGCGGCGGCTTTCTATACCATCAGGCCAACCATCAGATCTCCGTCGGTTTCGTTACCGGCCTGGGCTACACCAACCCGTACCTCTCGCCGTTCGGCGAATTTCAGCGTTTCAAGACGCATCCCGCGCTGCGCGGTCATCTGGAAGGCGGCAAGCGGATCGCCTACGGCGCCCGCACGATCACCTCCGGGGGACTGGGCTCCTTGCCACGGCTTGTTTTCCGGGGCGGTGCACTGATCGGCGACGACGCGGGCTTTCTCAACGCGGCGCGGACGAAAGGTTCCCACGGCGCCATCCTCTCCGGAATGCTGGCCGCCGAAGCGTGCGTCGCGGCGCTGGGCACGGGCCGGCGCCATGACGAACTGACCGACTACCCTCATGCGTTCCGCAACAGCGCGCTGTACGACGAGTTGTTCCGCGCTCGCAATTTCAAATCCTGGCTGGACAAAGGCGTCGCCGTCGGCGGCGCGCTGTTCGCCATCGAACAACACCTGTTCCGCGGCAAGGCCCCATGGACACCGTCGCCTCCTCCCGCCGACTGCCTGACGCTGAGAAAAGCGGCTGACAGCCGTCTGATCGCCTACCCGGCTCCTGACGGCGTCATGACCTTCGACCGCCCGTCCTCGGTTTATCTGTCGAGCACCGCGCATGAGGAAGACCAGCCGTGCCACCTGCGCCTGCATGGCGAGGAAATCCCGATCGAGGTGAATCTCAGGGACTACGACTCGCCCGAGCAACGCTACTGCCCGGCAGGGGTATTCGAGATCGTGATCGAAGCCAACGGTCAGCCGCGCTTGCAGATCAACGCGAGCAACTGCCTCCATTGCAAGGCTTGTGACATCAAGGATCCGACCCAGAACATCGACTGGATACCGCCTCAAGGCGGCGAAGGGCCGAACTACACGGATACCTGATTATTTCGCGGCTTCGGCCTGCCGAAGCCGTTCCTGCGATTCCTTTTCGGCGGTATCCAGTCCGGCCTTGACCGAATCCAGCGACTGTCTGGCCTCGCCGCTCCGATCCGCCTGCATTTTGCCGACAACGGCGGCGGTGCCGGCAGTCTCCGCGCCGCAACCGAAAAGCGCCATCACCGTACAAACGAGTATCGCCAGGGAGGATTTCACGATTCGAGCGCAACAGCGATGGAGTAGATTTCGTCGCCCGAGGCGGCGATGACCTCGGCGACGGTACTCTGGTCAAGTCCAAGGGCCGTCACGGTGTTGGCGATCGGCACACCCCGTGGATCGAGTTCGCTGAACGGGTCTTGACGCGGCGAAAGCGCCCGGGCGATGAACAGCACGTCGCTGAGCGTCGATGGCGGCATCGTTTTCCCGTACTGGCGGGAAGCCAGCACGGCCTCGACGACCGACGCCGGCAAATTCAACTCGCCGAGCACCAGACGCGTAGCCCGCTCGGCGAGATCGTTGACCGTCTCTGCGAGAGCCGGCTGATTTTCCAGCAACTCGGGGTAATCGACGGCCTGTGAAAGAAGATAGAAACGCCCGAGATCGTGCACGATGCCGGCGAACATCGCCTCGTCCGGGTTCAGCGAAGTCATTTTCTTGGCGATCACGTAGGCCAGGGCGGCGACGTTGACGCTGCGTTCCCAGAGACGGCTGGACAGGTTGCGTGTGCCGCTGTGCCGCTGCGACTGGCGCAACTGGTTCATGATCAGCACCATGGCCAGCGCCTTGATCGGATCCATGCCCACGCGCACGACCGCCAGGCGCACGTCACGGATGATCTGGTTGGACGGGTTGAGCGCCACCGAATTTGCCAAGCGGATGACCTTGGCCGATAACAGCGGCTCGGAAACGACGATCTTGGCCAGCGTGGCCAGCCCGATATCCGGATTCTCGACCGCCTTCAACACGCGCCGGCTGGCTTCCAGGCTGGTCGGGAAGTTGAGTTCTCCAACTTTCGCCGCCGCAAACGCTTCACGGAATGCTAACGAGACTCGCGCCACCACTGGACTCCCCTTTCGCTCGCCATCAATCGAAGAACGACCTCGCTGTCCAGACTCATGCCGCGACGATCGTGCTGGAGTTGATTTCCTGGTGCCCGGAACCGGAATCGAACCGGTACAGCCGTGAGGCCGAGAGATTTTAAGTCTCTTGTGTCTACCAATTTCACCATCCGGGCAGAGGCGGCGATTATACCTTGAGCGGAATCGCCTCACGGAAGCGAAAAAGGGAAAATGCATCAGCATTTTCCCTTTTGTCTGGAGCGGGAAACGAGTCTCGAACTCGCGACCTCAACCTTGGCAAGGTTGCGCTCTACCAACTGAGCTATTCCCGCAAAAACCTTTGGAGGCGCGAGCCGGAGTCGAACCGACCTACACGGATTTGCAATCCGGTGCATAACCGCTTTGCTATCGCGCCACGACCATCTTCCGATGGCTTTCTACAAACAAAAAAAGCCAAAAGGCTTTTTTCAATAACCTGGAGCGGGAAACGAGTCTCGAACTCGCGACCTCAACCTTGGCAAGGTTGCGCTCTACCAACTGAGCTATTCCCGCAAAAGCGAGTGCGCATTATATAGTCTCAAAACGCCGTGTCAACGTTTTGCTTCATTTTTCTGGCCTGCAGCCGAGTCGACCAGCGCTTTTCCGTCCTGGGCAACGAGGTACGGCCACGCCATGCGCATATAAAAAACCATCGACCAGAGCGTCAATACGGCGGCGACGTAGATCAGCACGGTTCCCGCAAGTTGAACGTTGAACCCCGCGATCGGTTCGTAGTACAACAGCAGCGGAATGGCGCTCATCTGGGCCGCCGTCTTGACCTTTCCGATCATCGAGACGGCCACGCTCTTGTGCGCGCCGATCTGTGCCATCCACTCGCGCAAGGCGGAAATCGTGATTTCGCGTCCGATGATGATGACTGCGATCAGCGCTCCGACCCGGCCGAGGTAGACGAGGATGATCAGCGCCGCCGCGACCATCAACTTGTCCGCCACCGGATCGAGAAAGGCGCCGAACGCGGAGGTTTCCTTCCAGCGCCGGGCGAGATAGCCGTCGAGCCAGTCGGTCCAGGCGGCGATCACGAAAACGACGGTCGCCACCAGATCGCGGCCACCCGGAACGCTCCAGGCAGAGGGCAAATAATAAAGACCAACGAGGGCCGGAATCAGGACGATCCGCAACCAGGTCAATAGAATGGGTATGTTGATTGGCATCAGTGCAAAGCCGCGTAGATTTTTTCAGCCAGTTCCCGGCTGATGCCGGGAACGGCGCTTAACTGGTCGATTCCCGCACCGACAATCCCCTGCAATCCGCCGAACCGTGCAATGAGCGCCTTGCGCCGTTTCGGACCGATGCCGTCGATGTCGTCGAGCCGCGAGGTTTTCCGGCTTTTTCCACGCTGCAGCCGGTGCCCCGAGACGGCGAAACGGTGGGCTTCGTCGCGGATCTCCTGGATCAAGTGCAATGCAGGATGTTCCGCCGGCAATTGTACCGGTTCGCGCCCGTCCGGGAAGATCAATGTTTCGAGTCCCGGTTTGCGCCCCTCCCCCTTGGCTACACCGAGCATCGGCAGGTGGGACAGTCCCAGTTCCTCCAGCACCGACGCGGCGGCACCGACCTGCCCTTTGCCGCCATCGATGAGGATCAGCGAGGGCGCAAGGCTTTCACCACTGCTGACCTTCTCGTAACGCCGCTGCACGGCCTGCCGCATTGCGGCGTAATCGTCGCCGGCCTGCACGTCGCGAATGTTGAAGCGGCGATACTCCGACTTGCGCATCCCGTTGCCCTGATAGACGACACACGATGCCACGGTCGACTCGCCTTGCGTGTGGCTGATGTCGAAACACTCGATGCGGAACTCCTGCGTATCGTCGTTTTCGAGGTTCAGCACGGTCTGCAGCGCTTCAAGCCGGGTTTCCTGGCGGGCGATCTGGCTGCGCCGGGCGACGATGGCCAGGCGGCCGTTCTGCTCGGCCATGTCGACCCAGACCTTGTGCATGGTCAGGCGGGGCTCGATTACCGGTACCGGCCTGCCGGCGAGTTCCTCCAGCGTTTCCGAGACCTCGCCGTCCAGTCCGGCAAGATTGACGAATACACGCGCCGGAACCGGGTGCGTCAGGTAATGCTGGCAGAGGAATGCCGCCAGCACCTCGGCCGGGGTGCTGTCGCCGGCATTGCTCGGGAACTGCGGCTTGTCGCCGAGATGCCGGCCGCCGCGCACCATGGCCAGATTGACGCAGAGCATGCCGCCCTCTTCCACCGCCACGACGACGTCGACATCCTCGCCGCGCGTGCTTTCGACGTACTGCCGGTCCTGCACGCGCCGCAATGACTGAATCTGGTCGCGATACACCGCTGCCTGTTCAAACGCCAGATTCTGCGCAGCCAGGTCCATGGCTTCGCCAAGCCGCTCGATGATTTCCTGCTGACGCCCTTGCAGGAACATCGACGCCATCTGGACGTCCTGCGCATAGGCTTCCGGTTCGATCAAATCGACGCAGGGACCGGAGCAGCGCTTGATCTGGTACAGCAGGCAGGGGCGCGAGCGGTTGCTGAACACAGAGTTCTCGCAGGTGCGCAGGCGGAACATCCGCTGCAACAGGTTGACGCTGTCGCGGACCGCTGTCGACGACGGATACGGCCCGAAGTAGTCGGCGTTGCGGTCGGTTGTCCCGCGATAGAAGGCCAGCCGCGGATAGCGGTCGTGACTGAGAACAATGTACGGATACGACTTGTCGTCGCGGAAAAGAATGTTGTAGCGCGGCGACAGGCTCTTGATCAGGTTGTTCTCAAGCAGCAGCGCTTCCGCTTCCGAGCGCGTGACGGTCGTCTCGACCCTGGCGATCTGCGCCACCATCAGGGCGATGCGCGGGCTCGGATGATTATCGCGGAAATAGGAGGCGACGCGCTTCTTGAGATTCTTCGCCTTGCCGACGTAGAGCACCTTGCCCTGCGCGTCGATCATCCGGTAAACCCCGGGCAACTCGGTCAGTGTCGCAAGCAGGACTTTGGGATCGAAGGTTTCGTCCATGAACGGGAGGCGGTACGATGTGACGCCCGATGGTAACACGCGGCAACACACCCTCCATGGACTCCAGCACCCCACTTTCCTTCGACATTTTCTGCAACGTCATCGACAACTTCGGCGACATTGGCGTGTGCTGGCGCCTCGCCCGGCAACTCGCAGTCGAGCACGGTTTCGCTGTGCGCCTGTGGGTGGATGACCTGGCTTCCTTCAAACCCCTGTGTCCGGAAATTCGCGACGTTGCCGCAACGCAACGGGTGGCCGGCGTCGAGATCCGGCCGTGGTCCGGCGACTTCGCGGGCGTGATCCCGCATGATGTGGTGATCGAAGCTTTTGCCTGCCGCCTCCCCGAGTGTTTCGAAGCGGCAATGGCCACGCGCACGCCGAAGCCGGTGTGGATCAATCTCGACTACCTCTCGGCGGAAGACTGGGTCGACGGGTGTCATGGCCTGCCGTCGCCACATCCGCGCCTGCCGCTGACTAAACATTTCTTCTTCCCGGGGTTTTCGGAAAAGACCGGCGGCCTGTTGCGCGAGAGCGATCTTGAACGCCGCCGCGTCGATTTTCTCAACGATCCCGAAGCGAGAAACCAGTTTCTTGAACGCTTGGGAATCCCCACGGCGGACGACGCGCTGCTGCGCATTTCGTTGTTCAGCTACCAGAACCTCTCGCTGATTCCGCTTCTGGAGGCCTGGACGATGGGGGCCCGGCCGATCACCTGCCTCGCCTCGCTGACCCGCAACCGCGGCGATCTGGAGCGCTTTGCCGGACGCCCTTTGAGCGTTGGCGACACCGTACGCAAGGGACGTCTGGCTCTGCACATCACACCCTTCGTCCCGCAGACCGATTACGACGAACTGCTCTGGTCCTGCGACCTCAACTTCGTGCGCGGAGAGGATTCCTTTGTGCGCGCGCAGTGGGCCGCCAAACCAATGATCTGGCATATCTACCCGCAGGACGAAGACACGCACCACATCAAGCTCGATGCCTTTCTCGGTCGTTACTGCGCCGGCCTGCCGGAAACCGCAACAATTCCTCTGCGCCAGTTTTTCCGGGCCTGGAACGGGAGCGGAACGATGACCACAGCCCTTTGGGAGACCTGCCTGGGTCACCTGGCCGAGTTGCAGCGGCACGCGCTGGAATGGCAAAAAGAACTGATAAAACAGCAGGATTTGTGTGCAAAATTGGTGCAATTTTGTCGATCCAGGCTATAATGCGCGGCTAAATTTTTTACCGCCACAACCGGAACCCCACTCTCCTATGAAAACTGCTCAAGAACTCCGCGCCGGCAACGTATTCATGGTC
>JARFTZ010000006.1 GCA_029289235.1 Gammaproteobacteria bacterium
CGCCGCTTGCGGGTGCGATTCCGGCATCGCGTGACCCACCTTGCCGCTGATCGCAGCAAGCGCACCGCCCGCCGACAACATGCCCAACGCACCCACCACCAACAGCTTCTTCAATGCAAATGCTTTCATCTGTGACTCCTCGTAATGAATAAACAAATCACTGGACCAACGAAAATCAGCTACCAGCTCCTTCTGCCCTCTCGAGACCGGCAATCGCCCGGCTGGCCGTGCGGGTCACCATGCGTCGGGAGGCTTCCTCCGCCGCTTCCGGATTCTTGCGCCGGATAGCGTCAAAAAGATCGTGATGTTCCTTGATGGTGAGCTCCATGTGCTCGGGCCCCGTCTGGAACGTAATGTCGAAAATCGCCCGCTGTAACGCTCCGACCGCGTCGCTCAACTGCTGGATGACCAGATTGCGAGAGGCAACCAGTACCGCGTGATGAAACCGGATGTCCGCCTCATGAAAGACCGGCAGGTTTTTCAGGTTGGCCGCCATCTGATTGAAATTCGCTTCAATCTCCACCAGGTCCACGGCGGTCGCCCGCTCCGCGGCCCAGCGCGAGATGGTCGGCTCGATCAGGCTGCGCACTTCGATCAATGAACGTACCAGCGAGGGATTCGCCCCTTTCTCAAGCACCCACTCCAGCACGTCGGCGTCGAGATAGTTCCAGTGCTCGGAGGCCATGACGAACAGACCGCGATGGCGCTGCGCATCAATAAGGCGCTTGGTCGACAACACCTTGATGACCTCGCGCACGACGTTGCGCGAGGTGTCGAAACGCTCGCACAACTCGCTTTCCGAAGGGAGCGCCGACCCCGGGGCGAACTCGCCTTGGGCAATCTGCTTGCCGAACAGGCGTGTCAGTCGATCCGTCTTGGTCATATCCGTCGCAATCCCTCTCTCGATCAGCCATGTTTTTGTTTTTTCAAGTCTGTCACCACCTATGGGACAAAGTCAACACAATTGTAGTACAAACAACAAACACTGTATTACAATGAACTTCGTTAACCGCTACAATCAGCGCCCAATCAGCGTCCGATTCCGGCGCGCCGCCACTCTGCGAATGGAGCACACATGACCCCCACCGCCCCCATCAACCCCGAATTTGCCGACCTATTCGTCAAAGAGACACTCAACCCTTATCGTGCCTGCATCCAGGGACTGGCCAATGAGCCCTGCACGGTCCAGGCGTTGTTGAAGCGCGCACACGATTTCCTGCAGGACGAGGCCGACTATCTCGGCCTGGGAGACATCTCGCAAACGGCGATCGTCGAGCGCCTGGTGGCGAACCGGCCCCGCATCTGCATCATCCAGGGATCGGCTGATCACCCCGCCCATCTCTTCGACCATGAACACACGCTGCGCGCGGCGGCGCGTATCTGGCAGAACGGCGGCGTACCGTTCACCTTCGGCATCCCGGTCATCTGCGACGGCACCGCACAGAGCAACATCGGACAAAGCTACTCGCTGGCCTCGCGCAACCACACGGCGATGGCGGTGAACATCAACTTCGAGGGACACAGCTACCACGCGGCCTACGTAATCTCGGGCTGCGACAAGACGCCGACCGGCATCCTCTCCGGCCTTGCCGCCGCCGATCGCGCTCGCCGCGAACCCGAGCGTGGCACTGCCCCGGCCTGGGCGGTGTTCGTTCCGGCGCACGTGCTCAAGGGCGGCAGTATTCCGAAAAACACGCGCAAGAAACTGCAGGATATCCAGGACGCGGCCCGTGCCGCCGGCGACCCGCAACTCGCCGACGACATCGAGGAGAACTGTCACTACATCCTGCAATGCTCGTCGGACGAGGCGTTCCTCGGCATGCTCACCCGCGCCGTCGAACAACATCTGATCGACCAGCCCGCCGCCGACGCAATCCTCAACGAACTGGCCGCCGCTACCTGCGACGACAAGGGCGGCATCTGCGCCTTCAACGGCACCGGCAACTCATCGCGGACGCTGGTCTCGGCGCTGGGCTTCGTGCCGGAAGGTTCTGAACTGCTGGTCGACGAAGCCCCGACCGCCTTGGTCGCCCGCAACGTCGACCAGCTGTTCCGCATGATCAACAAGCCGGAATACGCAGTTTGCGAGATTCTCAAGCACAACTACGGCAACGCGGTGCGCATCCACAACGCCACCGGCAGTTCGAGCAACCTGATGCTGCACATGCCCTGCGTGATGCGCCACGCCGGTTTCGACGTCACGCTGTTCGATTACGAGAAAATCCGTAACGCCCACCCGGTGCCGGACATCTTCGCCCACAGTCTGACGGAAGGACGCGACACGTTCGTCCTCGCCGAACAGGCGCGCGCCGGCATGCACCACGGGATGACCAGCCTGTACAAGGTGCTCAAGGATCTCAACGTGCCGATGAAATGGGATGCGCCGACGGTCACCGGCAAGACCTGGGGCGAACGCGTCGCCGCCATTCCCGAGGCGGTTTCGCCGGCCCTGCCGCAGGAGCGTTCGGTGATCCGCATCAAGCCGATCCGCGACATTTCCGGCACCGACATCATGCGTGGCAATTTCTTCTCGTCCTGCACGCTGAAGGTCGCCGGCATGTCCACCGACTCGTACAACCGCTTCAACGGCAAGGTTTTCCTGGTGCGCTATTACGAGAACGAGACGCTCTGCACAAACGACTTGCGCTCGAGCAACCTGGTCGACACGCTCTGCAGGATGCCTGAACTGACGCCGCAGATGCTGGCCGCCTTCCGCAAGTTCAACAACGCGCCGGCCGACGAGGACGTCCTGACGATGGTCAACAACGGCACGCTGGCGTTCGCCTTCGTCATCGCCGGACAAGGGCCGAAGGCCTTCGGCATGCCCGAGATGTTCGCCCCGAGCCAGTACCTGAAGCACCACGGCGTGGTGGAACGCACCTCGGTGATGATCACCGACGGCCGCTATTCCGGCGTCACCAAGGGCGCCTGTGTCGGCCACATGGTTCCGGAAGTCTTCGAGGGTGGCGGCATCGGCACCCTGATGAGCGGCGATCTGCTGTGGATGCGCCTCACCGACCGGCGCATCGACCTGATCGACAAGGACGCTTTCCTGAACGGCAGCGTCGTACCGCTCGAAGGCGCGCCGTTCGAGGAACGCAAGGAACTGTTGGAAAGCCGTAAAGCGATGATCGAGAAGCGCCAGCGGCAGGTCGCCGCCTGCAACATCCTCGACAACGTTTCGAATGCCGAATTCGGCGTCGTCCCGATGGCGGTGCACCGCCGCGCGACGATTCCGTGGTCGTTCCCTTACTGAGCCGCTAACCACAACTGCCCCGGTGACAGACCGGGGCAGCCTCCGTGGATCAGCAGACCACCATGTTGTCGCGATGGATCATCTCGGGCTCGTCGAGATAACCCAGGATCTCCTCGATGTCGCAACTGGCATGGCGCGCAATGCGCCGCGCGTCGCTGCTGCCGTAGTTGATGAGGCCGCGCGCCACCTCCCGCCCATCGGCTGAAACACAGGCCACAGCCGCTCCACGCTCGAATTCACCCTGTACTTCGACAACACCGATCGGCAGAAGGCTCTTTCCTTCGTCGAGCGCCTTGACCGCACCTTCATCAAGCACCAGGCGACCATTGAGTTGCAGGTGATCGGCCAGCCATTGCTTGCGGGCATTGAGCATCTGCATCTCCGAAACCAGCAGGGTGCCGATCGACTCGCCCCGTGCCAGCCGCGGCATCACGTCACGCTCCCGCCCACTGGCAATGACCGTGTGGGCGCCGCTGTTCGCCGCTCGCTTGGCAGCGATCACCTTGGTGATCATGCCGCCGGTACCGATGCGCGTACCGGCCCCGCCGGCCATCGCCTCCAGCGCCGGATCGCCCGCGCGCGCCTCGGATATCAAGGTCGCTTGCGGATCCTTGCGCGGATCCGCCGTGTACAGCCCCTGCTGGTCGGTCAGGATCACCAGGCAGTCGGCTTCGACCAGGTTGGCAACCAACGCGCCCAGCGTGTCGTTGTCGCCGAACTTGATTTCGTCGGTGATCACCGTGTCGTTTTCATTGATGATCGGCACCACGCCGAGCGACAACAGGGTGGTCAGTGTCGAACGGGCGTTGAGATAGCGCTTGCGGTCGGCCAGATCCTCGTGCGTCAGCAACACCTGCGCCGTGTGCAACCCGTACGCCGAGAACGCGCTTTCATAGACCTGCACCAACCCCATCTGTCCGACCGCCGCACACGCCTGCAGGTCATGCACGGCGCTCGGCCGTTTCTCCCAGCCCAGCCGCTGCATGCCGCAAGCGATCGCCCCGGAGGAGACCAGGACGACCTCCCGGCCCTGCTCGCGCAATTCGGCGATCTGCCGCGCCCACTCGCGAATGGCTGCCGTGTCGAGGCCCTCGCCGTTGTTGGTAACCAGCGCCGAGCCGACCTTGACGACCAGCCGTTTCGCCTCGGCGATACGTGTTGTATTCGTAACCATTCTTCGCTCAATCCGTTTCCAAATCGTCGGGAAAATGCTCGTCCACCGGGTTCTCGGCCGCCAACTCCGGCGGCGCCAGCGTATCCAGCGCCTCCTGCAGGGCGTAGACCAGCGGTCGGCAACCGTCGCCGCTGATGGCGCTGATCCGGAAACAGGGCGTGCCCTCCGGTGCGGCGTAGGCCTGCAGGAACTCCTCGACCCGGCGGTCGCGTTCATCCTCGGGAATCAGGTCGAGCTTGTTGAGCACCAGCCAGCGGGGCTTGGCCGCCAGTTCCGGACTGTACTTCTCCAGCTCGCCAACGATGGCACGGGCATCGCGAACCGGGTCGGCCTCCGGATCGAGCGGCGCCAGATCGACGATATGCAGCAGCACGCGCGTGCGGGAAAGGTGCTTCAGGAAGCGGATGCCCAGCCCGGCACCTTCCGCCGCGCCCTCGATCAAGCCGGGAATGTCTGCAATGACGAAACTCTTGTTCTCGCTCACCCGCACCACCCCCAGATTCGGGTGCATCGTGGTGAACGGATAGTCCGCCACCTTCGGACGGGCCGCGGAAACGGAACGGATGAACGTGCTCTTGCCGGCATTCGGCAGGCCAAGCAGGCCGACGTCGGCCAGAACGCGCAATTCGAGGCGGAGATCGCGCTCCTCGCCCGGCTCACCCTTGGTGCATTGCCGCGGCGCGCGGTTGGTGCTCGACTTGAAATGGATGTTGCCAAGGCCGCCCTTGCCGCCCTTGGCGATCTTCACAGTCTGACCATCGTGCGCCAGATCGGCGACGACCTGTTGGGAGTTGATGTCGGTGATCACCGTCCCGACCGGAACACGCAGGACGATGTCCTTGCCCCCCCGGCCATAACAGCCGGCAGACGCGCCATTCTCGCCACGCTGGGCAATGAACTTGCGGGTGTAACGGTATTCGACCAGCGTGTTGATGTTGCGATCGGCGATCACCTGCACGCTGCCACCACGTCCGCCATCACCGCCATCCGGACCGCCTTCCGGCTCGTACTTCTCGCGCCGGAACGAGACGACGCCATTGCCGCCGTCGCCGGCGGCGACATAAATCTTCGCCTCGTCGATGAATTTCATGAATTGCCCCCTACAAACGAAAAAGCCCTACCGCAAGGATAGGGCTTCCATTGCCGCCGCAGCGGACCGACCGTCGCCCGTTCAGGCTGCCGCCGGAACGATGCTCACGGTGCGTTGACGTTTCGCGCCCTTGAGCGCGAAGTCGACATAGCCGTCGACCAGCGCGAACAGGGTGTGATCCTTGCCGATGCCGACGCCGACGCCAGGGTGGAACTGGGTACCGCGCTGACGGACCAGAATATTGCCGGCCAGAACCAGTTGGCCGCCGAAACGCTTGACGCCAAGGCGTTTCGACTCTGAGTCGCGGCCGTTACGGGAACTGCCGCCTGCTTTTTTGTGTGCCATGTTTCAGTTTCCTTTCCGTTAGGCCGAAATGCCGTCGATGCGGATTTCAGTGTAGTTCTGACGGTGGCCCTGATGCTTCTGGTAATGCTTGCGACGACGCATCTTGAAGATCTTGACCTTGTCGTGACGGCCTTGCGAAAGCACAGTAGCCTTGACCGATGCCCCTGCCACGAGCGGCGCGCCGATTTTCACGGACTCGCCCTCGCCGACCATGAGCACCTGATCGATCGTGACTTCTGCGCCAACTTCTGCCGGTATCTGTTCTATTTTCAGTTTTTCGCCAGCGGCAACGCGATACTGCTTGCCACCGGTTTTTATGACCGCGTACATGTTGGACTCCAGAGAACTAAAAAAAAGTGAAGCGAAGAACCGCGCATTATACGTATTTCCCCTGCCAAGTCAAAGAGTTCGGAACCATCGCCGCGCCGTCGTCTTGACGCCACCCCGGCCGCCCCATACCATCTCGGGATTTCCCTGAAAGTGACGCGCGTTGAAGCTCGAGCAACTCTACAAACTGATCGGCCCCGACATGCAGGCCGTTGACGCGGTGATCCGCCAGCGGCTGCACTCCGACGTCGCGCTGGTCAGACAAGTAGCCGAGTACATCATCAGCGCCGGCGGAAAACGCCTGCGCCCTGCGCTCGTTCTGCTCTGCGCCGGCGCGCTCGGCTATCAGGGCACCCGGCACCACGAACTGGCGGCAATCGTCGAACTGATCCACACCTCGACGCTGCTGCATGACGACGTGGTCGACGAATCCGACCTGCGCCGCGGTCGCGAGACCGCCAACGCGCTGTTCGGCAACGCCGCCAGCGTGCTGGTCGGCGACTTCCTTTACTCGCGCTCCTTCCAGATGATGGTTGATATCGGCAACATGCGGGTGATGAGCGTCCTCTCCGACGCCACCACCATCATCGCCGAAGGCGAAGTGCTGCAGTTGATGAACTGCCACGATGCCGACGTCGACGAGGAGCGCTACCTGCAGGTCATCCGCTACAAGACGGCCAAGCTGTTCGAAGCCGCTTCCCGGCTCGGCGCAATCATCGGCGGTGCCGACGCGGAAACGGAGCAGCGCCTGGCCGATTACGGAACCTGCCTCGGCACGGCCTTCCAGCTGATCGACGATGTGCTCGATTACTCCGGCGCCGAAGGCGAAACCGGAAAACACCTCGGCGACGATCTCGCCGAAGGCAAGCCGACGCTGCCGTTGATCCACGTGCTGACCCACGGCACGCCCGAGCAGCGCGACTGCGTGCGCAGCGCCATCGAAACCGGCGGGCGCGACGATTTCCCCGCCGTGCTGGCGGCAATTCATGCCACCGGCGCACTGGAGCATACGAAAAAGCAGGCCAAGGCCGAGGCCGATCGTGCCGCCGCGACAATAAACGCTCTTCCCGCTTCCCCTTACAAGGATTCTTTGTTAGAATTGTCGGCCTTCGCGGTTGCAAGGTCTTACTAGCAGTCGCAAGCTTTCGGTCGGGGCGTAGCTCAGCCTGGTAGAGTACTACGTTCGGGACGTAGGAGTCGGAGGTTCGAATCCTCTCGCCCCGACCAACATTCAAAAAAGCCGCGTTGCGGCTTTTTTTGTTTCCGCGAGCGCCCCTTCAGCGGAACCGCAGATGCCACTTTGCGGCCCGGCGCACGAGACCTTCTGCTATTCTTCGCAGAATCAGTCCATCCGCCAACGTCATGAAATACCTGCTCCTTTTCGCGCTGCTGTTCCTCGTTCTCTGGATCGTGCGCAAGAACCGGGAGCGCACATCGGCGCCACCACCTCCCGCGGCCCGGCCGCCTGAGAGGATGGTTACTTGCGCCTACTGCGGCGTCAATCTGCCGCTCAGCGAAAGTGTGCATTCGGGAAACCGCCATTATTGCTGTGTCGAACATCAGCATTCCGGCGAAACGCGGGAACGCTGACCCGTCATGAATTCCCCTGGTGCAACAACGCCGAAGCAGTTCTCTGACATCCACTGGAAGTCACTGCGCTACTTCAGCATCTACCGCTTGTGCATCGCCATTCTGCTGTTTGCCTCGTCGCTGCCCCGCTCCTCAGTCTTTTCATTGCTGAGTGCCGGCAAGACCCCCTTTCAGATCGAAATCACCGGCGTCTATGCCGCCTGCGCCCTCGCATCACTCCTCTTCGTGCACTTTCACCGGCAGCACTTCAATCGCCAGGTCAGTCTGCAGGTCGTCACCGACATCATCGTGCTGACCCTCCTCGCCCATACCGGTGGCGGTCTGAAGAGCGGCATGGGCATCCTGCTGCTGGTTACCCTCGCCGGCGCCGGGCTGGTCGGACAAGGACGACTGGTATTGTTCTACGCCGCCGTCGCCACGATCGCCATGCTCGGCGAGCACATGCTGCGCACCTTTTCCAGCAATCTTGAAGTGGTGGACTTTTTCGAAGCGGGCCTGTTCTGCACCGGTTTCTTCGCTGTCGCCATCTCGGCCCGCCTGCTGGCCAACCGGGTCATCGCCAACGAGGAACTGGCGCGCAAACGGGGCGAGGAGTTGCGGAACCAGACGGTGATCAGCCAGCACATCATCGAGGAGATGCAGGATGGCGTGCTCGTAATCGATCGCCAGGGACACATCAAGCAGAGCAACCCGCGTGTCGAACGGCTGCTCGGCCTCGGCAACCCGACCGGACGCGAACTGGAGACCTACTCGACCGAACTCGCGCAGGGCTTCCGCCGCTGGTGCGAGCATGAGCACGCCGACCCGGTCATGGTCCGCGCCCCGGCAAGCGGCATGCATCTGCGCGCGCGCTTCGTCAACGCCGCCAGCCCGCAGCGCGATGTCCTGGTTTTCCTGGAAGACCTGAGCCGGCTCCAGGAACAGGCCCGCCAGCTCAAGCTTGCCGCGCTCGGACGCCTGACGGCGAATATCGCCCACGAGATCCGCAACCCGCTCTCGGCGATCAAGCATGCCGGCGAACTGTTGCGGGAAGAAACGAGCAACCCGACCGAGGAGCGCCTCCTGCGCATCGTCATCGACAACTCACAGCGGGTGGAGAACATCGTCAACGACGTCCTGCAGCTTGGCCGGCGCGACCGCGCCCATCGCGAGCAGATCAACCTGCGGCAAATGCTGCCGTTGTTCATCGAGGAGTTCATGCTCAAGGAAGAAGCACCGGACGGCCTCATCGCAACCGATATCCAAGGCCGCGGCACCATGCTTTTCGATCGCTCGCACTTCACCCAGGTGTTGTGGAACCTTGTCGGCAATGCGCTGCGCCATTCGCAAAAGACGACCGGAAGCGTCCGCATCCAGGTCAACGACACCCCGGACGACAGCCGCATCGAACTGCATGTCATCGACGACGGCAAAGGCGTGGACGAGTCGCTGCGGGAACAGATCTTCGAACCATTCTTCACCACGCACAGCCGCGGCACCGGCCTGGGCCTCTACATCGCCCGGGAACTGTGCGACGCCAACGGCGCGCAACTCGACCTGCGCCACACGGCATCCGGCGCCGACTTCTGCATTTCCGGAAGGAACATCGAATGATTTCAGAAAAAAACGAACGACGGCGCGGCGAGTTGCCGCGCGTCCTGGTCGTCGACGACGAGGAAGACATTCGCGAACTGCTCGACCTGACCCTCGCGCGCATGGGGCTTTCCGCCGATTGCGCCGGCAGCGTCGCCGAAGCCCGGCAGTTCCTCGAGAAAGAGCGCTACAGCCTTTGCCTGACCGACATGCGCCTTCCCGACGGCGAAGGGCTGGACATCGTGCGGCTGATCGGCAGCCGTTACGGTGAGACACCCGTGGCAGTAATCACGGCATTCGGCAGTGCCGACAACGCCGTCGCCGCACTCAAGGCCGGGGCGTTTGACTACCTGGCCAAGCCGGTCGCGCTCGACCAGTTGCGCACGCTGATCAAATCGGCCATCAGCCTGCCTGCCGCGGCGACAACGGCCAGTCGCCCTGGCAGCGAGGGAACGGGTGGCGGCAGCCAGTTGATCGGCACATCAAGCGCCATCGCGGCAGTGCGCGAGACCATCGGCAAGCTTGCCCGCAGCCAGGCACCGGTTTACATCTCCGGCGAATCGGGGAGCGGCAAGGAACTGGCGGCGCGACTCATCCACCAGCAAAGTTCGCGACACGCCGGGCCGTTCATTCCGGTCAACTGTGGCGCCATCCCCGAGAATCTGATGGAGAGCGAGTTCTTCGGCTACCGCAAGGGCGCATTCACCGGTGCGGACAGCGACCGCGAAGGCTTCTTCCACGTCGCGAACGGCGGCACGCTCTTTCTCGACGAGGTCGCCGACTTGCCGCTGGCCATGCAGGTCAAGCTGCTGCGCGCGATTCAGGAAAAGAAAGTGCGCAAGGTCGGCAGCGCCGTCGAGGAGGCCGTGGACGTGCGCATCGTGTCGGCCACCCACCGCAAGCTCAAGGAGTGCGTGGATGCCGGCGCTTTCCGCCAGGACCTGTACTACCGCCTGAACGTCATCGAACTGAAGATGCCGCCCCTGCGCGAGCGCCAGGAAGACATCCCGCCGCTCGTCGACGCCCTGCTCGCCCGCATCTGCCCGAGTCACAGCCCGGCAATGTCGGACGAAGCGATGCAGGCGCTCTGCGCCTACAGTTACCCCGGCAACGTCCGCGAGCTGGAAAACATCCTCGAGCGGGCGACCGCGCTCTGTCTCGACGACAGGATATGCCCCGACGACTTGCAACTCGCCTCCGACGCCCCGGCTGGCGACGACCTCAACGGACATCCGGGAGAAACGCTCGACGACCAGCTGAACCGCGTCGAGCGCCAGGCCATCCTCGATGCCCTGGGCAAAACCGGTTTCAACAGGACTGCCGCCGCCCGAATACTGGGAATCACCTTCCGTTCGCTGCGCTATCGCATCGAGCGGCTGGGCATCGAGGAGCACGCGGGATGACCCCGTTCCCCCGAATGGAGGCCGGCTGGATACCGGGCATCTCGCACATCGTCTCGCCCAATCAGGACGAACGCCCTGCCGGCGAGACTGTTTCGCTGGTCGTCGTGCATGCCATCAGTCTCCCGCCCGCACAGTTCGGCAGCGACGACATCACCCGCCTGTTCACCAACACACTCGACCCGAATGCACATCCCTATTTCGCGGCCATCAACCACCTGACCGTTTCCGCGCACTTCCTCATTCGCCGCGATGGCGAAGCGATTCAATTCGTCTCATGCGACAACCGGGCCTGGCACGCCGGCGTCTCGCGCTGGATGGATCGCGAACGCTGCAACGATTTTTCCATCGGCATCGAGCTCGAAGGATGCGACGACCGCCCTTTCGAAGACGCGCAATACCAATGCCTGCAGGCAATGATCGAAACGCTGCAAAAAAGCTATCCGGTCGCGGCGCTGGCAGGACATTCGGATATCGCCCCCGGACGCAAGACCGACCCGGGGCCATTTTTCGCCTGGCATCGGCTGGCACTGCCCGGTTTTCCCCCACGCTGGACACCCGCAGCGGCATAGACTGACGTCATTCATCCGGGAAGGAAGGGGCGAGGCCACCGGCAAGCGTATCGTTCTTGCCACACATCGTGGATAGCCGCAGGAAAAACAGCATCGCCGCATTGCCCGGCAGGTTCGCGGTTACTAGAATTTGCCGTGTCTGGCGAGTCGCCGGAAGCAGGCATCCGCGCCTGTTTCCCGTCCGGGATTCAGCCAGCGTCAATGCAACAGGCATTCGCCTGTCGAATGATCCAGCCACTCCGGACCGAAGTCATGCAGCTCCCCACAACCCGCATCCCGGTGCGAACACCACAGGAGATTGATATGGCAACAAGCGCAAAGAAATCCCCGTCCCAAGAGAAATCACCGGCAAAAAAGAGCAGCGCAGCCAAGGCCCCCGCCAGCAAGCCCGTGGCAAGGAAGACGGCAGCGCCCAAAGCCGCTGAAGCAAAAGCGGACGTAAAAAAAACCGCGACGGCAAAAACCGGAACCGCCAAGACAGCGACGGCGCGAACTGCAGCACCGAAAGCGGCGGCAAAACCGGCCGCACCGGCCAAGCCCACCGCAAAAAAATCCACCACGGCAGCCAAGCCAGTGACGGCCAAAGTTGCAAAAGTCACCAAAGCCGCCGCGGTCAAAGCCGCGCCAGTCAAAGCGGTCGGGAAGAAAGCGGCAGCCCCCAAGGCCACCGCCGCAAAGCCCGCAAGCAAGAAAGCCGTCGCACCGAAAGAAGCAAAGCCGGCCGCGCCCAAACCGGCCGCGACAAAAGCAGCCGCAGCCAAGGCGACCCCCGCCAAAGCATCCGTCAAGAAGCCTGCAGCGACCAAGGCTGAAACCAAAAAAACAACAGCAAAATCGGCTACCGGCAAAACCGCAGCGAAGAAAGCGGCACCTCAGGCCACGGCAGCGTCCTCGCCCCAGCCATCGACGGCAGCGGCGCCGGGAAAGAAATCCGCACTCAATCCGTCCGGCGCCTGGCCCTTCCCGACCGGATCACGTCCGAAGTAGGAAAGCGCCGCCCGAAACGGGGCAGCAGCACATGTGCCCCGTCCGGCTCTTTTTCCAGCGCCAGGCGAGAGGCGCGGCGCTCCCGATCAGAGCGCTTCCTGCTCCCGGTAGATTCTCGCCTGCTCGCGCAACCAGCCGCAAAAGGCCTGTAGCGACTCGGATTCCATCTTGTCCTCGGGGTAAACGAGGTAATAACTGCGCTGGTTGTGCAAAACCTGCGGGCACGGCACAACCAGTTCGCCCGAGGCAATCTCTTTCAGGACGAAGAAGCGCGGCATCAGCGCGACGCCAAGCCCCGCCTTCGCTGCCTCGACGAGCATGGCGAACACTTCGTAGCGCGAGCCGCCCATGGCGTTGACATTCGCCAGCCCCGCCACCTCGAACCACTCACGCCAGGCATCCGGGCGCGAGGACTGATGCAGCAGCGGCATCTGCTCCAGATCCGACGGCTCCACGGAAGTCTTGCCTTTCAGAAGCTGTGGCGTGCACACCGGCACCATTTCCTCGCCGAACAAATACTCCGTAATGGCGCCCGGCCACACCGGATCGCCGAAGTGGATGGCGGCATCGAACGGCGTATCGATGAACATGAACGGTTCGTTGCGCGTCGTCAGGTCAAGCGTGATTTCCGGATTATGTGACTGGAAATCGGCAAGCCGCGGGATCAGCCAGCGGTTGGCGAAGGTCGGGATGACGGCCAGTTCGAGCACCCGCCCGGCATTGCGGTGCGCCATCAGCGAGAGGGTGTCGTGCTCGATCCGCTTCAGGTTCTCCCGCACCTGCCGCGCATAGATCTGCCCGGCAGAGGAAAGCGTCACACGCTTCTTGACCCGATTGAACAACTGCACGCCAAGGTAATCTTCCAGCGCTGAAATCTTCCGGCACACCGCGCTCTGGGTCAGGGACAACTCCTCGGCGGCACGCGTGAAGCTCTGATGCCTCGCGGCCGTTTCGAAGGCAACGAGGAGATCCGTGCCGGGAATTTTTCTGCGCATTGCAACATTCCGAATCAGAACAATCTCGTGAATATACATCGTTTGCCATTGCCTGGAAACGTGCAAAGAATGAGCTACGTTTAATAAACGATCGTTGATGAAGTTATTTAGCCGCAGTTTATGAATCATCCCCGTTTCTAATCACACCACCGTCCCGGTCGGCCCCGGTTTGCCATGCCGGAACCTCGCCGGGCGAGGAGACAAGAATGCTCAATGAGTCGAATTTCTCCAGCAGCCTCCAGCGAAACCTTCGCGAAATTTCCGAACGACAGAAAATTTCCCCCGCGCTGACCGACCATCTGGCCAGCTACTTCGCCGACATCGACGCCGACAATTTCGGCGACGCCCGTCTTGAAGAGTTGCACGGCGGCGCCCTCCAGCATTTCCGGCTCGGCCAGTCGCGCATCCCGGACAAGGCCGCGGTCGCCCTCTACACGCCCGACTTCGACCGCCACGGCTGGCACTCGCCGCACACGGTCATCGACATCGTCACCGACGACATGCCGTTCCTCGTCGACTCGGTCACCATGGTCATCTTCAACAAAGGGCTGGTCATCCACCGCCTGCTCCACCCGGTTCTCGGCATCGAGCGCGACGCGCAGAACCGCCACCTGCGCAGCGCCCCGCGCGGCACGCCAGGCACCCGCAACGAATCGTGGATCCACCTGGAAATCGACCGCATCGGCGATACGCAACAACAGCAGGCGCTGCAGGAAGAGATCGTGCAGGTCCTCGCCGACATCCGCGCCTCGGTCGAGGACTTTGCCGCCATGCGCGAACGCGTCACCACGGCGATCAACGACTTGGCCGCCCAACCCGCGGACGACACAGAGGAAATCAGCGAGATCAGCGATTTCCTGCGCTGGACGGCGAGCGAGAACTTCGTCTTCCTCGGATACGCCCATTACGCCGTGAGCGGCGACGAACTGGCACGCACACCGGACGGCGGCCTCGGCCTGCTGCGCCGCGCCGACCATCCGCGCTTCGGCCACTGCCGCGCAGGCATCCCGAGCAAGCTCGCCGACGTCGAAAAACTCCCGTCGGCGCTGACCCTGGTCAAGGCCGACGCGCGTTCCATCGTCCATCGTTCCGGCTACCTCGACTTCATCGGCGTCCTGCAACGCGACGCCGCCGGCCGCATCGTCGGCCAGCACGTCTTCGTCGGCCTGTACGCGGCGCATGTCTACCATATTTCCACCAGCGAGATTCCCGTCGTGCGCGGCAAGGTCGCGGCGGTGCGCGCCGCCTGCAGCTTCGTCCCCGGCGGGCACAACGACAAGACGCTGCGCAACATCCTCGAAACCTACCCACGCGACGAACTGATCGAAATCGACACCGCCGACCTGCAGCGCATCGCGCACGGCATCGTCATGCTTTACGAACATCAACGGGTCCGCGTCTTCCTGCGCAACGACCGCTGGTGCCGCTACGTCTCGGCGCTGATCTACACGCCGCGCGACCGCCTCGACACAACCATCCGCAAGCGCATCACCGGCCTCATCCGCGACACGCTGCAGGCCGAGAGCGTCGATTTCTTCCTCACTGTCGGCGAATCGCGCATGGCGCGCCTGCACCTGATCGCCCGCACCCCCGAGGGACGTTGCTACGAGTACGACGAAGACGCCATCGAGCGCGAGGTCGCCCGCATCGTCCGCGGCTGGCAGGACGAACTGCAGCACAACCTCGTCGAACACTGTGGCGAGGAACTGGGCAACGCCTTGCTGCGGCGCTACGGTGCCTCCCTGCCGCTGGCCTATCAGGACCAGGTGCCGCCAAGTTCCGCCGTCTCCGACCTGGAACGTCTGGAAGCCGCCGAGCGCAGCGGCCGCATCGAGATCAAGCTCAACGCCCCCTACGGCGACGATGGCTCGCACCAGCACATCAAGCTGTTCTTCAAGGGCCAGCCGCGACCGCTGTCGACGATCCTGCCGGTCTTCGAGAACCTCGGGCTGACCGTACTCTCCGAACAACCCTTCCGGCTCGCCGAACTGGCGCTGCACATCGCCGACTTCGCGGTGCAATTGCCGGCCCCCGCCGCGCTGGACGACGAAGCCGCCCGCCGCGCTTTCCTCGAACTCGTCGAGAAGCTGCTGCGCGGCGAGGCCGAGAACGACGGTTTCAACCGCCTCGCACTGCTCGCCGGGCTCGACGGACGCCGCGTCGCCATCCTGCGCGCCTACGGCCGCTACCTGCGCCAGGCCGGCCTGCCGTTCAGCCAGGTCTATATCGAGCGCTGCCTGGCCAGCCATCCGCAAATCGCCCGCCTGCTCTCCGACCTGTTCGACGCCCGCTTCGACCCGAACGGCAGCGACGAACGCGCCATGGAAATCGACAACGAACTGACCGCGGCCCTTTCCCGGGTCAGCAACCTCGACGACGACCGCATCCTTTCCGGCTACCGCACCGCCTTCCACGCCACCATGCGCACCAACGCCTGGCAGACCGACGCCAAGGGCCAGCCGAAGGACTACCTGTCGTTCAAGATTTCCTCGAAGCTGATCCCCTTCCTGCCCAAGCCGGTGCCGCTCTTTGAAATCTTTGTCTACAGCCCGCGCATGGAAGGCATCCACATGCGCGGCTCGTCCGTCTCCCGCGGCGGCCTGCGCTGGTCCGACCGCATGGAGGACTACCGCACCGAAGGACTGGCCCTCGTCAAGGCGCAGATGGTCAAGAACGTCGTCGGCGTGCCGCTCGGCGCCAAGGGCTGCTTCGTCGGCAAGCGCCTGCCGCCGCCGAGCGAGCGCGACGCCTGGCTGGCCGAAGGCATCGCCTGCTACCAGATCTACATCCGGGGCCTGCTCGACGTCACCGACAACCTGATCGGCGGCAAGGTCGTCCCGCCGGCGCACGTGCGCCGTCACGACGGCGACGACCCGTACCTCGTCGTCGCCGCCGACAAGGGCACCGCGACCTTCTCCGACTACGCCAACGCCATCGCCATCGAATACGGCTTCTGGCTCGGCGACGCCTTCGCTTCCGGCGGCTCGGCCGGCTACGACCACAAGAAGATGGGCATCACCGCCCGCGGCGCGTGGGAAGCCGTCAAGCGCCACTTCCGCGAACTCGGGCGCGACACGCAGAACGAACCCTTCACTGCGGTCGGCATCGGCGACATGTCCGGCGACGTCTTCGGCAACGGCCTGCTGCGTTCGGACAAGACGCTGCTCGTTGCCGCCTTCGACCACCGGCACATCTTCCTCGACCCGAATCCCGATCCCGCGAAGAGCTTCGCCGAACGGCAACGCCTGTTCGACCTGCCGCGTTCGTCGTGGGACGACTACGACAAGGCGCTGATTTCCGAAGGCGGCGGCGTGTGGAAGCGTGACGTCAAGAGCATTCCGCTCTCGCCGCAGGTCCGTGCGCGGCTGGGCGTGGATGCCGAACAAATGACGCCGAACGAACTGATGAGCGCCATCCTCAAGGCACCGGTCGACCTCCTCTACAACGGCGGCATCGGCACCTATTTCAAGGCCAGCAGCCAGAGCCACCAGGACGCCAACGACCGCGGCAACGACGCCATCCGCGTCGATGCCAGCGACCTGCGCGCCAAGGTCGTCGGCGAAGGCGGCAACCTCGGCTTCACGCAGAAGGCCCGGATCGAGTACGCGATGAACGGCGGCCTGATCTACACCGACGCACTCGACAACTCGGCCGGCGTCGGCACCTCCGACCACGAGGTCAACATCAAGATTCTGACCTCCAGCCTGCTGCAGAGCGGCGACATGACACTCAAGCAGCGCGACGCCCTGCTCGCCTCGATGACCGACGACGTCGGGCGCCGGGTCCTCGTCGACAACTACCAGCAGACGCAGGCCGTCTCGCTCGAGGCCACCTACGGACGCGAGCTGCTCAACGCGCACGGGCAGTGGATCCGCCACCTCGAAGCCAAGGGCGGACTCAACCGCGCCATCGAGTTCCTGCCCGACGAGAAGCATCTCATCGAACGCGCCCAGATGGGCCTCGGCCTCACCGCGCCGGAAATCGCCATCCTCCTCGCCTACACCAAGATCGCCCTGAAGCAGGCCATCCTCGACTCGTCGCTGCCCGATGCGCCGGCCTTCCAGCCGCTGCTCGTCGGCTACTTCCCCGACGCGGTCGCGGAAAAATGTGCGGAACAGATTCCCGCGCACCCCTTGCGGCGCGAGATCATCACCACCCAGATCGTCAGCCGCCTGGTCAACCGGATGGGCACCACCTTTGTCCAGCAGGTCGGCGATGAAACCGGCGCCGATCTGGAGCAGATCGTCTCGGCGTGGTACGCCGCATCCGAACTGCTCGGCGCCGAAGCCTTGTGGAAGGAGATCGAGGCACTCGACCTGAAGGTCGCCTCGCCGCAGCAGATGGCCTTGATGACCGCGCTGCGCGAGATGGTAAGCGCTGCCACGCTGCAGCTCCTGGCCTCGCAGAACGCCCGTGCGCCGATCGCCGAAGTCGTCGCCGCCTATCGCGACGCGCTCGCCCAGGCCATCGCCGAAGCGCGAAGCGGCAAGGAAGGCGTCGAGGCTATCGCGGGACTGCTCGACGCCCGCGCGCGCATCGTCGGCGTCATCGAGCTCGTCGACCTCGCGCGCAGCGGCAACCAGCCGCTCGCCGACGTCGCCAGTGCCTGCGCCGGACTCGACGCCGGCCTTGATCTCGCCTGGTTAAGCAACGCCATCGCCAACCTCCCGGCCAGCAACCGCTGGCAGGCCCGCGCCCGGGCGCAACAGGCCAGTGACCTGCGCACGTTGCGACAGGCGCTGCTCCAGCGGGCCCCGCTGGAATCGGCGGTGGTGAATGCCGGCCGCGCCGTGGTCGAGGAACTCAAGCGCAACGCGCCGCAGGACCTGGCGATGCTCTCGGCTGGGCTGATTGAACTCAAGCGCATACTGCTTCCCGCCTGATCGGCCTCGGCTCAAAGGACCGGATGACCAACACGTCATCCGGTTTTTTTCATCAACCTCAAGCAAATGCGCCCTACACTATGCGCACCATTAATGCGCATGGCGAGCAAAAATGCCTACATTGCTGGCAACCGCCAACAGCCGCAGACCCGCCGGCGGGAAAAGGGCCGCCAACCTGAGCCTCAGCACCGACGTTCTCGAAGCGGCCAGAAACCTGAACATCAATCTCTCGCAGGTCTGCGATGACTACCTGCGCGAATTCGTACGACGTGAGCAGGCACGACGCTGGCGTCTAGAGCATGCCGAATTCATCGCTGCGTACAACTCCACGAGGTGCAAAGCGATCTGCTGAGCGACCTCGACAGCCGCGTGGTGATTCCCCTACGCAGCCTGGAACACTTCCCGAAGGTCCCCTTGCCCGCCCGACTGACGCCTGTCCTGTGTATCGAAGGCAAGAACTACTTGCTGGAAACGCCTAAGATGGCGGCAATCCCTCGACGGGTACTGAAATCGCCTGTTACGTCATTGGCGAATGCTCAGTCCGACATCACGGCAACGCTGAATTTCCTGTTCCACGGCTTCTGAACGAAGCGGATCACACCCATCCCAACGCCCCGAGCAACGCACCGGCACCGAGCAACCACAGCAAGTGAATCCGGGTGCGCCAGACGATCAGCGTCGTCACCGCCGTCAGCAGCCACAACGGCCACGCCTCGACCGAACCACCCTGCGCGCGGGCCATGATCCAGCCGGTGGCAATGAGCAGGGCGATCACCACCGGCCCCAGGCCCAGTTTGAAAGCGCGCACCACACGCCGTTCGCGGTTGCGTTGCCCCCAACGTGCCGCAAAGAAAACGAGCACGCTGCTCGGCAGCAGCATCCCGGTCATCGTCAGGAACGCCCCCAGCAGGGCCGAACCGTAGCTACCGGCATTCATCCCGACGTTCCAGCCCATCAGCGCGACGAACAGCACGTTCGGCCCCGGCGCGGCCTGCGCCAAGGTGATCGAATTGGTAAATTGCGTATCGGTCAGCCACTGCTGACGATCGACCAGATAACGATGCATTTCCGGCAACGTGCTGAACGCCGCTCCGACCGCCATCAGCGACAGCGCCAGGTAATGGCCGAACAGCGCGAGCCAGTCGCTCCAGCCAAGATCGAGCGTGATCGCACTCATCGTCCGGCTTTCCCGAGTTTCCAATAGGCCAACAGACACCCCGCGACGCCCGGGCCGAGAAGGATGACTATCAGCGGCAGGCGGAACAGCGCCACCCCGGCGAAACTGACGGCGCCGAGTGCGATACACAGCAGCGTCCCCAGCGGATTGCCCTTCAGTGCACTCGCCAGCCGCAGCCCGGCTGCAAGAATCAACCCGGCGGCCACCGCCGCCATCCCGCGCAACGCCCCGACTGCCACCGGATGCGCACCGTAGCGCGCATACAACACCGCCAGTACGAGGACCACCAGCGTCGGCACGCACAACATCCCGGCCAGCGCCACCAGCGCGCCACGCCAGCCGAAATAGCGGCTGCCGACGATGAGACAGAGGTTGACGACATTCGGCCCGGGCAGCACCTGCGCCACCGCCCATTCCTCGATGAATTCCTCCTGCGTCAGCCAGCGCTTGCGCACCACCAGCTCATGCTGCACCACCGCGAGAACACCGCCGAAGCCCTGCAACGCCAGCGCGGTCAGGGTAAGAAAAAGATCCCGCAACGACTTCGGACGTGTAGGCACATCGGGCATGGTGGCGATGTATCGGAGAAATAAAGGCGAGGGCAAAAAATAGCAGGGAACAGGAAAATACGCACGAACCTCGTAAATAGGGGACAGACCACGGTTTATAATCCCCTCCAACCATCCTCCAACCATCCTTGAGATTCGCTCATGCCCCGCCGCCCACGCCTCTCACTTCCAAACGTACCGATGCACGTGATCCAGCGCGGCAACAACCGCCAGGCCTGCTTTTTCGCCGACGAAGACTATAGTAAATAGGGGACAGACCACGGTTTATAATCCCCTACAACCATCTTCCAACCATCCTTGAGATTCGCTCATGCCCCGTCGCCCACGCCTCTCGCTTCCAAACGTACCGATGCACCTGATCCAGCGGGGCAACAACCGCCAGGCCTGCTTTTTCGCCGACGACGACTATCGTTTCTATCTGGACTGGCTGCGCGAATATGCAAGCAAGACCGGGTGCCGCGTTCATGCATACGTACTGATGACCAACCATGTACATCTGCTGGTATCCACCGATTCAGGTGATGGCGTCGGGACGATGATGAAGTTGTTGGGGCAGAGATACGTGCAATACGTGAATCGTTGCTATCGGCGTTCCGGCACCCTTTGGGAAGGGCGTTATCGCTCGTGTCTCACACAGGAGGACGACTATCTGCTGGCGTGCCAGCGGTACATTGAACTGAACCCGGTTCGCGCCGGAATAGTCCAGCATCCGGCAGAGTACCGCTGGTCGAGTTACCGCGCGAACGCCCAAGGCGAAAGCGATCCCCTGATCGTGCCACACGACCTCTACCTCTCGCTCGCCAGCGATTCTCCATCGCGCCAGTCGGCTTATAGAGAACTGTTTCGCTATTCGCTGGAGCCCGGCCTGGTCGACGCCATCCGCAAGGCAACGAACGGAAACTACGTCCTGGGGGATACTCGCTTCAGTGACCACATAGCGACGATGCTCGGCCGACGCGCAAAACCGGGACAATCCGGGCGCCCAAAAAAACAGGACGAACCGCAATCACTTGACCTGCTCTGAAACCGTAGCCTGTCAGCGTTTTTACGGGAAATTGCGCCAATGCTTGCATTTTGCTAATCTGCAAGCATATTTTTCATCGAGAGGTTTTGCAAGATGCCATCTGTTACAGTCCGGAATGTACCCGACGAGGTGCATCGAGCCATCCGCGTGCGAGCCGCTCAACACGGCCGCAGCATCGAGGCCGAAATGCGCGACATCCTGGAATCCGCCGTGAAACCGCAAGGACGGATCAAGCTGGGTTCACTGCTGGTCGAAATCGGTCGCAAGGTCAAGCTGACTGACGAAGAGTTCGCCATCTTCGAAAGCGTGCGCGACAAAGCCCCTGCCCGTGCAGCGAGCTTTGAAGAATGATCTTGCTCGACACGAACGTAATTTCCGAGCCGCTACGCCATACGCCCGAGCCCCACGTCGTCGCATGGATAGACGCACAACCCCTGGAAACACTCTACCTGTCCGCGATGACCGTGGCCGAACTGCGCGCTGGCGTAGCGTTATTGCCAGCCGGGAAGCGCCAGATGGCGCTGCATGAGGGCCTCGAAAAAAGAGTACTGCCGATGTTCGCAGGGCGCGTGCTGCCATTCGATCTGGCTTGCACGAATACCTATGCCGAACTCTTGGCGAGGGTTCGCAAGGCTGGCAATGCAATCGGGACGGCTGATGCCTGCATCGCAGCGGTCGCCATCGCTAACGGTTTTACCGTCGCCACCCGCGACATAAGCCCCTTCCTGGCTGCTGGTCTGGCCGTTATCAACCCGTGGCAGACGTGAGTAGACTGGGCTGCAATCGTGGTCTGTCCCCGGTTTCTGTTTCCCTATTTTCTTGTTAACGAAAAAACGGGAGCCGAAGCTCCCGTTTTTAGTCCAAGTCTGACTGGAGTCAGATTAGAA
Source organism: Gammaproteobacteria bacterium (assembly GCA_029289235.1). Lineage (GTDB taxonomy): Bacteria > Pseudomonadota > Gammaproteobacteria > Burkholderiales > Rhodocyclaceae > Propionivibrio. Next base: position 21,849 of record JARFTZ010000006.1, read on the forward strand.
CAGGTGACGGATACCAACGGTGAAGCCGTTGTAGCTCTCGTCAGCACTATTACCGGAGAAGCTGCCGTAGCGGCTGCGCGGTACAGCAACACCGGCGTCGTCGTTATCAAGGCGCATGTAAGCCGCGTATGCGGTCGTGCGCTTCGACAGGGCGTGCTCATAGCCGAGCTGCCATGCCGAGGTGTCGGTATCCTTGACGTCGTTATCGGCTTGCGAGTACGACGCGGTGAACGTACCGGCCTTGGTCACAGGAACGCGAGCGCCGAGGGTATAGACGGCATTGTCGTCGGAACGGGTAGCGCCAACGTCTTGCGAAAGCTCGTAAGCGGCATACAGCTTGACGACTTTGAAGTCAAAGGTCGCGCCGACGGTCCAGTCCTGCGACGCGTCATCGAAATTCGCCTCGTTGCGACGGGCATACGTCAGAGCGGCAGCGAACGGGCCATTGGCGTATTTTGCGCCGAGCTGATAGTAGTAGTCACGGCTGGTGGTATCGGTATCGGTATCGGTCTTCGTACCGTACAACACACCGAATTGCAGGCCGCTGAACACCGGCGAGTAGTAGGCGGCAGCGTCAGCCTTTTCGTTCGAGAAGCCACCGACCACACCCGGGAGGATGTTACGCGAGCTGATGTTGCCCATCGGCTCCGAGACGCCACCGTGCCAGTTGTCGCTCAGCGACGGCTGGATACCGAGGAGGACCGTACCGAAATTGCCGGTCAGGCCAACGTTGGCTTGACGGTTGGAGCCCCAGTTAGCTTTGGTGTCAGGATCAATACCGGATTCGAGGTTGAAGATTGCCTTCAGGCCGTTGCCCAGAGCTTCTTCACCCTTGAAGCCAATGCGCGAAGTCGACAGACCGTTGCTCTGAACGCCGGTGCTGCTCTCGTCGTTGCCGCTGAAGCCATAGACGCCAACGTCCATGATGCCGTAGATCGTGACGTTCGACTGCGCGAAGGCAGCGCCGGAAACCAGGCCGGCAACTGCCAGAGCGATGATTTTCTTTTGCATGTGTGAATCTCCTCTAGGGTTAAGGTCGGCAGCGCGCTTGTCGCCGCCCTAAGTCCTTGAATGTCCTTTGGACGCCGCGAGCCAAGTGATACGTTTGGAATATCCAACTCACTTCCCGCGACCACATGAGCAAGAAACACCCGGGTTCCACTGCACAAGACAGCTGCCTCGATGCGCAAGAAATCGCAACGACGGTTGCCCATCACCAAGCGGCATGGCAGGCGTATCAGGAAGTGTTTGATTTATGGTCGAACAGCGGAGAACGAAGGGAGACAACCTACAGCGACTATCTGAAGGTGTTGCTGTCTTTTGCACAGTTCCTTGAGAGAAAAGAGTTGGCGGCAATCGTGCGCAAAGACGTAATCGCCTTTCGTGACCATCTTCTATCGAACGGTCAAAGCACGACCACGGTCGGACGAAAGATCGGGATTCTCAAGACCCTATTCCGGGCCGCCGTCGATTACGAGCGCATCGGAGCGAACCCTGCCGACAATGTACGGGTCATCAGCGGCCAACAACCCAAGCCACGCGTAGCCTTCACTGTGGAAGACCTGAATCGCATTTTCCACTCCCCCATATATACGAATCACGTCAGGCCCAAGGTGGGCGGCGGTGAAGCCTCCTACTGGCTCCCGCTGCTGGCGCTCTTCACGGGATGTCGCATTGAAGAATTGGCGCAACTTCTGGTTGAAGACATCCGCCACGAGGACGGACTCGGTCATTACCTCAACATCAGCGACGAGGCGGAACACAGCAAACTGAAGAACGCATCATCGCGCCGCCGCATCCCCCTACATTCGACTCTGCTTGATTGCGGCTTCCTTGAATATGTCGAGTCGGTACGAGAACACCGCTTCGTCTTCCCGAACCTCAAACCGAATCCACGCGACAAGCTGGGGGGCTATTTCTCAAACTTCTTCTCGGGGTATCTCCGGCAGGAGGTCGGAATCACCGACAAGCGGAAGGTGCTACATAGTTTCCGGCATACCTTCAAAGACGTTTGCCGCAGCGTAGGGATTGACGAGGCTATCCATGATGCGCTGACGGGCCACACCGCCCCGGGAGCCGGTCGCAAGTACGGGAACGAGCAATACCCTCTCCCGCCCCTATTCGACGCCATGGAGCGCTTTGAAATCACGGGCCTCGAAATTGACCACCTTTACATTCGCCCGCCCACCCGCAAACTACGGCAATGCGAAAGCCGGATGGTGTCCGCTTACTACGGCATCGTCATCGCATTGTCCCAGGTCAAAGGAGGGGCGCGGATCAACCCCTTCATTTTCGCGCGTTGCCAAGGTTCAGAGGCGGCAATCAGCATCACGGATAATCAGGTCATCTTTGGCGACCTTCCCGCCCCCAAACGCTACCTTGTTCACGCATGGGTTGAAATTCATCGGGAAGAGTTGATGGCCAACTGGGAGGTCGGGCGACAAACGGGCGAATTCTTCAGAATCGATCCGCTACGCTGACCTCACGCAGAACGACGGCCCACACAATCGCTCTAGGCTGCGTCAAAACCAACGGACCCAGACCCACACCTGCACAACGTAGAAAACCGCCCAGAGACGCGCCAATATCGTTCCGCGAGCACCCCGTGAAAACGAGCGGCCTATAAGGATACGCCGGAAATGTGGTCCTTTTATTCAAAGGTTAGCCATCAACAGTGACGTTCCTTCTAAGATAACTCACCTCCGCAGTCTCCATATAGATGCGCGAACACATGACGCGTTCTTGGTTACATTCAGACGACCGGCAGCGGAGAGGGCCACCCCGATGCTCTGAAATGTTGAAAAAACGGTGGCATCAAGGTGGCGTCTCGGTTGCATTTCCACGTGAGCGAGTCATTGGACCGCACGATCAACGACGGGAAACGGGGAATGCACCCTGGATAGCGGAACATCGGACGCACCATTGACCTTCACGGTCGAGCGCAGCGAGACCGCACCTCCCGCACATCGTCAGCAAGGCATTTTCACTTGGGAAGTTTTCGTTGTTCCCTTACAGTGACATCCGTCAGGCCGAGCAACGCGAGGCCGTCGTTACGCCCGCAGCATCGACGGGCATCCATATACTCTCGGAAGCGGAGAGGGGCGCAGCCCCGACTCCGCGCCCCTTTACCTTGGTAATTATCAGGCGCCACCCTTCGGCTCCCGTGATCAAGATTGAGAGAAAGAAAGAAAATTAGAAAATGATGAAATAGAAGGAAGATAAAGAATGGTTTACTTGGGAAGTTTTTGCATTTCCTATTTATTCTGTTATTTGTTACTTCGTTATCTCGCTATCTGTTACTTGTTATATGCTATGGAGTCTGCCACCCCGACGAACTAGCCCGCAACCCTTGCCAAATATAGGCTTTCTTGATTAGGCAGGTGAATTACAGGTGAATACGAGATGGACCGGTAATGACAGGAAGCAGAAAACGAGGATGTCCTCTGCTTCCAACGACCTGTTCGGACGTAACTTACGCTCCGGTCGGCGCCCCCACGGGGTGGATGATTTTCTTCTCAAGCAACCACCTCTTACGACGCGCCATTGTCTGCTTGTCGATTTTCATGCGAGAGCATTGATGAAGCACCCGCACCGCCTGCACAACATCTTGATCCGCAAGTTGCAGGGCGTGGCTGATATTCGCCATATCTTTTTCCGAACAACCCAAACGACATCCAGCGCTCAACATCGCATCGCGGATGTGTCCGATGCGATCTTCTGTCTGATTACGGATAGCGGTCTGACGCTTTCTCGTCGCGTCATCACACAGCACCGCCAGCAATAGCATGTCCTTGCGTGCCAACCCCAGCGTCTTCGCTTTGTTCGCACCACTCCCCATCGTTCTCACGAACTCGCTGGCACCGGGAAAATCGAAGTCGCCAGAAAGGATCTTCTCCCAGCGCGGGTCGCAAGGTTGGAAGCCCGTGCAGTGCAGCCAGTGCAAATCCAGGACTTGACGGTCGTTACTGGCATTGGTCTGGTCCTTCGTTTCGTGTTTGCGTTTCACAGGAACACTCAACTTCGCCCGCAACACGGGGGGTAGGACTTGCCGCTCGTTTAACACCGTGGCCAACGCACACCACCGTGGCCGCAGTGAAGCATATGAACTGCCCGAGCGAGCGGCATCCGACAGCGCCGCAAACGCATCGAGAAGTTCCTCATCAGCCATATCACGCGCTTTGGCCAGTTGTTCGACGTAGTCATCCTCCTGATCTGGGAAACGATAGACCGACGACGGACTGGTTTCTACGGTCGCAGCCTCCTCAACGGACGCCTCCTCAACTGACGGCACCACGATGTGTATCTCCGAAACCGAATCCTTTTTCATCTCGGAACAAACTTCAACCGTCACCCCGGCGATACCTCCCGTGCTACCCGAAGGCTCAGTTTTCGTCATGACGGTTTCGGACTCATCAACCATCTCCTCAAGTTCATCCGACGTAACCGACGGCAAACCACCATGGGTCGCCGTCATCTCGACCGAAGACACGAATTTCTCTGCCCCGATTTCGATGCGCATCTCACTGACCAGCTTGCAATCATCGAACAAAGGGCAGGAAAAACACCCGTCCTCCTTCCTTTGACCGAAACACCCCTTTAGGAAAGCGTAACGATCAAAAACCTCCTTGAAGATCCCCTCGCATTTTTTCCTTTCCTCACAACCGGTGCAAAACTGGTCTTTCATCAGCTTACGATGCACATACATCACCGCTACGGAACCGCAGCACGCCTGCTCACGCTGCCGCAAAAGCTCGGCGGACGATAAAAATAAGGTTCCGTCTTCCGCATCCCTCAAAAGAAGATCGAGTGGGTCCAAATCCATTTACGTTCCTTTCCAAAATAAACGGGCCGTCTCAAGAGACGGCCCGGTGGGTGAATTGATACCGCTTACGACTTGCGCTTATCACAATCTATTATAGATACCGACACCTCTAATTCACGCATGATTTACGTCTTTCCAACGAAATCCTTGGCATTGCCATGCCATTCCGTCAGGCTTGGATACACATAGGACGAACGTCCTTTGAGATTGCCAAGGGAGAGCATCATGCAAGATCGTCGATTCGTCGCGTACTACCGCGTCAGCACACTGAAACAAGGACAGAGCGGGTTGGGCCTAGAAGCACAACAAGCCGCGGTATCGGCATATCTTCATGGCGGCGCATCGGCGCTCGTCGGTGAATTTACTGAAACGGAGACAGGCAAGGGAGCGAATGCGCTGGAAACCCGCCCGCAACTTCGTGCAGCACTCGACGCTTGTACCAAGCACAAGGCCACGCTGATCATCGCCAAGCTGGATCGTCTCGCACGAAACGTTCATTTTGTGACCGGGTTACTGGAAACCGGATGTGACTTTGTCGCAGCGGATATGCCCCATGCCAACAAGGTCATGATTCAGATGCATGCGGTGATGAGCGAATGGGAGCGTGATCAAATCAGCGCCCGAACCAAATCTGCACTGACCGCAGCCAAGGCCCGTGGCGTGGTCTTGGGCGCAACAGGTAGAACCAACCTCAAGCAAAATCAGGAAGCCCGCAAAGACGCTGCCAATGCGTTTGCGGAGCGTTTATCCGGAGTCTTACGGGGATTTCAATCCACCGGAATGACCCAACGACAGATGGTGGCTCAACTCAATTCATTGGGGATTACAGCAGCACAAGGTGGCCAATGGTCATTGGCACAACTTCAACGCGTCCTGAAGCGAATCAACGCTGCCACCGTGTAGTGTATTGCGAGAGCATCGGTGACCTTTCTGTCCCGGTAATTCCTCATCTGACTACACCCACCCCAACGCTCCGAGCAGCGCACCGGCGCCGAGCAGCCATAACAGGTGAATCCGGGTGCGCCAGACGATCAGCGTCGTCACCGCTGTCAGCAACCACAACGCCCAATCCGTGGCGGGGTTGCCATGGGCACTCGCCATGATCCAGCCCGTACTGATCAGCAACGCAACAACTACCGGCCCCATGCCCGACTTGAAAGCGCGAACTTCGCGACGATGGCGGTTGCGCTGCCCCCAGCTCGAGGCAAAGTAGACGAGCACGCTGCTCGGCAAAAGCATTCCGGTCATCGTGATCGTCGCCCCGATCAACGCGGCGCCATAGCCCCCCGCGTTCATCCCGACGTTCCAGCCCATCAGCGCAACGAACAGCACGTTCGGCCCCGGAGCGGCCTGGGCAATCGTAATCGAGGCGGAAAACTGCGGATCGGTCAGCCACCCCTGCTGCTCGACCAGATAACGGTGCATTTCCGGCAGCGTACTGAATGCCGCTCCCACGGCCATCAGGGACAACGAAAGATAATGACCAAACAAGGCAAGCCAGTCGGTCCAGCCAAGATCAAGGGTGACCGTGTTCATTGCCGTGCCTTCCCGAGTTTCCAGTACGCCAGAAAGCACGCAACAACACCGGGACCGAGCAGGATGACAATCAACGGTAGACGGAATAGCGCCACCCCGGCAAAACTAAAACCGCCAAGAGCGACACACAGCAGCCCCCCCAGCGGATTGCCCTTCAACGCGCTGGCCAGTCGGAGTCCGGCGGCAAGGATCAACCCCGCGGCCACCGCGCCCATTCCCCGCAACGCGCCTACAGCAACCGGATGCGCACCGTAGCTTGCATACAACAGCGCCAGCGCGAGTACCACGAGCGTCGGCACGCACAACAATCCTGCCAGCGCCACCACCGCGCCGCGCCAGCCAAAATAACGGCCGCCGAGAATGAGGCACAGGTTGACGACGTTCGGCCCGGGTAGCACCTGGGCCACCGCCCATTCTTCGATGAATTCTTCCTGCGTCAGCCAGCGCTTCCGGGCGACCAGTTCATGCTGTACCACCGCGACAACGCCACCGAATCCCTGCAGGGCAAGCACTGTCAGGGTGAGGAACAAGTCTCCAAGCGAATGGGGCCGAGACGTTAGTTGATTCATCAGACAATCATGAAAAAACGGGAGCCGAAGCTCCCAGACGCGCCCCTGAGGCGAACAGCCACAGCAGGTAAACTGGGGGCGCCAAACGGTACTGAAGCGAATCGACGCCCACACCTGACAATCGCATTTCGCCATCGGTTAACGAAAAAACGGGAGCCGAAGCTCCCGTTTCAATTTCGAATCTAACCGGAGTCAGATTAGAAAGCGTGACGGATACCAACCATGACGCCGTTGTAGCTCTCGTCGGTACCGTTGGCAAAGCCGGTGCCACTGAAGCGGCTGGCAGGCTTAGCGTTGCTTTCGTCGTCATTGACAAGACGCATATACGAAGCATAAGCCGTCGTACGCTTCGACAGAGCATGCTCGTAGCCGATTTGCCAAGCGGAGTAATCGGTATCCTTGACGTCGTTGTCGGCGAGCGAGTATGACGCGGCAATCGTGCCAACCTTGCCAACCGGAATGCGAGTGCCAAGAGTCCAGACAGCGTTGTCGTCCTCATCAGCATTAACGTTTTGCGAAAGCTCGTAAGCAGCATAAAGCTTGGCGACCTTGAAGTCGTAGGTTGCGCCGACGGTCCAGTCTTGGGGAGCCGAGTCGGCACTATTCTGCTTCAGACGAGCATACGTAGCGGCAGCGGCGAACGGGCCGTTGGCATACTTCGCAGCGACCTGAATGTAATTCGAACGGGACGTGGTATCGGTATCGACATCTTGCCGCGTGCCATACAACGCAGCGAGTTGCAGACCGCTGAACACCGGCGAGTAGTAGGAAACGGCGTCAGCCTTTTCGTTCGAGAAACGGCCGACCACGGCGGGCATAAGGTTACGCGAGCTGATGTTGCCCATCGGCTCCGAAACGCCACCGTGCCAAGCATCGCTGAGCGAGCCTTGGAGACCGACCAAGACCGTACCGAAGCCACCGGTCAGGCCAACGTTAGCTTGACGGTTGGAACCCCAAGATTTATCGCCACCGCCATTCTCAGCATCGGTGTTAACGGCCGTCTCCAGATTAAAGATCGCCTTCAGGCCATTGCCCAGCGCTTCTTCGCCCTTGAAGCCCAGACGGGAGGTCGACAGACCACCGTTGACGACGCCAGTGGCGCTTCCGTCATTGCCGCTCCAAGCATAGACGCCCGCGTCCAAAATGCCATAAACCGTGACGTTCGACTGCGCGAAGGCAGCGCCGGAAACCAGTCCAGCAACTGCCAGAGCGATGATTTTCTTTTGCATGTGTGAATCTCCTCTAGGGTTAAGGTCGGCAGCGCGCTTGTCGCCGCCAAACTGGACCTCTCAGTGATGAGAAGCTGGACGGATCATCGCAAACACACCCGACGCAAGCAACCTCGGTGTGGCGATTGGCGTGGCAAACGCCTCGGCCATGTTGCCAAATTGCAACACTCGGCACACCGCCCCCCCACGGCCTGCCCAAGCAGAAAATCAACACAAGATGTTTCAGCGGTTCATGGTGGCGGCCTTTTTTGCTAGACTCCGGAAAGTTTTTTTTGGCTGTTTTTCCCATGGACACGAGACAGAACCGGCCCGGGCATTCCCGCGCCACCTGGGCTACCCGCCTCCGCCACCCCTGGACGCTCGGCGCGTTCGGCGCGTTCGCCCTGCTGGGCATGGTCGCCGCGTCAGCAGTACCGCCAGTCAGCGCGCCGCCGGCCGGCTCGATCGAGACGGTACTCGAACAGCTCGGCCGCCCCGAGGTGCTGCCGCTTTCGCTCGATGACGACGAGCAAACCTTCCTGCGCGAAGAACGCATCCAGCGCTCCGACACGATCGGCAGCCTTTTCAGCCGCCTCGGCGTTTCCGATCCCGCAGCCCTGGCCTTCATTCAACAAGACCCGGCGGCGCGCAACGCCGCGCGGCAACTCCGCCCCGGAAAATCCATCACCGCCAGGACGAGCGGCAACGGCGAGTTGCTGGAACTGCATTTTCCGCTTGGCGGCGCCGACTCCGCGTTGATTGTCGAAAAGAACGAGACCGGGTTTGCGGCGATCGAAAAGGCCATCGAGTTCTCGCCCAGCCTGCAGATCAAGTCCGGGGAGATTTCCAATTCGTTGTTCGGCGCCACCGACGAGGCAGGCATCCCCGACAGCGTCGCCGTCCAGCTCGCGGAAATATTCAGCGGCGACATCGACTTCTACCGCGACCTGCGCAAGGGCGATCGTTTCTCGGTGGTATACGAATCGCTGACCCATAACGGGCAGGACGTCCGCGGCGGCAAGGTGCTCGCCGCCGAGTTCGTCAACGACGGCGCGGTGTACCAGGCCTTCTGGTTCGCCAGCGGCGAGCGGGGAGGCTATTACACGGCCGAGGGCAAGAGCCTGCGCAAGGCGTTTCTCCGCTCGCCGCTGGAATTCTCGCGCGTCACCTCGGGCTTCTCGAACTCCCGCCGCCATCCGGTGCTGAACATCACCCGCGCGCACAAGGGGATCGACTACGGCGCCCCGACCGGAACCCGCATCCGCGCCGTCGCCGACGCGACGGTGGAGTTCGCCGGACGGCAGGGGGGTTACGGAAACCTGGTCATTCTTCGCCACCGCGGGAACTACTCTACCGCCTACGGCCACATGAACGGATTCGCGGCGGGCATTCGCAAGGGTGCGCGCGTCAGCCAGGGCGACACGATCGGCTACGTCGGCCAGACGGGCATCGCCACCGGCCCGAACCTTCATTACGAGTTCCGCGTTGCCGGCAAACAGGTCAACCCGGCCACCGTGGCCCTCCCCACGGCGATTCCGCTGGACAAGGCGCAACTTGCGCAATTCCACACGACGACGAATCCGCTGCGCGCGCAACTCGACCTGGCCAAGCAGGTCCGGCTGGCAAGCGCGGAATAAGCTCATTCAACACCAACAAAAACACCGGCACGCGCCGGTGTTTTTGTTGGTGTTACGGAAAACTACGCCGAGAACGACGAACCGCAGCCGCAGGTCGAGGTGGCGTTGGGGTTCTTGATCACGAACTGGGAGCCTTCCAGCCCTTCGGTATAGTCGATCTCGGCGCCGACCAGGTACTGGTAGCTCATCGGATCGACCAGCAGGGTGACACCGTTCTTGACCATCGCGGTGTCGTCTTCGGCTGCTTCCTCGTCAAAGGTGAAGCCGTACTGAAAACCGGAACAGCCTCCGCCGGTCACGAAAACGCGCAGCTTGAGTTCGGGATTGCCTTCCTCTTCGATCAGTTCGCGGACCTTGTCGGCCGCGCTGTCGGTGAAGATAAAAGGCATGGGCATGTCTGCTGAAGTATTCATCATCTTTCCTTCCGTATTCATCCTTATCAACGAGCCGCCAGTCGCGGCCACGATCCATCCTACTCGCTTGCATCACCGGGCACACCCGGCGGGCTTTCCAGCGCTGCATTGTTTCGATGCACCAACTTGCCCTCGATTACCGCGCCCTGCTGCATCTCGATGCGATGATACTCGACGTCCCCTGTGACCCGGGCCGAAGGGAGAAGTTCCAGCGACTCCCCGGCGACCACGGGACCGATGACCGTGCCATTGATCACCACGTGGCCGACCGCGATGGCGCCCTCGACGGTGGCCTTCTCGCTGACGACGAGCGTTCCTTCCTGCGGATTCTCGCAGCGGATGTTGCCGCGCACGATGCCATCGACACGCAAACCGCCGGAAAAGAACACATTCCCTTCGACGCGCGTTGTGGAACCAATGAGACTGTCGATACTGTTTTGAGGCGTTTTGCCCTTCTTGTCACCAAACATGCCCTCTCCCTGTCAAAAAATCCGCAAGCGCCTTCAGAGCATCGCCGATTGCGTCGCACGCACCTTGCCGTCCTGCAGCAGACTGGCTTCGACGCCGAGCAGGCGCGCGCCTGCGGGAACGGCGAAAGTCCCCTCGACACGATGGAAGCGCTTGATTTCCAGGTTGCCCTTCGTCTGCGCGGGAACATCGATGGTCGCTTTCTTGCCGTTCTGCATGACCATTGCGCGCAGCACAAGAACCCCCTTGAACCCGCCGTCTCGCCGCTGATCTCCGCCGACGACGACCGAGAGACGATAGCGATAACCCCCTGCCGCCTCTGCCGGCTCGATTCGCAACCGGTCGATCCGGACACTGCCTTCCGTCGCTTGCGGCGTGCCGGGCAGGAGCCCCTCGTAAAATGCCACGTCTTCCCGCAGCGCGGCGTTTTCGTTTTCCAGCGCCTGGACCTGGCTCATCAGCTTGCGCAGCGTCGCCCGCTCCATCTGCAGCCTGCTCTCCCCCGTGCCGACGAGACCACGCAGCTTGGTCAACTCCGTATCGAGTTCCATCACGTAGTTGCGCAGCGAGCGGAGTTCTTCGCCGGATTCCGCGGCGGGGTAGCCGGCCAGCCCCCGCCCGGCATCATAAAGCCAGGCCGCCGAGGCAAGCGACAAGGAGATGACCGCGACCGCCAGAAGCGCGCGCCAGTACCACGCTACATGCGCGCGGATGGCCAGGCGCGGCGCGTTGATGCCGAAGCGCTGGCGTAGCCGGCGAATCCTTACGGCAGCACCGGAAGCTGCCATAGGCCTTCTGTTTCAGGCAGATCGAACATGATATTCATGTTCTGCACTGCCTGGCCGGCAGCACCTTTCACGAGGTTGTCGATTACCGAGAGGATCACCAGCGTGTCGCCGCCTTGCGGACGATGCACGGAAATCCGGCACAGGTTGGAGGCGCGAACGGAACGGGTCTCCGGATGAGTCTTCTCCGGAAGAACATCGACGAACGGCTCGTCGGCATAGCGCTGTTCGTAGAGGGCCTGGAAGTCCGCCTCGCCCGTGACGCGGGCGTAAAGGGTCGCGTGGATGCCCCGGATCAACGGAGTCAGGTGCGGAACGAAGGTCAGCCCGACGGGGCCGTTCTTCGACATGCGCGACAGTCCCTGGCGGATTTCCGGGAGGTGGCGATGCCCGGGCACGCCATAGGCCTTGAAGTTGTCGGAGGCTTCGGAAAACAGCGAGGACACTTCAGCCTTGCGCCCGGCACCGGAAACGCCAGATTTGGCATCGGCGATCAGGCCGCTGATTTCAACGAGACCGGCTTCCACCAGAGGTGCAAAGCCGAGCTGGACAGCGGTCGGGTAGCAGCCGGGATTGGCGACCAGGCGGGCGCCGCGGATCGCATTGCGATTGACCTCCGGCAGCCCATAGACCGCTTTCGCCACCCACTCGGGGCTGGCGTGCTTCATGCCGTACCATTTTTCCCATTCGGCGACATCGACGATGCGGTAGTCCGCGGCCAGATCGACCACACGCACGCCGGCATCGAGCAACTCGGGCGCTTGCTGCATGGCAACACCGTTCGGCGTGGCAAAAAAGACCAGGTCACAGGCCTTGAGATTCGCCGCCGCCGGATCCTCGAACTTGAGATCGACACGTCCGCGCAGGCTCGGGAACATGGCGGCAACGTGGGTGCCGGCGTCACCGCGCGATGTAATGGCGGAAAGTTCAACCGCCGGGTGCTGGGCCAACAAGCGCAACAGTTCGACACCCGTGTAGCCGGTGCCGCCTACGATACCAACCTTGATCATTTCTTCCTCCTTGGCAGGACGCGAATGATAGTCCGCATCCCCCAAAAACACAAAGCCGCCCCTGAGGACGGCTTCGATGAGGAACCCGACGCAGACATGACTGCGTCGTTGAGCGCTGAATCAGCGCTTGGAGAACTGCTTGCGACGACGCGCCTTGTGCAGACCGACCTTCTTCCGCTCGACTTCGCGGGCATCGCGGGTAACGAAGCCGGCCTTCGACAGAACCGCCTTGAGTTCCGCGTCGTACTCGATCAGCGCGCGGGTGATGCCGTGACGAACGGCACCGGCCTGCCCGGATTCGCCACCACCGGAAACATTCACCAGAATGTCGAAACCCGACGTCTGCTCGACCAGTTCGAGCGGCTGACGGACGATCATGCGGCCGGTCACGCGGGAGAAGAACTCGTCGATCGGCTTGCCGTTGACAACGATGTTGCCCGAGCCGCGCTTCATGAAGACGCGGGCGACGGCACTTTTGCGACGCCCGGTTCCGTAGTAGTAGTTTTCAGCCATTTCGACCTCTTAAAGTTCCAGAACTTTCGGCTGCTGAGCCGCATGCGGATGCGTATCGCCCGCATAGCACTTCATCTTCTTCAGCATCGCGTAGCCCAGCGGGCCCTTGGGCAGCATGCCCTTGACAGCCTTTTCGAGCACGCGACCAGGAAAACGCTGCTGCATTTTCTTGAAATTGCTTTCATAGATGCCGCCCGGGAAGCCGGTGTGACGGTAGTACATCTTGTCGTCAGCCTTGTTGCCGGTCACGCGCAACTTTTCCACATTGGTCACGATGACGAAATCGCCAGTGTCCACGTGCGGGGTGAATTCTGCCTTATGCTTGCCACGCAGGCGGCGGGCGATCTCGGTCGCGAGCCGGCCGAGCACCTTGTCTGTGGCGTCAACCACGAGCCACTCGCGCTTCACTTCATGCGACTTGGCGGAGAAAGTCTTCATTTCTAAAGCCGTCCTTGTATGCCTGATAACGGAAAGCCGCACATTCTATTGCAAGCATCCAGCCCATGTCAATCAGTGTTTTAATAACATTTTTTCAACCGAGCGGAGCAAAGGAACCTCATGGATTGCACAGTCAAATGGATTGAAGGCGGGATGTCTTTCCTGGCGGAAACCGGGAGCAAGCACGCGATCGTCATGGACGGCGCGCCGGAGGCCGGGGGGCGCGACATGGCACCCCGCCCGATGGAATTGCTGCTGGCCGGCGCCGGCGGTTGCACGACTTTCGACGTTGTCTCGATCCTCAAGAAGGGACGCCACGCCGTGACCGGCTGCGAAGTCAGCCTGCAGGCCGAACGCGCCGAAACGGAACCGAAGGTTTTCACCCGGATCCACTTTCACTTCAAGGTCAGCGGCAGGCAACTCAAACCGGAGGCCGTAGCCCGGGCAATCGAGCTGTCGAAATCGAAGTACTGTTCGGCGTCGATCATGCTGGGCAAGACCGCCGAGATCACGCATGACTTTGAAATCGTGGAAACCCCGGCCTGAATCAGCCCACAGCCCGGATCACAGCCGGTAGGCCACCGTCGTCATGACCTTGGCGGCGAGGCGCATCGCCGCCTTCACCGGCGGCGGCAGTTCCCTCGCTCCCAGCCCCACCGCCATCTCCGCATGGGCCGCTTCATCGGCCTTCATCTGCGCGACGATGGCGCGCGATTTGCCGTCCTCATCGGGCAGCAAGTCGAGATGGCCGTCCAGATGGGCCTCCACCTGCCTTTCGGTTTCAGCCAGAAAACCCAGGTTCCAGCCGTCGCCGAACTTCCCGGCGAGCACGCCAAAGGACAGCGCCCCGACGTACCAGACGGGATTGAGGTAGCTTTTCCGCCCGCCGAGTTCTGCAATTCGCTGCTCGGTCCAGGCCAGATGCTCCGTCTCTTCGTCGGCGGCATGGTTGAGCGAGGCACGAACCCCGTCGTCGCGGCAGACCATCGCCTGCCCCTGGTACAAGGCCTGGGCACAGATTTCGCCAACATGGTTAACGCGCATCAACGCCGCGACGCGCGCCTTGTCTGCCTCGGACATCTCGGGCTCCGGCAGACTGCTTCCCGGCACGCCGCGCGGCGACACCGCGTTTGCGAAAAGCGTACGCAAGGCCTTGTCAAAACCAATGATCAGATCGTCAACCATTCAACCCTCAACAATCAAGACGCGACTCAACGACCGTAACGCAAGACACGCACCGCATCGCCCGGGGTCATTATTGTCCGCTCCCCGATCGAACAGAAATAGTCAACAAACAACGCCACGGGGTACTGATTGCCATCGCCCCGGATCTTGGTCCAGTTATTGCCGCGCGCCTTGGACCACGTCCGATCGGATCGCCCGAAGGCGTAGAGCCGCCGCTCTCCGGTGGCGCAGCGCATCCCTTCATAACTGATATTCCGCGCCCCCGCAGGACTGATCACCACAACCGTGAAGCGAATGACGTCATCGCTCCCGATCGAAATGGAGGCACCATCGACCAGGAACTGCCGGTCACGAACCGCTCCGACCCGGAAGGGAATCAAATCCTCTTCCTTCGGAAAGGCCGGCAACTGCACCTCGATTTCCGACCACGGCTTTTCGTCAAATTCGTCATCGAACGGATCGGAAGCTCCGAACGCCGAGAACGACAGAAGCGCCAGCAACGGAAGGAACACATAAGCCGGCAGGCGGGCAAACACCCTGTCCCGCGCGGCAAGAAGAAAGGCTCTCGGTCGCACTACCCTGCCACCTCCGGATGGCCAGCGCCACGCTGGCGAAAAGCGTCGCGCCTGGCGTGACGGCGGTCAGCGTCGAGAAAGCGCGCCAACTCGTTGAGCGCCTGCTCATAGACGCCGCGCTTGAATTCGATCACGGCGTCGAGGGAGACCCAATAGGTACTCCAGCGCCAGGCGTCGAACTCTGGATGATCGGTCGCCCGAAGGGACACATCGGAATCACGCCCGACAAGCCGCAACAGGAACCAGATCTGTTTTTGCCCCCGGTAACTCCCGCGCCATTCGCGCTTTACCCAGTGTATCGGCACATCGTAACGCAGCCAGTCCTTGGTCCTGCCCAGGACGGCAACGTGCTCGGGACGCAACCCGACTTCTTCGTACAGCTCCCGGTACATCGCCTGCTCGGGGGTTTCCCCGCGCTTGATGCCACCTTGCGGAAACTGCCAGGAATGCTCACGGATTCGCTTGCCCCAGAAGACCTCGTTTTTCGCGTTACAGAGGATGATGCCGACGTTGGGGCGGTAGCCTTCACGATCGAGCATTTCGTTTATACCTGCAAATGTATTGGTTGGCCGGATTTTTTCACATTTCGAAACGCTTGGAAAGGCAAGCCATCGGCGCGCAGTCTTGTAGAATCCGCTCTTTTCCCCGCCGTTGCAGAGACAATCGATCATGCGCACCTCCAACTATTTCATCTCCACCCTGAAGGAAGCCCCCTCGGATGCCGAAATCGTCAGCCACAAGCTGATGATGCGCGCCGGCCTGATCAAGCGCCTGGCTGGCGGCATCTACACCTGGATGCCACTCGGACTGCGCGTGCTGCGCAAGGTCGAAAACATCGTGCGCGAAGAAATGGACCGGGCAGGCGCCATCGAGCTGTCGATGCCCGCCGTGCAGCCGGCGGAACTCTGGCAGGAATCCGGCCGCTGGGAGAAGTACGGCCCAGAACTGCTCCGCCTGAAGGACAGGCATCAGCGCGATTTCGTCATTGGCCCCACGCACGAGGAAGTGATCACGGACGTCGTGCGCAAGGAAGTGAAGAGCTACCGCCAGTTGCCGGTGCATTTCTATCAGGTGCAAATGAAATTCCGCGACGAGATCCGGCCACGCTTCGGCGTCATGCGCGGGCGCGAATTCCTGATGAAGGATGGCTACTCGTTCCATACCAGCTACGATGACCTGCAGCGCGAATACCGCAACATGTTCGACACCTATTCGCGCATCTTCACCCGCCTGGGGCTGAAGTTCCGCGCCGTCGCCGCCGACACCGGCTCGATCGGCGGCACGGGCTCGCACGAGTTCCATGTCCTCGCCGACTCCGGCGAAGACGCGATCGCCTATTGCCCGGACTCGGACTACGCGGCCAACGTTGAACTCGCCGAGGCGCTCGCCCCCACGACTCCCCGCGCTGCGGCCAATGCGGCCATGACCAAGGTTGCCACGCCGGAGAAAACCCGCTGCGAAGATGTCGCCGAGTTTCTCGGCACGGCATTGACACAGACCGTCAAGGCCATCGCGATCATGCGCACGCCTGACGGCGAGGCCGCCGCGCAGTTCGCCATGATCCTGCTGCGCGGCGATCACGACCTCAACGAAATCAAGACGCAAAAGATCGTCGGTGACTTCCGCTTCGCCCGCGACGACGAAATCGTTGCGGCACTTGGCTGCCAACCGGGCTATCTCGGCCCGGTCGGCATCGGCGAGATCCCGGTTTTCGCCGACCGGACCGTGGCGGCGATGAGCGATTTCATCTGTGGCGCCAACGAGGCCGGCTTCCACCTGACCGGCGTCAATTTCGGCCGCGACCTGCCGGAACCGGTGACGGTCGCCGATTTCCGCAACGTCCTCGCCGGCGACCCGTCGCCCGATGGAAAGGGAACACTCGAACTCTGCCGCGGCATCGAGGTCGGCCACATCTTCCAGCTGCGCAAGAAATACGCGGAAGCGCTCAAATGCTGTTTCCTCGACGTCAATGGGCAAAGCCAGGTCATGGAGATGGGCTGCTACGGGATCGGCGTTTCGCGCATCGTCGGCGCCGCCATCGAGCAATGCCACGACGAACGGGGAATCATCTTCCCGCGCGCCATCGCGCCGTTCGAAGTCTGCATCGTGCCGATGGGCTACGCGAAGAGCGAAGCTGTCAAGGCCGCTGCCGACAAGCTTTACGCCGACCTGAAGGTCCGCGGAATCGACGTCCTGCTCGACGACCGCAACGAACGCCCGGGCGTCATGTTCGCCGACATGGAACTCATCGGCGTCCCGCACCGGATCGTCGTTGGCGAACGCGGGCTCGCGGAAGGCAAGCTGGAGTACAAGGGACGGACCGATGCCGAAGCGGAGATGGTTCCGCTGGATGCCATCAGCGCGTTCGTCGAAGCCAGGCTGTGCGCCAGCTGATCCTCATTCTTGCCCTGCTGACGCTCCCGGCCCTCGCCACGGCCGGGGCGCAGAAATACGAACCGCTGTCGGACAGCGTGCGTGGCGCACTGTCTCGTTCCATCGCCGACCAGGCGCCACCGACAAGCTCCTTCCGTACCCCGATCGACGCCATCGACTGGATGACGGAAATGTCCAGGCGACTGGAACGACGCATTCCGAACCGGGACAGCCGGCACGAGTTCCTGCGTGCGGTTCATTATGAAGCGACCCGCGCCGGCCTCGACCCGCAACTCGTGCTCGGGCTCATCCAGGTGGAAAGCGGTTTCAAGAAATACGCAGTCTCCTCGGCCGGCGCCCGCGGCTTCATGCAGGTGATGCCGTTCTGGGTCAAGCTGATCGGCCGCAGCGACGACAACCTTTTTCACCTGCGCACCAACCTGCGTTACGGCTGCACGATCCTGCGCCACTATCTGGACATCGAGAAAGGGAACCTCTTCCGGGCACTAGGCCGCTACAACGGCAGCCTCGGACGCGCCGAGTACCCGAACCTCGTACACGGCGCCTGGCAGAAGCAGTGGTCTTACACAAACACCCGCGAAGCCGTGGTTACCCAAAGGGAACCGGCGGCAGCGCTCTAGCGCAATCCGGGAAGCATCCCTTTCATCCCGCGCATCAGCTTGCCGATCCCGCCTTTCGAGAACTGCTTCATCATTTTCTGCGTCTGCTCGAACTGCTTGAGCAGCCGGTTGACTTCCTGGACCTGAACCCCGGCCCCCGCGGCAATCCGCCGTTTGCGCGAAGCCTTGATCAACTCCGGCTTTCTGCGCTCGCCGGGAGTCATCGAATTGATGATGCCTTCGATCCGCCCGACCATCTTGTCCTCGCCACCGACCGGCATCTGGCTGGCCGCCTGGGCGAACTGCGCCGGCAACTTGTCGAGCATCGACGTGATGCCGCCCATCTTGCGCATCTGGCCGATCTGCTCCTTGAAGTCGTTGAGATCGAACGTCTTCCCGGACTTGAGTTTCTTGGCGAATTCGACCGCCTTCGCTTCGTCGATCCCTTTTCGCGCATCCTCGATCAACGACAGGACGTCGCCCATCCCGAGAACGCGCGAGGCCATCCGCTCCGGGTGGAACAATTCGAGGCCGGTCAGTTTTTCCCCGACACCGGCATACTTGATCGGCTTGCCCGTCACGTGGCGAACCGACAGCGCCGCGCCACCGCGGGAATCGCCATCGAGCTTGGTCAGGATCACGCCGGTCAACGGCAAGGCGTCGTTGAATGCCTTGGCCGTATTGATGGCGTCCTGGCCGAGCATGGCATCGACGACGAAGAGTGTCTCGATCGGCTTGAGCGCGGCATGCAGTTCGGCGATTTCCTTCATCATCGCCTCGTCGATCGCCAGGCGGCCGGCCGTATCGACGAGCAGCACATCGTAGAAATGCCGCCGCGCCCAATCGACCGCGTTCCTGGCAATGGCGACCGGCAGTTCGTTCGGGGAGGACGGGAAGAAATCAATCTGCGCCTGTTCGGCGACGGTTTTCAGCTGCTCGATCGCCGCCGGCCGATAAACGTCACAGGAAACCACCAGGACCTTTTTCTTCTGCGTTTCCTTCAGCAATTTCCCCAGTTTGCCGACCGTGGTCGTTTTCCCCGCCCCCTGCAGGCCCGCCATCAGCACGATCGCCGGCGGCGTGGTCGCCAGATTGAGGCCGCTGTGCGCCTGCCCCATCAACGCGGTCAATTCGCGGTGCACCACGCCGATCAGCGCCTGCCCCGGGCTCAGCGAACCGATCACCTCTTCGCCGACCGCCTTCTCCTTGACGGCAGCGATGAACGCCTTGACGGCCGGCAACGCCACGTCCGCCTCCAGCAGGGCAAGACGAACCTCGCGCAGCGCATCGGCGATGTTGGTCTCGGTCAGGCGCGCTTCTCCGCGCAAGGTCTTCATGACGCGGGAGAGGCGCTGGGTCAGGTTGTCGAGCATTTGATTTCCGGCTTGGTGTAGACTTAAAAAATGCCGGATATTCTACTGCACCTAGCCTTCCACATCGCCGCCGCCTTGCTTTACGCGGGCTTAGGCTTTCATTTCTGGCAAACACGACGCTCGAATTCGCCGATTTCTGCGCAACGCCGCGCCAAATACGGGCTGGAACGGCTGGTCATCGCCGTAGCGTTGCTGCTTCAAGGAATCGGGTTGTACGCAAGCCTGTTCTCGACAGGCTCGCTGCGCTTCTCATTCAGCATCGCTTTCTCGCTCATGCTGTGGCTGGCGGTCCTCATTTACTGGCTGGAAAGCCTTCGTTCACAGATGGAAGGAATGCTGCCGATCGTTATGCCGCTGGCGGCCGGCGCCGCGCTCTCCCCGGCATTGTTCCAGCATACCCATGAAATCATCCACGCCGCGTCTCCGGGATTCAAGATTCATTTCCTGGCAGCCATGCTGGCCTACAGCCTGGTGACACTCTCCGCACTGCACGCCCTGTTCATGGGACTTATCGAGCGAAAACTGCATCAAAACCCGCTGGAAGCCCGCCGCTTGAGCGCCCCGCCGCTGCTCGCCATGGAAACGCTGCTGTTTCGCCTGATCGGCATCGCTTTCCTTCTGCTGACACTCACCCTCGTCAGCGGCGTCTTTTTCTCGGAAGAAGTGTTCGGCAAGGCGTTCACCTTCGATCACAAAACCGTATTCGCAATTGCTTCGTGGGGCGTATTCGCCGCCCTGCTTCTCGGGAGGAAAATTTATGGCTGGCGGGGCAGAATTGCCCAACGATGGACGCTCGCCGGTTTCCTTCTTCTCTTTCTCGCCTATATCGGAACCCGTTTCGTCTCGGAGATAGTGCTCGGAAGAATATGAGACTCGAAGGAGCCTTCCGGGAGATGCCCTTCCCCCCTCGCGGCTTTACAAACAGGGAAACTCATTGCATGATCCTTCTGGCATTTTTCCTCAGCACCACCGACTCCCGGACCTAATCAACAGGCAGACATGGCAGCCAATCCCCAAAACTCGGCCTTGAGCGGTCTCGCCCGCGCGCTGGTTCAAGCGGGGCGGATTCGTGAAGGCGAAGCCGAAACATTGGCCTCGCAGGCTTCTGCCACCCGGACCACCTTCATCGAGCAACTCGTCACTTCGAAAAAAATCAGTGGCAGCGATGTCGCCCGCTTCGCCGCTGACACCTTCGGCTACCCGCTGCTCGATCTTGGCGCCTTCGACGACGCGCACATCCTCAAGTCGGCCATTGACAAGAAGCTGATCGCGACCCACCGCGTCATCCCGCTGCACAAACGCGGCAACCGGCTCGCCGTGGCGATCGCCGACCCGACCAACCTGCGCGCCCTCGACGAAATCCGTTTTCAGACCGGCATGGCCGTCGACCCAATCATTGTCGATGAAACGGTCCTTTCCCCGCTCGTCACGTCGCTTTCGGAATCTGCCGAGGAAACGCTGAAGAGCCTGGTCAGCGAAGACATCAATCTCGAGTTCACGGACGAGGAGGCCGGCGACAAGGCCAGCGACGAAGCCGCATCCGCCGAAGTCGACGACGCCCCCGTCGTTCGCTTCATCCAGAAAATGCTGCTCGACGCCATCAACGACGGCGCGTCGGACATTCATTTCGAACCCTATGAGAAGAACTACCGCATCCGCTTCCGAATTGACGGCGTATTGCGTGAAATCGCCTCGCCTCCGCTGGCGATCAAGGAAAAAATCGCCTCGCGCATCAAGGTGATCTCCCGCCTGAACATCGCCGAGAAGCGTGTCCCGCAGGATGGACGCATGCGCCTCGTGCTGTCGAAAAGCCGTGCCATCGACTTCCGCGTCAGTACCCTGCCGACGATGTACGGCGAAAAAATTGTTCTCCGGATTCTCGACCCCAGCAGCGCCACGCTGGGAATCGACATGCTCGGCTACGACCCGGACCAGAAAGCGCTTCTTCTTGACGCCATTCAACGCCCCTACGGCATGGTCCTCGTCACCGGGCCGACCGGTTCAGGCAAGACGGTTTCACTCTATACCTGCCTGAACATCCTCAACAAACCGGGAATCAACATCTCGACGGCCGAAGATCCTGCAGAAATCGCGCTGCCAGGAATCAACCAGGTCAACGTCGACGACCGACAGGGGCTGACCTTTCCCGTCGCGTTGAAGGCCTTTTTGCGCCAGGACCCGGACATCATCATGGTCGGGGAAATCCGTGACCTGGAAACCGCCGAGATCGCCATCAAGGCGGCGCAAACCGGGCACATGGTCCTGTCCACATTGCATACCAACGACGCCCCGTCGACGCTGACGCGCTTGATGAACATGGGCGTTCCCACGTTCAACATTGCGTCCAGCGTACTCCTGATCACCGCGCAACGCCTCGTCCGCCGACTGTGCACCTGCAAGCGTCCGATCGACACTCCGGAAGAGACCTTGCTCAACGCCGGCTTCACCGAGGAAGACCTCAACGGCGACTGGACCCTGTACGAACCGGGGGAATGCGATCGATGCAAGGGTTCCGGCTATAAAGGACGCGTAGGGGTCTATCAGGTCATGCCGGTGACGGAGAGCATTCAACGCATCATCATGACCAACGGGACATCGCTGGACATCGCCGAGCAGGCGCGCCGGGAGGGAGTCAAAGACCTGAGGCGATCCGGTCTGCTCAAAGTAATGCAGGGGCTTACCTCGCTGGAGGAAGTCCTGGGCAGCACCAACGCCTGAAAAACAAAGAGGGGACAGCATGGCAACAGCGGCAGAAATGGCCAAACGCGGGCGAGAGGCAAAGGAATTTACATACATTTGGGTCGGAAAGAACAAGGCCGGAAAGATCGTTCGCGGAGAACAGCGTGCGGCCAGCGAAGCCGTGGTCAACGCCACTTTGCGGCGGCAAGGCATCCTCGTCACGAAGGTGTCAAAACAGAAATTCAGGGGCGGCCGCAAAGTCTCAGAGAAAGACATCGCGCTATTCACCCGACAACTGGCGACGATGATGAAATCGGGCGTGCCATTGTTGCAGACGTTCGATATCGTCGGCCGGGGACACGACAACCCTGCTGTCGGCAAACTGCTCCTCGACATCAAATCGGACGTCGAAACCGGCAGTTCGCTGTCGCAAGCGTTCCGCAAGTTCCCGCTGCACTTTGACGCCCTCTATTGCAACCTTGTCGCCGCAGGCGAACAGGCCGGCATCCTGGAAACCTTGCTCGACCGACTGGCGACCTACAAGGAGAAGATGCTTGCCATCAAGTCGAAGATCAAATCGGCGCTCTTCTACCCGATCGCGGTAATCATCGTCGCTTTCATCATCACTGCGGTGATCATGATCTTCGTCATCCCCGCGTTCAAGAATGTGTTCACCAGCTTTGGTGCCGACCTGCCGACGCCCACGCTGATGGTCATCGCCATGTCCGACTTCTTCGTCGCCTATTGGTGGGCGATCTTCGGGAGCATCGGTGGCGGACTGTTCGCTTTCTTCTACACGTGGAAGCGATCCGAAAAGATGCAGTTCATGATGGACAGGCTTTTCCTGCGCCTGCCGCTGTTCGGCCCGATCATCCGCAAGGCCGTGATGGCGCGCTGGACCCGTACCCTGTCGACCATGTTCGCTGCGGGCGTCCCTCTCGTCGAGTCGCTTGACTCCGTCGGCGGCGCCGCCGGCAACTACGTCTACAAGCAAGGCACGAAACAGATCCAGGGCGAGGTCGCCACGGGGACCAGCCTGACCTCGGCGATGCAGAACACCAACCTGTTCCCGAACATGGTCACCCAGATGGTCGCGATCGGCGAGGAATCCGGATCGCTCGATGCGATGCTCGGCAAGGTGGCGGATTTCTTCGAGGCCGAAGTCGACGATGCGGTCGAGGCGCTGTCGAGCCTTATGGAACCGATCATCATGGTGGTTCTTGGCGTCCTGATCGGCGGCATGGTCATCGCCATGTACCTGCCGATTTTCAAACTCGGCGCGGTTGTCTAGCCGATCACGACACGAGGGTTTTCTTTGGAAGCGCTGACTCAGCCCAACATTTTCCCGTTCGTCGCCGGTCTGCTGGGCCTGCTTGTCGGAAGTTTTCTCAACGTCGTGATTCATCGCCTGCCCAGAATGATGGAGCGCGAGTGGCAAACGCAGTGCGCGGAGCTGCGCGGCGAAGAGTTCCCCGAAGCCGAAACGCTGTCGCTGCTCAGTCCGCGCTCCCGCTGTCCGACGTGCGGTCACGGCATCGGCGCGCTCGAAAACATTCCGATCATCAGCTGGCTGGCCCTTCGCGGGAAGTGCGCACACTGCCGAGCCCCCATATCGGCGCGATATCCGATCGTTGAAGCCCTGACAGGACTCCTGACCGGCTTCGCCGCGGCGCATTTCGGTTTCGAGTGGAGTGCGCTCGGAGCCATCCTGCTCATCTGGTCCTTGATAGCGCTTGCGTTCATCGACTTCGACACCACCTACCTTCCCGACGCCATCACCCTGCCCTTGCTCTGGTGCGGGTTGCTTTTCAACCTGCAAGGGGCATTTGCCGACCTGCCCGCGGCAGTCATCGGTGCAATGGCCGGATACATCTCCCTCTGGTCGGTCTACTGGGCCTTCAAGCTGCTGACGAGAAAAGAGGGAATGGGGTACGGCGATTTCAAGCTGCTCGCCGCCCTCGGCGCCTGGCTGGGGTGGCAGATGCTTCCGCTCATCGTTCTCCTGTCCTCGCTGGTCGGCGCAATCGTCGGCATCCTGTTGATCATTCTCGCCAAAAAGGGGCGGAACGTTCCGATTCCGTTCGGGCCGTACCTGGCCACGGCGGGGTTGCTCGCGCTGTTCTGGGGAGATGAAATCACCCGACAGTACCTGCTGTTGATGTAGCCGGGCGCCACTCACCGCCTCGTTTGAATAAACGCCTTGAAATCATGGCGTTCGGCCCCATTTCGAGTCCTGCAAGCCCGATGCGGGCTGTCTCCTTCGGGTATAATCAACGACTTTGTTGCAGATGGAACGAATGCCATGCCGATCTATGCCTACCGCTGCACCTCTTGCGGCTTTGAAAAAGATCATTTGCAGAAGATGAACGACCCGGTGCTGGTCACCTGCCCGGAATGCAACTGCCAGACCTACGAAAAGCAACTGACAGCCGCCGGCTTCCAGCTCAAGGGCAACGGCTGGTATGCCACGGATTTCAAGGGCGGCAACACTCCCCCCAAAAAAGAAAGCCCCCCCGCCTGTGAGGCCTGCCCGGGAGCGACTGCGTGCGCGGCCAGTTGATCAAGCGCTATTTCATCACGGGCCTGCTGATCTGGGTTCCGCTGGCGATCACGGCGTGGGTGATTTCCCTGATCGCCAGCGTCGCGGACCAGTCGCTGCTTCTGCTTCCCCCGCAAATTCACCCGCACACCCTGCTCGGTTTCGACATCCCCGGAGCTGGCATCGTCGTCACGCTGCTGATCATCCTGGCTACCGGGATACTCGCCGCGAACATCATCGGACAACGACTGGTAACGTGGTGGGAGAAGTTGCTTGCCCGCATCCCGGTTGTCAACTCCATCTACAACGGGGTCAAGCAGGTTTCCGACACGCTGTTCTCGCCGTCCGGAATGGCCTTCCGCCAGCCGCTGCTGGTGCAATACCCGCACCAGGGATCTTGGACCATCGCCTTTCTTACGGGGGAACCGGGAGGGGACGTGGTCAACCATCTCGACGGTGAACATGTCAGCGTCTATGTTCCCACGACGCCGAACCCGACGTCGGGATTCTTCCTGATGTTTCCCCGACGGGATGTCATCGAACTGGACATGGACGTCGACGAAGCGCTCAAGTACATTATTTCGATGGGTGTCGTCGCACCGCCTGTGCCCCCGAAAAAGCCCTAACCAATCAATCAACTTCCTTTTTCATTACCATGCGAACCCATTATTGCGGACAACTCAATTCCCAGACGATCGGCCAGGAAGTCACCCTGTGTGGCTGGGCACATCGCCGGCGCGACCACGGCGGGGTCATTTTCATCGACTTGCGCGATCGTGAAGGGCTGGCCCAGGTCGTCTGCGACCCCGATCGCCCCGAAATGTTCGCGATCGCCGAATCCGTGCGCAACGAGTTCTGCCTGAAAATTACCGGACTCGTCCGCGCCCGTCCGGCCGGAACGACCAACCCCAACATGCCGAGCGGCGAAGTGGAAATCCTCTGCCACGCGATCGACGTGCTCAACCCCTCGGTCACGCCGCCGTTCAGTCTCGACGACGACAATCTGTCCGAGAACGTCCGGCTGACGCACCGTGTCCTCGACCTGCGCCGCCCGCAGATGCAGAAGAACATGCTGCTGCGCTACAAGACGGCGCGCGCGTTCCGCCGCTTCCTCGACGACGCCGGCTTCATCGACATCGAGACGCCGATGCTGACCAAGAGCACGCCGGAAGGCGCCCGCGATTATCTCGTGCCGTCGCGCGTCCATTCCGGCCAGTTCTTCGCCCTGCCGCAATCGCCGCAGTTGTTCAAGCAGTTGCTGATGGTCGCCGGCTACGACCGCTACTACCAGATCACCAAGTGTTTCCGTGATGAGGATCTGCGCGCCGACCGCCAGCCGGAATTCACCCAGGTCGATATCGAAACCTCCTTCCTGGGAGAAAAGGAAATCACCGGCATCATGGAGGAACTGATCCGCTACGTGTTCAAGGAAGCGATCGACGCCGACCTGCCGAATCCGTTCCCGCGCATCTCCTACGCCGAAGCCATGCACCGTTTCGGCTCCGACAAGCCCGATCTGCGTGTCACGCTGGAACTGACGGAACTGACCGACGCGGTCAAGGACGTGCCGTTCAAGGTATTCGCCAACGTCGCCAACAGCGAGGGCGGACGTGTGGCCGGCCTGCGCATCCCCGGCGGCGCCGGCCTGAGCCGCGGCGAAATCGACGCCTACTCGCAATTCGTCGGCATCTACGGGGCGAAGGGACTGGCCTACATCAAGGTCAACGACGTCACGCAGATCAACGAGACCGGGCTGCAATCGCCGATCGTCAAGAACCTCAACGAAGCCGCGCTGAAGGCGATCATCGAGCGCACCGGCGCGGAGTCCGGCGACCTGATTTTCTTCGGTGCCGACAAGGCCAAGGTGGTCAACGACGCGCTCGGCGCCCTGCGGATCAAGATCGGCCACGAGAAGGGCTTCCTCAACGGCAAGGCCTGGGAGCCGCTGTGGGTCGTCGACTTCCCGATGTTCGACTACGACGAGGAAGACCAGCGCTGGGTCGCCTGTCACCACCCCTTCACCAGCCCGAAAGACGAACATCTCCCGCTGCTCGCCACCGATCCGGGCAAGTGCCTCGCCAAGGCCTACGATCTGGCGCTCAACGGCTGGGAGCTCGGCGGCGGTTCAGTGCGTATCCACCGCGCCGACGTTCAGGAGCAGGTGTTCAAGGCGCTGGGCATCAGCGACGACGAAGCTCGCCTGAAGTTCGGCTTCCTGCTTGACGCGCTCAAGTACGGCGCGCCACCGCACGGCGGTCTGGCTTTCGGCCTCGACCGCATCGTCACGATGATGACCGGCGCCGAGTCGATCCGTGACGTGATCGCCTTCCCGAAGACGCAGCGCGCCCAGTGCCTGCTGACCAACGCGCCCAGCCCGGTTGACGAGAAGCAACTGCGCGAACTGCACATCCGGCTGCGGCAGAAAGCCGAAACAACGGGCGAAGGCACAAAGACCTGAGACCGATGAAGCGGTTTGCAGCGCTCATCCGGCTAACGGCCTTTCTGGCCTTAGCCGGTTTTTGTTTCAACCTGCCGGCGTTGGCCCGCGAAGCCAGCACGAGCGGGGAAATCGAGTCGGTCCTGCTGGCCGACCTGCCGCCGGAAGCCCGGCAAACGCTCGATCTGATCAAACGCGGCGGCCCGTTCCCGTACCCGCGCAAGGATGGCAGCACCTTCGGCAACTTCGAGAAGCGCCTGCCCGAACGTCCTCGCGGGTATTACCGCGAATACACCGTTCCGACACCCGGCAGCCGCGATCGCGGCGCGCGCAGGATCGTCGCCGGCAGTGGCCGTAACGGCAACGTTGCCCGCTCCGGCGAGTACTATTACACGCACAACCATTACCGCAGTTTTCGCCGCATCCAGGAATAACGTACAGGCATGAAGACGGAAACGTTGCGCAAGCTGCTGGCGAAGCCCGAGCTTTGCGCCATCTACCACCTCCCCTCCAGCGGGGTCGGCCCAGTCCAGGACGCTGCGGACTCGCTCGACTATCCGTGCCTCCACGTCAATCTTCGTGACGCCGCGGGGATGCCGACAATCCTCTCCGTTTTTGGTGAGGCGCTGGATTTTCCGGAATGGTACGGCGCCAATCTGGACGCCCTCAAGGACTGTCTTGCCGACCTCTCCTGGCGTGAGGCCCCGGGATACGTACTGATCATCACCGGTGCCGATGCCCTGCACGCCACCGGCGGACCTTTCCGCCAACTCAACGAAGTACTTGCCACAGTGATCGAGGAGTGGCGAGCCCAGGGAATTCCCTTCTGGGTTTTCTACGACCTGCGTGCCGACGGCCTGGCAACCCTGCCGACAGTGACATGAGCTTCAAGCAACCGGTTTCCGTACTCGTCGTCATCCACACACCCGACCTGCAGGTATTGTTGCTCGAAAGAGCTTCACACGCAGGATATTGGCAATCGGTTACCGGCAGCCAGGAGAACGGCGAAACGCTCCTTGAAACGGCCCGGCGGGAAGTCCAGGAGGAGACCGGCATCGTCGCGCCCGCCGAGTGCTTCGTCGACTGGGACGTCACCAACATCTTCGAAATCTTCGCGGAATGGCGTCACCGCTACGCCCCTGGCGTCAGCCATAACACCGAACACGTCTTTTCGCTCGAAGTGCCCGGCACCACGCCAGTACGCATCGCCCCGGACGAACATCTCGCCTACAACTGGCACCCTTGGCGGGAAGCCGCCGAGAAGTGTTTTTCCTGGACCAACCGGGAGGCCATCCTCATGTTGCCGGCACGGTCGAAGCCCCCTTCGCGCTGAGTCGGCAACCGGATGCTGCTCGCTTTTTATTTACCCCCCCGGCGGGTAAAATCCGGCAGTCTTTGAAAGGAACCGGACCATGACCACCGCACAGAATTCCCCCGCGCAGGAAGCCGCCATCCTTGCGGAAGCCCTGCCCTACATCAAGCGTTTTCACGGCAAGACGATCGTCGTCAAGTTCGGCGGCAACGCCATGATCGACGAGAAGCTGAAACAGTGCTTCGCGCGTGACGTCGTGCTGCTCAAGCTCGTCGGCCTCAACGTCGTCGTGGTGCACGGCGGCGGTCCGCAGATCGAGAACTTGCTGACCCGCGTCGGCAAGAAAGGCGAATTCATCCAGGGCATGCGCGTTACCGATGCCGAAACGATGGAGATCGTCGAAATGGTCCTCGGCGGACAGGTCAACAAGGATGTCGTCAACCTGATCAACCAGGCCGGAGGCAAGGCGGTCGGCATGACCGGCAAGGACGGCTGGATGATCCGCGCGAGAAAACTGTTCCTGCAAAATCGCGACAACCAGGACGACCTGATCGACATCGGCATGGTCGGCGACATCACCCAGATCGACCCCTCGCTGATCAGCCACCTCGAAGCCGGCACCTTCATTCCGGTCATCGCGCCGATCGGCGTCGGCGAGAACGGCGAAACGTACAACATCAATGCCGATGTCGTCGCCGGCAAGATTGCCGAAGTCCTTCGCGCCGAGAAACTGGTGCTGCTGACGAACACCCCGGGGGTACTCGACAAGGAAGGCAAACTGGTCACCGACGTCACTCCGGCACAGATCAACGCCATGGTCGAGGACGGCACGCTGCATGGCGGCATGCTGCCGAAGATCGGTTCCGCGCTCGATGCCGCACGCAGCGGTGTAAAGAGTGTGCACATCATCGACGGTCGTGTCGAACACGCCCTGTTGCTCGAAATCCTCACCAGCCGCGGTGTCGGCACGATGATCCGCAGCAGCTAGGAAACAGCGAAACCACAACGGGCGGGAGCACACTTTGTCAAGCCAGGTCATTTCCCGCCCACGCACCTGGCTTTTCGATCTCGACAACACCCTCCATAACGCCAGCGCGCACATTTTCCCGCACATCGGCCGGTCGATGCGCGACTACATCTGCCGCCATCTGGACCTCGATGAAGCGGCCGCGACGCAACTCCGGCAGCACTATTGGCGACGCTACGGCGCCACGCTCCTCGGCCTGATGCGCCATCACGACATCGATCCGCGCCACTTCCTGCACCACACGCACCAGTTCCCCAACCTCAGCCGCATGGTCGTCGCGGAAAGCCCGCTGCAGGCCACGCTGCGGCGCCTCCCCGGGCGGAAGATCATTTTCTCAAACGCCCCCATCCACTACACCGAGGCGATTCTGAGCATCATCGGCATCCGCCGCTGCTTCGGCGCCGTCTACTCCGTCGAGCAACTGCGTTACCAGCCAAAACCGGCGATCCGCGGCTTCCTGCGCGTGCTGCGTGGCGAGGGCCTCGACCCGCGCCGCTGCATCATGGTCGAAGACACCCTGCCCAATCTGATGACCGCCAAGCGGCTGGGCATGAAAACTGTCTGGGTAACCCGGACTACGCGCAGGCCGCCCTGTGTGGACGTTCAGATCCGCAGCGTTCTCGATTTGCCCGGCCGGCTTGCCTCGCTATAATCGACCGACAAAAGCCAGAACAACCCAAACAGACAGGGAACGGGAATGACGACCAAGCCCGGCGAACGCCGCCTGCAGATACTGCAGACGCTGGCGGCCATGCTCGAAGCCCCGCGGGGCGAAAAGATCACCACGGCGGCGCTGGCTGCACAACTGGAGTGTTCGGAAGCAGCACTTTATCGCCACTTCGCCAGCAAGGCCCAGATGTTCGAGGGGCTGATCGAATTCATCGAGAGCAGCCTGTTCGGCGTCATCAACCGGATTTCAGAGAAAGAAACGGATGGACTGCACCAGGTCGAGCACATCCTCGCCCTGTTGCTGGGATTTTCCCAACGCAATCGCGGCATGACCCGGGTGCTGATCGGCGATGCGCTGGTCAATGAAAAGGAACGCCTGCAATTGCGCATCAACCAACTACTGGACAAGGTCGAAGCGTCGATCAGGCAGTCCCTGCGCGTCGCCGCGACACAGGGCCGCCTTTCTCCCGATGCAGATTTCGCTGCGCAGGCCAACCTGCTCCTCTGCTACGTGATTGGGCACTGGCAGTTGTTCGCAAAGAGTCATTTCACTCGCGCCCCTATGGATAACTGGGTCATTCAATGGCAGATGCTGCAACAAGCCATAAAAGCCCCCCAGTAATACGTCGACGCCGACGGAGTTTCCTCTGCAAAAAGCCTTCGGAAGGTGCTTTCGGGGAGCTGTCCCTCCTCCCGGTAGCATTCCATGTCATCTGATTCCTGCGCGGTGCGTTATTTCAAGCTGACGTTAATGCTGCAGCCCGGCAATACTTTGGCCGGATATTGTGGATCATGCAAACCTATCCTAATCGACTCGCCTTTCTCGACGCATTAAAAGCCGTTGCTTCCCAACTCATCGTCCTTCATCACCTCGCGTTTTACGGTCCGATGTCGGATGTTGCCAATGGACTGGCCCCCGAACTGTTTGAATGGCTTAGCCAGAATGCCCGTATTGCGGTCCAGGTATTTCTGGTCATCGGAGGGTTCCTGGCAGCGAAGGGGCTGGCCCCGAGCGGAGAAATCGCGACGGAAAACCCGCTAGAAGCCCTCAAGAAGCGCTACTTGAAACTGGTACTACCCTACGCCGCAGCGCTTATGCTCAGCCTTGTTTGTGCGGCAATTGCGCGCAAGCTGATGGTCCACGACTCGATTCCCGGCAAACCTCAAGCACTGCAACTGCTTGCCCATCTAGTATTGTTGCAAGGCATTTTTCACTTCGATTCGCTATCGACGGGTGTATGGTACATCGCTATCGATTTTCAACTCTTCGCCTTGCTGCTTTGCATCCTCTGGGTGGTTCACCGCACCGGATTCAGCGGCCAAAAGGCGAGTTTGTTTGGCGTCTTGCTGGTTGTCGTAACAACCGTGGCATCGCTGTTTCATTTTAACCGTCTGCCCTCCATGGACGACTGGGCCCTTTACTTCTTTGGCGCTTACGGACTCGGTGTACTCACGTACTGGATAACCCGTTCGAAACATGGCGTAATCTGGATGGCCGCACTGACCATCACGGTTTTGTGTGCCTTGACGATCAGTTTCCGCCCGAGAATTGCAGTAGCGCTGTTTACTGCATTGGTCATCTGGATCATGACAATATCCGGCCATCTTGCGACCTTTCCCAAAGGCCGCATCTTTGCATTCCTTGGCGAAATATCCTATTCCGTATTCCTTTCCCATTTCCCGATTCTTTTAATCACAAACGCGCTGGTGCACCGTTTTTGGCCAGACAACCCCGCTGTCAACGGAATCGGCGTGCTGGCAGCGTGGCTGGTCAGCGTGGGAAGCGGGGTGATCTTTTACCATCTTGTAGAAAAACGTACCAACCGCCTCCTCTCGCGAGGCGCCCAAGTCATTTATCTATTCGGCAAGCATCTCCCGATACTTGGCAGACAGGGGCACTAAAGTCCTGCCAGCACAAATACGGAGTCAGTTCCGCAGCCACCCGGCGGCATCCAGCGCGAAATACGTTAGGATGCCATCCGCCCCGGCGCGCTTGAACGCCAGCAGACTTTCCAGAACACAGGCTTTCTCGTCCAGCCAGCCATTTTGGGCCGCCGCCTTGAGCATGGCGAATTCGCCGCTGACCTGGTAGGCATAGGTCGGCACACGGAAGCTCTCCTTGACTCGACGCACGATGTCCAGATACGGCATCCCGGGTTTGACCATCACCATGTCGGCGCCTTCGGCGAGGTCGAGCGCCACTTCCCGGAGCGCCTCGTCGGTGTTGGCCGGATCCATCTGATAGGTCGATTTGTTCCCCTTTCCCAGATTTCCGGCCGACCCCACGGCATCGCGGAACGGCCCGTAGAAACTCGACGCGTACTTCGCCGAGTAGGCCAGAATTCGTGTATGGATGTGCCCGGCAGCATCCAGCGCCGAGCGAATCCTCCCCACCCGCCCATCCATCATGTCCGAAGGTGCCACGACGTCAGCACCGGCCTGCGCGTGAGCAAGCGCCTGCTTCGCCAGGGCTTCCAGCGTCTCGTCGTTGAGCACATAGCCCCGCCGGTCGTCGGGATCGATCAGCCCGTCCTGCCCGTGGCTGGTATAAGGATCGAGAGCAACGTCGGTGATCACCCCCAACTCCGGCAGCTCCTTCTTCAACGCGGCTACCACGCGCGGCACCAATCCCTCGGGATTCCAGGCCTCCTCGGCCCCGGGCGTCTTCAACGACGCATCGACGACCGGAAACAGCGCCAGCGCCGGAATGCCCAGCGAAAAAGCACGCTCGGCAGTCAACAACAGGCGATCGAGGCTTTGCCGCTCGACCCCCGGCATCGATGCCACCGGCTCGACACGCCCACACCCCTCCAGGACGAACACCGGAAGGATCAGATCATCCGCCGACAAGAGCGATTCTCGCATCAAGCGCCGGGAGAAATCGTCGCGACGCATGCGCCGCAGTCGCCTTGCAGGAAAATTCCCATCGTTAATATTCATGAGCCAACCTTGTCGTTTTTCTTCATCCGGAAATTTCCGGGAACTATCTTTCACTCATCTGCTCAAATCAAGCAGATGGCACGCACCATCTCCCGCTTCATCTCCCTGAGCGGGTGCCTTACATCCCCGTAAGGCATTTTCGCCCCCGGTCATGCGACTGGGGGCTTTTTATTTTTTGCCGCAGCCTTTTCCTTGCCAGCGGATCGGGCCGCCCATCCTTGCACCTTGCGTTGTCGCGGACGGGCCACCTTGCCCGGGGGGCCGCTCACGACCGCGGGTGCCGCCTCGCTCTCGCCGATATCAAGACCGAGCCAGGTGCCGAGCACCTTCTCCGCTTCTGCGACACCCGTATGTTTCAGGCTGGAGAACAACTGGACCGAACACCGATCGCTCAACGTAGCCAACCCCTCCCGCACGCTCCGGATGACCTGCGCCTGCTCGGTGCGGGTCAGCTTGTCAGCCTTGGACAAAAGGACATGAATGGGCTTCCCTGTCTGCGCAAACCAGTCGATCATCTGCCTGTCGAGGTCAGTCAATGGGTGGCGGCTGTCCATGATCAAAGCCAGCCCGGCAAGCGCGGAGCGGTGAATGAGATACGGCGCGAGCAAGCCCTCCCACTGGGCGCGAATCTCGGCGGGCGCCTTGGCGAATCCATAGCCCGGCAAATCGACCAGATACTTGCCATCATCGAGACGGAAGTAATTCAGATGCTGCGTCCGCCCCGGCATCTTGGAAACGAAGGCGAGGCGCGAATGGTTGGCCAGCGTATTGATGGCCGACGATTTTCCGGCGTTCGAGCGGCCTGCGAAAGCTATTTCGCAGACGGAATCGGTCGGCAAATCGTTTAGACTGGCCACCGTCGTATGAAATGTGACGTTCTTGAAAAGCGACATGAGAGGCCCCTTCAGGGCTGCGTGGAGCTTGTGTAAAGTGCTATAGAATATCACTGCTGTCCGGTTAAATGAAGGGTTGAATCGCTGAAAGCCATGACTGACGCTGGTTTCCGAGGAATAAAGGGTGGTGTCGATTTGAACGGCGATTGCCAGTTCGGGCAGTCTTCCGGGAATTTGCCCGGAGGTCGCCAT
>JARFTZ010000007.1 GCA_029289235.1 Gammaproteobacteria bacterium
TCGCTTGACGTCCTGCAGATCATTCCTGATCCACAGACTTCTTTACATCGTGCGAGCTCTCAATCTTTTCGCAACCCACCGAAGCAGATCGCAACCCGACCAAAAACCCACACCTATCAATCGTCCAGTTTTTAAAGAACAAACTTGCTTGGTTGCGGGGACAGGATTTGAACCTGTGACCTTCGGGTTATGAGCCCGACGAGCTGCCAGACTGCTCCACCCCGCGTCCGAAAGAGAAAAATTATAACCTTGTTTCTCTTCTCTCGTCAACACCACCGAGCAATCATTTCCTCGGTCAGCGCCTTCAAAAGGCCCCCTGTGTTGCGAGGGGGCGAACTATAGCAACACAATACTGCTGCGTCAACCAGATATGTAGATTATTCTGAGTACAGCATCTCAAAACACGAGTTACCTACCAACCACAGGGTCACAAAGATGCAGCCCGATCCAGATCTCGAAGCCACAATGACCGCTGATCGTCTGTAACGAACGCCGCCAGAAAACCATTGCGTGCAATCTGTACGATTTCATCCCGAGAGAGTGCAAGGGCCTCCGCTGCTTGGATAAAGTTCGCGCTGATGTAACCGCCAAAATATGCTGGATCGTCGGAGTTGATCGTCACGCGCAAGCCGGATCGCAGCAGCTTGGCAAGATTATGTTCGCGCAAGTGGGGAACCACGCACAACTTGAGATTTGATAGTGGACAAACGGTCAAGGGAATTTTCTCCAAAGCCAGTCGCCGCATCAATTCAGGATCCTCTTCCGAACGCACTCCGTGATCAATGCGCTCTGCGCGTAACGTATCGAGAGCACCGTGAATATACGATGGCGGCCCTTCTTCGCCTGCATGCGCAACAATCCGAAACCCTAGTTCGCGTGCTTTAGCGAACACTCCAGCGAACTTCTCCGGCGGGTTTCCCACCTCACCGGAATCCAGCCCGACCCCAACCCAGAGGTCTGCATATTCGGCACGCAACGGCAATGCTTCATCCAGCGTCGCAAATGCATCCTCCTCGGAAAGATGACGAAGGAAACATAGGATCATTCGACTGGAAAACCCGTAATCACTGCGCGCCTGCCGTAGCGCTCCCGCAATCCCGGCGAAAACGGTTTCGATGGGGACATTGCGCGCGGTATGCGTTTGCGGATCGAAAAACAGCTCGGCGTGGCGTACGTCGTCCGCAATCGCGCGACAAACGTACGCCATGGTCAAATCGAAAAAATCCTGTTCGGTCTGCAAAACGGCCGCACCAGCATAATAGACATCCAGGAACGATTGCAGGTCGGAGAACCGGTAGGCTTCGCGCACCTCGTCCACCGACGCATACGGAAGGATCAACCCGTTCCGCTGCGCCAAGGAGAACATCATTTCAGGCTCGAGTGTCCCTTCGATATGCAGGTGCAACTCCGCCTTCGGGAGGCGCCGGACGAAGTCAATCAGGGAGAAATCCATGGCGGGGGAGAGAGTTTGTATAAAACCATGATTTTACTGCCCCGCAACCGAGCGGAGGATTAAAAACTCCGCAGTATCCCTGGCTGCAATCGACCTCTCTGATAAATTGCCTGCTTGCCGTATGGGATATACTCTGCCGATTGCCTATCGACCGAACAGTCAGGAACGCCAGCTGTTGTGGCTTCCTTCACCGCATGGCAGACCAGTTCAGGAAATCGGATGATCAAACCACTCGGATTCAACCTCCGCCACATTCGCTTTCGCAGCGGTTTTGTATACGCATGCATCGCCATGCTCAGCGGTTGCGCAAGTGTCATGCAGCCATCCGGCGAGCAGGTTGCTTCACAGCCTGACGGACACCGCAGCTTGAGCATCGCCGAAACTCCAGAATACGGGGACAATACCTTATTGCGGTTCGACGTCCCCGACCGCCCTCCCGTTGTAAAACCTGTCGACCTGATCGGCATTCCGGATGATATTTTCCAGCGGATTCGTCAGGGCTTCGCCATGCCCGATCTGCATGATGAACTCGTGCTTCATCACCAGCAGTGGTACATGAATCGCCCGGATTACATGCGCCGCATGGTCGATCGAAGCAGCCGTTATCTCTATCACATCGTGGATGAACTCGAGAAGCGCGGAATGCCCATGGAGTTGGCCCTGCTACCGATGGTGGAGAGCGCCTACAACCCGATGGCGTATTCCCGCTCGAAAGCCTCTGGCCTGTGGCAATTCATCCCATCAACCGGCAAACGCTACAACCTCGACCAGGATTGGTGGAAGGACGAACGTCGCGACATCGTTGCATCAACAGCGGCCGCGCTTGACTATCTTCAATCGATTTATGAAATGCACGGCGACTGGCACCTCGCACTGGCCTCCTACAACTGGGGAGAAGGTGCCGTCGGACGGGCCATAGGAAAGAACCGCGCGCAAGGACTGCCGACCGACTACCTCAGTCTGACCATGCCACAGGAAACGCGAAACTACGTCCCGAAACTGCAGGCTCTGAAAAATATCTTCAACAGCAAATCCATCCTGGCGCAACTCGACCTACCGAACATACCGAACCGGCCATTCTTCGCCACGATCACCACCGACTCACATATCGACGTTAACGTCGCGGCCAAACTGGCAGACATGCCGGTGCAGGAATTCGTCGCCCTCAATCCGGCACACAACCGGCCGGTCATCAAGCCAGAAACCCCGCTGGTCATTCCCGCGGAAAAAATAGAGACCTTCGTCAGCAACCTGGAAGCGCACGAGGAGGACAACAAACCGCTGTCCTCCTGGCAGACCTACACTTTCCGCAAAGGCGACACACTCGCCAGAATCGCCAAGCGCTTCGGCATGACTGTTGCAAGCCTGCGGGCCGCCAATGGCATCAAAGGCAAGGAGAGGTTCAGGCAAGGCCAGACACTCCTCGTTAACGGGCGCTCACCTCAAGGCAACGGCACGCCACAACCGGTTGTGAGTATCTCTACGCGAAAGATCGACGGCAATCAACCAACAAGAACACCGCCCGGACAGACACTCACTCATATCGTTGCAAAAGGCGAGTCACTCTTCTCCATAGCCCGCCGCTACGGAACCAGCGTAACCACGCTGAAAGAGGCAAATGATCTGACAGGCAGCGGTATTTCCATCGGCACCAGACTTCAGATCACCTCCACAAATCGCCCGCAGATGCTGGTTACAACATCCGCGGCAAATGTCGAAAAAGCCAAACCGGCCCCTGTTAAGACGACAAGCGTGAAACCAGCGAAAATCGCGCATTACACAGTTCGCCGCGGCGACACCTTGTATTCGATAGCCCAGCAGTTCAACATCGATACCGACGACATTTTGCGCTGGAACAACGTTTCCCCTAAAGCACTCAGACCCGGCACAAAGCTAACCATCCAGTTGGCTCAAAACCCGTAAGCAGCCCAAATCCGTTCAGCGACCCTCAGTCGCCCAGCCATAGTCCTCGGCATTCTTGAAACCGCTGTCTATACTGGAAGCGTGATTCGCTGCTTGTCGTCGCGATGAACGTGTAATACCACCGAAAACCACCAACAACAGAGGAGGTACACATCATGGCAGTCAAGATCCTGATCAAGAGAAAAGTCAACGAACAAACCGCAGACGGGCTGGATTATCTGCTCAAGAAGATGCGCTCGCAGACTCTTAACCAAGCGGGATACATCTCCGGCGAAACTTACAAGCGGTTCGATGAAGAGGGCGAGAACCTGGTGATCAGTACGTGGCAATCCGTCGACGACTGGCGGAGATGGTTCAATAGCGAAGAGCGGAAAGACATCCAGAACCAGATCGATATTCTGCTTGAGGAACCCACGGAATACGAGATATACATTCCTGCCTGATTTCCCGCATGCGCGCTACGACTCTAGGTCAGCGGCGCAGGTGACAACGGACCACGTGGCAGGAAGAGACTCGATGCGGAGCCGGATAATCCGATAGACAGACCTCGGTCCGGTAAGCACAACGGGGATGAAAATGACAACCTTCAGGAGGATTGGCCGGCGAAGGCATTTCACCGCCAAGCCGGACGACCTCCGGCGATCCGTCGAGACGCGGGGACGGCACCGCCGAGAGTAACGTCTGCGTGTAGGGATGCTGTGGATAACGCAACACCTCGTCGACAGCCCCACGCTCGACAATGCGCCCGAGGTACATGACCGCGACTTCATGCGCCAGATACTCGACCACCGCAAAGTTGTGCGTGACGAACAGATAGGCCAGCCCGAGTTGGTTCTGCAGCGATTTGAGCAAATTGAGAATCTGGGCCTGGACCGAGACGTCGAGCGCTGACGTCGGCTCGTCGCAGATAATCAACTCCGGTTGAACGGCCAGCGCACGGGCGATGGCGATGCGCTGACGCTGTCCGCCGGAGAACTCGTGCGGGAAGCGGCTCGCCGCTTCACCGGGCAGCCCCACCTGTTCCAGCAACGCGGCTATGCTCGCCTCCGGCCCGTCATCCCGCGGGATGACGCCCAACGCGGTCATTCCTTCGGCGATGATTTCGCCAACCGACATCCGCGGGTTGAGGGAAGCAAAGGGGTCCTGAAAGATCATCTGCATGCGCCGCCGCATCGGCCTCAACTGCGCACGCGAAATGTCGGTCAGTACCCGTCCGTCGAGTCGAACCTCGCCGTCGGTCGGTCGAATCAACTGCAGGATTGCCTTGCCCACGGTCGTTTTTCCGCAGCCCGACTCCCCCACCAGGGCGAGCGTCCTGCCACGCGCGAGTTCCAGCGAAACGCCGTCAACCGCCTTTACATGACCAACAACCCGCTGCAGGATGCCGCGCCTGATCGGGAAATGCACCCGCAATTGATCAACCTGAAGCAACGCCCTGACGTCGTTTTCGCCGGTAGGAACTTCAGTAAACTCACGGCCCTGCGATCCTCGAACGAGGGGAATACGGTTTTCAGACACCCCGTGACAGCGCACCCGATGCCCGGCACCAAGGTCCGCCCACGCCGGGGATTCCCCCCGGCAACGCTCCCAGGCAAACGGGCAGCGTGCCGCGAAACGGCATCCTGCTGGCATCGCGGAAAGCGGTGGCACCTGTCCCGCAATGGTATCCAGCGCCCCTCCCCGACGTGACAGATCGGGCAATGCGGCAAAGAGCTTTTGCGTATAAGGGTGCTGTGGCGAGGTAAAGAACGCTTCGCGCGGTGCTTCCTCAATGATCTCGCCGGCATACATCACCCCGATGCGGTGCGCCATCTGCGCGACAACACCAAGGTCGTGTGTGATCAGCAACACGCCCATGCCGCGCTCAGCCTGCATCCGGCGCAGCAGATCGAGAATCTGCGCCTGTATCGTCACGTCGAGCGCCGTCGTCGGCTCGTCGGCAATCAACAGACGGGGATTCCCGGCCAGCGCGATGGCAATCATTACCCGCTGCTTCATGCCGCCAGAAAGCTGGAATGGATACTCCGACAGGCGCCGTTCCGCATCGGCGATTCCCACCGCATTCAACAACTCCAAAGCGCGTTGCTGTGCCGCTTCGCCAGACAGGCCAGCGTGCCGTTCCAATACCTCGCCGATCTGGCGCCCCACGGTCAGTACCGGATTGAGGCTCGTCGCCGGTTCCTGGAAGATCATTGCCATGCCGCCGCCCCGCACCGTACGCATCTCGGCTTCCGGCAACTGGAGCAGTTCGGAGCCTTCGAAGCGCACTTCGCCGCCGAGAATGCGTCCGGCCGCCGGTAGCAGACGCAACAGAGCCAGCGCTGTCGCCGATTTTCCGCAACCCGACTCGCCCAACAGCGCCAAGGTCTCCCCGGGACGCAGATCGAAGCTGACGCGATCCACGGCCACCAGCACACGCCGCCCATGACGGGTTCCGCTGGCGAAGCCCATGCGCAGATCGCGCACATCAAGAATCGGCTGTTGGTCTTTGCTCATGACGCTCCCGCCGTGCGTGGATCGAAGGCGTCACGCACCACATCGGCAAACAGGTTCGCTGCGAGCACCAGCGCGAACATGAAGGCAAACGCCGCCGCCAGCGACCACCATACCATTGGCTCGCGCGCCAGTTCCATGCGCGCGTTGTTGATCATCGTGCCAAAGCTGATCATCGTCGGATCGACGCCGATGCCGACGTAGGAAAGCACCGCCTCGGCGAGCACGAGATTCGAGAAATCCATGACCAGGGCAATGATCACGATGTGCATCAGGTTGGGCAGGATATGGCGCAGGAGAATGCGCAAATCCGCCACGCCGAACGCCTGTGCCGCCTGAATGTATTCCAGCTCGCGCAACTTGAGCGTTTCGCCACGCAACAGACGGCACAGCCCGGTCCAGCTGGTCAGCCCGAGGATGAAGCACAACGCCAGCAAACGCAGGTCTGCACGCTCGGCAGCCGTCGAAAACCATTGCGGATGGGTGTCGATGATCACCTGCATCATCAGCACGGCGGCGGCGATCAACAGCACGCCGGGGATAGAGGACAGCGTCGTGTAGAGATACTGGATCACGTCATCCACCCAGCCACGGAAATAGCCGGCGAGGACGCCCAGACCAATCGCCAGGGGCAGCGTCACCAGCGTCGTCACCAGGCCGATCACCAGCGCGGTGCGCACACTCTTGAGAATCTGGTAGAAAACATCCTGTCCGACCTTGTCGGTACCGAACACATGGTAATCGACGCACAGCGCCAGCACCGGCAGCAGCACCAGCAAGAGCGCACCGAGCGTGATCAGCACCGCGTTCCAGGCGAATTCCGTCTCGCCCTTCCAGATCAGTCGCCACGACTGCCCGGGAGAAACCTTTTGCCCGCGCGCCAACCAAATGGAGACTCCAAACGAAACAAGCCCCAGGAGGCCGAACGCGAGCCCTCCGGCGGAGAGCACGCGGCGAAGCACGTCTTCGGCACGTTTCCCCTCGTCGTTACCAAGATGCGCCCCACCGAACTTGAGGCGCGGGAAAACACGCTCGGCATGAACACGGCCATCGGCATCGACGACTTCGATCGATTCCTTTGCGTAGGCCCGCGTCGCCAGCGGAGCGGAGTAAGTTTTCTCGTTGCGCGTGCGCAGGGGCGCGGCAATGGCGTCAAGCAACGACAGCACCTCGACCGCATAGGCAACCGGCTGGTCCTGCCCGCCGCTCTCGAGGCGCGGACGGTAATGCAGGGAATCGAGCAAGCCGACCAGAAGGAATACCGACAACAACGTCGCCGAGGCCATGCCGGTCCGACTGCTGCCGACACGCCGCCAGGCCGCGCGCAGCGGCGCGTTTCGCCACGACAACGCGCCCAATATGGTGCCGGCGATCGCGAGGAACCAGATCAGGGCATCGGACCACAGAAGGACGGGCAGGAATTTCATCGGTCGAAGCGGATGCGCGGATCAACAAACGTGTAGGAGATGTCGGTCAGGATCAGTCCGGCGATATACAACCCTGAGCCGATGAAGACCATCGCTCTCACCACCGCGAAGTCCTGTGCCTGAATCGCGTCGATGGTGTAGCTGCCCAGACCGGGAATCCCGAAGAATGATTCGGTCAGCAATGAGCCCATGAACAGCAGCGGAATGACGACAACCACGCCGGTCAGGATCGGAATCATCGCGTTGCGCAACACGTGCCGGAACAGCACGGTTGGTTCCGAAAGCCCCTTGGCCCGAGCCGTACGCACATAGTCCTTGCCGATTTCCTCCAGAAAGATTGTGCGGTACCAGCGGGTCGACGCGCCCACGCCGGAAATGACGCCGATCACCACCGGCAGGATGAGAAACTTCCAGGCATCCAGTCCGACGGCATAGCCTGAAATAGGAACCAGGCGCCAGAGCTTGCTGACGAGATACTGCCCGCCAATGATATAGAAGAGCCCTGAGATCGACATCATCGCCACACAGAGGACGACGCCCCAGAAATCGAGGTAGGTCGCCCGGAAAAACGCCAGCAGCAAGGCAAAGCTCACCGTCACGAACAGCCCCAGGATGAACGTCGGCAAGGCGATCGCCAGCGACGGCCCCATGCGCAAGCCTATTTCCCGGGTGATATCGCGTCCATCCTCCGCCCTGCCGAAATCACCGACGAACATGCGTGCCGATTTGGCGAAGAAAATCGTGTCGGTGACGACGCCGACGCCCGACACGGCCGGGTTGAGGAAGAGCGGCTTGTCGTATCCGCGCTCCGTCTTCCATTTTTCGATGGCCTCCGGTGTCACGCGCTTGACGCCCAGTTGCATGCGCGCCATATCGTCAGGGGTATTGACGACGAAGAATAACGCGAAGGTGATCAGGTTAACGCCGAGCAGAATCGGAATCGCATAAAGCAGGCGGCGCAGGAGGTAGGCGAACATGGCTGCGGATTATGGAGAAGATATCGTATCAACGCAGACGGGCTTTCGGGGCACGTCATCAAGGCACGAGTTGCTTGTTTCAAGATTCATCGACATCAGTTCCTCGAGGGGTTTTCTCAGTGCTCGCTCGTGCTGCGGGCAATACTGCGCTCCCGCCGCCGGTACGCTATCACCGCCGGCACGATGAGAAACACCAGCCCGACGCCAAGAAACACCAAGGGCCAGAGTACCGGAGCATTCCACTCATGCCGCCGCAGAACCCGCTCGGCGACGTCGATGCGCTGGTACTTGAGGATATTGTTGGCCACGTCGTTCGGCTTGCGGTTGTGCAGCCAGGCGTGTCCGAGCGTATAGCTCTTGGGATGGAAGCCGAAAATCCACGGCGCATCGTGCTGCAGGATGTGCTTCATTCGGCGGACGATCTTCAGTCTCTCCGGCGTG
Source organism: Gammaproteobacteria bacterium (assembly GCA_029289235.1). Classification (GTDB taxonomy): domain Bacteria; phylum Pseudomonadota; class Gammaproteobacteria; order Burkholderiales; family Rhodocyclaceae; genus Propionivibrio. The sequence continues at coordinate 8,715 of JARFTZ010000007.1, forward strand.
TTTCCCATGTCCTTCATTTCAACGAACAGTCGATCGTATTCGGCATTGGCATAGTTCGATTTGTTCTCGCCACCGTGAGCGATCTGCCCCTCGCTGCCAGAGAGGAGAAAGAAGAAATTCTCCGGGTCCGGATAGTCGGCATTCCACCCGAGGAAATAGATCTGCACGGCGCCCTTGCGCAGCTTCTCCTGGAAACGATTGAAATCAGTCGCGCGAACGACGAGTTGGATGTCGAGCTTGCCGAACTGGCGGATGAGCCAATCAAGGCGCGACTTGTCGCCCATGCCGCCACTCGTCGTGTCGAGGTTGAGCACCAGCGGCTCGCCAGTCTTCGCATCGCGGCCGTTCGGCCAGCCGGCTTCCGCCAGCAGTTTCTTCGCCTCGTCAACGGACTTGCGTTGCGCCCTGCCGTTTTTCCAGGCGTAGACCACCGGATTAATACCGGCTTCGCCTTCTTCGTAGCCGAACAACCCCGGCGGCAGCGGACTCATTGCCGCTATCCCGCGCCCATTCATGAAGATCGAAATAAACTCTTCCTGATCGATGGCAATTGAAAGCGCCTGCCGCAGCTTGCGTGCCCGCTCCTCGCCCACACCACTCTTTCCGCCGACCACTGGATCAAGCATGTTGAAACCCATGTAGAAAGTCGAGGCGCGGACACTGGTCAACAGCCGAATGCCACGTTCTCGCATATCGTCGGAAAGCTGGACGTCGCCACCGACGCTCAAGCGGACGGCCTGGTCGAAACTATCCGACGAAATGCCTGATGCATCGTAATATCCCTGCAGAAACTTGTTCCAGTAAGGGATACTCTCTTTTTCCCGGGTAAATACCGCCGTCTCGATCAGCGGCAGCGGCTTCCCGCAATCCTTGAGCAGACCCGACTCGCTATCGCCATCATCGCCCTCGCAGGGATATGTCTCTCTGCGGAAATTCGGATTCCGGCTGAGGACCATGCGGCTGTTCGGATTGTTCTCGGTCAGCATGTACGGCCCCGTGCCGACGGGGTACCAGTCAAGCGTAAGGTTCTTCTCGGCCATCCCCGGCTGGCTGTAAAAGCGATCGGCTTCCCGCGGCACAGGAGCGAAGAACGGCATTGCCAGCCAGTAAAGGAATTGCGGATACCTGCCGGTCAGCCTGACCCGGTAGGTGTAGCGATCGACGCGGGTGACACCTTCCAACGGGAAGCGATCGAGATCGAGCCACGCATCCGGCTGCTCCCGGGAAGCGAGCGCCAAAGTTTCCCCGAACTCCTTCAGGCCGACGATATGCGCCGCCATCATCCCGAAAATCGGAGAATGCAAGCGCGGATGCGCCAGCCGCTTGATCTGATAGATATAGTCATCGGCCGTCAATTCCCGCGTTCCGGTTACCGGAAAATCTGCCAGCGCATCGATGCCACGCAAGGCTTTTGCGTCGAGTTCGGCATATAGCAGACGGCCATTCCCATCCGTCGCAAATGCCGGATGAGGCTGGTAGAGAATCCCGGGCTTGATACGGACCTCATAGACGCTGCTGACGACCAACGAGGACGGCGCCTCAGGGGGAAGCGGATTTCCCCGCGCATCCAGGAACAAAGGTTCGGGGACTCGTTCTGCCGTTCCCGCAACCAGCGTATAGGGCCGCTTGAGGTAGTGATACTGGAGCGGCGGTTCATAGATCTGCGCGGTAAAGATGCTCTCATCCTCGGTGTAAGACTGAGCCGGATCGAGATGTTTCGGGCGCTCGGTAAACGCCGAATAGAAAATGCTCTGCCCACGTTCGCTGGTCGGATAGGGATCGTTCTGCTCGCTGCCACAAGCGGCGAGCGTCAGCAGGAGCATCAGGAAAAACGAGCGAACGGCACGCATGGCGCGAAGTGTAACGCACACGCGTTGTCGTTGACGACCGGATAAGATGACGAAATCAAATGACGAACCCACATCCGAAAACCGAGCAATTTCCCCTATAATCCCGGGCTGGGCCGTTTTCCGGCCAGAAATCCGATTCCACTACCATTCAGTTACGGGAGAATTCATGGGATTCCTTGCCGACAAGCGCATCCTGATTACCGGTTTGCTGTCCAAGCACTCAATTGCCTACGGGATCGCCAAGGCTTGCCACCGTGAGGGCGCGAAACTGGCTTTCACCTATCAGAACGAACGCTTCGAGGAGCGGCTTAGCAAATTTGCCGCAGAATTCGACAGCACGCTGATTTTCCCTTGCGACGTGGCCGAAGACGCGCAAATCGAAAAACTCTTTGCTGACCTTGGCACGCACTGGGAAGGTCTCGACGGCCTGGTCCACTCGATCGGCTTTGCACCGAGGGAAGCCATCGAAGGCGATTTCCTCGACGGCATCTCGCGCGAATCCTTCCGCATCGCCCACGACATTTCCTCCTACAGTTATCCAGCTCTCGCCAAGGCTGCACGCCCCTTGCTGCAAAAAGGCTCCAATCCCGCGCTGCTGGCATTGACCTACCTCGGCGCTGAGAGGACCATGCCCAATTACAACACCATGGGCTTGGCCAAGGCCAGCCTTGAAGCGGCTACCCGCTATCTGGCCTTCTGCCTCGGACCGCAGGGCATTCGCGCCAATGCGGTATCCGCCGGGCCGATCAAGACCCTGGCGGCGTCGGGGATCGGCGACTTCGGCAAGCTGCTGGCGTACAACGCACACCACGCTCCGCTGCGCCGCAATGTGACGATCGAGGAAGTCGGCAACGCTGCCGCGTTCCTGCTTTCCGACCTGGCCAGCGGCATTACCGGTGAAATCATGTACGTCGACGGTGGCCTGAACACAACCGCCCTAGGCAACACGGACCCGTTACCGCAATAAGGCTCAAGATCAAATCACTTGAACCACCAATAAAAAAGGCCGGGAACCCCGGCCTTTTTTATTGTCTGGCAATCCACACCGAATATCGGTTTATTGACGCTCCCGTGTCTCCAACAACGCCGCATTAACGTCAATCTTGTAACGTGAGCGGAGGCCCGATACGTAAGCCGACAGGTCCTCCTGGGCAACGATAGCGGCATACTCAGATTTAAGCGCCTTCAGCTGATTCTCATCGATCTTTTCCGGTTGGCTGACCTTGGCGATCTTGTACAGCATGTAATCAGTGCCAACGGCGACGCCTACATACGCCGGCAGCTTGCTGACATCCGCCTTGAACAGCGCCTGGACGGCAGCAGGCGGAAGCTGCAGCCTGCTGGCCTGCATGCGCGACGCACTCTTCGGCGCTGACCAGCCAAGCTTGTCGTCACCCTTGTTCAACTCCACCAGACGCGCCTCTCCCTGGCTCCTCGCCTGATTCTGAGCCTCCTGAAGCTTGAGAAAACGCTCCACATCCGCCCTGACCTCTTCGAACGGGCGCACCGAGGCAGGAACATGCTCGAGAACCCGTGCAGCAACCAGCGTATTTGACGCAACCTCGACGGCCTCAATGTTTCGCTTCAGCTTGATGGCATCTTCCGAGAACAACCCGGCGAGCACCTTCTCGTTACCCAGCGGACCGAGAGTTGCCAAGGCTTGCGGGTCAACCTGCTTCGGCAGCCAATCACTCTGCTGCGCCTTGAGCTTGAATTTCTCGATCACGGGTTGCAAGCTGTCGGACTGCTCGTAAACCATGTTGTTGAAACTCTCTGCCGCCTCGGCAAACTGGCGCGTAGCGGCCTGACGCTTCAACTCACCCTCGATTTCCGCGCGAACGTCATCCAGCGGCCGTTGCTTCTCGGCGCGGATTCCGGTCACCTTGATGATGTGAAACCCGAAATCGGATTCGACCAGCGCCGACATTTCACCTTCCTTCAGGCTGAAGACGGCGTCTTCGAACGGCTTGACCATCATGCCACGACCAAAGAAACCAAGATCGCCGCCTTTTTGAGCTGACCCCGGATCCTGCGAGTATTTTTTGGCGAGATCGGCAAATTTCCCGGGCGCCTTCTGCACTTCCGACAAGACTTCTTCAGCCTTCGCTTTTGCCTTCTCCTTGGACACATCGCCGTTGGTCAGAATCAGGATATGACTTGCACGCCGTTCCTCAGGCTGCCTGTAGCGGTCCAGATGCCCTTCATACCAGGACTGCACCTCGGTCTCGCTGACCGTCACCTGCGGCATCAATGCATCCAGCGACAGTACGACGTACTCTGCTTTCACCTGCTCCTGTACTTCAAAACGCTGTTTGTTCTCATCGTAGAATTTCTGAACCGCCTGAGGCTCGATCTTGATTTTCTCGAGAAACGGCTGCGCTGCAACCTTGACCTCGCTGAACTGCCTCTCCTCGGTCTGCAATCGAAGCATCGCCTCCGCCTGGGCAGAGGACACGAAGGCGGCCCCCTCGACCGTAGCCACAAGTTGCTGCAGTGTCAGATCCTGACGGACACGTGCCTCGAACTGCAGCTCCGACATGCCCTGGGAGCGCAGGACCGATTCATAGCGGGATATCGAAAACTTGCCGTTTTCCTGCAGCGCAGGAATCGCTCCAATGTATTCGCGCAATACACCGTCGTTCGTTGCCAATCGTCGCTGGCTCGCCTCAAGAAGCAACAACCGCTGGTCAATCAGCCCATTCAGAATACCTAGCCGCACCTCTGGAGAATTCATCAACTCAGGACGGAACGAAGCGCCCATCGTCTGCCGCATCTGCTCCTGCCGTTCACGAAGCGCCTGTTCGAACTGTTGCACGCTGATCTTGGTATCCCCGACCTTGGCGAGATCACTCCCCGCGCCAGTACCCCGGATATATGAGTCGACTCCCCAGAAAGCGAATGGAAGCGTGATCAACCCGAGGAAAACCTGAACAATTCGCTTGTTGTTGCGTACGGCGTCAAACATGATGATTGTCCGTTAATCCAATGTGAAGTCAGTGCAATAACAAAAAAGGCGAACTTTCGTTCGCCTTCGGATAGTGGCGGAGTGGACGGGACTCGAACCCGCGACCCCCGGCGTGACAGGCCGGTATTCTAACCAACTGAACTACCACTCCATTCTTCACAGCACTTGATTATCCGCGTGTGTATCTGCTTTATTGGTGGGTGCTGACGGGCTCGAACCGCCGACATCCAGCTTGTAAGGCTAGCGCTCTACCAACTGAGCTAAGCACCCGCATCGCGTTTAAGCAAAGACCGTTAGTTTACCGCATCCTTGAGTGCTTTGCCAGCCCGGAACTTAGGTACACGGCCTGCCTTGATTTCGATCGACTCCCCAGTCTGCGGATTACGCCCGGTACGCGCTGCACGCTCCCCGACACAGAAGGTACCAAAACCGACCACAGACACTTCACCCCCAGCCTTCAGCGTGGTTTGGACGGCATCGATCACGGCGTCGAGCGCACGAGTCGCAGCGGCTTTCGAGATATCGGCGGATGCGGCGATTTGTTCGATCAATTCAGTTTTGTTCACGCTATTCCTTTCAAACTAAAAAAACTGCCTGGCTTTGATACCCGCGCTTCTTTTGCCAGGCAAAAAAATGCGTGCCGGGAGAAACTCCCGGCACGCCCTGGACACCTCAATGTGTAACGACTGTCTGCGCTTGTGCCGACGTAGTATCAGAAGCGGTCCCTGCGGATGCAGCCGTTGTTTCCGGCAGCGCTTCAGGCATGCGCTCCAGCGCCAATTCAAGCACCTTGTCGATCCACTTCACCGGAATGATTTCGAGCTTGTTCTTGATGTTTTCGGGAATCTCGGCGAGATCACGCACGTTCTCTTCCGGGATCAACACGCGCTGCAATCCGCCACGCACAGCCGCAAGAAGCTTCTCCTTCAATCCGCCAATAGGAAGCACCTCGCCACGCAGCGTGATTTCGCCAGTCATCGCCACATCGCAGCGCACCGGAATACCGGTGAGCACCGAAACAATGGCGGTACACAGACCGATACCCGCCGAAGGACCATCCTTGGGAATGGCACCTTCCGGCAAGTGGATGTGGATGTCGTTGTTCTGATAGAAATCGTCAGCAATACCCAGCGAACGCGACCGCTTGCGCACCACCGACAGCGCTGCCTGCACCGACTCCTGCATGACCTCGCCGAGCTTTCCGGTCGTGATCGTCTTGCCCTTGCCAGGCAGAACCACCGACTCGATGGTCAACAATTCGCCGCCGACTTCCGTCCAGGCCAGCCCGGTAACCTGGCCAACCTGGTTGTCCCGCTCGGCAACGCCAAAGTTGTAACGCCGAACGCCCAGGAACTTGTCCAGGTTGCGCGACGAAACCGCGAGGCGTTGCTGGCTTTTTTTGAGCAGGAGCGTCTTGACCACCTTGCGGCAGATCTTGGAAATCTCGCGCTCGAGACTGCGTACACCAGCCTCGCGCGTGTAATAACGGACGATATCGCGCAAGGCGCTTTCGGCCACTGTCAACTCGGTCTTCTTCAAACCGTTCGACTTCATCTGCTTCGGCAGCAGATAGCGCTGGGCAATATTGATTTTTTCGTCTTCCGTGTATCCTGACAGCCGGATCACTTCCATGCGGTCCAGCAGCGGGGCCGGAATGTTCAGCGTGTTGGCGGTAGCCACGAACATGACCTCCGAGAGGTCATACTCGACTTCGACGTAGTGGTCGACAAACGTCGAGTTCTGCTCCGGATCCAGCACTTCCAACAGTGCCGAACTGGGATCACCGCGGAAATCCTGCCCCATCTTGTCGACTTCGTCGAGCAGGAACAACGGGTTCTTCACGGCAACCTTGGTCATGTTCTGCAGAATCTTGCCCGGCATGGAGCCGATGTACGTGCGCCGATGTCCGCGAATCTCGGCCTCATCGCGCACACCCCCCAGGCTCATGCGCACGAACTTGCGCCCGGTCGCCGTCGCAATCGACTGCCCGAGCGAGGTCTTGCCTACACCGGGAGGCCCAACGAGACAAAGAATCGGCGCTTTCAATTTATCGACGCGTTGCTGAACCGCCAGATACTCGATGATCCGCTCCTTGACCTTTTCCAGCCCCCAGTGGTCTTTGTTCAACACCTGTTCGGCGGCTGCCAGGTCACGGCTGATGCGGGTTTTCTTGCGCCAGGGCAAACCAATCAGCGTCTCGATGAAATTGCGCACAACGGTAGCTTCGGCCGACATCGGCGACATCAGCTTGAGTTTTTTCAATTCGGACTGGACTTTGGCCATGCCCTCCTTGCTCATGCCAGCATCCTTGGCCTTTTTTTCGAGTTCCTCGAAATCGGCGCCATCCTCGCCTTCACCAAGCTCCTTCTGGATCGCCTTGACCTGCTCGTTGAGGTAGTACTCGCGCTGGCTCTTTTCCATCTGGCGCTTGACGCGGCCACGAATGCGCTTTTCGACCTGAAGAATGTCGATCTCGGTTTCCAGCTGAGACAGCAGGCGCTCGATACGCGAACGGATATCCAGCATCTCGAGCACTTCCTGTTTCTGCTCGAGCTTCAGCGGAAGATGCGCGGCGATGGTGTCGGCAAGGCGCCCCGCTTCCTCAATACCGGCAATCGAGGTCAGGATTTCCGGCGGAATCTTCTTGTTCAGTTTCACGTACTGGTCGAACTGCGCAATCACCGCCCGACGCAGCGCCTCGACCTCGTGATCAACACCCTCCTCGACCGCAGCCGGATTGGCGGTGGCAACAAACATGCCCTCCTGCGTCGTGACGGCCTCGATCTGCGCCCTCCGCGTACCTTCGACAAGAACCTTGACCGTACCGTCAGGCAATTTCAGCATTTGCAGGATGTTGGCCACGCAACCGATGCCGTAGAGATCTTCGGCCTCCGGTTCGTCCTTGACAGCAGATTTCTGCGCGACCAGCAGGATTCCCTTGCCGGCTTCCATCGCAGCCTCCAGCGCCTTGATTGATTTCGGCCGGCCGACGAAGAGCGGGATCACCATGTGCGGGAAGACCACCACGTCGCGTAGCGGCAACAGCGGCAGTTCAACTGTCTCGTCGGTGAATGATAGATTCGTGGTCATTGATTGGCTCTATAAATGTGGATGCCCCCAGCAAGTGGGGGCACAAGTACGGTTTTCAAGCCGCAGGCAACGGCCGACGAGGATCAGTTCGAACCGGAAACCTTCGGCTGATCGGCATAGATCAGGATCGGCTTGGCATCACCGGTGATTGCGTTCTCATCAACCACCACTTTTGTGACATTCTCCATCCCGGGAAGTTCGTACATCGTATCCAGCAACGCTGTTTCGAGAATCGAGCGCAAACCACGCGCGCCAGTCTTGCGCTCAAGGGCGCGACGAGCAACCGCCGTCATCGCGGCAGGACGAATCTCGAGCTCGACATCCTCCATGGCAAACAGCTTCTGATACTGTTTGACCAAGGCGTTCTTCGGCTCGACGAGGATCTGTACCAGCGCCTCGGTGGAAAGCTCCTCGAGTGTCGCGATGACCGGCAGACGGCCGATCAGTTCGGGAATCAGGCCGAACTTGATGAGATCTTCGGGTTCGACGGTACGCAGCACCTCGCCGATTGCCCGTTTGTCGTCCTTGCTCTTCACTTCGGCGCCGAAGCCCATTCCGCCCTTTTCCGAGCGGTTGCGGATAACCTTCTCAAGACCGTCGAAGGCGCCGCCGCAAATGAACAGGATGTTGGTCGTATCGACCTGGACAAAATCCTGGTTGGGGTGCTTGCGGCCGCCTTGCGGCGGTACGGAAGCAACCGTTCCTTCGATCAGCTTGAGCAATGCCTGCTGCACACCTTCGCCCGAGACGTCACGGGTAATCGACGGGTTGTCCGATTTGCGCGAAATCTTGTCGATTTCGTCGATATAGACGATCCCTTGCTGCGCCTTCTCGATATCGTAATCACACTTTTGCAGCAACTTCTGGATGATGTTTTCCACATCCTCGCCGACATAGCCGGCTTCGGTCAGCGTCGTCGCATCGGCCATCACAAACGGCACGTTGAGCATGCGCGCCAGCGTCTGTGCGAGCAATGTCTTGCCCGACCCTGTCGGGCCGATCAGCAGGATGTTGCTCTTGGCCAGTTCCACCTCGTCCCGGGTCTTGCCGTGATGACGCAAACGCTTGTAATGGTTATAAACCGCGACAGCCAGAATACGCTTGGCCAACTCCTGACCGATCACATACTGATCGAGCAGCGCCGAAATTTCCTTTGGCGTCGGCAAGTCGCTTTTTGCGGCTTTTGCATCCTGCTCCGAAGACAGTTCATCGCGCACGATGTCGTTGCACAGATCGATGCATTCATCGCAGATGAACACCGACGGTCCGGCAATCAGCTTTTTGACTTCATGCTGGCTCTTGCCACAAAACGAACAGTAAAGCAGCTTTTCGCCGCTACCTTTCTTTTCCGCCATCGCGGTTTACCTCATAGTTCTGGAAACGGTTCGATGAGCGACAAAAGCCCGGTCAAACCGCCTCGCGATTCAGCAATACCTTGTCGATCAGACCGTACTCTGCCGCTTCCTGCGCCGACAGGAAATTGTCACGATCCGTATCGCGCTCGATACGTTCGACCGGCTGACCGGTGTGCTGCGCCATGATCTCGTTCAGTTTGGCACGCAGCGACAAAATTTCCTTGGCGTGGATTGCAATATCCGACGCCTGCCCCTGGAAGCCGCCCATTGGCTGATGAATCATCACGCGCGAGTTCGGCAGCGCGAAACGCTTGCCCTTCGCCCCGGCGGTCAGCAGGAATGCCCCCATGGAACAGGCCTGCCCGAGGCACAGGGTCGACACGTCCGGCTTGATGAACTGCATCGTGTCGTAAATCGACAATCCGGCGGAAACGGAACCACCCGGAGAGTTGATGTAGAAATGGATGTCCTTGTCCGGGTTTTCCGCCTCAAGGAAGAGCAACTGTGCGACAACCAGATTGGCCGTCGTATCGTTAACCGGTCCGACGAGGAAAATCACGCGTTCCTTGAGCAGGCGGGAGTAGATATCGTACGCCCGCTCGCCACGTCCGCTCTGCTCGACAACCATCGGTACCATGCCCAGCCCTTGCGGCTCCCAGCGATTATCCATCGTCATTCGATCAAGTTCCATCACAACTCCTCTTCCTCAAGGCAGTCCTGATCAGCCGCGCTGCTGGCCCATCAGATCATCAAAGGCGATGGGCTTATCCAGCACCTTGGCGCTCGAAAGCGCCCATTCGACGACGTTGTCCTCGATGACCACGCCCTCGATCTCGGCCAGGCGTTGCGGCTGGGCGTAGTACCAGCGGACGACCTCTTCCGGATGCTCGTAGCTTTGCGCGGCTTCCTCGACCACCGTCTTGATCTGCTCCGGCTTGGCGTGAAGTTCATTGGCCTTGACGATTTCGGAGAGCACCAGACCGAGGCTGACGCGGCGCTTGGCCTGATCGGTGAACCATTCGCGCTGGATCGGGAAATCCTTCAGCTTCTTGCCGCTGCGTTGCTCCATGTCATGCCGGGCATTCTGGATCAGCTGATCGATCTCGATTTCGACCAGCGCTGCCGGCACATCAATCGGATTGATCTTCAACAGCGCGTCCATGACCTGGTTCTTGACCCGGCTCTTCAGGCGGCTCTTCACTTCACGCTTCAGGTTGGTCTCGATCTCGGCGCGCATCTTCTCGGTGTCACCATCGGCAATACCCAGCGACTTGGCGAATTCGGCGTCGATTTCCGGCAGGATCGGTTCGCTCACCTGCTTGACCGAAATATCGAAAGTGACCGCCTGACCTGCCAGATCCTTGGCATGGTACTCGGCCGGGAAGGTCATCTCGAAGGTCTTCGACTCACCGGCTTTCATACCGGTCACGGCATTTTCAAAATCGGCGAGCATCGTCCCCTCGCCGAGCACGAACGGATAATCCTTGGCCTCCCCGCCCTGGAACGGAACGCCATCCTTCTTGCCGAGGAAATCGATGGTCACCCGGTCGCCCTTGGCGGCGACGCGGTCAACCGGCTCGTAGCTGACACGCTGCTTGCGCAGGACGTTCAGCGTGTTCTCCAGTTCGGTTGCACCCACTTCAAGGACCGGCCGTTCGATCTCTACCTCTTTCAGATCGGCAACCTTGATCTCCGGATAAACCTCGAAGGTCGCTGTGAACTCCAGATGCGTTTCGCTTTCTGTCTTCTTCGGTTCGATCTTCGGGCTGCCGGCGACACGCATCTGCTGCGCCTTGACAGCCTCTTTGAACGCTTTTTCCAGCGCTTCGTTCAGCGCATCCATGTGCGCCTCATAACCGTATTGCTGCTTGACGATATTGAACGGCACCTTGCCCGGACGGAAGCCCGGCATCTTGACGTTCTTGCCCATCCGCTTCAGGCGCTGATCAATCTCCTTGTCGAGGTCGGCAATGACGACCGACAGATCCAGACGGCGTTCGAGGGCGCTGGGCTGCGGTGCGGCTTCGGCATTGGTGGTCGTAGCGTTCGTGTCCATTAAGGTTCCTTGAAGTCTCTGATAGTTCGGGCTGAGAGAATCGTCTGCTCAGGCAATGAGTTAAAAAAGATGGTGCGAGAGAAGGGACTCGAACCCCCACGCCTTGCGGCGCTGGAACCTAAATCCAGTGCGTCTACCAATTCCGCCACTCTCGCGCTAATCGGCCATTCTACCCGAGAACCTCCTATACTGTCAGCCGCCCCACCACGCCAGCCGTCTTTGCCAGCCCCCTCCAATGCCCGTCGAACACTACGAGAATTTCCCGGTCGCATCACTCCTTCTGCCCAGGCGGCTGCGGCAGCCGATCGAAGCCATTTACCGCTTTGCGCGCGGCGCCGACGACATCGCCGACGAGGGTAACGCAAGCGATACCGAACGCCTGAAAGGACTCGCGCGTTTCGCGGCGGAACTGGACCGTATCGAGAGCGGGCAAGCGCCCGAATCGCCGGAATTCGCCGAACTCGCCCGGGTCATCGGCGAATGGCAGCTGCCCATTCAACTTTTTCGGGACCTCCTCGACGCGTTTGCCCAGGACGTGGTGAAGAAGCGCTACGCCGATTACGCCGAGCTGCTCGACTATTGCCGCCGCTCGGCCAATCCGGTCGGCCGCCTGCTGCTGCATCTCTTTGACCGGGCCAGCGAGGGCAACCTGCGCCGTTCGGACTGCATCTGTTCGGCGCTGCAACTGATCAACTTCTGGCAGGACATCGCCATCGACTGGACGAAAGCGCGCATCTACCTCCCGCAGGAGGACTTGGCACGCTTTGGCATCGACGAACGCCAACTCGCCGAAGGACGCTGCTCGCCGGCGTGGGAAAAGCTGCTGGACTTCGAGATCAATCGCACACGGCAACTCATGCTCGCCGGCGCACCGCTGGTTCACGCCCTGCCCGGCCGGTTCGGCTGGGAAATCCGCCTGACCGTGCAGGGCGGCCTGCGTATCCTGGAACGAATCGGGAAAGCGCGCGGCGACGTTTTCCGGCACCGTCCCGTTCTCGGCCCGATCGACTGGCTGCGCATGGCCGGACGAGCGGTGTTTATGTAAGATTCGCGGCCGAGACACGATCATGAAACGCCCGATGACCCCCGAAGAGTATTGCCAGGACAAGGCCGCATCGAGCGGCTCCAGCTTCTACTACAGTTTCCTGTTCCTGCCGGCGAACCGGCGTCGCGCGATTACCGCGCTCTACGCCTTCTGCCGCGAGGTCGACGACGTCGTCGACGAGTGCAAAGACCCGCAAGTGGCCGCCAACAAGCTCGTCTGGTGGCGCCAGGAGCTCGACCGGCTCTATGCCGGACAGCCACAGCACCCGGTTACGCAAGCACTCCAGGCGGTCCTGCCGGAATTCAGCCTGCCGCAGGAACAACTGCTGGAAATCATCGACGGCATGGAGATGGACCTGCAGCAGACGCGCTATCTCGACTTTACGGCGCTCTCGCTGTACTGCTACCGCGTCGCCAGCGTGGTCGGCCTGCTTGCCGCCGAAATCTTCGGCTACACCGACCGGCAGACGCTGAAGTATGCGCACGACCTGGGCATGGCCTTCCAGCTCACCAACATCATCCGGGACGTCGGCGAGGATGCGCGCCGTGGCCGCATCTACCTGCCGATGGACGAACTGAAGCGCTTCAACGTCACAGTCGCTGACATTCTCGATGCCCGGCAGTCGGAAAACTTCCAGAAGCTCATGGAGTCCCAGATCGAGCGCGCCGAACGCTATTACGCGCAGGCGTTAAGCCAGTTGCCCGTGGTCGACCGGAAGGCGCAGCGTCCCGGGCTGGTGATGGCCGCGATCTATCGCGCGCTGCTTGAGGAAATCAAACGCGACGGCTGCCAGGTTCTCCGCCAGCGCACCTCCCTCACGCCGCTGCGCAAGCTGTGGCTTGCCTGGCGAACCTGGGTCAAGGGGTGAGCGAACGCATCGCCGTCATCGGCGGCGGCTGGGCCGGGCTGGCCTGTGCCGTCGAACTCAGCGCGACCGGGCAGCGGGTTTGCGTATTCGAAGCTGCCCGGCAACTCGGGGGCCGTGCCCGGCGCGTCGAGATTCAAGGCCTCCCCCTCGACAACGGGCAACACATCCTGCTCGGCGCCTACCACGAGACCCTGCGCCTGATACGGCTGGCCGGCGCCGACCCGGACACTCTGCTTGAACGCCTCCCGCTCGAACTGAACCACCCTGGCGGCGGATTCCGCTTGCGTTTGCCACGCCTGCCGGCCCCGCTCCATCTCGCAATCGGCCTGTTGGGCATGCAGGGAGCGTCGCTGCGCGAAAAAATCGCGGCCGTCCGTTTCATGCGCGCCCTGCAACGCACTCACTACCGGCTGCGCGAAGACATTTCCGTCGCCGACCTGCTCGACCGGCACGGCCAGACGGGCGCGCTCCGACGCTTCATGTGGGAACCGCTGTGTCTGGCGGCGCTCAACACGCCGGCCGCCTTGGCATCGGCGCAGATTTTCGCCAACGTGCTGCGCGACAGTCTTGGCGGAAAGAGAGAGGGTACCGACCTGCTGCTGCCGGCCACCAACCTCGGCCAACTGTTTCCGGAAGCCGCCCGGCGCTTCATCGAGGGCAACGGCGGCGAAGTCCGGCTGTCGAACCGAATCGACGCCCTTCAACCGTCGCTGATTATCGGAGGCGAAACCTTCGCGCACGTCGTCATCGCCACCGCGCCACAACACGCTTCGGCGCTCCTGCGGACGCTTCCCGAAACAACGGAAACTGCCAGTCTGCTCGATGGCTACGCGTTCGAACCCATCGGGACGGTCTATCTGGGCTATCCGGAAGCGCTGGGCTTTCCCTTCCCGATGATCGGACTCGACAAGCGGGAACCGGGACGCATCGGCCAGTGGGCCTTCGATCGCAGCGCCGAGAAAAGCGGGCAAGGCATCGCGGCCTGCGTGCTCAGCGGCGAGGGCTTGTGGGACTCGCTCGACAATGAGACGCTGGCGGCCACCCTGCACCGCGAACTGCAGGACACGCTGGGCCGTCCCTTGCCTGCCCCGCTCTGGCACCAGGTCATCCGCGAACGGCGCGCCACCTTCTCGTGCCGGCCGAAACTCGCCCGCCCGACGCCAGACACTCCGGTTCGCAATCTCTGGCTGGCCGGCGACTACGTCTGCGCCGATTATCCAGCAACGCTCGAAGGCGCGGTGCGTAGCGGCGTAACCGCCGCCCGCCGCATTCTTGCGCAGCGCTGACGCGCAACTGCAGATCGTTCAGCCGACGACGATATACCCACTCACGAGAATCATTGCCAGGAATCCGACAAAGACCATCCAGCCCTCACGCGTTCTCGGGAAGCCGAATTGCATCAACTCCCCAAGCACCCCCCGCCGGTTGAAAAAGCTCTTCGACGTGTCGCGCATGTAGAACCACTGGCGCTTTCGCTCCGAGCCAATTAGCAGTGAAGCCACTACTACCACGACCAACCAGGTCAGAAACAGAAGACCAATCCGCCCATTAACCCCCATCCGCCCTCTCCGTCAAAATAGTGTTTTGCAGCAAATAATCACCAACAATCAGGCAGCAGCCGCGACGATCTCGCGCACCACGTCCGGCGTGATCACGCCCTTTTCGCCCAGCTTGCGCATGCCGTGTCCCTCGATGCCTGCGGCGATCAATTCCGCCGCTTTCGGATCAGTAACGCCAGCCTCGCTGAGACGCACCGGAACACCGAGATCGCGGAACAACTGCTCGATCGCGTTGATCGTGCGCTGCGGCAGATCGACGTCCGGCGCCAGGTTGAACACGCTGCGCCCCATCTGCGCCAGCTTCACCTTCTTGTTCTCAAGCTGGTTGCGCAGCAGCGCCGGCAACACGATCGCCAGCGTACGGGCGTGGTCGATGCCGTACTCCGCGGTGAGTTCGTGCCCGATCATGTGCGTCGCCCAGTCCTGCGGCACGCCGACGCCGATCAACCCGTTTAGCGCCTGGTTGGCCGTCCACATGAAATTGGCGCGCCACGAATCGCTGTCCCGCTCCTTGAACTGCAACGACAGGTTGACCAGGTTGCGCAGCAGCACCTCGGCGTAGCCGTCCTGAACCCAGGCCTGCACCGGGTAGGTCAGATACTGTTCGCAGACATGCACGAACGCGTCGACCAGGCCGTTGGCGATCTGCTTCTCGGGCAGCGACTTGATCACGTCCGGATCGAGCACGGCAAAGCGCGGATACACCGCGTCGGAGGAGAACACCAGCTTCTCCTTGGTCGTGCGCCGCGTGATCACCGCCCCGCCGTTCGATTCCGAACCGGTCGCCGGCAGCGTCAGCACGGCCCCCAGCGGCAAGGCCTGCTTGACCCGGTGCTTGCCGAGGAGGATGTCCCAGCCGTTGCCGTCGTAGCAGCAGGCCGCCGCAACGTACTTGCTGCCGTCGATGACCGAACCGCCGCCGACAGCGAGGATGTAGTCGAGTCCCTCCTTGCGGATCAGGGCAACCGCCTTGTCGAGGGTCTCCACGGCGGGATTCGGCTCGACGCCGCCGAACTCCATCCAGGTGCGCCCCTCCAGCGCCGCGCCCACCTGGTCGTAAACGCCGTTTGTCTTGATCGAACCGCCGCCGTAGATGACCAGCACTTTCCTTGATGGATCGATCGCCTTGGCGATGGACGCGATCTTCCCTTGTCCAAAGTGAATCGCGGTCGGATTGGAATAGCTGAATTTCATGGAACAAACTCCAGTAAAAGCAAAAAATCAGGAAATCTCTTCGATCCGCCCGGCGTGCATGCGCAGCCGTCGCCGGCAGCGGGCGGCGATCTCCTCGTCGTGCGTGACGAGGATCAGCGTCGTGCCGCGTTCGGCGTTGATGGCGAACATCAACTCGATGATCTGGTGCCCGGTCGCCGCATCGAGGTTGCCGGTTGGCTCGTCGGCCAGGATCAGCATCGGCTTCGGCGCAAACGCGCGCGCCACCGCCACCCGCTGCTGCTCGCCGCCGGAGAGATGCTTCGGATAATGGCGCAGGCGGTGCGACAGGCCAACGCGGTCGAGCCAGTATTCCGCCTCGGCGCGGGCATTGGCGACGCCAGCCAGTTCCAGCGGCAACATCACGTTTTCGATGGCGTTCAGCGACGGCAGCAACTGGAACGACTGGAAGACGAAGCCAAGCAGACGGCCGCGCAGCACCGCACGCGCATCCTCGTCGAGTCCGGCAAGTTCCTCGCCCCCCAGCTTCACGACGCCGCTGCTCGGCAGGTCGAGGCCGGCAAGCAGCCCGAGCAGGGTCGATTTCCCCGAACCGGACGCGCCGACGATGGCCACGGTGTCGCCACCAGCGACGGAAAACGAATTCTCGTGCAGAATGACCAGCGGTTCGCCGCCGTTATCGACGCTCTTGGTCAGGCGGCTGACTTCCACCACATTCATTGCCTGCATATCCTGCATACCCATGTTCCGATCATTCGCCCTTCGTTGCCTGCTGGTTGCCGGCAGCCTGCTTCTGCCGCTGACCGACGCGCTCGCGGCGCGGACCCTTCTCGTCTTTGGCGATTCGCTCTCCGCCGGCTATGGAATCCCCCGCGAATCCGCCTGGCCCAGCCTGCTCGCCGCACGCCTCGACGAAAAAAAAATCGATTATAGCGTCGTCAACGCCAGCATTTCCGGAGAAACCACCAGCGGCGGCCGGACACGCCTCGGCGATCTGCTGAAGAAGCACGCACCGGAAATCGTGATCATCGCCCTCGGTTCCAATGACGGATTGCGCGGCCTGCCGATCGCCACCCTGCGCGGGAACCTGCTGGCGATGACCGAGATGGTGCAAAAACGCAAGGCGCGGGTGCTGATCGTCGGGCAACGACTGCCGCCCAACTATGGCCCGTACGCCGAGCAGTTTCGTCAGGTCTTCGCCGAGGTGGCGACCGCCAGGAAAGCGGCTCTCGTCGACTTTCTGCTCGACGGCGTGGCACTGACCCCGGAACTGTTCCAGCCGGACAACCTGCACCCCACCGCCGCCGCCCAGCCGCGACTCCTCGATAACGTCTGGCGCGGACTGGAGCCTCTGCTCAAGAAATGACGACACCGGACGGAAAACATGTCCGTCCGGCATCGACGTACGCATAGTCCAAGTCAAATCCCGCGCAGGCGCCTAAAAATTGACGTCGTAAGGATACGACCTCTGTCGCTCCGTGACCTGACGGAAAACCTCCTGCTCGGACAAATCGACCTTTCTGTTCCACAGCAAGGCGAGCCCCTCGCGCTGCCCCGCCTTCCACTCCGGGTGTTTCAGCAGTTGCTCTTCAAGGTACTGATCGTAATCGGATCGATAACCGGCCATAACGACTCCTCGACTCCTGCATTGGTCAAAAGACAGCTGATCAATGGAATGTAATGGGCCTGGCCGCACCAGCGCAATAGTCGTCGAGCAGCGAATCGATCGACTCCACATCCCGCTCATCATCCGGAATATTGTCGATGGCTTCGCGCAAGCCAACGGCCACAGAGCCCTGAACGAACAAGGTGCGCTGTCCCAGCTTGTCAACCAGTTCGAAAGCCGACCGTGTCGGGTAGGCCACGATTGCGTAGTGCTCGCTGTTATAGACGATGTTCATCTCGACTCCTTTCTCCGTTGTGCCACAAAAGCCTGATCCGCTGAATCTCGCATGTTGCTGCCAGGCAATCGCTCCTTTCGGGGAGAAAGTGTGTCCGCTTCTCCCGTTTTCAAGTCGAAGCAAGTACGTCTTGTGAACAAGGACCGCCATCCGGCGCGCGAGTTCAAGCCGTCGGGCGAAATCCCGACGACTTCATCCGGCATTTGCCGGTTGCTCAGTGCTGGCTGGTATGTTTTCCGTTGACGACCAGGAGCCGGTCGCACATGGCAATCGCCATCGCAGAAAGCAGGAAGGCGACATGGATGCCCGCCTGGGCGATGAGGACTTTCTCGCTGTAGGCCTCGGCGTTGATGAAGGTCTTGAGCAGGTGGATCGAAGAAATGCCAATGATTGCGGTCGCCAGCTTGACCTTGAGAACGGACGCGTTGACATGCGACAACCACTCCGGCTGGTCCGGGTGCTGCTCCAGGTTCATGCGCGACACGAACGTTTCATAGCCGCCGACGATCACCATGATCAACAGGTTGGAAATCATGACCACGTCGATCAATCCCAGCACGACCAGCATGATCGTCGTCTCGGTCAGGCGCTCGGTTTGCGAACCGTAGCCAACGGCCTGCACGATGTGTTCCAGAGCGTCCTGGTTACCGAGCGCCGCACCGACGAGATCGACCAGCTCGACCCAGAAATGGACGACATAGACGCACTGCGCGACGATCAGCCCGAGATAGAGCGGCAGCTGCAACCAGCGGCTCATGAAGATGAAGTTGGGCAAGGGACGGAGACGGGAAGACGGGGATTCGTTCATGAAGGGATCCGGGAGAAATGGGACAAAACCGGCAGTTGCAGCACACGGGAGCTACATAGACATTCCCACTACGGGAAGTTCCGTCCTGATTCAACACCTGCCTTTTTCAACCGTAATGGCTATGCTGAGACAAGGTGGCGCAGCCAACGCCATGAGCTGGCTCACAATGCATCACAAAAGCAAGACTTCATGCCCGCGAACGCTCGTCTGCAGCCGGAACCGAACGATCACCCCCGGAAACCAGCCCACTCAGAAACACACCATGAGAATCGAAACCGGAAGCCGCCTGCTCACCCTGCTGGTCGCACTTTTGTCGGCGTTCAGCATCGGCACGTACGTATTCGCCAATCGCACCGTGGAAGAGCTCAGGCGCAGTCAGCAAAAACATGTCGAGGTTTCTCAGGCCGTGTTCCTGTTCGGTCAGAGTGCCGAGATGCTGACCATGGCGGCACGCACCTATATCGCCACCAGTGACGAGTATTTCCGGACAACGTTCCATGCCCGACTGGAGGCTGGCTGGCCGGCCAACGTGATCGATCGGCTGCGCGAGCTGCTGGAAGGGCACCCGGACGAAATCACTTTGCTTGAATCGGCACGTGAAAACTCGGAGTTCCTTGTCGCCCTTGAGAAGAGCGCCATGCAGGCCGCCGAACGCGGCGACCGCGAGGCCGCCGTCGAGGCGATCCTGGGCCCGCAACATCGCGTGCGTGAAACCATAACCACGGAACTTGTCACGCAGATTCTCCGCCAGCTTGAATCGACACAGCGGGAGGAAAACTCGCGCCTGACGGCGCAAAGCGACCTGGCAGGACGGATTGCCTGGGTCACCATGGCGCTCAACGTGGCCGGCATGCTGGGCGTCCTGCTGGGTTTTTACCGGCACAAGGTCGTGCGCCCGCTGGTCAGCATCACCCGGCAAACGCGCTCGTTGCTGGCGGGCAGGCGCGACATCCATTTCGTCGGACCACAGACGGACAAGGAAGCGGAGGAGATCCTGGAACTGGCCAGAACGCTGGAAGACTACCAGCGCATTTCCGCCGAGCGCGACGCGCAACGGCAGCAACTGCACATCGCCAACGCCGAGCAGAAGGCGATCGTCGACTCCGCCACCTCCGGCATCGCGCTGATCAAGGACCGGATCATCGAAAGGGCGAACCGCCAGCTGCACACGATCACCGGTTGGTCGCCATGGGAACTCGTCGGTCAGCCCACGCACGTCTGGTACACGGATGAAGCCGCGTGGCAGAACGACGAGAACACGCTGTACGAGCCCGTCTGGCGTGGCGAAACCAGTACGCGCGAAATGCAGATGAGGCGCCGCGACGGGAGCAGCTTCTGGGCACGGCTGACGGGCCGCGCCGTCGACGCCGACGACCGCTCGCGCGGCTCGGTGTGGATCATCGACGACATCACCGTCGAGCACGCGGCCATCGAGGAAATGCGCAAGGCACGGGCGCTGGCCGAGGAAGCGGCACGGATGAAATCCGACTTTCTCGCCAACATGAGCCACGAAATCCGCACGCCGATGAATGCGATCATCGGCACCGCCTACCTGGCGCTGAAGACCAACCCCTCCGCCCGCCAGCGCGACTACCTGAAGAAAATCCAGGCATCGAGCCAGATCCTGCTCGGCATCATCAACGACATTCTCGACCTGTCGAAGATCGAGGCCGGCAAGCTGGTCGTCGAACGCACCGGTTTCGAACTGCAGCAGGTCCTCGACAGCGTCACCAACCTGGTGGCCGAAAAAGCCGCCGGCAAGGGTCTCGAATTGATCGTCAACATCGCCAGCGACGTTCCCGCCGACCTTGTCGGCGACCCGCTGCGGCTCGGCCAGGTGCTCACCAATTACGTCAACAACGCGGTCAAGTTCACCGAACACGGCGAAATCGAGATCAGCGTTGCCGTCGATCACGCGAAAGGCAACGATCTGTTCCTGCGGTTTGCGGTGCGCGACACCGGCATCGGCCTCACCGACGAGCAGAAAAACCGCCTGTTCCAGAACTTCGAGCAGGCCGACACGTCGACCACGCGCAAGTACGGCGGCACCGGGCTGGGCCTGTCGATCGCCAAACAGCTGGCCGAACTGATGGGCGGTGCGGTAGGAGTCGACAGCGAATTCGGCAAGGGCAGCACGTTCTGGTTTACCGCCCGTCTGGGGCGCGGAAAAAGAAAGCGCAGCAAGCCGCTGCTCAACCCGGCGATGCGCGGTTGCCGCGTGCTGCTGGCCGACGACAGCGACACCGCCCGCGAGGTCATCGGCGAGATGCTGCGCAGCCTGACCTTCGATGTCACCGCGGTTGCCTCGGGCGATGCGGCGATCGCCGAAATCGCCCGGGGCGACGCGATCGGCGAGCGTTACGAGGTGGCTCTGCTCGATTGGCGGATGGCTGAACTGGACGGCATCGCCACGGCCCGAAAAATCCGCGCCCTGACTCTCGAAAAACCGCCCCGGCTGGTAATCATCAGCGCCTATGGCCGCGACGAACTGTTCCATGCCGCCGAGGCCGCCGGCATCGAGAACGTCCTGATCAAGCCGCTCAGCCCGTCACTGCTGTTTGACACGATCGTCAATCAAGGCGCGACGGAGCACGAGGAGGCGACCGAGGAAAGTCCTACGGAATCCGAAATCGAAACCCGGCTGGCGTCGATCGCCGGCGCACGCGTCCTCCTCGTCGAAGACAACGACATGAACCAGCAGATGGCCAGCGAACTGCTCGGCAGCGTCGGTCTGAACGTCGAACTGGCCGAGAACGGCCGCATTGCGGTGGAAAAGGTTCAGGCGCAGGAGTTCGACGTCGTCCTGATGGACATGCAGATGCCGGAAATGGACGGCATCACCGCCACGCGGGAAATCCGCAAGCTGCCGCAGTACGCCGAGTTGCCGATCGTGGCCATGACCGCCAACGCCATGGAAGGCGACCGCGAGAAGTGCCTGGCCGCCGGGATGCAAGACCACGTTGCCAAGCCGATCGACCCCGACACGTTGTGGCGAGCCCTGCTCCGCTGGATCAAGCCCCGCGCCGAACTGCCTACGGGAACTCCAAGCACCTCGCGCCCGGACACGCGGGAAAATGCGGAATGGACGCCGCCGACGATCGTCGGCATCGACACCGCGCAAGGCCTCAAGCGGGCGGTCGGCAAAGGCTCGCTCTACCTCGCCATGCTGCGCAAGTTCCTCGACGGCCAGGCTGCGGTTCCCGAACAACTGAAAAGTGCGCTCGATGCCGACGACTGGTCGCTCGCCGAACGGCTGGCCCACACGCTCAAGGGGACCGCCGGGAACATTGGCGCCAGCGCCATCCAGGAAGCCGCCGCAAAGATGGAAGCGGCCATCGCCGCACACACCGACCGGGCAAAAATCGACGCCTTGCTCGCTGATCTCCATCGCCCGCTCGACGAAACCATTGCCGCGCTGCGCGCTGCGCTGCCGGCGGAAGCGTCTGTCAACGCTGCCGCAGCCGATCCCGCCGAGCTTCGCCAACAGGTCGCGCGTCTCGCCGAATTGCTGGCCGACGATGACGCGGAAGCCAGCGATCTGCTGGTTGCACATGCAAACCTTTTCCAGGCAGCTTTTGGAAAAGACTACGCGTCGATCGCCGACGCCATCGCCCGTTTCGATTTCGAGAAGGCGCTGGCGGCGCTGAACGCTACCCAGGCCGGAAAGGAGGGCTGACCCATGGACGAGCAGGAAACCCTGCCCCGGGCAACGATTCTGGTGGTGGACGACACGCCGGACAACCTGACGCTGATGAGCTCGCTGCTGCGCGACGACTACAAGGTCAAGGTCGCCAACAGCGGCGAGCGGGCGCTGCGCATCGCCCGCTCGGAAAACCCGCCGGACCTCGTCCTGCTCGATATCATGATGCCGGAGATGGACGGCTACCAGGTCATCGAGCAGTTGAAAGGCGACGCCGCGACCCGCGACATTCCGGTCATCTTCCTGACCGCCAAGGCCACCGTCGAAGACGAGAAGAAGGGCCTCGAACTCGGCGCGGTCGACTACATCACCAAGCCAATCAGCCCGCCGATCGTCCTGGCCCGCGTCAAGACACATCTCTCGCTGAAAGCTTCGGCCGACTTCCTGCGCGACCGCGCCGCCTTCCTCGAAGAAGAAGTCGCCAGGCGCACGCGCGAAGTCCGGGCGATCCAGGACGTCACCATCCTGGCCATGGCGTCGCTCGCCGAAACACGCGACAACGATACCGGCAACCACATCCGCCGCACTCAGCACTACGTCAAGGCACTGGCAGAACAACTGAAAACGCACCCGCGCTTCGCCGCCTTCCTGACCGAGGCCAACATCGCCCTGCTGTTCAAATCAGCACCGCTGCACGACATCGGCAAGGTCGGCATCCCCGACCGCATCCTGCTCAAGCCCGGCCACTTCGATGCGCAGGAATTCGAAATCATGAAGACTCACGCAGCGCTAGGCTGCAAGGCGATCGCCCACGCCGAGAAGGCGCTCGGCACGCCGGTGGAATTCCTGCGCATGGCCAAGGAGATCGCCTACTCGCACCAGGAAAAATGGGATGGCGGCGGCTACCCGGAAGGCCGCGCCGGCGATGCCATCCCGATCCCGGCCCGCCTGATGGCACTGGCGGACGTTTACGACGCGCTGATCAGCCGCCGGGTTTACAAGGAGGCGTTATCCCACGCAGAAGCGACGCGAATCATCACAGAGGGGCGTGGGAAGCATTTCGACCCGAATGTGGTCGATGCCTTTCTGGTCATCCAGGACGAATTTCAGCGTATTGCCGCGCGCTTCGCCGACGCGGAAGCAGGAACCGCCACGGCCGCTTGAACCAACTGTATGCCCCGTTCCCGCCGCGCCGTAATATTCCGATCGCGTGCTGCGACCCGAGCGAATTACAATGCGGGGAAAAATGTCTTCGAGCAATCGACTTTTCCCTTGCATACAGACCCGGATTCACCCCAAGAGGAACGCAAGCTCACCCCTCATTGCCTGAGCATCGATCTGGAGGTCGGGCGCAACAGCGCCGTTATCCATCAGCTGGCGGGATTGCGCGGCGATACCGATGACCGCCTGACGTATCCGCCCGGCGAACTGGCAAACGCGCTCGATGCGCTGGACTGCCTTGCTGACGACGCGGCGTTCCTGCTGGGGCACAACCTGATCGCCTTCGACCTGCCGCAGCTGCGCGCAGCCCAGCCGAATCTGCGTCTGCTCGCAAAACCGGTGATTGATACCTTGCGCCTCAACCCGCTGGCCTTCCCGAAGAATCCTTATCACCACCTCGTCAAGCATTACCAGGACGGCCAACTGCTGGCTGACCGCAAAAACGATCCGTTACTCGACGCGGAACTCGCCCTGCAGGTGTTCTGCGATCAGGAACTGGCGATGCGCCAGATGCAGCTGACGTCTCCCGACCTGCTGCTCGCATGGCATTGGCTGACGACGCTCGACCAAAGCGTTTCCGGCCTCAACCGCTTCTTCATGATGGTGCGCGAAGCACCGCGCCCCAGCGAAGAGAACGCCAAGGCCGCCGTGCGCCGCCTGCTTGCCGGCAAGACCTGCGCGCCAGCCGCTGCCCGGATCGTCGACTCGGCGGCGCAGGTCGCCTGGCCACTGGCCTACGCGCTGGCGTGGCTGTCGGTCGCCGGCGGCAATTCGGTGATGCCGCCCTGGGTGCGCCACCAGTTCCCCGACGCCGGACGCCTGGTTCGCCAGCTGCGCGACGTCCCCTGCGTTGATCCCGATTGCGCCTGGTGCTGCCGGGAACACGACTCGCGCAAACAACTGAAACAATGGTTCGGCGAAACCTACGCGTTCCGACCCGAGCCGATCGATAAAGAAACCGGGCTGCCGCTGCAGCAGGTCATCGTCGAGAGCGCGATGCGCGGCGAACACTGCCTCGGCATCCTGCCGACCGGCACCGGCAAGTCGCTGTGCTATCAGGTACCGGCGCTGTCGCGCTTTGTCCGCACCGGCGCGCTGTCGGTGGTCATATCGCCGCTGGTGGCCCTGATGGAGGATCAGGTCAAGGGCTTGCGCGAACGCGGTGTCGACTGTTGCGCGGCGATCAACGGTCTGCTGTCGATGCCCGAGCGCGCCGCCGTGCTCGAACGCGTCCGGCTGGGCGACGTCGGCATCCTGCTCATCGCCCCTGAACAATTACGCAATCGCAGCGTGCGCAAGGTGCTGGCGCAGCGCGAAATCGGCGCCTGGGTGTTCGACGAAGCGCACTGCCTGTCGAAATGGGGGCAGGACTTCCGCCCGGACTACCGCTACGTCGCCCGCTTCATCCGCGAGTCGGCGGAGCACGCACCAAGCCGCGAACTGCCTGTGATCCAGTGCCTGACGGCAACCGCCAAGCCGGAAGTCGTCGCCGACATCGTCGACCATTTCCGCGAGAAGCTGGACATCGAGATGCGCCTGCTGGACGGCGGCTCCGAGCGCAAGAACCTGAAGTTCGACGTTATCCAGACCACCGCGGCGGAGAAATTCGAGCAGGTGGCCCGCCTGATCGAGCAAGACCTGCCGCCGGAAATCAGCGGAGGCGCCATTGCCTACTGCGCCACGCGCAAGCAGACCGAAGAACTCGCGCGTTTTCTCGGCGACAAGGGGCTGGCCGCCGCGCCTTATCACGCCAGGCTGCCGCCGGAGACCAAGAAGGAAACCCAGAAAGCCTTCATTAACGGCGCGCTGCGCGTCATCGCCGCGACCAACGCCTTCGGCATGGGCATCGACAAGCCTGACGTGCGCCTGGTCGTCCACGCCGACATCCCCGGCTCGCTCGAAAACTACCTGCAGGAGGCCGGCCGTGCCGGCCGCGACCGGGCCGCTGCCCGCTGCGTGCTGCTCTATGCCACCGACGATGTCGAACGCCAGCACGGCATGTCGGCCGCATCGCGGCTCTCGCGGCGAGACATCCAGAGCGTGCTGCGCGCACTGCGCCAGTTGAAGGGCAAGAAGAACCGCGGCGAAGCGCTGATCGCCACTTCCGGGGAAATTCTCGACGAAGACGAGGAAGGCAGCTTCAAACGCGACATCGCGACCGACGACACCCGCGTGCGTACCGCCATCGCTTGGCTGGAAGAAGCGGGGCTCGTCCGTCGCGAGGAAAACAGCGTGCAGATTTTTCCGTCGGCGCTGCGGATCAAGAGCCTCGACGAGGCCGACGCCCGGCTGGCGGCGCACGTATCCGATGCCGTCAGCCGCAAACGCTATCTGAACCTGCTGCAAATCCTGATGAGCGCCCCCGCCGACGAGGGCATCACTACCGACGAGCTGATGAACCAGACCGGCTTCACGGCAAGCGCGCTACGTGAAGCACTGCACGTCTTCGACCAGTTGGGTATTTCAAGCAACGATACCGGCATGACCGCGTTTGTCCATGTCGGCGTTGATCGTTCCTCGAAAAAGCGTTTCGAGGAGGCCTGCGCGCTGGAAAAGGCGCTGATCGCCCAACTGCGCGCAACGGCGCCGGACGTGATCGCCGGCGAAGGCTATCCGCTCGCCCTCCGTCTGCTAGCCCAGCAACTGAAGGATCAAGGCCATACCCAGGCGCTGCCGCAACGCTTGCGCCAGATCATCAACGGGCTGGCCGGCGACGGCCGGGACGACGAGCAAGGCGCGGGCAGCTTGCAACTTCGCCGCGCGAACGACCCGGACCACGTACACGTCACTCTGACGCGCAGCTGGGCGACAATCGAACGCATCGCCGAGCGCCGCCGCACAGCGGCCAGTCACCTGCTCGACCACTGGCTGTCCTGCCTGCCCGGCGGCACGCGCGGCTTGGACAAGCTGGCTGAGACGACACTCGGCAAACTCACCGCCAGCGCCGCCGGCGATGGCCTGCTCGTCGCCGAAACGCCCGACCTGCGCAAGCTGGTCGAGCGCGCGCTGCTCTGGCTGCACGAACAGGAGGTTCTGCGCCTAAACAAGGGGCTGGCGATCTTCCGCACCGCCATGACGCTGCATCTGGAGGACAACTGGAAGCAGCAATTCGAGAAGAGCAACTATCAGCCCCTGCAGCTGCATTACGACGAACTGACCCGGCAGATTCACATCATGGCCGAGTACGCCGAACGCGGCATCCAGCGCATCGCCGATGCCACGCAACTCGCGGTCGATTACTTCCGGCTGTCGCGCGAGGCGTTCTGCCAGCGCTGGCTGCCGGGGCGCGAAAAGGAACTGACGCGGCAGACCACGCCGCAATCCTGGGAAACCATCGTCGAGACGCTGGCCAAGCCGAACCAGCGTGCCATCGTCGCCGACGACCGCGAGGACGCCAACGTGCTTGTGCTTGCCGGCCCCGGCTCCGGCAAGACACGCGTGCTCGTCCATCGCATCGCCTACCTGATCCGCATGCGCCGTGAAAACCCGCGCGCGATCCTCGCGCTGGCTTACAACCGGCACGCCGCGCTGGAAATCCGTCGCCGCCTGCGCGCGCTGATCGGTGACGACGCGAACGGCGTCACGGTGATGACCTGCCATGCGCTGGCGATGCGGCTGGTCGGCGCCAGCTTCGCCGATCGCAGGGAACAGCGCGACGACGATTTCGACGCCGTCCTCGCGGAAGCCACCGCCCTGCTCGAAGGACGCGGCTTGCCGCCGGAAGAGGCCGACACGCAGCGAGATCGCCTGCTCGCCGGCTTCCGCTGGATTCTCTTCGACGAATACCAGGACATCGGCCCCGGCCAGTACGCGCTGATTTCGGCGCTGGCCGGACGCAAGCGCACCGACGAGGACGGCAAGCTGAACCTCTTCGCCGTTGGCGACGACGACCAGAACATCTACGCCTTCGCCGGCGCCTCCGTCGAATTCATCCGCCGCTTTGAAGCAGACTATCAGGCGCAGACCCGCTTCCTCGTCGAGAACTACCGTTCCACGGCCAACATCATCGACATCGCGAACGCGCTGATCGAGCCGGCCAGCGAGCGCATGAAACGCGAACACCCGATTCGCATCGATAACGCGCGCACCAAGTCACCGACAGGCGGCGAGTGGCAAAGCCGCGACAGCGTGGCGCAAGGGCGTGTGCAGATCCTGCCCGCTGGTCAAAACGCCGAACAGCAGGCGATGGCCGTCCTCACCGAACTCCAGCGATTGCAATCGTGCGGAATCGAGCTGGACCGGACGGCTGTCATTGCCCGCCAGTGGAAATTCCTCGACCCGCTGCGCGCCGCCTGCGAGAGCCTCGGTCTGCCGGTCAGCATGGCCGATGAAGACGCCCCGCCGCTGTGGCGCCTGCGCGAGACACAGTCCTTGCTGACTTTCGCCGAAGCACAGGGACCGCTCATCAAGGCTGGCACATTGCAAGCTTGGCTCACCGATCGCAACGATGGCGAATGGGCAGACTGTCTGCGCGACGCCATCGCGGCGTTCACGGAGGAGACACAGGATGCGGAAGTCTCCGTGCCCTGGTTCCGTGACTGGCTGGCGGAATGGGGCCGTGCCAGCCGGCTGCGACAAACCGGCTTGCTGCTGCTGACCGCGCACCGGGCCAAGGGGTTGGAGTTCGACCACGTGATCGTGCTCGACGGTGAATGGCGACGGCAAAACGGCGAAGATGCGGACGCCGCGCGCCGCCTCTACTACGTGGCGATGACCCGCGCCCGGCAAACGCTCACGCTCGCCCGGATGGACGACGGACATCCGCTGCTCGATGGCATGCGTGACAGTCCTGCGCTGCTGCGCCGCCCGCCGACGCAATGGCTGCCCCAAATGGCAGGGCTGAGACACCGCTACCTCCTTCCCTCCTTGAGGGAAATCGATCTTGGCTTCGCCGGCCGCGCAAGCGCTGACGATCCGCTGCACCGTCGCCTTGCCGCTCTGACGGTCGGCGACACACTGCAGTTCGAGGCATACGAAAGGGGTTATCGGCTATTGACCCTGGAAGGCCGCAGCATCGGCCGCCTCTCCAGCAAGTTTTTACCGCCGGCAGGGATGCGCTGCGTTGGGGCCAAGGTGCGCGCCGTCGTCGTCTGGCGACGGCGCGACACCCCGCCGGAATACCTGGATCGCTGCCGTTGCGCGCAGTGGGAGGTCGTCCTGCCGGAACTGGTTTTCGCCCCTTGACATCAGAGCGTTACGCGAACGGCCCGCATCTTTCGCAGCCACCCACAGGATGTGAGGTTTTTAGGATCACTCCTGCCCGAAACCCGCCTCACGCTGGGCTCGGATCGCCAGAACAAAGACTGTATCGATCTCGGCAACGTAGCGGTACAGCGCCACATACCCGTGCGAGCGCCGACCAATCACCAATTCACGTTTTCCGCTCTCGGCAGGACGGCCGATCAGAGGGTTGGTTTCGAGCACGCCGATGGCTGCGACGATCTCGTGTATCCGCGCCACGGGGTTCTCGACCTGATACTGCTCGAGGTGATCGAGAATCCGGTCGAAATCCTCCCCAACCTCGGGCGCCAGCTCGATGCGCGACACGCTACTTCGCCAGCTTGCGCGCCGCCGGACGCTTCACCGCCTTGCCGACCACGCGCCCCTCCAGGTAACTGCGCATCTCGCTCCACGGAATCGTCTTGCCGGTTTCCACGATGCGTGCGTAACGCTCTTCGGCCTCGGCAAGGAACTCGGCTCGACGCTCGGCCTGTTCAGCCTTTTCGGCAATCGCCTCGAGGATGAAGTTGTGCGCGGTCGTGCCGGCACGCCCAGCGGCTGCCGAAACACGGGCCTTCAGGTCATCGGGAATACGGATGGTCGTGGTGCTCATGAAAAGCTCCGGAGCGGATTCAGTACGCAACGAATGTAGCACACATGTGGCACAAAAGTGCGATCAGGAAGGCGGAGCGGACACACAAGTCACTCGCTCATGCCTTGCCGAAGTGCATCACCCCGCCGGTACAAATAACCCGAATCGTGTCCTTGGCGGCAAAGCGCCCTTCGAGGATCGCCTTGGCCAGCGGGTTCTCGATCTGCGCCTGGATCGCGCGCTTCAACGGCCGCGCACCGAAGACCGGATCGAAACCGGCGGTAGCGATTTCGGACAGCGCGCTGTCGTCGACGTCCAGCGCCATTTCCAGTTGTGCCAACCGCTTCTCGAGATAGCCGAGCTGGATCTTCGCGATCGACTTGATGTGCTTCTCGTCGAGCGCGTGGAAGACAACGACCTCGTCGATGCGGTTGATGAACTCGGGCCGGAAGTAGCTCTTGACCTCGCCCATCACCGCCAGCTTGATCAGCTGGTAATCGTCGCCGGCCATCTGCTGGATCATCTGGCTGCCGAGGTTGGAGGTCATCACCACCACGGTGTTCTTGAAGCCGACCGTACGCCCCTGCCCGTCGGTCATGCGGCCGTCGTCGAGTACTTGCAGCAACACGTTGAACACGTCCGGGTGCGCCTTTTCGACCTCGTCGAGCAGGATCACGCTGTAGGGCTTCCTGCGCACGGCTTCGGTCAGATAGCCGCCTTCCTCGTAACCCACATATCCGGGCGGCGCGCCGATCAGGCGGGCGACCGAGTGCTTCTCCATGAACTCGCTCATGTCGATGCGGATCAGGTGTTCTTCCGAATCGAACAGGAAATTCGCCAGCGCCTTGCACAGCTCGGTCTTGCCGACGCCGGTCGGGCCAAGGAAGAGGAAGGAGCCGTAGGGCCGGTTCGGATCGGCGAGCCCGGCGCGCGAACGACGGATGGCGTCAGATACCAGGCGCACCGCCTCGTCCTGCCCGACGACGCGCTGGTGGATCTTGTCTTCCATCGCCAGCAGCTTCTCGCGCTCGCCCTGCATCATCTTGGAAACAGGGATCCCGGTCGCACGCGAGACGACCTCGGCGATCTCCTCGACGCCGACTTCGTTGCGCAGCAGCTGGTTCTTCTTCGCCGCGCCACCCGATTTTTCGGCGGCCTTCAATTGCGCTTCCAGCTGCGGCAGCTTGCCGTACTGCAGTTCGGCGAGCTTGTCGTACTGGCCCTTGCGCTGAAAATCGGCCATCTGCGCCTTGAGCTTGTCGATTTCCTCCTTGATCGAGGCGCTGCCCTGCACCTGCGCCTTCTCGGCCTTCCAGATTTCCTCCAGGTCGTTGTACTCGCGCTCCAGCTTGGCGAGTTCGTCCTCGATCAGCTGCAGGCGCTTCATCGACGCTTCGTCCTTCTCCTTGCGCACGGCCTCGCGCTCGATCTTGAGCTGGATCATGCGCCGGTCGAGCTTGTCCATGACTTCCGGCTTGGAGTCGATTTCCATCTTGATGCGCGCCGCTGCCTCGTCGATCAGGTCGATCGCCTTGTCGGGCAGGAAGCGGTCGGTGATGTAGCGGTGCGAGAGTTCGGCCGCGGCGACGATCGCCGGATCGGTGATGTCGACACCGTGGTGCAGTTCATACTTTTCCTGCAAGCCGCGCAGGATGGCGATGGTCGCCTCGACGCTCGGCTCGTCGACCAGCACCTTCTGGAAACGGCGCTCCAGCGCGGCGTCCTTCTCGACGTATTTGCGATACTCGTCGAGCGTCGTCGCGCCGACGCAGTGCAGTTCGCCGCGTGCCAGCGCCGGTTTCAGCATGTTGCCGGCGTCGATCGCCCCCTCGGCCTTGCCGGCGCCGACCATGGTGTGCAGTTCGTCGATGAAGACAATGATCCGGCCTTCGTCCTGCGCGATCTCCTTCAAGACGGCTTTCAGCCGTTCCTCGAACTCGCCCCGGTACTTCGCGCCGGCGAGCAGCGCGGCCATGTCGAGGCTCAGCACCTTCTTCCCCTTCAGCGTTTCAGGCACTTCGTCGTTGATGATGCGCTGCGCCAGCCCTTCGACGATCGCCGTCTTGCCGACGCCTGGCTCGCCGATCAGGACCGGGTTGTTCTTGGTCCGCCGCTGCAGGATCTGGATGGTGCGGCGAATCTCGTCGTCGCGCCCGATCACCGGGTCGAGCTTGCCCTGGCTGGCACGTTCGGTGAGGTCGATGCAGTATTTCTTGAGCGATTCGCGCTGCCCTTCGGCTTCCTGCGAATCGACGCCCTGGCCGCCGCGCACGGCCATGATCGCGGCTTCCAGCGCCTTGCGGTTGAGACCGTGCTGCTTCGCCAGCCGGCCGGCCTCGCCCTTGTCGTCACACACCGCGAGCAGGTACATCTCGCTGGCAATGAACTGGTCGCCGCGCTTCTGTGCTTCCCGATCGGTGACGTTGAGCAGGTTGACCAGATCGCGTCCGACCTGCACGTCACCGCCGAACCCTTCGACCTTCGGCAAGCGGTCGATGGCCTGATCGAGCGCTGCTTTCAACGCCTGCACGTTGACGCCCGCCTGCGCCAGCAGCGAGGACGTTGCGCCGTCTTCCTGCTGCAACAGTGCTAGGAGCAGGTGGGACGGTTCCATCATCTGATTGTCGTGGCCGACGGCCAGGCTCTGTGCGTCAGCCAGAGCCTGCTGGAACTTGGTGGTGAGTTTGTCTTGTCGCATGGTGAATGTCCTTGCCAGCTATTCCGATGGATCCGAAGTGGGGGGAGGTTCCCGGTTTTCAAGACTGCGAAATCCTTATGCTCAGAATAACGATTTCTGATTTGCTTCGCCGCACGGCGATCGCGCATACTCGTTCGCGGCACGTTCTGGCCTCGCTGGCTGGAAAGGGCCCGGAACGCGGGGAATCCACCAACGAAAAATCGAAAGGGGTCAAAATGAAGCACACATTTCGCATCATCGCGGCAACGCTGGCTGCAGGCTTCGGCGCCGGCGGCGCTCAGGCGGCGGACCAGGTCAACATCATCTGTTCGGTTCAGGCCGAGTGGTGCAACATGATCAGCACGGTCTACGCGCGCACCACCGGCACCAAGATCAATGTATCGATGAAGGGCTCCGGCGAAGCGCTGGCCCAACTCATCGCCGAGAAGGAAAACCCGAAGACCGACATCTGGTTCGGCGGCACCGGCGACCCGCACCTGCAGGCGGCAGAACAAGGACTGTCGCTTGAATACAAGTCGCCGAGCCTCGCCCAGTTGCATCCGTGGGCCCAGCAGCAGGCGCAACAGGCCAAATACAAGACGGTCGGAATCTATTCCGGCCCGCTCGGCTTCGGCTACAACCCGGAGCTTCTGGAAAAGAAAAAATTGCCGGTGCCCAAGTCCTGGGCCGACCTGCTCAAACCGGAATACAAGGGCGACATCCAGGTGGCCAACCCGGCCTCGAGCGGTACGGCCTACACCATGGTTGCCACGCTCGTGCAGTTGATGGGTGAAGAACCGGCATTCGAGTATCTCAAGAAGCTGCATCGCAACGTCGGCCAATACACCCGCTCCGGGACCGGCCCGATCAAGGCCGTGGCACGCGGCGAGACGGCCGTATCGATCAGCTTCATCCATGACGCCCCGGGCGAAAAGATGGCCGGCTTCCCGGTCGAAACGGTCACGCCGAGCGAAGGCACCGGCGCCGAGATCGGTTCGATGAGCATCATCAAGGGCGCGCGCAATCTCGAAGCGGCCAAGAAGTTCTACGAATGGGCATTGACCCCGGCAGCGCAGGAAATGGCCGCGGCGGCGAGGCAGTTCCAGTTGCCGTCGAACAAGAACGCCAAGGTCGATCCGCGCGTACCGGACTTCAAGGCGATCAAGTTCATCAACTACGACTACGCCAAGTACGGCGCCAGCGCAGAACGCAAGCGGCTGATCGCCAAGTGGGAGAAAGACGTCAACTCGCTGCCGCGTTGAGCAAGGTTTGACTCAAGCTTGACTCGAACGCCCGTCATCCCGGCGAATGCCGGGATGACGGAGGTTGTAGCGGCGACGCATTTCCCGCGTTTCAACTGACTTGGGCACGTCTTCTGTGAACAAACATCCCAACAAAGCGCTTGTCCTCTGGCTGGGCGTCGGCTTCGCCGGTTTTCTGCTCTTCCCCTGGTACGCAATCCAGGACACCGCCTGGTACTACGTATTGCCGGAGATCCTGGCGGGTTCGGAAACAGCCAACGGTCTCGTTCAGGCACTCGCCAACGGCCGTTATTGGCTACTGCTCGGCCCCCTCGGATTGGCCATCGCCGGCGTCGGACTGATCTATCCTGCCGGACGACTGCAAGCTCGCTGGCTGCTCGGCGGCGGTCTCGCAGGTTTGCTCGGACTCGGCGGCAGCGGCTTCATGATCGGTGCGCGCGGCTGGTCGTTCGAATGGCTGAACAGCGCATTCGGCGAACTGGCGATCAACCAGTTCGGCATGGGGATGGGCGCCTTCGTCGTATTGCTTGCCCTGATCGTAATTTCCGCCTTCGGCCTCGCCCGGCGAGGGTATTTCAAGGGCGACCTGTTCGTCGCCTCGGCGGTGATCTGCTGTTCCGCACTGCTCGCACTGTTCATCGCCTATCCGGTCGCCAAGGCGCTTTCCGGCGCGTTCCTGACCGAGGAAGGCGGATGGGCGCTCTCGGCGATCGTCGACCGCATCGCCGACAGCCGCATCTGGAACCTGAACTGTCTGGGCGGCGGCGTCCAGTGCGGCGTCGCCTGGAACACGCTCTTCCTCGCCCTGGCCACGGCCTTCGGCACCACCGTGCTCGGCACGATGATGGCGCTGCTGGCGGAGCGTTGCGCCGGCCCGCGCGTGCAGGGGCCGCTGCGCGTCATCGCCTTGCTGCCGATCATCACCCCGCCCTTCGTCGTCGGCCTCGGCCTGATCCTGCTGTTCGGCCGTGCCGGCATCGTCAACCAGTTCCTCGAGTACGCCTTCGATATCACGCCGACGCGCTGGTTCTACGGCATCCTCGGCATTCTCGTCGCACAACTGTTCGCCTTCACGCCGATCGCCTTCATGATCATGCGCGGCGTCGTGCAAGGCCTCGCCCCAAGCCTGGAGGAAGCCGCGCAGATCCTGCATGCCGACCGGAGAAAGACTTTCTTCACCGTCACCCTGCCGCTGCTGAAGCCCGGCCTGGCCAACGCCTTTCTCGTCGGCTTCATCGAGAGCATCGCCGACTTCGGCAATCCGATCGTCGTCGGCGGGCAGTTCTCGGT
The DNA here is from genome assembly GCA_029289235.1 of Gammaproteobacteria bacterium. GTDB lineage: Bacteria > Pseudomonadota > Gammaproteobacteria > Burkholderiales > Rhodocyclaceae > Propionivibrio. Next base: position 43,287 of record JARFTZ010000007.1, read on the forward strand.
GCTGTCGACGGACATCTTCTTCGCCATCGTCGGCGCCCAGTTCGACCAGGGACGGGCCGCCACCCTGGCCTGGCTGCTGACGATCTTCGCCCTCGGCGTGTTCGCCCTGCAGCGCGGTCTGCTGGGGCGGCAGAACTACACGACAGTCAGCGGCAAGGGCGATTCGGGCATCCCGATGCCGTTGCCGGACGGACTGCGTTACACGCTCAACGCGGTGGTCTATCCGTGGCTGACCTTCACGCTGGTGGTCTATCTCTTCGCCTTCGTCGGCGGCTTCGTACAGACGTGGGGACGGGACTACACCTTCACGCTCAGGCACTTCATCACCGCCTTCGGCATCGAGTGGGGACAATTCGGGATCGTCTGGGCCGGCACGGCGTGGAACTCGATGTTCACCACGCTGAAGCTCTCCGGCATCTCGGCGCCGCTGACGGCGGCGGTCGGCCTGCTGATCGCCTACCTGCTCTCGCGCACCGACTTCCGCGGCCGCAACGGCTTCGAGTTCGTCGCCCTGCTCGCCTTCGCGATCCCCGGCACGGTGCTCGGCGTCAGCTACATCCTCGCCTTCAACGTGCCGCCGGTGGAACTGACCGGCACCGGCCTGATCATCGTCATCTGCTTCATGTTCCGCAACCTGCCGGTCGGCGTCCAGGCCGGGACGGCGGCGTTCAAGCAGCTCGACAAGGCGCTCGACGAGGCCTCGCTGATGCTGCGCGCGACGACGGCGCAGACGCTGTTCACCATCATCCTGCCGCTGTTGAAGCCGGCGCTGGTCGCCGCGCTGGTGTACAGCTTCGCCCGGGCGATGACCACGGTCAGCGCGGTCATCTTCCTCGTCACCGCGGAAAACGAACTGGCGACGACCTACATCATCGGCCGTGTCGGCAACGGCGACTACGGCGTCGCGCTGGCCTATTGCACGGTGCTGATCCTCGTCATGTCGCTGATCATCGCCGCGATCCAGTGGCTGGTCGGCGAACGCAAGCTCGGTCGCCGCAAAGGCGCCGCGGCGCCGGTAATGACCGCTCCCGTTTGAGCCGGCCAATCCATTCAGAACAAGGAACGACAGCATGACTTTCGGCGTTGAATTCAAGAACATCACCAAGCGCTACGGCACCGACCCCGCGGCGCCGTTCGCGGTCAAGGGCGTCAGCTTCGGCATCGAGAAGGGCACGCTGGTCACCATCCTCGGCCCCTCGGGCTGCGGCAAGACCACTGTACTGCGGATGATCTCCGGCCTGGAATCGCCGACCTCCGGACAGATCTTCATGGACGGCCGCGACGTGACGACGCTCGGCCCGGCCGAACGCAACGTCAGCATGATGTTCCAGAGCTACGCGCTGTTCCCGCACATGAACGTCGTAGAAAACGTCATGTACGGACTGCGCATGTCCGGCGTGCCGAAGGAACCCGCCCGCGCGCGCGCCGTCGAGACGCTGCGGAACGTCGGCCTCGTCGGCTACGACGAGCGGATGCCGAGCGAGCTCTCCGGCGGGCAGCAGCAGCGCGTGGCGCTGGCGCGCGCGCTGATCCTGGAACCGCAGATCCTGCTTTTCGACGAACCGCTTTCCAACCTCGACGCCCGCCTGCGCCGCGACATGCGCGAGGAAATCCGCGCCATCCAGCAGCGCCTGAAGCTCACCGTCGCCTACGTGACGCACGACCAGAGCGAGGCGCTGGCGGTCAGCGACGTGATCATCGTGATGAACGACGGCCTGATCGCCCAGAGCGGCACGCCGCAGGAGATGTACGAATACCCCGGCAGCGAGTTCGTCGCCGGCTTCATGGGCGAAGCGATGCTCTTCCCCGGCGAATCCGGCGCGGACGGCAGCGTGAAGCTCGGCCCCCTGACCATCGTGCCGAAGCAGAAGGTCGAAGCCGGCGCGGTGAAGGTCGCCGTGCGCCCGGAAGCCTGGCAGATCAACCGCGACGGCGGCGGCGTCGCCGGCACGCTGCGCAAACGCTCGTACCTCGGCAGCTTCTTCGAGTACACCTTCGATACGCCGCTCGGCAACATCTTCGTGGTTTCGCCCGACCTGACCAACGTCCTCGACATCGGCACCGACGTCGGACTCTCGCTGGCCAATCACGGCGTCTCCGTGGTCAAGGCGGGGTGAGGGATAATGGCGCCTTTGCCCGCTGACCGGGCCGCGGTTTTTTGACCATGCCACCCTTGATCGACTTCCACAGCCACACCACCCGCTGCTGCCACGCCAGCGGCAGCATGGACGCCTACGTCGAGCAGGCGCTCGCCAAAGGGATCGCCGAATTCGGCTTTTCCGACCACAGCCACTGGATGCTGCACGCACGCGACCAACGCTACGCGATGCGTGCCGACGAACAGGACGACTACGTTGCTGACGTGCGTCGCCTCCAGGAACGCTACAACCGTGACGGCGAAACACCCTTCCGCATCCGTCTGGGCATGGAGATGGACTTCATCCCGAGCCGCCTCGACGTCGCCCGCGACACGGCGCGGCGCTACGAATGGGATTACCTGATCGGCTCGGTGCACAACATCGGCTTCGAGAAGCTGCAGGAGCCGGCGATGTACGACGCCTGGCACATCGAGGACGTCTGCGAGATCTACTTCCACTTCGTCGGCATGATGATCCGCGAGCGTTTCTGCGACGTCGTCGGCCACCTCGACCTGCCGAAGAAGATGGGCAGCATGCCGGCCGGCGGCATGCTGCGCTACGTCGAGCCGCTGATTCCGGATCTGCTGGCCAACGACATCGCCGTGGAGATCAACACCTCCGGACTCGACAACCCGGCGCGGGAATTCATGCCGGGGTGGGACGTCGTCGAAGCGCTCGCCTCGCGCGGCGTACCGCTGACACTGGGCTCGGACGCGCATGCCCCGCATCAGGTCGGGCGGCATTTCGACAAGGCGCTGGCGGGCTTGCGGAAAGCCGGCGTCAAGGAACTGGTGCGCTTCGAACGACGCCGGATGATCGCCGTGCCGGTCGCCTGACGATACACGACACACCGCGTCAGCGCGGCGACGGGTCGAAGCGATAGAACAGGTTCGGCTCGGAAATCAGGTAAATCTCCCCACGCGGTCCGACGGCAATGCCTTCCGCCTGCGGGACGTCGCGCTTCAGGCCATGCCGGCCCTTGCGCAGCACCAGCAGGCCCGACGGTTGCCGCTCACCGTCGAGTTCGACGACCAGCCGCGACTCGTCGCTCAGCAGCAGCATGTTCCCCGAGTCCTCGTGGTAGGTCAGCGAAGACAGATCGCGCAACAGGAAACTCGCCGAGCCGCGGGGAAACCACTCGCGAATCTGCAGATCGAGCCGTCGTCCATCCAGCGCGGCCGACAGGCCGGAAAGCTCGAACAGGCGGAGCGGCCGCTTTTCCTTGACGACGAACAGGCGTTCGCGGGTGTGATCCCACGAAACGCCTTCGAAACCGAGATTGCTCGCGAGGTCGAACGCCAGGCCGATGCGCGGACGGCCGCGCGCGTCGATCGCCGTCTGATCGTCGCCGATCTCGACATGGATCAGTTGCTGCGTGCGCTCGTCGGCGATGAAGAACTCGTTGCCACGCACGTGGGTGATCCCTTCGAGGTCAGCAACGCCCTCGACGGCAATCGTCCGTTTCAACGCGCCGTCGAGCGTCAGTTCGACGATCTGCGGCGGACGATTGATCACCGAGAAAAGGCTGTTGCGCCCCGGATGGTAAGTTAAGCCCGACGCGTTGTCGCCGATGCCGGCCAGCGGCAGCGCATCGATGCCCACGCGATAGTCGGAGAGGCCGAGTCGCCTTTCTCCCTCGCCGGTCATCGCGATCATCACCCGGTAAGCGGACCGCTCGATCCAGCCGGAATACCAGCCGACGAGCACGATGCCAACGATCAACAGGCAGCTGAGCGCAACGCGGATGCCAAAACCGGATTTGCGCGGGAGGAACTTCACCCTCATGAATTCTCCTGAATGGACCGCCTCGCGAGGATGGAGACGATCCGACGAATGGTTGACTGATAGCGGTCAGCCGTTTCCCCTGAAAGTTCCCGGCCGATACGCGCTGCTACACAAGGTCGGACAAAGGCCCGCACAATCGCCACACAGCGTAGAACGGTTCTCGATAAGATGATTTCCGTCAGATGGTGAGCGTTTTCACTATGTGGCATCAACCAACCCTGATGAAAGGAAACATCATGAAACCACGTATCGTAGATTTTCTCCTGGAGAACCACGTTTTCTCTTCCCTGGCTTCGTTCGCCGTGCTGGTCCTGGCCATCGCGACCTCGTCGCTGTTCCTGCTGTTCGTCAGCGGCGTCATGGCTTACGGCTGGCCGTTCTTCTACGTCTACCTGCTGGACACCAAGGAAAAGCTGGCGAACGAAAGCAAGGCGAGCGCCAAGCGCATCCACTCGATCCCCGCGAACGTCGCCGCCGCTCACTGAGCGTGGCCTCATGAGTGGCCAGATCCCGACCGGGAAAGACGCACGAGAACCGATTGAGTTCTTCTCGCCTGCGTTTGATCGTAGAACTTTCCCGGTCGGCTATCGGCAGCCTGCAGCCAGTCCCGACACAAACACCGTGAACTTCCCGCTTGGCGGTTTCAAAACCACGGCCAGTTTCTGACTGCAACACCAAGTAGAATTCCGAGCGCAATACACGTGGCCACAACGCCGATTCCGATGCACAAATCGCTCGCACCTGAATACTGAGGCATTCGCGAGATGAGGCGTGCGACTTCATCTTTCCGGTAGTTTTCGTACACGTCGCCTCCTTTCAACGCCTATTCAACCGCGCATCGTACTTGGCCGTTCAGGCGCCGTTTCGCTTGCGAATCAGTTTCAACCCGCCAGCAAGCAGCGCCCCTGAAACCGCGAGGCCGCCAATCAAACCGGCGACGGCAATCCATCCGCCGTACTGCCAGAACCAGCCGCCCATCGAGCCGACGATGCTCGACCCCATGTAGTAGAAGAGCAGATAAAGCGACGCCGCATGCCCTTTGGCCGTCCCGGCAAGGGGGCCGATCGAGCCGCTGGCGACCGAATGTCCGATGAAGAAGCCGGACGTCACCAGCACGATGCCGACGATGATCAGCAGGAGCGACCCGGCGAGCGTCAGCACTACCCCGCCAAGCATCGTCACGAACCCCGCGACCAGCAGCAGCCGACGACCGAAGCGGTCGGCCAGGCCACCCGCCATTGACGACGACACCATGCCGAAGCCGTAGGCCAGGAAAATCAGGCTGAGCGCCGTCTGGCTCAGGAAATATGGCGCGCCGGAAAGCCGGAAGGTGGCGTAGTTCATCAGTGTCACGAAGATGCTGGTCAATAGGAAGCCGCAACCGTAAAGGCGCAGCAGGCCAGCGTTGCGCAGATGCCCGCCCCACGTGCGCAGATGGAACACCGGATCGAACCCCGGCCGCGCAACGAAATTCCTTGAACGCGGCAGCAGGATCAGGAAGCCGATCGCCGCGGCCAGACACATCCCCCCGAGAATGCCGAGCGCCACGCGCCACGAGGTGAATTCGGTGAGCACGCCCATGCCGACACGCCCCATCATCCCGCCGAAAGCTGTGCCGGCGACGTAGAGCCCCATCGTCCGGCCGAGATTGCCCGGTTCGATTTCTTCCGAGAGGTAGGCGATCGCCACGGCGGGCACGCCGCCGATAACGAAGCCTTCAACCGCGCGGGCGACAAGCAGCAAGCGCCAGTCTGGCGCTGCAGCGGCCGCGAAATCGCAGAGCACGGCCAGCACCATCGAACAGAACATCAGGCCGCGCCGACCCAGCGCCTGCGAAAACGCTCCGGCCAGAACAATTGAAATGGCGAGCAGTCCGGTGGTGAGCGACAGCGCCAGCGAACTCTCGGCGGGACCGACGCCGAAGGAATCGGTAAATGCCGGCAACAGCGGCTGAACGCAGTAAATCAGGGAAAAACTGGCGAAGCCGGCCAGGAACAGCGCAAGCCCGGCGTTACGGTATTCGGTCGTTCCAAGCCGAATCCACTGCGGCGCGGATTCGATGACTGTCGTTGCGGAATTCATGGCACATGGTGATAGCAGACTCGATAGCGGCCGAGTATATCGACGGGAGTTTCATATTTCCAATATATACTTCCCACATAATCCATCTGTTTTATATATACCAATGGAACTCCGGCATCTCCGCTACTTCCTGGCCATCGCCGAGGAAGGCAACTTCACCCGCGCTGCCGCGCGCCTGGGGATCGGGCAGCCGCCGCTCAGCCAGCAGATCAAGGATCTCGAAACCGAAATCGGCGCACGACTCTTTCGCCGCGTTCCGCACGGTGCGGAACTGACCGAGGCCGGCAAAGCCTTCCTCGAACGGGTAAAGGCGATTCCGACGCAGACGGCCGACGCCGTGCGCGCCGCCCAGCGCGCCGACCGCGGCGAGACAGGCCGGCTCAGCCTCGGCTTCACCGGCACGGCGGCGTTGAACCCGATCGTCCCGGCATGCATTCGCGACTTTCGGCGCGCCTATCCGGCCGTCGAAATCCGCTTGGAGGAAGCCAACTCCGTCGCCTTGATGAACGGTCTGCTCGACGGCCGTCTAGACGTTGCCGTTCTCCGTCCCAGTGAATCCGACCCGCCTGAATTCGATTACGTCAACCTCGCCATCGAAACGCTGGTCGCCGCGCTGCCCGCCGCGCACCCTGCGGCCGGCTCCGGTCGTAGCATCGACCTCGCCCGCCTGCGTGACGATCCGCTGATCCTCACCCCGCGCGCCATCGGCATCAGCCTGCACGACACGGCCCTCGCCGCCTGCCGCAACGCCGGGTTCGAGCCGGTGCTCGGCCAACCCGCGCCGCAGATCGCCTCGATCCTGTCGCTCGTCGCCGCCGAACAAGGCGTGTCACTCGTTCCCGACTCGATGCAGCAATTCCGCATCAACGGCGTCGTCTTCCGCAAGATCAACGGCTCGCCGCCGACCGTCGGGCTGGCCATCGCGTCGCAGCGCGCCGGCACCTCGGCTCCGGCAGACAATTTCATCCGACTGGCGCGAGCCTTGAGGCAGAAAAGGTGACATCGCTGGAGCACGGAGTAGACTGCCCGCCCGGAACCGTAAAAAAAAACGCCATGGACTTCCCGATAAAACCACTGATCACCCTGCTCGCCATCGTCAATCCGATCGGCGTCATCCCGTTCTTCATTCACTTCACGCGCAACTTCAGCGCGGCACAGCGAAAAAAGACAGCCCGCGTCGCGGCGGCGACCGCCTTTCTGGTGATCGCACTCAGCGCCGTCCTCGGACTGCAGATTCTCGAATTCTTCGGCATCTCGCTGGCCTCCTTCCAGGTCGGCGGCGGATTGCTGCTGCTCATGAGCGCGATCCAGATGCTCAACGCGCAACCTGCCGAGTCGCGCGCCCACGACGTCGACGATGGCGCCAGCCGGGCGGACTCCGGCGCCAGCATTGCCGTTGTACCGCTGACCATCCCGCTGCTGACCGGGCCGGCGTCGATCTCCACGGTGGTCATCTACGCCGAGAAGACGAGACATGTCTGGGAACTCGGCGTGCTCCTCGGTTACGGACTGTTCATCGGCATCGCGACCTGGCTGGCCCTTTCGGCCGCCGGGCGCATCGGGCGGGTTCTGGGGCAAACGGGCATCAACGTAATGACCCGCCTGATGGGGCTGATCCTGGCTGCGATTGCCGTCGAAGTCATGTCCGACGGGCTGATCAAGCTTTTTCCGGCGCTGGGCAGCTGAAGCGCACCTGCGGCCTCAGCCCTCTTCCCGCTCCAGCACGATTTCCCACAAGGCTTTGGCCCTGATGTACTTGCGCGTCACGAAATGCGCCAGCGACAGCTGCTTCCAGCCGGCGGCAAAGAGCGCGCATACGCTATCGCGATCGAAGAAACGCTTCGGCCGCCCATCGACGAGGAAGTAGCCCGGCTCGATTTCGGGATGGCCGCTCGCCCCGAAGTTGCGATCTTCCGTCGAATTCAGCCGACACAGCAACAATCCGCCGGGACGCAGCACCGAGTGAATGCGCTCGACCAGCGCCACCGTCTCGGCCCAGGGAAAATAGTGCAGCGACAGGCTGGCCACCACGACCCCGACTTCCCGCAGCGCATCCGGAAACGGATCGCGCACGTCCCGGCAGTCGATCACCGCCGAAGGCACGCGCGCCCGCGCGGCAGCAACGCAGGCCGGGGACAGATCGAAGGCCACGACGCTCAACCCGGCGCGAGCCAGCACGGCGGTATCGTCGCCATAGCCACAGCCGATCTCGAGCACCGGATCGTTTCCGGCGCGCTCCAGAACCTGCAGAAGCCAGCGCTCGAGCCAGGGATCGGCAAACACCGCCGCCGCTTTCACCCCTTGGCCCGCAGGCTCCTGACCGCCCATTCCGCGCGCGGGTCGTGCATGTTCATCTGCCGCACCTTGATCCGGGCCATGATCTTCTCGTACTCCGCTTTCTTGTCGCGATCCATTTCCGGATCGACATCGGTCGGCACCCACGGATGCAGGTAGACCACCTCGACGATTTTGGCCTGGGCGATTTCCTTGGCGCAGCCGAAACAAGGCTGCATCGTCGTGTACAGCGTCGAGCCCGCCACCGCGATGCCGAAGCGCGCCGCCGACAGGATCGCGTTCTGCTCGGCATGCACGCAGATGCACAGGTCGTACCCCGTGCCGCTCGGAAACCGCCCGCCGGGATTCTGGCAACGCAGGCAACCACCATCGAGGCAGTTGGGCATCCCCTCCGGCACGCCGTTATAGCCGGTGGAGATCACCCGGTTGTCGCGAACGATCACCGCGCCGACGCGATTTCCCGTGCAGTTGGCTTTCTCCCGAACGGCAAAGGCAATGCCCATGTAATAGGTGTCGGTATCCGGCAATGTCTCGCTCATGGCAAACCCCGATGGTGATGAATGATCACAACGGAGGCGGATACTAGCCGAAAAATGCGCAGAACATCATTGCCTCCAACCACGTGTGGTCGAATCTGCTGTCGCCGGCAAGGGAGCTGCTGCAGGAGTCCAGTCACGGCAACCCGCTGACCGAGCCTTCCTTCGGATAGCTGATCGTGTAGTCCACGCCGATCTTCCACGTTTCGTCGGGCAACAGCGTCTTGTTCCAGAACACCACGCCCGGACGATCCTTCCAGGATTCGCCGACCGGTTGCGGCTGGAATGTCCGCTCGACCTCGATCTCCTCCGACTGCGCCACCGGCGACGGCTCCAGGACGAGCACGTCGATGGCGTTGCGATGCAGGCTGGTCAGCGAATAGACATCGCCGACCTTGCGCTGCAGGCGCTGGCTGGTGAAGCCCGCCGTGCCGTCCTGAAGCACCTTGCGGTCGACACTCACGCGCAGCAGGTCATCCTGCCCGAAACCCAGCGTGAAGCGCTCCGCGCCGACGGGGTTCCATCGCGTTGCCCCGACATAGCCGCCATCGCGGAACAACTGGATATTGCCCGGCAACCAGACGCCGGGCAGACGCTCGAACTCGGCGACCAGCACACCGAAGCGTTGCAGCGACGGCGTCACCTGGACGCGTTGCGCCGCCGTAACGGCCTGCCTGCCGAGCGACACGGCAATTTCCCGGCCATCGGCGGCCAGCGTCACCGTACCGGGCACCTCGAATTCCGTCGCGTACGCGCCGAAGGTTTCGATCACCGGCGCAACGTAATCGTCACTCTGCTTCGCTTCAGGCTTGCGCAACGGCGCCGGCGCGGCCATCAGCGCCGACGGCTGGGCACGCGCGAGTTCTTCCCGCGGCTGCGGCCGGTGGTAAACGAGCCGCCGCGTCTGCGGATCGACCGGCTCGCGGAACGCCTGCGGCTGCCCCGTCGACAGCCGGAGCTTGACGCCCGCCCAGTCCTCGCCGGTCTTCTGGGAAACCAGCGCCAAGCGTTCCAGATCGATCTCCGAACGGCCCGAATCGAGCGCCGCGCGGTAGGTCGGCTGCCAACCTGCGCGATTGACCTGGTAGAGCAGCCGGATGCGGCCGGCGTGCTCGGCAACCAGCTGCACGCTGAGGCGGCGGAAGTTGCGTGCGCCGCTCTGCAATTGCGCCAGATCGAACTCAGCCTTCTCGAGCTCCTCCTTGATCGCACGCTTGCGGATTTCCGCCGCCTGCGCGCGCTGGAAAGCGCCCTTGCCCGCCGACTCGATGCCAACGGCGATGCCGCGCAGCGCCTTGCCGTCCAGCGCCATCTTTTCCCCGCTTTCCAGCCGCCCGAGATAGCCCGTCACCAGGCTGGCGGAACGGACTTCGATATCGAGCGCCTCGATCCGATCCTGGAGTTCGAGAATCGTCTTTTTCAGCGCCTTCTCGCGCGGATGCACGCCTTCGCTGCCACTCGTCGCGTCCTTGACCAGGATCTGCCCGACGCGGATCCCCTTGTCGGCCTGCACCTGCAGGGTCTTCGTATCGAAATTGGCCGGCAGCCCGCCGACCTCCAGAAAGCGTGTTCCCGCCGCGACGTCGGCCGAACGTTCGACCGTGGCGGTGCCCGGATAAAGGGTCACCTGCGTGATGGGTGCCTCGATGTCGGCGGCCTGTGCCAGCGGGACGAAGAACAGCATCGAAAACACGATTCGGCGAAACATGAACACCTCCGGGAAATGAACCGCGCCCAAGCGGAAGACAGAAAGGCGAAGGATACCCCAGGGCGATCCGGCACACAGACCGTCGGCATGGAAAACAACCCATGCCGACTTGTCCCGGGCGCTTCACGACGACAGGAACGCCCCCGCTCCCGGGACGCGACCGCGCCGGGCAGCCGCGCCCTCACGAGTTGGCGTCATCAATTCAGCCAGCGCCCGGCGATCCGCTGATACTCGCCGTTGGCCTTGATGAGATGCAGCCACTGATCGACATATTCCTTCGTCACCGTATCGCCGCGCGGCAACAGATAGGCCATCTCACCGTATTGCAGCGGCTTGTCGGGATTGACCCCGCACAAGCCCGGACGCAAACGCTGCTGCACCAGCGTTTCCGCCGATTCGGTGACGAAGACGTCTGCGTTCCCCTTGAGGATCTCGTCGAAAATGGAAATATTGTCCTGATGGATCGTCAACTTCGCCGTCTTGAAATTGGCGCGGGCAAAGCGCTCGTTGCTGCCGCCCGGATTGGCAACCACCCGGACATCCGCCTTGTCGATGTCGGCCACCGTCTGGAAGCGCTGCACGTCCGCACAACGGACCAGCGGCGTCTTGCCGTTGACCATGTATGCCGTGCTGAACGACACCTGTTTCTGACGCTCCAGCGTCACCGAGATGCCGCCGACCGCGATGTCGCACTTCCCGGCGACGAAATCCGGCAGCAGCTTCGCCCAGGTGGTCTTGACGAACTCGGTCTTCACCGCCAGTGACGCGGCCAGCGACTGCATCAGGTCGATATCCAGCCCTTCGAACGCGCCATCCGGCAATGCGAAGCTGAACGGCCGGTAGTCTCCCGGCGTGCAAACACGGAGCACCCCGGCCTTGATCACATCGTCAACGGTCGCGGCATTCGCCGGCAGGTTCACAAGTGCCAGCGTTGCCGCAGCAATCAACAGCGAAACACGCATACCCTTCATCTCATTCCTTTCGAAATCGGCGACTGCCGCCTGTTATTGAAAAACACCGGAGACCCGCGGTGTCATGCCGCCGAACCGATCGTCCGCATGCCCGATCAGGCTGGTTCCGCATGCCGGCGGTAGGGTGAAGCATACGCCGGCGAACCGGTTCGCACGAAGGTTTTCCTCTGCCACGGCACGGTAACCCGGCGCCATCAGCGGCAAAATCACTCGCGCCTTTGGCAAATCGACAAAGAAATCCCAGTCCGATTTTCGGCCGCACCAAAACCGTGCCTCGATATGACAATTCGCACCATTCCGGCACGCGAATAAAATGCACAATAAAACTATTTATATTTTGTTTTCAACAACTTATATAATACGACCCCTGCCAAACAATATGTAAATTTTTTTCTTTACTAAAACGTTTCGTGTAACTATTATTTCACCGACCTACTTAACGAAGCGTTCTCCATGCCGCGCAAGTCTCTCCATCAGCAGGCCACCAGCACGATCAAGGACCGCATTGCCAAGGCGATGCCGGAGCTGACGCCGTCGCATCGGCAGATGGCGGATTACGTGCTGGCGCATTCGTTCCGCGCCGCGACGATGACGATAGACGAGCTGGCCGAGGCGACCGGGGTTTCCGTCGCCACGGCCAACCGTTTTGCGCACACGCTGGGTTTTTCCGGCTTTCCCGCCTTCCGTGCCGAACTCGTACGCGGCTTCGAGAGCGCACTGGCGCCAGTCGAAAGAATGCGCGACGAACTGTCGCGCAAATCGAGTTGCGCCGAGGTGATGGCGGTATCGATTTCGGATAATCTCGCCAACCTGGAGACGATTCGCCAGAGCCTGCCGGCGGAAGTATGCGAACAGATCGTCACCGCCATTCTCGGCGCGCGACGGGTCCTGGTCGCCGGCTTCGGCACCAGCGGCTATCTCGCCGGCATGCTCACGCACGGGCTGGAACTGCATTGCCCCCAGGCGCAGTCGCTGGCCGGCGTCGGCGGACCGGCACACGGGGCGCGCACACTGTTCAAGCTGACTCCGCAGGACGTCGTGATCGTGATTTCCTTCCCGCGCTACGTGAAGGACAGCATCATCATCGCCCGCAAGGCGAAAGAGCGCGGCGCGCGCATCATCGCGATGACCGATTCGCCGACTTCGCCGATCGCGGCGCTGGGCGACATGACGCTTTACCTGCAGGCGACCAGCCGCTTCAACGCCACCTCCGACTCGACCATCCATGCGGTGATCGAAGCGTTGTGCGCCGCCGTCGCGCGCCACGCCAAGAACTCCGTGAAATCCGCCGCGGCCATGACGGAATTCGTCCTGCCCTGGCTGCATCAGGAAGGCAAAACCGAATGAACCCGATACTCCCCGTCATCGCCGTCCACGGCGGCGCCGGCACGATCACCCGCGCCGCGCTCAACGCCGAACAGGAAGCGCGTTACCACGAAGCACTCGACTACGTTCTGAAGGGCGGCCAAGCGATTCTGGAGAAGGGCGGCAGCGCGCTCGACGCGGTCACCGAAGCCGTCTTCCGACTGGAGGAATGCCCCCTGTTCAACGCCGGCAAGGGCGCCGTGTTCACGCACGCCGGCACGCACGAACTCGACGCCTCGATCATGGATGGACGCTCGCTGGCCGCCGGCGCGGTGGCTTGCGTCAAGTCGCTGCGCAATCCGATCCTGGCTGCGCGCCGCGTGATGGAAGACGGCCGGCACGTGCTGCTGGTGGGTGAAGGCGCCGAGGCCTTCGCCCGCAATGCGGGCCTGAAGACCGTGCCGCCCGACTACTATTTCACCGAGGCGCGCCACGCCCAATGGCAGCGCGCGCTGTCCGAAGGACGATTCGGCATGCTTGAGGGCCTGGCCGCCGAGCCGATCGACGCCGACACCAAGATGGGCACGGTCGGCGCCGTCGCGCTCGATGCCGACGGCAACCTCGCCGCGGCGACGTCCACCGGCGGCGTCACCGACAAGCGCGTCGGCCGCGTCGGCGACAGCCCGCTGATCGGCGCCGGCTGCTACGCGAACAACCGCACCGTCGCCGTATCCTGCACCGGCTCGGGCGAGATGTTCATCCGCATGCTGGCGGCCTACGACGTGAGCGCGCTTATGGAATACCGCGGACTGACGCTCGCCGAGGCGTGCGAGGAGGTAGTGATGCACAAGCTGCCGAGCATCGACGGGCGCGGCGGCCTGATCGCCGTCGACGCGCAAGGCAACGTGTGCCTGCCATTCAACACCGAAGGCATGTACCGGGGCCACGCCCAGGCCGGCGGCCCGCGCCAGACCGCCATCTACCGCTGACCCCCGGAGACCGACTTGAGCACCCGTGCCGCACCCGCCCTGATCCTGCCTGAAAAGCGCGTCGTCGCCGTCGACAATCTCGGCGTCTCGTTCGCCACCAGCGAGCGCACCGTGATTGCGGTCAACAACCTTTCGTTCCACGTCGACCGCGGCGAAACCCTGGCGATCGTCGGCGAATCGGGTTCCGGCAAGTCGGTGACCTCGCTGGCGCTGATGCGCCTCGTCGAGCACGGCGGCGGCAAGATCACGCAGGGACGCATGCTTCTGCGCCGCAACAGCGGGCAGATCCTCGATCTCGCCCGCGCCGACAATGCCACGCTGCGCGGCGTGCGCGGCGGCGACATCGCGATGATCTTCCAGGAGCCGATGACCTCGCTGAACCCGGTATTCACGATCGGCGAGCAGATTTCGGAATCGATCCGCCTGCACCAGGGCAAGGACCGCGCCGGGGCGCTCGCCGAGGCGTTGCGCATGCTGGAACTGGTGCGCATCCCCGAGGCCAAACAGGTGCTGCAGCGCCACCCGCACCAGCTATCCGGCGGCATGCGCCAGCGCGCGATGATCGCCATGGCGCTGGCCTGCCGCCCCGCCTTGCTGATCGCCGACGAGCCGACAACCGCGCTCGACGTGACGATCCAGGCGCAAATCCTGCAACTCATCCGTACGCTGCAGGAGGAGATGCACATGGGCGTGATGTTCATCACCCACGACATGGGCGTCGTCGCCGAAGTCGCCGACCGCGTGCTGGTGATGTACCGCGGCGAGAAGGTCGAGGAAGGCGAGACCGGCGCGATCTTCGCCGCGCCGCAGCACCGCTATACGCAAGCCCTGCTCTCCGCCGTGCCCAGGCTCGGCGCCATGCAGGGCGAGGATTTCCCGGCCAAATTCCCGCTGCTGCAAATGGACTCGGACACACGCGGCCAGAAGCCCGAACCACAGCAGACGGTCAGAACGGCCGAAGGCCCGGTATTGCGCGTGCATGATCTCGTCACCCGCTTCCCGGTGCGCAGCGGCCTGTTCGGCAAGATTACGAAGCAAGTACATGCCGTCGAGAAGGTCAGCTTCGACCTCTATCCCGGCGAGACGCTGGCGCTGGTCGGCGAATCAGGCTGCGGCAAATCGACGACCGGCCGCTCGCTGCTGCGCCTGGTGGAAAGCCAGAGCGGCACCATCGAGTTCGCCGGGCAGCGCATCGACAAACTCGAAGGTCCGGCGCTGCAACGTTTGCGCCGCGACATCCAGTTCATTTTCCAGGACCCGTTCGCTTCGCTCGACCCGCGCGTCACTGTCGGCTTCTCGATCATGGAACCGCTGCTGGTTCACAAGATGGCGTCCGGCAAGGAAGCGCAGGAGCGGGTCGACTGGCTGCTGGAGAAGGTCGGCCTGCCGGCCGAGTTCGCCCAGCGCTACCCGCACGAGTTCTCCGGCGGGCAACGCCAGCGCATCGCCATCGCCCGCGCGCTGGCCTCGAACCCCAGGGTGGTCATCGCCGACGAGTCGGTCTCGGCGCTGGATGTATCGATCCAGGCGCAGATCGTCAACCTGCTGCTCGACCTGCAGAAGGAGTTCGGCCTCGCCTTCCTGTTCATCTCGCACGATATGGCGGTGGTCGAGCGCGTCAGCCATCGCGTGGCGGTGATGTATCTCGGCCAGATCGTCGAAATCGGCCCGCGCCGCGCGATCTTCGAGAACCCGCAGCACGCCTACACGAAGAAGCTGATGGACGCCGTGCCGGTGGCCGATCCCGGCCGCCGCAAGCGCCATCGGCCGCTGCTTTCCGACGAGATTCCCAGCCCCGTGCGGGCGCTGGGCGACGAACCCTTGCTCGCCCCCCTGCAGGAGGTCGGGCCCGGGCATTTTGTGGCGCGCCATGCTCTCTCTGGCGCATTTTGAGTGCAGTCGCCCGCAAGGGCATTTGACTAAGGACGAATCGATGAAGTCTTCCAACCGTCTGCTGGGCTTCCGGCACCTGCTGATCGCGGGTTCGCTGGCGGCCGCTTCCCTGAGCACTCCGGCCTTCGCCGCCAAGGACGTGGTGCTCGCCGTCGCCTCAACCTTCACCACGCTCGATCCGTACGACGCCAACGACACGCTGTCGATGGCCGTCGCCAAATCCTTCTACCAGGGCCTGTACGGCTTCGACAAGGATCTCAAGCTGGGCCCCGTGCTGGCCGAAAGCCATACGGTGAGCAAGGACGGCCTGACCTACACGATCAAGCTGAAGTCGGGCATCAAGTTCCATGACGGCACGGCCTTCGACGCCGCCGCCGTGAAGGCCAACTTCGACCGCGTGACCAACCCGGACAACAAGCTCAAGCGCTACACGATGTTCAACCGCATCGCCAAGACCGAAGTAGTCGATGCGCACACCGTGAAGTTCACGCTGAAGGAACCGTTCTCGCCGTTCATCAACGTGCTGGCGCACCCGTCGGGCGTGATCATCTCGCCGGCCGCGCTGCAGAAATACGGCAAGGACATTGCCTTCAACCCGGTCGGCACCGGCCCCTTCGTGTTCCAGGAGTGGAAGCAGACCGACTATGTAAAGGTCAAGAAATTCGACGGTTACTGGAAAACCGGTCTGCCGAAGGTCGACAGCCTGACCTGGAAGCCGGTCGTCGACAACAACACCCGCGCCACGGTCATGCAGACCGGCGAGGCGAGCTTCGCGTTCTCGATGCCGTTCGAGCAGGCCGAGCAGTTGAAGCAGAACCCGAAGGTTGACGTCATCGCCGGCCCGTCGATCATCGCCCGCTACCTGTCGATGAACACCAAGCAGAAGCCGTTCGACAACGTGAAGGTGCGCCAGGCGATCAACTACGCGATCAACAAGGAAGCGCTGGCCAAGGTGGCGTTCTCCGGTTATGCCGTTCCGGCCGAAGGCGTGGTTCCCGCAGGCGTGGAATACGCCGAGAAGTTCGGCGCCTGGCCGTACGATCCGGCCAAGGCCAAGCAACTCCTCGCCGAAGCCGGCTACCCGAACGGCTTCGAAACGACGCTGTGGTCGGCGTACAACCACTCGACGGCGCAGAAGGTCATCCAGTTCGCCCAGCAGCAGCTGGCACAGGTCGGCATCAAGGCGCAGATCCAGGCGCTGGAAGCCGGTCAGCGCGTCGAACGCGTCGAGAGCCAGCCGAACCCGGACACCGCGCCGGTGCGCATGTACTACATCGGCTGGTCGTCCTCGACTGGTGAAGCCGACTGGGCGCTGCGTCCACTGCTCGCTTCCGAGGCCTTCCCGCCGAAGCTGCTGAACACGGCCTACTACAAGAACGAACTCGTCGACACGAACATCGCCAAGGCGCTGAACACCACCGACGCGGCCGAGAAGGAAAAGCTCTACAAGGCCGCCCAGAAGCAGATCTGGGAAGACGCCCCGTGGGCCTTCCTGGTGACCGAGAAGCTGCTCTACGCGCGGGCGAAGAACCTCTCCGGCATCTACGTCATGCCGGACGGGTCGTTCAACTATGACGACATCGATGTGAAATAGAAAGAAACGCACAAACACCGTCATTCCGGCGAAAGCCGGAATGACGGTGCAACCAATACTTCTGCTGTTCTTTCCAGGTACAAGATGCTCAACTACGTCCTCAAACGCCTGCTGGGATTGATCCCGACACTGCTTATCGTGGCGGTGCTGGTCTTCCTGTTCGTACACCTGCTGCCCGGCGATCCGGCGCGGCTGGCCGCCGGACCGGAGGCCGACGAGGCCACGGTGCAACTGGTGCGCCAGGACCTCGGCCTGGACAAGCCGCTGCACATCCAGTTCGTGACCTATTTCGGTAATGCGCTGCAGGGCGAATTCGGCAAGTCGCTGCGCACCAAGCGCCCTGTGAGCCAGGAAATCGCCGAACGTTTTCTGCCGACTTTCTGGTTGACGCTGGCCAGCATGGGCTGGTCGGTGCTCTTCGGGATGGGCATCGGCATCGTTTCCGCCGTGTGGCGCAACCGCTGGCCGGACAGACTCGGCATGACGCTCGCCGTCTCCGGCATCTCCTTCCCCGCCTTCGCGCTGGGCATGCTGTTCATGCAGGTGTTCTCGGTCCAGCTCGGCTGGCTGCCGTCGATGGGCGCCGATTCGTGGAAGCACTACATCCTGCCGTCACTGACCCTCGGCGCGGCGGTCGCCGCGGTGATGGCGCGCTTCACCCGTGCCTCGTTCGTCGAGATCATGCAGGAGGACTTCGTGCGCACTGCCCGCGCCAAGGGCGTCAGCGAACCGGTGGTGGTGCTCAAGCACTGCCTGCGCAACGCGATGATCCCGGTCGTGACGATGATGGGCCTGCAATTCGGCTTCCTGCTCGGCGGCTCGATCGTCGTCGAGGTCGTCTACAACTGGCCAGGCATGGGTCGCCTGCTCGTGGACGCCGTCGACATGCGCGACTACCCGATCATCCAGGCCGAAGTGCTGCTCTTCTCGCTCGAATTCATCCTGATCAACCTGATCGTCGACGTGTTGTACGCCGTGATCAACCCGACCATCCATTACAAGTAAGAGGAAGACTGCGATGAGCACAACGACTTCCCTCGCCGCCTCCAGCGCCACCGCCGGGCCCGTGCGTACGCCCTGGACCGAGTTCGTCCGCAAGTTCAGGAAGCAGCAGATGGCAATGATTGCCGGCTACTTCGTGATCTTCCTGATCGTCGTCGCGGTTCTCGCGCCGTGGATCGTGCCCTTCGACGCGGAAAACTTCTTCGACTACGACGCGCTCAACGCCCCTCCGTCGCTCAAGCACTGGTTCGGCGTCGACTCGCTGGGGCGCGACATTTTCAGCCGCATCCTGATGGGCGCCCGCATCTCGCTCGCTTCAGGCATCGCCTCGGTCGCCGTCGGCGCGGTGATCGGTACCAGCCTCGGGCTGATGGCCGGCTACTACGAAGGCTGGTGGGACCGCGTCACCATGCGCATCTGCGATGTGCTGTTCGCCTTCCCCGGCATCCTGCTGGCCATCGGCGTCGTCGCCATCCTCGGCAACGGCCTCACCAACGTCATCGTCGCCGTGTCGATCTTCAGCATTCCGGCCTTCGCCCGCCTGGTGCGCGGCAACACGCTGGCCTTGAAGCACCTGACCTACATCGAGGCGGTGCGCAGCATCGGCGCCTCCGACTGGACGATCCTCGTGCGCCATATCCTGCCGGGGACGATCTCGTCCATCGTGGTGTATTTCTCGATGCGCATCGGCACCTCGATCATCACCGCCGCCAGCCTGTCCTTCCTCGGCCTCGGCGCGCAGCCGCCGACGCCGGAATGGGGCGCGATGCTCAACGCCGCGCGCGCCGACATGGTCAACGCGCCGCACATCGCCATCTTCCCAAGCATCGCCATTTTCCTGACCGTGCTGGCCTTCAATCTGCTCGGCGACGGCCTGCGCGACGCGCTCGACCCGAAGATCGACCGCAAATGACCCCGCCCCGCATCGGCAGCCTGCCTTCCGGCCCGCGCGACGCGATCAGCGACGTCGGCGAGATTCGCGTCGGCCACGTCACGCTGGACCTGGGCGCGATCCAGACCGGCGTGACGGTTGTCGTGCCGCACGCCGGCGATCCGTTCGCCGACAAGGTTCCCGCCGCCGCCGCGGTGATCAACGGGTTCGGCAAGAGCGTCGGGCTGATCCAGGTCGAGGAACTCGGCGTATTCGAAACGCCGATCGCGCTGACCAACACCTTCTCGGTCGGCGCGGTGATGCAGGCGCAGATCCGTGCGGCGATGGCGGCGCACCCGAAGCTCGGGCGCGAATGGGCGACAGTCAATCCGCTCGTGTTCGAATGCAACGACGGCTATCTCAACGACATCCGCGCGCTGGCCGTCACCGAGGAGCATTACCGCACCGCACTGGAAAACGCTTCCTTCGATTTCGTCCAGGGCAGCATCGGCGCCGGGCGCGGCATGAGTGCCTTTGAACTGAAGGGCGGCATCGGCACCGCCTCGCGCCGCGCCGGCGACTACACGGTCGGCGCGCTGGTTCTCGCCAACCACGGGCGGCTGCCGACGCTGACGCTGGCCGGCCACCCGCTCGGCCGCAAGCTGACCGAACGCAAGAAACCCGCCGACGAACCCGAGAAGGGCTCGATCATCATGCTGCTCGCCACCGACGCGCCGCTCGACGCGCGCCAGCTGCGCCGCCTGGCCCTGCGCGCCGGCGCCGGCCTTGCCCGCACCGGCTCGGTTTTCGGCCACGGCAGCGGCGACATCGCGCTGGCCTTCTCCACCGCCTACACGCTCCCCCACCTGCCGGAACGCCCCATGCCGGCGCTGGCGATGCTGCACGAGACACGGCTTGACCCGCTGTTCCACGCCGCGGCCGACGCCACCGAGCAGGCGATCATCCACGCCCTGTGGCACGCCGAACCGGTACGCGGGCGCGACGGGCACAAACGCCGCACACTGCGGGAAATCCTGCGGCGGCTTCCCGACGAGGACAACCCATGCGCATCCTGATCACCACCGACATCGAAGGCGTCGCAGGCGTCGTCCACCCCGAGCAGACCCGCCCCGGCAACCCCGACTACGAACGCGCCCGGCGACTGATGACGCAGGAGGCCAACGCAGCCGCGCGTGGCGCCTTCGAGGGCGGCGCCCGCGAGGTGCTGATCGGCGACGCACACGGCGCCTACCGCAACCTGTTGCCCGACGAACTCGACCCGCGCGCCCGTTACGTGATCGGCAAACCGCGTATGCTGGGCATGCTCGGCGGACTGGAAACGGGTTGCGACGCCCTCATGCTGGTCGGCTTCCACTCCCGTTCGCTGGCTACCGGCGTGCTCGCGCACACCATCAACAGCAGCGCCTTCGCGCGCATCTGGCTGAACGGGCAGGAACTCGGCGAAGCCGGACTCTACGGGGCACTGGCCGGCGAACGGGGCGTGCCGGTGATCCTGGCGAGCGGCGACGACGCGTTCGCCGTGGAAACGCGCAGCATCCTGCCCGACTGCCGCTTCGTCGTCACCAAGCAGGCGACCGGGCGGCACAGCGCCATCTCGCTCTCGCCGCACGCGGCGTGTGAAGCAATCCAGACCGGCGCGCGCGAGGCGATGACTGCGACGGGAAGCACCCGGCCACTGCGCTTGAAGACACCGGTCCAGACCCGGCTGCAGACGATGACGCCGGCCCACACCGACCTGTTCTGCCAGTGGCCGACGCTGCAACGCCTCGACGCGGTGACGCTGGAGTACGCCAGCGACAGCGTCGAACACGCGGTGCGCGTGCTGAACTGTCTGTCGGCGATGGCGGCGATGCTGCGCTGAGGATTCACGCCGCGCCGCCATCCAGAATTTCGGCGAACGATTTGGGGCCCAGCCTTCGCCGGGGCGACTGAGATCCGGGAGTTTTGCTTATCCCCGAGTGTCGTTGTCGCGGCAACCTACCGCGAACACCGCGGCGAACCCGCCGCCGCGCGTGCGGAAGTTGGTCGTCTGCCCCTGATACAGGCGTGCCGAAACGAGTTGCACCCGATCCCGATAGACGAAGTTGCGCAGGTCGAGCTTGAGCCGCTGTTCGACGCCGTCGACCATCAGCCGGCGCTCCGAGGGCGGCACAAGCGCCTGGGCGATGAAACCGCCTTGCGCGATTTCCTCGAAGACGCGCTTCGTCACCTTGTCGCCACGGTAGGTCGCCTTGCTGCCGAAACCGGCTTCCGGCTTGAAAAACCATTGCTTGCGGGAGTTCCAGAAGGCGGTAGCGTTTTCCGGCGTCACTTCCTCGGTATGCGGCACGCCGGCACGCAGCAACGCACGGTCGGCGGCATCGACGCCGATCGACTGCAGCCAGGCATCGTCTGACAGCGCCACCAGATTGCGCTTGTCGGCGTACAGCGCGTGCGCGCGCGGATGCGGCGTGAGCACCACGGCGTCGGCGAGATAGGCGGCGCGCAGCGAGGCGTTGCCTTCCTCTTCCAGGGAGAAATCGGTCAGGCGGTTATAGACGAGATCGACCACCTCGCCGTCGAGCGTCAGGCGGGTGCCGTCGAACCGCAAGGCGTCCGGCGCGGCAATGCACGCGGCGATGCCGTGCGCCGCGAACAGTTGCCGGAAGAGTTCGAACTCCGGCGCGAGAAACTGCTCCGCAGGCGTTTCGTCGACTATCGCGATGCGCCCCAGCGGCGCGTCGCCTCGCGCGAGCCGCCACTCTTCGCGAAACATGGCGACAAAGCCGTTCTCGACCGCGTGCCGCTCCGCGCCGCGGCCCTGGACCTGCGGGCAGCAAGCGATCTGCGCATCGAGCAGCCGGGCGTTGAGCAGTCCGCCGCCGGCGTTGGTGTTGATTTCGATCAGGCGCGGGCCGCCCGGATCGAGGTGGAAGTCATAACCGAGGAACACGCCGGCGGCGCGCGGAACATGGCGGGCAATGTCCGGCGCATAGGCCAGCACCCGTTCCTGCCAGGCCGGCCGCGCGACGACGCCTTCGATGACGCGGACAAGCCGGGCCATGGCATCGATATGCGTTTGCGCCACGAAAACGCGCGAAGGAGAAAACAGGTTCGGGCGGGAAGCGAGGAGCTCCGCCCCGGACAGCCCTTCGCCGCCTTCGAACGAACGCTTCAGCGCGGCGCGATCGACGGTTTGACAAAAGCATTCCCGATTGAGCAGCGTCGCCGCGTCGCGGCAATCGGCAGGCAGGTTATTCAATGCAGAAGAATCGGAGATCGAACTCATACGGCATGGACTGACGGAAAGCCAGCCAGAGGGAAAGCAGTATTTTACCGTTTGGATCGTTACAACCGGTCTGATTGTGGCTTTCTGGCGAAGCACGTTTCCTACATTGCTGTAAACTCCGATAGCCCAGCGAGTGCTCAACCAGCGTCAACGGCCGATTGTCCTTTCTCGCGGAAGCCATCCCCCAAAACGATAACCAGATAACCGAAGGAGCTAACGTAACCATGGAAAAAACCCTGCGCGACGCTGCGCTTGAATACCACCAGTACCCCACGCCCGGAAAAATCTCGGTCCAGCCGACCAAGGCGCTGACCAACCAGTTCGACCTCTCGCTCGCCTATTCGCCCGGCGTCGCCTACGCCTGCGAAGCCATCGTCGAAGACGAGAACAACGCCGCGCTGTACACCTCGCGCGCCAACCTCGTCGGCGTGGTCACCAACGGCACCGCCGTGCTCGGCCTCGGCAACATCGGCCCGCTGGCCGGCAAGCCGGTGATGGAAGGCAAGGGCTGCCTGTTCAAGAAATTCGCCGGCATCGACGTCTTCGACATCGAACTCGCGGAAAACGACCCCGACAAGCTGATCGAGATGGTCGCCGCGCTGGAGCCGACGCTCGGCGGCGTGAATCTCGAGGACATCAAGGCGCCGGAGTGCTTCTACATCGAAAAGAAGCTCAAGGAGCGGATGTCGATTCCGGTCTTCCACGACGACCAGCACGGCACGGCGATCATCTCCGCCGCCGCGATGCTCAACGCATTGAAGGTCGTCGGCAAGGACGTCGCGCAAGTGAAGGTGGTGTGCTCGGGCGCCGGCGCGGCGGCGATCTCCTGCCTCGACCTGTGGTGCAACCTCGGCATCCAGCGCGAAAACGTGATTGTCTGCGACTCGAAGGGCGTGATCTTCATCGGCCGCGACGCCAACATGGAGCCGAACAAGGCGCGCTATGCCCGCGAGACGACCGCCCGCACGCTGGCGGATGCCATCGAGGGCGCCGACATTTTCCTCGGCCTGTCGACCGCCGGCGTGCTCAAGCCGGAAATGGTCGCGACGATGGCCGCCAAGCCGATCATCTTCGCGCTTTCCAACCCGACGCCCGAAATCATGCCGGAACTCGCCCATCAGGCGCGACCCGACGTCATCATGGCCACCGGCCGCTCGGACTACCCGAACCAGGTCAACAATGTCCTCTGCTTCCCGTTCATCTTCCGCGGCGCGCTGGATGTCGGTGCGACACGCATCACCGAAGAAATGAAGCTTGCCTGCGTGCACGCCATTGCGGCGATGGCGCACGAGGCGGTCACCAGCGAGGTGGCCTCGGCCTATCCCGGCCAGGAGTTGTCGTTCGGGCCGGAGTACCTGATTCCCAAGCCCTTCGACCCGCGCCTGATCCTGGTCATCGCCCCGGCCGTGGCCAAGGCGGCGATGGAATCCGGCGTCGCCCGCCGGCCGATCGCCGACATGGCCGCCTACGTCGAGAAGCTCAAGGGCTTCATCTACCGCACCGGCGTCGGCATGCGCGCGGTGTTCGACGCGGCGCGTACCGGCAAGCCCAAGAAAATCGTCTTCGCCGACGGCGAGGATGAGCGCGTGTTGCGCGCGGCGCAGATCGTGCTGGACGAGCGGCTGACCCAGCCGATCCTGATCGGACGCCCCGACGTGATCGCC
Organism: Gammaproteobacteria bacterium; assembly: GCA_029289235.1. GTDB lineage: Bacteria > Pseudomonadota > Gammaproteobacteria > Burkholderiales > Rhodocyclaceae > Propionivibrio. The sequence continues at coordinate 67,409 of JARFTZ010000007.1, forward strand.
GCGCGGCTCGAACGCATCGGCTCGAAACTGCGCATCGGCGAGGACATCGAGATCGTCGACCCGAACAACGACTCGCGCTACAACGAAGCCTGGCGGCATTACCACGACCTCATGAAGCGCTCCGGGGTGAATATCGATACCGCCAAGGCCAGGCTGCGCCAGGACGCAACGGTCATCGGCGCCATCCTGGTCCGCCTGGGGTACGCCGACGGGTTGATCTGCGGCGTGAGCGGCCACTACATGCACCACCTGCAACAGGTGCGCGACGTGATCGGAACCGCCCCCGGCTGCTCGACGATGGCCGCGATGAATCACCTGATCCTGCCGGGCCGCGCCCTCTTCATCTGCGACACGCACGTCAATGCCGACCCGGACGCGCAGCAACTTGCGGAGATTGCCCGGATGGCGGCGGAAGGCGTACGGCGCTTCGGGATCGTGCCGAAGGTGGCGATGCTCTCGCATTCGAATTTCGGCAACTCGGGCACGCCCTCGGCGCGAAAGATGGCCGAAGCCACCGCCCTGTTCCGGACAATGGCGCCCGACGTCGAAGCAGACGGCGAGATGCATGGCGACGCGGCACTATCGGAGAGCATCCGCAGCAAGTTCGATCCGGAATCGCCGCTCACCGGCGAGGCCAACATCCTGATCATGCCCAACCTCGATGCCGCCAACATTTCCTACAGCCTGCTGAAGATGACGGGAAGCGAAGGCATCACCATCGGCCCGATCCTGCTCGGCGCGGCCCGCCCGGTGCATGTGCTGACCAACACGGCGACCGTGAGGCGGATCGTCAACATGACGGCGCTGGCGGTGGTGGACGCGGCGGGCAAGTAAGCCGACACGTCCCGAGACTCGTCACCCCGGCGCAAGCCGGGGTTCTTTTATCGACCGCTCAGTTTCCGAAGAACGCCAGCACTTCGTCCAGTTCGCGCGTCCGCTTCATCGGCGGCAGGCTGCGCCAGATGCGCTTGCCGTAGTGTTTCCCGACCAGGCGCGGGTCGCAGATCATCAGCACGCCGCGATCGGTCTCGTCGCGGATCAGGCGGCCGGCGCCCTGCTTGACGTTGATCACCGCGCGCGGCAACTGATAGTCCATGAAGGCGTTGCGCCCTTCCGCCTTCATCCGGTCGATGCGCGCCGAAAGCACCGGGTCGTCCGGCGGCGCGAACGGCAGCTTGTCGATGACCACCAGCGACAGCGCCTCGCCACGCACGTCGACGCCTTCCCAGAAGCTCTGGCTGCCAACGAGAATGGCGTTGCCGAGGCGGCGGAAGCGTTCGAGCAGTTCGTTCTTGCTGCCCTCGCCCTGGATCAACAGCGGCAATTCGAGGCCGGCGCGCTCCAGGTGTTCCTGCAGCAACTCATGCGTCCGGCGCATGGCGCGCAGCGAGGTGCAGAGAAAGAACGCCCGCCCGCCGCTGGCCTGCACCACCGGAAACGCCGCCTTGATCACGGCCTCGGTGTAGGTGAAGGTATTCGGCTCGGGCAGTCCGGTCGGTGCGTAAAGCACGGCCTGTTGCCCGTAATCGAAGGGACTGTCCCAGGATGCCGACTCCGCATCGACCAGCCCCATTTCCGCGCAGTAGTGGCCGAAATCCTTCTGCACCGCGAGCGTCGCCGAGGTAAAGATCCACGCGCGCGGATGGCCGCTCATCTGCTTCTGCATGATGTTGGCGATGACCAGCGGCGTGGCGTTCAGCTGCAGCGAATGCGTATAGGTCTCGCCCCAGCGGACGTAGTCCTTGTCGGCTCCGTCCTTGCCAACATTCTGCCAGCGGCGCAACTGGGCGACGAGTTCGCCGGCACGGCGCCAGCAGTTTTCAAGCCCTTCCGAACGCTGCGCCTGCGTCTCCAGCAACGCGGCGAGCACATCGAGTTCGCGAATCAGGCCGACAAGGTTGTTGTCGAAACCCGAGCGCTCTTCGAGTTGCGCCAGGGAAAATCGTGCCGGTTCCACCGGCAGCGTCAGGCGCAGATCCTTCGCCGCCTTCTCGACGACGCCACAGACCTTCGGCAGATCGAGACAATCGCGTGCCCCCGCCAGACCTTCAACCCTGGCATCGCGGGCGAGGTCTAGCACCTGCGATGTCGATACGTTGTTGCCGAAGAACAGGCTGGCGGTCTCGGGCAACTGGTGCGCCTCGTCGAAGATCACCGTGTTGCACGCCGGCAGCAGTTCGGCCGTGCCTTCGTCGCGCAGCATCACGTCGGCGAAGAACAGGTGGTGATTGACCACCACCAGGTCGGCAGCCAGCGCCTCGCGGCGCGCGGCGAGGACGAAGCACTCCTTGTTGTGCGGGCAGTCCTGCCCGAGGCAGTTCTCGCGCGTCGAGGTGACCATGTTCCAGACCGGCGAATTTTCCGACACTTCGCCGCATTCGGCCTTGTCGCCGGTTTTCGTCTGCTTGGCGAAACGGGCGACGCGGGCCGCATCGGCAGCGTCCTCGCGCGAAAAGAAACGCCCGTCGGCCTGCGCCCGTTCCAGATGGTAGTGGCAGACGTAGTTGGCGCGCCCCTTCAGCAGCGCCACCTGGACCGGTGAACCGAGCACCTTGCGCACGGTCGGGATGTCCTTCGCGAACAGCTGGTCCTGCAGGTTCTTGGTGCCGGTCGAGACGATCACCTTGCCGCCTGAAAGCAGCGCCGGGACGAGGTAGGCGAAGGTCTTTCCGGTGCCGGTGCCGGCTTCGGCGACGAGCACCTTGTTGCCGGCGATCGCTGCCGCGATGCGCTCGGCCATTTCCAGCTGCTGCGGCCGCAGCCGGTAGCCCGGGATGTGACTGGCCAGCAGGCCGTCGGGGGAGAAGACGTCGGAAAGCGAGGGCACTACAGCATGTTTTCCAGAAACGCCCGCGTGCGCGGATGCTCGGGGCACGCAAAGAGTTCGCGCGCCGGCCGCGATTCAACGATGTTGCCCTCGTCCATGAAGATCACCCGGCTCGCGACCTCGCGGGCGAAGCCCATCTCGTGCGTGACGACGACCATCGTCATGTGCTCGTCGGCCAGTTCGCGCATCGTGCGCAGCACCTCGCCGGTCAGCTCCGGGTCGAGCGCCGAGGTCGGCTCGTCGAAGAGCATGATGTCCGGCTCCATCGCCAATGCCCGTGCGATCGCCACGCGCTGTTTCTGCCCGCCCGAGAGGCGCGACGGATAGCTGTCGCGCTTCTCCAGCAGGCCAACCTTCTTCAGCAACGCCTCGGCCTTCGGAACCACCTCGTCGCGACGCATGCCCTTGACGGTCATCGGCGCCTCGATGATGTTCTGCAGCACGGTCAGGTGAGGGAACAGGTTGAAGTGCTGGAAAACCATACCCATCTTGCCGCAGATGCGGCGGATCTCGGCGTCCGGCACGTACTGGCAGTGCCCGGCGGCATCGGTCGACACCAGCTTCTCGCCCTCGATCTCGATGGTGCCGCGATGCACGGTCTCAAGGTGAATCAGGCAGCGCAGGAAGGTGCTCTTGCCCGAGCCCGACGGCCCGATGATGGCGATCACCTCGCCTTTGCCGACCTCCAGCGAGACCCCCTTGAGGACTTCCACCGGGCCAAAATGCTTGTGCACGTCGACGGCACGGATCATCGCTTCATTCATCATAGACGGCGTATTTCTTTTCCAGCCGCTGGAAGCCGTAGGTCAGCACCAGGGTCATGATCAGGTAGAAGGCGGCGGCGACGATGAACGGCGTCGTCGTGAAGTCGCGCTGGACGATGCCGCGCGCGGCGCGCAAGAGATCGTTCATCGCCAGCACGTAGATCAGCGAGGTGTCCTTCACCAACGTGATCGTCTCGTTGCTGATCGGCGGCAGGATGCGCTTGATCACCTGCGGCAACACAATGCGGCGCATCGTCTGCGCGTAGGTCATGCCGAGCACGCGCGCGCCTTCGTACTGCCCGCGATCGATCGACTGGATGCCGGCGCGGAAAATTTCGGCGAAGTAGGCGGCGTAATTGAGCACGAAGGCGACGATCGCCGCCGGAAAATCAGGCAGGCTGATGCCGATCACCGGCACGAACGGCAACGCGAAGTAGATGAACAGCATCTGCAGCATCAGCGGGGTGCCGCGCATCAGCCAGATGTAGCCATTGACCAGCGTGCCGAGTGCCTTGAAGCGCGAGATGCGCATCAGCGCCAGCGCCAGCCCGAAGGGCACGGAAAGCACCAGCGTGATGAGGAAGACCTTCAGCGTGACCCCGGTGCCTTGCAGCAGCGGGGGCAGAATATCGAACACGTAGTTCATGAGGGGGACTCGACGACCGGACAGCGAAAATCCGGCCAGGCAGACAAAAGCGCGAGTCTACCGGATGGCCGGAACGAAGGGAATTTCATTCAACAAACCGGCGTCAATTCATGATCCGATCGGGTACGAGGCGCAAGGACTCCTCGCCACCGGTGATCAGCACCTCGCCGTCCTGGATCATGCATTGCAGGGCCATCGAACGCTTCGCCAGCGCGCCGAGCGCCTGCGCATCGTCACCGGAGATCCGGAGAACCGTCAGGTTCGCCAGCTTTTGCAGCGTGGCGCGATTCTGCTCCCACCACACGTCCGTCGCCCGGTCGCCGAAGGCAAGGACCACGACGCGCCCTGCTCGCCCGGATGCTTTCCTGAGCCAGCGCTCGTCCAGTTGGCCAACGTAGATCCACAGGTCGATGGCGCCGGTCAAGTCCTTCAGCCACAGATCCGGCTCGTCGTCGGTCGACAGTCCCTTGCCGAACTCCAGGCGCTCGTCGGCAAAAAGCATGAAGGCCAGCAGGCGGACCATCATCCGCGCGTCGTTTTCCGACGGATGCTGCGCGAGCGTGAGGGAGAAGTCCGCAAAGACATTGCGGTCGAGATCGGCGACCGAAAGGTCGGCCTTGAAAATGGTTGCCTTGAGCGCCATGAATTTTTCCGGTTCGGGCCTGTCCATCAACGCGCGAAACAGTTTCCAGGGAAACGCTGAAATATTCGTCACCCCGGCGAAAGCCGGGGTCCAGTTCGTTGAATTTTCTGGATTCCGGCCTTCGCCGGAATGACGAGTCTTCAATTAATCAGCACGTCCCTGACACCTGCGAGCACACGTTAAAGGCTGTAAGAAAATGGGGCCGCTATACTAGCGGAAAACTGCTTCGGGACCCGGGTTCGATGAGATTACGCCGTACACGTCATTTGCTGCTTGCCGTCGCCACGGGGGCAATGATGCTGGCCACCGATGCGCTTGCCTTCGACCCGGCCGACCCGTTCCGCACCGATGCCATCACCCCGCCGCCGCCCCGACTGCAACTCTCGGCGGACACCACGTTCGCCCCCTGCCGGACGCTGCCGGCGGATGCGATCTACGGCGTTCTGGAAGTCGTCGACCAGGCGCTGTGCCGCAACCCGAAGACGCATGAAGCCTGGGCCAGTGCCCGGGTTCAGGCCGCCGAGGTGGGCAGCGCACGCGCGGCCTACCTGCCGGACCTGGATGGAAAGGTCACCGCGACGCATGCACGTACCGATGGCGACAGCACCGACCAGCGCACCGCGGCGCTGACGCTCTCCTGGCTGCTCTACGACTTCGGCGCCCGCGACGCCAACCTCGAAAACGCCCGCCAGTTGCTCGCCGCCGCGTCGTCGACGCTCGACGCCACGGTACAGACGGTTTTCCTGTCGACGTTGCAGTCCTACTACAACGCCCAGGCCGCCCGCGCCGCGCTGACTGCCGCGCAGGAGTCGGAAAAGGCCAGCCGCGAGAGCCTGGCCGCGGCGGAGACGCGCTACCGCGTCGGCACGGCGACACCGGCGGACCGGCTGCAGGCGCAGACCGCCTGGTCGCAGGCCGTACTGAACCGGATCAAGGCCGAAGGCACGGTGAAGACCACGCAGGGCGCGCTGGCCAACGTCATCGGTCTCGACGCCAGCGCGCCACTGCGGCTGGACGAGATCCCCCGCGCCGTGCCCGACGCGACCTTCGAACGCGACGTCGACGCGCTGATCGCCGAGGCCCGCATGCGCCGCCCTGACCTGCGAGCGGCCGAGGCGCAGGTGCGCGCGGCGCAAGCCAGCGCCGACTACGCGCGCGCTGCTGGCCGGCCGACGCTTTCGCTGAGCACCGGTCCGACCTGGCAGGACAGCGGATCGATCAGCACCAACAGCAACGCGATCGGCCTCACGCTGACGCTGCCGCTGTTCTCCGGATTCGAGACCACCTACCGCGTACGCGCCGCCGAGGCTCGCGTGGACAACATCGCGGCCCAGCGCGAGTCCCTGCGCCAGCAGGTGGCGCTCGACGTCTGGACCGGCTACCAGAATCTGCTGACCGCCACGCATACGATCCGCACCACCGCCGACCTGCTGGCCAGCGCCGAACAGTCGGAGCGTGTCGCGCTCGGCCGCTACAAGGCCGGCGTCGGCACCATTCTCGACGTGCTCAACGCGCAAAGCGCCCTCGCCGCCGCCCGCGTCCAGCGCATCCAGGCCGCCCTCGACTGGCACGTCTCGCGCGCCACGCTGGCCAAGGCCGTGGGCACCCTCGACAATCGCTTGCTGAATTCCGCTGCCGACATCCCGATCCCATGAAGCCGATCCTGAGAAACTCTCTCCTCGCTGCCCTTGCCTGCTCCGTTGCCCTGGCCGGTGGCGGCTACGTTTACTGGCGCGATCACCAGGCGCAGGCGCCGGAGAACCGCTACCGGCTGCAGGTCGTCGAGAAAGGCGACATCACCCAGACGGTCTCGGCCAACGGCACCCTCAACCCGATCGTGCTGGTCAACGTCGGCACGCAGGTCTCTGGCACGGTGACCAAGCTGTACGTCGATTTCAACGACAAGGTCGAAAAAGGCCAGCCGCTGCTCGAACTCGACCAGTCGCTGCTCGCCGCGCAGGCGCGCCAGTCGGCGGCCAACGTCGGCAACGTCGCCGCGACCCTCGATCTGGCGCGAGCGAATGAAGCGCGCATGAAGGCGCTGTTCGCGCAGGAATACGTCTCGCGGCAGGAACTCGACCAGGCCATCCAGGCCCGCCGGTCGGCCGAGGCGCAACTGGCGCAGGCCCGCGCCGCCGCCGACAAGGACAGGGTCAACCTCGGCTACACGGTGATCCGCTCGCCGGTGTCCGGCATCGTCATCGACCGCGTGGTCGACCTCGGCCAGACCGTCGCCGCCAGTTACCAGACGCCGACGCTGATCAAGATCGCCCAGGATCTCTCCGAGATGCGCATCGATTCGAGCTTCGCCGAGGCCGACATCGGCAAGATCCAGGTCGGCCAGAAGGTCCGCTTCACCGTCGATGCCTTTCCCGACCGCAATTTCACCGGCGAGGTGCAGCAGATCCGCATGAACCCGACGACGACGCAGAACGTCGTCACCTACAACGTGCGCGTGTCGCTGGAAAACCCGGACCACATCCTGCTCCCGGGCATGACCGCGTACGTCAACATCGGTGTCGCGCAACGCAAGGACGTCCTGCTGGTACCCAACGCCGCGCTGCGCTTCAAGCCTGCAGAGGATGAGCAGCAAGCCAAGGCAGTGGAAACACCGGCGACCAACGGCCAGGGCGCACGGAATGGTGGTGGCGAAGGCAAGGGCCGCGGCAAGAAACATGATGGAGCCAGTGGCCGTATTTACGTCGTCGAGGGCCGTACGATCCGGCCGGTGAGCGTGCAACTGGGCATCACCGACAACCGCAGCACGGAGATCATCGGCGGCGAACTGAAGGCGGGCGACACGATCGTCGTCAGCGAGGCCCCGACCGCCGCGACCAAGCCGAGCAGCGTCGGCATGAGGCTGTTCTGATGACGGAAAACGCGCCCGACGAGGTCATCCGCGTCGTCGGCCTCGGCAAGTCCTATGTCACCCCGGCCGGGCCGTTCCCGGCGTTGAAGGGCGTGGATCTGACGATCCGCCGTGGCGAGTACGTGGCGATCATGGGGCCGTCGGGTTCCGGCAAATCGACGTTCATGAACCTGCTCGGTTGCCTCGACACGCCGACGATGGGCGACTATTACCTCGTCGGGCGCAACGTCGCCCACCTGCAGAGCGACGAACTGGCGATCCTGCGCAACCGGACGATCGGCTTCGTCTTCCAGGGATTCAACCTGCTGCCGCGCATGTCGCTGGAAGACAACGTCGCGCTGCCGCTGGTCTATGCCCATCTCGAACGCGAACCGCGGCGAAGGAAGGCGCGCGAAATGCTGGCCAAGGTCGGGCTCGACGGCTATGCGCAATCGGTGCCAGCCAAGATCTCCGGCGGTCAGCAGCAGCGCGTGGCCATCGCCCGCGCACTGATCAACTCGCCGAGCCTGATCCTCGCCGACGAACCGACCGGCAACCTCGACAGCCACACCAGCGAGGAGATCATGGCGCTGTTCCGCCAACTCAACGACGAAGGCATCACCATCGTCATCGTCACCCACGAACACGACATCGCTGACCACGCGAAGCGGCAGGTGCGGTTTCTGGACGGGCTGATCGTCAGCGATCTTCAGACGACACGAACGCCCGAGGCGGCACCGCCGGAATGACGACGATGACTCTACGCCCTCCGCAAACCCCGTCATCCCGGCGCAGGCCGGGATCCAGTACTGCCGTCGAAAGCCAGACGAGGTCGCAGCCATGCTGAAACCCTCCTTCGACGAAACCTCGCACGCCATGGGCTCGATGACGCGCCACGGCTGGATTCCGGCCTGCGCCGGAATGACGAGGACGATTCCACCGCCCTCACACCCCCTGTCATCCCGGCGCAGGCCGGGATCCAGTACCGACGTCGAAAGCCAGACGAGGCCGCAACCATGCTAAGACCCATGCTCGGCGAAGCCTGGCACGCCATGGGCTCGAACAAGCTGCGCACGGCGCTGACGATGCTCGGGATGGTCATCGGCGTCGGTTCGGTGGTGCTGATGATGGCCATCGGCCAGGGCGCGCAGTACGCCGTCGCGCAGACGATCAGCACCATGGGCAGCAACCTCTACGTGATCATCGCCGGCTGGACACAGTCGGCCGGCGTGCGTACCGGCGGCGGTTATGGTTTCACCCTTCGCCTCGGCGATGCGGAAGCGATCGCCGAACTCGATGACGTCGTCACCGTGGCGCCGGTGCACCAAGGCACCCGGCAGCTGATCTACGGTGGGAAGAACTGGAACGCCGTCGTCGTCGGCAGCACGCCCTCGTACCTCGACGCCCGTTCCTGGGCGCTGGCCAGCGGCTCGACCTTCTCCGACGAAGACGTCCGCTCGGCGACCCGCGTGGCGCTGCTAGGCAAGACGGTGATCGAGAACCTCTTCGACCCCGGCGAAGACCCCGTCGGCAAGACCATCCGGCTGCAGAACACCCCGTTCGAGGTCATTGGCACGCTGGCATCGAAAGGGCAGAACCTCGACGGACGCGACCAGGACGACACCATCATCATTCCGCTCTCCACCGCCCAGCGAAAGGTCTTCGGCGTGCCGTTCGCCGGCTCGGTGCGCGTGATCATGGTCAAGGCCGCTTCGGCGGAAGCCATGCCGCTCGTCGAGAAGTCGGTTACCTCCCTGCTCCGCCAGCGCCACCGCCTGCGCGACGACCAGGACAACGATTTCTACATCCGCAACCTCGCCGCCGCCGCGGACACGGCGGCCGAAACCACGCGCGTGATGTCCATGCTGCTCGGCGCCATCGCCTCGGTGTCACTGCTCGTCGGCGGCATCGGTATCATGAACATCATGCTCGTCTCGGTGACCGAGCGAACGCGGGAGATAGGCATCCGCATGGCCATCGGCGCGCGCAAGAAGGACATCCTCGCCCAGTTCCTGCTCGAAGCGATCATGCTCTCCGTCACCGGCTGCCTGATCGGGCTGGTACTCGGCATCGGCGGCGCGCTGCTGGTCAACCGGCTGACCGACATGGTCATCGTCATCTCCGGTGGCGCCGTGCTCGTAGCCTTCGCGGTCGCTGCGGGCGTTGGCGTTTTCTTCGGCTTCTACCCGGCGCGCAAGGCTGCTGCGCTCGACCCGATCGAGGCGCTGCGCTACCAGTAATCATGCCGGGGTAAATCCCGGTAATTGGCTGCCGGTTTAACGCCATTTACAGGGGATCGCCACAGAATAGTCACACGGCATTACCGCACGCGGCACTGCCCGATAACGACCATTCTGAGGAGAATCCCATGAAAGCACTTCGCCCCGCTTTACTGATATTGACATCGACCATTGCCTTCACCGCCTGCGCACACGAAGGCCTGCCACCGCCCCCGCGCGACCACAAGGGTCCGCCACCGCATTTCGACGCCAGCCTGTGCAAGGACAAGGCGCCGGGCACCGCGGTCGAGACAACCACGCCTGACGGACGAACAATCAAGGGCACCTGCCAGCTCGTTTTTCTGCCCGAACGCGGTAGTGTGCCGTCTTATGTGCAAAAGCATCGGCGCTAGAAAGCGGAGAGGTGGTCATGGTAAGAGGTTGATTGTGCAGATCGACCTTAACCCCGTTGGGAGGGCAAATCATGACCACGAAAGAGCGTAATACGAAGTTGTCGGCGGCGGAAGCGGTGGCAGGCGACCGTGATTTGATCAAGGCGCTGATGAAAGAAGCGCTACAGGAAGTTCTGGAAGGCGAGATGACCGAGTTTCTGGGAGCGTCGTCGGGCGAACGCACGGAAGCGAGAAGTGGCTACCGAGCCGGCTACTACGGCCGCAGCCTGGTCACCCGGATCGGCAAACTGGAACTGCGCATCCCGCGGGATCGCGGCGGAGAATTCTCGACGGAGCTGTTTGAGCGCTATGCCCGCAGCGAGAAAGCGCTGGTGGCGGCGCTGGCCGAGATGTACGTGCAAGGCGTCTCGACGCGCAAGGTCAAGGCGATTACCGAAGAACTGTGCGGTCACAGCTTCTCGGCCAGTTCGATCAGCGCCATCAACAAGGGACTGGATGAGGTGTTGGCGAAGTTTGCCAATCGTCCGCTCGATGAAGCGTATCCCTACCTGATT
>JARFTZ010000008.1 GCA_029289235.1 Gammaproteobacteria bacterium
CACCCCGGTGACGACCGGGCGGTCGATGTCGTTCTCCAGAAAGCTGACGAGGACTTCCTGGCCGATGCGCGGGATGTACTGCGTGCCCCACGCCGCGCCGGCGCTGGGGTTGGCGACACGCACCCAGGTACTGGAGCGCTCGTCGCGGTCGGCGCCGCCGTCGGGGTGGTCCTGTTTCCGTTGCCAGTGAAACTGGAGCTTGATCCGGCCGTGTTCGTCGGTGAAGATTTCTTCGCCTTCAGGCCCCACGACGGTAGCGGTGGTGCCGCCGGGGGCGGTGGGTTTCTGGTGGGCGGTGCGGCTGTAGTCGGGCACGAAGCGGGTCGGTTTGCGGATCGCTTCGAAGGTGGCGCGGTAGGGGGTGGTGCCGTGGGCGGTTTCCTTCTCGGGGGCGAGAAAGCTGTCTGCTGGCAGCGGAAAGGGGTCGGCGTCTTTGGGCAGGAGGTTGTTGGTGGCGGCGAAGGTCAGCCGGGTGACGAGGAACTGGCGGTCTTCTTCGCCGTCGGCGTCGTGCAGGGGGTGGTCGGCGAGCGGGAACCAGCCGCCGGCGATCAGGCGGCGGACGCTGCCTTCGCCGGTGAAGGTCTTGGTGGCGCGGTCCTTGGCCTGTTGGCGCAGGTTTGCGTAGCGGGCCATTTCATCCGGGTCGCTGCCGTAGTAGAGGGTCTGCGGGTCGTAGTCTTCGAGGGCGAGACTGGCGGGGTCGCCGGCCTCGCCCTGGGCGATGACGGAGTCGTCGTCGCCGACGTGGGCGGCAACAGTCTTGTAGTCCCAGGAAAGCAGTGTGCTTTTGCCGCTCCGGAACTGCCGGGTGCCGTGCCAGACATCGAGGGCGTCGTCGGTCTCGACGCCGGCGGTGCGGTGGAAGCGGATCGCGGTGGGGCGGGTGGCGCCGGTGCGGCCGAGGGGCTGTTCGGCGGTGAGCAACGGCAGGGTGGTGTTGTCGTCGAAGAGGACCAGGGTGTGGGCGGGAACGCGATCGTCGGCGGGGGCGTCAGTCCGGTCGTCAGCACTGCGCAGGGAGCGTTCCGGGTCCGGGCCGTGGATGTAGCGGTAGGCGATGCCTTCTTCGGCGAGGAGGCGTTCGAGGAAGGCGAGGTCGGTTTCGCGGTACTGGAGGCAGTAGGAGCGGATCGGGTAGCGTTGCCGGGTGGCGTCGCGGAAGGTGAAGCTGCGGCGGAAGGCGGGGTGGGTGCTCTGGTGTTCGCGCAAGAGGGCGGCGACGATCTCGGGGACGGTCTTGTCCTGCCAGACGCGGCTGTTGCGGCGGTGGGCGAGGAGCGCCAGGGCGGGTTCGAGGGTGAGGGTGAAGAGGCCGAAGCCGCCGTCGGCGCCGACCTGGTCGGCGCGGGTGACGAGGCCGGTGCAGAGGCGCTCGCCGCCGTCGGGCAACAACAGGCTGATTTCGACCGGCTGGCCGAGCAGGCTCTTGAGTTCGAGACGGGTGTCGGGGGCGAGGCAGTCCAACGTGTAGCGGTAGCCGACGGAAAGGCCCTCGTCGCCGTGCAGGCGGTGGGGGAGGAGGCTCTCGGAAGTGAGGCCGGAATCAGGAGAAAAACGGAGCCGGAGAAGACGCCGGTGCTGGGTGAAGAGGGCAATGCCTGAGGCGCGGAGAGTGTCGAGAGCGGATGAGGCGGCAAGGGCAGGCACTGGGCGGCTCGGCGGAGTAAGCAAAGACCGGGATTGTACGCCGTTGTAATTGCACATGGAATATCCATAAAGGATATTCTTCTTGTTATACAAGCTATGTCATGGGCCGTGGGGGGGGGCGGTCGCCCGTAGAGGAAATTACGGCAAACCGCCAGTAACACCGAGGTCGCCACCTAACTGCCTGACAGGTTTTTCAGAGCGTGAGCGGGACGACTTTGAGCCTTCCTTCTTTTATATATTTTCCGACAATCCGGTAGATATCCGGGTCGAAGCGGGATCCGGTGTTGGTGCGGCAATTCTCGATAATGCCTTGGAGCGTCGCCTCGTCGTGCGCCGTGCCGAGGTAACCCCAGGCGTCGATCACGTGGACGTCTTCGCGCATGCCGAACTCGTCGCGCTCGATCAGGGTAATCGGGCCGGGGTAGGGCCAGGGGTGTATCCGGTGTTTGGCCAGCGCGGTCATCAGCCGGGTGCTGTGCAGGGAAAGCGGCTCCTTGCCGATGCAGGCGCCGCGACAGGTCTTTTGCTTGTAGGCGATGCAGGGTTCGCCGGGCTTGTTATTGCCAAGACCGACCTGATGGTGGCACAGGCGGTGTGCCTCCGCCAGCTTGCGCAAGGCGTGCACCGCTTCGCGCCGCGATTGGTAAAGGCCGAACAGGTTTTCGGTGTGGGTGAAGTCGACATCGCGGGCGAATACCAGCGCCGGGCGGAAATCACCGTCGCCGTGGCAGACCAGTTGCCAGGAGCACAGGTCGTCGTGTGGTCGGCTTAGCGCGGCGGTCAGCTCGAACTCGCGCAACCGGGCGCCCAATTCTCCGGCGGCTTCGCGCCATTCGATGCGCCAGGTGTCGCGCACGAGCGCCGTATCGCGCTTGGCCGGAGCGAAGTGCGTAAAGACCTGCTGGCGGATGTTCGTGGCGCGTTTGGCGAGCAGCAGTTCGCCTTCCTTGCCGAACAGGGCGTAGGCGCCGGGCGCCTCGGGGAGGTCGTCGAGCAGTGCCGGATCGAGCTGCGACGGGAGCTCGGGACGGCCGGTGATCAGTTCGACGGCGTTCCGGATCGTTTCCGCAGGCAACAACGCGTGCCAGTGCTGCCAGAGGTCCCAGAGCACGCGGGCGTCGGCGAGGGCGCGATGGCGGTCGCCGGTGGCAATGCCGTAACGCTCGACCAGCGTGTCCAGGCTGTGCCGGTGATGTCCCGGGAAGAGCTTGCGCGAGAGTTTGACCGTGCACAGGCTGGTCGCGCGAAAAGCGATGCCGATGCGCCGGAACTCGTGCTTGAGAAAACCGTAGTCGAAGCGGGCGTTGTGGGCGATGAAGAGTCGACCGCGCAGTTTCTCCAGCAACTCGGGTGCCAGCTGCTCGAAGGTTGGCGCGCCTTCAACCATCTTCGTGTCGATGCCGGTCAGCCCGGTGATGAACGGGGAGACGGGCAGCCCCGGATCGACGAGGGTGCTCCACTCACGCACGCCTTCCTGATCGACCTGAATCAGGCCGACTTCGATGATCCGGTCGTTGGCAAAGTTGGCTCCGGTCGTTTCCAGATCGACAAAAACCAGCGGTTCGTGGATGGGGAGGTCAGGCATGCGTTCGGTTGCTTAATAAAGAACGACGGGCGGTTCGCACCGCCCGTCGTCCGGATTGGGAGTTGCGTAATTCTACGCGATTACATCTTTGGCTTCGGGATGCCGAACTTCTCGGGCGATTCCTTGCCGGCACCGGCATCGTAGATCAGCCAGGACATCTGGGCACGCCAGTTGTTCATGAAGTCGCGGGCTTCCTTGCCGGTCAGGCCGATGACGTCGAGGCCGTTGTTGATCGCGTAGTTGACGAATTTGGTGTCGTTGAGCGCGAACTTGTAGGCTTCGGTCAGCTTGTTGATGATCGGCTGCGGGGTTCCCTTCTTCACGAACACGCCATAGAAGAAGCCGGAGGCTTTCATCGACTCGGTAAACGCCGGATTGAGCTTGGTGATGTACGGAACTTCCGGAATGGCCGGGTTCGGCTTGCTGCTCATCACAGCCAGCGCACGCACATCGCCGTTCTTGACGTACTGGACGGCCGCGCCGACGGCGAGGCCGCTGACGTCGAGCTGCTTGCCGAGCAAAGCGGTAATCAGCGGGCCATCGCCCTGGAAAGCCACCGGGTTGAAAGTGACGCCTTCAACTTTCTTCAGCAGCATCGAGGTGACCCACGGTTGTCCGCCGACGCCACTGGTGCCGATCGACAGCTTGCCCGGCTCGGCCTTGGCTACCTTGATCAGATCCTCGTAGCTCTTGATTGGCGAGTCCTTCGGCACGACGATGACGGTCGACCCCTGAACCGAGAGAAGAACCGGCTCAAAGTCGTCGTAGCTCAACGGGGAGAGGCCAAGCACCTGGTACAGCTGCGGATTTTCGGCGTGGTACATTACTGTGTAGCCGTCAGCAGGGGATGTATGAACGGCTTGTGCGGCAATGGCACCGGTTGCACCGGTGCGGTTGGCCAGGATGACCGACTGCTTGAGAATTTTCTCGGCAATGGGGGTCAACAGACGCGTCACGGTGTCCGTGCCGCCACCCGCACCCCAGGCGATTACGCCGTTGATCGGCCGCTCGGGATAATCCGCTGCACCGGCAACGCCGGCCGCCATCAGTCCCGCTGCAATAACCAGTTTTGACCACTTGATGATTCTCATGCGTCTCTCCTTTGTCGAAAAAAACCAATCAACGAAAATTTCAATGATTGGGTGCCGCCATCATCAATCACCGGCGATCCGATCGCCTTGGTGTGAAGAATTGCTGAATCGCTGTGAGCCTCGTTCGTCCCTTTCTATCGTACTTTGCCGAGCATCAGCGCGTGCAGGTAGTTGGCAGCCTCCGCGCGCGAATGCTTCTGTTCGATCGCCCTGGCGATCAGGATGTCCGGCCCGAGCTTGCTGGTCTCGATATCCTGATAGACGCCGCCGAGCACGATTTCTTTCCGTTCTTCCGTGACGCCGGTCAGGAATATCTCGGGAAACTCCGTGGCCAGCTCTTTGTAGTACGTTTTCCGATTCTCATCCAGAAGCAGGGCTGAAATCGCGGCGCCGTCTTCGCCAAAAAGGTGTTGGGCGAGTCCTGCGCATGGAACGCGGATATCGTACTCACGACTTTCCTTCTTGGCGGCATCGTATTCGGCTTCCGCCAGATCGCCGAAGGCGATCATCACACGGCTGTGGATACGACGCCACGGCTGGGTGGAATAGAGCCTGAAGCGTACGGTCATGTACAGCGCGACGAGCAGGAAGGGCACATACAGCGCCCAGACCACCGGGCCGCTGAGGAGGTTGATGCCGATGCCGCAGGCGACCACGGTAACGATCGATGTCCAGCCAAAGCCGAAAAACCACGAAATCCTCATCCCGATGCGTCCTGCCCGGGTCAGGCTTCTTTTTTGCCGAAGAGCCCCCGGATCGCGCCCATGATCTTGGGGTTCGATACGATGGCCGTCAGCAGCATTATTGCAAGAATGACCAGTGATACCGTGTTGGTCACCATCCCTTCGAAGAAGGCGGGGGCGCTGCCGCGCGTCAGTTGGACACCTCGCCGGAAGTTCTCGTCGATGATCGGTGTCAGGATCACGCCGAGGACCAGCGGGGCGACCGGGTAGTCGTAGCGTTTCATGAAGTAACCGAGGATGCCGAAGCCGATCATCCAGTAGATATCGGTAATGCTGTTCTGGATCGAATAGCCCCCCACGAAGGTCAGCACGACGATGATCGGGATGATGTAAGGCTTCGGGATTTCGACGATCTTGCTGAACGCGCGGATGCCGGTCATGCCCCAGACGTAGAGGAAGACGTTGGCGACCAGCAAGGATCCGACGACGAACCAGAAGAACTCGGGTTGCTCGCGCATCAGCATCGGGCCGGGGCGCAGGCCGTGGATGATCAGCGCACCGATCAGCACGGCGGTCACCGAGTCACCCGGGATGCCCAGCGTCATCATCGGGACGAAGGCGCCGCCGATCGCGGCGTTGGCGGCTGCTTCCGGAGCGATCAATCCTTGATACGCGCCGTGTCCGAACGGCTGCGGATACGGGTTCTTGACCGTCCGCTTGGCGTGGTCGTAAGCCATCAGGGCAGCGATGTCACCTCCCGTGCCGGGGAGTGCGCCAACCACAACGCCGATCGTCGAGGCACGCAGGGTGAGGAACATGTTGTCCCAGACCGCCGACCATTCCGGGGTGATGCGCGAGATGCTCTGCTTGACCGGCACGGCCTTGGTCTGCAGTTGCATCAGCGCTTCCGAGATGCCGAAGGTGCCGATCATGATCACGACGAAATGGATGCCGCCGAGCAGATTCAACGTATCGAACGTCATGCGGCCCTGACCTGTTTCCGGATCCATGCCGATCAAGCCGACCACGATGCCAATGAATGCGGCGATCAGCGCCTTGAGCATGTTGCCTTCGGCGAGGCTGCCGACCAGGAACAGGCCCATGAAGGCGAGCAGGAAATAATCGCGCGCCTGGAATACCAGGGCCAGCTGGGAAATGAGCGGGGCGAACAGAGCCAGGACGAGAATGCCGAAGAAGTTGCCGATCACCGCTTGCGTGGTCGAGAGGCCCATGGCCTGGCCGGCCAGGCCCATCTTCGCCAGCGGGAAGCCGTCGAAGGTGGAGGCAACCGCGGCAGGCGCGCCGGGGATGTTGAGCAGGATGCCGGAGCGGGCACCGCCATAGACGCCTCCGGTGTAGATGCCGACCATGACGGCCAGCGCCGGGAGCACTTCCCAGGAAAACGTGAACGAAATCAGCAGCGATACGGCCATCGTTACCGACAGGCCGGGAATCGCCCCCACGTAGAGGCCGACGAGCGTTCCGCCGGCGATCCAGCCGATCAGGCCGAGACTCATGAATGGCTGAATGATGCCTTCCAAACCGTTGTACATGATGTTCTTTCCTCTTGCGGGGTCAGGGCAGAACGACCCGGAACAGGGTCGAGAAGATGAGATACAGCGCAGCGAGCGTTCCGGCGGACACGAGGACCTTGAGCCAGAATTTCTTCGGATCCAGCAGGTACATGGTCGTTACGAGGAAGAGAAACGTTGCCGGAACGAAATGGATGGCCTCGACGATGAATCCGTAGATGGTCAACGTCACCATCAGGATGACCACCTCGCGGTCGAAAAGGTGATGTGCCAGATCCTTGAGGCTGCCTTCCTTGTAGCCCTGCCGGAAAAACTGGATCGCCAGGCCGAGGATCATCAGGATGGTCAATCCACCGACGAGTTGCGGGATGCTCCCCGGGCCGGCGCTGTGTCCCTGGAAGATGCCCTCGCTACGCAGGGAGTCGACAAAAAGCGCGACGCAGATGATCAGCAGCAGGATCATCATCTTGTATTCGCCCTTCGGCCGGGAATGGTCGGCTACGACGGTTCCGTCTTTGGCGTGTTCTGACATGGAGACAATCCTTTTCCTGTTTGTTGACGTTCCGGATGATTTCCGATGACGTCTTCATGGTTCAAAAAACGTCGGGCAATGCACCGACTTTTCTGCAAACGCAGTAAAGGAATTCAAAGCGGCTCTACTTTGATTCCGGGAAGGGATTCTTGTGCGGATGCCTTTGCCGTGTTTCTGCAACAGGCGAGGATTCGATAGTTCGCAGGACATTGCTTGTCTTGCACTGCCATGAGGGACAGTCAGACGTGGAGGCGTCCACGCCGTTATCAACCCGTGTCGTCCGTACCATTCAACCCTTCCGTTATTGTATCCGGATGGCCGGCTTCGCCGTGCTCATCTGGTGTTTTTGTGTGGCGACAAGTTCGCATGCGTGGAGTATCGAGTCAATATGTCGATTCTGATAGAGGTCATCGTCCCATGAAATGAAGGATCAAGATCTATCGGCGGAATCGATAAAGCAAAGCCCGCCGTGTTTCCATCGGCGGGCTTTGCGGTCTGCGAGGTTGGCGACGGTTGCTTAGCCGCAGCTGCCCACCGCACCGCAGGCCGTGCAGAAGTCGCAGCCGTCCTTGCGGATCATCGTGAAATTGCCGCATTCGCCGCACAGCTTCCCGGCCGTGGGCTTGGGCGCGGTGCTGTTGGTCGGCGTCTCCAGGATGCCCATCTGCTGCAGCGGAAAACCGTTTTCATCGAGGATGCCGAGCATCGCGTAGCGGTGGATGATCAGGCTGGCGATGTAGGCGACCGTCGACGGATAGGTTTGCTGCTTGCGGGTCCCCGGCACGAAGGCCATGAAATCGCCGAGAGGCTCCGGGTAGTCGAGAAGCTTGCGGAGTTTCATGCCGATCCAGGCCGGATCGAGCACTCGCATGTCGAGCGAAAGCAGTTTGGTCAGACCGTCGAGCGCGCGCGGATAGTTGCCGGAGAGCCACACCGAGTAGGGGCGTGTGACGCCGTCGGGCAGGGTGATTTCCTTGAGACCGAGAACGAAGTCTTCGTTCGTCGCCGGGTTGAAGATGTCGACGGTCCAGGACAATGTGCCATCGGTGCCGGTTTTCGGCTCCTTCAGGCTGAACAGGGCATCGAGAACCGGGGTCGGGCCTTCGTTGGCGAAGGCGCCGAGCTGCTCGACCCGGTATTCGATCAGGCGGGCCATCGCCGAGACGACTGACGGCATGCGCTTGTGTTCGCCGTGCGGGGGGAAGGGCATGTCGAAGCCTTCGCCGTCGGGCGTTTTGGCCAGCGATTCGAGCTTGAGCTTGAGCCAGCCGAAGTCGTTGGCGCGCATGTCCATCGACAGCGTCTTGGCGACAGCACCCAGACCGCGCGGCTGCGCCGGGCCGTTGACCCAGGCTTCGAACGGCCAGGAGCGACCTTCCTGCTCAACATGGCCGACGAACAGGGCGAACTTGCCTTGGCCGTGGTCGATCATGTAGGTCCATGCCATGTTGCCTTCCGGCAGGTTCGGGCGGCCCGGCCAGCGGAGGCTTGAAAGCACCGGGGCCGGCAGGTTCTTGATCGACAGGCGGCGGTTGGCGTCGCCGCTGACGAAATCCTGCGGTTGTTTCTTTTCTTCCGTCTGTTTGGCGGTTTCTACGGACAGCACGGCGCCGAGAACGCTGTTCGGGCGATAGGTGGCGAGGCCCTTGAGCCCGGCCTTCCAGGCGCTCATGTACAGCCCCTGGAAGTCGTCGTACGGGTAGTCGGCCGGGACGTTGACCGTCTTGGAAATCGAGGTGTCGATGTACGGGGCGACCGCGGCGACCATGTTCTTGTGCGCTTCCGCGGAGATTTCCAGCGCGGTGACGAAGTAGTCCGGCAGGTTCTCGGTGTCTCCGCCGAGGTGCTTGTACAGCCGCCAGGCGTAGTCTTCGACGGCGTATTCCTTGATCGTGCCGTCGGCCATGCGCTTCTTGCGGTTGTAGGTCCAGGAGAAGGGCGGTTCGATGCCGTTGCTGGCGTTGTCGGCAAAGGCCAGCGAGATCGTGCCGGTCGGCGCGATGGACAGAAGGTGCGAGTTGCGCAAGCCGTGCTTGCGGATTTCCGCCTTGATCTCGGAAGGCAGGCGGGAGGCGAAGTTGCCTCCGGAGAGGTAGAGTTCCGAGTTGAACAGCGGGAACGCGCCGCGCTCCTTGGCCAGTTCGACCGATGAAAGGTAGGCCGTGTCGCGCATGTATTCGGAGATGCGGGCGGCCATCGCGGAAGCTTCCGGACGGTCGTAGCGCAACCCGAGCATGCACAGCGTGTCGCCCAGGCCGGTAAAGCCGAGTCCGATGCGCCGCTTGTTGCGCGCTTCTTCCTGCTGGCGTTCCAGCGGCCAGGCGGTCACGTCGAGGACGTTGTCGAGCATCCGGGTGGAGACCTTGATGACTTCACCGAACGCTTCGAAATCGAACTCGGCCTGGTTGCTGAAGGAATGCTTGACGAACAGCGTGAGGTTGATTGACCCCAGGCAGCAGCAACCGTAGGGTGGCAACGGCTGTTCGGCACAGGGATTGGTGGCCTCGATGACTTCGCAGTAATACAGGTTGTTATCCTTGTTCATGCGGTCGAGGAACAGGATGCCCGGTTCTGCATGGTCGTAGGTCGACTTCATGACCTGGTCCCACAGGTCGCGTGCGCGGACCTTGCGATAGACCCACAGACCGTCCTCACGCTGGAAGGCGCCGCCCGCTTTCATGTCGGAGTTCGGTTCGGCGCGATGCACCAGTTCCACGTCAGTGTCGACCTCGACGGCTTTCATGAACTCGTCGGTGACGGCGATCGAAACGTTGAAATTGGTCAGGTCGCCATGATCCTTGGCGTGGATGAACAACTCGATGTCCGGATGGTCGCAACGCAGCACACCCATTTGCGCACCACGGCGCGCGCCGGCAGATTCGACGGTTTCACAGGAACGGTCGAACACACGCATGTACGACACCGGACCGGAGGCGCGTGACTGCGTCCCCTTGACTTGCGCGCCCTGCGGGCGGATCGAGGAAAAATCGTAACCGACGCCGCCGCCGCGGCGCATCGTTTCTGCCGCTTCCGCCAAGGCGCTGTAGATGCCGGGCCGACCGTCGACAACTTCGACGATCGAGTCGCCGACTGGTTGCACGAAGCAGTTGATCAGCGTGGCGGCCAGAGGCGTGCCGGCGGCGGAGTTGATCCGGCCGGCCGGAACGAAGCCATTCTCCTGCGCCCAGAGAAAGCGCTCTTCCCATTTAGCGCGGACCTTTTCCTCTTCGTTCGCCGCCAGCGCCTTGGCGACCCGGCGACGCACATCGTGCACGCTGGTTTCTGCTCCTTTGGCGTATTTTTCGATCAGGACCTCGACCGAAATTTCCTGCTCGCCCAGTGGCGCGAATTCGGGAACTTCCGCGATTTCAGTCAGGGATAGTTGCTGCGCGTTCTCGCTCATTGTTTGCCTTTCTTTTATTGCGTGTTCGGTTGTTGCTTTTGGGTAGAAATGCCCGCGGAAATACCGCCGTCCGAGGTTGACTCGATGTCAGTCAAGCTGTTTGTCATCGACAATCGACGTGCGAAACAGGGTGTAAAGCTACTATATATAGTTTTACAAGGCAAGAAAAACGCTAAATCTAGTTGTTTGTAGGGTTTTGCGAACGCGCAAGCCACTGAAATATCTAATATTGCACTATATAAAATACTGTTTCATAATATGAATTGATGGTTCGCTGGCATGGCTGCAACCTGGCGCCTCCGGACGCTCATGGGAGTTGATACGCTTGAGTAGCCTGTTGCAGTGGATCAGCGCGATTATCAACGTTGGGTGCGCGATAAGCGCGCAAAAGCCGGTCGGTTGAATCGACCGTGCCTTGCGCCGCGATCTAACATAGGCGGTGTTTCCGGTCGGTCACGTTCTGGTCGTTTGTGAGGTTGAAAATGCAGTGTGGCAGCCGTGCGGAGAGGTGGATTCCGGGCGGCTTTCTTTGTTCGGGGTTGATTTCAGGGGATAAAACACAATGTACGTATTCGTTTTGAATTGCGGCAGTTCTTCGTTCAAATACCAGTTGCTCGACATGTCCAACGAACATCGCGTCGCGGTCGGTCTGGTCGAGCGTATCGGCATGAAGGATTCGGTTTTGGCCTACGAGCCGGCGGGCGGCGAGAAGATCAAGGAGACTGCGGACATCGCCGATCATGAGGTGGCCATCAAAATGGTCCTCAACAAGCTGATCGATCCCGCAGTCGGTGTCATCAAGTCGCTGTCGGACATCGCTGCGATCGGCCACCGCGTCGTCCACGGCGCCGAGAAGTTTTCCGGTTCGGTCCTGATCACCGACGCCGTGATCGACGCCCTCAAGGAGAACATTCCGCTCGCGCCCCTGCACAATCCGCCGAACATCACCGGGATCGAAGCCATGCAGAAGGCGCTCCCGGGCGTGCCCAACGTCGGTGTCTTCGATACCTCGTTCCACGCCACGATGCCGCCGGAGTCCTACATCTATGCGCTGCCGTACGAGTGGTACGAGAAGCATCACGTCCGGCGTTACGGATTCCACGGCACGTCACATCGCTTCGTTTCGGAGCGCGCCGCGCAGATTCTCGGCATCGACAAGGACCGGTTCAACTGCATCACCTGCCATATGGGCAACGGCTCGTCGTTTACCGCGGTCAAGGATGGCAAGTCATACGATACAAGCATGGGCATGACGCCGCTCGAGGGGATCGTCATGGGCACGCGCTGTGGCGACGTCGATGCGGGTATCCCGAATTACCTGGCAGCGAATGTCAACATGTCGTTTGCCGACATCGACAATGCGCTGAACAAGAAATCCGGCCTGCTGGGCATTTCCGGTGTGAGCTCCGACATGCGCGATTTGCAGAAGGCTGCTGTGGAGGGTAACTCGCGCGCCAAACTGGCCATCGATGTCTTGCGTCACCGGGTGCTCAAATACATCGGCGCCTACGCCATCCAGCTCGGGCGCGTCGACGCCATCGTGTTTACCGGTGGCATCGGCGAGAACGATATAGCCTTCCGTGCATCGGTGGTCGAGCGCCTGACGACTCTTGGCATCAAGCTGGATGCCCAGGCCAATAACGTGCGCGGGCAGGA
Source organism: Gammaproteobacteria bacterium (assembly GCA_029289235.1). GTDB lineage: Bacteria > Pseudomonadota > Gammaproteobacteria > Burkholderiales > Rhodocyclaceae > Propionivibrio. Next base: position 12,133 of record JARFTZ010000008.1, read on the forward strand.
GGTGGTGGTTTCGACGCCGGATTCGCCGATCAAGGTCATGGTCGTGCCGACCAACGAGGAACTGGTCATCGCCCGGGACACCCGCGATATCGTCGCGAAATAAGCGGTTCCGGTTTCTTGTTTCCTTCCGACAAAGGCGGCAACGGCCGCCTTTGTCATTGGCGGCATTGGCCGGTTCGACGATCATTTACAATCCGCCAACGCGGGGCCGGCGAATCGCCGTGCCAAGCATGATCGGGGATACTCATGAAAATTCTCGTTTCGGTCAAACGGGTGGTCGACTACAACGTCAAGGTACGTGTCCGTGCCGATGGCTCCGGCGTCGAGACGGCCAACGTCCGGATGTCAATGAATCCCTTCGACGAAATCGCGGTCGAAGAAGCGGTTCGCCTGAGGGAATCGGGCGTGGCCACCGAAGTCGTCGTGGTGTCCGCCGGGGCGGCGCAATGTCAGGATACCTTGCGCACGGCGCTGGCGCTCGGCGCGGATCGAGCGGTTCTCGTCGAAACCGGTGCGGAATTGCAACCGCTGACGGTTGCGAAGCTGCTCAAGGCGGTGTGTCAGCGCGAGCAGCCGAAGCTGGTGCTCTGCGGCAAACAGGCAACGGACGACGATGCCAGCCAGACGGGGCCGATGCTGGCGGCGCTGCTCGGCTGGTCGCAGGCTACCTTCGCCTCGAAGCTCACGGTATCGGGTGACCGGTTGACGGTGGCGCGGGAGGTCGATGGCGGTCTGGAGACGGTCGAGTGCCTCCTGCCGGCTATCGTCACGGCGGACCTGCGCCTGAACGTACCGCGCTACGTCACGTTGCCGAACATCATGAAGGCCAAGAGAAAACCACTCGACACCGTTACCCCGGAGTTCTTGCAGGTCGACGTCACTCCCCGGCTCAAGACGATACAGGTCTGTGAACCGCCGGCACGCGCGGCTGGACGACGTGTTGCCGATGTCGCCGAACTGGTTGCTGCGTTGTCTTCGAGGGGAGTGATCGCGTGAGAGTGCTGCTGCTTGCCGAACACAACAACGACACCCTCGATCCGGCAACGCGGAGCGCTTTGACCGCTGCCCGTCAGTTAGGTGGAGACATCGACATCCTCGTAATCGGCGACGCGTGCCGCCCGGTGGCGGAAAATGCGTCGCGGCTGGCCGGTGTTTCCCGCGTCCTTTGGGTGGAGGCGGCGCATTTCCGTGAGCCTGCCGCGGAAAACCTTGCCAGTCAGGTTCTCGCCGTTGCGTCCGGTTACAGTCACGTGCTTGCTGCAGCGACGAGCATGGGCAAGAGTGTGATGCCGCGCGTCGCTGCCGTGCTCGACGTGGCGCAGATTTCCGAAGTCATCGGCGTTCTGGGCGTCGATACGTTCTCGCGGCCGATTTATGCGGGTAACGCCACGCAGACGGTGCAGTCTTTTGATCCGGTCAAGGTGATCACTGTGCGCGTCTCGGCGTTCGATGCATCAGATGAGGGCGGCGCGGCGCCGATCGAACCCGTTGAGGCGGTATCCGACTGTGGCTTGTCTCGCGTGGTGGGGCGGCAATTGACACGTACCGGCCGACCGGAGCTCGGATCGGCCGATGTCGTCGTGGCCGGCGGGCGAGGGCTGGGAAGCCGGGAGAACTTCATCGCCCTGCTCGAACCCCTGGCGCAGGAGCTCGATGCCGCGATCGGCGCAACCCGGGCCGCGGTCGATGCCGGCTTCGTTTCGAACGACCTGCAAATCGGGCAGACCGGCAAGGTGGTCGCGCCTCGACTGTACATTGCCGTAGGTCTCTCCGGAGCGATCCAGCACCTCGCCGGGATGAAGGACAGTCAGGTCATCGTGGCGATAAACAAGGACGCCGATGCGCCGATTCTCCAGGTTGCTGACTACGGCCTTGTCGGCGATCTCTTCGAGATCGTTCCGGCGTTGATCGATGCGCTGCGCTGAGAGGTCTCCTGCAGCGACCTCAAACTCGCGGAAGCGCCGGAAGGGGCGATGATAAAATCGCCCGTCGATAGTGTTGAGACGCGAAAGAGAAAGGAATTCGATGGGATACGAACAGATTGCGGCTGTCGATCTTGGTTCGAACAGCTTCCGGCTGGAGGTGGGCCGGGTCGTGGAGAACCAGATCTATCCTCTCGATTCGCTAAAGGAACCGGTGCGCTTGGCTTCCGGACTGTCCCGCGAAAAAATCCTCAATGATGAGGCGCAGCAGCGCGGACTGGAGACGCTGAGTCGTTTCGCCGAGCGTCTGCGTGGTTTCCAGCCGCAGGCCGTGCGCGCGGTGGCCACCAATACGCTGCGCGTGGCGAAGAACGCCGCCCTGTTCCTCCAGAAGGCCGAGGCTGCACTCGGCTTCCCCATCGAAATCATCGGCGGCCGCGAAGAAGCGCGCCTGATCTACATCGGCGTGGCGCACGCCATGCCGCCGACCCGGCAGAAGCGCCTGGTGGTGGATATCGGTGGGGGTTCAACGGAATTCGTCATCGGCAAGAAGGTCGAGCCGCTGCTCATGGAATCGCTGTTCATGGGCTGCGTCAGTTTCTCCCTGCGTTATTTTCCTGACGGCAAGATCGACAAGAAGCGGTTCTTCGAGGCCGAGGTCGCCGCGGCGCGGCAGATCGAAATCATCGCCAACGATTACCGGGTTTTCGGCTGGACCGAGGCGGTTGCTTCCTCCGGGACGGCCAAGGCCGTCGCTGATATCCTTGAGATCAACAATCTCAACCCGGATGGCGCGACGGGCATCACGCGCGAAGGGCTGGACAAGCTCAAATCCCAACTGATCCGCGCGGGGTCAGCGGCCGGATTGAAACTGGGTGGACTGCGTGCCGATCGTGCGCCGGTGTTCGCCGGCGGCGTGGCGATCCTCTGCGCTGTTTTCTCGACCCTGGGGCTGGCGCGCATGGTGTATGCCGAGGGAGCGTTGCGGCTTGGTGTCCTCTATGATCTGCTCGGGCGATTCCATCAGCACGACATGCGCGACACCACGGTGCAGCAGTTCCAGCGGCGCTATCAGGTCGATCTCAAGCAGGTCGCGCGTGTTGAGCGAACTGCCTTGCAGTTGCTCGGGCAACTTGTGCCGATCGACCAACCCGAGCACGAAAGCGAAGTGCGTTTTCTGCGCTGGGCCGTCGGGCTGCACGAGATCGGCATCTCCATCGCGCATGGCGGGTTCCACAAGCATGGCGCCTACATTATCGGTAGTGCCGACATGCCGGGTTTTTCCAAGAAGGACCAGGAAAAACTGTCGCTGCTGGTCCTGGCGCAGCGCGGCAAAATGGAAAAGCTGCCGTTGATTCCGTCGGCAGATCCGCTGTGGCGGATGATTTTTTGTATCCGCGTGGCGGCCTTGCTGCATCGTTCGCGCGATGATCTGCTCCAGCCGCCGTTGTTGGTCAAGGCCTCTGCGTCCGGGTTCCAGATCGAAATTCCAGCCAAATGGCTGCAGGAGAATCCGCTGACCGCTGGCGCGCTGGCCGAAGAGGCGCAAAGCTGGGAAAAGGTCGGCTGGCAACTGCGCCTGCGGCGGCGTTCGGCAACAGTCGCGCAGGAGTAGCCGGATGGCCACGGCCGCCGTGGAGTTTAGTGAGACGCCCGGGACAGGAATCGTTCGACTCTCGGGCGACTGGACTTTGAGCCGGCTGCCGGTGCCGCTGGAAACATTGCAGGCACAACTTCGCGATTTCGCGGCACGAGGTGCGGCGTGGGAAATGTCGGGCGTGTCGCGTCTCGACAGCGCGGGGGCCGTTGTGCTGTGGCAGGCGTGGGGAAGGCACTGGCCGACTACGCTGGTGGCCAGCGACGAACAGCAGGCGATCCTCGCACGGGCTGCGGCAATATCGCCGGCGCTGGCTTCCCAGCGACCTTTCTCGCCGTTGATCTGGCTGGCGCGCCTGGGCTGGCTGATGCTGGCTGCAGGAAAGAACGCTCGGGACATGACCGCGCTGATCGGTCAACTGGCGCTGGATATCGTCTATCTTTGTGCGCATCCGCGCGAAATCCCCTGGCGGGAGTTCTCGGCGACCTTGTACAAGAGCGGTGCGCTGGCGCTGCCGGTGACGGCGCTGGTCGGCTTTCTGATCGGCGTCGTGCTGTCCTACCTTTCGTCGTTGCAACTCAAGACCTTCGGTGCCGATATCTTCATCGTCAATCTCCTCGGAATCAGCGTCATTCGCGAACTCGGGCCGGTGATCGTCGCCGTGCTGGTGGCCGGGCGTTCCGGTTCCGCGATGACTGCGCAGATCGGGGTCATGCGGGTGACCGAGGAAATCGACGCCCTGGCGACGATGGGCATTTCGCGGACCGTTCGCCTCGTCCTGCCGAAGGTGGCTGCCTTGGCGGTGGCCATGCCGCTGCTGGTGGTGTGGTGCTCCGCAGCCGGCATCCTCGGCGGCATGGTCTCGGCGAATCTGGAGATGGAGCTGGCTTACGGCTATTTCATCAGTACCCTGCCGAAGGTGGTGCCGGTGGCGAACGTCTGGATCGGCATCGGCAAAGGATTCTGCTTCGGGCTGTTGATTGCCCTCATCGCGTGTCACTTCGGCTTGAAGGTGCGGCCGAATACGGAAAGCCTGTCGTCCCGAACGACATCGTCGGTGGTGGCGGCAATCACTGTGGTGATCATCGTTGACGCCGTTTTCGCGGTACTGACCCGTCGCATCGGCATGCCCGGGCTATAGCTGATGACGCCGGCGATCGAATTGCGCGGTGTGACCACGCGTTTTGGCAAGGTGGTGATCCACGATGACATCCACCTCGATGTCCGTACAGGCGACATCCTCTGCCTGGTCGGCGGTTCAGGGAGCGGGAAAACGACGTTGCTGCGCGAGATTGTCGGCCTGCTGGCGCCCACGCACGGGACAGTCCGGTTGTTCGGTCAAGCCGTGCTCGATCCCGACCCTCGGGTGCGGCGCGACGTGCGAAGGCGTTTTGGCATGCTATTCCAGCAAGGCGCACTTTTTTCGGCATTGAACGTGTTCGACAATATCGCCTTCCCTTTGCGGGAGCTGCGGATTCTTGACAAAAGCCATATCCATGATCTGGTCTTCATGAAACTGGCAATGGTCGAACTCGAACCGCGCCACGCGATGCTGATGCCCGCCGAACTGTCGGGGGGGATGATCAAGCGTGTCGCGCTGGCACGGGCACTGGCGCTTGAACCTGAACTGCTCGTCCTCGACGAACCCACCGCCGGGCTCGATCCTGACCTGGCGGACAACTTCGTTCAACTGATCCGGACGCTGCAAAAGCAGCTGGGATTCACCGTGGCGATGGTCACGCACGACCTCGATACGCTGGCGGGACTGGCGACGCGCGTTGCCGTACTTGCCGGGCAGCGTATCATCGCTGATGCTTCACCCGCCGAGGTGCTTGACGTGGATCATCCGTTCATAAAGACCTTCTTCTGTTCCGAGCATGCCCGGTCGGTCATGCGCCGGCGGCTTTGACGCGAGGATACGCATGGAAAACCGAGCGCACGCGCTGATTGCCGGACTGTTCCTGCTGCTGCTCGGCGCGGCCGCCGTGGCGTCGCTGTGGTGGTTCAGCGGCCGAAGCGAGGACACCCGCACCTATGTCGTCGAAACCCGAAGGAATGTCACCGGACTCAATCTGCAGGCGCAGGTGCGTTTTCGCGGTATCCGGGTTGGCAAAGTGGAGATGATCCAACTCGATCCGGCAGATGCATTGAATACGCTGATTACCATCAGCGTTCGTCGGGATATCCCGATCACACGCAGTACCGTCGCGCGACTTGGTTATCAGGGCGTGACAGGGATTGCCCATATCCTGCTGGAAGATTCGGGCCGGGGCGGCGAGGTGCTGAACAGTGACAAGAGCGATCCGGCGCGGATCGCCATGCAGGATTCCTTCGTCCAGGAACTGAGCGATGCGGGCAGCGAAACCTTGCGCCAGGCGCGCGACCTGCTGTCGGGGGTGAACGACCTGCTGCGGCCGGAAAATCGCCAATTGTTGACGCAAACACTGAATCATATAGAAGCGAGCACCCGCCATGCCCGCGAAACGACGGCGCGTCTGGAGCAACTTCTCAGCGCGGAAAACATGGCCAGGGTAAATTCCGCCTTGATGCATGCCGAACAGACCGCTGCCCAAGCCGGTCCTTTCTTTGCCGAGGCACGGAATCTGGTGGCCAGCCTGAAATCGGCCAGCGAGAAATTTGAAACAGCGCTGGGGGATTCCCAGAGCGATGGTTTCGGCGCATTGGCGCCAAGGCTCAACGAACTGACCACGGAACTGTCGTCAACCTCGAACCAACTCGGCCGCGTGCTCCAGATGCTCGAGGAATCGCCGCAAAGCCTGATTTTCGGTCGCCGGAACGTCGAGCCCGGTCCGGGTGAGTCCGGATTCGTGGCGCCCGCCAAAGAACGGATCAAATGATGAAACCATTGCTTCTGATTGTTCTTGCGACGCTTGCCGGCTGCGCGGGAACACCCCGGTCCGGTGCGATCGTTTCCGTATACGATTTTGGTCCGCCGGCAGCAACGGCATCGAATGCCTCGGCGAATAGCGGACGACAGATGGCGCTCGAAGTCAGGGCGGCGCCCTGGCTCGATGCACCAAGTATCACCTACCGGCTGGCCTATGACGAACCGCTCAAACGCCGCCAGTACGCGGAAAGCCGTTGGGCGAGCCAGCCTGCGTCGCTGCTGGCCCAGTATTTGCTCCAGAAAGCCGGGCTCGTTGCCGCCAACGGGGGCGCGGTGACTTCGTGTGTGACTCGACTGTCGCTTCATGAGTTTTCGCAGTTGTTCGAAACGCCGCAGATCAGCCATGCGATCGTCCAGGGAAAGGTGGATGTGGTGGACGGGAAGCGGCGGATCGTGGCCAGTCAGCATTTGCGTGTGCAAACCCCCGCCGCCTCTGCCAATGCATCGGGAGGTGTGAGTGCCCTGGTGGCGGCGAGCGGCGAACTGGCGACGCAACTTCGCGACTGGCTGGATCGCCTCGAAGCGGACGGCGTTCTAAAAAACTGCGGCGGCTGACGACCCTCGTTGCTCTGGCGAACGCACCGTTCGCCAAGGTGGTTGGAAATTCAATGAGAACAGGGTTCAGGGAATGTTCGGTTTTATCCAGCGGTTGATCGGAACATTGAGCGTCAGCCGCAAGCTGGTGCTGATTTACGTCCTTGACTTGTCGGCAGTCATTTTCGTCTCGTCGATTCTGATCAACGAGAAATTCATCGCTATCGACTTTGCACGCAAGGAAATTGCTGGCAACGCCTACATCAGCGCGGTACGCGACATCATTCTGCCGATACGGGCGCCGGCACCTGACGGAGGAGCCGAGCGCGTTCTTGACGCCGAGCGCGAACACGGCAGGGCGTTGGGGAGCCACGATCTGGCGCTGCAACTGGCCGACAAGCTACGTCTGGCGGAAAAGCAGCCAGATCCGACGCCGTGGCGGGCGCAACGCCTGGCGCCTGCCATGCAGGCCTTGGTGACGCGGATCGGAAACCATTCGAGCCTGATCCTCGATCCCGATCTCGACAGCTATTACACCATGTCGCTGGTGGTCCTGCGCTTTCCCGAGTTGTTCGACGTTGCCGCGCGACTGGCGGAGAAAGCGCTCGCGGTCAGGCTGGCGAATTCGGCCGAGATTCGCCGGCAGCGGCAAACCGAATACCTGATCGTCGAGGGACGGCTGGATGCGCTGACCCACAACATGGCGTCCGACTATGCGGAAGCCGTCGCCGCGGGTGACAGCGCACTGAAGAGGGCGCTTGACCCATCCCGGGGGCGCCTTCTGGCGGCCATTGAAGCGCTGCGTACGGCAGCGCGGCGCGAAGCGCTCAGCCAGTCGGACGGAGATTCCGAGCCGGAAATCCGAAAGGGCGAAGCCGCCCCGTGATGGACAGCTTGCGACTGGCTTGGGACGATGCCGGCACGGCGCTGGACGGGCTCCTGGTAGCGCGCATCGACAGGCTTTTCTCGCGGATGTGGTGGCATCTGGGGGCCGCGGCGTTGCTGTTGCTGGTGATACTTTCGGTCGTCTATTTCGTCGCCCGGATGATCGCCTTGCCGATCCGCCGTCTTGCCACCGTGGCCGGCGACGTCAGCCGGACGGCGGATTATTCGTTGCGTGCCAACTGGACGTCAGGCGATGAACTCGGTCGCCTCGTCGATGCGTTCAACAGCATGCTCGGGCAACTCGACCGCTTCCGCCTCGTCCAGCAGGAACTGGCGGCCAGTGCTCGCGCGGCTGCGGCGCAGCGGGAATTGCTCGAAGCCATCCCGATGCCACTGATGGTGACCGCAATCCCGAAGCACGAGATCCTGCACGCCAACGCGCCGGCCCGGGAATGGTTGCAGGACCGGTCGGCGGACCCATGGCTCCGCGGCCTGACACGTCCGATGCGCGCGCAGTTTTTTCAGCAATTGGCGGACCGCGGCCGAGTCGATGAATTCGAGGCGCTTTGGCATGGACAGGGAGAGGATCGCTGGGCACTGCTGTCGGCGCGGCGGCTGAACTATCAGGACCAGGACGCAGTATTGACGACGTTTGCCCCGATCGGCCGCATCAAGCAGATGGAGTCGCGCCTGGAGTTGTGGGCCAAGGTGTTCGAGGCGTCCTCGGAGAGCATCATGGTGACCAACGCCGAACGCGAGATCGTCACGGTCAACCGCGCGTTCCTGCGGACCACGTCGTTCGAATACTCCGAGGTAATCGGGCGACAGCCGGACTTCCTGCGTTCCGGCCATCATTCCGACAACTTTTTCGAACAAGTCTGGGGAACCGCCCGCGCCCGCGGATCCTGGCAGGGCGAACAGTGGATCCGGCGAAAAAACGGTGAGACCTTCCCGATATGGGTGGTCATCAACGCGGTACGCAACGCGCGTGGCGAGGTCATCCATTTCGTCGCCACCTTCCTCGATATCAGCGAACGCAAGGACAACGAGCGGCGGATCAGCCATCTCGCGCACCACGACACGCTTACGGATCTGCCGAATCGTGCGTTGTGCCTGGACCGGCTGAACATGGCCGTCCAGCAGGCCAAGCGGAACGGGCGGCGTGTGGGTGTGCTGTTCATGGACCTCGATCGCTTCAAGAGCATCAACGATACGCTCGGCCATCACGTCGGTGACGGGTTGCTGCGGTCGGTGGCGAAGCGCTTGCTGGACGTGGTCCGGTCTGGCGATACGGTCAGCCGCCTGGGAGGCGATGAATTCGTCGTGGTATTCAGCGACATCGACAGCGCCGACGAGGTCGCCGAGATCGTTGAGAAACGCCTTGTTCCGGCGATCCGCGCGCCGCATCTGATCGACGGCGTAGAACTGAACGTGTCATGCAGCGTCGGCGTGGCCGTGTTTCCAGAAAACGGGGAAACGGTAGACATCCTGATGCGCAATGCCGATGCAGCGATGTATCACGCCAAGGAGGAAGGGCGGAACAACGCGCAGTTCTTCACGGCCGAGATGGACAAGGCGCAGCGCGAGCGCCTGCAGATCGAGCAGGATCTGCACAACGCTGTCGAGCGCAACGAGCTGCGTTTGCACTATCAGCCACGCGTCGATGCGCTGAACGGCGACGTGGTTGCCGTCGAGGCGCTGGTGCGCTGGCAGCATCCGACGCACGGCCTGGTGCCACCAGGACAATTCATCGCCGTGGCCGAGGAGTGCGGCCTGATCGTACCGATCGGTTACTGGGTCATCCAGGAGGCCTGTCGACAGCAGGCGGAATGGCGCGATGGTGACATCGGCGACATTCGCGTATCGATCAATCTTTCCGCCGCCCAGTTCCAGGACGAAGGCTTGGTGGAAGGCGTTGCCGCCATCCTGAAACGTCACCGCAACAACCCCGGCACCATCGAATTCGAACTCACCGAATCACTGCTGATGATTGACCGGGGGAGGACGATCGACCAGTTGCGCGGAATCAAGGCGCTTGGGGTCTCGCTGTCGATCGATGATTTCGGCACCGGCTATTCGAGCCTCAATTACCTTTATCGCTTCCCGATCGACAAACTGAAGATCGACCAGTCATTCGTAAGCGACATGCTCAGTGATCCGAAGGACTACGCGATTACCCAGGCGATCATCGGCCTGGGGCATACGCTCGGCCTGAAGGTGGTCGGCGAGGGCGTGGAGACGATCGAACAGCGCTTCGCACTGGCCTCGGCGGGGTGCGACGAATTGCAGGGCTACTACTTCAGTCGCCCCATCCCGGCGGATGATTTGCCCGGATGGGTTTCCGTCTGGGCGGACAACAACCAAGCCATCGAACTGGAAGAGTAACCCCGGCCCTTGGTGGCTAGGTTGCCTGCGGGCAGAAGGTTCCGCTCGGTTGTCGTGGCGCGGTCAGCGTGCGTGCAATCCGGATCGACGGCGTCTCCACCCAGCGATGAAAGGCCGCTGCCGCGCCGATGCTCAAGACGAATGCCGTGATCAGTCCAGCCAACGCCGCTTCGGGAGAGGTCCATTCCAGGCGGACGCAGGCCGTTGCAACCAGAACCAGGACCGGGAAATGCACCAGGAACAGACTGTAGGAAACTCTCCCAAGCCTTGCGATCAGCGGACTGTTCGGCCAGCGGGAGCCCCAGCCTGTCTTTTCCGCAGCGTAGACGATCACCCCAACGACGGCGGCCATGGCCAGACGCCAGCGCCATTCGTATGAGAGCGCGGCGGCAATGAGGGCCAGAAAAAGCCAGAATTCCTTCGCAGGACCTTTCCGTTGAACGGCGCGATTGATGATGATGCCCATGTAAAAGTAGGGGAAGAAATACAAGGCCCAGTTTTCGAGGGTACTGTCGAGGTTGAAGTAGAACAGCGAGAACGCCGCCAAACCCCAGGCCACTACTTTCGAGATGTCGCAATTGCGGTATCTCGCCGTGTCACGCAGGCAGAGAAGGGTGACGTAAAGCAATCCGAGCTGGAAATTGATGCAAATGAACCAGAAGCCCGCCGACAGGTTTTCCTCGCCGATGATTCCCTGGATGAAGAAGAAGTGCGCAAGCAATTGGCGTAATGTCACCTGTCCGCCGGTCACTTCGTCCGGCAGCCACCCGCGGGCAAAAACATAGGTAATAAGGACGAAAGCCATCGTGACGAGATACGGGATGCCGAGCCGGCAATAGCGCTGGAGCAGGAACAGGCGTAACTGACGCAGGTTCCAGATCTTGTCAGCCATGCTGCGCGCCATTACATACCCGCCAACGACAAAGAAAACCTGCGTGGCGCGCGCATTGTGCATCAGCCAGTCGAGCAGCGGACCGATCAGCGGTGCGGCGAGATCACGCAGCGGCGCGTAAAGCGCGAAGTGATGCAGCACGATGGCGATGGATGCGAGCGCGCGCAGCGCATCGAGAAATACCAGGCGCTGCTTGTTCGTGGATTTTGTCGATGCGATAGGGGAGTGCGGTGATTTAGCGGAGAAAAAAACCATGGGGTGCGACGTCGTTGAAACAGTAAATAGACAAACAGCTTGAATTTGGCTCGCCTACCAGGCAGCCCTTCGTGTCCGCGCGAGCGCTTGAGGATTAGCGCGCGGTGTTTCCCGTACGCTTCTTTGCCGGACGGTATTTTTTGAATATTGCCCGCGCGTCAAGTTCAGCGCGCTCCTGAGTGCAGATCGACGGGTCGTCGTCGTGACCGCTGAAGTATTCATCGTCCTGCGCGCGCATGACGATGTCGATGGCCACTTCGTCGCTCAGGGTATAGATTTCCGTCAGCAGCGTGGCGACTTCGTCCAGGTGTTCTTCGTAGGTCATGAGAGCTTCTCCGTCGCGGACTGGCGATGAACTTTGGCGTAGGCTTCCAGCAGTCTTCGATGCATGAGGCAGCCGTCAAGTTTCAGTCCGGGCATGGGGATTTCGAAAAATCGCTTCTCACGTGTCAATAGTGCCTTTGCTTCCGTGAGCGTGTGCTGGCCATAAAGCGATTCGAGGGCGCTGCGGAACGTCTCGAATTCGTTCGTTTCGCTCAGGCGGATCAGGCTCTCGATACAGCGATACACCGCCAGTCGCGCCGGATCGATCTGGCCGAAGTGGCGAATCCACTGGCAGCCTTCGCGGGTAGCGTCCTCGTCGGCAATCGCCAGCGCCAGCAGCAGTTTCAGTTCGCCGACACGGAGATCCTCCCAGAGCGTGCCAGTATCCGGTGCCAATCCGATCAGCGCGGCAACCGGCCGTTGGTCGTCTATGCCTGAATCGTTGAGTGTGTCGAGGAGGCACTCGCACTCTTCGTCATCAAGATCGGCGAGGAAGAGGATCGGTTCGCGAACCTCATTGCCGAAACTGTTGTTCTCGAATTCGAGATCGTCGATCGGGTAAATTTCCGACATGCCCGGGATGATGATCCGGCAGGCGTACATTCCGAGATGGGTGTAATCCGCCACGTGGATCGCGTTTCCTTCTTCATGAATCAGGTCGACGAGGCAGGTGTAATCCTCATGCGTCGTTGCGCTGAAATCCCAGTCGGAAAAACTGAAATCCGGTGCGTCGCCCAGGAAATCCCAGTGGATGGCACCGCTCGAATCGACGAAATGGATTTCCAGATTGGGCGTGCTGGCGACCTCGTCCAGATCGAAAACCGGCTCGGGAAAGCCGCCGAGAGCGTCCAGCGCGCGGCCCTGCAGGAGTTCGGTCAGGGCTCGTTCAAGCGCAATACCGAAGCGCGGATGCGCGCCGAAACTGGCGTAGCAGCCCTGATCGGAGGGATTGAGCAGGGTGACACAGAGAACCGGGTAGCGTCCTCCCAGTGATGCGTCCTTGACCCGGATGCCGAAGCCGGCAGCGCGCAGTTCCTCGATCTCCTTTTGCAGATGCGGAAAACGGGCGATAACCGACGCCGGCACTTCCGGCAGACACAAACCCTCGCGGATGACGCGGAACTTGACATGCCGCTCGATGATCTCCGAAAGCGCCTGTGCGCGCGCTTCCTCGACGCTGTTGCCGGCCGACATGCCATTGCTGACGTAAAGGTTGCCGATGATATTGACCGGGAACCAGACGATCTCGTCATCGCTCAGGCGGGTGAAGGGCAGGGCGCAGATGCCACGCTCGCGATTCCCGGAGTTGAGGTCGACCAGCGTCTGCGGGGGGATGTTGCCGTCCGGGTTGTACAGTTCCTGCAATTCCGGTGTCAGCAATTCCTCGGGCCAGGCGTCATCCTCCTCACCGACAGCAAACCAGCGCTCGTCCGGGTGATGGGTGTAGCGGTGGCCGGCAAACTCCTCGCCGAGGTAGTAATGGCTCCAGAAATAGTTGGTGGACAACCGTTCGATGAACTCTCCCAGCGCGCTGGCTCGGGCGGCGAGCTGGCTGCTTCCCTTTCCATTGGAAAAAAGCAGCGGACAGGCCCGGTCGGCAACATGCACTGACCAGACCCCGCCGATCGGGTTGAGCCAGGAACGCTCCTCGACATGGAAACCGATCTTCGCCAGTTCGGACTGCATCCGGCTTATCGACACTTCGAGCGAAGCGTCCTTGCCGGCGATGAAATGTTCGTTCATTGAAACATCCTTAATGGTAACAATGGGATAAATAGCATTGTTAAAGTGGATTGTTGTTTCGTGCGGAGGTTGGACCGCGGATCGAAAGCCTGTGTTTCAGCCGAGCCGGGTTTTCGAGGCGACGTAGGAGCCGAGCGAGACGAGGACGATGCCGGCACCCAACCAGGGCGTCAAGGGTTCGTCGAGCAAGGGAACGGCGAGGACGCCGATGACGACCGGCACGAGGGCGAGGAACGATGCGGTGCGTTCCGGTCCGAGCAACTGCAGTGACTTGAGGTAGGTCAGCATGGCCAGAATGGTAGCCGAAATACCCTGGAACGCTGCCTGGATGAGGATCATCGACGTCGGGGCATTGCTGATCTCCTTGGGCAGGAAATACCAGTAGATCGGCAGATAAACGATCGCCGAGCCGAAGGCGATGGCGCGGGTCAGGGTCCAGGGCGAATAATTCCAGCGTGCGGCAAAGAAGCCGTAGAGGGCCCACAGGCATGAACTGATAAACATCAACAGATCGCCGAAGGCGTAGTCGGGCGACCATTCCGTCAGGTAGGGCATCGCTGCGCAGACGATGCCGGAGCCGATCAGTGACAAACCGATGCTACGGATTCGTGTGGGCCGCGTTCCGGAGATCAGCCAGGCCAGTGCGCTGATCAGGAAGGGTTGCAACCCGGGGAAGAGGATGCCGCCGTGCGCGGCCGGCGCATACTTGAATCCGGTGTAAGCGATCGGGCAATAGATGAGGCTGCACAGGCAGGTCAGAATCCACAGGCGCCGGTCAGCCCACGCCCGGCGCGGCATGCTGCCGATGAACGGCAGCAGGATTGCGGAAGCGGTGATCAGCCGCAAGGCAAAGATGTCGTAAGGGGTAAGAACGCTTTTCCCGCCGAGCCGGGAGATCAGGGAAAAGCCGGACCACATCAGCAGCGTCGCCGTGGCGGCCAGATAGCCCCAGGCGAGTTGTTTCTTTTCAGTCAAACCAGACTTCCGATCGTTGCCTTGTTGATTGATTCGTCAGGGTTTCTGCAGCTTCTGGAACAAGCCGCGGAGCGTGTTCTGCAGGTCGCCGGGCAGCACGACCAGCTTGGCGTTCGGCGACTCGGCCATCTTGCCGAGGCTGGCGATGTATTTCTCGCCGAGCAGGTAAAGCATCGGCAGTTCGTTTTCGCCAAAGGCGGCGGTAACTTTTGTGATGGCCTGCGATGAGGCGTCGGCCAGCATGATCTGCGCCTCGGCATCGCGTTTGGCCGACTCCAGGCGCGCTTCCGCGGAAAGGATCATCGACTGCTTTTCGCCCTCGGCACGGGTGACCATGGCTTTCCGTTCCCGCTCGGCCGAGGCCTGCATTTCCATGGCCCGCTGCATCGATTCGGACGGCTTGATGTCCTGGATTTCGACCGACTTCACCGTCAGGCCCCAGTCCAGCGCTTCGTCGGCAACGCCAGCCTTCAGGCGAGCCTTGATCATGTCGCGTGACGAGAGGGCGTGATCGAGTTCCATCTCGCCGACGATCGAGCGCAGGGTGGTCATGATCATGTTGCGGATGGCTTCGGCGAAGTCTTCCACACCATAAACGGCCTTGACCGGGTCGGTGACCTTGATGAAAGCGATGGCGTTCACCACGATCACCGCGTTGTCGCGGGTGATCACCTCCTGCTCCTGCACGTCAAGGATGATGTCCTTGGTCGTTACCTTGTACGACACGGTGTCGAAGTAGGGGATGATGAAACGCAAGCCCGGAAGCAAGGTGACGCGGTATTTTCCGAGGCGCTGGACGATCCACTCTTCACCCTGCGGGATGATGCGCACCCCCTTCGCAATAGTGATCAACACGAAGAAAAGAAAGACGACCGACGTAACGGTTGTTCCGATCATTTTGCAGCCTCCACCTTGATGTAGTTGCCTTCGACGGCGACGATGCGCACGCGCTCGCCGGCCTTGATGTTTTCTTCCGCGTAACACTCCCACGCATCCGCGCCGAGAATCGGCTTCTGGAAACGCACCTGCCCTCGTGAATTCGGGCAGAGATCGCTGACCAGTACGCCGATTTCTCCGGTTACATCCGCGGCGGAGGTGCCGACAGCCGTCATTGTCCGCGGGCGCAGATAGCGGAACCAGACGAGCACCAGCAGACTGGAAATGACTGCCCAGATGACGAGCTGCGAGGCGAACGTAAGGTCTGGGGCGACGAGCAGGAACAGGCCGATCAAGATGGCGCCGATGCCGAACCAGATGATGAAGAAGGCGGGAATCGCCAGTTCGGCGATTGACAGGCACAATCCCAGGACCACCCAGTGCCACCACTCGATCATCATTCACGCTCCTCGGTCACAAGCGCCGAATTCTATAGCAATAAGTCATTCTCCAGCGCACTGCTCCCCGTTTTTCAGGGCTTCGGGCTAACATGGCACATTGCGGATTGTCGGAGACTTATCGTGCTTCCCCGGGAAATGACGCCACGGACAATTGTCGGCCACCTCGATCAGTTCGTCATCGGTCAGGATGAAGCGAAGCGAACCCTTGCAGTTGCAGTCTATGCCCACTATCGGAAGATAACTGCGTTGAAGTCAGCGTCAGGTTCCATCGCCAAAAGCAACGTCCTGTTGATCGGCCCGTCGGGGACGGGCAAGACCCTGACCTGCGAGACACTCGCCGGCCTGCTGTCCGTACCGTTCGTGACCGCCGATGCCACGTCACTGGCGCAAACCAAGTACGTCAACGAGGAGATCGAGGCGATATTGCAGCGTCTGCTCGACAAGGCGGGCGGAGATATGCAGAAGGCGGCGCTTGGCATCGTTTTCATCGACGAAATCGACAAGCTCAAGGCTCAGGGCGGCGAGAGCCGTGTCACCTCCGGCGAGAGCGTTCAACATGCATTGCTGAAGATCATGGAGGGAGCGCCGGTGAAACTGGGTAGCGAAAAATACCTCGATACCACCAACATCCTGTTCATCTGCGGCGGCGCGTTTGTCGGGCTGGAAAAGATCATGTCACGCACGCACGGCTTCGGCTTCATCGCCACGTCTGATGGCGACAACAAGCGCATCCTCGAACGCCTCAACAACCGGGTGAAGCCTACCGATCTCTTCGAATTCGGGCTGATCCCTGAATTTACCGGTCGACTGCCGATCGTGGCGCGCTTTGGCGAACTGGGCAAGGAATTGCTCGTGCGCATCATGAGCGAACCGAAAAACTCGATCGTCAGGCAGTTTCAGGAGGTCTTTCGCGCGGAAGGCGTCGAACTGACCCTCGCTCCCCGTGTCTTCGAACAGATCGCCGAGCTGGCGATCGAATACAAAACGGGGGCGCGCAGCTTGCGCGGGATTTTCGAGGAGTTGATGACCCCCATCCTCTATCTCGTGCCCGATACCCCTGAAATCAGCAGGGTGGAAATACGTTCGCTCTTCGAAGACCCCCGCTTTTTCAGGCGGGGGTCTTCAGCCTGACGCACGCTTGTCGGTCGCCAGCCTAACGGAAAACGAGTACAGGAATCTTCGAGTGCGTCAGCACCTTGGTGGTTTCGCTGCCCAGCAACAGCCCGGCGATCCCGCGCCGGCCGTGCGACGCCATGAAGATCAGGTCGCAACCGTGCGCATTGGCAGCATCGATGATGGCCTGGAAAGGACTGTCACTCGAGGCGCTCGCTGTCGTGCAGGGGACGCCCGCGTCACGGCACAAGCCCTCGGCGAAGGCCAGTATCTTTTGCGCCTGCTCTTCCGCTGCTTTTTCGTATTGTTCCTGAAGCACCTTGTCGATCTGGATGCCTTCTACGTATTGCGGCATTGGCGCCTCGGGTTTTGCGTAAAAGGCGGTGATTTTCGCGCCGGCTTCCCCGGCGAACGCTACCGCCTTGCGCAACGCCTCCTGGGAAAGCGGTGACCCATCCGTCGGAACCAGAATGCTCTTGAACATGGCAACTCCTTTCTCTTCTGATTGCGCAATTGGACGACTTTCCCGAATGGCGCGTCTGATCGGCGTGCCGGCGGTGAATCGTTCCCCCTTACAACTCGTGCCGCTTCCGTCAGCCCGGTGTGCGATAGACGAGCACCGGAATCGTCGAGTGTGTCAAAACTTTCTGGGTTTCGCTCCCGAGCAGGAGACTGGCCAGTCCACGTCGCCCATGCGAGGCCATGAAAATCAGGTCGCATTCACTTTGCGTTGCGGCGGCTATGATCGCCTCGTAGGGGATGTCACTGGTGGCCGACACCTTGTCGCACGGCACTCCCGCCTCCTTGCACAGGCTCTCCACGAAGCCGAGAATCTCCTGCGCCTGGCTTTCAGCCAGCTCAGCGAATTTTTCCGGGGAGGTGGTGTCGATCAACACACCCTCGCCATAGTAGGTCACCGGAAACTCCGGCTTGGCGTAGAAGGCCGTGATCTGGGCGCCCGCTTCCTTGGCGAACGAAACAGCGCGACGTACCGTGTCCTGAGAGAATTCGGAACCATCGGTGGGGACGAGAATATGCTTGAACATGACGACTCCTTTTCGTTGTTATAACTTCACTTTCACTATAGTTGCCGCAATTCGGAAAAAACAAGCTGGTGCGCAACCGTCTTTTGATGTCCGTCAAAGCGCTGGGGCAACCGGGTCGGGAAAATGCCGACGTAACCTTTCTGGAGTTGATCATGGATACCATCCGGGAGTTGTTGGGCAATCATCATCGCGAGTGCGATGAGTTCTTTGCGGCCATCGAACAGGCGATCGGCGCAGGCGACTGGGCCAGTGCGTCAGCACGCTTCGCGCAGTTCGAGAAGGCGATGCAGCAGCATTTCGATGTCGAAGAATCCATCCTGTTTCCGGCCTTCGAAGCGCGCACGGGCATGACCATGGGGCCGACCGCCGTCATGCGCAGCGAGCATGCACAGATACGCGAACTGATGAGTGCCGCCGCCGAATCGATCGCGGCACACGATGCCGAGGAGTACGACGGCTATGCCGAGACCATGCACATCATGACCCAGCAGCACAACATGAAAGAGGAGAACGTCCTCTACCCGATGTGCGACCAGCATCTTTCCGCCGAGGCGTCAGCGCTCATCGGACGGATGCGCGACGGAATATCGGGCTGACCGACATGAGTGCAGCGAAGGCCGACCGGATCGTCGACGGGCGCGATCTCGAACCGCCGGAACCGTTCATCCTGACGATGGAAGCGCTGGATGCGATCTCGCCGGGGCAAACGGTCATGCTTGTGCTCGGACGCGAGCCGTTTCCGCTGTATCGGGCACTGCAACTCAACGGCTATGCCTGGGAAACGACGCATAATGACGATGGTACGGTCGAGATACTGATCCGGCATCGTCCGGAGTAAGGTGCCGATGCAGGCGTTGCTTTCCTACGACCAGTCGCCGCCGATCACGGCGCCGTTCCGCTTCTTCCTCACCGCGCCGGTCTTCGGCGTTCTGGCCGGGCTGCTGCTGGTCTGGAGCGGTCCGAACGCCTTTCTCTCGCGCTGGACGCCTGAAGCGCTGGCGCTGACGCATCTGATCACGGCCGGATTCATGCTCCAGGTGATGCTGGGCGCCTTGATCCAGGTGCTTCCGGTCGTCGCCGGCGCGAACATGGCACGCCCGCTGCTCGTCGCGTCGCTGGTGCACGCCGCAATCACGCTGGGCGGCCTCGTGCTGCCGATGGCGTTCCTGACGTTCCAGCCCGGGATGTTTATTTTCGCCACAGTGTGTTTCATCAGCGGCGGACTCCTGTTCGTCGGCGCCTCAGCGTGGGCCATGCGCGGCATCCCCGCGACCGGGCCGACCATCAACGGACTCAAAATCGCCGTGTCCGGGCTTGCGGTGACCATCGCCATCGGCGTGGCAATGTCGCTGGGGCTGGCCGGCTGGTTCAACCTGCCGTTGTTACAACTGGCTGACATCCATCTGGTGTGGGGGTTTGTTGTGTGGAGCCTCGGCTTGCTTGCAGCAGTGGCGTATGTGGTCGTGCCGATGTTCCAGATCACGCCGTCCTATCCTGACTGGTTCGGGAAACAGTTCGTTCCTGCCGCACTTGCGCTGGCCTGCCTATGGACCGTGCTCGGCAGCATCGGATTCGAAACAAGCGCGTTCGCTGTCGGACTGGCGCTGGCGGTCGCTGCAGCCGCATTTGCCAGCCTGACCCTGATGCTTCAGAAACGCAGCAAGCGCTCCCGTTTCGACACGAATCAGCATTGCTGGCGCGTGGCGATGGTCAGCATTCTCGCCGCGATTTCGCTTTGGATGGCCTCAGCGGTGATTCCCGCTGTCGCCGAATGGCCCGGTTGGCCGCTCCTGTGCGGCGTTCTGCTGATGTTCGGCGGTTTCGTCTCGGTCATTACCGGCATGCTGTACAAGATCGTGCCGTTCCTCGCCTGGCTGCATCTGCAGAACAGAGGGCAGGGTGTGCTGCTGGCCCCGAACATGAAGAAGATCATCGACGAGCAGGCGATGAAGCGCCAGATGATCTCGCATTTCGCCGCGGGAACGCTGCTTGTCCTGGCGGTCTTTCTGCCCGAGTCGGCCAGGCCGGCAGGGGTGGCGGTTGCCGTCTCGCAGGCCTGGTTGCTGCGCAACCTGTGGTCCGCCGTTCGGGTGTTCCGCGAGCATTGCCGCAAAATCGAGATGAAACGAGCGAAGCCATGATGTACCTGATACTCCGTGACGTGCACATTACTTGCGTCGTGTTGAGCGGAATCGGTTTTTTCCTGCGCGGCGTATGGCGACTGACCGATTCGCCGCTGTATCTGCGGCGTTGGGCGAAGGTGCTGCCGCACACGATCGACACCGTGCTGCTGTCGAGCGCCATTGCACTGGCGGTTCTCAGTCAGCAGTATCCGCTTGAACAACCGTGGCTGACCGCCAAGGTGACCGGCTTGCTGGCCTATATCGGCTTCGGCATGGCAGCCTTCCGTTTCAGCCGCGACAAGCGGACACTGGCGTGCTTCTTCGTTCTGGCGCTGTGTGCTTACGGGTACATTGTGTCGGTGGCCCTGACGCGGCATCCGGCGGCCTGGCTGGCTGCGTAACGCCGGCCGGCGCTGTGCTACAGTGTCGCACCGGGTGGCGTGGCGCAGAGCAACGAACAAACGAACCTGCGCCAAGAGTCCCGGTCGAAGTGACACGATCACGGCACACACATCACATGGCGACCCTTTACGACCAGATTGTTTTCGATGAAGCGCTGATCCGGCGCTTCGACATCAACGGCCCGCGCTACACCTCCTATCCGACCGCCGATCGCTTCGGTCCCGAGTTCGAGTCGGAGGCCTATCGCCGGCAACTGGAGCAGCGGCGTGACAATCCGGGTAACCGTCGTCCGTTTTCGCTGTACTTCCACCTGCCGTTCTGCACCACGATCTGCTACTACTGCGCCTGCAACAAGATCATTACCAAGGACCACGGGCGCTCGGCGAAATACCTGAAGTACCTGGGCCGGGAATTGGCGCTGCAGACTTCCTTCCTCGATCCGCAGGACAACGCCGTCGAGCAACTGCACTGGGGCGGCGGGACGCCGACCTTCCTCTCGCACGACGAGATGCGGCAGTTGATGGCAATGACACGGCGCCATTTCCGGTTGCTCGATGGCGGTGAATACTCGATCGAGGTCGATCCCCGGAAAGTGGATCGCGCCACGGTCGATCTGCTCGCCGAACTCGGCTTCAACCGCATGAGCCTAGGCGTGCAGGACTTCGACGAGCGCGTGCAGCAGGCGGTCAACCGCATCCAGAGCGAAGAGGAAACCTTCGCCGTCATCGACGCGGCGCGCGCCAACGGTTTCAAGTCGATCAGCATCGACCTGATCTACGGGTTGCCGAAGCAGTCCGTCGCCGGTTTCGACCGGACGCTGGACCGGGTGTTGTCGGTGAGTCCGGACAGGTTGTCGATCTACAACTACGCACACCTGCCGACACTGTTCAAACCGCAACGGCGGATTCTCGACGCCGACCTTCCTGTGCCGGAGGCGCGCCTGGAAATCCTTTCGCTGGCCATCGACAAGCTGACCGACGCCGGCTACGTGTTCATCGGCATGGACCACTTCGCCAAGCCGGACGACGAACTGGCGGTGGCCCAGCGGGCCGGCCGGCTGCACCGTAATTTCCAAGGCTATTCGACCCATTCGGACTGCGACATGCTGTCCTTCGGCATCACCTCGATCGGCAAGGTCGGCGCCAGCTACAGCCAGAACGTGAAGACACTCGACGAATACTACGACCGGCTCGACAACGGCATCCTGCCGGTGTTTCGCGGCATCACGCTGACAGCGGACGATGAACTGCGACGGGCGATCATCCAGTCGCTGATGTGCCACTTCGAGTTGCCGTTCGAGAAGTTCGAAGCGCCCTGCGGCAACGCGTTTTCGGCGTATTTCGCCGCGGAACTGGCCGATCTGGCCGAGATGGAAGCGGCAGGGCTATTGCGGGTCGAACCGGGTCGGGTCGTCGTGCTGCCGCCGGGACGCATGCTGGTGCGCGCAATTTCCATGGTCTTTGACGCGCGGTTGCGCGTCAACCGGACGCAGAATCGCTACTCGAAGGTGATCTGAATTACCGGCCTTCCGCCGAGAATACGCAGTTCCGTCCGGCCCGCTTGGCTTCGTACATCGCCATGTCGGCGCGGCTGAAGGCCGTCTCGTAACTGTCTTCGGCCCGCAGTTGTGCTACGCCGAAGCTGGCCGTGACGAGCAAGCCGGACGGTTCGAGATCTTCGATGATTGCTCGCAGTCTTTCCGCCAGACTCGTGCTGGCGAATTCATCGGCTCCCGGCAGCACGACCATGAACTCCTCGCCGCCCATGCGGGCAACGACGCCTTGTTCGCCCACCTGTTCGAGAATGGCTGCGGCGACGGCGACCAGCACGGAATCGCCGATGGCGTGTCCGTGCGTGTCGTTGATCCGCTTGAAATGATCGATATCGAGAACGATCAGGCCCAAGGCCTGGCGCGATGCTTTTGCTTCCTGGATCAGCGTTTGCGCCCGCTCGGTGATGAAATGGCGGTTGTAGACCGACGTCAGGCGGTCGCGCATGGCCATCTCGTAGAGCGCCTTGTGCTGCTCTTCCAGATAATCGAGCGCCTGACGGAGTTGCACCAGATTTCCCACGCGCACGCGAAATTCCTCGGGAACAACAGGTTTCGGCACGAAATCGTTTGCCCCGGACCGCAGCATCTCGATGCGCCGGGCCGCGTCGTCGAAGCTGGAAATGGCCAGAATCGGCACTTTGCCGGCGCGTCCGGCCAGCTCCCGAATCTGGCGGATGACGTTCAGGCCGGTCATCGCTCCCTCCAGCATGTAGTCGACCAGCACGATGTCAAAAGCCCGCTGCGATGCCTGTGCCAGCGCGTCTTGGCCGCTGGTCGAGCGGGAAACACGCAACCCCATGTCCTGCAACAGCCGTTCAAGGTACGCGGCTTGCGACACGCTGTCTTCGATCAGCAGGGCGGTTCCCCCAAGTTTTGCCGTAGCCTTGCCGGCCCAGCGGTTCACATAGTCTTCGAAGACGGCGGGTTCGTTCTTTGAGAAGCACTCGGTGATGCCGAGGTTGAGCGCTGTCGTGCTGATCGCTTCCTGGGAACTGGTCAGCATGACCGAAGGATGCCTGCCGATCAGGCCGCGTTCCTTGGCCAGCGCATAAAAATCGAGCCCGGTCATGTCGCTCAATTGCATCGAGAAGCACAGGAAATCGACCGGGCCGCTTTCGAGCAGCGCCAGTGCTTCTTTCGCTGTTTCCACCCCAACGGAATGAATGTTGTTTTTCGAAAACAATGATGTGAAGACGTTCCGGATCATGCGTGACGGCTCGACGATCAGTGCTTTCATGGTTGTCTCCCGAATAAACTGGCTGGCCATTATGCGTTATGGAAACAACGACGGCCAGTTTCAGTGCCGCAATGAGAAGCAATTTCGCCTTCAGTCGAGTAAACTCTGCCCTTTATCCTTTATGCGACGCCATGCCCGAGAACTCGTTCATCGCCCTGTTCCTCGTCGGCCTGCTTGGCGGGACGCATTGTATCGGGATGTGCGGCGGCATCGTCGGGGCCCTGTCGCTCGGGAAAGGCGGCCGCCCGTCGCTGCATCTGGCGTACAACGGCGGGCGAATCCTCAGTTACGCCTGTGCGGGAGCCCTTGCCGGAGCGGTCGGCGAGGTCGGGGTTGCGCTTTCGGGGCCGCTGCCCTTGCGCATCGTGTTGTTCGCGCTGGCCAACCTCATGCTGATCGCGCTGGGGTTCTATTTGATGGGCGCGACGCGGACGCTGGCTTTTGCCGAGCGGTTCGGGCACGTGCTCTGGCGGCGCATCCAGCCACTCACCCGGCGTTTCCTGCCGGCCCGAACGATGGCACAGGCCTTTCCCCTCGGCCTGCTCTGGGGCTGGCTGCCGTGCGGACTGGTGTATAGCGCGCTGGTCACGGCACTGACCAGCGGCTCGGCCTGGCGCGGTGCGGTATTGATGCTGGCCTTCGGCGCCGGAACGCTGCCGACTTTGCTGCTTGCCGGATTGCTTGCGACCCGGTTGAACGAAGTGCTTTCTCGCCCGGTCGTACGTACAGTTTCTGGTCTGGTCGTGCTTTCCTTCGGTCTCTGGGGATGCTACGGCGTCATGCGTGCCGTTTTCCCTCATTGAATGCTCCATCTCCATGCAAATCCCCGATTCTTCCGTTCGACTCGATCTTCCCGTCAGCGGCATGACCTGCGCGGCATGTGCCGCGCGCATCGAAAAAGTGCTCAACCGCCTGCCCGGCGTCTCCGCCAGTGTCAATCTGGCGTCCGAGCGCGCCAGCGTCGACCTGGCTTCTTCCGAGACGACACCGCGGCAGATCGTCGCCTCAATCGAGAAGGCCGGCTTCAGCGTGCCGCAGCAAACGCTCGAACTCGGCATCGAAGGGATGACCTGCGCGGCCTGTGCAACGCGGCTGGAAAAAGTGCTGAACCGGATCGACGGAGTCGAGGCGACGGTTAATCTTGCTTCCGAGCGGGCGCGTGTCCGTTATCAGCCGGGCGTCGTGACGACCGGACAGCTGCTGGATGCCATTGCCAAAGCTGGATTCTCGGGACGCCTGTCCGACGACAACGCGCGCGAGGAGGAAAAGGCGCGCAAGCTGGCGGCTTACCGCAGCGAATTGCAGCGCTTCTGGATTGCTGCCGCGCTGACCCTGCCGCTCGTCGCGCAAATGGTCACGATGTTCAACGCCGACGCCCTGGCCGGACAGCATCATGACCTGCTGCCGCGCTGGCTGCAGCTTGCCTTGGCGACCCCGGTGCAGTTCTGGATCGGCTGGCGCTTCTACGACGGTGGCTGGAAGGCGCTGCGCGGCGGCGGCGCGAACATGGACGTGCTGGTCGCGCTCGGCACGAGTGCCGCCTACCTGTTCAGCCTGGTGGTGACGCTCGGTGGCCTGCATGACCTCCCGGTGTATTTCGAGGCCTCGGCGGCGGTGATTACTCTGGTGCTGCTCGGCAAGCTTCTCGAAGCCCGCGCCAAGGCGCGCACGACGGCCGCCATCGAGGCGCTGGTACGCTTGCAGCCGAAGACCGCACGGGTCGAGCGCGACGGTCTGTTGGTCGAAATCGACGCGGCGCTGCTGATGCCGGGCGACGTGTTTATTGTCCGCCCCGGCGAAAGCGTGCCGGTGGATGGCGAAGTGCTTGATGGCGCGTCGAACGTCAACGAGGCGATGCTCACCGGAGAAAGCATGCCGGTGGCCAAGCACCCGGGCGACCGCGTCTTCGCGGCGACGGCCAACAGCGAAGGAATGCTGCGTTGCAAGGCCACCGGGGTCGGCGAGCACACTTTGCTTGCGGGAATCATCCGGCTGGTTGCCGAGGCGCAGGGCTCGAAGGCGCCGGTACAGCGTCTGGCAGACCGAATTTCGGCCGTTTTCGTGCCGGTCGTCTGTGTCATTGCCTTCGTCACGTTCGCCGGATGGTGGCTTTACGGCGGCGCGTTCAACGAGGCGCTGATCAACGCTGTCGCCGTGCTGGTGATTGCCTGCCCGTGCGCGCTCGGACTGGCGACGCCGACGGCGATCATGGTCGGTACAGGGCAGGGCGCTCGCGCCGGCATCCTGGTGAAGAACGCCGAGGCACTCGAACGCGCCGAGAAAACGCGCATCCTCGCTGTGGACAAAACCGGCACGCTGACGCGTGGCGAACCCGAGGTGACGGATGTCGTTCCACTCGCAACCTCAGAGGAGGAAGGTCTCCGACTGGCGGCGGCGCTGGAACAGGGGTCGGAACATCCTTTGGCGCGTGCCGTCTTGAAGCGAGCGCAATCGGCAGGGCTGGCCTTGCCGGTCGTCAGCGGCTTCAAGGCGACGCCGGGGGTGGGGGTCGAGGCGGCGGTCGAGGGCCGGTCGCTACGGCTCGGCGCGCCGGAATGGTTCCCGGAGAGTTCCGTTTCGCTGGCGCAACTGGAAACCTTGCAAGGCGAGGGCAAGACTGTCGTCGTGCTCGCCGAAGGCGCAACACCCTTGGCGCTGCTGGCGATTGCCGATCCGTTGCGCGAGACCTCGCCGGCTGCCGTGGCCCGGTTGCAGGCGCTCGGCGTGCGGGTGGTCATGCTTACCGGCGACAATCCGGTGACGGCAGCGGCGATCGCCCGGCGTGCCGGCATCGCGGATTTTCGCGCCGGCATCTCGCCTGCGGGCAAGGCCGAAGCGGTCAATACGCTGAAAACTGATAGTGCCGTCGTCGCCATGGTCGGTGACGGCATCAACGATGCGCCGGCGCTGGCCGCCGCCGACGTCAGCTTCGCCATGGGCGCCGGTTCCGATGCCGCCATCGAGGTTGCCGACATCACCCTGGTGCGCGGCGACCTGCACGGCGTGGCCGACGCCATACGCCTGTCGCGCGCGACGCTGGGCAAAATCCGCCAGAACCTGTTCTGGGCATTCATCTACAATCTGCTCGGCATTCCGCTGGCGGCCTTCGGCATGCTGAACCCCGTCGTGGCAGGCGCGGCAATGGCGATGAGTTCGGTTTCCGTCGTGTCGAACTCGCTGCTGCTCAAACGCTGGAAAGCGCAATCAACCGTTCAATGATCCTGGGAGAAGGAATATGAAGCGTTTAATCGTCGGTGTTGCCGGCATGAGTTGCCAAGGCTGTGTAAATAATGTGACGAGCGTCCTGCAGGCGCTGCCCGGTGTCTCCGAGGTGAAAGTGTCGCTCGAAGAAGCCAAGGCAGACATTACCTACGATCCGCAACTCGCCAGGCCGACGCAGTTCAAGGCGGCGATCGAGGATGCCGGTTTCGACGTGGTGTGCGACGGCGATTGTTCCGCTGCCTGTTCCTGAACCCTGAAAAGCAGAAAGGCAGCCGAGGCTGCCTTTCCTTTGTACTGAGTCGCGTCAGACTTATTTCACGCGGGCGCGGTATTCGTCGGTACGGGTGTCGATTTCGATCTTGTCGCCGATTTCGACGAAGGCTGGAACCGGCAGTTCAAAGCCGGTGGTGATACGGGCCGGCTTCATGACCTTGCCGGAGGTGTCGCCCTTGACGGCCGGTTCGGTGTAAACGACTTCGCGAACCAGCATGGTCGGCAGTTCGACCGAGATCGCCTTGCCGTCGTAGAACACGACTTCGCAGGGCATGCCGTCTTCAAGGTACTTGAGCGCGTCTTCCATGTACTCGGCTTCGATCTCGTACTGGTTGTAGTCGGCGTCCATGAAGACGTACATCGGATCGGCGAAGTACGAGTAGGTAACTTCCTTGCGATCGAGCTGGACAGTCTCGAACTTGTCGTCGGCGCGATAGACGGTTTCCGTTCCGGTGCCGGTCAGCAGGTTCTTCATCTTCATCTTGACGACCGACGCGTTGCGGCCGGACTTGCTGAATTCAGCCTTGAGGACAACCATCGGATCGTTGCCGACCATGAATACGTTGCCGGCGCGGAGTTCTTGAGCAGTTTTCATAGGAGAGTGGGGTTCCGGTTGTGGCGGTAAAAAATTTAGCCGCGCATTATAGCCTGGATCGACAAAATTGCACTAATTTTGCACACAAATCCTGCTGTTTTATAAGTTCTTTATGCCACTCCCGGGCATGCCGCTGCAGCTCGGCGAGATGCTCCAGGAAGTTACCCCAAAGAGCTGCGGTCATCGTCCCGTTTTCATTCCACGCGTGGAAAAACAGGCGGAGGTGATCAGCCGCGGCTTTCGACAGTCCGGCGCAGTAACGATCGAGAAAGGCATCGAGCTTGATGTGGTGCGTGTCTTCTTCCTGCGGGTAGATATGCCAGATCATCGGCTTGGCGGCCCATTGCGCGCGCACGAAGGAATCCTCGCCGCGCACGAAGTTGAGATCGCACAGCCACAGCAGACGGTCGTAGTCGTCGTGGGCCAGAAAGGGCAACACGCGCACTTCGAGCGCCTGCTTGCGCAGCACGCGGCCGGCGACCGGCACGGACTCGCCGAAAAAGGCTGCGACGTCAGGCAGCACACGTCCCTGCGGCACGAACACCACCACCTCGCGCCCGCCTTCGGCCCAGCACTGCAGGAGCTCCGGCAGGCACGCCTGTTCGTAGGCGAAGAGCGAGACCTTCAGCGCAGCTTCGTCACACGTGCCGCCGAGGGCCGCGAGAAACGCCGCCTGCGCGCCGGTGTCACGCCGGAACGCATCGCGTCGCGCGAAGAGGTCCGGTTCGCGCAGAAGCCCGCCGGTGCGGGACGTGAAGCCGGGACAGAGGAAATGCTTGCGC
>JARFTZ010000009.1 GCA_029289235.1 Gammaproteobacteria bacterium
CGCGCCGCCGTTCGCGCACGCCTGGATCACGTTGATGCACACTTCTTCGTCCGGGTGATAGAACACCGGAATCACCGATTGATCCATCAGCGCACTCAGTACCGCCATCCTGTCTTTCGATGCCATCTCTTTGCTCCTGAACAAAAATACAACTGACACAACCGTGGGCCTGTCGTGCAAGCCCGCCTTTTAACTACTTAACTTCCTGCTGCGCATCGCCTTGACGTAGCCGAGACACCTTGAAATCGTCAGCCCAACGTTCTTGAGTTCCTCGACGATTTTTTCCTTGTTCTCCATGAAGCGGTCGACCGGGCCCGAAACGCTGATCGCGGCTACGACCCCACCCGTATAGTTGTAGATCGGCACCGCCAGACAGTAAAGCCCTGGCTCGATTCCTTCATCGTCAACCGAATAGCCGTTGAGCCGGATGTGCGCGAATTCGTCATGAAGACGCATGCGGTCGATCACCGTCTTCTCGGTCAGTCGCTCCAGCGGCCTTTCAAATATCCGGTCCGATTCCTCGATCGGCAGGTTGGCCAGAATGGCCTTGCCCAAGGCAGTGCAAAAGGCCGGTCGCCGGCTGCCGAGCGTCGCGGTGGTCACGATCGACTGCGTACCTTCCGCCTTGTACAGATAAACCACATCGCCAGCGTTATAGACGGCAAGGAAAGAGGTTTCACCCACCGTGCTCGCCAGCTCTTTCAGATAGGGGATCGACACTTCGACGATGTCCTGCCCGATCAGGCCGCTCAGGCCGAGTTCCAGGGTTTTCAAGCCGATGCTGTATTTTTCGCTGTCCTGATCCCAGGTCACGTAGTCACGAGCCAGCAGAATGTCGAGGATACGGAACGCCGTCGTCTTCGCCACGCCGACCGTTTTTACGATATCGGCCAAGGTCGCGCCCCCCGGATTCACGGAAAGGAATTCGAGGATACTCAGCGTCTTGTCGATACCTGAATTGAGTCTTTCGTTCATACCCCTAAGTCGCACCAAGGCATTGCAACCAGCACATCGCAAATATTTTGAAACAGCGTTTCATTTTAACCCGGACACTGAAGGAAAAAAAGAGGAAATGCTGTCCAAAAACGATACTTGGACAAACGCCACGCCGAAAACCGGCGTGGCGTTTGCAGACGATTGGCCGTTCCCGGCAACCGTGGGACTTACTTGGCGTCGCGAACCGCGTCGATGGCCTTGATGATGTCGGCACCGCCGAACTTCGCCGTGAACGTATCGCGACCCGGCTTGGTTGCTTCGAGGAACGGCCCACCGTCAACCTTCTCGATGACCTGCATGCCGGCTTTCTTCACGTCAGCGACGATCTTGGCCATGTTGTCGTTGTTCAGCTTGCGCTGATACATACCTGCTTCACGCGCGGCCTCGACCAGCGCCTTCTGCTGGTCTGGCGGCAAACCGTCGAACTTGGCCTTGTTCATGACCACGATCAGGGCGCTGTACGCATGGTTGGTCAGGCTCAGGTACTTCTGCACTTCGTAGAGCTTGGCCGACCAGAGCACGCCGAGCGGGTGCTCCTGGGCATCCACCGTCTTCATTTCCAGCGCCGTGTAGAGTTCCGCCAGAGGCATAGGGACCGGGTTGGCGCCGAGCAGCTTGAATGCTTCGATATGCGCCGGGCTACCGGTAGTGCGCACCTTCATGCCCTTGACGTCCTCCGGCTTATTCACCGGGTTCCGGTTGTTCGTCAGCTCACGCCAGCCGTTATCCCAGTAGGCCAAGCCCTTCAGGCCGAACTCACCCAGCTTGTCGAGGACGTCCTGACCGATCTTGCCATCCAGCACGCGATAGGCGTGATCGGTATCCTTGAACATGAACGGGATGTCGAAGATACCTAGAAGCGGGACCATGCCGACGAAGTTTCCGGAGCCCGAAACGGCCATATCGATCGTGCCGCCGCGCACGCCGGCAATCGCCGCCTGGAACGCCCCCAGCGAGCTGTCGGCAAAAATCTTGATATCGAGCGCACCTTTGGTCTTTTCCTTGAGCAGTTCGCCGAAACGCTTGCCGGCGATGGACTGGGTGTCGGTGCGCGGTGCTTCCGATGCGAAACGCAGCGATTCCGCGCTGGCCGATCCGGCGACGCCGGCGATCAAGCCGGCCGAGAGCAATGCGGCGAACAGTTTCTTCTTCAGTTTCATTTGACTTCTCCTCGTTGAATGGAACTACAACACTACAAAAAACACCTCATCGATCCCGGCTGCAAATCCCGGATTGAATGTGCAGCCGGGAAGGATCACGATACCCTGACTAGCTGATCCATTTCAGTGGTGCCAGGATCATTGACGGGAATATGGTGAACAGAATCAACAGACTCAACATCGTCGCCAGGTAGGGCAATACTCCCTTGACGCATTTTTCGAACGGCAGGCGCGACACCCCGGCAATCACGTTCAGGACGTTGCCCACCGGTGGCGTGATCAAGCCGATCGAGCAGTTAAGAATGAACATGACCCCGAAATACACAGGGTTGATCCCCGCATCCTGGATCAGTGGCATCAGCACGGGCACAAGGATCAGGACCGTCGGCGTCAGGTCCATCACCATGCCGACAACCATGATGAAAAGCATGATGCACAGCATCAACAGGGTCGGCGAGTCGACCAGCGGCTGCATCAACTCGACGACCATCAGCGGCAATTCCGCGATAGTGATCAGGAAGGCGGAAACAGCGGAGGCCGCAACGAGCAGCATGACGATGGCGGTCGTTTCGGCAGCGGCGAAAAGTACCTCGAACAAGTCGCGGAACTTCATCTCGCGATAGACGAACAGAGCCACGATCAGGGCATACATCGCAGCCACCGCGCCCGCTTCCGTCGGGGTGAATATCCCGCTGCGGAAACCACCAATGATGATCACCGGCAGCATCAACGCCCAGGCGCCTTCCTTGACCGAAAGCCAGAATTCCTCCCTGGACGCCTTTTTGGTCATGGCCAGTTGAACACCCTGCGACTTCCACCACCAGACGAGTCCGAGCGCCATCCCCATCATGATGCCGGGGGCGATGCCGGCGAGAAACAGCTTGGAAATCGACACCCCGCTGGCCACGCCGAAGATGATGAACGGGATTGACGGCGGGATGATCGGGGCAATGATCCCGCCCGTGGCGATCAAGCCCGCAGAGTCGCCCGGCTCATACCCGGCACGCTTCATCATCGGCAACAGGACCATGCCCAGCGCCGCGGTGTCAGCCGCCGCCGAGCCGGAGAGACTGGCCATCAGCATCGAGGCGATGATCGCCACGTAACCCAGCCCGCCCTGCTTGTGACCAACCAGCTTGAGCGGGAGATCGACGATACGCTTGGAAATACCGCCCGCGTTCATCAACTCGCCCGCCAGCACGAAGAAGGGAATGGCCAAAAGCGGGAAGCTGTCCGCACCGCTGATCAGGTTCTGCGCCATGATCTGGAAATCGACCATGTCCAGCTGAAGCATCAGGGCCAGGCCGCAGAGCAGCAGCGAAAACGCGACCGGAATGCCCAGGACAATGCAACCCAGGAGACTTGCGAGAAATACCAGGACGGTCATTTGCGGTCTCCCTTGTCGAAGTGGAACAGCGTGCGCCAGAGACGCGCAAGGAGCAGCACGCCGACAATGACACTGAACGGGATGCAGGCGAAGTACAGGACGGCGACCGGAATATCACTGATGGGCAGATAGTTGGCCATGTTCGACTTGGTCAGCTGCCAACCACCGATAACGATCAAACCGCAGCAGGCAAGCATCGCCAGATCGCTGAAGATCAGCACGATGCGCCGCACATGAGCGGGCATGCGCAGGAAAAACGTGTCGACCCGGACGTGCCGGTTGCGGATGAACGCCGAAATCGACCCGAGGAAGGTCAGCCAGACGAAGAGATAGCGCCCGATCTCTTCCGTGATCATCAGGCTTGAATTAAAGCCGTAGCGCAGTACGACGTTCAGGAACACCAGCACCGCCATCGAGGCGATGATGATGACCATGAGCCATCGCAGCAGGCGTTCGGCGGGATTTTGCACAGACATATTGCCCTCACTCCTTACTATTGTTTTGAAAATTGAGAAAGTTCTTGGCCAGTCTGACAGGTTTGTCCAGACCCGTCAGCCCCTCCCTAGCGCCCCATCCAACCGCCATCGACGGTGATGATGGTGCCGTTGACGTAGTCGGAGGCATCCGACGCAAGATAGATCGCCGCCCCGACCATATCTTCCGGCTTGCCCCACCGGCCCGCCGGGATACGCGCCATGATCTGGCTGCTGCGCGTCTCGTCGGCTTTCAACGCGGTGTTCATCTCGGTGTCCATGTAGCCCGGGGCAATCCCGTTGACGTTGACGCCCTGACTGGCCCATTCGTTGGCCAGGCTCTTGGTGAATTGCGCCACTCCACCCTTGCTCGCGGCGTACGCCGGAACGGTCAGGCCGCCCTGGAAGGAGAGCAGCGAGGCGATGTTGATGATCTTGCCTTTGCCCTGGGCGAGCATCAGCTTGCCGACTTCCTGGCACATGAAGAAGACGGCGTTCATGTTGACGTCGATGACGTAATTCCAGTCGCCGCGCGGG
>JARFTZ010000010.1 GCA_029289235.1 Gammaproteobacteria bacterium
AAAGGCTAACCATAGAAGGTGAGAGTCCTGTAGGCGAAATTTACTAAACTCTCTGGACAGGGCACCCAAGTACCGCGGGACACGGGAAATCCTGTGGGCATTCGGGAGGACCATCTCCTAAGGCTAAATACTACCCGGCGACCGATAGTGAACAAGTACCGTGAGGGAAAGGTGAAAAGTACCCCGGTGAGGGGAGTGAAATAGTATCTGAAACCGTTTGCCTACAAGCTGTGGGAGGACTATGGTCTCGGTCTTTGTACCGTGACCGGTCTGACTGCGTGCCTTTTGCATAATGAGTCAACGAGTTACTTTGCGTGGCAAGGTTAAGCCGGATGAGGTGTAGCCGTAGCGAAAGCGAGTCTTAAAAGGGCGTATTAGTCGCGTTGAGTAGACCCGAAGCCAGGTGATCTATCCATGGCCAGGGTAAAGTCTCGGTAAAACGGGATGGAGGCCCGAACCGGTTTAGGTTGAAAACTGATCGGATGAGCTGTGGATCGGAGTGAAAGGCTAATCAAACCTGGAAATATCTGGTACTCCTCGAAATATATTTAGGTATAGCCTCGCGAGCTTCGTGACGGAGGTAGAGCACTGGATGGGCTAGGGATCTTACCGGATTACCAAACCCAACCAAACTCCGAATGCCGTTACGTGAGATTGCGGGAGTCAGACTATGGGAGATAAGTTCCGTGGTCGAGAGGGAAACAGCCCAGACCGCCAGCTAAGGTCCCTAAGTATGCGCTAAGTGTGAAAGGATGTGGAATTGCCCCGACAACCAGGAGGTTGGCTTAGAAGCAGCCATCCTTTAAAGAAAGCGTAATAGCTCACTGGTCAAGTGAATCTGCGCCGAAAATATAACGGGGCTTAAGCGCGTCACCGAAGCTGCGGGAATTCCTGTTTTTCGAAACAGGGGTTCGGTAGAGGAGCATTCTGTACGAGAAACAAGCCGGACCGAAAGGACCGGTCTAGGCGTACAGAAGGGATTATGTTGACACGAGTAGCGATAAAAAGGGTGAGAAACCCTTTCGCCGTAAGCCTAAGGTTTCCTGGGTAAAGCTAATCTGCTCAGGGTTAGTCGATCCCTAAGCCGAGGCCGAAAGGCGTAGGTGATGGGAAACAGGTTAATATTCCTGTACCACCGATTCGGCGTTATCAGTGATGGGGGGACATAGAAGGATAGACCATCCTGCTGTTGGAATAGCAGGTTCAAGCCGGTAAGTGGAGAAGGTAGGCAAATCCGCCTTCTTATTCAACACTGAGAGGTGATGAGGAGAGGTTTACCTCACAAACTGGTCGAGTCCACACTATCAAGAAAAGCCTCTAGCGAGTCCGTTTGGTGACCGTACTGCAAACCGACACAGGTAGGCAGGGAGAGTATCCTAAGGCGCTTGAGAGAACCCTGGTTAAGGAACTCGGCAAAATAACACCGTAACTTCGGGAGAAGGTGTGCCCTCATTAGGTGAAATGACTTGCTCGTGGAGCCGAAGGGGGTTGCAGAGAATTGGGGGTTGCGACTGTTTACTAAAAACACAGGACTCTGCTAAGTCGTAAGACGATGTATAGGGTCTGACGCCTGCCCGGTGCTGGAAGGTTAAGGGGATGCGTTATCCCGACTCGTCGGGAGAAGCGTTGAACCGAAGCCCCAGTAAACGGCGGCCGTAACTATAACGGTCCTAAGGTAGCGAAATTCCTTGTCGGGTAAGTTCCGACCTGCACGAATGGCGTAACGACATCCCCACTGTCTCAACCAGGGACTCAGCGAAATTGTAATCTCGGTGAAGATACCGAGTACCCGCGGCAAGACGGAAAGACCCCGTGCACCTTTACTATAGCTTGGCATTGGCTTTTGGGCTATCATGTGTAGGATAGGTGGGAGACGTTGAAATGGGGACGCTAGTTTCCATGGAGTCAACCTTGAAATACCACCCTTGTTATTCTAGGAGTCTAACCTTGGCCCGTTATCCGGGTTAGGGACAGTGCCTGGTGGGTAGTTTGACTGGGGCGGTCACCTCCTAAAAAGTAACGGAGGCGCGCAAAGGGTCCCTCAGGCTGATTGGAAACCAGCCGTAGAGTGTAAAGGCATAAGGGAGCCTGACTGCGAGACCTACAAGTCGAGCAGAGACGAAAGTCGGTCTTAGTGATCCGGCGGTTCTGGATGGAAGGGCCGTCGCTCAACGGATAAAAGGTACGCCGGGGATAACAGGCTTATCTCCCCCAAGAGTTCACATCGACGGGGAGGTTTGGCACCTCGATGTCGGCTCATCGCATCCTGGGGCTGAAGCAGGTCCCAAGGGTTGGG
Organism: Gammaproteobacteria bacterium; assembly: GCA_029289235.1. GTDB lineage: Bacteria > Pseudomonadota > Gammaproteobacteria > Burkholderiales > Rhodocyclaceae > Propionivibrio. Next base: position 2,297 of record JARFTZ010000010.1, read on the forward strand.
CTGTTCGCCCATTAAAGCGGTACGTGAGCTGGGTTTAAAACGTCGTGAGACAGTTTGGTCCCTATCTGCCGTGGGCGCTGGAAATTTGAGGGGACCTGCTCCTAGTACGAGAGGACCGGAGTGGACATTCCTCTGGTGTACCGGTTATGACGCCAGTCGTATCGCCGGGTAGCTATGAATGGAAGAGATAAACGCTGAAAGCATCTAAGCGTGAAACTCGCCTCAAGATAAGATTTCCCCGGGGCCTCGAGCCCCCTGAAGGGTCGTCGAAGACCACGACGTTGATAGGCTGGGTGTGGAAGCGCAGTAATGCGTTAAGCTAACCAGTACTAATTGCCCGTGCGGCTTGATCCTATAACCTTAAGCAGCAACTCGAACCCTGCAATTACAATCACCTTCTTCTCATTTTGCGTCTGCTCTCAGAGCAGGCGGACAAGTTATGCTTGGCGGCCATAGCACGTTGGACCCACCCCTTCCCATCCCGAACAGGACCGTGAAACGACGTCGCGCCGATGATAGTGCACAGCTCGTGTGCGAAAGTAGGTCACCGCCAGGCTCCCCAAAAAAAAGCCCTCCCGCTCTACCGCGCGAGGGCTTTTTTACTTCCGAAACCACCTCGGGCACACTCCCACGCGGCACGTCCCATCGTGTGTCGATCAGTAAGCCCCCGGCGAAGTCATCGGTAAATTGAGCGCTTAGCCCGGGAAAATTCAAGCAGGCGACGCACGAAACCTAGCTTGAGAACAACCGCTATCTGAACATGACGTTCCTCGCGGAGCAAAAAAGGAGTTGTTGAGACTGTCCGCCTGAACTGGCCGCGCGCTGTCGGCGCTGCTCCGAGCTACGCCCTCCGCGTCGCCGACGCACAAGAAACAACCGACTACGCGATCACCTTTTTTGCACAACTTGACGGACACAACTGAAAGCAGATGAAAGCGAATGCCGGTTGATGGATAATTTCGTGCTCACTTTTTCGGGAAGCAAGCGATGACGAGTGTAGTCTCATACGGTGATGGTATCCACGCAATTGATTCGGGTTATGTCCGACCGCGAATGGCGGCTATTCACTTGCTTGTCGAAAACGGCCGCGCAGCCTTGATCGATACCGGCACCAATAGTTCTCTCGACGCGGTATGCGCTGTGCTCAAAGCCTTTTCGCTGACGTCGGACTCCGTTGATTATGTTTGCCTAACCCATGTCCATCTGGATCACGCAGGGGGCGCCGGTGCGATGATGCGGGCGTTCTCGCATGCACGACTGGTGGTGCATCCGCGCGGCGCAAGGCACATGGTTGACCCGTCCAGGCTAGTAGACGGTGCTACAGCCGTTTACGGAGCGGTTGAGATGGACCGTCTATACGGTGAAATTTTTCCGGTCGATATGGCGCGGGTCGTTGAAGCTTCCGACGGAACCGTCATCGAGTTCGGGGGGCGCCGCTTGCGTGCCCTGGATACCCCCGGCCATGCGAGGCATCATCTTTGTTTCCATGACGAGAAGACGGGCCATATTTTTACCGGCGACGCTTTTGGGCTTTCGTACCCCGAGTTCGACGTTGAGGGACGGCAGTTCGTGTTTCCGGCGACTACGCCGGTTCAGTTCGAACCCGAAGCGATGCATGCATCCATCGAGCGTTTGATGGCGCTCGCCCCGAAGGCCGTCTATTTGACACACTTCGGAAGAGTCGATGATCCGGTTCGGGCTGCACACGAGTTGCACCGATTGATCGATGCCTACGTGGATATCGCCACTCGCCACCGGGATGTCGGACCCGAGCGACATGCGCGTATTCGCGATGATCTTGCCCGGTTGATGCTAAGCGAGGTCAGTGCAATGGGGGCTTCTCTTCCCGCAGATCAGGTTCTCGCGCTGGTCGGGGGGGATGTCGAGATCAACGCGCAGGGGCTCGGCGTCTGGCTCGACAGCGCCTCACGGCGTACAGGTTGAACCGTTACTCGTGGCCGGCGATCCGGCGTAATGCGACGCTCGCGGCAATCAGTCCGAATGTCGCGGTCACGCAAACCGAAGAGCCATAGCCCGCGCAGTTGAGTCCGGCGGGGGATGACGGCAGATCACACGCGGAACCAGCTTCCGGGTAGCGCAGCGGCTCGCTGGAGAAGACAGCGGGGACGCCGAATTTACGTTTCTGGTCGCGAGGGAAGCCGTATTCCTTGCGTAGACGTGAGCGGACCTTAGCCAGAAGAGGATCCTGCATGGTACGCGAGAGATCGGCGATTTCGATGCGCGACGGATCGAGTTGGCCGCCTGCGCCGCCGGCTGTGACGATCGGGATCGCTTTTTCCACGCACCAGGCGATCATCGCGGCCTTGGTGCGGACCTGGTCGATGGCATCGACGACGTAGTCGAATCCCCCGTCGAGCATCGCGCCCAGATTGTCGGGGGTGACGAAATCCTCGACCGTTTCGATTGTGCACGCTGGATTGATTTCCAGGATGCGCGCGGCCATGGCGTCCGTCTTGGCCTTGCCGAATTCGCCTTCCAGAGCATGGATCTGCCGGTTGACGTTGGATTCGGCAATCATGTCCAGGTCGATCAGCGTGATGTGGCCGACTGCCGAGCGGGCCAGGGCTTCCGCTGCCCAGGAGCCGACGCCGCCAATACCGACGACACAGACACGGGCGCGCTGGATGCGCTGAAAAGCGTCTGCTCCGTAAAGACGGCGTACGCCGCCGAAGCGGCGTTCAAGATCGGCTATTTCCGTGGTGGTCATGAGCGTCATGCGTTGACCGAACGATGGATGACCTGATTGAACGGTTCGATCCACTCCTTGGCGAATTGGTTGTCGCAGGCATTGACTTCCGCAATGGCCCGCAGCACCGAGCGATTCTTGCCACGGTGGGCGTGCTTCAACATGACCGACTCGAAGGCGTCGACGATGGCGAGAATCTTGGCGCCGTCGCAGATACGGTCGGCGCCGAGTCCTTCGGGGTAGCCGTGGCAGTCGGGCATCTCGTGGTGCTGGGCGACCATTTCCGCGGCCGCCTCCCAACCCGGCATGCGGGCCAGCAGCCCCGCCGCATAGCCGGGATGATTGTGCATTACCTCGATTTCATCAGGCGTCATGTTGCCGATTTTCAACCAGGTTGACTCCGGGAGAAACATCATCCCGATGTCGTGCATGTACACCGCCGCCTCGAGTTGTACCGGATCGACCGCCTTGTTCCTGATCTGGTTGGTTTCGCTGGCCAGGCGCAGCAGTCGCAGGGTACGGCCCTTGAACAGCGGCGAGCGATTTTCCAGTTGATCGGCAAGCGAACGGAAGAAGCGCAAGTCGTCGCTCGTCTGCGCGGGGGATTTACTGATGGCACTCGGCGAACGCCCGCGCCCCAGTGTCGCTGATTCCGCCGTCGGTCTGAAACCGGTGACGGCCGTGATGACCTCCGCGGCTTCCCGATCGACGTCCCCCGCCGCGGCATCGGCGAGGCGTTGCAGGCCGGAGACCAGCGCGACAAGTTGCAGGTTCTCGAGCGGGCGGCGCGAGCGCAGGCCTTCCACGGCCAGCTCGAGCCGATCGATGGCCAGAAGGATCGCTTCGGCGAGAATGGCGCTGAAAGCCAGTTCCCCGTTGCGCAGGCGGGCGAGCAGCGTTTCGATCGGATGCGCGATGGTGACGGCCAACTCGACCTTGCACAGTGTCGCATCGCCCTTGATGTTGTGCAGCGAACGGAACAGGCTGCCGATGATCTCCCGGTCATCGGGTGCGCTCCGCAGGCGCGAGACGTCGCGCTCGATGCCGGGGGCGAGGTCGTTCAGGGATTCGATGAATTCGTCCAGCGCGTTGAAATCGGTGACCGTTGGCGCAATGATCGAGCGGATGTCCATGTCGCCTCCCCTGAAATAGTTGTTCCCGGAGTTTAGCCGAAAGCGTTGCCAAAGCCGATGGCAAAGGTGAAATTGAACTGGCCCGGACCGGGCGCGTGGTCTACACTTCCGCACTCTTTCCAAGGAGAACACATCATGTCCAAAACAACGACAGAATCCGGCCTGTTGATCGAGGAACTCCGCGTGGGCAACGGCGACGAGGCAATGCCGGGCCAGTTCGTCAGCGTGCACTACACCGGCTGGTTGACCGACGGCAGCAAGTTCGATTCGAGCAAGGACCGCGACGAGCCATTCGAGTTCTCGCTTGGGCAACGCATGGTCATCGCCGGGTGGGACGAAGGCGTGCAGGGCATGCGCGTCGGTGGTGTCCGCAAGCTGACGATTCCGCCGCACCTCGGCTATGGCGCACGCGGCGCCGGGGGCGTCATCCCGCCGAATGCCACCCTGGTCTTCGAAGTCGAATTGCTCGATATCCTTTGATGGCCGAGACTCCACGCAAGACGCTTGGCCTGCCTGCCCGGAAGGAAGGCGAGGAGCGACCGCTCAATCCAAAGCGCAAGCCGGTTCGAGGTACGGGCGCGGGGCTACGTCGCCCAACGCCGGTCGCCGAGGAACCGAGTGCCGCCGAACCGGCCCGGAAGGTCGACTGGCGCAACAAGTCGAAAAAGAAGCGGGATGAGCGCCCGACCGGGCGCGCTGCGCCGCAGGCAAGGAAAACCGCGAATCCTGGCGAAGCGCCGCGTCAACCGCGCCCTGTTCCGGCAAAGCCTGTACCCGCATCGCCTGTTTCGACAGCGCTGGCGGGTGTCCGCGTCTCCAAGCTGATGGCCGAGCGCGGCATGTGCTCGCGGCGCGAGGCGGACTGCTTCATCGAGCGCGGCTGGGTCTACGTCGACGGCGAACGCGTCAGCGAACTCGGCACGCGCGTCGATCCGGGGGCGAAAATCTCGCTCGACAAGGAAGCCCGGGCGGCGCAACAGCGCCAGATGACGGTGTTGCTGCACAAGCCGGTCGGTTACGTTTCCGGCCAGCCTGAACCGGGATGCGAGCCGGCGGTGGTGTTGATCAAGCCCGAAAACCAGCAGCGCAGTCCCGATACGGCGCTGTTCCACGCGTCGCACCTCAAGGGGTTGGCGCCGGCCGGGCGGCTGGACATCGACTCGACCGGCCTGCTGGTCCTGACCCAGGATGGACGCGTGGCCCGGCAGTTGATCGGCGAGAACTCGAAGGTCGAGAAGGAGTACCTGGTTCGCGTCGAGGGGCAGCTTGTCGACAACGGGCTGGCGTTGCTCAATCACGGGCTGGCTCTGGACGGCAAGCCGCTGAAGCTGGCCAGGGTCGAATGGCTGAACGACGACCAGCTGCGCTTCATCCTCAACGAGGGGCGGAAACGGCAGATCCGCCGCATGTGCGAACTGGTCGGCCTGCGCGTGGTCGGGCTCAAGCGGGTGCGCATCGGCCGCGTCCGGCTCGGCGACCTGCCGCTCGGCAAGTGGCGCTACCTGCGGGACGACGAAGCGTTCTGATCCGCGGTTGCCGGCGGCATGGCAAGCCGGTATCGTAATGACGGACGTGTTCGTCCGGCCAGACATCGTTGATTCATGACGCTTCTCTCGCGCACCACGGCCCAGCGGCGGGCCGACCAGATTCAGCACTTTCGGCGGGAACTCCAACAGCTTGCCGAGGAAGGTGTGCTGCAGCTGAACGGCGAGCAGCGTCAGCGTCTCGACGTCCATCACGAGGCGCTGCTGGCGGAATTCGCCGGTGCCTTCGATATCGATCGCGACGCCCGCTCCCGGCAATTGTCGTGGGGAATGCGGATCGCCTCGCTGCTCGGTGCGCTGGCGCTGGCGGCCAGCGTGTTTTTCCTCTTCCGACAGTTCTGGGGGCTGTTTTCCGAATGGACCCAGGTCGGCATCCTGGCCGGCGCGTCGCTGGCGACATTCGGCGCCACGCTGATCACTCGCCAGCGCGATGCGACGGGCTATTTCACCAAGCTGTGCGCGATGGTGGCCTTCGCCTGCTTCGTGCTCAACGTGGCGATGATCGGGCAGATCTTCAACATCACGCCGTCGGACAAGGCCTTGCTGCCGTGGGCGGTATACGGCCTGCTACTGGCGTATCTGTGCGACCTGCGCCTGCTGCTGGCGGCCGGCCTCGTCTGCCTGCTTGCATTCGTGGCTGCGCGTGTCGGCACCTGGAGCGGCGTTTACTGGGTTCACTTCGGCGAGCGTCCGGAAAATTTCTTCCCGGCTGCGCTGGCCCTGTTCGCGTTGCCGATGTTCTTCCGGCACGAGCGCCATGATCAGTTCCCGGCGGTCTACCGCCTTGCTGGATTGCTTGCCTTCTTCCTGCCAGTGCTGATTCTTTCGCACTGGGGGGCGGGCAGTTACCTCGCCTGGCCGGCGACGGCGATCGAGCACGTCTATCAGATTGCCGGCTTCGTCTTCGGCGCCCTGACCATCTGGCTCGGCCTGCGCCGGCAATGGACGGAAACGGCCAATGCCGGTGTCGTCTTCTTCGTGATCTTCCTCTACACCAAGTTCTACGACTGGTGGTGGGAACTGATGCCCAAGTATCTTTTCTTCCTCGTGCTCGGCTTGACCGCCGTGCTGGTCCTGCTGGTGATGAAGCGCTTGCGGCGGCCGGCGACATTGGCGGACGGGGAGTCGTCATGAAACGAAAGGCTCTTTTGTCGATTGGTGCGCTGCTGGTCATCGTGCTGACCAATGCCGTGGCCCTTGGCGGCGCGTGGTGGAATCGCTCGGGCGAGGCGGAGAGCCGCCTCGAACTCTCGCAGCGCGAACTGCGTGTGCCGTATCGCGGCATCGACCGGGAGAGCAGTGGTCTGGCGCTATCGCTGGCCTGGCGGGTTGGCGTCGCCCTCGATGGCGAGGATTCCTACCTGGAGCGGCAGGATAACCGGTCGCCCCGGTGGCTGGATCGGGCGAAGATGGAAAGCCTCGGTTTCGATCTTCCGGACGATTCCGCTTCGGTGCGCCGCAAGGCGCCGGAACTGGCCCGCGACGTCCTGCTGGTGCTGGAACTCGATGGCGAGGCATTCAGGCGCTCACTCGAGCGGGCACGGCAGCGAAGAACGGCGGAAGAATTGAAACTCGCTGTGCTGCCCGAGAGTAAGGAAAAAGAGAATCGCCGGAAAAGCCTCGACAACGAACTGGCCCGAGAGGAGAACGAAAGCAGCCGGCTGTTCGTGATCGATGCGGGGCTTGATTCCGCGGCGCTGCGCACTAAATATCCCGATCGCGCCCGCTACGCGATTGTGCAGGGGCAGATTCGACCGATGTGGCGGGGGCGTGAGGGCGATCCCGTGCGCGGTTACGTCAGCAGTCTTTCCGTCAGTGCGATCAATGTGCCGCATGCGTTGCGGGCGCTTGTGCCTGCGAACGGGGATCGCACGAAGTTTTCGGCGACCGTCGCCTTTGGCCGGCGCCTTGAACCGTGGATCGAGCAGGTGACGGTGTCCGGTCGCTGAACGGCGTTGCGGTGGTTGATTCAGCGGCGTTTCAGGAAAAGTTCGGGGTCGACCATCGTGCCATTGAGTACCACGCTCCAGTGCAGGTGCGGGCCGCTGGCGCGGCCCGTGGCACCGATCCGGCCGAGCGTCTGGCCTTTACGGAGAGTCTCGCCGGGCTTCACGTCGATGCGGTCGAGGTGGCAGTACATGCTGAGCAGGCCATTGCCGTGGTCGAGGAAAACCGTCTTGCCGTTGAAGAAATAGTCGTCGACGGCCAGCACTATCGCCGCTGCCGGCGCACCGACCGGTGTGCCACGACGTGCGGCGACATCCAGGCCGCTGTGCGGCGCGCGCGGCTCGCCGTTGAAGATCCGGCGCAGGCCGAAACGGCTGGCCAGCCTCCCGGCGACCGGCTTGGCGAAGTCCGTCTCGGTTTCGGCGGACGGTCGCCAGTGCTTTTTCAATGCCTGGATGCGTTCGATTTCGGCCAGCGCGCGGGCTTCGTCCTCCGGCGACAAGGTGACCTTGCTGGAATCCTTGAGCGTGATGCGTTGCTCGGCGTAGTGTTTCTCCCTGATCTCGAAAGAGGTCGTCCGTTCTGCGCCGTTGGCGCGCATCCGCAGCGTTTGCCTGCCGGCCCGTGTGTCGAGCGGGACGCCAACGACGGCGATCCAGTGACCGTCCTCGGCGGCAACCCATACGGGCCGGTCGCCCAGCCACGCCGAGGGGCGATCGGGGCTGTCGAGAACGGTGCCGAGCGTGACCAGGGCAATGCCGCCGGCCACATTCGATGCGACCGGCAAGGCGATGGCGGGGTGGAACATGAACAACATCAGGGCCGCGGCCAGCGCAGCAAGGTGAATTTTCCTCACAGGGCCGCCGCCTTGAACGTGTCGCATTGGCGCAGATCGCCCGAGTCCAGTCCGCGACGGAACCAGCGCATGCGCTGTTCGGAGGTGCCGTGGGTGAATGATTCCGGCACGATGCGCCCTTGCGACTGTTGTTGCAGCCGGTCGTCGCCAATGGCGGCCGCCGCGGTCAGCGCCTGTTCGATTTCCCCCGGTTCGATGATGTTCTTCGCCGCGTCGGCGCGATGACCCCATACGCCCGCGAAGCAATCGGCCTGCAGTTCCTGGCGTACCGACAACGCGTTGGCACGGGAGCGGCTGATGCCTTGCTGCGCCTCGCGCACCTTGTCCGAGATGCCGAGAAGATTCTGCACATGATGGCCGACCTCGTGGGCAATCACGTAGGCCTGGGCGAACTCGCCCGGCGCGTGAAAGCGTTCCCGGAGATCGCTGTAGAACGACAGGTCGATGTACACCTTCTGGTCGGCGGGGCAGTAGAAGGGGCCCATCGCCGCTTGTCCGGTGCCACAGGCGGAAGGCGTCGAACCGGAAAACAGCACCAGTTTCGGTTCGCGATAGCGGGCGTCGTTCTCGCGGAAAATCTGTGCCCAGGTTTCCTCGGTGCTGCCGAGTACCTTGGCCACGAAGCGTCCCATCTCATCCTCGACCGGCGTCTTGCGCGCGCTCACTTGCGCCGACGGCGCGTCGACGTCCGACAGCAGGCCGAGGACGACCATCGGGTCGATGCCCAGGAAATAGCTGGCGACCAGGGCGACGACGATCGAGCCGATGCCGAGACCGCCTCGTCCGACGCCAAAGCCGCCGCCGCGCCGGTCCTCGACGTTGCGGCTTTCCTGTTGGTCATCCAGGCGCATGAGAGGGGCTGTTTCGTGCAGTGCGGATCTCGGTCATCAGTCGTTCGCTGGCTCGGACGTTTTTTCGGCGCGGGCCTTTTTCTGATCCAGTCGCTCGTTCTTGCTGCCGTCGAAGAAAACATAGCGTCCGTAAAGCTCGCAGCCTTTCATGCCGGGATCGCAGGGCAGGTTCTTGACCTTGCTGCATTTTCCATCGAGTTCGTGTGGGCAACTCCAGCCACCACCAGTCATCGTCTTCTGCCTTGAGTCGGGAAAGACCCGATTCTCCGCGCTGCGGCATCGCTGTACAAGAGGCGATATCGTTGGCGCCCGGCAATTGAATTATCCCCGGTCATCGCGGTCCATTCAAAGGCGCGCCGTTGGCGCGTACCGCAAGACAAGGAAGGCAACCACCATGAAAGAACCTCAAGCAATCCTCAAAGCCTGGATGGGCGCCGTCAATGCCGGCGATCTGGAAGGATTGCTGGCGCTCTACGATGACAGCGCCGTGCTCATCCCGACTTTCTCCAATCGCTTGCTGATCAAGCCCGAGGCCATCCGCGACTATTTCGCCAGGCTCTGCAGCCGCGAGGAGTTGAGCATCGCCCTGCACGAGAAGACGCTGCACGTTCAGGATGTCGGCGGCGACGTCCATGCCATGAACGGCATTTATTGCTGGCGCTTCGCCGTCGATGGCGAACTGCTGAGCTTCGAGGCGCGCTTCAGCTACATGCTCGATCTCATTCGCGCCAAGCCGATCGTGCACCATCATTCCTCGCAGATCCCGCGTATGCTCTGAGTTTTTCACGCGTTCGGGAGAGAACGATGCAAATGTCAGACATTCCCTTCGGGACGACCGACTGGTCCGCCATTCCGGCGACGGAACATCCTGGCGAAACCGGCAAGGCGCTTTGGCGCACCTGCCAGTTCGGTACGATCCGTGTGCGCATGGTGGACTACACGCCCGGCTATCTGGCCGATCACTGGTGCTCGAAGGGGCACATCCTGCTGTGCCTGGAAGGGGAACTGCACACTGAACTCGATGACGGTCGCACCTTCATTCTCCGGCCGGGGATGAGCTACCAGGTGGCCGACAATGCCGAAGCGCATCGTTCGTCTACACCGTGCGGGGCGAAACTGTTCATCGTAGACTGAGGGGCCGCCGGGAGCGGAGCGAAGAGGGAGATGATGACGCAAAAGAGCATTCGTACAGCGCATTCGACGGCGAGCGAGGCACGCACCGCTGTTCGGGAGTTCCGCGAGCAGGTTGGTCAGGAGGCGATGGCGCTGGTCGTCTTCTTTTGTTCCAGCCGCTACGATCTTGCCGAAATCGCCGACGAGATCAATCGCCAGTTTGCCGGCGTGACGGTGATCGGCTGTACGACAGCCGGGGAAATTGGCCCGTCGGGTTATCGGGATTTCAGCCTCTCCGGCGCCAGCTTCGCCGCAGGGGATTATGTCGCGGTGGCCGGGGTGTTGAGCGATTTGCAGGATTTCGAGATGGCCGCCGGGCAAGCGTTCGCCCAGTCGCTGATCCGGCAGATGGAGGCCGGCAATCCCGGCAGCAACGAGCGCAACACGTTTTCCCTTTTGCTCGTGGATGGCCTCTCGGTGCGTGAGGAGCAGGTGGCGCAGACCCTGAAGGGGGCTCTGGCAAGCATCCCCCTGGTCGGCGGCTCGGCCGGTGACGACATCGAGTTCTCCCGCACCTGGGTATTTTGCGATGGCCGTTTTCATCATGACGCCGCAGTCCTGGCACTGCTTTCGACCGATATCCCGTTTTCTGTGTTCAAGACCCAGCATTTCGTCAGCGACGCCGAACGTCTGGTGGTAACCGAGGCCGATCCGGAGGCGCGGCTGGTGCGCGAGATCAACGGACTTCCCGCCGCGGAGGAATACGCGCGGGTGATCGGTACCTCGGTCGAGGGGTTGGGCGCCATGCGCTTTGCCGCCTCGCCCATGGTCGTGGTGATCGATGGAACCGACTATGTGCGTTCGATCCAGAAGGCCAACCCGGACGGCAGCCTGACCTTCTTTTGCGCGATCGACGAAGGGTTGGTGTTCCGCGTTGCGCACGGGGTCGATCTGGTGGACAACCTCAAACAATCGGCGCAGGAGCTGGAATCCCGGATCGGGCCGATTCAGGCCGTTTGTGCCTTTGATTGCATCCTGCGCAACCTGGAAATCCTGCAGCACGGGCAGAAAGACCGGGTCGAGCAGGTATTCCGCAAATACGACTTTTTTGGCTTCAGCACCTACGGCGAGCAGTTCGGTCCCGTTCACGTGAACCAGACGCTGACCGGCGTGGCGTTCGGCTACCGGGGGCATGATGGCTGAACGAAACACGTCGCTCGAAGGAGCGAGTGAGCAGCAGTTGCGCGATGAAATCGTCCGCCTGAACAAGGTGGTGACCGCGCTGATCAACCGCGCGGAACGCAGCGCCAGCGCCCAGCGCTCGGATTTCTCGCTGTTCCAGACCGCAGTCCTGCTCGAAGCGCAGATCAAGAAACGGACCGAGGAACTGGAAGCGGCCTTGCGCGAGAACGAGAAGATCAACCGGGCGCTGGTGCACGAGAAGGAAGAGCAGGCGGCGCTGATCAGGAAGCTCGAACAGGCGCACAACCAGTTGCTGCAATCGGAGAAACTGGCCTCGATCGGGCAACTGGCGGCGGGAGTGGCGCACGAGATCAACAACCCGATCGGCTTCGTCAACTCCAACCTCGGCACCTTGCGCGGCTACGTGGAGAACCTGCTGGGGCTGGTTGCACTGTACGAGCAGGGGCAGGAATGTCTGGCGTCCATCCCGGAACTCCGCGCGCAGATCGAGGGCCTGCGCCGGGAGAGCGAGATCGACTTCCTGAAGGAAGACGTTCGCCAGTTGATCGACGAGTCGATCGAAGGAACGTCCCGGGTGCGGCGCATCGTCCAGGACCTGCGCGATTTCTCGCGGGTCGATAGCCCGGATTGGCAATGGGCCGACCTGCACGCCGGGCTGGAAAGCACGCTCAACGTCGTGTGGAACGAGATCAAGTTCAAAGCCGATGTGGTCCGCGACTACGGCGACCTGCCGGAGGTCGAATGCCTGCCGTCGCAGTTGAACCAGGTGTTCATGAACATTCTGGTCAATGCGGCGCAGGCGATTCCCGAACGCGGAGCCATCACGCTGCGCAGCGGCCGCGAAGGTGACGGTGTCTGGATTTCGATCAGCGACACCGGTATCGGCATGGCGCCGGAACTGCGGGCGAAGATCTTCGACCCGTTTTTTACCACCAAACCGGTGGGCAAGGGGACCGGGCTCGGGCTGTCGGTGTCCTACGGTATTGTCGCCCGGCACGGCGGTTTGATCGAGGTTGATAGCGAAGTAGGGCGCGGGACCACCTTCACCCTCCGGTTACCGATCCGCCAACCCAGGGCGGGCACGGTTTAGGCTGCTCAGCCCTCGTTTTCGAGCAGGTCGAGCACCTTCTCCGGCGGCCGGCCGATGACAGCCTTGTCGCCGCGGACGACGATCGGGCGTTCGATCAGGATCGGGTGGGTGAGCAGAGCGTCGAGCCACTGCTCGTCGTCGAGCGTCTTGCCGGCGTAGTGTTCCTTGAAGACGTCCTCGCCGCGGCGGACGATTTCTTCCGGTTTCATCCCGAGCTTCTGCAGCAGTGCGCGCAGTTCCGCCCGGGTCGGCGGGGTCTTCAGGTACTCGACGATCGTCGCTTCGATGCCCCGGCTGGCGACGATTTCGCAGGCCGAGCGGCTCTTCGAGCAACGGGCGTTGTGGTAGATGACGACCGGGGTGCCTTGACTGTTCATTGAATTTCCTCGTGTTGTTGTTTTATCGCCAGATGCTCAGCGGCGGATCGGTGACGACCGCGTGCAGGATGTCGCTGCGCGAAACGAAGCCGAGCAGCGCGCCGCCGTCGTTGACGACGGGTACGCCATCCACGCCGCGTTCGAGCATGACGCGGGCGATCCGGCGGATGTCAGTCAGCGGCGTGGCGGCGACGACCGGCGTGGTCATCACGTCGCCGACCCGCCGGCGCAGGACGTCGCGCACTTCGCCGTTGTCGACATTGAGCACCATCAGCAGGTTCCGCTCGCTGACGATGCCGACCAGGCGTTGCCCGGCGTCCAGCACCGGTGCCTGATGGATCTGGTGGTCGACCAGCGTCTTCCAGGCGCGGGCCACGTCGTCGTCGACACTGACCGTGACGACCTCGGGCTGCATGATCTGGTTGGCGTGATACAGCGGGCCGCGTTCGAGGCTCTCCGGCAACATCGCCTGATAGGCCTCCACCGCCTGGCGCGAGTGGCCGGCGACGGGTTCGGGAAGCGAGGCGAGTTCTTCGGTGCCGTCCTCGCGCCGGTCGCCGACCCGACGGGCGGCGCGAACCGGTTCGCGCCGGGTGACCACCGGCAGGCGGGGCAAGGTTTCCAGCGTGCCCTGGAACACCGGGCCGCTGATGCCGTAAATGGAAAACATCGTATTTCCTTGGTTGCGACGCCCGTCTGACCGGGATCCCTCGCTCAGGGTTCCAGCAACGCCTCGGCTTCCATCGAGCGCACACCGTTGCCGAGGATCGCCGTGAGGGTGACGCGCTCGCCATCCCGCGTTGCCGCGAGGGTGATCGTCTCGCCCAGCAGGGCGGGGGCGAGGCCGCGGTAGTTGAATTCCCGTAACGGGCGCCCGCCGATCTCTTCGGCGAAACCGGCGAGCAGTGTTGCGTTCAGCGGCCCGTGGATGACGAGGTTGGCGTAACCCTCGACGTTGCGGCAGTAGTCGAGGTCGTAATGGATGCGGTGGCCGTTGAAGGTCAGCGCCGAATAGCGGAACAATGTGGTCGAGGTCGGGGTGAAGGTCTTGCTGAACGGCGCAGACACGCTATCTGTGTGCGCTGTCGATGGCGCCGGCCGGGAAGCCGCCTTGTAAACGATGTCGTGCTCCTCGCGGAGCAGCGGTGCGCCTTCGACCGAGGCCAGTTCATGCAGCACGGTGACGAAGACGAGCTCACCCGAGCGGCCGACCTTGTGCTCGACCTTGATGATGCTTGAAGTCTTGCGTACGCGCGAACCGATCGGAATGGGGCGGAGAAAACTCACGCGTCCGCCGGCCCACATCCGGTTCGGCAGCGGCACCGGCGGCAGGAAACCGCCGCGCGCCGGGTGGCCGTCGCGCCCGAGTTCGCCGGGCGGCCGTCCCTCAAGAAAATACAGCCAATGCCACAGCGGCGGCAGCGGCGCGCCCTCATGGATTGGCGCGATGTCGGCGTCCACGGTGGCGGCCATCAGCCGGGCGTGGCGCAGTGAAATCACGTCGTCGTCGACCTGCGTCCTGCCGATCCAGGTGCGCAGGTGCTCGATGTCGATCTGGCTCATGTTTTTGTCCTCCCTTGTTCTCATTCTGCCCGCAAGGCATCGACCGGGTCCAGCCGCGCCGCACGCCGCGCAGGAAGCACGCCGGCCAGAAGGCCGATGCTCATGGCGATGGCCTCGGCGATCAGCACGAAGGCGAGCGGCGTATGCACCGGCAGGGCCGGCACCAGCAGATGGATGAGCTGCGCCAGGCCGATGCCGATGATCAGGCCGACGAGCCCGCCGAGCGCCGACAGGGCGACCGCCTCGCCGAGGAACAGGCCGAGGATCGTGCGGCGCGGCGCGCCCAGCGCGACGAGCAGGCCGATCTCGCCGGTGCGCTCGGTGACGGCGATGGTCATGATCGTGACGATGCCGACGCCGCCGACGAGCAGCGAGATGCTGCCGAGGGCGCCGACGGCCATGGTCAATACGTCGAGGATGTTGGACAGCGTGCGCAGCATGTCCTCCTGCGTGGTCAAGGTGAAATCCTCGCGGCCGTGGCGGGCCTTGAGCGTCGCCGTGATCAATGCAGCGATCCGTGCGGCCGGGACGCCTTCTTCGTAGGCGAGGTCGATGGTCATCAGTCCGTCGCGGTTGAACACCTCCTGCGCGCGCGCAGTCGGGATGTAGGCCGAATCGTCGAGGTCAATGCCGAGGAACTGCCCCTTCGGTTCCATGACGCCGATCACCCGGAACTGGTAATTGCCGATGCTGACCTTGGCGCCAAGGGCGTTCTCGGCGCCGAACAGTTCGGTCTTCAGCTTGGCGCCGAGCACGACGAAGGCGCGGGCGCTGTCCGAGTCGTCGGCCGGCAGGAACTGGCCGCTGCGGACCTGCATCCGGTAAACCTTCGGCATGTCCGCGCTTTGCCCATAGACGATCGACCGCCGCAGCCGCCCGTTGCCCTTGATCTCGGTATTACCCCAGACCACCGCCGTCATCCCGGTGACGTGCGGCAGGCGGCTGAGTGCGCGCGCATCGTCGAGCGTCAGCGGTCGCACCGAGGTGGGGATGCCCGTCGGCGCCGGCCCCGAAGTCTTCACCTTGCCCGGTGCGACGTTGATCAGGTTGGTGCCGAACTGGGTGAATTCGGCGAGGACGAAGCGGTGGATGCCCTCGCCGATCGAGGTGAGCAGGATCACCGCGGCGATGCCGACGGCGATGCCGAGCAACGTCAGGAAACTGCGCAGGCGGTGCGCGGTAATGGCGCGCCAGGCGAGGTGGATCGAGTCGGACGGGCGGATCATGGCGGAATCACCGTTTCGCCAGCGATTCGACCGGATCGAGCCGCGCCGCGCGGCGGGCGGGCAGGACGCCGAAGACGATGCCGGTGACCAGCGCCGTGCCGAGGCCGGCCAGCGCCGCCCAGTCGGGCGGGTAGGCCGGATACACCGGATAGAGCAGACGGATGGCGCCGGCGCCGGCGTGGCCGAGCAGGAAACCGAGGAGCGCGCCGGCCAGCGACAACATCGCCGCCTCGGTCAGGAAAGCGGCGCGGATCGTCCCGCCGGTGGCGCCGAGCGCCTTGAGCAGGCCGATCTCGGCGGTGCGCTGGGTTACCGAGACGAGCATCACGTTCATCACCAGGATGCCGGCCACCGCCAGGCTGATCGCCGCAATGCCGGCCACCGCCAGGGTCAGCGTGCCGAGCAGCTTGTCGAAGGTGGACAGCACCGCGTCCTGGGTAATTACCGTCACATCCTCTTCGCCTTCATGGCGCTGCTTGATGATCTCGATCACTTGGGTCTTGGCCGTTTCGATGGCCTCGCGGCTTTTCGCCTCGACGAGAATCCGGAACAGGGTGTTGCTGTTGAACATGGCTTGCGCCAGCGCCACGGGTACGACGACCGTCTCGTCGGTGTTCATCCCCAGTCCTTGCGACGACGCCATCACGCCGACGACGCGGAAGCGCCGGTCGCCGATGCGCACCAGCTGGCCGAGCGCCGGTTGCGCGCCGAACAGTTCGTCGCGAATCTTCGCGCCGATGATCGCCTCCGCGGCGCCGCGTCGCCAGTCGCCGCCGGACAGGAAGCGGCCCTGCGCCATTTTCTGGCGGCGAATCTCCTGGTAGTGCACGTTGGTGCCGGCAACGAAGACCTCGCGCAAGCGGCCGCCGTAGCTGATCTCCGAGGTGCCCACCGCCAGTGGCGCGACCCGGTGCACGGCGCTGCCGCGCAGCAGCGCCAGCGCGTCGTCGATGGTCAGGTCGCGCGTGGTGTTGGTGATCGCGTTGCCCGGGTTGAAGCCGCCGGTTTCCGAACGTCCGGGCAGGACGATGACCAGGTTGGTGCCGATCGAGGCGAATTCGTTCACCACATAGCGCCGCGCACCGTCCCCGAGCGCGGTGAGCACGACGACGGCGGCGACGCCGATGGACATCGCCAGTACCAGCAGGAAGGTACGCAGCGGGTTGCCGGCGGCGGCGTCGCGGGCGAAGCGGATCAGATCGGGGGCGCGCATCGTGCTTTATCGTCCGGCAAGAGCTTCGTCACCCCGGCGCAGGCCGGGGTCCAGTTCGGCCGGTCCGGGATCCTGCTCACGCCAGGCTGGATTCCGGCTTGCGCCGGAATGACGGGGCATGAAATGGCGTCGTTTGTTTTCACTGCCTGGCCGAGTCGTGCCGCAATTCCCCGTCCTCCATCCGCAGCTGCCGGCGCGCACGGGCGCCGAGGGCGGCGTCGTGGGTGACGACGATCAGGGTGACGCCTTGCCCGTTCAGTTCTTCGAGCAGGCGCATGACGTCCTCGCCGGTGGCGCGATCGAGGTTGCCGGTCGGTTCGTCGGCGAGCAGGACGGCCGGCTGCATGATCGTCGCGCGGGCGATGGCGACGCGCTGGCGCTGGCCGCCGGAGAGCTGGTTGGGGCGATGATCGGCGCGGTTGGTCAGGCCGTAGTCGTCGAGCGCCTGCGCTACACGCGCCTTGCGCTCGGCCGGCGCGATACCGGCCAGGATCATCGGCAGGGCGATGTTTTCCGCCGCCGTCAGCCGCGGTACCAGGTGGAAACTCTGGAAGACGAAACCGATGCGTTCGCGCCGCACCCGCGCCTGTTCCTCCAGCGTCAGCGTCGTCACATCACGCCCTTCCAGGCGGTAGGTGCCGGAGTTCGGATGGTCGAGCAGGCCGAGCAGGTTGAGCAGCGTGGACTTGCCCGAGCCGGACGGCCCCATCACCGCCACGTACTCGCCGGCGGCGATGGCGAGGTCAAGCTGGTGCAGGGCGTGCACCTCGCTGTCGCCCAGGTAAAAGACCCGCTCGATGCCGGACAGCTCGATCAGCGGCGCGCTCGTCGTCATCGTTTGTCCGTCGTGCCTGTTTCCAGCGTGTAATGCGCGCCGGCCTTGACCCCGGCGCGTTCAAGCGAGGTGACGACGCGGTCGCCGGCCTCCAGCCCTTCCAGCACCTCGGTGTATTCCCAGTTGGACAGACCCGCCTTGATTTGCCGCTCTTCCAGCATCCCGTCCTTGTCGGCGACGAGCACGCGGCCGCCTTCGAGCAGTGCGGCGGTCGGCACGCGCACCACGTTTTCGCGAGCTTCGAGGACGACCTCGATGTCGGCGCTGTAACCGACCAGCAGCTTGCCCGGTGCCTTGGGGTCGTCGAAGATGGCCTCGATGTCGACCGTGCGCGCCTGCTTTTCGACGGCGGATACATACGGCGCCACACGCTTGACCTTGCCGGGGAACGACTGCTTCGGCAGCGCGTCGAGGCTGATGCGCACCGGCTGGCCGGGGCGGATCTTCGGCGCGTCAACCTCGTCCATCGGCGCCTCGACGTACAGGCAGGTGTCGTCGATCAGGTCGATCGCCGGCGGCGTCGGCACCCCGGGCGGCGACGGCGTCGAGTACTCGCCGACTTCGCCGACGATCTTGGCGACGATGCCGTCGAACGGCGCGTAGAGGACCGTGCGCCCCTGCTCGACGCGGGTGGCGGCGACCTTGGCCTCGAATTGCACGACGTCCGCCCTGGCGGCCTTGCAGCCGGCCCGGCGCGCCTCCGCTTCCGTGCGCGCGGCCTCCTCGCGCGAGGCTGACACGAAGCCCTTTTCGCGCAGCGCGGTCTGCCGCTCCGCCTCGCGTTCGGCATTGGCCGCCTGCGCGCACGCCTCGGCGGCGCGCTGCCGCGCCGTGGCCACCTGGGTGAGGGCCAGCGCGCTCTGCGCCTGTTGGTCGTCGTTCCACAGCTTCATCAGCAGCTGTCCCTTTTTGACCCGGTCGCCCTCCTTGACGTCGAGCACCTCGATGCGCCCGCCCATGATCGTGGACAGCTTGGTGCGCTGGCAGGCCTCGATGGTGCCGGCACGGGTGTTGGCGATGCTGGCTTCGACGGTGCCGCGATCGATTTCGCTGGCGACGACGGCGATCGGCTTGGGGCGGGTAAACCACCAGAACGCTGCAGCGAGTGCGGCGATGATGACGAGGGCGATGAGCAGGCGGCGAATCAAGACGGGCATGACGGATCCGATGGGGCGACGAATAAGGCAAAAGCGGGTCAGAACGGCATGTTCGGGGAAAAGAACCGTCGAGGCAAGGGATCCCCGGGCCGTTGGCGGGATGGCGAAGTCATCCTTCTGCAGTTCTCGTAAAATGCCGTTTGCTGGTTTTGCGCCGCAGCCTCTTTCCGGCAAGACGCTTCCGGCAGTTTTTTCAAGGAGACAAGCATGGCTGTCGCAGGAACGATCCGGCGCGTGGTGGCGAACGCGCTGGTTCTCGCGGTTTTCCCCGTCTTTTTTTCGCAACCCCTCCTGGCGGCATCGCTGCCCGCGGTGGAAGCCAGAAACGGTATGGTCGTTTCGTCGCAGCATCTGGCGTCGAAGGTCGGCGTCGAGATTCTCAAGGCGGGCGGCAATGCCGTCGACGCGGCGGTGGCCGTGGGGTACGCGCAGGCGGTGGTCAATCCCTGCTGCGGCAACATCGGCGGTGGCGGATTCATGACCATCCACCTGGCAGACGGACGCGATGTGTTCCTCAATTTCCGTGAAAAGGCGCCGACGGCCTCGAGCGCGAACATGTATCTCGATGCCGCGGGGAGCGTCGTGAAGAACGCCAGCCTGTACGGCTATCTCGCCGTCGGCGTGCCGGGCACGGTGCTCGGACTCGATACCGCGCTGAAGAAATACGGCACCCTGGGCCGCGAGAAAGTGATGGCGCCGGCGATCCGGCTGGCGCGCGAGGGCTTCGTCCTCACCCGGGCGGATACCGACATCCTCGATACGACGATCGAGCGCTTCAGACAGGATCCGGAAGCCGCGCGCATCTTCCTGCGCAAGGACGGCACGCCGCTGCAACCGGGCGACCGCCTGGTGCAGAAGGATCTGGCGAGGACGCTGGAAGCGATCGCGAAGACCGGCCCGGATGCGTTCTACAAGGGGCGGATTCCGCAGGCCGTCGAAGCGGCGGCGAAGAAGGGCGGCGGCATCCTGACCGCGGCTGATTTTGCCGACTATTCGGTCAGCGAAAGTGCGCCGGTGACCTGCGATTACCGGGGCTACGTCTTTCATTCCGCACCGCCGCCCAGTTCCGGCGGGACGACGATGTGCCAGATCCTGAACACGCTGGAAGGCTACGACCTAAAGAGCACGGGTTTCAATTCGGCTGAAACCGTTCATCTGATGACCGAGGCGATGCGCCATGCCTACATGGATCGCAATACCTACCTCGGCGATCCGGCCTTCGTGAAGAATCCGCTGGAACGGCTGCTGTCCAAGGACTATGCCAAGGCGATCCGGGCGAAGATCACCGAGATGGCGACGCCATCAAGTGAGGTGAAGCCGGGCAAGTTGCCGCACGAGCCTGTCGAGTCCAAGGAAACGACGCACTACTCGATCGTGGACAAGAATGGCAACGCCGTGTCTACGACCTACACGATCAACGGCCGCTTCGGTGCGGTGGTCATCGCGCCCGGAACAGGCTTCTTCCTCAACAACGAGATGGACGACTTCACCATCAAGCAGGGGGTGAAGAACCTCTACGGCCTGGTGCAGGGCGCAACCAACGCCATCGCTCCGAAGAAGCAGCCGCTGTCGTCGATGTCGCCGACGCTGATCACCAAGGACGGCAAGACCTTCATGGTGCTTGGTTCGCCGGGCGGCTCGCGGATCATCAGCATCACCTTGCAGACCGCGCTCAACGTCATCGATCACGGCATGACTCCGCAGGAAGCGGTGGATGCTCCGCGCATCCACCACCAATGGCTGCCCGACGAGGTGTACTACGAAACGCGCGGCCTGTCCGCCGATACGCTCAAGGAACTCAAGGTCATGGGCTACAAGATGACCGAGCAGACGCCGTGGGGCGCGGCCGAGGTGATTCTGTACGGAGTGCCGGGGGCGGCCGGTGTGGCGCCCGCCAGTTCAGGCAACGATGGCGCGGTGTCCGGCAAGGTGCGCGAAGGGTTCATCTACGGCGCCAACGATCCGCGCCGGCCGGCGGGTGCGGCGATAGGCTATTGACCAACTTTTTGCGAACGATTCTGTTTTCCGGGCTGGAGCTCCCCTCGTCCGAAGAGTAGAATGCGCGCTTTGAAGGGCATACCTGACTGAAAAGCAGGGACGCAAAGCCACCGGCCTAACGATTCATATCCATGGCGGCGGGGTTGCCGGACGCAATCGGAGACGATTCGCGTTCGTCTTGATCGTTGCGCCTGGATGTTGCGCAATTGCGTATATCGAGAAGAAGGCCTCGACCGACAAGGTTCGAGGGCTTCTTTTTTTCAGCGCGCAGCGATGAGGGGTCCGGTGCGGCGGTCCCGCGGTTCGGTCGGATGCTGCTTCATTGTTTGTGTCGTTCGTCCGCAGGCCGGTCCGGTCGGCGGGTGGCTTTCCTTTTTGAAGCGATCCGGCCTCTCTCGATGAAGAATCTTTCCATTGCCCACCGCATCCTCGTCATGATCGCGGTTTCCATCGTCTCACTGCTCGCGGTCGGTGCCGCCGGACTCTACGTGGCCAACCGCAGCGGCGACAGCCTTGCGCTCCTTAAGGACGACAGCCTCGCCAGCGTACGTACCCTCGCCAATGCCCGGCAGGCGTTCATGCAGATGCGCACCATCGTCTATGCGCACATTCTCGCCGTCGATGACGACGGGAAATATATCGCCGCAAAGAACTTCGACCAGAAGGCGGCGGAACTGGCGAAACTTCTGGAAAGCTACGGCGCGTTGGTGTCAGACGACGCTGACCGGCGTCTTCTGGATCAGAATGCCGCGAACATGAAGGCCTATGTCGACGCGATGAAGGGGAAGCTGTTTCCACTGTCGCGGGCCAACGACATGGGCGGCGTCCGGGCGTTGATCTTCACCGATATCGCTCCCCTTGCCGCCGGAACCGAAAAGGGCTTCGACGAGCATATGTCGCACAACGAGGCGCTGGCAGAAAAGGCCGCGCAGGCGGCGATCAGCGATACGCTGGCCGGCGAACTGGCCGCCCTGGCGGTAATCGTTGCCGGGGTGCTCGCGGTCGGCGTTATCGGATTTTTCCTGTTGCGCAACATCCGTGCGGCGGTCGGACAGATTCAGTCGATGGTCGCGCAGGTCGAGAGCAACCTGGATTTCACGGTGCGCGCGACCGTGAAGAACAAGGATGAAATCGGCATGACGGCGCTGGCGCTGAACCGCTTGCTGGAGAAACTCCAGGCGAACCTCCGGTCGATCGCTTCCGGCGCGCAGTCGGTTGCTTCGGCGGCCAGCCTGATGGCTACCACGTCGTCGCAGGTGGCGACGGCTTCCCAGCAGCAGAGCGAGGCTGCTTCGGGCGTCGCCGCGACGGTCGAACAGATGACGGTAAGCGTCAACCACGTGTCGGACCGTGCCGAGCAGGCGGAGCGCACTTCCAGCGAGTCCGGGGATCTGGCGGTGTCCGGGGAGGCGGTGATCGGCAAGACGACGGCCGATATCCAGGACATCGCCGCGACCGTGCATGAGGCCGCCGGGCTGATTCACGGTCTGGAAAGGCACAGCCAGCAGATTTCCAGCGTGGTGGAGGTGATCAAGGAGGTCGCCGACCAGACGAATCTCCTTGCCCTGAACGCCGCCATCGAGGCTGCGCGCGCAGGCGAGCAGGGGCGCGGATTTTCGGTCGTGGCCGACGAGGTGCGCAAGCTGGCCGAGCGGACTACGGCCTCTACCCGGGAGATCGCCGCGACCATCGAAACGATGCGTCTCGGCGCCGAAAACGCAGTGGCCTGCATGCAAAGCGCCGTCGGCAAGGTCGGTGAAGGCGTCAGTCGAGCCGGTGAAGCAAACGAATCAATCCGCCAGATTGGCGAGCACAGTCGCCAGACCGTGGCGATGGTCGAGGAAATCGCCTCGGCGATTCGGGAGCAGGGTGCCGCGACCAACAATATCGCAGCCCAGGTGGAACATATTGCCCAGATGTCGGAAGAAAGCAGCGCGGCGGCCGGCAACAGTGCCGAGGCCGCTCGCGATCTCGACCGGCTGGCCGCGGAAATGCAACGCATCGTGAGCGCCTATCGGCTTTGAGGCGCGTTG
This sequence comes from Gammaproteobacteria bacterium, assembly GCA_029289235.1. Taxonomy (GTDB): domain Bacteria; phylum Pseudomonadota; class Gammaproteobacteria; order Burkholderiales; family Rhodocyclaceae; genus Propionivibrio. The sequence continues at coordinate 25,143 of JARFTZ010000010.1, forward strand.
CCTCCGCGATCATGAACGACAGACAGCTGACAGTGATGACGACCCTGTCGTCCGCTCGCATCACGCCGGCGCTCGAACGCGTGCTTCAGGCACTCGCACGCCAGTCGAACATGGCGGTGACCGATATCGCCGCGCAGGCCTTTGTCGGCGTGTCGACCCTGGCTTGTGGCGGCTATATCCGGACGCTGAGGGCGCGCGGGCTGATCCACGTGAGCGGATGGCGCAAGGTCAATGGGCGTTTTTCGACGCCCCTCTACAGCGTTGGCGACAAGCCCGACGTCGAGCGGCCGCGGATCGATGAAACGAACCGGAGCGCGCCGGGGATGGATCGCATCGTCGATGTCTTGCGTGAGTTCGGCGGGTTGACCCAGCGAGAGATCGCCGAGCGTTCGGGCCTCTCGCCGCATACCGTGAAGAACAGTGGCTACCTGGATGCCCTGCTGGCCCAGGGACGAATCCACATCGCGCAATGGCGGCGGTCGCGCAACGGACCCATGTCGCCTGTGTATGTCGCCGGCCCCGGGCGCAGCGTGCCGAAGTCGGCGGTTCTGAGCAAGGATGAGCGCAACCGTCGGCACCGGTTGCGCCGCTGTGCATGCGCCGACGGCGCCGAACTGAAGACGCAGCTTGCCGGGCTGACGGGGCGGGCACGGGATGTCTGCTGAGTCCGCCGGGCAAAGGGCGCGCGACCTGTCCGGTGCCTTGCCGGAAGGACTCGCCGGGCACGATGACCGTCCGGTTCCGCGCAAGCGTTTGCTCGCGGCGTTGCTCACGCTCAACATCGTCGCCGTGATCGTCGCCGTCGTCGTCCTTCGCCACCTCCATGACCATACGCTTCGGGAAGCGGAAGTGCGCAGTCAGAACATCGCGCTGGCCGTCGACCTGAATCTCAGCAACGAGATCAACAAGATCGACCTGTCGCTCCGGACCGTCGTGGCCCAGTTGAACCAGCGCGTGTCGTTGCTACCCTCGCATATCGATCGGCTGATCCTGCAGGGGTTGATCCGGCAACAGCATTCGCTGCTGCCGGAAGCCGAAGCCTGGAGCGTGGTTGACCGGGAAGGTCAGATCGTAGTTCACGACGGCGACAGCGCGGCGAATTTTTCAATTGCCGACCGCGACTATTTTCAGGATCTCAAATCAGGCCGGTCGCGAGGCTTGCTGGTCTCCAGGCCGCTGACCAGCCGGCTGACGGGACAGCCGATCATCATCATCGCGCGCGCTTTCCGCGCACCGGACGGTACCTTCGCCGGCATTGTCGCGGTGCCGTTGCCGCTTTCGTTCATCGACAGCCTGCTTGCGGAGTTCGACGTCGGGCCGCGGGGCGTTTTGGCCTTGCGCGACAGGAATCTCGGCTTCATCACGCGGGTTCCGGCGCATGCGCGGACGGCAATGCCCAGGGAAGGTGAAGCCCGCGTCTCGTCGCAGTTTCAGCAGCTCGTTGCGGCGGGGAAAGCGCAGGCGGTCTATCACGCCTCGTCGCCCTTCGATGACGTCGAGCGGATCTTCAGTTTCCGGCGCTTGAGCAATGCGCCCATCCATGTGGTTGCCGGCATCGCGAAGGATGCGGTGCTTGAAAGCTGGGAGCACACCGCCTGGAGTCTTGCCGGATTCCTCGGGTTTTTTCTGGTGCTCGCCAATGCCGCGGCGGCGCTGGTGTACCGTCAGTGGCGGCGACAACGCCAGGACGCGCTGTCTCTCGCGGATAGCTATGAGCGCCTGGAGCGCATGGCGTTCTACGACGAATTGACCGGCTTGCCGAATCGCGCGCTGCTCTCCGACCGGATGCGCCAGAGCATGGCGGAGTGTCGTAGGCGAAACGGCTCGCGGCTGGCCGTCTGCTGTCTTGATCTGGACGGCTTCAAGGAGATCAACGACCGTTGGGGGCACGCCGTCGGCGATCGGTTGCTGTTCGAGGTCGCCTTGCGCCTGCGTCGCTGTACGCGGGACAACGACACCGTTGCCCGGCTCGGCGGCGACGAGTTCGTGGTGCTCTTCAGCGATCTCGGCGATGAGAGCGATGCCTGCGAGGCCGTTTCCCGGCTGATCGACTGCGTTGGCGAGCCGTGCTCCATCGGCCCGGCCCGGCCGAAGATCGCCCTCAGCGTCGGCGTCACGCTCTATCCCTCGGGGACCGCCGAAGAGCCGGACGCGCTGTTGCGCCAGGCCGATCAGGCCATGTACGAAGCCAAGCGCAACGGCAGGAATCGCATGCACTTTTTCGATCTCGAAAGCGAGCGTTTCCTGCGCGAGCGCCAGACGCATTACGATCGCCTCGTCGAAGCGCTGGCGCAGGGGGAGTTCCGGCTGCACTACCAGCCAAAGGTCGATCTGCGCAGCGGGCAGCCGATCGGGGTCGAGGCGCTCCTGCGCTGGCAGCACCCGCAGCGCGGCCTGCTGCCTCCGTCGGACTTCCTGCCGGTGATCGAATCCTCCGAATTGACCCTGCCCGTTGGCGAGTGGATCATCCACGAAGCCTTGCGGCAACAACAGCGCTGGCGTGCACATGGCGTGAACATGCGGATCAGCGTCAATCTCTTCGCCCTGCATCTGCAGCGCCCCGACTTCGTCGAGCGGCTCCGCGACATCCTGCAGGTCTACCCGGATGGCGAACCAGGCATGCTCGAACTCGAAGTGGTCGAGACGACGGCGCTGGAAGACCTCGACGAGATTACCGCGCGCATCCGCGGCTGCATGGAGCTCGGCGTCGATTTTGCCCTGGATGATTTCGGAACCGGATATTCCTCGCTGACCTACCTTCGTGAACTGCCGGCCAGGCAGGTCAAGATCGATCGTTCGTTCGTGCGCGACATGCTCGACAACGCGAATGATCGGGCGCTTGTCGAGAGCATCGTCGGCATGGCCCATACCCTCGGCCGGCAGGTCGTCGCCGAAGGCGTGGAGACACTGGCTCATGGCGTGCCGCTGATCCGTTGCGGATGCGATTGCGCGCAAGGCTACGGGATCGCCCGGCCGATGCCGCCGGAAGATCTGCCGGGCTGGCTGGCGATATGGAGCATGCCGCCCGTATGGGCGGAGGCCGTCAGGCACGACGTCATCTTTTTCGGCAGCGGACTCTCTTGAGGCCGCCATCGGCGACGGCGTGGCGTTGTTTTTTTAGCAAAGATCAAAGTTTCCTCCTATCCTGACGGGTAGATTGCCGGTTCATCGTGAGGTCTCGTGAATCATGGATCCGTCCCGTCGCCGCTTTTTTGGCAGAAGCACGCGCGTTTCGCCGTTCCGGCCGCCCTGGAGCATGCCGGAGGCTGTGTTCGTCGACGCCTGCACGCGCTGCGACGATTGCGTTTCCGCCTGCCCGACGGGGTTGTTGAAACGCGGTGACGGCGGCTTCCCGGTGGCCGACTTCACTGCGGCGGCCTGCACCTTCTGCGGCGAATGCTCGGACGCCTGCGCGACCAGCGCCATATCACGCGAACTGGCCGCGGCTCCCTGGTCTTTCTCGATTCATATCGCGGACGGCTGTCTCGCGCATCAGCGCGTCGAGTGCCGCGTTTGCGGCGAGCTTTGCGAGACGAAGGTGATCCGTTTCCGACCGACGCTCGGTGGCGTCTCGTGCCCCGAGGTCGACCATGCCGCCTGCACCGGCTGCGGCGCCTGTCTGGCGCCGTGCCCGGTCGGCGCCATTACGCGCGTGGCGCGCCCCTCTCTTCATCCTGCGGAGTTGTCATGAACATCACCAGTCTGGTGCTGCGCATCCGTCCCGAAACACGAGCCGAGGCCGAAGCCGCGCTGCGCGCGCTGCCCGGCGTCGAGTGCCATCACATGAGCGACGACGGCAAACTCATTGTCACCGTCGAGGACGCGCCCGGCGCGGCCATGTCTGACACGCTGATCGCCGTTCATCGCGTGCCGCAGGTGCTGGCTGCGACGCTGGCCTACGAACACTGCGACAACGCCGTTCCAATCACCCCTATCCCGACACCGAGGAATCTGCCCTGCCAGGAGGCTCAGCCATGACAATCAATCGCCGCGAATTCATCAAGACCCAGGCCATTGCCGCCGCAGCCGCCAGCGCCGGGATCGCGCTGCCCGCCGTGGCCCAGCAAAAGACGCCGCCGAGTTCCGCCGTGCGTTGGGACAAGGGCGTTTGCCGCTTCTGCGGTACCGGCTGCGCGGTGCTCGTCGGCGTGCAGAACGGGCGCGTCGTGGCCACCCAGGGCGATCCGGATTCCGAGGTGAATCGCGGCCTCAACTGCATCAAGGGCTATTTCCTGTCGAAGATCATGTACGGCGAGGATCGTCTGACGCAGCCGCTCTTGCGCATGAAGAACGGCAAGTACGACAAGGAGGGTGATTTCACGCCGATCTCCTGGGACAAGGCCTTCGACATCATGGCCGAGAAGTGGAAGGCAGCGCTGAAATCCGACGGTCCGGCCGGCGTCGGCATGTTCGGCTCGGGGCAATGGACGATCTGGGAGGGCTACGCCGCCGCCAAGCTGTTCAAGGCCGGCTTCCGCTCCAACAACATCGACCCCAACGCGCGCCACTGCATGGCCTCGGCGGTGGCCGGCTTCATGCGCACCTTCGGCATCGACGAGCCGATGGGCTGCTACGACGACATCGAGCAGGCCGACGCTTTCGTGCTCTGGGGCTCGAACATGGCCGAGATGCACCCGATCCTGTGGACGCGCATCACCGACCGTCGCCTGACCAAGACCGATGTCGAAGTGCACGTGCTGTCCACCTTCGAGCACCGCAGCTTCGAGTTGGCGGACAACGGCATGATCTTCGCGCCGCAGACCGACCTCGCCATCCTCAACTACATCTGCAACCACATCATCCAGAGCGGCAAGGTCAACGAGGAGTTCGTCAAGCGCAACGTCAACTTCAAGGTCGGCGAGACGGACATCGGCTTCGGCCTGCGGCCGGCGCACGCGCTGGAGAAGGATGCCAAGTTCAACGGCTATCCGGGAGCGGACGGCAAGCCGAAGAACAACCCGAACGACGCGAGGCCGAGCAGCTTCGAGGAGTTCAAGAAATTCGTCAGCGAATACACGCTGGAGAAGGTTTCCAGGCTGACCGGCACGCAGCCGGAAAAACTCAAGCGGCTGGCGGAACTCTATGCCGATCCGAAGAAGAAGGTCGTCAGCTACTGGACCATGGGCTTCAACCAGCACACCCGCGGCACGTGGGTGAACAACATGATCTACAACGTGCACCTCCTGGTCGGCAAGATTTCCGAGCCGGGCAACGGGCCGTTCTCGCTGACCGGGCAGCCGTCGGCCTGCGGCACGGCGCGCGAAGTCGGCACTTTCGCCCACCGCCTGCCGGCCGACATGGTGGTGACCAACCCGGCGCACCGCAAGCACACCGAGGAACTCTGGCAACTGCCGGACGGCACGCTCAACGACAAGATCGGCCTGCACGCCGTGGCGCAGAGCCGCGCGCTGAAGGATGGCAAGCTCAAGTGCTACTGGACGACGACGACCAACAACATGCAGGCCGGGCCGAACATCAACGAGGAGATGTATCCCGGCTGGCGCAACCCGGACACCTTCGTCGTCGTCTCCGATGCCTACCCGACGGTTTCGGCACTGGCCGCCGATCTGGTCCTGCCGTCGGCGATGTGGATGGAGAAGGAGGGCGCCTACGGCAATGCCGAGCGGCGCACACAGTTCTGGCGGCAGCAGGTCAAGGCGCCAGGCGAGGCGAAATCGGATCTGTGGCAGTACATCGAGTTCTCCAAGCGTTTCAAGATGGAGGAAGTCTGGCCGGCGGCGCTGCTCGACAAAAAGCCGGAATACAAGGGCAAGACGCTGTACGACGTGTTGTACGCCAACGGCGTCGTCAACAAGTTCCCGAAGGACGAATTGCAGAAGGTCAACGCTCACGCCATCAAGGACTACACCAACGACGAGTCCGAGGCCTTCGGCTTTTACGTGCAGAAAGGGCTGTTCGAGGAATATGCGAAATTCGGGCGCGGCCATGCGCACGACCTCGCGCCGTTCGACATGTACCACAAGGCGCGTGGCCTGCGCTGGCCGGTGGTCGACGGCAAGGAGACGCTGTGGCGCTTCCGCGAGGGCTACGACCCGTACGTGAAGGCCGGCGAGGGCGTGAAGTTCTACGGGCACAAGGACAACAAGGCGGTGATCTTCGCGCTGCCGTACCAGGATCCGCCCGAGATGCCGGACAAGGAATTCGACCTGTGGCTGTGCACCGGCCGCGTGCTCGAGCACTGGCATACCGGCTCGATGACCCGCCGGGTCGCGGAACTGCACAAGGCGGTTCCCGAGGCGCAGGTGTTCATGCACCCGGACGACGCGAAGAAACGCAAGTTGCAGCGCGGCATGCTGGTCAAGGTGATCTCACGGCGCGGCGAGATGACCGCGCGCATCGAGACCAAGGGACGCAACAAGCCGCCGGTCGGGCTGATCTTCGTGCCGTTCTTCGACGAGTCGCGACTGGTGAACAAGCTGATCCTCGACGCCACCTGCCCGATTTCGAAGGAAACCGACTTCAAGAAGGCGGTGGTGAAGGTGGTCCGCGCTTGATGAGTCATTAACCACCGAGTCTCTCCAGAGGCCGTCACCCCGGCGAAGGCCGGGGTCCAGTTCGCAGGCCTTTCTGGATTCCGGCTTTCGCCGGCATGACGAGGGATTGAACGAGAGTTCGTGAGCCAGGAACCGTGAGTCCGACAAAGAAAAGCGCCAACCCGACCAGCGCCGCCGCTTCCCCGGCGTCGCTGGCCCGGCGCAAGTTCATCAACAGCGTCGCCGCCGCGGCCGGCGGCGGTTGCCTGTTGGCGCTCGGCGCGGGGCTGCTGGCACGGCAGGCCTCGGCCTTGCCGGCGCAGGCGATCCGGCCGCCCGGCGCGCTGGCCGAGGATGACTTCCTCGCCGCCTGTGTGCGCTGCGGGCTGTGCGTGCGCGATTGCCCGTACGACACGCTGAAACTCTCCGACCTGGGCGACCCGGTGGCGACCGGCACGCCGTACTTCACTGCGCGCGACATCCCGTGCGAGATGTGCGAGGACATTCCCTGCGTCAAGGCCTGCCCGACCGGCGCGCTCGACCGCGAACTGACCGACATCACGCAAGCGCGCATGGGCCTGGCGGCGCTGGTCGATCAGGAGAACTGCCTGAACTTCCTCGGCCTGCGCTGCGACGTCTGCTATCGCGTCTGCCCGGTGATCGACAAGGCGATTACGCTGGAGTTGCGGCATAACCCGCGTTCGGACCGGCACGCGCTGCTGCTGCCGACAGTGCATTCGGACGCCTGCACCGGTTGCGGCAAATGCGAGAAGTCCTGCGTGCTGCCCGAACCGGCGATCAAGATCTTCCCGCGCAAACTGGCACAGGGCGCCTTGCCGGCGCACTACCGCAAGGGCTGGGAAGAAAAGGCGCGGCAGGGCGAATCGCTGATCGGCGAACAGATCAAATTGCCGGTACGCGGCTTCGAGGGCACCACGGCCGGCCGTTCAGCGACCGAGACGGTCGTGGCGCCTGCGACCCCGGCGGCGCCGATCGTGCCGGATGCGCCCGTGCCCGCCCCCGGCAAGGCCGGCACCCTTGATTCGAGGTGGAAGCCATGAGCACGCCGTCCTCGCAATCCGCGCAGCGTTCCTGGTTCGCCCGTCAGCGCTGGCTGCTGCTGCGTCGCGCGAGCCAGTTGACGATCCTGGCGCTCTTCCTCGCCGGCCCGTGGTTCGGCGTCTGGGTGCTGAAGGGCAACCTCTCGGCGTCGCTGATCCTCGATACCGTGCCGCTGACCGATCCGCTGCTCGCTTTGCAGACGATGGTCGCCGGGCATTGGCCGCACGTCACGGCGCTGACCGGCGCGGCGATCGTGCTGGTGTTCTACCTTCTGGTCGGCGGGCGCGTGTTCTGCAGCTGGGTGTGTCCGGTGAACATGGTGACCGACGCCGCCGCCTGGTCGCGGAGAAAACTGGGGATCAAGACCGGCCGCGTGCCTGATTCCGCCACCCGTTACTGGCTGCTCGGCGCGATGCTGCTGGCAACCGCCGTGACCGGCGTGCTGGTCTGGGAATGGGTGAATCCCGTCTCCCTGCTGCATCGGGCGCTGATTTTCGGCCTGTGGGGCTCGCTGCTGGCAATTGCCGGCATCTTCGCCTACGACCTGCTGATCGCCAGCCGCGGCTGGTGCGGTCACCTTTGCCCGGTCGGCGCCTTCTACAGGCTGCTCGGGCGTTCCGCGCTGATCCGCGTCTCCGCCGCACAGCGGAGCGCCTGCGACGACTGCATGGATTGCTTCACCGTCTGCCCCGAGCCGCAGGTGATCCGGCCGGCCCTGAAACAGGCCGGGCAGACGCACCCGCTGATTCTTTCCGGCGACTGCACCAATTGCGGCCGTTGCATCGACGTTTGCGACCGCCATGTTTTCAAGATGACCCATCGATTCGACCAGAGGAGCGCGTGATGAACCAGCCGACCTTCAGTTTTGCCCGACCATTCGCCCTGTTCTGGGCGATCGCCATGAGCCTGCTGCTGGCGCTCTCCGGACCGGCCGCGGCCCAGGATAAATTCGAGCCGGTCAAGCTCAAGACGCTGCGCAGCGTCGACATCACCGCCAGCGATCCGGCCGGCGACGGGACGCGCTATGCGCCCGACACCTCGGCGTTGCCACGCGATTTCGTGCAGCAACCGCCACTGATCCCGCACACGATCGAGGGCTACATCGTCAGCAAGGAGTTCAACAAGTGCATGGACTGCCACGCCTGGTCGCGTGCCGGCGAAGCGAAGGCGACGAAGATCTCGATCACGCACTTCAAGTCGCGCGAAGGGGCCGAGATGTCGAGCGTCGCGCCGAACCGCTATTTCTGCAACCAGTGCCACGTCTCGCAGACCGACGCCAAGCCGCTGGTGGGCAACACGTTCAAGCCGGGCGCGGGCTTGCGCTAAGCGGTCAGAGGGAGAGGACGCATGAATTTCGAAAAACTCAAAAGCGTAGCGGCCGCTGTGTTGCGCCGCATCCATGCGGCCCGGTGGGTCGGTGTGGGGGCGTTGTTCATCGCCGGCATCGTCTCGTGGATCGGCTTCAACTACGCGCTGGAAACGACCAACACCGAGGAGTTCTGCATTTCCTGCCACGAGATGAAGGTCAATTCCTACGAGGAATACCGCCTGACCACGCACGCCTCCAGCCGCACCGGTGTCCGGGCGACCTGTCCGGATTGCCACGTGCCGAAGGCGTTCGGGCCGAAGATGTACGCCAAGATCCGGGCCTCCAAGGACGTCTATCACAACATCCTCGGTACCATCGA
>JARFTZ010000011.1 GCA_029289235.1 Gammaproteobacteria bacterium
CTTGACCGGCACGCCGGCTTCCGCCTGCTTCAAAAAACCAATGATCTGTTCTTCTGAAAACCGCTTCTTCAAGTCCATTCTCCTTCTCGAAAACAGACTTTACTAAATTGCCGCTGGCACTGATTACGGGGGGCACCTCACGAGCATTTTTTTAATATTTGAAGAGCCTGCTTCTTGTCTTCTGGAAGTTTTGTTTCTAATGATGCTTCTAGCGCTGAGAGTCTTTCCCAGATTACTTTTCGCTCTTCTTCTAAATACTCGATTGATGACATAGTTTCCCTCGACGAACACTTCCCCGTTCAAGTAACACGGGTGGCTAGAAATACATAGAAGATTAAATCGTCACAATCTCACGGCAATTGGGGAAGTTCGAGCACCCCCAAAATTCCTTCCCGACGTTCTCGCCACCCTTCGCAATGCGCTTTACCATCTGCCCAGAGCAGCGTGGACAAAGCGGAGCGATCTCTGTAGCTAATGCATCAGCAGGTGGCGATTCGGGCAGTGTTTCCGAAAAGGTAGGTTCCACGCTGATTTGCCCGCTTCCGCTGAGGGCAGCTGCAATTTTTGTGCTGACCTCTACCGGCGAATAGGCATGCTGAGCATCAAACATAAGCAACGAAAGTCCGGCACTACGGCAAGCGTCTAAAAGGAACTCATCTCGATCCTGCCGCTGCTTACGTTGATGCGATTTGTCGTTCAGTTCAATAACACACAACACCGTCAAATCATCCGGCCTGCACAGGACGAAATCGAAGTGCTTGCGGTTGATCCGATTCAAGGCGGCATGTCGGCTTTGATTACTCAAGCCCTGTCTCGGGGCGAGCAGATCACCAACGCGCACTTTCCCGAAAACCCGGAAATCTTTCCCAGCGGCAAGATCTAGCACACCGAGAAAGGAACGTTCTGCCGGGGTGAAAAGTGCTGATTGCTTTTGATATCCGACGTTGTCGGAAGAATATCTTGATCGCTGCTTCGCAATGCTCAGCACAACGACCAAAACGAGAACGAGTACAACCACTATCCAGAGCATCATTTTCTTGTTGCTGCTGTAAGCAGGGTTATGGAATGGATTCGGGATATGACGTAATCACAGCAGGTTACGCTGTTTGCAATTTCGACTCAAGAACGTTGATTGCTCAGGCCGGTGACGGCATACCTGCGCGGCTAGCCAAGGTCCAATACAAACTACAGCAGCCATCTGCCGGAGCTCCCGCATCGCGAACAATGTGGCCGCAGCCTCGCGGATTCTCGACCGCTGTGTCGAGGCATGTCATGTTGGTCGCAAGCCGATCACAAACGGCGATCGTTACCTGGGCCGCTCCATACTCGTATGCCTACCTGGTTGCCGGCCCCGGTATTGGGATGGATTGCCAGCGTGAGCGAACCTTTTGATGTCGTGGTTCAGGACGCCAAAGGCCAGTTCAAAAGATCGTTGCCGCGCTGAGGACGACACAGGGCGGCATCCCAGGAAGCATTGTCTTCAACAATAAAGGACAATGGCACTTAACCTCTGAGACCCAAGCTACTGAAACGCCAAGCTGCGTTGTCTTCCTCTATATTTGCAGTCTCCAATTTTTTTCTCTCCTTCGCGGCCTTGAAAAATCCATCCTGCGCCCTCATACTTGGCACATGGTTGTAATTCCGGCAATCTGGAGGCGTTCTGGACGCGGGTTCGACTCCCGCCACCTCGTCTTCAGCCAGACTCGGCAACCACTTCCCATGTAACGCACCGATCGTGCGTCGATCCATCCTGACGAGCCACTTGAGCTAGCTGTGCCGATTGGGACACCGGCATGGGAGACTATAACCCAATGCTCCGAAGTATAAGGATACGCATGGGCACTCCGAAAAAATTACCAACGCAGGGCATTAAGAAATCCGCGTTTTTCTAGGATATTGCCCTTTTGTGCGGACTAACATCGACTGAACCGGCTCGAATCGCTCCTGAGCCGACTTTAAGATTTTTGAGAAGCAGGCGCTCAACGTACATGGCAACCGGCGTCCAATCGGCTTTTAGGCGGAGCATCCGTGCCAACTGCCGAATTTGGTTTGAACGTCAGATGATATCCCTCAATATTTCGGCGATGGTTTGTTCGCCACTGCTGCGACTTTTCTCCGCCTCTCTTTGCTGCTGCTCAAGACGATCGTGTTGTTCGATGATGGCGATAATATGATCTTCGCTAGCTGGGAAGAGCGGGCGCAGATCGTCGGTTAGCTTTTCGAACAGCAACGCAATCGAAGTCGTCGCATGCTGAACAAAAGTGGACTCAAGTTCGAATCCATTTCCCGTGATGTGGCAAGACCCCAAACCGGTCTCGCTAAAGGAGATGTGAGGGCAGTCTTCAATGTAGGACTCTAGCCGAGCATTGGATCCAATATCGCCATACGAATGCACGATGGAATTTCGAAGCATTCGAAAACCGTCGATCTCGGCCCAATATTCGGCCGATGAAACAAAATTGACGTTAATGTTACGTAACCAATGCTTTAAATTTTCGACTCGCCCGCTTTTGGGCTCGGGCGGAATCATATCCAGATACTTGCGCAGAAGTCTGCAATAGAAAGCTAGAGTCGCCTCAGTAAAGCTATAAAGCGTAAGCAGCATCGCGCTTCTATGCATTGTTGGATAAGTGTGTTCCCGGTCGTAGCAACCACTTCCGTAACCCTCCACAATATCTTGTGCCAAGTCTAAATCGCCAGCGGCTTCGGCGGCCTCCACTTCCTCCCACATATCGGCGCTTACCTGTTCAACCTGTTTTTCAAGCGCCGTTTCGACAACACTGTGATGATGTGCGATGAATTGCAACTCATCACGAATAATCCGCCAGCGTTCGAGAATAATTTGCGCGAGGACTAGCTTGTCCAGTTCTTGCTCGGATAACGCCCCCATTCTTGGCCTAACGTCTGAATAAACCAGCTGGCGCAGCTTTATCACACCGGTCCGGCTTGAATGCGGGATTAGCCAACACGGCTATAGCCCTCAAAGTGCTTAATTAGGTCAATTGCAGTGTTGGCGTAGTTCAGCGCTTGATCCTGAGAAATCGACAGCACTGAGTTTTGTTCGTGAGCGATCTTGTTTCTGAGCGTCCGCATTTCCTGGAGCAGCTTTCCATGCTTTTTCGACAACCTGCCGTTCCGAATGAGCATTTCAATGTTGTGAACAATCGAACGGTGGGACGCTGAATCTGGCGAGCCAGCAAGCCGTGACACAGCTGCCGCAACAGCTGTTTCAAGACCCGACCAAGCCAGCAAAATCGCGGCCGATGGAGCGCTCTCTACAGCGTCCAATATTTGGTCTTCAAGGGAAGTAAACACTGGACTTTCAATGATCGCGGGCTCTTGTGCAACCTCTAGGTGAAGCCCCTCAGCTTGCTGTTTGACTTTGTCGAAGTCCAGTTCAAGATCTTTGTATTTGAGATGAGCAAGTCGCTGAACGATCTTTGCAAGTTCGGTCCTGAACATGAACAAGAACGTCAAAGCGACTAAGGGCCACGCGATACTCGAAATCAAGCCCGAGACGAATTGCAGCCAGTCCATATCTTTCCTTATCTGAAGGTGTTGGCTAACGTTTTTTTCAACACCCTTGCGCGGCTTTTCGCACAGGCTCGATTGAATGACGGGTTATTGCATTCCTAGAGGGAGTTGCCATTGAAATACGGCATACGGAATGTTCGAGAAACACCATCACCGACAAAACTGATATTCACGTTTGATCTAGGAAGTACGGACACTTTCTCATGACGCAAATCTCCGCACGCAATTAAAGCGCCTGAACCAGTAACTTTTACGCTCGGAATGTGCTTTTTGATTTCATCCGGAAAAAAAATCGGCGGAATCTCCGACACCATCTTGATAACTTCAGCCAAACCCGCTGCACCTTGATCTGCTACGTGTCTGCGCGGGACACCAACTCCACTTATCTCATAAATTGCTTGTGCTAGGTGGGTTCCAACGAAGTAGATACCGCAGACGTGGAGGCGAAAATCACGCGCTACTGAAAAAGCCGTATTTCCGCCCTCGTGAATACTTTTATCTGGGCCTATTGCCCCTTCTTGATCTGCACCTTCCACAAAGTAGCCGTAGCAATTCCCGTTGGGCCATGAGAATGATACTGGACGCAACCTGCCTTGCTCATGCTTGATCTTGTTTACAACTTTTCCAATTTGATCTCGGTACGGCCGAATCGAGGATTTGAACTGCGAATATATCTTTTTGTATTTTGGGTCACTATCTGCATCAAAAAAACACCGAATGACGTTGTTGCTGTCATCTATGTGCTCAATAAGAGCATCCAGCAGTGAATCAAGGGATTCAATAAATTCTGACTTTCGCGTATTTAATTCGCTGTTAGCGCCGTAAGGAAGAAATAGTTGTTGGTAGGATTTCAGCGCACTTAAGAAGCGCGATACGACTTGCGATATTGAGATGTTATAGACGGCTAGCGGATGACGTAGTTTAAGCCGTGCCTGAAAGGTCGGCACGTCTTTTGCAGCCTCCAGTGCGCTCGTTGCTCGCGTAGCCGCCTCGCGCATGGAAGAAAGTTGGGTACTAAAAATCATCGAGAACGAGCAATCTAAGCAAGATTACTGGAACCTTTGGGTCTGTATAGCAAATAATATAGATGACGCCGATCAGTCTTCCGTAAGCGCGTTGTTTTCAGTGACTTGTTTTGACAAGCAGTATATCAACATCGATATGCCGAACGTAAGTAAGAGGCTATGCCCGCATTGGTGAGCATGCCCGAAGGGCTGCGATTGGCTACCAGCTGCCTGATTGCACACCGCTCAAGACATCGATAATCAGTGGTCAGCACTGGCGAGAACTCGCCCCGTTAGCGTCTGCTACAAGGCTGCATGTTGGGCTAGAAGCAGGTTGATGAAGGTCTGGTAACGCACCCCTTGCTCCGCTGCTTGCTTTTTCAATGTAGAAAGAACCGAGCGATTGATACGAATACAGATACGTTCAGAAAACAGCGTTTGATTGATCGTAAGCGGCGGGGATAACACCACCCGCGACGACAGAAGCACCTCCGTACCCGGCAGCTCCTCAAGAACCAGTTCTTGCTCGGGAATATCCAAATCGACAAAGGGCAGATCAAGATCAGGGATGGTCAGTTCTTCGGTGTGCATACATTTTCCTCATCGTGCATTTGCAACACCTCATCTGCTGCCCGATCCTTACATTCTGCTGATGGCTCTTGCTCTCGATCTTGAGGTTTCGTATCGATTGATCCTTGGTGCTGTCGCAGTGAGGACATCAGTGCTTCTATACACGCAGGGGTTCGTGGACCGACAACCCTCGAATTCACGGGCTTTTCAAGGGTGATGTAGTCCGGCGCTTCCGCCACTTTTGCTGTCAATTTCAAGCGCATCAGGTCATCACGCAGCCCCTTCAACGCCTTTCCGATGAGGCGATTGACGCGGTTGTCTGGGAGGGTGTTGTACCCATGCCTCCCCGCCCATGCCGCGCCATAACGGTTCCATGCGTCGGCTACACGCTTTCGCTCCTTGTCGGCCTCGTCACCCGCCCTTCGTGCCTTTTCCGGGTTGTTGGTGCGAGTACGTTTGAGTTTCGGGCGAATGCCTGAAGCGACATACAGGAACCGGGATAAGTACCGGCGCATCTGATCTGCGAACAGAGGTAGTTCCGCAACCCGATGTAAGCCTGCGTTCTGACAACCACCCCGGAACAGGGTCGCCTCAATCCTGACGCAAGCCCTCTGGCTGCTCGTCTGGTTTAACGTGACGCCGTTGTCACTCTTCTTAATATAGAGCCTTACCTGTTCGTAGGCGCTCGGGTGTGTCCAATAGACAGTTCCGTTTTCGCTCCGCGTCTGCAACCTGTCAGCCACTATCTGCCCCGTGCGAGCTTCGTAATATTT
Source organism: Gammaproteobacteria bacterium (assembly GCA_029289235.1). Lineage (GTDB taxonomy): Bacteria > Pseudomonadota > Gammaproteobacteria > Burkholderiales > Rhodocyclaceae > Propionivibrio. Next base: position 5,882 of record JARFTZ010000011.1, read on the forward strand.
CCGCTTCGTTACTTGCCCCATAATGGGATGGCGTTGAGGAAACAGGCGTGTCTTGAGCCAGCCGTGAAGCCCCTGCATCGTTTCGAGTTTGTCGTCTCGGTCAAGAGGAGTGAAATCGACCGCGATTTCAATCCCCAAAATCTGCGATTCAGGGTGATTGTCCAATAGCCATTGCAAGTCCGATGTCAGCGGGTCATGGATGGTAATCCACGCACCGTCACGCTTGCTTCGACCGGCGGGGGTTTCAATCCGCCCCTTGATCGCCCGCTGCATGGCGATGCACTGCTTGTTCGTGGTCAGCGAGGCAGGAATGCCGATCGTTAGATAATCGATCTTCGCTCTTGGTGCCCTAAACGGGCCGAGTTGAATGCTTGAGTCCATTTTTCCCGCGTATTCGCTATCGCTCTTGTGCTGTCGGTCTTTTGTATCAATGACGCTAACGTCGCCCCCCGTACCGCTCAAGGTCACGCTGACGTTCTTCGTATTCTTGCTGCCGTCTTTGCTCCCAGCGCTGGCGGTCCCGGTCTTCGAGGGCGCGATTATTCGCTTTGACTTGGGCGCACTCGTAGCTATTGCCGCTGCACGTATAGAGCCCTCCCCCAGCGTAGCGAATCTCGGGTTTGTCTTTCGCGAATGCGCTCGTGGCGAGCGCAAAAAGTGCAATTGCGTAAAATTTCGTCATCGGTGACTTACCCCTGTCCGACAGGTACGACATGCTGTCATATCGTACGATGTGATTTGCTATCGTATCGATTGATACTATTTCGTAGCATATGGTTTGCTATCAAACTAGCTCGTATTGCGGAGATGTCGCCTTTCGGTTGATCAATGAACGGTGGCAGGCGTCTTGATCTTCTGGACACGCCACGAGATGTTGTCGTCGTACTCGATCACCTGTCCCTGTGGCGGCAGTTTCACCTTGAGGTCTGGCATGACCTTCGCGACTTCGACAATGAACTCCCGAATGGCTGATACGGCATAAGACGGACGCCATGCTCTGCTATCGAGGCGTTGAATAGCTGGCATCAACACCAGATCACACACGCTGGTCTTCCCAGCCCTCATGTCCGCAAGGCAATCGTCCCACGCACGGATTGGACCGAGTGCCTGTCGGAGAATTAACGCGGTTTCAGCAGCTGAGTACGTCATCTCTGTGACCATCATTGCCCCGCCCTCTCGCAAACACCAATAGCCTCAGTCAGTTCCCGGCAAAGTGATTTCGCCTCGCCGACTTCCAGCCGGAACACCAGAAGCGGATCGCCAATAACGACCTGCACAAAACATTGCCCCGTCGCCTCATCGACCTGCGGATTGATGCCGGTAACGTTTAATTTTCGCCCCGTATTTGACCCTCCCTGACCGATGCCGAAAGCACGCACTACTTCCGCCACGCGGCCGGTGAGTTTCAACGCACCCAGCTGGAGTGACTTCTCGAACTCCACGAACTTTTCCAGCTCATCGCGAGAATAGAAAATTCCGCCGCTAATGCGCTGAAACGGTATGCGGTAGGAAACACGGCGTGATTGGTTCCGGTTATTCTGGAGCCACACCGCCCACTTCTCCGGCGTCTTGTCCTTGAGCAGTTCACTCAAGGTTTGCGCCGCCATGCTGTTGTTCAAAAGCTCTTCGACCATCGCGTCTATTCCCAAGTAGTCATGATGGCGTGACATTACCATTCAATCACAAATCTGTCAATATAAGAGTGACTATTGATTGATTGCAACGGAGCCGCTATACTGACCACACATTAAACGAGCGTCTCGTCGCGTAGTCATTGGGGAGAAATAATCATGGCGAACGGAAAATTCGTCGGGTACTACCGGGTATCAACGCAAAAGCAAGGGGCGTCAGGACTTGGTCTTGAAGCACAACGCGAAGCAGTTAGCCGGTTCCTCAACGGCGGCTCGTGGGAACTGATCGCCGAGTTTCAGGAGGTCGAAACTGGCAAGGGCGCGAACGCGCTGGAAAAGCGCCCGCAGCTCAAAGCAGCACTGTCTGCCTGTCGCAAAGAAGGTGCGACGCTACTCATTGCAAAGCTGGATCGTCTGGCGCGAAATGTCCATTTCGTTTCCGGCCTACTTGAAACGGGGGTTGATTTCGTCGCCGCCGACATGCCTCAGGCAAACAAGGTCATGATCCAGATGCACGCGGTCATGAGCGAATGGGAGCGCGATCAAATCAGCGCTCGCACGAAAGCCGCTCTTGCCGCCGCCAAAGCTCGCGGCGTGGCACTTGGTCGTGCTGGTATTGCCAACCTTCGCCCGAATGTCGAAGCTCGCCAGCAAGCCGCCGATGACTTTGCGGAAAAGCTACGCCCCCTGTTTGACAGCATGAAGGCGCGTGGCTTATCTCAGCGGGCTATGGTTGAGGAATTTAACAGCGTCGGCGTGCCCGCCCCGAAAGGCGGAAACTGGCGGTTATCACAGGTGCAGCGGGTGATCAGTCGATTTCGGTAGGTGGCAACACTGGGATCACAGGCCGATGATAATCGGAAGGATTTTATTTTGAGAGCACGCGTTGGATTTCCGCCCCCCCCCCCGGAAAACCCGTTTCGAAAATTGGAAATCTGGTTCCGGTTTTGGGAAACAGTTTTCCGCCCCCCCGGAAATTCGTAAGGGACGGGGCGCATCCCCCAGCGTGTGCTCGCCGACAAGCCCCCCTTTTGACGGCATGAAAGTGCATAACGCTCTCACAGCGTGGAATGGTTGAGGAATTTAAGAATTTCGAAAAGGGTGACCCGGGAGGCTGTCGCTAATTCAACACGTTATTAAGCGCTACACAGCGAATGAGAATGCCAGGAAAGTAGGCAATCCCATCGCCCGCATTAACGCTTCTTCCTCCCTCCCTCACAACCGAGTATGTAGGGAAGTTCATTCCACGACCCAGGAAACATTCGCCCAAACGGACCACCCGGAAAGCCGTCGCTCCCCGCTTTGTACTTTTCAATTTCGTCCAAAACATGAAGTCTTGTGTATTCGCCTAGCTTTTTGCTGTCGCGATCGAAAAATGCCGCGTGGATGCTTGTCGACCCTGAACGACGGAGTCGCTCATCGCGAGTTTTTCCTGTTTTGTCACAAATCACAGCAACATAATCATGAAGGGTGGAATAGTCAAACTCCCCCTGCGATAAAGAAATATGTCGTGGCTTACCTGTTTCAACTGTCATCCAGAACAAAATTGCATCACCAACCCTCTTTTCGGGTTTGTCAGCATAAGCCTCAATCACACCGTATTCGACTGTATTTTTTTGTAGCGCACTTCTGACGATAGGGCGCTACCACAAATACAAAGCACAGGAATGAGCGTAAGCAACGTAACTTTGAAATTAGGGGGCATTGCAATCCTCAGTTTTATAGCGTGACTAACATTGTTATGAATTGACTCTCAGCGACCACCAACCAACTTTGAGAAAAGTCTGAGATACGGCAATCTCACCAGCCGGAGGTTTCGATCTTGGATAACGATTGCTAACCGCCCCTCGCACAAATACCCCGGATAGCCGGTACGCTCACACGCTGCCTTAGCGCTATCGAATACACGCAAAGATGAGGTACCGTCATCTTTCCAAATTATGGCCACATGACCTGCAGTACGGTCGCCGATCGAAACAACTGAGACCTTGAAAAAGGCAACGGCCGCGAAGATACCGAAGACTGCCCATGTGATTTTTCCGACTACACGATTACTATTCGCCCCCTGAACTGTAGGCGATTCGATTTGAGCATCATCTTCCATACGATGACCGTCGCGGGACACGCTGCTTCATGACTAGATCACTCCCATTAAATCTCACGATTAGTGTGTGTTCGATAAGACGAGGCTCTTCGATGAGCAGAATTACCTCACACCGAAGCTCCATGACACGCTCCTAATGTTGCTCAGTCAGACCAGTCACCCCCCATTTCAACATCTCGACGACTGGTGACATCACGCCGGGCGAAAATTCCTTCCCATAACGCCCGAACGTAACGCTATCGTCCTCGTGTCCGACTAGAGCGGCGATCTTTTCCTTCGATACGCCTGCCTGCTTCAAGCAATCAATCACCGTGTGTCGGAAGGAGTGAAAAACCTTTCCGGGGTCCGTAATGCCGCACTGGGAGCAGTACCTGGCAAACCATTTGGAAACAACCGTTCCGTACCCATCCCGCCCCTCCGATAGCTCGGGGAATAGCCTGTCGTGCCCCTTGTCGCGAAGTTCGCTCACGTAATCGAGAAGCCCCGCATCGATCAGTTTTGAGTGAATGGGAATCAGACGGCGTGCCGCCTTCGTCTTTAATCGCTTACTGCCGCCCTCGTCCGATATTCGTATCACGTGCACCCCGTCCGACTCGTCGAAGTCGCAGAGGTGGAGTTGGCAAATTTCATTCAGCCTCGCGCCCGTGAAGAGCGCGATCAATGGCACCCAGTGCTGATACGGGTGCTTGAGCCTAGATTTGACTTGTGCGGGCGGGTTGAACAGACTGCGTAAATCAGCATCGGAGAACGCTTTGCGCTCTTCACTTGCCCGTTTCGGATTGCGCATGGTCATGCCGCGTGCGGGGTTAAGGCTGGTATAGCCGTACTTCGTTGCCCACTCGAAAAGCGCGGAGATTCGTACCAAATTCTTGTTGATCGTATTTGGCGCGGCTGGTTTGCACTCCATCGCCAAAATGTCGTCGATCGCCTTATCTCGATAGAGCGGGTTCTTGTTCAGGTTCGCCGGGAGCTTGGATAGCTTGGATTTGTACTCGCGATGTTGCTCGTATCCGTAATCTGCTACGGACTGATCCCCAACGATTCGGAGCCAAAGCGCGAAGATTGCCCGATTCTCTGCCTCCGTCTTATCTGTCCAACTCCCCTCGCTGATCTGGTTGTCGCAGTACGCCTCCACAATCGCCGCCAGAGGCTTTGAATCAACCTTAGCAAGGGGTTGCCCTACCCCGGCATCCGACAGTGGAGCACCGGCCCTCCGCGCCACTTTGGCAGCGATTTCAGCGGCTATATCGGTGATGCTCCCTATTTCTGCTGCCTGAGCTTCACGAAGGACCTCCAGCTCTTGCGAGTGCAAGCGATCCTGAAGATGTCGTTGCGCCCTCAGAGAGAATTCATTGAGCTGCGACACAAGCTGACTTTCCTGTGCCATCAACGGGGTAACGTCCGCGTAGAAGTCGCAGAACAGCGAATCAACCTCGTCGTCCGATATATCCGCGAGCTTCGGAACGAGTTCGCGAAGGAGCGAGCGCTTTTCCTCTTGAATTTCACTATGCCGTGATCGCAGCGAAATCAGCTCTTGCAAGAGCTTCGCACCCTTTCCCTCGACAGCAGGAAGAAACTCAGTAAGTTGCTCGGTAAGGTCTTCGAACGTGTTGGCGCTTAGTTCCCGAATTAGATCGTGCCCGATGGCGATTGCCTCATCAATCGATGGGACGCGGCGCATTCTCGAAAAATAGTCGGAGGTCACAAGTTGCAGTCGGAGAGCAAGCGGTTTTGCTTTTCTTGGGCTTGAGGTTCGCAACGATATGCGAATTTCCTTTTTTGGGAATGATAACCGCAAGTCCTTTGGTACAACAACTCGGAACCCGAAGATGCCGTAGCGGTTTTTATGGAGATGTGAACTGAAATGGAGTGCCATGATTCCCTCGATTGGGACACCTGATTGGGACACCAAGCGATTTCGTCCATCAGATCGGAGAACGAGGGAGTATTCATCAAGGCAAGGCAGTTACATCTGAATACACATGAAACCCGCTAACGCCTTGAAAAAAAACACCCACCCCCTCATACTGGGCACATGGTTGTAATTCCGGCAATCTGGAGGCGTTCTGGACGCGGGTTCGACTCCCGCCACCTCCACCCAAGCGTATTCAGCCGGTGTTTTCGAGTAGGTTTGGGTGGGGGTGTATTGGTTTCGACAGGGCGGGCGAAGGTGAGCAGGCAACCCGAGAGGCGACGGACGTAATCCGCGCAAATCCATAAACGCCAACGATGAGCGTTTCGCACTGGCCGCTTAAGGCCTATGCCGAGGCCGCTTGAGCCTTGTCACCCAAGAAAAGCCGGCGGGGACTTCGGTCCCCGTCGTCATATCCAACATTCCCGGCCCTGTTCAGGGCATGTACTGCCCGCCATTGACGTTGATGACCTGGCCGGTGATGTAGCCGCTGCACGCGTGCGAGGCCAGGAAGAGGAAGGTCGGCGCCATTTCTTCCGAGGTGGCGAAACGCCCCATCGGAATGGTGGCGTTGATGCCGGCGCGGGCGGTTTCATTCTTGTCGGCGTGGAACGCAGTATCGACGGTTCCCGGCGCGACCACGTTGAAGCGCACGCCATCCCGGGTGTGGGCGTTGACCCAGTTCTTCTGCACGGCATGCAACCAGGCTTTCGACGCCGCATACAGTGAGGCACCCGGGCCACCACCGGTGTAGCCGGCAATCGAGCCGACGAGGATGACCGACGTCGTGGCGCCACTCCCTTTTGCCGAGGCAATCAGGTACGGCAAGGCGTACTTGGTGACCATCAGCGCCGAGCGGCCGTTCAGGTCGATGACATGGGAGAAGAATTCGTCGTCAATCTCCGGCAATTGCTTGCGGCCAACCAGCCCGCCGGCGTTGTTGACGAGCACGTCGATGCCGCCGAAGCGGGCGACGAAGCGTTCGATGAGCTGCTCGCAAGCCGGCGTCTGGCTCAAATCGCCGGGGAAGTGCTCCACATCGCCGCTGATCGCGCGAAGATGCGACATGGCGCGCAGCGCGTTGTCGTCGAGCGAGCGCGACGTGATACCCACCCGGGCGCCCGAACGGGCGAAGGCCAGGGCCGCCGCCAGACCGATGCCCTGCGAAGCCCCGGTGACCAGAATCCGCTTGTCTTTCAAATCGTCGAACATATGCGCCTCCAGAAAAAAACGGAGCTTACACCGTTCGGCGCGTCAACTCGCCGCAACCTTGTCGAGCAACATCTGCACGGCCTTGTCCGGATCGGCCTCCTCGGTCACGAAGGGCTTGATGCCGCCACGCTGGAGACGCTGGAAGAGGTACGGACTCATCCCGGCGGTGATCAACACATGCACGTCGTCGAGCGGGTGATCGTCGCCCAGTTGCGCCGAATGCAGCGTCTGCTCCAGCGACAGTTCACGCAGCACCTTGTTATCGACCTTGTTCTGGCGGATCTCGTAGACCCAGAACTTGCGACAGCGGCCGGCGTGGTCGGTCACCGTCCGGCGGTTCTGGCTGCTGACGGCGATACGCAGCGCGTCGGCCTTCATCTTGCGGGCGATCGCATCCTGATGACGATCCTGGCCGCCGCAGCCGCAACCACCGCCATGACCTCCCTCTCCATGCCCGTGCTCATGGCCGTGTCCACCACAGCCACCGCCGCCGCCACAACCACCTTCCTTCTTCTCGCCGCCACCGCCGCAGCAGCCGCCGCCCTCATGCGCATGAGCGTGTTCCTCGTCATGACCGTGTCCGCCGCAGCAGCCACCGCCACCGCAACCTCCTTGCTGACCGACAGGATTGGCGGCCTCGAACTCGGCGATCGCCTCGCCCGCTGTCAACGCCTCGGTACCGAAGGCCAGAATCCCCTTCTCGACCAGCGCCTCCTTCGTTGCGGCATCGACGCTGCCGCACAGCACCGCATCGAAACGCGGCGGCTCGCCAGCGGCAGCCTGGTACTCGCGCAATGCGAGATGTTCGATCGCACGCGTCTCGGTATCGAAGAAGAGGAGATGTTCAGCGTTCGGCAAATGGGGCTCGATGCACGATTCGAGGCCGTTGGGAACCCTGACGGGTACGCAGATTTTCATGATTCGTCCTTATGTCTGTCAAACTTCAGTGATCACTCGCCCGCAGTCAGCGCCTCGTCCGTCGCGGCCGTCGCCATTTCCGCGGGAACCTCACCGCAGATGCGCAAGGCCTTGCCTTGCAGGAGCGCCATCGCGACCTTCTTGTGCGCCCGGGCGATGATGTTGCCCAGCGTCTGGCGCGACACACCCATGCGTTCGGCGGCGTCGGCCTGATACAGGTCTTCGATGTCGGTCAGGCGCATCGCCTCGACTTCGTCGATGGCCAGCTCGATTTCCTCGAGCGCACACATCGGCACGCCCTGCGGCTTGAAATAACGCACGGGCACATCGCACTCCACGCGTCGGCACTTCATCGGTCTCGCCATGTAGGGGCTCCTGACAAGCGGTGGTGATTACGAAGCCGCAAGACTACCACACATACTGGCATATGCCCAAAAGAGACCGGCGAAGCGGAACAAAACTGGTAGGATGCCGGCCATGGTTGTCAACAATGCTCAAAATGAAACGGCAGTCGTCATCCGGCGGGATGGACAAACGGTCGTCTTCGTCCGCCTACGCGCGGGCAAACTCGCCTGCGAACGCCTCACCGAACTCGCCTTTCGCGAAACCTGGACGGAAAGCCCCCACCCACTCGCGGAAACGCTCGACCGTTTCCTCGAACATGGACAGCTTCACGGCGCTACCCAGGAAGCGCTGCGCGGGCTGAACAAGCTCCGGGAGCGCGCACGGCTGGTCGTTTCCAGCCTGTTCTGACGGCCATGAGGAATCACTCGAGCGCCGCCTCCCGCCGGGCATGCCCGCGCTGGATGGTGTTTTGCGCCGGACTGCTGGCGGCAACCCACCTTCTCGCCGCCGACCTCCCTGCCCCGGTCGCACATGCGCTCAAGACGGCCGAGATTTCGCTCGCGGACACCGCCATCGTCGTGCGCGCGGTCGATGCCAGCGAACCGCTTCTGAGCCTCAACGGCAGACAGCCGATGAACCCGGCATCGGCGATGAAGCTGCTCACCACGTACGCTGCCTTCGAGATTCTCGGCCCGGCGCATAGCTGGACCACCGAGGCGCTGGCCGATTCCGCACCGCAGGATGGCCGGATCAACGGCAATCTCTACCTGCGCGGCAGCGGCGACCCACGCCTGGCGCTCGAACAATTCTGGCTGTTCCTGCGCCAGTTGCGCGCCCGCGGCGTCAGCGACATCCGCGGCGATCTGATTCTCGACCGGACAGCCTTCGACCTGCCGCCGCACGATCCGGCTGAATTCGACAACGAGCCGCTGCGTCCGTACAACGTCGGCCCGGACGCCTTGCTGGTCAATCTCAAGAGCCTGCGCTTCCTGCTTCGCGCCGAACGCGGCGCCGTGGAGGTCATCAGCGAGACGCCCGGCACAGAACAACGGCTCGACAACCGCCTGCAACTTGCCGCAAGCGGCTGCGGCGACTGGCGGGAAAAGCTGAAAATCGAGATTACCGGGGAAACGATCGTGCTGCGCGGCGAATATGCCGCCGCCTGCGGCGAGAAGGCGCTGAATCTTTCGCCATGGCCCGCCGATCTGCAGGTGGAACATCTGTTCCGTACCTTGTGGCGCGAAATGGGCGGCACCCTCGGCGGGCAGGTGCGTGCCGGATCGACGCCGCCGGGGGCACACCGCCTGGCCGCGCATGAATCGCCGCCGCTCGCCGACGTCGTGCGCGAAATCAACAAGTTCAGCAACAACGTGATGGCCCGTCAGCTCTTCCTGACCCTCGACCCGGCGCGACCAGCGACCCCGGAAGGCGCCAACCGGCGCATTCGCGGCTGGCTGCGCGACAAGGGACTGGACATGCCGGAACTGATCCTCGACAACGGTTCCGGGCTGTCGCGCAAGGAGCGCATCTCGGCGGACAATCTGGCCCGCCTGCTGCAAGCCGCCTGGCAGAGTCCGGTGATGCCCGAACTGGTCGCCTCGCTGCCGCTGGCCGGTGTCGACGGGACGCTGAAGAAACGGCTGCTCAACGGCGCGGCGAACGGGCGCGCGCACCTCAAAACCGGCTATCTCGACAACGTCCGCGCCCTCGCCGGCTACGTGCTGGACAACAGCGGGAAACGCTGGATCGTGGTCTTCATGATCAACGGCCCGCGCGCCCGTCTCGGCAAACCGGCGATGGACGCCCTGCTCGAATGGCTGGCCAGCCAACCCGGCGCCCCAATGCCATGACCCCCTCCCCCGGCCATCCGTCGCACGCCCTGCGCGGAATGGCGCTGATTTCGATCGCGGTGATCCTGTTCACCGTCATGGACACCCTGTCGAAGTACCTGACCCGCTTCTATCCGGTCACCAACGTACTGCTGGCGCGCTACCTGTTTCACACGCTGCTGGTCGTCGCGGCCGTCGCCCCGCGCCACGGACTGGCGTTCGCCCGGACGCAGCGGCCGATGCTGCAGGTTCTGCGCGGGCTCCTCCTGGTCGGCGCCTCGCTGCTCTTCGTCACCGCGATCAAGTACATGCCGCTGGCCGAGGCGACGGCGATCCAGTTCGTCTCGCCCCTGGTGGTCACGCTGCTTGCCGTCTTGTTCCTGAACGAAAAGGTGGAGTTGTCGCGCTGGCTGGCGATCCTTGCCGGATTCATCGGTGTGCTGATCATCATCCGGCCCGGCAGCGGCGTCTTCAGCTGGGCCTCCCTGCTGCCGCTCGGCACCGCCACGCTGTTCGCCTCCTACCAGGTGCTGACGCGCCATTTCGCCGGTCGCGAGAACCCGTACGCGCTGATTTTCTATCCGGGCATCGCCGGCATGCTCACCCTGGCCTTCACGCTCCCGCTGGCCTGGGTGCCGCCACAAAATCTCACCCACTTCGCCATGCTGGCCATCGCGGGAATGATCGGCGGCGTCGGCCACCTGATCCTGATCCGGGCCTACGAACTGGCGCCGGCGTCGCGCCTGGCACCGTTCAGCTACACGCAGCTGGTGTGGATCACGCTGGCCGGCTACCTCGTGTTCGGCAACTTCCCGGACCGCTGGTCGCTGACCGGCATCGCCATCCTGATCGCCGCCGGGCTGTACATCGCCACGCGCCAGCACCTGCAGGACAGAAACCAGTAGCCTTTCAGCGCGCCGCTTCCGTCGCCCGCACGAATCGCTCGAAGGCCTCCGCCGGCATCGGCCTGCTGTACAGGTAGCCTTGCGCTTCGTCGCACCCCTGGGCTTTCAGGAAGGCCGACTGCTCAACCGTCTCCACGCCTTCGGCAATTGTCTGCAAGCCAAGACTCCGCGCCAGGCCGATGATCGCGCCGACGATCGCCTCGTCATCGGGGTCGCGGGAAATGTCGCGCACGAAGGACTGGTCGATCTTCAGCTTGTAGACCTTGAAGCGCTTGAGGTAATTCAGCGACGAGTAGCCGGTGCCAAAATCGTCGATCGACATGCGCAATCCGCGCGCATGCAGTTCCCCCATGACCGCGATCGCCTCCAGCGGGTTCTCCATCGCCACGCCTTCGGTCAGTTCGAGTTCGAGAAGATCAGGCGGCAAGCCGCTCTCGGCAATGATCCGGGCCACAAGCTGCGGCAGGTTGGGCTGCCGGAACTGGATGGCCGAGAGGTTAACCGCCATCACCATCCGCGGCAGGCCCCGGTCGAGCCACGCGCGGAGCTGCCGGGCGGCGGAACGCAGCACCCATTCGCCGATCGGCAGAATCATGCCGCTGTCCTCGGCGACGGGGATGAAATCGGCGGGAGAGACATCACCCAGTTCGGGATGCCGCCAGCGCAGAAGCGCTTCGACGCCGATCACGCGACCGCTGACCAGGCAGATCTGCGGCTGGAAGTGAAGATGCAGCTGGTCGAACTCCAGCGAACGGCGCAAGGCATTCTCCAGCCGGAGGAGGCGATCGGAGCGTTCCTGCATTTCCCGCGTGAAGAAGCGGAAAGTCTGGCGGCCGCTCTGCTTGGCCCGATACATCGCCGTGTCGGCGGATCGCGACAGCGCCTCGTAGGTCACGCCGTCGGCGGGATACATGGCGATACCCATCGACGGGGTGACCGCCAGTTCGTACTGCTCGATGCGGTAGGGCGCCGAGAGTGTCTTGAGCACCTTGCCCGCCACGTGGGCGGCGCCGTCGGCATCGGCACCGGGGAGGACCAGAATGAACTCGTCGCCGCCGAGCCGCGAAACGGTATCCTCCTCGCGTAGCAAGTCCTTCAGCCGCCCCGCCACCTGGATCAGCAACTCGTCGCCGACACGGTGGCCGAGCGAATCGTTGACGTTCTTGAAGCGGTCGAGATCGAGGAATATCAACGCCAGCTGTTCGCCGTTGCGCTCCATGCCGCTCAGGGCCAGCTCGACCCGGTCGGCCAGCAGCGCCCGGTTTGGCAGCCCGGTCAGCGAATCGTAGTGCGCCAGCCGCTGGATGTGTTCCTGGCTGGCTTTGCTCTCGGAGATATCGTTGAAGGTGCCGATGAAATGGGTCACCCGCCCGGAGTCATCGACGACCCGGCTGACCGACAGGTATTCCGGATACACGTCGCCATCCTTGCGCCGATTCCAGATTTCTCCCTGCCAGAAGCCATCGGTATTGATGACATGCCACATTGTCCGGTAGAACTCCCGGTCATGCCGTCCCGAGGACAGGAAGCGCGGATTGCGTCCGACCACCTCGTCCTGGCGGTAACCGGTAATGTTCTCGAACGCCCGGTTGACCCGCAAGACGTTGGCCTGCGCATCCGTAATCATGATGCCTTCCCCCCCCTGTTCGAAGACCTGGGCGCTCAAGCGCAACTGCTCCTCCATCTGCCGCCGCTCGGCCGCACGGGCGAACAGATCCAGGGCAAAGCTGATGTCCAGGGCCATTTCGGCCATCAGTTTGAGAATATCGTCGTCGAACGCATCGACATCGCCGGCATAAAGGGTCAGCGCGCCGTAGACCGCAGCGCCACGGGTCAGCGGAAAGGAGGCAACACCACCCCACCCCGCCTTTTTCGCGTGCTCATGCCACGGCGCCGTGCGCGAGTCGTTCAGATAGTCCTGAATCCAGAACGGCTTGCATTCACGCACGGCCGAAGCGGTTACCCCATGCGCCAGCGGACTGTGCTGCAAATCCGTTGAAATCCGCACATCCGCCAGAAATTCCGTGCCCTCGCCGAAACAGGCCACCGGCTCGACGCACTGCGCCAGTGGATCGAAGCCGCCAATCCAGGCCATCTTCATCCCGCCATGCTGCACGGCAAACCGGCAGACCTGCGGAAACAGCTCGCCCTCGCTCGAACAGCGGACGATCGCCTGGTTGCACTCGCTGAGTGCCGCGTACATGTGCGTCAGGCGGTCAAGACGCGCCTCCGCCTGCTGGCGTGCCCGCTCGTGCGCGAAATTGGTCATCGCAAAGCCGATGTCCGTGGCCATTTCCACCAGCAGTGCGCGCTGCTCGTCATCAAACGCCGCGGCGTCACCGGAATACAACATGAACGCGCCGACCACTTCGCCTTCGCGCTCAAGCGGCAAGGCGCAGGATTCGACCCAACCGGCCGCCCGTCCGAGGTCGTGCCACGGGGCCGTCATCGGATCATGCTGGAAATCACCGATCCAGACCGGGCGCTTCTCGCGGATCGCCGTGCCGGTTGCGCCGCCGCCATAGGGACTGCTCGCATCGGACGATACCCGCACCCCGGCAAGCACGCCGGAACTTTCGCCATGGCTGGCGACTGGACGAACCACCCGGGTCTCGGGGTCAACCATGCCGATCCACGCCAATTTCATTCCGCCATGCTCGACCGCGATCCGGCACACCCGTGGCAACAACTCGTCCTCGTTGCGGCAGCGCACGATCGACTGATTGCATTCGCTCAACGCCGCGTAGGTCCGAGTCAATCGTTCGATCCGTGCCGCGGAGGCCTTCTGCTCGGTGATGTCGTCGAGCATCGCCAGCAGGTAATCCGGAGAACCATCGGCCCGGCGGACGCAACGCACTTCGACGCGGGCATGCACGACCTCGCCGTCCTTCCGGACGAAGCGCTTCTCCATGGCAAAACTGTCCGACTCGCCACGCAGCACGCGATCGTTCTCGGCTTCGCTGAGCGCCATGTCCTCGGGATGCGTCAGGTCCTTCCATGACAGCGCCAGCAGTTCCTCGCGCGGATAGCCGAGGATTTCGCAGAACCGGTCGTTGCAACGCACCCAGCGCTTGCTTTCCGGCGACGTCATCGAGATGCCGATGAACGGCAGGTCGTAGAACTGGTGCATCAGGCGATTCGAGTGCGCGAGCAACTCCAGCCGCTGGGCATGCGCGTGCTGGCGCCAGAAGGCGAGCATGACGGCGCCGACGACGGCGATACCGAGAAAGGTGATGGCCCCGATCCAGGACGCCAGATCGCGCAACGGGGCCATGACCTCGTCCCGGCCGATCTTCGCGGCGAGGTAGCCGTCCGTGCCGGGAATCGGGCGCACTGCCGCCAAAGTCGCAATGCCGCGTTCGTCATCACCCTGGACAACCCATCCGGCGGGGTTTCGCGCCGCGGGTTCACGGAAAAACAACCGCGCCTCGGCATCGCGCGCAGCTGAATGCCCCGGCACAAGGAACACGGCACGTTCCCCCTCGTAGCGCAACAGGAGAATTTCACCCGAGGCGCGGGCGGTCGGCCAACGCAGCAACGCTTCCAGCGCCCCGCCGGATTGCGCCCTGCCAAGGTCATTGTCGTCACCATGCCCATCAAGCCAGTGGCGGATCTGGGCGACCTTGAAATCGGCAATCGCTCCGAGGTTCGACAGTGCCTCGCGCTCGATCTGTGGCGAATGGATGCGCATCACCAGCACACCGGCCAGCGGCACCGTGCCGAGCAGGATGGCGGCAATCAGGAACATTCCCGACCGCTGGAGCGGAGGCGGCGCGGAAGCATCCCCCGGCAGCGAATCGTTCCGTCGCCAGGAGCGAAGAATCGAATACAGGAGCGCGCTGGTCACCAGCACGAACGCCGCGCCCTTGATCATCTCGATCCGTCCCTGCAGGAGTGGATCGTCGACGCTCATCGTCAGCAGCGAACCGGAAGCCAGGATCCAGATCATCGCCAGCGCCGCGTAAAGCAAAGCCACGCTCCCCGGCGAGAGCAACCGGCTCAAGGAAACGCGGGGCGGCGGAAGGCTCATCGTCCGGGTTCCCGATTACACGTACGGGGGTATCTCATCTGGCATCCTCCCTCGACATGGCAATGACACAGTCTGCGGAACTACAGCCCGAGATCCTGCCACATCGCATCGACTCGCTTCTTGACGGCCTCGTCCATGACGATCGGCGTGCCCCACTCGCGGCTCGTCTCGCCCGGCCACTTGTTGGTCGCGTCGATCCCCATCTTGCTGCCCAGACCGGCGACCGGCGAGGCGAAGTCGAGGTAATCGATCGGCGTGTTCTCGGCGATCAGCGTATCGCGCGCCGCGTCGACCCGCGTCGTCATCGCCCAGATCACTTCCTTCCAGTCGCGGATATTCACGTCGTCGTCCACCACGATGATGAACTTGGTGTACATGAACTGGCGCAGGAAGCTCCAGATGCCGAACATCACGCGCTTGGCGTGGCCGGGATACTGTTTGCGGATACTCACGGAGGCGAGGCGGTACGAACAGCCCTCGGGCGGCAGATAGAAATCGACGACTTCCGGATACTGCTTCTGCAGCAACGGCACGAACACTTCGTTCAAGGCCACTGCCAGCATCGCCGGTTCGTCGGGCGGCTTGCCGGTGTAGGTGCTGTGGTAGATCGGGTTCTTGCGCATCGTGATGCGCTCGATGGTGAATACCGGGAAGGTCGACTGCTCGTTGTAGTAGCCGGTGTGGTCGCCGTACGGGCCTTCGAGCGCGGTTTCGTTCGGATCGATGAAACCTTCGAGGACGATCTCGCTGGAAGCCGGCACCTGCAGGTCGTTGCCCAGGCATTTCACCAGCTCGGTCTTGGCGCCGCGCAGCAGGCCGGCGAACTGGTATTCGGAGACGTTATCCGGCACCGGCGTCACCGCGCCGAGAATCGTCGCCGGATCGCAGCCGAGCACCACGGACACCGGGAACGGCTGACCCGGATTGGCCAGACAGTGATCGCGGAAATCGAGTGCGCCGCCGCGGTGTGCCAGCCAGCGCATGATCACCTTGTTGCGGCCGATGACTTGCTGGCGATAGATGCCGAGGTTCTGCCGCGCCTTGGATGTTGGCAAACCCTGCGGCCCGCGCGTCACTGTCAGCCCCCAGGTGATCAGCGGCGCCACGTCGCCCGGCCAGCAATGCTGGATCGGCAGGCGCGAGAGGTCCACATCGTTGCCCTCCCAGACGATCTCCTGGCACGGCGCCGAGGAAACAATCTTCGGCGACATGTTGAGCACCTGCTTGAACACCGGCAGCTTGTCCCAGGCGTCCTTCAACCCTTTGGGCGGCTCCGGCTCCTTGAGGAAGGCGAGCAGCTTGCCCACCTCGCGCAGCGCCTCGACCGATTCTTCGCCCATGCCCAGCGCCACGCGCCGCGGCGTGCCGAACAGGTTGGCCAGCACCGGCGTGGAATGCCCTTTCGGATTTTCGAACAGGATCGCCGGTCCGCCCGCGCGCAGCACACGGTCGCAGATCTCCGTCATTTCGAAGCGAGGATCGACCTCGGCCCGGATTCGTTTCAGTTCACCCAAGCGTTCGAGCTGGCCGATAAAGTCGCGGAGGTCGTTGTATTTCATGAAAGCCGGCGTAAAAAACAAGAAGTTATCGATTATAGGCGATGGTCTCCGCATGTCGGCGGCAATAGTTCACACAAGGAGGAAATGCCCTCGTCGATTGAAGGGGTTTATGGGCGGCATAGCCTCTTTTCATTGGACTATTCCTCGCCACTCCTTAAAATGAACACATCAAGTCAATCAATAACCTTTTTCAATAAGGAGCCATGCAAATGAAAAGCAAGAAAATCGACATCAGCAAGATCGACATCGGCATTTCCGAAAAAGATCGCATCGCGATCGCCAAGGGGCTGTCCAAGCTCCTGGCCGACAGCTTCACGCTGTACCTGATGACGCACAACTTCCACTGGAACGTCACCGGGCCGATGTTCAACACGCTGCACACCATGTTCATGGACCAGTACACCGAGCAGTGGAACGCGCTGGACACCATCGCCGAACGCATCCGCTCCCTCGGCGTCGTCGCCCCGGGCAGCTACGAGGAATACGAGAAGCTGACCACCATCCCGGCCGTCAAGGGCAAGCCGAAGGCGCTGGAAATGGTCGCCCTGCTCGTCGCCGCGCAGGAAGCCACCGCCCGCACGGCGCGCGACCTGCTGCCGCTGGTCGCCGAAGCGAACGATCAGCCGACCACGGACCTGATCACCCAGCGTCTCGACATTCACGAAAAGACGGCGTGGATGCTGCGCAGCCTGCTGGAAGAATAAGCTTGAAAACCTCACCGCAAAGGCGCAAAGAACCCAAAGGCAACGCAAAGAAAACCATGAAAAGAGAACCGGATCTTCTTTGCGTAAGCTTTGCCCCTTCGCGCCTTTGCGGTGGATTTTGAATCTTTCGCATCCTCTGAGTTCTTCAGGTCGAGATCTTCAGCGAACGAGCAGGAAGTCGATGACGATCCCGGCGAAAATCGCCGCCCCGAGCCAGTTGTTGTGCAGGAACGCCTTGAAGCATTTCGCCGGCTCGCGCTCGCGGATCAGCGTGTAGTGATAAATCGCCAGCGCCGCGGCGACGCACAGCCCTGCGTAGAACGCCCAGCGCGCGTTCATCTGGTAGCCGACCCAGGCGATCAGCGCCAGGGTCAGCGCATAGCAGAGCATCACGGCCACCACGTCGAAGCGCCCGAAGGTAATTGCCGAGGTCTTGACGCCGATCTTCAGGTCGTCGGCGCGGTCGACCATCGCGTACTCCGTATCGTAGGCGATCGCCCAGAAGACGTTGGCCAGCAGCAGCACCCAGGCGGTCAGCGGGATCATGTCGAGATGTGCGGCGTAGGCCATCGGGATGCCGAAACCGAAGGCGACGCCGAGATACGCCTGCGGGATGGCCAGAAAGCGTTTGGTAAAGGGATACGTCGCCGCCAGGAACAGCGCAATGACCGACAGGCCGATGATGTACAGGCTTTTCAACGGCAGGATCAGCAAGAAGGCGCAAAGCGCCAGCGCCCCCGCCAGAAGCAGCGCCTCCTTGACCGACACCGTCCCAGCAGCCAGCGGCCGGTCCTTGGTGCGCGCGACGTGCGGATCGAACTTGCGGTCGGCCACGTCGTTGACCACGCAGCCCGCCGAGCGCATCAGCACCGTGCCGAGCACGAAGATCCACACCACGACCCAACTCGGCGCCCCCCAGGACGACAGCCAGAGCGCCCATAACGTCGGCCAGAGCAGCAGCAGGATGCCGATCGGCTTGTCCAGCCGCATTAATCTCTCGTAGTTATCGAGTTTTTCACGTAATAGAGCAGTGTTTGTCACAGTTTTGTCAAAGAAGCACGGAATGGTGGGCACGATCACAACGCGGAGAGCTTACCAGTACCAAGCTCAAGTCAGAAGGCGCGACTATCCGCCACAGTCCAAAATGTTTGAAACGCGGCGCGATGTATCCACCGCCGGAGGACTTGGGGCGGATGCTCAGCCAGGTTGCGCCCAGCTAAAGCACCAAGGCGGCACCGATCGCAACAAGGATCAGCACCATTGCGGAAGCTCTTTCGAGCGCTGATCGCGCCTTCAACACCACGACAGACTCGGCCAAAATGGCCACTGCCAAGATCACGCCAAGAAAGGCTCCACGATTACCCGAGCCATCTTCAATGGCACCGGTGGCAATCGTCGGATCCACCTCTGGCATCCAGTCATACTTGCTGCCAGCGAGAGACACGATCAATAGCAGACCGAAGGCGTAGATTGCGTGCAGCCCAGCGCGTAAATATTCTCTCATCGAAGCCTCACCGGACAAGCCGACTGAAACGAGACCAGTTATTGACAATGAAATTGCCGTAACTCGTATTCTGTTTGAGCTGGTCGATCGAGAGCCCGATGCCTCGGTTGTAACGAGCGCCAACAATGCGGACCTGCTCCATCGTCAGCGGTGACGAGAACTTGTCGTGATCGGCCAGCAGGCGAAGATGGCGTGCGACAGTGTCGATGTTGTACACGTCCCTTTGCAAGCAATTAGCCAGATTGCGCAGTTCACCGTTGGTCATCTCCATCGGATCCATCCCGAGCGTTTGAGCGGCCGTACGAAGCTGAATGCTGACCGAACCGAATGAGGTCTTGGTCGGGATGCGCGTCACCGTCAAGGACTTGTCGATAACGGACGGTCCACTCCAATCAAAGGCACGGACTTCAAACGCGACCCGATCAATGAAGTTCGGATCACCACCGACCTCGATCCAGCACACGCCGGCGAGCAATTCCACTGGCAAGCGATTCGTACCGGCAGCACGTAGAATCGTATGCTTGTTGTGTTTCACCCAAGCATCCTTGAATTTCTGGATATAGCCCTTTCCCCCACCAAATTTTTCGGGAATCAGTTTCCACAGGAATAGATCAAGCACGCCCCAAGTCGGGGAAGAATTCGGTGTTTTGCAGACAAGTTCCGACATAGTCCTTTTTCGAGAGACGCAACAATAATGCCCACATCATACACCTGGCGCACGTTCCCATAAATGCCAGGCAGACATGCCGCTGGTGCCATTTATGGCGAAACCTTTCCTGGGCATCGATTGATATTGATTCAGCCGGATAACGTGAAGTCGCCACCCCGGCGAAGGCCTGGGGCCAAGCGTACACTCGGTGATTGATCCCCGATACTGGACACCGGCCTGCGCCGGTATGACCGGGTCGTTATATTTCATCGTACCGAAACAAAAAGACGGCAATGCCTTGCGTCATGGCGCAGTATTCCGCCCTCTTAGCACACCCCGCCACGCAGTTTCCCCACCCGCAGCTTGAGATCATCCGGATCAACTTCTTCCGGCGGCACCGCCTCGCCGGCGACCAGGGCGATCCGGCGGAAGAGGCGGATGCAGGACGGCACGCGCATCGCCGGCCCGTAGCGGCGGCTGAAGAAGCTGCCCCATAGCCCGCACAGGGCCATCGGGATCACCGGCACAGGCGTTTCGGCGACGATGCGCTGGACGCCATAGCGGAACGGGGTGAACTCGCCGTCGCGAGTGATCTGCCCTTCCGGGAACAGCCCGATCAGTTCGCCGTTGCGCAACGCCTCCGCCGCCTGGGCGAACGCGGATTCCTTCATGGCGGCATCTTCCTTGGCCGGCGCGATGGGAATCGTCCGCACCTTGCGGAAGACGAAATTGGCGCCGGGCAAGGCGTAGATTCGATGGTCGATGATGAAACGGATCGGTCGTCGCACCGCGGCCATCACCACCACCGGATCGACGAAGCTGACGTGATTGCAGATCAGCACCGCCGGCCCGGTGTCAGGGATGCTGTCGAGACCGTGCTTGTCGAGGCGGTAGACCGCATGGATCAACAGGGAAGCAAGGAAGCGGACGAACTGTTCCGGCACCTGCCGGCAGACGTACCAGGCCACCAGCGCATTGAATCCGGCCGCCAGCCCGAACAACGCCGGGATCGACATTCCCGCCCCGAGCAGCACCCCGGCCGCCAGCGCGCCGACAACCATGAACAGCGCGTTGAGAATGTTGTTCGCGGCGATGATCCGCGCGCGATGCTCCGGCGCGCTGCGCGACTGCATCAGCACGTAGAGCGGCACGATGTAGAACCCGCCGAAGACGCCTATGGCAAGCAGATCGAACAACACCCGCCAGGTTGCGAAAGACGACAACACGGCAGCAATCGGCAGCGGCGCGCCGGAATGGGCCGCCGGCGAAGCCAGCGCCAGGTCGAGGCCGAACAGCGCCAGACCGATCATGCCGAACGGCACCAGCCCGATCTCGACGTGGCGGCCGGAGAACTTGTCGCAGAGCAGCGAGCCTGCACCGATCCCGACCGTGAAGATCGCCAGCATCAGCGTGACCAGCGTCTCGTCGCCGCCCAGCACGCTCTTGGCGTACACGGGGAACTGGGCGAGCAGCAGCGCGCCGTAGAGCCAGAACCAGGAGATGCCGAGGATCGCCAGGAACACGCCGCGATTTTCCCGGGCGAAGACCATGCTGCGCCACGTCTGGGTCATCGGATTGAGGTGGATGCGCAAACCGGGAGACGGCGGCGGCGCGGCGGGGATGCCGCGGCTCGCCAGGTAGCCGAAAACGGCGACAAGAATGGCGACAGCGGCTATCCAGCCGGTGCTCAACCCCGAACCGGCGAGCAAGCCGCCCGCCAGCGTGCCGACGAGGATCGAGACGAAAGTCCCCGCCTCGACCAGCGCGTTGCCGCCGACAAGTTCCTGTTCGGAAAGATGCTGCGGCAGGATCGCGTACTTGACCGGCCCGAACAGCGCCGACTGCAGCCCCATCAGGAACAGCGCGAAGAGCAACACGGGCAGGCTGTGCAGGTAGAACCCGAGTGCGCCCAGACTCATGACGACGATCTCCAGCAGCTTGGCAAGCTTCGCGAGCCGGGCCTTGTCGTACTTGTCGGCCAGTTGCCCGGCCGTGGCGGAGAACAGGAAGAAGGGGAGAATGAACAAGCCCGCCGCCAGGTTGGCCAAGGTTTCCGGCGTCAGCGTCGTCCACTGCGCGGTATTGAAGGTGAGCATGACCACCAGCGCGTTCTTGTACAGGTTGTCGTTGAACGCGCCGAGAAACTGCGTCCAGAAGAACGGGGCGAAGCGGCGGGTGCCGAGCAAATGCATCTGTTTCATGCTTTCAGCAACTCCTCTCGGCTGCCGAGCCAGCGCGCCAGATGACGGTCGGCGCGCTCGGGCGCCTTGCGCAGCAATTCATCGGCCATCTCCCGCGCCAGTTCGACAAGATCGGCGTCGGCCTCGAGATCGGCATAACGCAACAACGGCACTCCCGACTGGCGGCTGCCGACGAACTCGCCGGGGCCGCGCAGCTGCAGATCCTGGCGGGCGATCTCGAAACCGTCGGTATTCTCATAGATGATCTTCAGCCGCGCCCGCGCGGTTTCGGACAACGGCTGCTGGTAGAGCAGCACGCAGACCGATTCGTCCTTGCCGCGCCCGACCCGCCCGCGCAACTGGTGCAGCTGCGAGAGGCCGAAGCGTTCGGCGTGCTCGATGACCATCAGGCTGGCGTTCGGCACATCGACGCCGACCTCGATGACCGTCGTCGCCACCAGCACCTCGATCTCGCCGGCGGAAAAGGCCGCCATCGTCGCCGCCTTCTCGTCGGCCTTCAGGCGCCCATGCACCAGCCCGACGCGCAAGCCGTCGAGTTCCTGCGACAACACGGCATGGGTGTCGATCGCCGTCTGCAACTGCAGCTTTTCCGACTCTTCGATCAGCGGGCAAACCCAATACACCTGCCTGCCGGCGGCCGCCGCATCGCGGATGCGAGCGATCACCTCGTCGCGGCGCGCGTCGGAAACCAGCCGGGTACGCACCGGCGTGCGCCCCGGCGGCAGTTCGTCGAGCACCGACACGTCGAGATCGGCGTAATAGCTCATCGCCAGCGTGCGCGGGATCGGCGTCGCCGACATCATCAACTGGTGCGGCACGCCGCTTCCTGTTCCTCCCTTGCGCCGCAGGGCCAGGCGCTGGGCGACGCCGAAACGGTGCTGCTCGTCGACGACGGCCAGCCCCAGCCGGGCGAAATCGACGCTTTCCTGGATCAGCGCATGTGTGCCGACAACCAGTTGCGCTTCCCCGGCCGCCCGCCGCTGCGCCGCCAGCTTCTCCGCCTTGCTCAGGCTGCCGGTCAGCCAGGCGACCGTCACGCCGAGCGGTTCGAGCCAGGCGCGCAACTTGAGGTAATGCTGTTCGGCCAGGATTTCGGTCGGCGCCATGAAGGCGGCCTGGAAGCCCGCCTCGATCGCCTGGCAGGCAGCCAGCGCGGCAACGATGGTCTTGCCGCTGCCGACGTCGCCCTGCAACAGGCGTTGCATCGGCATCGGCAGCGCCAGGTCGGCGCCGATCTCGGCGACCACCCGCCGTTGCGCAGCGGTCAGCGGAAAAGGCAACGCCGCCAGCAATCGCCCGGCCAGTCGCCCCCGAGCAGTGAGGCGCGGCGCACCGTTGCCGCGACGATTGAGATAGGCACGACGCAGCGAAAGCTGTTGCGCGAGCACTTCGTCGAACTTGATTCGCCGCCAGGCCGGGTGCGTCCGCTGCTGCAAGGACACTTCCGGCACCTCGGGCGGCGGTGCGTGCAAGGTCAGGACGGCGGCTGCGAACGCCGGCAGCCCCTGCCGCTGGAACCAGGCCTCATCGAGCAGTTCGTCGAGCCCGTCGGCGTCAAGGGCGGCAGCGATGTGCCTGCGCAGGGCAGCCTGCGACACGCCCGCCGTCGTCGGATAGACCGGCGTCAGCGCCGCCGGCAATGGCGTCGACTCCTCGACCAGGCGATAGCGCGGATGGACCATCTCCGCCCCCAGGAAACCATGCCGGATCTCGCCGAACACGCGCAACTTGCGGCCTTCGTCGCGAGCGCGCTCCAGCTGTTTGGTCTGGCTGCCGTAGAAGTTGAGAAAGCGCAGCGTCAACTCGCCGCTCGCATCGGCGACCCGCGCAACAAGTTGCCGGCGCGGCCGGAATTGCACCGAGACATCCAGCACCCCGACTTCCACCTGCACCGGACAGCCGGCTGGCGCGTGCGCCACTGGCAGAATCCGCGTTTCATCTTCGTAACGCAGCGGCAGGTGCAGAACCAGATCGCTTTGACGGGAAAGGCCCAGCTTGGCCAGCCGGGCCTTCAGCGCCGGCGGCGCCTTGATTTCCTCATCCGACAGCTTCAACGCCCAGACTCAGGCTTGTCAGTTCCATGACGGCATCGACTTCGACCAAGGCGCCACGCGGCAACTCCGCCACGCCGACGACGGCACGCGCCGGGTACGGTTCGGAAAACAGTTTCGCCATCGCTTCATTGACCTTGGCGAAGTTCGCCAAATCCGTAAGATAGACGTTGACCTTGACGATTTCGTCGAACGATCCGCCGGCTTCCTCGACAACCGCCTGGAGGTTCGCGAAAACGCGGTCGATCTGGGCGTCGATGCCTTCGACGAGATGCAGGGTCGACGGATCAAGTCCGATCTGGCCCGCCAGATAGACCGTATAGCCGACGCGGACCGCTTGTGAATAGGTGCCGATCGCGGCGGGGGCATTCGTTGTGCATATGACTGATTTGCTCATTTTGCTGTTCTCCTTTTCACTGCGTGTGCAAGAGCTTCCTTAAGGAATAATAAGTGACAACTCCGATCATCGCCAATCTGGAAAAACTGCTCGGCGGGCCGCGGGACGGCGCCCTGCTGCGCTATTCGCTGGGCAACGAATGGCTCAAGGCCGGCGAGCCGGCGCGGGCCGCAACCTGCTTCCGCGAAGCGGTCAACCGCGATCCGGATTATTCGGCGGCCTGGAAGCTGCTCGGCAAGGCGCTCGCCGAGAGCGGCGCGCTGGCGGAGGCGCTGGAGGCGTATCGCGGCGGCATCGCCGTCGCCACGGCCAAAGGAGACCTGCAGGCGGCCAAGGAGATGGGCGTCTTCACCAAACGCATCGCTCGCCAGCTCGGCGTTGCCGACGATGAACCGGAAGGAGTCTGACTACTTCTTCCCGTTGCGGGGCAACGGCACCGACTCGACACCCATCGCCCGCAGCTTCGCCCGCGCTGCCTCGGACTCCTTGCGGCTCTTGAAAGGACCGACCAGAACGCGCGTCTCGATCGTCGCCGGGATTCCCTCCTGTACCAGGCGGGCGTGAAGCTCCTCCGCCCGTTGCGGATCAACGAAAACGCCGGCTTGCAGCGAGTAGCCCGACAGCAGCCGGGGCAGCAGTTTCGGCGACGGCGCCGGGGCTGCCGGCTTCTCCGTCGCAACGGACGACTCGACCACGCGCGGCGGCAGCTTCTCGGCGCTGCGTGGTTGAGCGGCGGCCCGGGAGCCCTCGGCGACCGCGACCGGCTGCGGCGGCTTGGCCTTCGTCGTTCCCGGAACAGCATCAACCTCCGGCGCCGGCGGCAATGCGACCGTCCGTCCGGACTTGTCGACCGGCGCACCGGTTGATTCGGGCTCGCTGATCTTCGTTTCTTCCTCCGGCGGCGGTGTGACCGGCTCGACCGGAACGACGGGTTGCGTCAAGGCCTTTTTCGGCACGGGAACCGGTTCGGTGAATTTCGGGTATTCGACCTCCGGCGCTTCGCCAGGCGCCGCCAGGTAGTCAAACAGGGCGAGTCCGCCGAGCAGGCCGACAACCATGACTCCGGCAATCCCGATGCGCCAGAGCAGCTTGCGCCGCACGTCGGTAAGCGCACCCGGTTTGCCGTCTTCAGCTTGTTGCTTCGGTTGATCGGTCGTCTGGCTGTTGATCATTTTTTCTCCCTGACGCGAAAGGCGACTCAGTCGAGCGCCCCGCCCCGGTCCTGTTCCTGGTTGCGCGCCAGGGCAACAACCAGATCGGCTTCGGCACGCGATATCCCGCAGAGCTGCGAAATTCCCGCAGCGTCCTGCCCCTGCAGCGCCAATTGCATCGCGTCACTGTAGAACGGCGAGGTGTTCTGCGCCACCTGCACCCGCGACAGTTCGCGCCGCTGCTCATCGCGGAATGCCTGCACTTCGGCCCGCAATCCGCCCAGTTCCCGGCGCAGTTGCGCGACCTCCTGCTCAAGCATTTCGACCCGGCGCGCATCGATGGAAACCTCCGGCGGTTCGTTCCAGGCAAAGGCGCGCTCCCGTTCGCGGGGCTCCTCGGGCAGTGCCGGCTCGGCCGGCGTCTCAGCCACAGGCCTGGCGGACGGGTTCTCGACCTCCTGCACGGCGACATAAGCCGCAACGGCAGCCGGCGCAGCATGGGGCGCCGGGGTTTGTGCCTGCGCCGCGCTGTTCTTCAAGCGGCTGATACGCATGAAGGCAATCAAAATGTAGACCACCAGCAACGCCACGACGGCGATCAACGCTTCGCGCCAGCCCAGATACGCCAGAAAGTCGGGGTCCATTGAATACCTGCGAATGCAATTTTGCGCGCTATTATGCCAGAGCCAGTCTTTGAGCCCCCCTGCTTTCGGGCATCAAGGCGCCCCCCCGGGATACAATGCCCGTTCTCTTCCCGCTGCCTGTTTTCCGGCACTCCACGCATTTCCCGCAACCTGCCATGCGCCGCTCGAATCGCCATTCGTCCACCTTTCATCTCGACCCGCCCGCCGAGAGTTCCTCCGCCCATCCGTGGAAGACCGTCGGCCGCCTCGCGCCCTATCTCTGGCAGCACAAGTGGCGCGTCCTGTTTTCCTTCGCCTGCCTCGTCGCCGCCAAGCTGGCCAACGTTTCCGTGCCGATGGTCTTCAAGTCGATGATCGACGACCTCTCGGAACCGCAGCGCGCCGTCGGCCTGCCGATCCTGCTGCTGGTGCTCTACGGCGTCCTGAAGTTCGCCAACTCGATGTTCACCGAACTGCGCGAGATCCTCTTCGCCCGCGTCACCCAGGAGGCGGTGCGGCGCGTGTCGCTGGAAGTCTTCCGCCACCTGCACGCGCTTTCGCTGCGTTTCCACCTCGAACGGCAGACCGGGGGCATCTCGCGCGACATGGAGCGGGGCAACCGCTCGATTTCCAGCCTGATCACCTACACGCTCTATTCGATCCTGCCGACGCTCGTGGAGATCGGCCTGGTGATCGGCATCCTGGCAACCCAATACGACGGTGGTTTCGTCCTGATCACCATGCTGTCGCTGACGGCGTACGTCATCTTCACGGTGCTCATCAGCAACTGGCGGATCGGCATCCGGCGGCGCGCCAACCAGGCCGACTCGGCGGCGAACACCGACGCCATCGACAGCCTGCTCAACTACGAGACGGTCAAGTATTTCAACAACGAGGAACACGAAGCACGGCGCTACGACGCGCATTTGCGCGAATGGGAGGATGCGGCGACGCAGAGCCAGGTGTCGCTGTCCTGGCTCAACATGGGGCAGCAGGTCATCATTGCCGCGGCGGTCACGGCGATGATGTGGCGCGCGACCGCCGGGGTGAACAACGGCACGATGACCCTCGGCGACCTGGTGCTGGTCAACGCCTTGCTCGTGCAGCTTTACATGCCGCTGAATTTCCTCGGCGTGATCTACCGTGAAATCCGCCAGGCCCTGGCCGACATCGAGCGGATGTTCGGCCTGCTCAACGTGCATCGTGAAATCGCCGACGCGCCGGACGCCCTTGCCCTCAATGCCGAGACAGTCCAGGTGCAGTTCGACGATGTCGACTTTGCCTACGACCGCAAGCGGCCGATCCTCAGCGGCGTCAGCTTTTCCGTCCCGGCGGGGGCAACAGTCGCCGTGGTCGGCGAATCGGGATCCGGCAAGTCGACGCTCGCCCGCCTGCTCTACCGCTTCTACGACGTCGATCGCGGCGCGATCCGGGTCAATGGCCACGACCTGCGCAAGCTTACTCAATCCAGCCTGCGCGCGGCGATCGCGATCGTGCCGCAGGACACGATCCTGTTCAACGACACGATCTTCTACAACATCCAGTACGGGCGACCCGACGCCTCCCGCGAGGAAGTCATCGCGGCCGCCGAGGCCGCCCGCCTCACCGGCTTCATCAGGCTGTTGCCGCAGGGGTTCGACACCCGCGTCGGCGAACGCGGGCTCAAGCTCTCCGGCGGCGAGAAGCAGCGTGTCGCCATCGCCCGCGCCCTGCTCAAGAACCCGCCGCTGCTCGTCTTCGACGAAGCCACCTCCTCGCTCGACTCGAAGACCGAACAGGCCATCCAGGCGAGCATCGAAAGCGCCTCGCGCGGGCGGACGACGCTGGTGATCGCCCACCGGCTGTCGACGGTGATGAACGCCGACGGGATCCTGGTCATGGACGCCGGCCGGATCGTCGAGCGCGGGACGCACGCCGAGCTGATCGCCGCCAACGGCCGCTACGCGCAGATGTGGGCACTGCAGCAGAGGGAGGACGAGAGCGCAGAGAACATGCTGGAAAACTCTTTGGAGGCGACGACGTAAGCCATGTCCGCGCCCGCCGAACCGCTGCAGCGCGTCGTCAAGATTCGCCGCGACTACAACACCTGGGTCGCCAACGAGACGCTGGAAGACTACGCGCTGCGCTTCACGCCGCACAGCTTCCGCAAGTGGTCAGCGCTGCGCGTGGCCAACACGGCGTTCGGTGCTTCCTCCTTCCTGGTGCTGGAAGCCGTCGGCGCGACGATGCTGGTCGGCAGCGGCTTCATCAACGCCTTCTGGGCCATCCTCGCCACCGGCCTGATCATCTTCCTGATCGGCCTGCCGATCAGCCACGCGGCGGCACGGCACGGGCTGGACATGGACCTGCTGACGCGCGGCGCCGGCTTCGGCTACATCGGTTCGACGATCACCTCGCTGATCTACGCGTCCTTCACCTTCATCTTCTTCGCCCTCGAAGCGGCGATCATGGCCTATGCGCTGGAACTGGCGTTCGGCATCCCGCCGGCCTGGGGCTATCTCATCTGCGCGCTGGTCGTCATCCCGCTGGTCACCCACGGCGTCACCGTCATCAGCCGACTGCAGGCGTGGACGCAGCCGGTATGGCTGGCCTTGCTGATCCTGCCGTTCGCCTTTTTGCTGGTCGAGGAGCCGCAGGTGCTGCAGGGTCTGATGCGCTACGCCGGCGTCGACGGCAGCGGCGACCGCTTCTCGATGCCGCTGTTCGGCGCCGCGCTGACCGTCGGCATCGCGCTGGTCACGCAGATGGGCGAGCAGGCCGACTACCTGCGCTTCATGCCCGAGCGCACGCCGGCCAACGCCCGGCGCTGGTGGCTGGCGACGCTCCTCGGCGGCCCCGGCTGGATCCTCCCCGGCGTAGCCAAGATGCTCGGCGGCGCGCTGCTCGCCTACCTCGCCCTGCGCAACGCGGTGCCGGTCGAAAAGGCGGTCGACCCGAACCAGATGTACCTGATCGGCTTCTCGTACGTTTTCTCCAATTCAACGCTGGCCATCGGTGCGACCGTCCTCTTCGTCGTTATCTCGCAACTGAAGATCAACGTCACCAACGCCTACGCCGGCTCGCTGGCCTGGTCGAATTTCTTCGCCCGTTTGACGCACAGCCACCCCGGCCGCGTGGTCTGGGTCGTCTTCAACACGCTGATCGCCTTGCTGCTGATGGAACTCGACGTCTTCCAGGCGCTCGGGCAGGTGCTCGGCCTGTATTCGAACATCGCGATTTCCTGGATGGCCGCGGTCGTCGCCGACCTCGTCATCAACAAGCCGCTCGGCCTGTCGCCGCCCGGCATCGAGTTCAAGCGCAGCCATCTCTACGACATCAACCCGGTCGGCGTCGGCGCGATGGGCATCGCCTCGCTGCTGTCGATCGCCGCGTTCACCGGCCTGCTCGGCGATGCGCTGCAGCCCTACGCCAGCTTCATCGCCCTGCTCTGCGCGTTCGTCACTGCCCCACTGCTCGCCTGGTGGACCGGCGGCCGCTATTACCTCGTGCGGCAGGACCGGGTCGCCGCCGGCAAGCAACGCTGCTGCATCTGCGAACGCGACTACGAGGCCGAGGACACCGCGCATTGCCCGGCCTATTCCGGCCCGATCTGCTCGCTGTGCTGCTCGCTCGACGCGCGTTGCGACGACCTGTGCAAGCCCGGCGCCAACCTCGCCGGCCAGTGGCGCGGCCTGCTCGAACGCCGGCTGCCGGCGTCGGTGATCCCCTACCTCGATACCGGCCTGGTGCACTACCTGCTGCTGATGGCCGGCATCGTGCCGCTGCTCGCCGGGCTGCTCGGCCTGCTGTACACACACGAGGTGCTGGCACTGGCCCCGGCGCAGGCCGCGCTGCTCCCGCAGTTGCAGCAGGTGTTCATCAAGACCTTCTCGGCGCTGCTGCTGTTTGCCGGCATCGGCGCCTGGTGGATGGTGCTGGCGCACAAGAGCCGGCAGGTCGCGCAGGAGGAATCGAACCGGCAGACACACCTGCTGATGCAGGAAATCGCCTCGCACCAGCGCACCGACGAACAGCTGCAGAAAGCCAAGCTCGCCGCCGACCAGGCCAACCTGGCGAAGAGCCGCTACATCTCGGCGATCAGCCACGAGTTGCGCACGCCGCTCAACAGCATCCTCGGCTACGCGCAGATTCTCGACCACGACGAGGCCGTTCCGCCCAACCGGCGGCAGGCCGTCAGCGTGATCCGCAAGAGCGGCGACCACCTGCTCTCGGTCATCGAAGGCACGCTGGACATCGCGCGCATCGAGAGCGGCAAGATGACGCTCGAAACCAAGCCGTTCGACTTTCCCGAGTTCCTGCAGCAGATCGTCGGCATGTTCGAACTGCAGGCGCGCAACAAGGGACTCGGCTTCCATTACGAGCCGGTCGGCGAGCTGCCGGCCGTGGTGCGCGCCGATCCGCGCCGCCTGCGCCAGATCCTGATCAACGTGCTCGGCAACGCGGTGAAATTCACCGTCTCCGGCAGCGTCACCTTCCGCGTCGAATTCCGCCACGACGTCGCCAGCTTCGAGATCCGCGACACCGGGCCGGGCATCCCCGAGGACGAGCGCGAGCGCATCTTCGAACCCTTCGTGCGCGGGCGCACGGCACAGGCCAGCGGCAGCGGCGTCGGGCTGACCGTCGCGCGCATGCTGACGACACTGATGGGCGGCGAGATGACGGTCAGCAGCGCGCCCGGCGAGGGCAGCGTCTTCCGCATGCGCCTGTTCCTGCCGCAGGTTCATGCCGTGCAGGCGGAGCGCGAACTGCCGCGCGCCGCGCGCATCGGCTACGTCGGCATCCGCCGCCGCGTCCTGGTCGTCGACAACGAGAAGGACGACCGCGACATGCTGCAGAGCGTCCTCGACCCGCTCGGCTTCCAGGTCGAGCAGGCGGCCAGTGGCGAGGAGTGTCTGCAACTCGTCCCGAGCTTCGCCCCGCACCTGATCTTCATGGATCTGGCGATGCCCGGCATGGACGGCTGGGAGACGATCCGGCAGCTGCGCGAACAGGAACTGACCGACGCCCGGATCGCCATCCTCTCCGCCAACGCCTTCGAGAAAGGCCAGGAGAACGACGTCGGCATCGCCGACGAGGATTTCATCGTCAAGCCCTTGCACGTCGACGAACTGCTCGACTGGATCGGCCGCACGCTTAACCTGACATGGGTGCATGCCGACCGGCCGCCCGAACAGCCCGCGCCCGCCACGCCCGCCGCGGTAATCCCGCCGGGCAAGGAGGAACTCCATGCGCTCGACGAACTGGTCGACCTCGGCTACGTGCGCGGCATCCTCAACAAGCTCGGCGAAATCGAGCGCACCTCGCCGGCCAGCGGCGAGTTCGTTATCATCCTGCGCAACCTGGCGCGGCAGTTCCAGTTCGACGCCATGAAGGAGATCCTGAGAAAGGCCCGCGATGCCGCCTGACCTGCCCGAACGCGACATTTCCGACATCGTCCTGATCGTCGACGACATCCCCGAGAACCTCTCGCTGCTGCACGACGCACTCGACGAGGCGGGCTATACCGTACTCGTCGCCACCCACGGCGAAGCCGCGCTGCAGCGCGCCCGCCAGAGCCTGCCCGACGTGATCCTGCTCGACGCGATGATGCCGGGCATGGACGGATTCGAAGTCGCCCGCCGATTGAAGGCCGACTTCGCCACGCACCACATCCCGATCGTCTTCATGACCGGCCTGACCGAGACCGAACACGTCGTCGCCGCCTTCGCCGCCGGCGGCGCCGACTACGTGACCAAGCCGATCCGTCCCGCCGAGGTGCTGGCGCGCATCGCCGCGCACGTGCAGAACGCCCGCCAGATGCGCCAGGCGCGCACGGCGCTGGATGCCTTCGGCCAGGCCACCGTCGCCGTGCGTGCGTCCGACGGCAAGCTGGTGTGGCAGACCGTGCTCTCGCGCAAGCTGCTCGGCGACTATTTCGCATGCGGCGAGAAGGAGACTCCGCCGCGCCTGCTCGAATGGATCGCCCAGGCCATCGCCGCCCGGCACGACGGGCGCGAGCCCAACGCCCTGCTGGTGGCCGACGGCAACCGCCGCCTGCTCGCCTCGTTCCACGACCAGACCGGCGACGAGGAATGGCTGGTCGTCCTGCGCGAGGAGAACGACGCGTCGGCGATCGAATCGCTGATCGCGGCCTTCCGCCTGACCCAGCGCGAGGCCGAGGTACTCTACTGGGTCACCCTCGGCAAGACCAACAAGGACATCGGCGACATCCTCGGCAGCAGTCCGCGCACGGTGAACAAGCACCTTGAACACGTTTTTGAGAAACTCGGGGTGGAAACCCGCACCGCCGCCGCCAATTTGGCGATGAGCAAGATGCGCGGCGTCTGATCCGCAGTGGCCGCAATTATCGATTCATCCGATACGCAAAGGAGGACTTCATGAACGTTCTGATCACCGGTGCCAGTTCCGGCTTTGGCGAAGCCATGGCGCGCAAGTTCATCGCCAACGGCCACCGCGTCATCGCCGCGGCCCGCCGCGCCGACCGTCTCGACGCACTGCACATGGAGCTCGGCGCCAATCTGTTGCCTGTAACGATGGACGTTACCGACCGCGCCTCGGTCACCCAGGCGCTGACCCGGCTGCCGATCGAGTGGACGCCGATCGACGTGCTGGTCAACAATGCCGGGCTTGCCCTCGGCACGGAACCGGCGCAGCAATGCTCGCTCGACGAGTGGACGACGATGATCGACACCAACGCCAAGGGCCTCGTCACCGTCACGCACGCCATCCTGCCCGACATGCTCGCCCGCAACACCGGGCTGATCATCAACGTCGGCTCGGTGGCCGGCAACACGGCGTATTCCGGCGGCAACGTCTATGGCGCGACCAAGGCCTTCGTCGAACAGTTCACCCGCAACCTGCGCGCCGACCTCGTCGGCACCGGCGTGCGGGCGACCAACCTGGCGCCGGGCCTCGTCGGCGGGACGGAGTTCTCGAACGTACGCTACCGTGGCAACGACGCCGCGGCGGCGAAAGTCTACGAAGGAACCCAAGCGCTCACGGCCGAAGACATCGCCGAGACGGCCTACTGGCTCGCCACGCTGCCGCCGCACGTGAACGTCATTCAGCTGGAAGTCGTCCCCACCTGCCAGGGCTACGCCGGCTGGAACATCAAGCGCAATACGGTTACGCCGGAGCAGACGAGATGATGACCGCCGAATTCCTGATCACTTCACTGATCGTCGTGCTGATCCCCGGAACCGGGGTGCTGTTCACCGTCTCCGCCGGACTGTTCCTTGGCCGGCGCGCCAGTCTCTACGCGGCACTCGGCTGCACGCTGGGCATCCTGCCGCACCTGCTCGCCAGTATCCTGGGACTCGCCGCCCTGCTGCACGTCAGCGCGCTCGCCTTCCACCTGCTCAAGCTGGCCGGCGCCGCGTACATGCTCTATCTGGCCTGGGCAACCTGGCGCGAGCGCGGCAGCCTGTCGCTCGACCGGCCGGCGGATGCCGGAAGCGCCGGACGCATCGTGTTGCGCGCCGTTCTGATGAACGTCCTCAACCCCAAGCTGACGATCTTCTTCCTGGCATACCTGCCGCAATTCGTCACGGCCGACGCAGGCACCCCGCTCATGCAGATGCTGGGCCTCAGTGCGGTGTTCATGGGAATGACGCTGGCCGTCTTCGCCGTCTACGGCCTGCTCGCGCACGCCGCGCAGCGCGCCATCCTCGGCTCGCCGCGCGTGCTGGGCTGGATGCAGAAGGGCTTCGCCGCCGTCTTTGCCAGCCTGGGGATCAACCTGGCGCTGTCGGACCGATAGAGCAGCCTGCCGGACCTGACCGAGTCGGCTGCCAGGACGTAATCGCCCGGCGCAGCAGCGCCAGTCCTTCGGCCACCTCATCCCCGGTCGTCGTCAGTGCCCAGTTCCAGCGCCAGCAACAGGCCGCGCCCGCGCACTTCGCCCAGTCCGAGTTCGGCGGACAGGCAGCGCAGCCCGTCGGCGATGAGCAGCAGGTTTTCCCGGTCGCACAACGCGCGCAGGCCGCACATGAACCCGGATTAACCATTGGGACGCGAGATGACGGGGGGGAGTTGCAAGGTCTCTCGCCCGCTTGCGGGGCGCTCATGGTCATTCCATGGACGAACAGAGCCCCGTAGCCATTCTCAATCACAACCGACCGGTTGCCCATCGGTTGCCAGCCACCGGACGCCGCACAACTATTGCTTATGTCATAGAGACTAGCGCAGTTTATGCCCGTAGAATACCGGTTCTCCGAATTTCACGTAACGCATTCCCATGGGCGATATCTTTGCAGACCTCCTGGCGTCGGGGGTTTTTCTGTTCGGGCAGGGCTCCCGCCTCCTGAAACTACGTTTTTCGAAAGGCTCCAGACTCAGACCGGAGGCACTTTTACCGCACCGCGTGCACGGCGAAGAAGGGCTCTCGCAGAACTACGTCTTTACCCTGGAATGCCTGTCAGCAGACACCTTTCTCGAACTCAAGAGCCTGCTCGGGCAAGCGGTCGAAATCAGCCTGTTGCTTCCCGACGGCGGTTGTCGATTGCTCACCGGCCTCGTTACCGCCGCCCGCCATGCCGGTGCGGATGGCGGATTTGCCAAGTACGCCCTCACCATCGAGCCGGCCCTGGCGACGCTCGCCCACCGCCGCAACAGCCGCACGTTTCAGGACAAGACCGTCCCAGAGATCGTGGCGGCCATCCTCGATGAACACATCGCCGGAAACTCTGCCTTTACCGGCGCCTTCCAGTACCGTGAAGCACTGACCAAGACCTATCCCGTCCGCTCCTACTGCCTGCAATACCGCGAAAGCGATCTCGCCTTCATCCAGCGACTGCTTGCCGAGGAAGGCATCTCCTATCGCTACACGCACGGCGCAGACCCGGACACCTCGCTCCGCCCCGGCGAAGGCGAGGGGCGCCGTCCGTCCGCAACCGATGGAAGTGGTGCCGACGTATCGGATATCCCCGTGCATACGCTGATCCTCTTTGACAGCAATCCGCCCGTGTCCGCCGGAAACAACGGGCTGCGGCAAGTGCTCTTCCATCGCACCAGCGGTGTCGAGAGCGACGACGCCATCGACGAATGGACCGCCACCCGGGCCATTCAGGCCGGCACAACCACACTCGCCAGCTACGACTACCAGGCCGTGACCACCCACGGCGGCGAAGACATCACCCGCAACCAGTACGGCAAAACTGGAGACCGGCTCAGCGCGGGCCTCGAAGACTACGACCCCCAAGGCGCCTACTACGGCAACAGTCCCGAGGAGATGGCCCGCTACAGCGCCTTGCGCCAACAAGCCAGGGATCTCGCCACCAAGACCTTCACCGGTCAGGGCACGGTCCGCGCCCTCTACCCCGGGAGCTGCTTCGAACTGCTCGAACACCCCGTACACGACCAGGACAACCGCGAGGACCGCCAGTTTCTCGTCACCGCGCTCACCTTCGATGCCGTGAACAACCTGACGCCAAACGCCGGCCAAAGCCTTGGCCGCCTGCTCAACACCGTGGCGGGCGCAGGCACGACAGGCGCTGCGCAAACCAGCACCCAGAACACCCCGCCCTACAGAAACACCATCACTGCCGTCCGCCGCCACGTCCCGATCGTCCCCGGATTCAGCCAGACGGACCACCAGAAACCCACCGCCAAAGGCATGACCACTGCCACCGTCGTCGGCCCGCAAGGCGAAGAGATCTTTACCGACGAACACGGCCGCATCAAGATCCAGTTCCACTGGCAACGCAAACAAGACCACCCCGACGGCGGTGCCGACCTGGACGACCGCTCCAGCACCTGGGTCCGCGTCGCCATGCCCAGTGCCGGTGCCGCGTGGGGCACGCAATACATCCCGAGAATCGGCCAGGAAGTCGTCATCGACTTTCTCGAAGGCGACATCGACCGGCCGCTGGTGACCGGCGTCGTCTACAACGGCAGCCACCGCCCGCCGACCTTCAGCGGCGCCGGGGCTCTCCCCGCCAACAAAACCCTCTCCGGGCACAAGAGCAAGGAATACAAGGGTAGCCGCTACAACGAACTGCTCTTTGACGACTCTACCAACGAGATCCGCACCAAACTCTCCAGCGAACACGGCAAGACCCAGCTCAACCAGGGCTATCTCATCCACCCGCGGACCGACGGCAAGGGCGAAGCACGTGGCGAAGGGTTCGAACTGCGCACCGACGCCGCTGGCGCGATTCGGGCGGCGAAAGGGGTATTGATCTCGGCAGAGGAGCGCGGCCACGCTGTCGGTAAACAACTGGACCGCGACATGCTGCTCGGGCAGCTGCAAACGGCCGAAGGCATCGCCCAGTCGCTCTCCGACCTTGCCGACCAACATGGCGCGGAAGTCACCGAGACCGACCAGCAGAGCCAACTGCTCAAGCATGTCGAAAACTGGGAAAAGGGCAGCAATACCGCCAGCAAGGAAAACGCGGCCGAAGGCGGCAAACCCGTCGTTGCGCTCTCGGGGCCGCTCGGCATCGTCGCCGGCACACCCGAAAGCATGACGGTCACCGCCGGCCACAACCTTGACCTGGTCAGTGTCAAGCACACCAACCTCACGGTCGGCGGCAAATGGCTGGCGCGGGTCGCCGATTCCTTCA
Source organism: Gammaproteobacteria bacterium (assembly GCA_029289235.1). GTDB lineage: Bacteria > Pseudomonadota > Gammaproteobacteria > Burkholderiales > Rhodocyclaceae > Propionivibrio. The sequence goes on from JARFTZ010000011.1 coordinate 42,169, forward strand.
GCCTCTTTGTCCATAAGCTCGGCATGAAACTGATCGCAGCGGGCGGCCATATCGACGTGCAAGCCCAGGCCGGCGAAATCCGCCTGTCCGCGGCCCAGAAGATCGTCCTGACCTCCAACGTCGAAATCGTGCTGCAAGCGCCGAAAGTGACCGCCATTGCCCAGGGCGCACAGATCGATATGGGCAGCAGCGCCATCACCACGCAATGCGCCGGCAAGCACGAGCAAAAAGCGGGGCGGCACGAACTCACCGGACCGGGCGGCGGCACGCCGACAGGCGCGTTCAATCCAAAGAACGCCGCCTTCGACCAGAAGGTCGCGCTCACCTGGATCGGTACCGGCGAACCAATCCAGAACCGGCGCTACCGTCTCACGCTTGAAGACGGGCGCGCCCTCGAGGGCGTCACCGACGAGCAGGGCAATACCGAGACGCTCCAGTCCGATCTGGCATTCGCCCGCTACAGCGTCGAACTGTTGTCCGACCCATCCTGATGACGAAAGCGTAGCCACACATGGCAATTCTCCAGCCCATCCCCACCCAGATCAAACCCGACGGCAAGCAGGTCGCCGAAGGCTTCGTTACGCCCAAGGGCCTCGACACCAAACAGATCGCCGGCTTCCGGCCCGAACGCGTCATCCCTGTCATCTTCCTGCCCGGCATCATGGGCAGCCACCTGCGTTTCTGCGCCGGAGCAAAGGGCCAGGAACGGCAACGCCGGCTGGGCAAGAAGAACAATGTCGCCTGGCGGCCGGACGACAAAGTAGCGTCGGGATGGAGTGGCCTTGACGACCCCGCGGAGCGTCAGCTACGCCTTGATCCCGAAGTCACGGTGGTCGACATCTACGACCCCAAGACCCATCCCACCGGCAACAGGAAAGAAAGCGCCGACGACCGGCATGACAACGTTAACAAGGTTTACGTGCCGCCCGACTCGCCCATGCTCATGGACGATCCCTGTACCAGGAAAAAGGGCAAGAGCGGCGCACAAAAAGCCCGGGAGCGGGGCTGGAGCGAGGTCATGTTCTCCAGCTACGGGCAGTTGCTCAATCGCCTCGAACTGCGGCTCAACCTCGCCTTCCGGAACAACAAGCTCAACCGCGACTGGAGCGACATCATCGGGGTCGATCCGAAGCAGTGGCAATTGTCCGACAAAACACCGCAATCGCCCCTGAGCGAAGCCGACCTCAGGAAGGTCGTGAGCAACTGCTACTACCCGGTGCATGCCTTGGGCTACAACTGGCTCCAATCCAATGGCGTTGCGGCCAAGGAAATTGCCAAACGCATTCAGTCGCTGATGGCCGACTATCGCAAGAAGGGTTTCAAATGCGAGAAGGTCATCATCGTCACGCATTCGATGGGCGGTCTCGTCGGCCGGGCACTGTGTCATCCCGACTACGGCAACCTGCAGAACGAGATTCTCGGCATCGTGCATGGCGAAATGCCGGCCATCGGCGCGGCGGCGGCCTATCGTCGGATGCGCGCCGGGTTTGAAGGCGGGGGGATCGCCGACTGGGTGATCGGCAACCAGGGCTCGGAAGTGACGCCGGTGCTGGCCAACGCTGTCGGCGGGCTGCAACTCCTGCCCTGCGAAGCCTACGGCAACGACTGGCTCAAGATTGTCGGCCACAACGGCGAAGTCCTGAAAAGCCTGCCCAAGAACGGCGACCCCTACGAGGAAATCTACAAACGGACCGACGTCTGGTGGGGTTTGCTGCGGGAACCGTGGATCAATCCGGCAGGAAATCCAAAATGCGGCGCAGCGCAGACCAAAAAACATCTTGAGAAAGCCCAAGAATTCCACCAGAAACTCAAGGACACCTTTCACCCCCTGAGTTACGCGCATTACGGATGCGACGCGGCGCGGCCGGCGTACCAGACGGTGACCTGGCACCTGTTCGACCCGGCAACGGGCACGACCACTCAACTGCTCAAGGCTCAGGCCGCACACCGATCATCAAGCGTTCCGCCAGCGTTTCCGCTGAACCTGCCGCTATCTTCCGACACGGCCTTGGGTCACCGCCCCGGTAACGGCGCGAACTCGCAATCATCGCGTCTTTCGGTGTCCGCTATCGATGCCTTGCGCATCGTGGTTGACGATACCCAGGGCATCCTCCGCCTGTCCGACGACCCCACGGCACAGGAACTGACTGCGCCCAGTCCCTTGCCGAACGCCAACTTGCACGGCAGCTTGGTCCAGGCGTACGTTTCGCGCCCGAGCGAACCGGGCGATCAGACGGTGCCGATGCATTCGGCCGAGTATCTCGCCACGCACGGCGGCACGCACTTCAAGGGCATCTTCCGGCAGACCGGCTACGAGCACCAGGACAGCTACCAGGATACAAACGCCATCGCCGCGACGCTCTATTCGATCGTTCGCATCGCCCAACAAATGGAATGGAAGAAAACGCCATGACCCGACCCGGCCTGATTCTGGCCGCGAGCCTGCTGCTCGCCGCCTGCCACCCCCTCGACACCGGCTACAACGCTGACAGGACCCCGCGCATGAAACCCAACCCAAAGATCGACAAACTCTTCGTCCAGACCAAACCCGTCTGTTTCGGTCGCTTCCTCATCGACGTGCCGGCTACGGCACAGGTGGCGTGGGGGGAGATCTACGTCAACGACGCGATCAGTTCCTATCCCGGAGAAGGCGCGAAGATACCGGCCGAAATCCGGGACAAGGAAAAAGCACTCAAAGACGAGAAACACATTCGCGAGCCGTCAACCTATATCGGCACCTTCGATGGCCCCAATCCGCAGAGCAAGATCGTCGTGGGGTATGCGGATTTCGAGAGTTCAGGGCAAGTGCAACTTCACTCCTTTATTCGCCTTGGAAAACACGCCTTCGTGCAGAGCGTTCCAACGGCGCCGCTCGATGACTTGCCCGGTGGGGGCGACGACAAGACAAGCTACACGAAATGGGTTGCCGAGATGCAAGACATCGGCCGACGGTTGCGCGTCCGGGATGATGCCGAAGTGCCGAGTGAGCCTGGAATCTGCATTGAGGCCGGTTTCATTTCCGAGGCGGATGGGCACTACCACGAACTCACTTCAATCGGATTCCGCTTCCCCGAATACCCGGATGTGTCGTTCTCGATCCAGACACAGAAGACTGATCGGCCGGATGAGACGAACAGTCTTGAGAGGTCGATAAAGAAGGGGGCGGAATACGCCAGGCTCTCCGGAAAAGGACTTTGGTTCAGCAGTATCAAAAGACTTCGTGAAGGCGCGCGCCAGGTGGGTGATTGGACAGGCGCTGAGCTTTTGGCACGGGCCCCCGTGGACGAATCGGGCGGGCCATCGGTGCATGAGTTCAGGTTCAAATCGATCGGCGTAGCCCATGACGCACTGCGTCCAATTATCCGCATGTATTTCAGCACCGGTGTCGATGGGAACGACAAGGGCGTCAACGAACCGAGTCTCAGCAATGAAGAAGCGGTCGCCTTGTGGGACAGGCTCACTTCCACGATCCGTGCGCGGCCGGTGAAGGGCGGTGACGCCACCGCGACCAATCCTGAAGCACCGCCCGAGGAACCCGCTCCCCGTGCCACTGCGCCCCGGCTTCCCTTTGGAACGGTGACTCCCTCGCTGCAACGCTGCCCGCAGACCGGCCTGTGGGAATGCACCGCCGAACTTGCGATCGGCGAGAAACGCCGCTTCTTCCCGCAAGGCATGGTGCTCCCCTCCGTCATCGTTCGTCGCCCCGAGCGCAGCCTGTGGCAGAAACTGAAGGGCGAAGCGCCAAACCGGCTGACGGAAACGACCTGGACGCTGGTTAGCTACGACATCTCGGGAAGGGACGTGTCATGAGGGCGCAGCGTATTGCCTGTCTTGCGTTTCTGACGGCTACCCCGATGCATTACCAAGATGAAATCCGTGTGCCGCGCATACCATCAAGGAGAGAAGGGCCGCCACTACGCCGAAGGTTATCTCACCCCCAAGAGCCTCGATACACAGCAACCCGGCCCGCCTGCTTTGGACGTTTCCTCAGTGACGTGCCTTTGACCGCGCAGGTGATCTGGGGGCCGACGAGCGTCAACGACTCCATCACGGCCCACCCTGATCAAGGGCACAAGATTCGCGGCGAGATCCGCGACAAAACGGCTGAAATCATGGCGATAGAGCACCGAAAGGAACCTTCGGCGCTGATTGGCGTATTTGACGGCCCCAATACCGAAAGCAAGATCATCGTTGGCTACAATAGGCGCCCTCGCCGCGCTCGAAAACGACGTCCGGGCGCTGGGCGACGGGCAGCAGGCTGTCGATGGCGGGGCTCGGGGCAAAGGTGTTCACATTGTTCTCCTTGGGTTGATTGACGACGGACGAAAACAAAAAGGCCACGGGGGAAGCCGTGGCCTGTTCGGTAAAGAAATGCTGGAAAGTCAGCCTGACGCTATGACATCTTCCTCCGGACGTGCCACGACGCACCGCTGCGGCGTCGAGCGGCCGGCAGGCGTCGGGAAGCGAAGGAAGCGCGGTTCATGGGCAGATGATTCTGGTCGAAGGCAAACGAGTCAACGCGGATTGACTCAGGGCCAGCGGACCATCGCGTAGTTTTTCTTCCCGCGCCGGAGCAGGGTGAAACGCCCGAAACGGCGCTCGGCGTCGGCAATCTGGTGATCGAGCGCGTCGACCTTCTGCCCGTTGACCGCCACGCTGCCGCTCTGAAGGAAACCGCGCGCCTCGCTCTTCGACTTGGCCAGGCCGGCGGCAACCAGCACGTCGATCAGGCCGGCAGTCGTTTTTTCCAGCGCCACGCCGGGCACGCCGTCCTGCGCCAGTTGCTCGAAGTCCGATTCGGTCAGCGTTTCCAGGTTGCCGGAGAACAGGCTGTGACTGATGCGCTGTGCGGCTTCCAGCGCGGCCCTGCCATGCACCAGTTCGGTGGCCTGTTCGGCGAGGATGCGCTGCGCTTCGGGTTTCTGGCCGCTGGCCTTGTCGGCAGCTTCGATCGCGTCGAGTTCGGCCACCGAAAGGAAGGTGAAGTAGCGCAGGAACTTGTAGACATCGGCATCGGCGGTATTCAGCCAGAACTGGTAGAAGGCGTACGGCGAAGTTTTCTTCGCATCGAGCCAGATGGCGCCGGATTCGGTCTTGCCGAACTTGGTGCCGTCGGCCTTGGTGACCAGCGGCAGGGTCAGGCCGAAGACATGTTTCTGGTTGAGGCGCCGGGTCAGATCCGTTCCGGCGACGATGTTGCCCCACTGGTCGGAACCGCCGATCTGCAGGGTGCAGCCGTGACGGCGGTTGAGCTCGGCGAAGTCGTAGCCTTGCAGCAGGCTGTAGGAGAACTCGGTGTAGGAAATCCCCTGATCTTCACGCTGCAGGCGTTGCTGCACCGACTCCTTCTTGATCATCGCGTTGACCGAGAAGTGTTTGCCGATGTCGCGCATGAACTCCAGGCAGTTCATCGAGCCGAACCAGTCGTAGTTGTTGGCCATGATCGCGGCGTTGTCGCCGTCGAAAGCGAGGAACGGTTCGACCTGGCCGCGAATCTTCCCGACCCAGCCGGCAATGACGTCCGGCGTGTTCAGTTTCCGTTCGGTCGCCTTGAAGCTCGGATCGCCGATCATCCCGGTTGCACCGCCGACGAGCGCAATGGGCTTGTGCCCGGCCTGCTGGAAGCGCCGGAGCAGCAGCACCGGGACCAGATGCCCGAGGTGCAGGCTATCGGCGGTCGGATCGAATCCGCAATACAGCGTCACCGACTCCCTGGACAGCAGTTCATCGAGCGCGGCGGCATCAGTGATCTGGGCGATCAGGCCACGGGCTTGCAAATCCTGGAGCAGGGCGGACTGGTACATCGGGAAAATCTCCACACGAGGGGCGGCAAATTCATTGCCGTTGACTGTTTGACGAAGCGCGAAATTTTAGCACGCGGTCCCCAATGCCTCCGGCAGATTCCCGACCTTGAGGCGGTTGCTCCACTCCCGCATCTGCTGCGCGAGCACGGGCTCGATCGGGATGCCTTTCGCCCGCCGCACCACTTCTTCGTTGACTTCCGGGTCGCCGGGCATCAGCGGCGAGCCGGGCTCGCCGGCCAGCGCCCGGGCGATCCGCTCGACGGTCTCCGCCAACATTGGGCCGCCGGCAAAGCGCATTGGATCAAGCATCAGGAAGAAGGCGCCGAGGCGGCGCGGTTCGTCGAGCGCGGTGAACATGTTGGAGATCGTCGGCCCCCAGGGGTTGGCGTTGAGCGGCCCGCAGAGCAGATCGATCATCAAGGCAAGGCCGTAGCCCTTGTGCCCGTAGTCGGCACCGCCGAGCGGCGTGAGGGAGCGCGCGGCCTGCGCGTCGGTAGTCAGCTTCCCGGTTTCGTCGTAGGCCACGCCCGACGGCAGCGGATGCCCTTCGCGACGGGCGTTGATCACCCGGTTGAAGGGAATCGATGTGGTCGCCATGTCCAGGCAGGCCGGCTCGTGCCCGGCGCGGGGGAAGGCGATGGCAATCGGGTTGGTGCCGAAGAAGGCGCGCGTGCCGCCGTGCGGCGCGGCCATTGCGTCGGCATGGGTGAAGGCGATGGCGATCAAACCGGTGCGCGCGGCCGGCCGGGTGTAGAGCGCCATCGCGCCGCAATGCGAGGAGTCCGACACGCCGACCACGCCGACGCCGGAGCGGCGCGCCAGATCCGCAGCGAGAGCGGCCGCCCGATGCCCGATGACGATGCCGTGCCCCTGATCGGCGTGCAGCTGCGCCGTCGCCGGCCCGGTTTCCTTGACGCTCACCGCCGGCCGCGCCTTGATCGAACCGCGCGAGATGCGCTCCAAGTAGTGCGGCAGACGGGCGATGCCGTGCGAGTCGATGCCCCACAGGCTGGTCTGCACAAGGCTGTCGGCGAGCAGGCGCGCATCAACGGCTGACATGTCCAGCGTTTCCAGACAACATGCGGCCCAGTCGGCCACGGATTGATGGGGAACGAAGGCACTCCCCGGAATGATGGGTTGGCTCATGATCAAGGCTCTTTTCGATGAAAGAAAGGGAATTATCGGCTTTGGACGCCACGGTTCCGGTAATTGTTGGAAAATGGAACCCGGTTTCAACGCACAAGCCAGTATATTGGATCGATGCAACCCGCTCCAGCAAGACCATAACCACGCCGCGCAACTTGCCCCCTCGAGCCACGCTCGCCTCCGTCCGCCATGAACCTGCAGCCGCGCTTCCACCTCCTGACCATCATCTTCTTCGTCGTCTTCGCCATTCCCTCCTGGCTCGCCGTGCGCGCGCTGGCCGAGGGCATCATGGAACAGTGGGCGGTGCGCTACGCCGAGAAACAGGTGCTCTACGACAAGGGGCGCACGCTGCAGCCGATCCTGCGCGAGGTGGCGCTTTCCCGCCAGCTGGCCTCGTCGCAGCCGATCCGCGAATGGGCGCGCAAACCCGACGACGCGCAACTGACCCGGCGCGCGGTCAAGGAAATGGAGAATTTCCGCCAGAACTTTGCCGACCACAGCTACTTCGTCGCGCTGCTTTCCAACGGCCGCTACTACCACAACAACGCGCAGAACGAGTACGCCGGCGAGGAATTCCGCTACGTGATGGACGCGCGCAACAAGAAGGATGCGTGGTTCTACGACCTGATCCGCCAGCAGCGCGACATCCACATCAACGTCAATCCGGACCCGAACCTCGGCATCACCAAGCTGTGGATCGACGTGCTCATCCGCGACGGCAACGACATCCTCGGCATCGCCGGCACCGGACTCGACCTCACCTCGTTCATCAAGAACGTCGTCGAGGAAGGCTCGCCGGGCGTCACCAGCCTGTTCGTCGATCACGGTGGCGCGATCCAGATCCACCGCAACCAGGCGCTGATCGACTTCGCCTCGATCAGCAAGTCAAAGTCGCAACAGAACACCATCGACCTGCTCTTCGAGCGCGAGGCCGACCGCAAGGCGGTGCTCGCGGCAATGAAAGAACTGGAAATCCGGAAGAAAAACGTGGCGACGCTGGTAGTCCAGGCCAACGGGAGGCGACACATCGCCGGCATCGCCTACCTGCCGGAGATCGACTGGCACGAGATCACCCTGCTCGACCTGGACGTGCTGCTGCCGTTCAGCCAGTTCACCGGCATCCTCGTCGTCTACACGCTGACCCTGCTCGGCATCCTGCTGCTCTTCAACCTGTCCCTGCGGCGCTTTGTGCTGATCCCGCTGCAAAAGCTTGACGCCGGCATGTCGGCGGTCGAGGCCGGCAGCGATGTTCCGGCGCAGCTCGACACGCTCGGCAGCGGCGAAATCGGGAGGCTGATGAAGCGCTTCGCGCAGATGGCCAGGTCAGTGACCGTCTCGCGGCGCGACCTCGAATTCAAGGTGCAGGAACGCACAATCGCGCTCGAACGCCTGACCAAGATCGACCCGCTGACCGAATTGCTGAACCGGCGCGGCATGAGCGAACGCATCGAGGCCGAACTGAAGCGGGCCCGCCGCGAGACCAACCGCCTCGGCATCCTCTGGCTCGACCTCGACGGCTTCAAGGAAATCAACGACCAGCACGGCCACGCGATCGGCGACCAGGCGCTGACCGCCGTCGCCCGCATCATCGACGCGACGATCCGCCCCTACGACGTCGCGGCGCGCTGGGGCGGCGATGAATTCCTGATCATGCTCTACCCGACCGACGAGGACGTGCTGCTCTCGCTCGGCGAACGGCTGCGCCTGGCCATCGCCGCCAGCCATGCGGTCGTCGATGAAGCCGGGCGCCCCATTCCACTGAGCGCGAGCATCGGCGGCCATATCGCCGGCGCCAGCGAACAATTCAACAACGTGCTCAGCCAGGCCGACCGCGCCCTCTACGCCGCCAAGGCCGCCGGGCGGAACTGCTATCGGACGACGCACGCACTCGCCGGGAGCAACTGAACCACTACGCCATCTAACGTATTCCGGCAAAGAGAGCCGTTCCTTACTCTGGCACCGTGCCCTGGACGATGAGTTCGCGTCCCGGCCCGCATCTCAGCACTCCAGCCAACCGTTCAAGGAGCTCTCCCATGAAATCCCGCCGTACGTTCATCAAGGCGACCGTTCTCTCCGCCGCCCTCGCATCCATCGGCCTGACCTCGCTCGGCGCCCACGCCGCGGACACGATCAAGGTCGGCATCCTGCATTCGCTCTCCGGCACCATGGCCATCTCTGAAACCGCGCTGAAGGAAACCGCGTTGATGACCATCGAGGAAATCAACAAGGCCGGCGGCGTGCTGGGCAAGAAGCTGGAGCCGGTCGTCGTCGACCCCGCGTCGAACTGGCCGCTGTTCGCCGAGAAGGCCCGCCAGCTGCTGACCAAGGACAAGGTCGACGTCACCTTCGGCTGCTGGACCTCGGTCTCGCGCAAGTCGGTCCTGCCGGTCTACAAGGAACTCAACGGCCTGCTCTTCTACCCGGTGCAGTACGAGGGCGAAGAGCTCGAGAAGAACGTCTTCTACACCGGTGCCGCGCCCAACCAGCAGGCGATCCCGGCCGTCGAATACCTGATGTCCAAGGACGGCGGCGAAGCCAAGCGCTTCGTGCTGCTCGGCACCGACTACGTCTACCCGCGCACGACCAACAAGATCCTGCGCGCGTTCCTGAAGTCGAAGGGCGTCGCCGAAGCCGACATCATGGAGGAGTACACCCCGTTCGGTCATAGCGATTACCAGACGATCATCGCCAAGATCAAGAAGTTCGCTTCCGAAGGCAAGAAGACCGCTGTCGTCTCGACCATCAACGGCGATTCGAACGTGCCGTTCTACAAGGAACTGGGCAACGCCGGCCTGAAGGCCACCGACGTCCCGGTCGTCGCCTTCTCGGTCGGCGAAGAGGAGTTGCGCGGCGTCGACACCAAGCCGCTGGTCGGCCACCTGGCCGCGTGGAACTACTTCCAGTCGCTGAAGAACGGCGAGAACAGCAAGTTCATCAAGATGTACAAGGACTGGGCGGTGAAGCAGAAACTGCCGAACGCCAGCACGGTCGTTACCAACGACCCGATGGAAGCCACCTACATCGGCATCCACATGTGGAAGCAGGCCGTCGAGAAGGCCAAGAGCACCGACGTCGACAAGGTCATCGCCGCGATGGCGGGGCAGACCTTCAAGGCTCCGTCGGGCTTCGAAGTAAAAATGGACGAGAAGAACCACCACCTGCACAAGCCGGTGTTCATCGGCGAAGTGAAGGCCGACGGCCAGTTCAACGTTGTCTGGAAAACGCCCGGCCCGGTCAAGGCCCAGCCGTGGAGCCCGTTCATCGCCGGCAACGACAAGAAGAAGGACGAGCCGGAAGGGAAATAACACTTCGGCGTGTCGCTACTGCAACGGCGGGGGCTTCGGCCCCCGTTTTTTTAACTTCTCTCCGGAAAGAACGCCGGCCGGATGTAAATTTTTGCACAGCAGTTCAGCAGGATTCTGATTGACGGCGCAAGGCGTCAATGAAAGAATTTTTCTCCAAAATCGAGTCAAGATGCCGCCGCAGCCAATCGCTGCAAGCGCGGTTCCGCTCACAAGACAGGAGAGTCCGCCGTCATGCCGCCCGTAGCCCGCCTCACCCTCGGTCTCGACGCCAGCACCCAGAGCCTGAGCGCCGTCCTGCTCGACGTCGAGACCGGACAGATCGCCTGGAACCGCTCGCTGGCCTATCGCGACGATCCGCGCCTGCTCGGCTTTGGCTTCGAGCACGACACCCTGATCATCCCGCCGCGCGAACCCGGCGAGGCGGAGCAACCGCCCCGCCTCTTCCTGGCCGCGCTCGACGCGATCCTGAGCGACATCAAGGAAGCCGGTATCGACACCGCCGCCATCGCCGCCATCAACACCTCGGGGCAGCAGCATGGCCACGTCTTTCTCGGGGAACAGGCGCTGGACGCCTTTTCTGCGTTGCGCCAGGCAGGATGCTGCAAACAGTCTCTGGCTGGACAACTCGGCAGCGCGTTTTCCTACGGCGGCGCGCCGATCTGGAAGACGGCCAACACGACGGCCGAGGCCGAGCACATCCGCGCGCGCGTCGGCGGCAAGGCGGCGATCGTCGAACGGACCGGCAGCGACATCCCGCTGCGCTTCTCTGCGGCGGCGCATCGCAAGGTCGCGCTGCGCTACCCGGCGGCCTATGCCGCGACCCGGCATATCCTGCAGATTTCGAGCCTGATCCCCGCCGTGCTGGCCGGCGACTGCGCCATTCCACTCGATTTCGGCAACGCCTGCGGCACGTCCCTGATGAACTACCGTTCCCGCACCTGGGACGAAACGGTCATCGCCGCCACGGCCGACGATCTGCCGGGAGGCGCCGGTGCCCTGGCCGAAAAACTGCCCCCCCTCGCCCATCCACTAACCACCGTCGGCCGGATCGCCCGCTACTTCCAGGAAAAATACGGCTTCCACCCGGACTGCCGGATCGTCGCCGGCTCCGGCGACAACCCGCAATCCAAGGTGCTCGCCAGCGGTGACCTGCTGAGCCTCGGCACGAGCTTCGTCTACATGATGTCGAGCCCCGACGGCGGCGTCGACGCCTCCGGCGCCGCGAACGCGATGTACGACGGACTGGGCCGCCCGTTCAATTTCGGCTGCCGCACCAACGGCGCCCTGACCTGGGACCGCCTGCGCAAGCTCCACGGCCTCGGCCCGAAAGACTATGCCGCCTGCGACGCGGCACTGGCGACCGCCGCACCGGGCAGCCGGCTGCGCTTCTGGCACCCCGATGCCGAGTCTTTCCCGCTCATCGCGGCCAACCCCGAGGTGGTCAGGCTTGACGACGGCCCGGCGGATTTCGCCAACGACTACCCGGGAATCGTCGACAGCGCCCTCGGACTCGTCTACCGCTACGGATCGAAAATCAGCCAATCGGCGACGACCGGCGAACCGATCAGTGTTTGCGGCGGCCCATCGACCAGTCCGGAGATCATGCGCCGCATCGCCGCCATCTGGAACCGCCCGGCGATTCAGGCGGGACAGGCCGGCGCGGCCCTAGGCGCCGCTGTGGCCGGGGCGGTGGCACTGGCCGACGAGAATGACGCAGGCACACGCGAGACTCTCGCCGAGAAACTGCGTGCCGCGATCTATGCCGGCAAGGCAGTCACCGAACCCGAACCTGCACTGGTCGCCGCCTACCATGCACCGGGAGGTTATCTCGATCGCCTGGAAGCTGCCTTCGAAGCCATCCGACGCTGATTTGTTCTTGAAAAGCACCCGGTGCGTAACGCTTCATTCACACCGGGCTGTTTTCTTCACTGGATCGTATAGCCGCCGTCGATAACGACATTGGCCCCCGTCATGATCCTTGTATGCTCGCTGACGAGATAGAGCGCCGCCGAGGCGATTTCCTCCGGCTGGGCAAAGCGGCCGACAGGAATCTTCTGCTTCATCGCCTCCCCCACTTCCCCGGCCCACGCCTTCTTACCGAGCGCGGTTTCCACGACGGTCGGCGAAATGGCGTTGACGGTAATGCCGGCACGCGCCCATTCGATGGCGAGAACCTCCGTCATCGACACGATCGCCGCCTTGCTCGCGCAGTAGGCCACATGACGGTCAAGCGCGATAACGCTCGCCTGTGAGGCCATGTTGACGATCTGCCCGCCACCGTTCTTCGCCATCACCCTGGCCACGGCCTGGGCCAGAAAAAACGGTGCCCGCAGATTCACCGCCATCGTGGTGTCCCACTCCTTCTCGGTCACCTCGGTTGCCTTGTTGAGCAGAGCGACCCCGGCGTTGTTAACGAGGATGTCGATCTTCCCGTATTTTTCGACAGCCTTGTCCACCGCCGCCTGGATTTGCGCGTTTTCCGCGACATTGCACGGAATCGCCAAATGGTCGCCCGGCAACTTCTGCGCAACATTCTGGACTTCCTCGCTCAGATCGAGCAGGACGAGACGCGCTCCCTGCGCCGCAAACAACTCGGAGATCGCATAACCGATCCCCGCAGCGGCCCCCGTGACCAACGCCACCTTCCCGTCGAGCCGGAAGCCCGCCTCAAACGTAGTTGCCATTTGTATCTCCATTTCATTCGTCAACTGACTGCGGAGCGCAGAATCGGCGCCCCGCAGAGGTCAGGCCACGCCCAGATTACTTGCGTGCCGCCAGCATCGCGTCTGCATTTTCCTTGGTGATCGGCGTCCAAGGAATGTTGTAGTGCTTGGCCGTCCCATCGCCCCAGGACAACCCCTGCGCCGAGTATTTCGTCCAGATATCCGACTGCGGCTTGTAGTTCGGGCCGACAATGGCACGCATCAGAACATCCAGGCCGCCCTGCGCCTGCGCCGCGGCATCCTGCAGGACACTGACCATGTTTCCGTCCTTGACGGCACGCACGGCGTCCGTCACGCCATCAATCCCGGCAGTCGGGATCGTTTTCGGATCGATGCCCTTGGCCTTGACCGCTTCAATGGCCCCCAGCGCCATTTCGTCGTTCTGGCCGATGATGCCGTTGATCTTGCCCGCATGCGCTGTCAGCCAGTTCTCCATCAACGAGAGCGCCTCGGCACGCGACCAGTTTGCCGTTTTCATTTCAAGAACCTTCACGTCCTTGTACTTGGCCAGTACGTTCTGATTTCCCTTGCGGCGCTCGATCTGTGCGGATTGGCCAATCGGGCCTTCGAGAATGACAACGTTGCCCTTGCCACCGATGGCCTTGATGACCGACTCGGCTTCCATTTCACCGGCAATGACGTCATTCGATCCGACATACGATGTCAGCTTGTCGCTGTTAACACGGGTATTCGATCCGACAACCGGAATTTTCGCCTCGGCTGCCTTTTCCACCCCGGCGGCCCCCGCCTGAATGTCGATCGGGACAAACAGAATCCCGTCGTATTTTTGCGTCACCATCGTGTCGAACTGATTGTTCTGGGTCAGCGCATCATAGTTGCCGTCGAACACCGTCACCTTGACCGTGCCGTTCTTGACCAGCGGGTGCTCCTTCAGCGCGTTCGCCCACAGTTGCATGAACTCGCCCTTCAGTCCGTATACCGCCGCACCGATCTTGTAGGTCTTTTTATCCTGCGCCAGCGACGAACCGGTTGCCGCGAGGGAAATTGCCAACGTCATAGCTGCAAGTTTCAAGAGTCGCATATCATTTCTCCATTAAGTGAATGGGTACTGCGGTTAGGACTGCCAGGAAGGACTGTTCAGCTTTGTTTTTTACGGGAGGCGTCGAGCAGAACGGCGGCCACGATGATCGTCCCCTTGATCACTTGCTGGTAGTAGGACGAGACACCCATCAGATCGAGGCCATTGTTGATGACACCGATGATGAGCGCGCCGATCAGGGTTCCGGACAAGGTGCCCACTCCACCGCTCAGACTCGTGCCGCCGATCACGACGGCTGCGATGGCATCGAGTTCATAAGCGATCCCCGCCTGCGGCAAGGCAGAAGTCGTCCGGGCCGCGAGGATCTGCCCGGCGAGTCCCGACAACAGACCGGAAATCACATAGACGGCGAACACTACCCACCGGGTACTGATACCGCTTGTTTTCGCACTGCGTTCATTGCCCCCGACCGCATAGACATAGCGCCCGAACGTGGTGTACTTGAGGATGAACCAGAAGATGAAGAATGTGATTGCCAGAATGATCACCGGGACGGGGATGCCGCCAACCATGCCTTGCCCGATGAAACGAAACTCCTTGGAGAGATTGGCAATAGGCATCCCGTCGTTGTAGATGAAGGTCATGCCGCGCGCCACGCTCAGCATGCCCAGCGTGACCACGAAGGGCGCCACGGAAAGGCGTGCGACGATCAAGCCGTTGATCGCCCCAAGAGCAATCCCAACGAGCAAGCCGGCCAGTATTCCGACGAAGGCAGAGTGCGGTTCGCTACCGGTGACCAGACTGCCGGTGACCAGCCCGCTTAGCGCCAGAATCGACCCGACCGAAAGGTCGATGCCCTTGGTCAGGATGACGTAGGTCATCCCGATCGCCAAGATTCCATTGATCGAAGTCTGGCGCAGGATGTTGACCCAGTTCCCCCACGTCAGGAAATTCTCGTTGACGGCGCTGAGCACGCCGCAAAGCACGACAAATGCAATGACGATGCCGTAGTCCCGGAGCAGATGAGCAAGCTGTGGGCGGCTCTGGATCGCGGGAGAGGAGATGGTCGAGTTCATGCGTTGCCTTACCCTGTTCAAGATGCAAGATGAAGAAGTTCTTCCTGTGACGCCTGATGGCCATCGATCACCACCGCCAGTCGTCCCTTTTTGAAGATCGCGATCCTGTCGCTGACCTCAAGCACTTCAGGCGCCTCCGACGACACGACAACGACCGCCCCGCCTTTCGCGGCAAATTGGGAAAGGAAGGCATACACCTCCCGCTTTGCCCCCTCATCAATTCCGCGTGTCGGCTCGTCGCAAAGCAGGCAAATCGGATCGGTCGCCATGCATTTGGCCAGCACCACCTTTTGCTGGTTGCCCCCGCTCAATTCGCAAACGTCCATTTCCGGCGTCGCCAGCTTCACACGCATACGCTCGATCAGGTCCGTCATCAAACGGCGTTCTTTTGGGCGATCGATATACGAGGCAGTGGACAGGTTGGGCAGCGCCGCCAGGGTCGTGTTGAAGGCCACCGACGAACTGAGCACCAGCCCTGTCGCCTTGCGATCCTCGGTGACCAGCGAGATGCCCTTCTGGATGGACTGCCCGGGCTTCCCTTCGGGGATCGGCTCACCAAGAAGCGCAGCGCTTCCGGAGTCCGGCCTCGTGATGCCGAAAACGCAGTTGAGGAATTCGCTTCGACCCGAGCCGATCAGCCCGTAGATGCCAAGCACCTCGCCACGTTTGACTTCGAGGGAAATGTCGTCGAACTCACTCTTGCGACTGAAGTTCCTTACCGACAGCACGACTTCGCCATCGGCTTTCCTTTCCTTGCGCTCGCCGGCGTTCAGTTCGCGACCGACGATCTGGCGCACGAGATGACGGCGATCGATATCGGCCAGTTTCCCTGTTTCGACGAACCCGCCATCGCGGAATACCGTGTAACGGTCAGCAATCGTGAAGATCTCGGACAAGCGGTGGGAAACATAGATGATTCCAGCCCCTTGCGACGACACAGAGCGGATCGCATCGAACAGGATCTCCGTTTCATTCTCGCCGATGGCCGAGGTCGGCTCGTCCATGATGATGATTTCGCTTTGGTGGCTGAACGCCTTGGCAATCTCCACCAGTTGCGTTTGCGCGAGGCTCAGCCGGTACATCGGCGTGCGCGGGTCGATATCGAAACGCAGGCGCTCCAGCAACTCGCCGGCCCGTGCGAACAGGCGCGGGTAATCGACGACGACACCGAGTTTCTTGGGTTCGCGTCCGAGAAAAATATTCTCCGCGACGGTCATGCCGGGAATCGGCGACAACTCCTGGGTAATGATCGAGATCCGGGCGTGCAGCGCCTCATTGGGATTGGCGAAATGCACCTCTCGCCCCCGCACCTTGATGGATCCCGCATCGCGCTGAAGGATTCCCATCAGGACGTTGAGAAAGGTCGACTTCCCCGCGCCATTGCCGCCACACAGCGCATGAACACTGCCGGCATGCAACTCAAGGCAGCCGTTCCTGAGGGCGGGCACTCCGTTGAAACTCTTCGCCACGCCGCAGGCGACAACCAGTGGTTCGGCGGATATCGGCGTCGCCGCTGGCGAACCAGGAGGATGGCAGGTCGAATCTGTTGCGCTATCCGGCATATCGCTTGACTCTCCGAAGCTTGCTTACGCAGTCCTCTTACCAAGGCATAAGGCTCTTGCGTGTTCTTTCTTCTTTGTCTGCAACCCCGACGTACTCAACCGCGTTTGTTTTCCCGAACGGCTCGTAGCAGTCGTTTGTGTAGCGGCTTGGAAAGCATTCTGGAACCAGCACCAGACGATGTCAACAAGTCAACCACAAAACAATGACAATCGGAGCATTACAGCACCACAAATCAACCTTCTCTAATCACACAATGATTATAGTCAATCACTTGATCAACAACTCGTCTTCAGACCCGGGCGAGAACCCGGGCCCTGGCATCGCCCCCCCCTCAGTCGACAAAACTGATAACGCCTTTGACGACTTCGCCCGGGTTATCCATGTTGAAAAGGACGCTTTCCACGATCCTTTCGAACGGAAAGACATGAGAAGCGATCTTCTTCAGCGGGATGACACCGGACTCAACCGCCTTGATCGCCGTCGGATAATGGTTGCGGTAGCGGAAAATCGTCTCGAGTCGAGCCTCTCTGGAGGCCATGGTGCCGATATCCATACCGATGACGGGATCGGCGGCCATGCCGACAATGACCACGACACCGTTGCGCGCAACAACCTGCGAGGCTTGCAGCGCAGTACGCGGACTCCCGGCCGCATCGAAAACGACGTCGCAGCCCCCCGCTTTCATCAGAGACGCGACGACATCCTCCTGATCGCCGCGGATCACTCGCTTGGCACCCAACGCCAACGCCGTATCCAGTCGCTTCTTTACGACATCGACAACAGTGACGTCGCTCACGCCAATGGCTTTCAGCACCAGCATCGTGACCAGGCCGATACAGCCCGAACCGAAGATGACCGCACTTTGCCCCAGCCGGGCACCGGATTTCTCGACGGCGTAGAGCCCGACGGAAAGAGGCTCGCAAAGAGCCCCCTCCATGGTGCTGACGTTCGACGGGAGCTTGAAGCACATCTTCGCGGGGTGCGAAACAAACTCACAGAACACACCGTCCCTTTCATGCGGTATCGCCATGAACGACATGTTCGAACAAAGATTGTAGTGCCCGGTCATGCAACTCCAGCACCCGCCGCAAGGAACTCCCGGCTCGAGCGCCACCTTGTCGCCGACGGCAAATCCCTGTACGCCGGGACCGACATCAATGACCTCCCCGGCGGACTCATGCCCCAGAATCAGAGGGGTATCGACGACCCAGTTCCCCAGGCGGCCATCCTTGAGAAAGTGCATATCGGAGCCGCAAATCCCCACATGATGAACTTTGATCAACAACTCACCCGGCGCCACACCGGGACGAGGGCGATCCTCGATGCGCATGTCGCGAGGGCCGTACATCACAGCCGCTTTCATGGTAACTCCCACGAGAAACTCCTTTCACTATTTGGAAATGCCGCGCGAGAAGAAGACGCTCTCCAGCAAGCAGTATTCACCGAACGCCCGGACCCGGAAACAGCCAGCAGTGTAAAGAACGCACATCACGGGCTTCGAGCATTTGGCGAAGGACTGGCGGGAAAGCCAGCTTCTGACGCATGAATTCATGCGCCCGACAAAAACCGACTCCCTTCTACTGCCAACCAGTCATCTGGATTTTCTGAACACGTCATGAAGACATGAGCACACCGCCAGGCATCGCCGGGAAAACGACTAATACAAAGGGAGTCCCGAGGCTGCGGCGCGAATGCTGAAACCAGCACCCGTGCCACAGCAGTTACCGCAAAAAACACCGTCCGCGGATGTTACTTATCCAGAACGAAGGGAGACGAGTACTTGTGGACGTTTTCCTTGGTGATCAGCAAGCAGTCGAACAGTTGCTTCTCACTCTTCGCGCCGGTCTTTCCTGTCCTGATGAACGAATCGGCCTGCTTCACCGCTTCCTCCGAGAACACCGCGACCGGCTGCAGCACGGTATAGGCCAGTTCTCCACTCTTGACTGCAGCGACGGCATCAGGCGAGCCATCGAACCCGCCCACGACGACATCCTTGAGCTTGCCCGCCTTCTTCAGCGCTGCGATGGCACCCAATGCCATTTCGTCGTTCCCGCTGATCACTCCCTTGATGTCTGGATTCGCCTGCATCATCGCCTGCATCTTGTTGTGGCCTTGAGTTCGGTCCCAATTCGCAACCTCTTGAGCGACCTTCTTCAGGTCTGGATACTGACTGAGCACCGTCTTGTAGCCGTTCGAACGGGTGGCCGCGTTATTGTCTGACGGCGCACCGAAAAGCTCGACGTACTTGCCCTTGTCGCCCATCACCTTTACCCACTGTTGCGCCCCGAGCGCAGCGCCCTGGGCGTTGTTCGAAACGAGCTGAGCCTTGGCCAAGCCGTCCTTGTTGATTTCCGCGTTGATCAGCAGAACCGGAATGTTCGCGGCAACTGCTTTCTGGACCGCGCCGACCGAGCCGCTGGCATTGGCCGGGTCAAGGAGAATTGCGACCGATTTGTTCGTAATCGCCGTATCGATCAGCTTGCTCTCGGTGTTCGTGTCGCCAACGTGAGCGGCGACCACCGCCGTATAGCCCATCTTTTCCGCGGTCGCCTTGGCCACATTACCTTCGGTGAACCAATACGGATTGGCTGGATCGTTCACGATGATCGTCATCAGTCCCTTGCCCTGTGCCATGGCGGCACTGGTCATGAGGGGAGTGAGCAACAGTGCTGCGATGAGTTTACGGCGTGTTGTTTTAAACATATCTACCTCTCCTAAGTTGCTTCATTACAAAGTGCCGAAAGATCGGCGGACGTTCATCAGGCGAGCTTCCCTGCAGGCTCTTTCTGAGGAATGACGGGATTACCCGACGCGGGTAGCGGCTTCGGCCGCTTGGCGTACTGGATGGAGTTCATCAGCACCGCGAGGACGATCACGGCACCGGTAAAGACGGTTTGCCAGTACGCCGAAACGCCGATGATCACGAGACCATCGGAAAGAAAGCCGATAACGAACGCCCCGAGCAGGGTGCCACGCACGTTGCCGCGCCCGCCGGTCAGTGCTGCCCCGCCGACGACCACGGCGGCGATGGCGGTCAATTCGTAGGTCGTCCCTGCTGTCGGCCCGGCAGAGGTAAGCTGCGAGGACAGCACCAAGCCGGCTACCGCGGCGCAAATACCGGAGAACACATAGACGGAGATTGTCGTGAACTTGACCGGCACGCCGGAGAGCTCAGCCGCCCGGGCGTTTCCACCAGTCGAATAGACCCAACGCCCGAAGGCCGTTCTGTTCAGCAGAATGACGGCAATGATCGCCAGCGCGACCAGAACCAGCACGCCGATGGGAACGTTGAAGAACGTGTTGAAACCGAGCCAATCGAACCCGGTGTTCCCGAGTTCAGGCTGACCGCCCAGGTTGTTGTAGGTCAGCCCGTTGGTGAGCAGCAGGGCGACGCCCCGGGCGCAGTACAGCACGCCGAGCGTGGCAACGAATGCCGGCACCTTGAGATAGGCGATGAGTACGCCATTGACCGCGCCGATGAATCCACCCAGCGCACAAGTCAGCACGACGACGACCCACACCGAAGGATAGAAGATCGATCCCAGCACCTCGATCTCCACCCCCTGCATCAGCGCACCGGCCACCACGCCACACAAGCCGAGCGTCGACCCGACGGACAGATCGATACCTCCGGTCAGGATAACCACCAGCATGCCGATCGCCAGAAGCCCGTAAATCGCCACGTGCGATGCCATGACCAGGAAATTGGCGGTCGAGAAATAGACCGGCGACAGCATGGAAAACACCACAATGATCACGATCAAGGCAAAGAACGCTCGCCCTTCGAGAAGGATCCGCACAATATCGATGCCACCCCGGGAGGGAGCGCCCTGAACGCCTTGAGCGGTTTTATTCGCAGTAGTCATGCGATTTTTCTCCTGATATTTATTACTCGACCACGGACTCGCCCGAGGCGGCCATGATTTGTTCCTTGGAAACATCGGGCCCGAATTCGGCAGAGATTTTCCCCCGCGCCATCACGATGATGCGGTGCGCGACGCTCAGGCACTCGCCGACTTCCGATGTCGAATAGATCACCGCAAGCCCTTGGCGAGCCCGCTCGGCAATCAGCCGGAAGACCTCGGCCTTGGCGCCGATGTCGATCCCGCGGCTCGGTTCGTCGAGCAACAGCACCTTGGGATTCGTCGCCAGCATCTTGCCGATCACGACCTTCTGCTGATTCCCGCCCGACAGCGAACCGATGGCGGCACCGCCCCCGGCCGTCTTGACCGTGACGCGGCGAATCGATTCGTCGACCAGTTCGCGTTCTCGCTGGGGCGAGGTGAAACATCCCTTCACGAAAGCTCCGATGCTGGCGAGAGACAGGTTTTTCCCGACAGTCATCGTCTGCACCAGTCCGTCACGCTGACGGTCTTCCGGCACGAGCGACAAGCCCTTGGCAATCCGTTCCGCAATGGTCGCCCCCGAGACATCTTCGCCCTCCAGGAGCACCTTCCCATTCATCAATTCGCCTCGCCCGGCCACGGCCTCGAGCAACTCCGTACGACCAGCTCCCATCAATCCGTAGATGCAGACGATTTCGCCGGCACGCACCTGCAGCGACATGTGGTCGACCACATTGGCACCGGACGCCTCGGTGACAACAACGTCGTCAATCGAAAGCGCCACGTCGCCAAACTCGTACCCGGTCGGCGGGCTGCCGAGATCGAAGTTGTCGCCGACCATGTTGCGGACGATCCACTCGAGGTCGATTTCCGAGCGCGGTGCCTTGGCCGTCATGTTCCCATCGCGCAGCACCACCGCATGATCGGTAATCTGTAACGCCTCTTCCAGATGATGGGAGATATAAACAATGGATACACCCCGCGATTTCAGGTCGCGAATCACCTTGAACAGGACCTCGACCTCCGTCGCAGAAAGCGCCGAAGTCGGTTCGTCCATGATCAGGATGCGGCTGTTGACCGACAGCGCGCGAGCGATCTCGACGATCTGCTGCTGACCGAGGCGGAGATCTTCGACCAACGTCATCGGGTCGATGTCCTCTTCAAGCTCCTCCATCAACGCCTTGGTAAGCCGGGCTTCCTCCGCAAAATTGACGCCGGTCGCCGTGCGAATCTCCCGGCCCATGAAAATGTTGTCGCGCACCGACAGGTTGGGTGCGAGGCTCAATTCCTGATGGATGATCGAAATCCCGCGGTTGCGGGCCTCCGTCGACGAGGAAAACCTCACCGGCTCGCCATCGAGGATGATCTCGCCGGAGGTTGGCGGCTGGATGCCGGCGAGAATCTTCATCAGTGTCGATTTCCCCGCGCCGTTTTCCCCGAACAGGGTCGTCACCTGGCCGCGATGGATATCGAAGTTCACCCCGTTCAACGCGCGCACGCTGCCGAAAAACTTGGCAACGTTGCGCGCCGACATCACCGCCTCGCCATCGGTGTGCGCCGCTTTAGGCAAGGCACTCATGGCGCGACTTTCAACTGCACCGGCGTAACCATCCAGTTGGCCGGATTGATCAGCTGGAACACGCCAACCACTTCGATCGTCTTGCCGGGCAGCTTCTCGCGATCCAGCTTGGCCAGCTCTTGCGCCTTGATCTGGTCGTTCAGCGCGGCACCGGCATCCTGATATTCGATCTGGTTGGTGAACTGGCCGAAACTGATGGTTCCCGTCGCGTCGCGCACCTCGGTACCGTTGATCGCCGGCCCGGTTTGCACCCGGACGCCGACTCCATCCGGCAAACCGTCAACCTTGACCTTGAAGACACCGCTGCTCCCCTCGCCAACAACGCCGCTGAACCTGACCGGAAAGATCGGCCCGACGCTTCCCGGCTTGCCATACTTTTCCCCCGCTGCCGCCTTGTCCGCGACTATGGCTTCCGCCAGCAGCTTCGCGTCTACCGCAGCCTTCTCGATCGCCGCCTTGATTTTCGGATACTCCTTCTTCCCGAAAGCTTCAGGCGAAAAGACTTGGGCGCGAACGTCCTCCTCCGAACCGATCCGCACAACCTTGGTGTCCAGCGCCATCGCAACGAGTACAGCGATAACAACCGCCGGCACGACCAATTTGCGCAGCCCCGAACCGGACTGATGTCCGCTTGATAGTTCTGCCTGTGAACTCATAAGTTGCTTCCTGCCCCCTGAATCGAATTGCTGACACCCTGCTCAAACTTCATTGTCGATAACCCTCCTCCGGAACTGTCCGGTCCCGCACCGCCTCTGCGGCAAGCACGACCGAGCCAGCCCCCCCCGATTACGACGATTGCAGACGCCGCGCCGTATCGGCAGCTGCACCAAGTTGAGATGCCGCTGCCGTACGACTGTTGTTGGAATCAAGCGTCAGGTGTCAGCAACACCTTGATCGAGTCCATCGACTGCGCCACCTTCAATGCCTCCTCCCATTCGGAAAGCTTGTAGTTATGGGTGACGATGCCTTTGGAGGTGCACAACCCACGGTTCAGCAAATCGATGGCGACCGGATAGCAGAACCCGGACAGGTGCGCGCCGCGCAGGTCGAGGTGCTTCTCTTCACCGATGATCGACCAGTCGACCGTGGTTTCATGCCCGAACACACTGAACTCGACGAAGCGCCCCAGCTTGCGGATCATCTGCAAGCCTTGCGTGACGCCGCTCGGATGACCGGTCGCTTCGATATACACGTCGCAGCCGTAGCCGCCGGTCATCTTCTTGACGATCTCCACCGCGTCTTCGCGCTTGGGATTTATCACGACATCGGCACCGTACTGTTTCGACAGCTCGAGACGACGATCATCGAGATCAATCACGACCAGGCATTTTGGCGTTTTCAGATGCGCGGCCTGAACCATGAACAAGCCCAGCGGACCCGCACCACAGATGACCACGACGTCCGAGAACTGAATATCGCCGCGATTGACGGCGTGGAGCGAACACGACAACGGCTCGATCACTGCCGCGTCTTCGAACGACACGGTCTCGGGAATCTTGTGAATGATGGCGCGCGCGGAAAGGCGCATGTACTCGGCCATGCCGCCGTCGGCGGATTCACGCTGGAAGCCATAGACGTCGTGCACTTCGCACATCCAGTGATGGCCGGTACGGCAATAGTGGCAGCGACCGCAGGGAACGATCTGCTCGGCAACGACCCGGTCGCCGAGTTGAACGTTGTGGTATTCGGCGGCACCTTCGCCCAGCTCGCAGACCACACCCCAGAACTCGTGCCCGGGAATGACCGGCGGCTTGATGTAGGAGGGACGACCGGCGTCCTTGTCGCCCCAGAAGCGGGGCGCACCGGACCATCCCTTCATGTCGCCGGCGCAGATGCCGCACGACATGATCTTGATGACAACTTCGTTCGGACCTGCCGCAGGCCGCTTGACCTTCTCCAGGTTGTATTCATGCGGCGCCTTGCACACGACAGCCATCATCTCTTCATCATGGTATTTCACAGTCACAGCAAACCTCCTTGCGGTTGGTGGCAATCGACGCCAGCGGCGTCTCAGTAAAAGCAAAGGGCAAAGATCATGTTCCTTGAGGCGCCGCATCGGGCGCTTTGTCGTTCAATGGCCTTCCGCTCCTGAAAGAAACGAACAGACCGGTTCCTTGCGGCGCTGTTGTTTCAGCGACAGAGGATATGCGGAAGCGAGATGCCGACGTGCCGTCCCGAGAGCACGGGACGAGAGCGTCAGAGTAGTTGAGAGAAGGGAAGCGTGGTGTGGGGACAGGATGCCGGCCGAGCCAGCCCGCCGGACGTCTTGGACGGAGGCAGTCCCGTGGCCTACCTTTGCGGCAACCGGGTCGCACACTGTTTTCTCGTGGCCAAGTCCAATTTCCAAAGTCTTCTTCCTCGCAAGAGAGCAAAGGCTACTTCGACATACAACCTGCTACGAACGAGGCCATTCTGGAACCGGCAATTGACGATGTCAACATGGCAATCACCAAAAGAATCGTATAAATCGTTTTAGCTCATTTTTCTTGTATTTCTCAATCATTTTGTGATTTGATTCGATCAGATCGCTTTACAAAAACAAGTCTTGATTACCGAAAATCATCGGCTATTCTTCGTTTTTGTATCCAACGACCAGAGGACGAAATGCCAGCCAGCCCCTTGCGACACAACCGGCGCCCTTGCGGACCCGGCTTCCCCTGCGTTCAGCAACTGATTCACCGTCGTTGTTTTTTTACTCCAACCTCTCTCTTGCACACATCATGACTATGAACAGAATCATCAACAATGCGGATCTTGTGGTTGAGGACATGCTCAAGGGCTGGCTGACGGCGCACGCCGACTCGGTCGTCGGGACGGACAACTCTCGCGTGGTCAAACGGGTTCGCGCCCCGGAGGCCGGCAAGGTCGGCGTCGTCACCGGCGGCG
Organism: Gammaproteobacteria bacterium; assembly: GCA_029289235.1. GTDB lineage: Bacteria > Pseudomonadota > Gammaproteobacteria > Burkholderiales > Rhodocyclaceae > Propionivibrio. Next base: position 67,096 of record JARFTZ010000011.1, read on the forward strand.
GCTCGGGCCACGAACCGGCCTTCCTCGGCTACGTCGGCGACGGCATGGTCGACGCGGTCGCCATCGGCGAAATTTTCTCCTCGCCGACAGCCAAAAGCTTCCTCGATGCAATGCGCGCAGCCAACGGTGGCGCCGGCGTCGCCTGCCTCTACGGCAACTACGCCGGAGACAACATGAACGTCAAGATGGCCATGTCGATGGCTGAACGCGAAGGCATCACGGTCAAGACCGTCGTCGCCAACGACGACGTTCCGTCCGCTCCGAAGGGCGACGAGGCCAAGCGACGCGGTGTTGCCGGCGAAATCCTGATGTGGAAAGTCGGTGCGGCCAAGGCGGCTCAAGGCGGATCGCTCGACGAGGTGATCGCCGCCGCGCAAAAGGCCATCGACAACACCCGCAGCATCGGCATCGGCCTCTCGGCGTGCATCATTCCGGCAGTCGGCCACGCCAACTTCACCATCGAGAACGGCAAGATGGAGGTCGGCATCGGCCACCACGGCGAACCCGGCATCGACGTGCGCGCGACCGTCACCGCATCCGAAATGGCCGACCTGATGCTCGACGTCGTTCTGCCCGACCTGCCGTTCCAGTCTGGCGACAAGGTTGCCATCCTCGTATCCGGACTTGGCGCCACGCCGATCATGGAGCTCTACATCCTCTACGGCGAAATCGCCAAGCGCCTGGAGGCGAAGGGCATCACCATCACCTTCAACAAGGTCGGCAACCTGTTCACCTCGCTCGAAATGATGGGCGTCACGCTGACCATGATGAAACTCGATGACGAACTGGAGAGCTGCCTGCAAGCGCCGTGCAATTCGGTCGGAATCACCGTGGCGGGCGACATGGCCGTAGGGCGCACCTACAGCGGATCCGTCGCCGGCACGACAACAGCCGCCGCCGCGCCCGTTGCCACGAAATCCGCCGCCGCACCGAGGACGATCACGGGCCCGAGCATCGACCTGTCCACCGCCGGCGACGTCGTCCGCGACCTGATTACCACGGTCAACACCAATCGCGCCTACCTCTCCGAAATCGACGGCCTCATCGGCGACGGCGACCACGGCATCAATATGAGCAAGGGCTTCACCGGCTGCGGCACCCGCCTCGACGCCATGGGCGCGGCCGCCAACGACCTTCCGAAGGCGCTTGAGCAACTCTCGCAGGCGCTCATGGACGACATCGGCGGCTCGATGGGCCCGCTGTACGGCAACTTCTTCCTCGGCTTTGTCACCACGCTCGAACCGCACGCCAAGCTTGATGCTGCCCTGTTCGGCGATGCACTCGCCGCCGCAGTTGCCAACGTGCAAGGCATGGGCAATGCCCAGGTCGGCGACAAGACACTGATCGACACGATGGTGCCGGCACTCAACGCCTTCCGTGAAGCAGTGGCAAACGGCGCGTCCTTCGCCGACGCACTGCAGGCGATGAGCGTTGCGGCGGAGAAGGGCAAGGATTCGACCAAGAATCTGCAGGCCCGGATCGGCCGTTCCGCCCGCCTGGGAGCGCGTTCGATCGGCGTCCTCGATGCCGGCGCAACGTCTTGCTGCCTGATCCTGCAGTCGATCAGCACGTCCCTGCAACGCCACCTCGCTGGGTAACCTCGCCCGCTCCAACCCGCGGCCGCCCGCATCAGTGCGGGCCGCCGCGGACTTTCCTCCCATCCGGGCAATCGCCTCGTCAGTTCTTCAGGAATCCGGAAATCGTGCTAACGGAAAAAGGCATCCGCTGTGATAACGTACGCCCCCGCACGATCTGCGCTTTCCGGCACGGAATCCGGCAGTGCCTGACCAGGCCGCTCTGACCGATTCCCGACACCGAAGGACGCCGACCGCACAGCCATGGAAGCCAAGACAAGCCAGGCGCTGGACACGGTAGTTACCTTGCCGGGTTCCGCGCAAAAATACGCCAGGAACGGGAAGATGAACGAGTCAGAGCGCTGGGAAAAAATCGTCGGCATTCTCAACAAGCGCCAGTTTGCTACCGTCAAGGACCTGACGGAGATCCTTGGCGCCTCACCCGCCACCATACGCCGGGACATCGCCAAACTGCACGAGACCGGCGAGGTCCGCAAGGTTTTCGGGGGAATCGCGCTCGCCAATGACGCCGGCCCCGAGCACACTCCCGCAAAACCCTTCGAGGCCAACCGGCTGATCCATATCGACCAGAAGGAAGCCATCGCCGCCGAAGCGGAAAAACTCTGCAAGGACGGCGACTCGATCATCGTCCTCGGTGGAACCTCGTGCTTCCTTTTCGCGCAACGCCTTGCCAAGCGGAGCGTCAAGATTTGCACCAATTCCATGCCGCTGGCGGCCAGCCTGTTCGAACAGGGAGCCTGTTACCTGACCGTGGCGGGCGGCGAACTCCATCGAGAACCGGGCATCCTCTACTCGCCGGGCGGACCGGAGCTCAATTTCTATGCTTCGCGGCTTTTCATCGGCGCGCAAGGCATCAACGGCGGCGGGCTGCTTGAGTCGCACCCCGGCGTGGTAAAGGCCGTCGACAATCTGCAGAAGCACGCTGACGAAGTCGTCGTTCTGGCTGACAGCAGCAAGTTCTCGATCAAGGCCCGACACATCTCGCTGCCACTCTCACGTATCAGCACACTGATTACCGATGAGGGGATCAGCAGCGAAGACTTCACGATGCTGAAGAGCGCCGGGGTCGACGTCGTGATCGCCTCGACGCCCAAGCAGGACGATTGACAACATTCCTTCCCCTCCTCCGTGAGCCTGAGCACCGCAGTTTGAAAGCTCGGCTTCGCCCGCTGAACACACGAGCGACACACTCCTGAGCAAAGGCTGCAATGCCTGCCGGCGAGATTCCGATTATGATCGCGCTTTCCGGCTGAACCATGCCGGCCCGAATCCGCCGCCACCAGAGAGAGAACGAGGAGCCTCCATGTCGCCCGCCGATCGCACCACCCTCGGCCTCGACGCCAGCACCCAGAGCCTGAGCGCCGTATTGCTGAATGTCGATACGGGGACCGTCATCTGGCAACGCTCGCTGGCCTACCGCGACGACCCCCGGCTGGTCGGCTTCGGCTTCGAACACGACACACTCATCCTGCCGCCCCGCGAACCCGGCGAAGCGGAACAACCACCGCGCCTGTTCCTCGCGGCGCTCGATGCCCTGTTCGACGAGATGAAAGCCGCCGGCGTCGACACCGCGGCCATCGCCGCGATAAACACCTCGGGCCAGCAACACGGCCACGTTTATCTCAAAGACAACGCGCCTGCCGCCTTCCAGGCGCTGCGCATGCCGGACGGCATGCAAAAACCACCCGCCTCTCTCACCACGGCGCTCGCCGACGTGTTCGCCTATGGCGGCGCCCCGATCTGGAAGACTGCCAATACGGCCGCTGAAGCGGAACTCATCCGCGCTCGGATCGGCGGATCTGCCGCGCTGATCGCCCGCACCGGCAGCGACATGCCTCTGCGCAGTTCCGTGTTGGCTCACCGCAAGCTCGCGCTGCGTTATCCTGCGGCCTACGCGGCAACCCGCCACATCGTGCAGATATCCAGTCTGATACCCGCCCTGCTCGCCGGCAATTGCGCGATCCCACTGGACTTCGGCAACGCCTGCGGTACCGGCTTGATGAACTACAAGCAGCGCACCTGGGATGAAGCACTGCTCGACGCCGCCGCCCGCGACCTGCCCGGAGGCCGCAGTGCCCTGGCCGACAAGTTGCCGGCCATTGCCCACCCGCTTACCATCGTCGGCCGCATCGCCGCCTACTTCCAGAAAAAATACGGATTTCATCCGGACTGCCGGATCATCGCCGGATCCGGAGACAATCCCCAATCGAAAGTCCTGGCCAGCGACAGCCTGCTCAGCCTTGGCACAAGCTTCGTGTACATGATCCCGACCCCCGGCGGCGAGGTCGACCCCAGCGGCGAGGCCAATGCCATGTACGATGCGCTCGGGCGCCCGTTCAATCTGGCCTGCCGCACCAACGGCGCACTGACCCTGGATCGCATGCGCAAATTGCATGGTCTCAACGCCAAGGATTACGCGACCAGCGAAGCCGCCCTCGCCGGCACGCCTCCCGGCAGCCGCTTGCGCTTCTGGCACCCGGACGCCGAGTCGTTCCCGGCCATCGCCGCCAACCCGAACGTCGTCAGACTGGACAGCAAGCCGGATGACTTCACCAACGATTACCCGGCGATCGTCGATAGCGCGCTCGGGCTGGTTTTCCGCCACGGATGCCGGGTCGGAGGGCAGTGCCACCGGAGCGATCCGATCAGTGTTTGCGGCGGCCCCTCGGGCAGCCATGAAATCATGCGCCGGGTCGCCGCGATCTGGAACCGCCCCGCGATCCACATCGGACAGGCCGGCGCTCCCCTTGGTGCCGCCATCGCTGCCGCTGTCGCACTGGTCCCGGAAAGCCGTCAGGAGCTACGCGACGAAGTCGCCGACTCTCTGCGCCGCGCCGTGTACGAGAGCAGTACCACGGTGACACCTGATCCGGAATGGGTGCATCGTTACCATGCGGACGGCGGTTTTCTCGATCGGCTCGAAAGCGCATTCGAAAAAATGCGTACTTGATTCCCGGCATCCGTTAGTGAACACGACCAATGCGCCTGCCTTCGCATCTGATCGAACGCCTTTCCCCGTTGATTGATCGCATAGCCGGACGACTGCGACGCCCGACACGGCGCGAACTGTGGACCGCGCTGCTTGTCCCACCAGCTCTTTTTCTGGCCTACGTCGCCATACTCGTCCCGCTGACTCCCGGCATCAGCGACATCCGCAAGGCCACCACCGAGCGTCCGGCACAGATACTCTTCGCCGACGGCAAGAAACTCGCCGAGTTCAAGCACTCGCACCGCCAGTGGGTCCCTCTGGCGGAAATTTCCCCACATGTCGTCGACGCGCTGATCGCCACTGAGGACCACCGTTTCTACACCCATCACGGGCTGGATTTCCGGCGCACGCTGGCCGCGGCGTTGCACACCGTCAGAGGCAATCGGCAAGGCGGCTCGACGCTGACGCAGCAACTGGCGCGCAACCTGTACCCGGAGGAGATCGGCCGGGCGCCGACGCTGACCCGCAAGCTCAAGGAAGCGATCACCGCCTTCAAGATCGAGGCGGTACATGGCAAGGACGAGATCCTCGAAACCTATCTCAACACCGTTCCCTTCCTGTACAACGCCTTCGGCATCGAGATGGCCGCCCGCACCTACTTCGACACCTCGGCCGGCAAGCTCAACGTCCTGCAGAGCGCCACGCTGGTCGGCATGCTCAAGGGCACCAGCTATTACAACCCGATGCTCAATCCGGAACGCTCGCTGCAGCGCCGCAATGTCGTCCTCACGCAAATGGCCAAGCACGGAAAGCTCCCGGCAAACAAACTCGAAGCACTCAAAAAGGCGCCGCTGCGCCTCGACTTCGAACGCCAGTACGAGAAAGCCGGCCCGGCGCCGCATTTCGCGCAACAACTGCGCCGCTGGCTGATCGACTGGGCCGACCGCAACGACTACAACATCTACAGCGACGGATTGATCGTCCGCACCACGCTCGATTCGCGCCTGCAGGCGCTGGCCAGCCGCGCGGTCGAAAACCGGGGCCAACAGCTGCAGAATCTGGCGAACGCCGTCTGGTCGCGCCGTTCCGTCTGGACGCTAAAGAACGATCTGGTCCGGGATCTCGTCCGCGAAACACCCGATTTCCGCAAAGCCCGCGAATCGGAAATTAACGACGAGGACGCCATCCGCCAGCTCACAGCCAATCCCGCTTTCCTGCCCGGTCTTCGGCAGCAGAAAACGATGATTCAGGCCGGTTTTCTCGCCATCGATCCGCGCAACGGGCAGATCAAGGCCTGGGTCGGCAGTCGCGATTTCGAGCGCGACGCGTTCGACCATGTGAAACAGGCGCGCCGCCAGCCCGGCTCGACGTTCAAAGCGTTCGTTTACGGCGAAGCCTTCCGTCAGGGCATCAGCCCCGAGACGACCTTGATCGATCAGGCGGTCGAGATTCCGGTCGGCGACGGCGAACTGTGGCGCCCTTCCGATGGCAAGCCGCCGTCCGGCAAGGCAATGAGCCTGCGCGACGGACTGGCCTATTCAAAGAACACCATCACCGCGCAACTGATGCAGAAAGTGGGAGCACCAAAGGTCGTCCGCCTCGCCCGCGCAATGGGCATCCGCCAGAGCGAACTCGACCCCGTACCCTCGCTCGCCTTGGGCACCAGCCCGGTGTCGCTGAAGGAAATGGTCACGGCGTACGCGACGATCGCCGACAGCGGCCGTTTCCGCGAGCCGGTCATGGTCACGCGCATCGAGGACCGGCATGGACGCGTTCTGGAAGAGTTCGCCGCGCCGGACCCCGAGGACATCCTTGATGAAGACGTCGCCTACACCCTGCTCGACGTCATGCGCGACGGGGTCGACCGCGGCACCGCGGCTTCCATCCGCAACCGCTTCGGCATCCGCGCCGACGTGGCCGGCAAGACCGGGACGACGCAGGACAACGCCGACGGCTGGTTCATCCTGATGCACCCGCAACTGGTCGCCGGCGCTTGGGTCGGCTTCAATGACCCGCGCATCACCTTGCGCAGCGATTACTGGGGACAAGGCGCGCACAGCGCACTGCCGATCGTCGCCGACGTCGTGCACGGCGCACTGCGCGCGCGCCTCATCGACACGCGCAGCCGCTTCGTGCCGCCGGCGAACGACGGCCTGATGCAACGCCTGTCCGCACAGGTCGCGCAGTGGTTCGCGCACCTGACCTCGCCGCGGCAGGAAGCGCCGGCAGAGGAACCACCGCTACCGCGCAAGAAGGGCATCCGTAAAGACGAGGACGACCCGCTTCAGGAGGTCATCGACAAGATTCTTGAAGAGGAAAAGAAAAGGAGCGAGGAAATGCACTCGCTCCACGAACCCAACGAACCGGGAAACTGACGCACGAATGCGCTACCGGAGCGCTAAAAATCGCTCCACAACCGCCCGGAAATGTTCTCCGGCCGCTCCGGCAGGTCGATCGCATGCCCCCCCTGCCGCCGCTCCAGGCGCCCGAAGTAGTTTTTCCACTCGGTGTCAGAAATCGTTTTCTCCACCACCTTTGGCAACCGCCTTTCGGCGATGATCCGCCGCTCGGAACACCCCGAAGGCGGCCCCGTATCGCGGCGGCGACGATCCGGCCCGATGCGACGCTCTGTTGCGGCCATGACACCACCTCTCAGAATCAGTGAGCTGCTTTCAGCCTAGCAGGCATCGCACGAAAGGCAAGAGACAATTCCGCCGGGGCAGGCTACCCCGCCACGATCCGTTGCCGCTGCCGCCCGAGGCCGGCGACCCCCAGCTCGACCACGTCACCCGCCTTGAGGAACTGCGGCGGCTTGCAACCGAGGCCGACGCCCGGCGGCGTACCGGTGATGATCAGGTCACCGGGCTCCAGCGTCATCACCCGGCTGCAGTAGCTCACCAGGAAGTCGCAGGAAAAAATCATCTTCGACGTGTTGCCGGTCTGCTTGCGCTCGCCATTGACGTCGAGCCACATGTCGAGATTCTGCGGATCGGCGATCTCGTCGCGCGTCACCAGCCACGGCCCGACCGGGCCGAAGGTGTCGAAGCCCTTGCCCTTGCTCCACTGCCCACCGCTGCGATCGATCTGGTACGAACGCTCGGAAATGTCGTTGGCCAGGCAATAACCGGCAACGTAGTCCAGCGCCTCGGCCTGCGACACGTTGCGGGCCTGGCGACCGATGACGATGCCGAGTTCGACTTCCCAGTCGAGCTTGGTCGACTCCGGCGGGATGATCGTGTCGTCATTCGGGCCACAGACGCAGCTCAGCCACTTGGTGAACATGGTCGGCTCCTGCGGGATCGCCATGCCCGACTCGGCGGCGTGGTCGCTGTAATTCAACCCGATGGCCACGTACTTGCCCATGCCGTGCCAGGGCACGCCGATCCGCGGTTCCCCCGGGACGAGCGGCAGACGTTCCGGATCCAGCGCACGCAGCACGTCCAGCGCTTCGGGCGCCAGCGTTCTCGGCGTGAAGTCGTCGAGCAGGCCGGAGAGATCCCGCATGTTCCCCGCGGCATCGAGCAACGCAGGTTTTTCCTGGCCCGCAGGCCCATAGCGCAATAGTTTCACGATCGTTGTCCCGTTGGGTTGAAAAGCACGCAAGGAATTATAGGAGGCACCCGCGCGCATGTCCGGGCCATGCACAAAAGTCGTAGCGAATTCCTACGCAATTTGTCGTATTTCCGCTGCCGGTCGCGCCCCGTAAGCTCCGGCCCAAGAGCTTACCTGCCAACGGACCCGTTCATGTTCAAACACCTGCTTGCCACCGTGTTGCTCACCGGCGCCTTCGCCGCGCAGGCGGCGCCGGATCCAGCGCTCATCCGCCAACTGGGCGACGAGGATTCCAGCGTCAAGGTCGCCGCCATCCAGAAGCTGGCACAGGAGGGCGATCCGGCCACCGCGCGCGTTCTCCAGGCCATGGCCGACGACGCGCTCCAGCTCGCTGGCGACAAGGTGCTGATCATCGAGGACGACAAGGCTTTCGATGCCGTTTCCGGCGAACCGGCCCCCATGCCGGCCGACGCGGAATCGATCACGGTCAACAACCGCATCCGCGGCGAACTGGACAATGCACTGGCCGCCCTCAAGCTGTTCGACGCCGACCGGAACGTCCGCCTCGACTCGGCGCGCCAACTGCAGAACAAGGTAAGCAGTGAAATGGCCCCGCTCTTCGAACGCGCGCTGAAAAAGGAAACCGATCCCGAAATCAAGCCACTGCTCAAGCTGGCCCACGCCCAGGCCAGCCTCACCAGCAAGAACCCGGCCACGCGCCTGACAGCCGTACGCACCTTGTCCGAAAGCGCTTCTCCCGCAGTGAGGAACATGCTGCAACCGCTGACCGAAAAGGCCGGCGAACCCGACAACCGGGTGCGTTACGCCGCCATCTCGGCGATCAAGGCGATCGACGCCCGGCTCTCGCGGGCCGAAACTCTCGGCGCCGTCTTTTCCGGCCTCTCGCTCGGCAGCATCCTGCTGCTCGGCGCACTCGGTCTGGCGATCACCTACGGCGTGATGGGGATCATCAACATGGCGCACGGCGAACTGCTGATGGTTGGCGCCTACTCTGCCTACGCCATGCAGAGCTTCTTCCGCGCGTACTTCCCGGACGCCATCGACTGGTATCTGCCGGCGGCGATTCCACTGGCCTTCTTCGGCGCCGCGCTGGTCGGCGTGATCATGGAGCGCACGGTCATCCGCTGGCTCTACGGGCGCACGCTGGAAACGCTGCTTGCCACCTGGGGGCTGTCGCTGATTCTGATCCAGGCCGCGCGAGTGCTATTCGGCGCGCAGAATGTGGAAGTCGCCAACCCGAGCTGGATGTCCGGCGGCATCGAGCTGATGCCGAATCTCCTGCTGCCCTGGAACCGCATCATCATCATCGGCTTCGCGCTGTTCGTCCTTGCGCTGGTGTGGGTGCTGATGAACAGGACGCGGCTCGGCATGTTCGTCCGTGCCGTGACGCAGAACCGGGCGATGGCCGGTTGCGTCGGCGTGCCGACAGCGCGTATCGACACACTCGCCTTCGCCCTCGGCGCGGGCATCGCCGGCCTCGGCGGACTCGCGCTGTCGCAGATCTCCAACGTCGGGCCGGACATGGGCCAGGGCTACATCGTCGATTCGTTCATGGTCGTCGTCCTCGGCGGCGTCGGGCAGCTCGCCGGCGCCGTGTGGGCCGCGCTCGGGCTCGGCGTCTTCACCAAGCTGCTCGAAGGCTGGTCCGGCGCGGTCATCGCCAAGATCGTCGTCCTCGTGTTCATCATCATCTTCATCCAGAAACGTCCGCAAGGCCTGTTCGCCTTGAAGGGTCGCTTCGTCGATTGAGTGCCGCCATGCGAGAACCTTTCATTTTCCGTTTCCTTTCCGCGCTCGACGCCAGGACCCGCGCCGGGGTAAGCGCCTTCCTTGCGCTGGCGCTGATCGCCGTCCCGCTGCTGCACCTGCTGCTACCGGCAGGCTCACCCTTCCACGTCTCCACCTACGCGATCACCCTGGTCGGCAAGATCATGTGCTACGCGATCGTCGCCATCGCCATGGGCCTGATCTGGGGCTATGGCGGCATCCTCTCGCTCGGCCACGGCATCTTCTTCGCCCTCGGCGGCTACGCCTTCGGGATGTACCTGATGCGCCAGATCGGCCGCGACGGCAGTTACCAGAGCGACCTGCCCGACTTCATGGTCTTCCTCGACTGGAAGGAACTGCCCTGGTTCTGGCAGGGCAGCGACAGTTTCCTGTGGGCTGCGCTGCTGGTCGTCGTCGTACCGGCGGTCGTCGCCTTCGTCTTTGGCTACTTCGCGTTCCGCTCGCGCATCAAGGGCGTCTATTTCTCGATCATCACGCAGGCGCTGACCTACGCCGCGATGCTGCTCTTCTTCCGCAACGAAACCGGCTTCGGCGGCAACAACGGCTTCACCGACTTCAAGCGCATCCTCGGCCATTCGATCACGTCGTCGGAAATGAGGCTGGTGCTGTTCGGCCTCACGGCAGTCGTTCTTGCGCTAACCTTCATCTTCGCCAAATGGCTGGTCAGCTCGAAGTACGGCCGCGTGCTGACCGCGATCCGCGACGCCGAATCGCGGGTGATGTTCATCGGCTACAACCCGCTGTGGTTCAAGCTGTTCATCTGGACACTGTCGGCCGTGCTGTGCGGCGTCGCCGGCGCGCTCTACGTGCCGCAGGTCGGGATCATCAACCCGTCCGAAATGAGCGTCGCCAATTCCATCGAGATCGCCATCTGGGTCGCCGTCGGCGGGCGCGGCACGCTGATCGGCCCCATCGTCGGCGCCTTCGTGGTCAACCTCGCGAAGAGCTGGTTCACGGTGAGCTTCCCGGAATACTGGCTGTTCTTCCTTGGCCTGCTGTTCATCGTCGTCACGCTGCTGCTGCCGCGCGGACTCGTCGGCTTGTGGAAAACGCTACGCACCGCACAAGGAGCCAAAGCATGAGCGCACGCGACGTATTTCGCTCGATCATCGGCATCGAGCTGGACGAAAACAGCCCGTACTACGCGCCGAAGCAGCGGACGCTCGACGTCTCGCACAACGTCATTCTCTACCTCGACGACATCACGGTCAGCTTCGACGGCTTCAAGGCGCTGAACAAGCTCAACCTGATGATCGACGCCGGCGAACTGCGCTGCATCATCGGCCCCAACGGCGCCGGCAAGACGACGATGATGGACGTGATCACCGGCAAGACGCGGCCCGACTCCGGCTCCGCCTTCTTCGGCCAGACGATCGATCTCACCCGTTTGACCGAGCCGGAGATCGCCCACATCGGCATCGGGCGCAAGTTCCAGAAGCCGACGATCTTCGAGCAGCACAGCGTGTTCGAGAACCTCGAACTGGCAATGACCACCGACAAGCGCGCGTTGAAGACGCTCACCGCCTGGCTGCGGGACGACGACCGAGACCACATCGCCGACACGCTGCGACTGATTCGCCTCGATGGAGAAGCCAACCGACCCGCCGGGCTGCTCTCGCACGGGCAGAAGCAGTGGCTGGAAATCGGCATGCTGTTGATGCAGGACCCGAAGCTTTTGCTGCTCGACGAGCCTGTTGCCGGGATGACCGACGACGAGACAATGCGGACGGCGGAGTTGTTTGTTTCTTTGGTGGGAAAACACTCGCTGGTTGTTGTCGAGCACGACATGGCGTTTGTGAAGGCGCTGGGGGGGAAGGTTACGGTGCTGCATGAGGGGTCGGTTCTGGCCGAAGGTGATCTGGACTCCGTGCAAAATGATCAGCGGGTGATCGAGGTTTATCTTGGGCGCTGATACGTGGTTTTTTGCGGAACCGCTGGGTTCCGCGCCTGACGCGCGGGCATACTTCTTCTTGTCTTGCCAAGAAGAAGTAGCCAAGAAGAAGGCGCGCCCGCTGCGTCGCCCGGCTGCGCCGGGTGCTCTGCGCTGCTCAGGCGCCACGGGGGGCTGCGGAACTCGGGGCTACGCCCCTCAGACAGTCCTCGCCCTTTCTCCCGTTGCGCCTTGCGCTGCTCGACGACGCAAAGGGCAAGTTGAAAACCAACCGGACATCAAGCGCCAACGGTCTCAGTTCCGTTCGGTGTGCTTTGCCTCCCCCTTGTGCAGCGCCGAGCAACGGAGTGCGGCCGGGGGAAGTCGGCGAGGACTGTCTGAGGGCCGCAGGCCCGAGTTCCGCAGCCGCCCGGCCGTACGAGTAGCGCAGGGAAGCCGGCAAAGCCGGCCGCGTAACGCGGGGGTCGCCTTCTTTTTGGTGACTTTTTCTTGGCGACGCAAGAAAAAGTCACCCGCCGTCAGGGCGGAACGCAGCGCATCCCAAACCGAACACGCTTGAGGATTCCCCAAATGCTGAAGATCGAAAACCTCAACCAGTACTACGGCGGCAGCCACATCCTCCGCGGCCTCTCCTTCGAGGTCGAACCGGGAAAAGTCACCAGCCTCCTTGGCCGCAACGGCGTCGGAAAAACAACGCTGATGAAGTGCCTGATGGGCCTCGTCAAATCGAAGAGCGGCAGCATCACCTTCAACGGCAAGGAAATCACCAACGCCGCCTCGCATGACCGAGTCAAGGCCGGCATCGGCTACGTCCCGCAGGGCCGCGAGATCTTCCCGCGCCTCACGGTCGAGGAGAACCTGTTGATGGGACTGGCCACCAAGCCGGCCGGTGCGAAGATTCCAGACCAAGTGTTCGAGTTGTTCCCGGTGCTGAAGAACATGTTGAAGCGCCGCGGCGGCGACCTCTCCGGCGGCCAGCAGCAGCAACTCGCCATCGGCCGCGCCCTGGCGATGGACCCGACGCTCCTGATCCTCGACGAGCCGACCGAAGGCATCCAGCCGTCGATCATCAAGGACATCGGCCACGCCATCCGCGTCGTCGCCCGCCGCCCGGTCGCGCAATTGCCCACCGCGTCCGCCACCGAGCGCGCCGAGGTCAAGGACGCGATCCGCAAGGTCGCCGAAACCGGCCGTGTCGCCATCCTGCTCGTCGAGCAGTACTACGACTTCGCCCGCGACCTCGCCGACAACTACCTACTGATGGAACGCGGCGAATTCATCATGCGCGGACTCGGCGCGGACATGGACCAGGACGGCGTACGCGAGGCGCTGGCCGTCTAGCCGCGCCACCGGCGCACGATCAGCGCCACCCAACACGCAACCGCCGATAGAACTCGGCGGGACCGGCTCGCTTCGCGACCACGCCCCCCCTTGATCGTCAGGCATCGGTTGCCTGCAAAAGAGGGATGAACTCAGATAGATTCGGCGGCAATTCGTCATGGCAAGCTCCCTGAAAAAATCCGGAGTCCCATGCGGCTTTGGAGGCCATGCATAGGTGTGCAACGACCTCCAGGTTGTCGTTGCCTTCAAGCAGCCCGGCAGGAGCCCAAACGTAAGGCAGGTTCCTCAGCGGATTTGGCACGGGAGAGCCGCAGGTGGAACAGAAATCAGAGCGGAACCCAGATTCTTTCTTCCACGATGAGATGAGCTCAGCGCCACGAAGCCAGCGAAATTTCTCATCCGGAACAATTGTGGCGGCATTGGATAGAGAGCCGCCTTGCCTTCTGCAAAGGGAGCAATGGCATTGGTAGAGGTTGAAACGCTCACCGACAATTTCAAACTCGACTTGTCCGCAGAGGCAGTGACCGTGCACAGGATTTCCGATGCCTAACGTAGAGTTCAGGCGACCTTGCGCGGCCTTATGCGCAAGGTCGCCTGGAACGCCGGGTTGGAACTCACGCAACAAACGCGACTAATTCAGATTTGAAAAACACTGGCTCTCCAATCGGACTGTGCAAATGGGCCATGAATCGAGCCCATGCAACCTTTGATAGGAACTTCGCGTTCCATTTTTGACACAAGCCACTTGACATAGACCCGCCACTCATTAAGGTCGATGTCTGTAACGATACCAAGCGCACGGACTTCCATGGATGACGACCCTTGTCCAAGCATCTTCTTTACTGCAAGACGATCACCTACCTTAATCTGTCGAAACAGGTCGGCAACAGATGGAGGGACCTCGGGGTTAATTTTCGGATCCCAGCAATACCAGTAACCCCGCGTTAGAAAGTCATCAAGGCAGTCATCCTTCCCGCCAAACATTGCGCCAACGATCCAGTACTGAGATTGCACTTCAGCACTTACGCCTGCGGTTGAAATCGTTTTTGTCATTGAACAACCCAGCCCTTTTCGGATTCAACCATCGTCCATGTATCATCGACGTTGATTGAGTCTCCGACCTTCATATCTTGATCTAGTTTGTTATCTTTCGCTCGGAGCATAAAGAATAGCCTAGCCAGCTCTGGTGGGCACCCGGATTTTTCTTTCACAAGCGTGAGCCGATAAGATGCGGCCATTTCGTAAGTTTTTCCATGATCTATACCGTTTGTTTTCTTTAAATCGGTCATTTTGAGGCCGGGACACGTTCCCCAAACTTCCTTCAATCCAGCCTCGATATCGCCAACATCTGGCTTGCTTGAGCAACCAATCAGGGTTCCAAGGCACAAAGCCAGTACCAACGCTCTATTTCTCATCTTTTTCTCCTTGAGTTAAAAAATATCATCAGTGCAAATGCCCTGAGTTCCAACTATAAATAGGGATCATGGCGCAATGCTTTACGTCATGACGGATAAAACGGATAGCTGGCTGAAAAAATCTGGTTAACACTCATAAAAACAGTCAATTAGACCCTATTTAGTGGAGCAAAAAACCCCAGAAAAGGCGTCATTGCCGGATCTTCCCTCGTGGCCCGTTCGATGAGAGGAAGACGATTCGAAGAACGGCTTTCGGTCGATTGTACGCATAGAGCATTTCGCGTGAAAGCCGTCATCAGGCATCGGCTGGTCCGCGTTGATCACCGCTGCGCGTTGACCGGTAGAATCCGCCCCATGACCGCACACACCGATCCCAGCCCACTCTCCCCACTCGGCAAGCCGACGGACTACTGTGACCAGTACGCGCCCGAGCTGTTGTTCCCCATTCCCCGCCGGATCAAGCGCAGCGAGATCGGCGTCGACGAAGCTGCCTTGCCCTTTGTCGGGGAAGACATCTGGAACGCCTACGAGCTTTCCTGGCTGAACGGCAAAGGCAAGCCCGTCGTCGCCGTCGGTCGCTTCCGCGTGCCGGCCGACAGCCCGAACCTGATCGAATCCAAGTCGTTCAAGCTCTATCTCAACTCGTTCAACCAGACGGCGTTTGCCGACATCGACGCCGTCGCGACGGCGCTCACCCGCGACCTCTCGGCCGCCGCCGGCGGCACCGTCGATGTCGATCTGCAGCCACTCGGCCAACGTCCGCAGGCCACTATCGCCTACCCGGACGGCGAACTGCTCGACGAACTCGATATCACCATCGACACCTACGAACCGGCGCCTGGTTTGTTAAGCGTCTCTGACGCCCCCGTCGTCGAGGAAACGCTTTACTCGCACCTGCTCAAGTCGAACTGCCTGGTCACCGGCCAGCCCGACTGGGGCATGCTGGTCATCCGCTATCGCGGCCGGCCGATCGACCGCGCGGGGCTGTTGCGCTACATCGTGTCCTTCCGCAAGCACAACGAGTTTCACGAACAGTGCGTCGAACGCATCTATTGCGATATCCAGCGCCGGTGCGCGCCCGAGGCGCTCGCCGTTCACGCCCGCTACACGCGGCGCGGCGGTCTCGACATCAACCCGTTCCGCAGCAGCGGAGAGTATTCGCCCCCCGCCAACATTCGCGAAATCCGGCAATAGCCATATAACCGGGCGTGCCTATACGCGATTTTGCGTATGGCCCGAACCACAGGCGTTGCGCACAATCGGGCGCATGACCTGTCGCCTGCCGCTCAATCCGGAAAACTCGCCATCGTGGCATGCCGAGCTGCGCCTCGGCTTTGCCCGGGACGGGGAGCGTTGCGTCATGAACGAGCGTTGGCACCGCGGCCCCTTGCGCGTGCAGAAGGCCTTGTATCCGGAAGGCGACGAGGTCTGCCAGGCGATCCT
Organism: Gammaproteobacteria bacterium; assembly: GCA_029289235.1. Lineage (GTDB taxonomy): Bacteria > Pseudomonadota > Gammaproteobacteria > Burkholderiales > Rhodocyclaceae > Propionivibrio. The sequence goes on from JARFTZ010000011.1 coordinate 83,071, forward strand.
GCTGCATCCGCCATCGGGCATCGTCGGCGGCGACCACCTCGAAATCACGGCGCGGGTCGGGCCTGAAGCCCGTGCGCAACTGACCACGCCAGGCGCCGGCAAGTGGTATCGCTCGAGCGGCGCGGAGGCCTCGCAGACGCTCGACTTCAGCGTCGCCGACGACGCGGTTCTGGAATGGCTGCCGCAGGAGACGATCGTCTTCGACGGCGCGAAGAGCCGGATGGACACACGGGTGCGCGTGGGCAAAGGCAGCCGTTATCTCGGCTGGGAAATCCTCTGCCTCGGGCGCAGCGCCTCCGGCGAACGCTTCTGCCACGGCCATGTCGCGCTGCACACGCGCATCGAACGCCACGGCCAGCACAACTACCAGCCGCTGTGGCTCGAACGCGGCCGCATCGACGGCGACGACCCGATGCTCGCCAGCGTCGCCGGCTGGGCCGGTGCTTCGGTCAATGGCACGCTGCTGGCAACGCTGGACGCGAACGACGACGTCGCCGCGCTGCTCGACGCCTGCCGCGCCATCGCGCCCGCCGACCATGCCGAACACGCGCTGACCGCCTTGCCCAAGCTGCTCGTCGCCCGCTATCTTGGACATAACAGCGAGGCCGCGCGCCTGTGGTTCGCCGCTCTCTGGCACGTCCTGCGCCCGGCCCTGCTGGGTCGTCCCGCCGTCACGCCCCGCATCTGGAATACCTGAACATCCTCACAAGGAGAGCCTATGGAACTCACCCCCCGCGAAAAAGACAAGCTGCTCATCTTCACCGCCGGCCTGCTCGCCGAACGGCGCAAGGCGCGCGGCCTCAAGCTCAATTACCCGGAAGCCGTGGCGCTGATCACCTGCGCGATCCTCGAGGGCGCGCGCGACGGAAAGAGCGTCGCCGAGCTGATGAGCGACGGCACCCAGGTGCTGACGCGCGCCGACGTGATGGACGGCATCGCCGAGATGATTCCGGAAATCCAGGTGGAAGCAACCTTCCCGGACGGCACCAAGCTCGTCACCGTACATCACCCCATCGTCTGACCCAGAGGAGTCCATCATGTCCAAGCGTCTTGCTGCCCTGCTGCTTACCGCCCTGCCACTTGCTGCCTTCGCCCACACCGGGCATGGCGACCACACCTTCATCGACGGCTTCACCCACCCCTTCCTCGGTCTCGACCACCTGCTGGCGATGCTGCTCGTCGGCGTCTGGAGTGTGCTGCACGCCCGGCACGTCTGGCTGGCGCCGCTGACCTTCGTCACCTTGCTCGCTGCCGGCGCTGCGCTGGGCCAGCACGGCATCGTCGTGCCGCAACTCGAACCGCTCGTCGCCGCCTCGGTGCTGGTGCTCGGCGTGATGCTGACCCTGCCCTTCCGCGTCGGTCTTTCCGCGGCGCTCGCCGTCATCGGCGGCTTCGCGCTCTTCCACGGCATGGCGCACGGCGGCGAACTGGAGCAAGGCTCGACGATCATGGCCGGCATCGTGCTCGGTTCGGCCTTGCTGCACGGTCTCGGCATGGGCTTCGCACACTTCGTGCTGAAGAATCGCCCGACGCTGGCGCTGCGTCTCGGCCAGCTCGTTGCCGTGATCGGCGGTGGTCTCGTTCTCTCCACGGTACTGTGAGGTAACCCCGATGACCCCAGGAGAAATGCTCGTCGAACCCGGCGAACTCGAACTCAACGCCGGTCGCCCGACGCTGACGCTGGTCGTCGCCAACACCGGCGACCGGCCGATCCAGGTCGGCTCGCACTACCACTTTTTTGAAACCAACCCGGCGCTGTCGTTCGACCGTGAAGCCGCCAAAGGCTTCCGCCTCGACATCGCGGCCGGCACCGCCGTGCGTTTCGAACCCGGCCAGACGCGGACCATTCAACTCGTCGCGCTGACCGGTGAGCGCAGGGTTTACGGATTTCGCGGCATGATCCAGGGGGCGCTATGAGCACGAAGATTTCGCGGCAGGCCTACGCCGAAATGTTCGGCCCGACCGTCGGGGACAGGTTGCGCCTCGCCGACACCGAGCTCTTCGTCGAAGTCGAAAAGGACTACACGATCTACGGCGAGGAGGTGAAGTTCGGCGGCGGCAAGGTCATCCGCGACGGCATGGGGCAAAGCCAGCGCGTGTCGAAGGACACGGTCGATACCGTCATCACCAACGCGCTGATCATCGACGCCGTCACCGGCATCGTGAAGGCCGACATCGGGATCAAGGACGGGCGCATTGCCGGCATCGGCAAGGCCGGCAACCCGGACATCCAGCCGGGCGTGAACATCGTCGTCGGCCCCGGCACCGAGGCCATCGCCGGCGAGGGGATGATCATCACCGCCGGCGGCATCGACGCGCACATCCACTGGATCTGCCCGCAGCAGATGGAAGACGCGCAAATGTCCGGCATCACCACCATGCTCGGCGGCGGCACCGGACCGGCGACCGGCACCTTCGCCACGACCTGCACGCCGGGGCCGTGGCACATCCACCGCATGCTCGAAGCCGCCGAAGCCTTCCCGATGAACCTCGGCTTCCTCGGCAAGGGCAACGCCAGCCTGCCCGAAGCCTTGCGCGAGCAGGTCACCGCCGGGGCGATGGGCCTCAAGCTGCACGAGGACTGGGGAACCACCCCGGCTGCCATCGACTGCTGCCTTTCGGTCGCCGACGAGATGGACGTGCAGGTCGCCATCCACACCGACACGCTCAACGAATCGGGCTTCGTCGAATCGACCATCGACGCCTTCAAGGGCCGCACCATTCACACCTTCCATACCGAAGGCGCGGGCGGTGGCCATGCGCCGGACATCATCCGCGCCGCCGGGCTGCCCAATGTACTGCCGAGTTCAACCAACCCGACGATGCCGTACACGGTGAACACCATCGACGAGCACCTCGACATGCTGATGGTTTGCCACCACCTCGACCCGGCGATTGCCGAGGACATCGCCTTCGCCGAATCGCGCATCCGCCGCGAGACGATCGCCGCCGAGGACATCCTGCACGATCTCGGCGCCTTCTCGATGATGAGTTCCGACTCGCAGGCGATGGGCCGCGTTGGCGAAGTCATCACCCGCACCTGGCAGGCCGCACACAAGATGAAGGTGCAGCGTGGCACGCTGCCGGGGGACAGCGCACGCAACGACAACCTGCGCGTAAAGCGCTACATCGCCAAGTACACGATCAACCCGGCGCTGACGCACGGCATCGCGCATGCCGTCGGCTCGGTCGAAGTCGGCAAGCTCGCCGACCTCGTGTTGTGGCGCCCAGCCTTCTTCGGCGCGAAACCGTCGTTGATTCTGAAGAGCGGCATGATCGCCGCCGCCGCGATGGGCGACCCCAACGCCTCGATCCCGACGCCGCAGCCGGTGCACTACCGGCCGATGTTCGGCAGTTTCGGCAAGGCGTTGAAGACGTCGGTGACCTTCGTCTCAAAGGCTGCACTGGAGAACCCGGCGGTTGCCGCGCTCGGGCTGCAAAAACCGCTGATCGCCGTTTCCGGCACACGCACGGTAAAGAAGTCCGACATGGTGCACAACAGCGCCACGCCGAAGATCGACGTCGATCCCGAAACCTACGTCGTACGCGCCGACGGCGAGTTGCTGGTCTGCGAACCGGCGGTCTCGCTACCGCTGACGCAGCGCTACTTTCTGTTCTAGAACCATGAACCCAAACCGTCATTCCGGCGAAGGCCGGAATCCAGAATAGCCGCCGAACTGGACCCCGGCCTTCGCCGGGGTGACGACCGGAGACTGAATAACAATCGCCATGCTGATCCTCAACCACCGCACAAACCACCCCCCTACCGACTCCGTCGCCCTCGCCTACGACGAACGCAAGCGCAGCCGCCTCAAGGTGGTGCTCGCCTCCGGCAAGGAAGCAGGGATCTTCCTCGGACGCGGCGACCACCTGCACGGTGGCGACCGGCTGCTGGCGGAGGACGCAAGCACTGTCGTCGAAATCCTCGCAGCCCCCGAAAAGCTGATCGAGGCCACCGCCGACACGCCGCTACTCTTCGCCCGCGCCGCCTATCATCTCGGCAATCGCCACGTGCCGGTACAGATCGTGCCTACCGCCAATGGTGGCAAACTCCGTTTCCAGACCGACCACGTGCTGGCCGAGATGGTCAAAGGGCTTGGCTGCGTTGTCACGGAGACCGAGGCACCTTTCCAGCCCGAGTCCGGCGCGTATGGGGGAAACCCGGTCTCGCACGGGGGCCATCATCACCATGGTCACGACCATGATGACGACGACCATGCCCGCCTGCACAACCCCGGCCACGGCCCGCACCGCTCGATGCCGCGGATTCACGAGTTCAAGCCATGAACGGACCCGCGTCGCTGGCACGGGTGCGCCTCATGCAGCTCGTCAGCCCGGCGCTGCCCGTCGGCGCCTACACCTATTCGCAGGGACTGGAATGGGCAGTCGAGTCCGGTCGGATTCGCGACGAGGCCACGGCCGGCGCCTGGATCGGCGATCTGCTGCGCCACGGCATCGGCCGCTTCGAGGCGCCGCTGGTGGCTTCGCTGATGGTCTATTGGATGGCCGGCAATGCCACCGAAATCGCCCGCCTCAACGCCGACTTTCTCGCCAGCCGGGAATCCGCCGAGCTGCGCGCGGAAACCGTGCAGATGGGCTTTTCGCTCAACCGCCTGCTGGCCGACCTGCGCGATCCGGCGCTGGAAACGCTGCGCGGCGAACTCGACCGCTTGCCCGAGATCGCCTTCCCGACAGTGTGGTCCGGTCTCGCCGCCGCCTGGCACATCGACCCGCAAGCCGCCGTTGGCGGCTACCTGTGGGCATGGGCCGAGAACCAGGTGATGGCAGCGCTCAAGGCGGTGCCGCTCGGGCAGGCCGCCGGGCAACGATTGTTGGCCGAACTCGGACAGGCGGTGCCGGCAATCGCCGGGAAGTCGCTGACGCTGCCCGAAGACGAGTGGTCAAATCTCACGCCGGCGTTCGCGTTGAGCTGCGCCCGCCACGAAACCCAATATTCCCGACTCTTTCGATCGTAAATTCCATGACAAAAAACAGCACCCCACTCAGAGTCGGTATCGGCGGCCCCGTCGGTTCCGGCAAGACCGCGCTGACGCTCGCCCTCTGCCAGGTCTTGCGCGAGCAGATCGACATGGCCGTCGTCACCAACGATATCTACACCGCCGAGGACGCCAAGTTCCTCGTCGCCCACTCGGCGCTGCCGCCCGAGCGGATCATGGGTGTCGAGACCGGCGGCTGCCCGCACACCGCCATCCGCGAGGATGCCTCGATCAACCTCGAAGCCATCGACCGCCTGCAACGCGCCTTCCCCGACGTGCAGCTGATCCTTGTCGAATCGGGCGGCGACAACCTCGCCGCGACCTTTTCGCCCGAATTGTCGGACCTGACGATTTACGTGATCGACGTCGCCGCCGGCGAGAAAATCCCGCGCAAGGGCGGTCCGGGCATCACCAAGTCCGACCTGCTGGTGATCAACAAGATCGACCTCGCGCCGATGGTCGGCGCCTCGCTGGAAGTGATGGCCCGGGATGCCAAGGCGCAGCGTGGCGAGCGGCCATTCATCTTCACCATCCTCAAGACCGGGCATGGGCTCAGCGACGTCATCAACTTCATTCGCGAAAAGGGCATGCTGGCAGTAACGGCGTAGCCTGTCGATCACACGCCGTCACAGAACCCTGGAGCGTGTTACATGAGCAAAAGAAAGGACAACAGACTGCCCGGCCGCTGATCACTACCATGAGTTCCGTCGGATAGGAAAATGCTTCAACACCTTGATGACAAAAGTTTTCCAACTCTCTGAAAGGAACAATCATGGATGCGAACTTCTTCGTCGATCATGCTCTTGAGATCCATCTCCTGGCCGGCTTGCTGTCTGTTGTTGGCGGATTCGCCCTCATCGGCATCTTCAAGGCCATCGCCAACGTCTGGGCCGCGCTCGCCGACAAGACCCCGGCAGAAAAGCGCAACATCCACGGCGTCAATCTGAGCCGCATCATCGCCCTCGGCGCCCGCTGAGCATCATGGGCCAAGGCACTTCCGGCCGGAGAATCTGACTGCCAGGCACCTGACAGGAGCGCATCGACCTTTTGCGCGGCCTGACATGGAAGAGGCACTCCGGCTGGAACCTGATTTTCCCTCCTGCAACATCCGAACCCTGTTGAAGAAGCAGATGGCCCCTGCCTCCGGTAGAATCCGGAAGCAATGCTTGCCCTCTTCCTCAAATCGCTGCTCGGCGCCGCCGCCGTCCTGATCATCGCCCTGCTGTCGAAGACCAGCAATTTCTTCGTCGCCGGGCTGGTTCCGCTATTCCCGACCTTCGCGCTGATTGCCCATTACATCGTCGGCAGCGAACGCACGCCCGCCGATCTGCGCACAACCGCGCTGTTCGGTCTGTGGTCGCTGCTTCCCTACGCGCTGTATCTGCTGATCGTCTATTGGCTGAGCGTACGCGCATCGCTGACCACGACGCTGCTGCTGGCCACCGCCGGCTGGATCGTCGCCGCGGCCGCCCTGCTGTTCGCCTGGACGCGCGCTTTTCCCGCCGCCTGAGTAGGGGTTCGGCGGCTTACGACGCGCGCCGCCGAAGAATCGCTTCGCTGTCGATCCACTCCCGTTCCCCCTCCATCCCCAGCATCCGCTGGATATTGCGGCGGCGCATGAAGACGGGCAGCGGACGGGCATAGACGCGCAGGTCGGAGAAGTCGATCAGGCCGAGTTCACCCGACGGAGTGAGAATGACATTGCCAAGATGCAACGAACGGAAGTAGATGCCCAGCGCATGCAAGTGGATGACGAAGTCGGTGAACTTGCGCTTCAACTCGCGCTCGGTCGCGGGGTCGAGCCCCTGGCGCACCAACGCGCGCAACGATTCGCCGGCAAGCGGGTGATAGTGCACGGCATCGCGCTTGATCGATGGAATGCGCACCGCGGCGATGACCGTCGGCACCGGAACCCCCCGTTCGCGCAGCGCCAGCGCGTTGCTTGCGAAGCGCTGCGCGTAGGGATACCAGGCCGCCGAGGAGAGAATGCGCTTGCGGCGGAACAGTTTGAGCAGCGTGCCGTCGGTCAGATGCAGCACCTTCTCGCCATGGCCGTCGGCTTCGATCACCTCGGCACCTTCCCGCAGGGCCAGGAAATTCTCTTGGGCGACGATTTTCAGACCCGGCATCATGCGGCCTCCGGCAGGTTGGCATCCAGCCAACGGTAGAGCGCCGAATGTGTCGGCCAGTTCCGCAGGAAGCGCGCCCGGTCGCGGCGCCAGTCGCGCACGAACGCCGTGTGGCTGTCGTGCCGGACCATCGCGTCGAGGTCGATGACGACGATCCGCCCGTCGTGCCAGAGCAGGTTTGTCGCCTTCATGTCGCCATGGGTGATCTTCAGGCGGAGGAACTGTTCGAACAGGTCGATGAGCGCAGTTGCCATCTCGTCATCCGGTTCGCGATCCGGCGAAAGGCGTTGCATCAGGCTGTCGCCCGGACAATGGTCGGTGACCAGGAACGCCCGCCGCCGCAGCGGCCCGACCCGCTCTTCGAGCATGGCCAGCGGCGCCGGCGTCGCAATGCCGAAGAACGCCAGCCGGTGCCCGGCCACCCAGGAATGCCAGGCCCGGCTCGGCCGCCAGAAGCGCGACAGCGCATGGCGGAAGCTCTTGAGGTTGTAGCGCTTGATCACCAACGCCCGCCCACCGACGTCGACGCGAACGACGGTACAGGTGTTGCCGTCCTTGAGCATCTGCCCTGACGCGACCGCCGCATCCGGGTTTTCCAGCAGCCCGGCCAACGCTTCCTTTTCGGCGCGAACGACGGCCGTGAACAGGCTGGTCGTGCCGCGCACGGCGAACTGGCTGCAATCGCGCAGCGTCTTGCCGAGGAAATGCGTCAGACGCTGTTCGCGCGCGCGCTCGATCGCCAGCAACAACGCATCGGGTTCCGGCCGCAAGCGCTCCTGCTCCGCGCTATAGGCCGCGACCAGCACGTCGAGGCAGGCCTCCCAAGCCAGCGGCAACTGCGCCACCAGCAACGCGAGGTTGTCGAGAGTCTGTCTGGACGCTTCAGCGCCTTTCGTCACCAACTCGATGCCGTCGCCGTCGATCAGGAACAACTCGCCCTGATGCTCTAGAAAATTGCCGAGATGCAGGTCGGTCTGGATCAATCCGGCGGCATGCAGCCGCCCGAGCAGGGCAAACGCCGGCAGGAGGATTTCCAGCGCACGCGGGTCGCCCGCGCGAAGTTTTTGCGCGCCCATCCAGCGTTCGGCCAGCGTCCGGGAGCCGGCGAGGAATTCGGTCAGCAGGAAATGTCCGCCACCTTCGAGCCGGCCCGCCCCCACGACCGCGGGGGTCGGCAGATTCGCCGCCTGCAGCGCGGCGATGCCCTGCCGTTCGCGCTCCCAGTGCCGCGTGTTGGCGCGAGCGACAAACAGCTTCACGAGCACCGACGTGTCGCGCCAGTTCGCTTCACCAACGATCCGCTTTCCCAGCAACACGCGCAGCAGCCGGGACACGCTGATCGTTTCGCCATCGTCGGCTTGCACCCGGAAAGGCACGGCGAGGCTTTGCCGTGCATGGCGCAGTCGCTTCGCGTCGACGCACTCCACATTCCCCTGAACCGTCATTCCCGCCCCTCGAAAAATTCCATGATCCGCCGCACCCGCTTTTTGTCTCCCACCGTCAGCCGCGCGTGCTGCGCGTAGTCGAGATAGAAACGCAACCGCTGGGTGCGCGTCAGATGATACTTGGCGACCTTGTCGAGACAGGCCAGGTCCTTGACGATGCGGTAGGAGAGAAACGGCTGCCACCAGTAGCTGCCGCTCGGGCAGTCGATCAGGTAAACCTGCGGCCGCTCGCCGTGGGTCACCAGCAGATTGCGCCACTTGAGGTCGTTGTGCGCGAAGCCCGCGTCGTGCATGCGGCGGGTGATGCGGGCGACCTGCGCCGCTACCTCGCCGACCCAGCGCCGGTCGCGCAGGCGGTCATCGTTCTGCAACGCTACTTTCGCCAGGTCGGTCGTGTCGCGAATCTCTTCGGTCACCAGCGCACCGCGCCGGAAGCCGCCCCAGTGGCGCTCGATGCCGTACGCAGCGAGCCGCGCGGTCGGAATGCCCCACGACCGGAAGGCGAGCAGGTTCTGCCATTCCTTTTTCACGCGCACCGGCGCCAGCCATTGGCGCAAGCCGTACCAGCGCCGCCGTGCGTTCTTGCCGTTGCCGGCGTAGCGTTTCACGTAGTAGCGCACGCCCGCCTCCTCGATGCGGATCACTTCGCTGAGCGGGTCCTTGGTGATCCGCTCGCCGCCGAGGCGGAACACCTGGTCGAGCGCGCCAAACAGGCGACGGGCAGTAGCGTCCTGCTGATCGAACCACCAGAAGATCATTGCCCGCCCGCCTTCGCATACTTGCGCAGGTAGCGCGCCTGCAGGCGGGACGCTTCGCCTTCGAGGTAAGCCAACAGCCGGGATTCCTCTTTCAGGACGCGACGCAGCGGCCGGTTGAAATACAGGGTGAGGAAGCGAAAGATGTCGCGGCGCGTCAGGCCGATGGCCAACGCCGAAAAGTGCAGCGCGGCGAGATCCTTGTCGCGCCAGCGGCGCGGCGTCTTGTCGCGGATCTGCGCCCGGTGCAGGTCGATCAGCGACAGTTTCAGGTTGTCGGGCGTCGGCGCCGGATCGAGATGCAGCAGGAAGTGGCAGATGTAGAAGTCGCGGTGATTGACGCCGCCTTCGTGCATGCGCCGGGCCATCCTGGCGACGCGCCGCAGCAGCGCCCGTTTCATCGCCAGCGGCGGCGGGTTCGTCGGCCAGTCGCGGCAGTAGTCCTCCAGGCTGATCGTCGGCGCCAGTTCCTCGGTGACGATGAACGAATGCTGCTTCGCCGGGTTGCCGCCGCGCTGGCCGAAGGCGACGCCGCGCATGGTATCGACGCCGAGCTGTTCAAGCCGCCGGATTGCCTGCCACTCGTTGCCCGCGCCGAGGATCGGCAGGCGCAGGCAGAGCAGGTTCTTGACGATCTCGCCCCAGCCGACGCCGCGGTGGATCTTGACGAAATAACCGCGCCCTGCAACCTCGGTGCGCAACGTGCGGCGCGCTTCGAGTTCGCGGAACACTTCACCTTTCAGTTCCTCGACGGCGACGAAGGGATCGCGCCCCGCCCACAGGCTGCGGAACGGTTCGTCGAGATGCACGATTTCCTCGCTCACGCACGCCCCCGAAGGATCAGGTCGGCCGCCCGCTCAGCGTTGCTGTAGATGTCGGCCGTCTCCGCGAAGGCCAGTGCGTTGCTCTGCCAGCGCGCGCGCGCCGCGGGGTCGGAGAGCATCTCCGCCAACGTCGCATTCAGCGTTTCCTGCGCAAACGGTTCCGGCACCACGCGCCCGCCGTCGGCATCCTCGATGTAGTGCGCGTAGCCGCAAACCGCCGTGGTGAGTACCGGCAGGCCGGCGACCAGCGCTTCGAGCAGAACGGTCCCGGTATTCTCGTTGTACGCAGGATGGATCAGCAGATCAGCGCCGAGCAGGAAGCGCGGGATGTCGTCGCGCCCCGGCAGGATGCTCACCCGCTCGCTCAAGCCGAGTGTCGCGGCCAGCCGCCGGAACGGTGCCGGATCGTCCTGGCCGATGACGATCAGCCGGGTCCGCTGCCGCAGCGCGTCCGGCAGACCGGCCAGCGCCTTCAGGCTGCGGTCCAGCCCCTTGGTCTTGAACCCCGAGCCGACTTGCAGAAGCAGCAGGTCGTCGGCGCCCAGCCCGAATTCCCTGCGGAAAGCAGCGCGAATTTCCGCCGCATTGGCCGGAGCCCGCCGGTCGCGGGAGATCCCCGGCGGCAAGAGGTGGAATCGCTGCGGCGGCGTGCCGTAGTGCTTCTCGAAAAAAGGCTGCTGCACCTGCGAGATCATCAGTATCTCGGTCGTGCTCTCGGGCGCAAAGACTGCACGTTCGTAGGCGGCGAAATGGCGGTAACGGGCGGAGAGGCGATAGAGCGGGTTGCGCAACGTGCGCGCCTTGTCCTCGTAACACGGGTCGGCGGCGAAATAGACATCGAGGCCGGGCATCTTGTTGAAGCCGACCACACGATCGGCCGGCCGCCGTTCGAGGTCGCGGAACACCCAGTCGGTAAAGCGCGAATTGCGCCGGACATTGCTGAACGCGCTCACCGGCACGACGACGACCTCGAACCCGGCGGGAATTTCGCCCTCCCAGCCCATCGTATAGACGCGGATCGCGTGCCCGCGCGCCTGGCACGCCAGGGCGATGCGCAGGAAGTCGCGCTGCAGGCCGCCAAACGGAAAGTACTTGTAGAGACAAAAAGCGAGTTGCATCAGCGATTCTCCGGAGGCGGCTCGACGCCGCGCGGACGTTTGTAGCGGTTGTAGCCCCACAGGTACTGCGCCGGGCACTGCATGATCAGGCGTTCGATTTCACGATTGATCCGCTGCGCGCGCTCCTCGGTCGTCCCGGTGATCGATTGCGACGGTGCCTGCAGGTGGAAATGGTAGCCCGTGCCGCCCGGCAGGCGCTCGGCCCAGACCATGATCACCGCCGCGTTGGTTTCGGTCAGCCGCGCCGCCAGCGTCATCGTGTAGGCGGGTCTGCCGAAGAAATCGAGCCAGCGCCCCTCGCCCATCTTCGGCGCCTGGTCCGGCAGCATGCCGACCGCCTCGCCCTTTTTCAGCGCCTTGATCAGCGAACGCACGCCGGCAAGGTCGGCCGCCGCGATGCGCAGTTGCCCGCGCGCGCGCCCTTCCTCGATCATCGCCTGCAGCCAGCGCTGTTTCGGCGGACGGTAGAGCACGGTGATCGGCGCGTGCGTGGACAGGTACTGCGCCGTCACCTCGAAGCAGCCGAGATGCGGAGTGAGGTAGAGAATGCCCTTGCCTTCGCGCATCGCCGCCTCGGCCAGTTCCCAGCCGGACACTTTCACGACGCGCCCGACGACTTCCTCCAGCGGGCGCAGCCAGATTTTCGGCAGCTCCAGCGACTGCCGCCCGGCCTCGGCAACGGCCGCCGCACGCACGCGCTGTTCGCCCGCCGCGCCAAGCGCCAGCTGCATGTTCTCGCGCATGTGCCGGCGATAGGTTGGAGAAAACAGCCAGGACAGCCAGCCGGCGACAGCACCCAGGCGGTGCAGCCAGACGAGCGGCAGATGGCTGAGCAGACGAAAGACGAACGCCACGAATAACCTTGTTGACAACGGGTTTGACCCCGGATTTCCGAAAAACTACAATTATCCCATTCGCCGAGTTAATCAGGACAACTTGCAGGGCGAAAAGCATCGTCAGGTGCTGCAAATACTGCTAAAGCGTCGTCTGCTCGAACCCCGGAGTCGACTTCGCTGTCGTACCGGGGTTTTTCATTGGAGCACAGTCACATGTCCAGAGAGTTTCTCTTCACCTCCGAGTCGGTGGGCGAAGGCCATCCCGACAAGGTCGCCGACCAGATTTCCGATTCCGTCCTCGACGCCATCCTGGCCGAAGATCCGCGCGGCCGCGTCGCCTGCGAGACGCTGGTATCCACCGGCCTCGTCGTGATTTCCGGCGAAATCACGACCAAGGCGCACATCAACTACCGCGAGATCGCCCAGGAAGCCGTGCGCCGCATCGGCTACAACGACTCCGAGATCGGCTTCGACTACAAGAGCTGCGCCGTACTCGCCGCCATCAACCGCCAGTCGCCGGACATCGCGCAGGGCGTCAACGAAGGCCAGGGCCTCGACCTCGATCAGGGCGCCGGCGACCAAGGGCTGATGTTCGGTTACGCCTGCCGCGAAACACCGACGCTGATGCCGTTCCCGATCTACTACGCGCACCGCATCATGCAGCGCCAGGCCGAGGTGCGCAAGGACGGCCGCCTGCCGTGGCTGCGCCCGGACGCCAAGAGCCAGCTCTCGGTGCACTACGTCGACGGCAAGCCGGTGGCCATCGACACCGTCGTCGTCTCCACGCAGCACAACCCGGACGTCTCGCACGCCCAGCTCTCCGAGGCGGTGATCGAGGAAATCATCAAGCCGGTGCTGCCGAAGGACATGCTGACCGACAAGACCCGCTACCTGATCAACCCGACCGGCCGCTTCGTCGTCGGCGGTCCGCACGGCGACTGCGGCCTGACCGGGCGCAAGATCATCGTCGACACCTACGGCGGCACGGCCCGTCACGGCGGCGGCGCCTTCTCGGGCAAGGACCCGTCCAAGGTCGACCGCTCGGCCGCCTACGCCGCCCGCTACGTGGCGAAGAACGTCGTCGCCGCCGGCCTCGCCGACCGTTGCGAGGTGCAGATCGCCTACGCCATCGGCGTCGCCAAGCCCGTCTCGCTGATGGTCGAGACCTTCGGCACCGGCAAGATCGCCGACGAGAAGATCGTCGAACTGATCGGCAAGCACTTCGACCTGCGCCCGAAGGGCATCATCCAGGCGCTCGACCTGCTCCGGCCGATCTACACCAAGACCGCCGCCTACGGCCACTTCGGCCGTGAGGAGCCGGAATTCACGTGGGAAGCGATCGACAAGGCCCCCGCCCTGCGCGCCGACGCCGGCCTCTAATTTCCCAGGCGACACCAGAAGGCCGACGATTCCGCTCGTCGGCTTTTTTTCGCCCTGCGGGCGAATAGCCGGAAAGCGGAATTTCTGATAAAACCCCGACCGGCATGTTCCCCCATCACGAAAAATGCTCAAGAAAATCAGCGTCAAACAACTCACCGTCGGGATGTATCTCAAGGAGTTCTGCGGTTCGTGGATGGATCACCCGTTCTGGCGCAATTCCTTCGTGATCACCGACCCGAAGGACATCGAACGCATCCGGGCGAGCAGCATCAAGGAAGTGTGGATCGACTGCGCGAAAGGCATCGACGTGGCTCCTGACGAACCGGCGATTGCCGAGGCCGAAACGGAGGCGCAGGTCGAAGCGGAACTCAACAACGCCGCCGCGGCGCAACGCGACACCGCACCAACCTCGACCAGCGCGGAAATTGCCCGCGCTGCCAGGATCTGCGCTCAAGCCCGGCGCGCAGTCACCTCGATGTTCCAGGAAGCGCGGATGGGCAAGGCCATCGACGCCGGCAACGCAACAAAGCTCGTCGAGGAAATCGCCGACTCGGTGACGCGCAACCCTGGCGCCCTGATCAGCCTCGCGCGCCTGAAAACGGCCGACGACTACACCTACCTGCACTCGGTCGCCGTCTGCGCGCTGATGATCGCGCTCGGCCGCCAGCTCAAGCTCGACGAGGAACTGATCCGCAAGCTCGGCATCGCCGGCCTGCTGCACGACCTCGGCAAGGCGATGATGCCGATGGAGGTGCTGAACAAGCCGGGCAAGCTCAGCGACGACGAATTCCGGATAATGAAGAGCCATCCGGAGGAAGGCTGCAAGCTGCTGCAGGACAGCCAGGGCATCGACGACATCACCTTCGACGTGGTCCTGCACCATCACGAGAAGACCGACGGCTCGGGCTACCCGAAGGGGCTCAAGGACAAGGAAATCAGCCTGTACGCCAAGATGGGCGCCGTCTGCGACGTCTACGACGCGATCACCTCCAACCGTCCCTACAAGGCCGGCTGGTGCCCGGCCGAATCGCTGCGCAGGATGGCCGAGTGGGCCAATGGCCATTTCGACCCGACCGTGTTCCAGGCCTTCGTCAAAAGCCTGGGCATCTACCCGATCGGCTCGCTGGTCCGGCTCAACTCCGGCCGCCTGGGGCTGGTGATCGAACAGTCGGCCAGGTCGCTGCTGACGCCACGGATCAAGGTGTTTTTCTCTACGCGCAGCAACACGCGCATCCCGCCCGAGATCATCGACCTCTCGCAATCCGGTTGCGCGGAGAAGATCGCCAGCCGCGAAGACCCGGCCAAGTGGAATTTCCCCGATCTTGACGAACTCTGGTCCGGACAGGCCGCTGCCTGAACTTCCATTTTTCCCCATCCAGGAAACTGCGTATAATCGCGGACTTATCCGAGGAGCGCTGCAAGATCGCCGATCAAGGTATCGAACGATTTCAGGCTCGGATCCTTCAACGGCGCTCACCTGACCAACCCATGCCGGACATGGTAAGCAGCGTGAGACAGCTCAGCACCGCAACACCCTGCTTCCAGCCCGGCGACAGTTCAAAGGAGAACAGCTGTGGCTGCATTTACCGACTACGTCGTCGCCGACCTCGCCCTTGCCGATTGGGGCCGCAAGGAAATCCGCATCGCTGAAACCGAAATGCCCGGCCTGATGGCCATCCGCGAGGAATTCGCGGCCAGCCAGCCGCTGAAGGGCGCGCGCATCACCGGTTCGCTGCACATGACCATCCAGACCGCCGTGCTGATCGAGACGCTGACCGCGCTCGGCGCCGAAGTGCGCTGGGCTTCCTGCAACATCTTCTCGACGCAGGATCACGCCGCCGCCGCCATCGCCGCGCAGAACATCCCCGTCTTCGCCGTCAAGGGCGAGTCCCTTCCGGACTACTGGGATTACACGCACCGCATCTTCGAGTGGGCGGACGGGGGTTACTCGAACATGATCCTTGACGACGGCGGCGACGCGACGCTCCTGCTGCACCTCGGCGCGCGTGCCGAGAAGGACATCTCGGTCCTCGACAAGCCGGACAGCGAAGAAGCCACCGTGCTGTTCGCGGCGATCAAGGCCAAGCTGCAAAAAGATCCGGCCTGGTACTCGACGCGCCTCGCCCAGATCAAGGGTGTCACCGAGGAAACCACCACCGGCGTGCATCGCCTGTACCAGATGCACGAGCGCGGCGAACTCAAGTTCCCGGCGATCAACGTCAACGACTCGGTCACCAAGTCCAAGTTCGACAACCTCTACGGCTGCCGCGAGTCGCTGGTCGACGGCATCAAGCGCGCGACCGACGTGATGGTCGCCGGCAAGATCGCCGTCGTTTGCGGCTACGGCGACGTCGGCAAGGGCTCGGCGCAAGCACTGCGCGCCCTCTCGGCGCAGGTCTGGGTTACCGAAGTCGACCCGATCTGCGCGCTGCAGGCGGCCATGGAAGGCTACCGCGTCGTGACCATGGACTACGCCTGCGACAAGGCCGACATCTTCGTCACCTGCACCGGCAACTACCACGTCATCGACCATCAGCACCTCGTGAAGATGAAGCACAACGCCATCGTCTGCAACATCGGCCACTTCGACTCCGAGATCAACGTCGCATCGATCGAAGGCTACCCGTGGGAAGAAATCAAGCCGCAGGTCGATCACATCACCCTGCCGTCCGGCAACCGCATCATCCTGCTCGCCAAGGGCCGGCTGGTGAATCTCGGCTGCGCGACCGGCCACCCGTCGTACGTGATGAGTTCATCGTTCGCCAACCAGACGATCGCCCAGATCGAGCTGTTCACCAAGACGGCCGAGTACCCCGTCGGCGTCTATACGCTGCCCAAGCATCTCGACGAGAAGGTCGCCCGCCTGCAGCTCAAGACGCTCAACGTCGAACTCACCACGCTGACCGAACAGCAGGCGGCCTATATCGGCGTTCCGGTCGAAGGTCCGTACAAGACCGAGCACTACCGCTACTAAGATCGCCTCGCCCTTCCGGCACGCCTGGAAGGGCGATCACCAAGGACACCCGATGAAAACAAAAATCTCGATCGAGTTCTTCCCGCCGCAAACGCCCGAAGGCGTCGAGAAACTGCGCCGGGTCCGCGAAGAACTCGCCGTGCTCGCCCCGGAGTATTTTTCGGTGACGTTCGGCGCCGGCGGCTCGACGCGCGAGCGGACCTTCGACGTCGTCAAGGAAATCGCCGCCGCCGGCCATCAAGCGGCGCCGCACCTGTCGTGCATCGGCTCGACGCGCGAGAACATCCGCGAAATCCTCGACGACTACAAGAAAGCCGGCATCCGCCGCATCGTCGCCCTGCGCGGCGACCTGCCGTCCGGCATGGCCGAGGCCGGCGAGTTCCGCTACGCCAACGAACTCGTCGAATTCATTCGCGCCGAAACCGGCGACCACTTCCGGCTCGAAGTCGCCGCCTATCCGGAATGGCACCCGCAGGCGCGCACGCCTGCCGACGACCTCGCCGCCTTCGTGCGGAAAGCCCGCGCCGGCGCCGATTCGGCGATCACCCAGTACTTCTACAACGCCGACGCCTACTTCCATTTCGTCAATGAAGTGCGCGCGGCCGGCGTCGACATCCCGATCATCCCCGGCATCATGCCGATCGCCAGCTTCTCCAAGCTGGCGCGCTTCTCCGACGCCTGCGGCGCCGAACTCCCGCGCTGGATGCGCCGCAAGTTCGAAAGCTTCGGCGACGACGCGGATTCAATTCGCGCTTTCGGCCTCGACATCGTCACCGAACTGTGTCAACGGCTACTCGACGGCGACGCGCCCGGGCTGCATTTCTACTCAATGAACCAGTCGAGTCTGACGCTGGAGATCTGCAAGCGGCTGGGCGTTTGATCGCTTGCAGCAAGGCAACGGTAAAACAGCTTTCCGGAAAGCTTCCCACGACGAAACGGCTGTTCAAGCACTGCAAGCCTTGCCGCCGAGCCCGTTGCATCAAGCCATCCTTCGGGGTGGCTTTTTCATTTTCTCGCAAGCGATTTCGCGCCGCCACACCCTTTCTATCTCAACACCCCGCAAGAAGATCATTTTTTGAACAGATCATCGAGCGGATTGGATTTCTTGGTTGAAGTCGCCGAGACCGGACGAGCGGAAAACTCTTCCTCGATGTTGTCGCGAAAATAACTCCATGCCGAACCTGAACTCGACAAGCGACGCCAGATCTCGTCGCCTACGCCTGCGTAGTCGATCACGCGTCCATCGTCGAATTCGACCCGCAAAATGCGTTCACGCTGCCCATATCCAATTGCCCTCAGCTTTCCTGAACTGATCCGCTTCATCTCCATAGCGACCTCCTGCTGTGACATATCCTGCGCACGTACTTGATGCAGGACGCTTCAATCCGAGACCTCTTTAAATATCCGCCAGCGCTCCGAACAAAAGCGCCGGGGCGTTGTGGGGCGAAGAAGCAACCGCAGTTCAACACTTTCCCCCGTTTTTGCTACTGAATTCGCAGATTTGCAGGTGGCGCAGGGGGTATGAAATCAATCTGTATCGTCCTCGGCACCCGGTGTTCAATCACCGACAACGTATTCTCAATCGCCGTGTAATCACTTTTCAGCACGTCCAACCGGGCGATAAGACGTCGCATCTCGTTGGCGGCACTCGAATTGTTGCTTTTGTAGTAGGCGTTGCTGACTTTGATGTAATCGTCACTAAGCTGGAGAATCGAACTGTATACATCATCCATGCGTTTTCTGATCTCAATCGCCTTGGTAACCTTCTCGAACTCAAAACGTTCGCGCTCCAGATTGTTCTTCTGCCATTGCCAGATGGCACCGGAACCAAAAACTGTCCCGATCAGCAACGAAATGATCGCCCACAACAACGAATCCTTGCTGATTTGCATGTTTCATCCCTCCCCCCCTGGACGTTTACCAACTGCGCAAAACCCGGATCGCCGAAAACTCCCCCCCATCACTGTGCAGGGAACCGCTTCTAATATCAAGGCGTTGTATCAGGCGGATTTTTCATGCCCGCCCAACAGCTAGAGCCCCCCTTTTCTCATGAGCGGCGTTGTTCCTGTTGTGCTATGAGTTCCTTCGTATTTACCTGGACGCCCCGGAAGCAGATGCTCTGAGCTCGACAGAATCATAATCTCTACTTGCCTGAGAGTTACACTAATGATGAAAAACGCAGGAGGTCCTTTCGAGATTCCAGAGGCCGACATACGAGCCTTGCTTGATGACCTCGTTACAAACGGACTGGCAATCGCAGCCACGTTGTTTATTACACGCCCCGACGGATCGGTCCAGCCTATCGGCGACACGGCAAATGCGCCACTTTTCCCTTGGCACGGCTACACGCCGCCCAAATTGAGGTAGATGATTAATGAAAAAAGACTTGCGGGTTCCCTATGCGGAAAAGGATGAGGCCAAGCGACTGGGCGCCCGGTGGGATCCCGCAAGGAAGGTCTGGTATATCGAGAACGTCGCGGATACCACACCGTTTTCCAGGTGGATGCCGAGCGCGGGAACTGACTCGCTCCCCGATGCAGGAGCGAAAGAGAGGGCTGTTCCGGCAAACCAGACGCGGGCCGGGAATGGCCTGATTACGGGCAGCAACTACGCTCCGCAAGCGCGTGTTTGCGATTGCCTGCCCTGGGACGTTTGCGACAAGTGCCGGGCCTCGGCGTTGTCGTAGCAGCGGGGAGCCTCAACGCATCAGGTCGGCGAACTTCTCCCGGAATTTGTCCAGCTTGGGTGCGATCACGAAGCCGCAATACCCTTGGTTCGGGTGCTTGCGGTAGTACTCCTGGTGATAATCCTCGGCGGCGAAGAACTCCGGCGCCGGCAGCACCTCGGTGACCACCGGCGCCGGCAAGTCGCCGGCGATCTCTGCGCTCACCGCATGCGCAATCTCCGCCTGTTCAGCCGAATGGGTGAAAATCACCGAACGATATTGGGTTCCGACGTCCGCCCCTTGCCGATTCAGCGTCGTTGGATCGTGAATCGCAAAGAACACCTCCAGCAGTTGTCGGTAGCTGATCTGCGCCGGATCGAAGCGAATCTCGACCACTTCGGCATGACCGGTATCGCCCCGGCAAACGGCCTCGTAGTCGGGTCGCGGCACGTGCCCGCCTGCATAGCCCGAACGCACGCGCACGACGCCGGCAACTTCCGCAAACACCGCGTGCAGGCACCAGAAGCACCCTCCGCCCAAGGTTGCAGTTTCCATCGACAAGTCCTCCTCATCCGATTCTCTCAGCGATGGACACGAGGCCACCAAATTGATTCCTCGCTGCGTCAGCCATGCGCTGCACTTCTGTGCGAAAGACCGCCAGGGGATAACATGCGCACCGAGCGCCGTGAGCGCGATCAACCTGCCGCCTTCAACACCCGACCGCAGTTTTCACCTATCTCGAAAGGACCGACATGGACTGGATCAAGAAATCGCTACTGCCGCTGTTTCTCGTCGCCCTCGTTGCCAGTTCATGGCTCAGTCCGTTCGATTCGGTGGCGATCGAAAAGGTCGACGCCGGTCTGAAACGCGCCCTGGTCAGTTTTGCCACCGCCAGGGCACTCAACGCGGCCATCTCGGTTCTCCAGGGAACGAGCATTGCGGTCGAGCCGGCCGGTGTCGGCGTCAGCCTCGCTCCGGGAGAAGCACTCGACCCTCTCAACGATCTGATCGAAAGCTTTTCCAACCTGATGCTGATCGCAAGCGTTTCATTCGGCATTCAGCACGTGCTGATCGGCATCGGGGGACATTGGCTGCTGTCGACCGTTCTGACCGTGGCGACCTTGCTCTGGTGCGCTCTGTATTTTTGGCGGGCGCCCGTTTCGCCCTGGGCCACGAGGCTTCTGGTGGTTTCCGTCGTTCTGCGCTTTGCGATCCCCGCAGTCACCGTCGGCACCGACGTTCTCTTCCAGAATTTCCTGGCACAGGAATACTCCGCCACACACTCCCGTATCGAGGCCGGCACGAGCGAGGCGCAAAAATCGATCCCGCAGTCTCCCCTATCCGAAAACGCGGGGATCTGGGACAAGATAAAAAGCCTGTCCCCGCAGGACCTCAACCCGGCCGGCAAGATTGACCGATTGCTGAAGGCCGCCGAAGAATGGCCGGAGCAGATCGTTCGGCTGATGGTCATTTTCCTGCTTGAGACACTGATCATTCCGCTGGGCCTGCTGTGGATACTGCTGGCGTCGGCAAGGACCTGTCTCCGGGGAGAGGCATCCCCGCGATAGAAACGATCATCGCATTCGTCCGCTCGCCTGTTATTCCCGGACGCCACAAAAAGTGGCGTCACGGACCATTCGGTTGAGCTAGACCGCCCTTTCGAGCGACACACCGGCGGACGGGTCCGCAGCCCGAACGACCGGATTGATCGTCGGCAGTCCGTGCCGGGCGGCATATTGACGCAATTCATCAACGCCAACCACCGCCTCGCGCAGGGCGTCGCCGACCGGATATCGGTGCGGCGCCAGGGTCAGCGGATCCTTCGCCGAGAGATCGCCCACCTCGACCGCCCGGGAGAGTTTTCGGTCCACGACGCCGCGAACCCCGTCGTAGCCGGGACGAACACCGCTCTCATCGGGCGGCGGGCACATGGCGGCGGCAAAAAGATGGGTAATGACGGAGAACTTGACGTGGGCTGTCCCGTACGGGAGGGATATCGAATCCATGCGACGCTCCTTCACGATCAATTGACCGAGGCCAGCGGATAACCGGGGCTGGCCAGAACAACGCCTTCACGGCGGGGAATGCACCGGGGACGAGCACCGCCCCCGGTCTGAGACGACGACTGCAGCCGGTTAGACGATGCCCTGGGCGATCATCGCGTCGGCCACCTTGACGAAGCCGGCGATGTTCGCGCCGTGCAGGTAGCTGACCGAGCCATCCGGACGGCGGCCGTGCAACAGGCATTCTTCGTGGATCTTGTGCATGATCCCGTGCAGGCGCGCATCGACTTCCTCGCGCGTCCACGACAGGCGCATGGCGTTCTGGCTCATTTCGAGGCCGGAAGTTGCCACGCCGCCGGCGTTGCTGGCCTTGCCCGGCGCGAACAGCACGTTGTTGTGTTCGAACAGCTTGGTCGCCTCGATCGTGCTCGGCATGTTGGAGCCTTCACAGACGGCGACGACGCCGTTCTTGATCAGCGTCGCGGCGTCGCTCTCGTCGATCTCGTTCTGCGTGGCGCACGGCAGCGCCAGATCGACGGGCACTGCCCACGGCCGGATGCCGGGATAGTACTCGGCACCGACGCGGTTGGCGTACTCGCTGACGCGACCGTATTCGACGTTCTTGATGCGCATCAGTTCGGCCAGCTTCTCGGTGGTGAAGCCCTTCTCATCGACGACCGTACCCGCCGAGTCGGAGACGGTGACGACTTTGGCGCCCAGCGAAATGGCCTTTTCGATGGCGAACTGGGCGACGTTGCCCGAGCCGGAGACCGACACCCGCAGCCCGTCGAAGCTGCGCCCGCGCTGCAGCAGCATCTCCTGCGCGAAGTAGACGACACCGTAACCGGTCGCTTCCGGACGAATCAGCGAGCCGCCGTAGGACAGGCCCTTGCCGGTAAACACGCAGTCAGTCTTGTTGCTGAGTTTCTTCATCATCCCGGCCATGTAGCCGATCTCGCGCGCGCCAACGCCGATGTCACCCGCCGGCACGTCGGTGTCCGAACCGATATGGCGGAACATTTCGGCCATGAAGGCCTGGCAGAAACGCATGATCTCGCCGTCGCTCTTGCCCTTCGGATCGAAGTTGGAGCCGCCCTTGCCGCCGCCCATCGGCAGCATCGTCAACGAGTTCTTGAAGGTCTGTTCCAGCGCCAGGAATTTCATGATCGACAGGTTGACCGACGGATGGAAGCGCATGCCCCCCTTGTACGGACCGATCGCCGAGCTGTGCTGGACGCGGTAGCCGCGATTGACCTGCACTTCGCCCTTGTCGTCGACCCAGGCGACGCGGCAGACGATGATCCGCTCGGGCATCATCAGCCGTTCGAGCAGCGACTGCTCGGCGTAGTGCGGGTTCTTCTGGACGAACGGCCAGAGGCTTTCCATGACCTCGGTCACGGCCTGCAGGTATTCCGGCTGGTGATCACTGCCTTGGCGAACCCCGCTCATGAAATCATCGAACGACTTGTACTTCATTTCACATTCCCCATAAAAAAATAGAGACAAAATTTTCGGAGCCACGATTCTGCCTCATAAATGGGCACCATTGTTCTAAATGCACATATGTTGTGCCTTTTTTTGCACAATGTTGCCTGATCGCCACATACTCCGAAGGGAAACGCTCGACATAAGTTATTTTTTGCACCATTACAGTGCGTATTTCCCTCAAAGCACGCCACTTCGCCTGTCGCAACATCCATTCCGTGCCAGCACGCCAGTTCGCGCTATCCTTCACTCGGTCCTCCATCGATACCCGTTGAATCCCAGCCCAAAATGCCCGGCCCCAACTCATTCACCCCCACCACCGGCCTGTCCGGCCTCGACGCCGTGCTGCGCGGCGTGCAACGCGGCGACAACATCGTCTGGCAGATCCAGTCGCTCGACGAATACTGCTCGCTGGTGACGCGCTACGCGGAAGCCGCCAACGCGCAGAAGCGGCGACTGATCTATTTCCGCTTCGCCGAGCACTGGCCACTGCTCGACGACGACTCCGGCGCGGAGATTCACCATCCGCGCCCCGCGGACGGTTTCGACGCCTTCGTCGACCAGGTTCACTCCGTGATCGAGGCGACCGGACCGGAGACCATGTACGTCTTCGACTGCCTCTCGGACCTCGCCGAAGCCTGGCAATCGGACCGGATGATGGGCAACTTTTTCCGCCTGACCTGCCCGCGGCTGTTCGACCTCGACACGGTGACCTACTTTGCCATCCTGCGGAATACCCATGCAGCCGGGGCGCTGCAGATGATCACCGAGACGACGCAGTTCCTGCTCGACGTCTTCCGCTGCCACGACCGGCTCTACATCCGGCCGCTCAAGGTCCAGCACCGCTCGGCGGCGGCGATGAACCTGATCCACGCCTGGGAAGCGGGAGACACTTTCCGGCCGGTCACCGACAGCGGCACGGTCTCGGAAATCCTCGCCGGGTCCGGCTGGCGCGGGCTCGACGACAACCGGATCGTCAGCCACTGGCGGCGCCATTTCGCCGCCGCCCGCGCCGTCGCCGAAAAGCGGCGCGCCGGCACGCCCGACCCCGCCGGCGAGACGTTCTGGTTCGACTGCCTGGCGAAGCTGCTCTTCCCGGCCGATCCGGGCATGGCGCCGTTGATCCGGAATTACCTCACCCTCGACGACCTGCTCGCCATCCGCGAGCGCATGATCGGCATCGGCAGCGTCGGCGGCAAGGCACTGGGCATGCTCCTCGCCCGCGCCATCCTGCGCCGGGATGCGCCGGCGCTGCACGCGCAACTCGAAGCACACGACTCATTCTTTGTCGGCACCGAAGTCTTCGACACCTTCCTCGTGCGCAACGGCCTCTGGTGGATCCGCCGGCAGCAACGCGATCCGGCGACGTTCCTCAACCAGATCGACGAGGCGCACGAGCGCATCATGCGCGGCTCATTCACCGCCTCGACGCTGCATCAGTTCGAGGGAATGCTCGACTATTTCGGTGAATGGCCGTTCATCGTCCGTTCCAGTTCGCGGCTCGAAGACCAGTACGGCAACGCCTTCGCCGGCCAGTACGACAGCGTGTTCTGCGCGAACCGCGGACCGCGCGAGAAACGCCTCGAGGACCTGCTGAACGCCGTGCGCCAGGTCTACGCCAGCACCCTCGCCGAAAAGGCGCTGCGCTACCGCCAGCGGCGCGGGCTGCTCGATGCGCACGAGCAGATGGCGCTGCTGATCATGCGTGTTTCGGGAACCGCCGGCCACCGCCACTTCCACCCGCACGCCGCCGGAGTCGGACTGTCGTTCAACCCCTATCGCTGGAATCCGCGCATCGACATGCAGGCCGGTGTCGTCCGCCTGGTCGCCGGCCTCGGCACCCGCGCCGTCGACCGCGCCGACGACGACTACACCCGGCTCATTGCCCTGAACGCGCCGGAACTGCGCCCCGAGACCAACTTCGGCGCGATCGCCCGGCACGCGCAGCGGCGGATGGACGCCATCGACCTCGAACAGAATCGCATCATCACCGGCCCGTTCGCCGAACTCACCGAGGGCGAGGAAGACTTCCCGCTTGAACTGTTCACAACGCGGGAGCAGCCGGACCGTCCGCCCTTCCTGACCTTCGACGGCCTCCTCAAGAAAACCTCGTTCGTCGACACCCTGCGCACGCTGCTGGACAACCTTCAGGCAGCTTACCGCCATCCGGTGGAAATCGAGTTCACGCTCAACGTGCTGTCCGATCTCAACTACCGCATCAACCTGCTGCAGTGCCGGCCGATGCAGGTGCGCGGAACCAATGGCGAAGTCCGTGCCGAGCCTCCCGCCTTTGCGCCCAGCCTGGTGGCGGCCCAGGGCGCCGTCATCGGCCCCAGCCGCGTCATCCGCCCGGACCGGATCATCTACGTCACCCCAAGCAGTTACGGCCAGCTCGGCCAGAGCGAGCGCCTCGCCATCGCCCGGATCATCGGCAAGCTCAACCAGGCCAGCGCCGGGAAGACGCTCCTCCTGCTCGGTCCCGGCCGCTGGGGTTCGCGCGACCTGTGGCTCGGCATCCCGGTCGCCTTCTCGGACATCAACAACGTCACCGCACTGTGCGAGATCGTCGCCATGCACGACTCGCTGACGCCCGACGTCTCCCTCGGCACGCACTTCATCAACGAGCTGGTCGAGGCCGACATGCTCTATTTCGCGCTTTTCCCGAATGCGGAAGGCAACCGGATCAACGAAAAAGCCATCCGGCGCCAGCCCAACCGGTTGAGCCGCCTCCTCCCGGAAGCCAGGGAATGGGCCGACATCGTCCGCGTCGTAGATGTCAAGACAAAGACGATGGTGCTCTATGCCGACGCGGAACGGCAGCGCGTCACGGTCACCGTCGAAGCCCCGCCGGCTATCAACTCCGCCGGCTGACCAGCAGGACCCCGGCGAGCACCAGGCCGGTGCCGGCCATCTGGGCAAGCGACATCGGCTCGCCGAGAATCCACCAGCCGAAAAAGATCGTCAGCACCGGGCCGATGGTGCCGATCAGCACCGAACGTGCCGGACCGATCCGGGCGATCGAGGCCGACTGCATGAACATCGGCATGACCGTCGAAAATGCGACGATGGCCGCCACGTAGGCGTAGGTTCGGGCCGGCAGACGGTAGGCTTCGAGCGGCTGAGCGACGAAAAAGTGCGCCTGCGCGGCGAGCGTCGCGACGATCATCACCAGCGCGGTGAAACGCGCCGAACCGAGGCGCTTGATCATCGGCGCGCTGCCGGAAAGATAAAGCGCGTAAGTCAGTGACGAAGCGAAGACCAGCAAGCCGCCGACCAGCACAGCGCGGGTCTCGCCGGAAAACTCCAGGTCATGGGCGAAGGCCAGGCCGATCCCGAGATACGAGAACAGAAGCGCCAGCAGTTCGTTGCGCTGCAGCGTCTTGCCCAAAAACACCACGCCGATCAGGATGGTCAGCGTCGGATAGGTGAACAGTATCAGCCGCTCGAGTCCGGCCGAGATGTACTGCAGGCCGAGGAAATCGAACAGGCTGGCGCCGTAGTAGCCGACCAGCCCGAGCGCCAGCAGCGCAGCCCAGTCGCGCCGGCTCAGCGGTGGCGCCGAACGCCCGGCACGCCACGCGACCCAGAGAAAGGCCGGCAGCGAGAGCGTCATGCGCAGGGAAAGCAGGGTCACCGGATGCACAGGAACGGCCATCGGCACGGCATAGGCCAGCTTGATGAGGATCGCCTTGAAGGAAAAACCGAAGGCGGCAAGGACGGCGAGCACGACGCCAAGACGGTCCGGAGACCAGTGTTTCCAGTTCATCGGGGATATGGACGAATCGTCCGGAAGCAGCAGGAAAGACACAAATGATGCGCGCTGGAACGGCGGATGGCAATGCGCCACAATCGCCTTCAAGCGCCTTATGCGACAGAACGAACGGTGCTACGATGCCTGCGGTTCAAGGAAAGGTGGGGAATATCTTGGCAATGCTCGCATGGTCCGACGATCTGGACGTAGGCAACCCGATGATCGACAGTGACCACAGACATCTCGTAGCGCTGGTCAACCAACTCGCAGAGGCGCTCTCCACCCGGGAAGCGCCGGCGGAACTCGGCAGGATCCTGGGCGAACTGCTCACGTTCACCACGGCGCATTTCGCGCGCGAGGAACAACTGATGCAGCGCATCGGATACCTCGATTTCGCCGCCCACAAGAGCCAGCACGACGGCTTGCTCTCGGACATCGCCAAACTGCAGCGGAGCTTCCATCGCGGAGAGATCGCCCTGTCGGAGAGAAGCAGCGCGTTTCTATGTGAATGGCTGCTCCGCCACATCCGCACCAGCGACAGACTGCTCGGCAAGGTGGCCGGTTCTCTCGTCGCCGCCTGAGCGCAAAACAACATGGACAGGCTCCACGACGAGCACTACGTGCGGGCGGTCACCCGCATGGGCGACGAGCGCGCGGTTGTCACCAACCAGCCGATCTTTACCCGCAACCGGATCAAGCTGGTCAACCAGGGAGCACGGGTCGACTCGGCGCTGTTCGACCGTCTTGTCGCCCACAAGCTGATCCCCAGGATCGACGAATGTCTCGACGTCGAGAATGGCATCACCCGCCAGGTGCTGCGCGACGACGCCCGGAAGCTGCTCGATGATGACCCGGCCCTCGCCGTATTGCGCGCCGACCCGGGGTTGCTCGGCCGGACGCTCCGAGCCATCGACGAAATTCCCCTGACGCCGCCGATCGCCTTCAAGTTGACTGTCGCGGCCAGCCAGCGCCCGGAGGTGTACAACCACTCGCTGCGCGTCACCCTGGTCGCGTTGCACCTCGCAGTCAAGAGTTTCTTCCTCAGCCAGAAGGAACTCACCAACCTTGCCGCCGCCGCGCTGCTGCACGACATCGGCATCCTGCACATCCCGCCCGACCTGCTCCGTCCCGGACGCCGCCTGCAGAAATCCGAGCGCCACCACCTGTACGCTCACCCGATTTCGGGTTACCTGATCCTGCGCCAATATGCCGAGTATCACCCGGAGATCAGCCGGACGGTGTTCGAACACCACGAGCGACTCGACGGCAGCGGCTATCCACGCGGACTGAAGGGTGGCGAAATCTCGCGCGACGCACAGATCCTGATGCTCGCCGAGGTAGCCAACACGGTTTTCGAGAGCAGTCCGCAGTCGCAGAATCTGGCCAAGCTGTCGGTTCTCCTCCGGCTGAACCACAAGAAATTCAACCGCGACCTGGGCAACCGGCTGATCGCCCTGGTCGCCGCCATGCAGTCCGGGCATCGGGAAGACGACGATCACTCGACCGCCTTCGCCAACCTCTCCCGACTCCCGCCCAGGCTCGACGAGTTGGCGCACGTATTCAGCGACTGGAGCGAAACGTTCCGCACGTTTTCGCAAAGCACGAAAAACGCGGCGACGTCGCTGATCAGCCTGGTGATCGATGAGCGCCTCGCCGAACTCAGGCGCACGCTCTCCGATGCGGGCTTCGACCTCGACCAGGTGGAGGCCGTGGCCGACGCCGTGAGCGAAGACCCGGAAGCCCTGGTCGAACTGGACATTCTGATCGGTGAAACGCGCTGGCAGCTGACGGACATCATCCACGAAGCCTATCGGCGGATGAGCGACGCGCTGAACGACTCGGCCGGCATGCCACTGCCGCCCCCCATTCTCGGCTGGCTTGAGCGCAGCGAAACCCGTCTGAGCCAATACCCGCGCTACAGCTAGCGCCCGGCGCGCGCAGGGCGCCTGATCTATAGTGTCATAATCCACGACGCCCCGAGCCGGATAGCCACGACCATGCGTTTTCACTTTCTCGCGCTTGTCGCGCCATTGCACCTCCTTGCCATTTCCGTCCCGTCAGTGGCGGAAACGCTGCGTATCACCAACGGTGAATGGCCGCCTTTCACTTCGCACCGCCTGCCCGACGGCGGACCGCTGTCCCGCACGGTTGCCGAAGCATTCAAACAGGTCGGCATCACGGTGGAGTATGGTTATTTCCCCTGGAAGCGCGCCTATGACTACGCCCGTAGCGGCGCCAGGGACGGCTCCGTCGGCTGGGCCAAAAATGCGGCACACCAGAAGGACTTCGTCATGAGCGAAGCGGTAATCCATGTCGACAAGGTGCTGTTCTACCGCAAGGCCGCACCGATCGGCTGGCTCCGGGTCGAGGATCTCAAGCGCTGGCGGCTGGGTGCCACGACCGGCTATTCGTATGGCGAGGAATGGGATCATGCCGTGCGTAACGGCTTCCTGCGCGTGGAAACCGTCACGCTCGACGCACAGAACCTCCGCAAGTTGCTGGAAAACCGCCTCGACGCCGTGGCCATGGACCTCGACGTCGGACTCTATCTTTTGCGGACCGCGTTCACCCCGCACCAGGCCGAACAGATCACCTACCATCCGCGCAGCCTTAGCCGCGTTCCGATCAGCCTGGCCCTGTCACGGCGGAACCCGGCCGCCCCATCGCTGATCGAGCGCTTCAACCAGGGACTCGCCGCGCTGCGGAACAGCGGGAGACTCGATGATTTCCTGACCGAATACCAGTTGATGGACCCGGTCTTCCGCGAAGCAAAGGAAGCCGGCACACAACGAGGAGCCCGCCCGTGAGTTCTGCGGTATTGCCGCCCCGACCGCCGTGCACGCGTGACCTCGCCACCAAACAGCGCGGGTTGCGGCGCGCGCTGGTTTTTGCCGTCATCTCTTCCCTGGTCGTGCCCGGCATCGCCGCCGGTCTGATCATGATCTATCTGAACCTGCAGCAAACCATCGCCAGTGACGCGCGCGCGCGCAGCGAAAAACTCACCGACCTGCTGCAAGCCGGACTGGAACGACCGCTCTGGGACATGGCCCCGGACAGCGCAGAACCGCTGATCGCCGCCATTGCCGCCGATCCGTCGGTCATCGCGATCGACGTCACCGATCCAGCGCAGAAAACGGTACTCAGCCACCGCAATGACGCCGCCCCGGGAACGGAACCGATCGTCGTTTCGCGCACGATCCGCCACAACGGCGAGCGACTCGGAGAGATCACGCTCCGCTATTCGACCCAGGCGGCCACGGACGAAGCCTGGCGGGCCTC
This sequence comes from Gammaproteobacteria bacterium, assembly GCA_029289235.1. Taxonomy (GTDB): domain Bacteria; phylum Pseudomonadota; class Gammaproteobacteria; order Burkholderiales; family Rhodocyclaceae; genus Propionivibrio. Next base: position 112,712 of record JARFTZ010000011.1, read on the forward strand.
GTGGCGTCTGGCCGTCATCATCGCCATCCAGCTACTGGCGTCCCTGGCCCTGCTCGGCCTCTGGCTATCCCGGCGCGTACTGCGCCCCTTGCGCACGCTCGGAGAAAGCGCCGAACGCATCGCCGGCGGCGACCTGCAGACACCCGTCGCGAGTTTCGGCTGCGACGAATTCGGCAACCTCGCCGAGCGCCTCGACAGCATGCGCCAGACCCTCGCCGAATCGGTCGACTCCCTGGAGGAGCAGGTCGAAGAACGCACGTACGCGCTGAAGGCGGTTAACGCCCGCCTGCAGTCGACGCTGGGGGAATTGCAGCGGATGCAGAGCCACCTCGTCCAGGCGGAAAAACTGGCCTCGCTCGGATCGCTGGTCGCTGGCGTCGCGCACGAGTTGAACACGCCGATCGGCACCGGCGTCACCGTCGTCAGCACGATTTGCGACAAGTGTGTCGAGCTGCGCCGCCAGATCGACGCCGGCATCCGCCGCTCGCAGCTCGACGCCATGCTCGACGACATCGCACAGGCCGGCGCCCTGGCGCAAAGCGCCCTGCAGCGCGCCGCGCGGCTGGTGCACGATTTCAAGCAGGTGGCCGTGGACCAGACCAGCGCGCGGCGGCGCGAATTCCGGTTGCGCGAGACGCTGGAAGAGATGATGGCGGCGGTCAAGCTCCGCCACAAGCACGCGCCGGTCCGGTTCGAGATCGACATCCCCGCCGACATCGCCCTGGACAGCTATCCGGGCGCGCTGGAACAGGTGCTCACCAACCTGATCGACAACGCGGTCATCCACGGCGCGGCCGGCCGCCCGTCCTGCACCATTGGCATTTCCGGCGAAATTCTCGACAGCAGCGCCCGCATCGTCGTCGCCGACGACGGCAACGGGATCGCCGCCGCGAATCTGGCGCGAATTTTCGATCCGTTCTATACCACTCGTCTCGGCACGGGCGGCTCCGGGCTCGGATTGAGCATTGCCTACAACCTCGTCACGGGCGTCCTCGGCGGCCATATCCGGGTCGAGTCGAATCCCGGCGAGGGAACGCGCTTCAGCATGGACCTGCCTGTCGTGGCCCCGGAACAGCGCAGCGACCTGAAGCAAGCGGACCGATCGGACGCAATGCCAACGAAGCCTCCTTCCCGATAACATGGCGTGACGAAGAAATCACGGAGAACTATCTGATGGTTCCAGCGAATACTGACGAGATGATGTCCTTCCTCAACGAGGGCGATGAAGTCGCCACGGCCGGGAAACCCGCCTGGCGCGTGCTCATCGTCGACGACGAGCCGGACGTCCACCAGGCCACCGAACTCGCCCTGAGCGGGGTGCTGATCGAGGGCCGGACCGTCAACTTCGTCCATGCTTACTCGGCGCAGGAGGCACGCACCCGTCTGGCCGAACACGATGATCTCGCGGTGATGCTGCTCGATGTGGTAATGGAAACACCGGATGCCGGTCTGCAACTCGTCCGTTACGTTCGGGAAGAGCTCGGCAACCATGCGCTGCGCGTCATCCTGCGTACCGGCCAGCCGGGCTATGCCCCGGAGATCGACACCATCCGCAACTACGACATCAACGACTACAAGACGAAATCGGAACTCACTCGCGTCCGCCTGTTCACCAGCCTGACCGTCGCCGTCCGCTCCTACTGGCAGATCCACCAGCTCGAGGCCAACCGCCGCGGACTGGAGATGATCGTCGCGGCCAGCACCGACCTGAGCCGTCCGAAGGGCTTGCGCCGCTTCGCCGAAGGCATCGTCACGCAGTTGTGCGCGCTGCTCTCGGTTCCCGATGAAGGTGTCGTCTGCGCAGCGGCCAGCCCGGACGAGACACAGAACGAGGCGCACCCGTACATTCTCGCCGCCGCCGGCCGCTATTCGGAATGGATCGGGCTGTCGCTCAAGAGCATCCCCGATCCCCGGGTACGCATCGAACTGGAAAAATCGCTGAGCGACCGCTGCCACCACTTCGGGCAAACCACCCGGCTGTACTTCAGTGCTCCCGGCGGCATCTCGATCGCGGCCTTTGTCGACGTCGACCACCAGCTGAGCGCGATCGATCTGGAACTGCTCGAACTGTTCTGCAGCAACATCGCCGTCGCCTTCGACAACATCGTTCTGCTCCGGCGGATTTCCGACCTCGCCTACGAGGATTCGCTGCTGAGGCTGCCGAACCGCAACAGCTTCGTCGCCCGCGTCGACCTGCGTTCGGCGGAATCGGACACGCTGGCGCTGATTGACATCGACGGTTTCGCCGACATCAACAGCGTCCTCGACCAGGAATTCGGCGACGCGGTGCTCAAGGCGGTCGCCCAACGCCTGCGACAGAGCTTCTCGCCGGCCGTCGACGTGGCCCGGATCGGCAGCGACGTCTTCGGCGTTCTCGGTCCGCACGGCGAGGTCAACGCCACCGGCATCGAATCAGTCTTCTCGACGCCGTACGAGGTTGCCGGCGAAAAGCTGCGCCTCTCCGCAACCACCGGCCTGCTACGCTTGGGCGACGGCCCGGAGAAAGCCGTCGAGCTGTTGAAGAACGCCAGCGTTGCCCTGAAACAGGCGAAATCGTTCAACCGCGGCAAGGCCCTCTATTTCGAAGCGGCGCACGCCGCCTCGGCCCGCGCGCGCATGCAACTGCTCAACCGGCTGCGCCTCGCCTTCTCGGCGGAACGTCTGTTCCTTGTCTACCAGCCGCTCGTCGAGCTCGCCAGCGGGCGCGTGGTCGGTGCCGAAGCCCTGCTGCGCTGGCGTACCGAGCAGGGCGACTTCATTCCGCCGGACACTTTCATCCCGCTGGCCGAACAGTCCGGGCTGATGGTGCCGATCGGCGACTGGGTTGCCCGCAGCGCACTGCAGTTTCAACGTCAACTCGCCGATTGCGGACACGCCGGCCTGCGCATGGCGGTCAATGTCTCGCACATACAGCTCCGCGAACCGGACTTCGTCGACAAGCTGGCCGCGGCTATCCACGAGTTCGGCACGCCGCCGGGGATGCTCGAGATCGAGCTGACTGAATCGGTGGCCATCGACAATATCGAACTGATCGAGCAGAAGCTCGCCGCCGTGCGCAGCGCCGGCATCGCCATCTCGATCGACGATTTTGGCACCGGCTACTCGTCGCTGAACATCGTCCGCCAGCTGAACGTCGACCGACTGAAGATCGACCGCACGTTCATCAGCGGCAAGGAGAGCTGCGAGGGCGATTTCAGCATCGCCGGCATCGTCCTGCAACTGGCCGCACAGCTCGGCCTGAAGACGATTGCCGAAGGCATCGAGACTGAAGAGCAGCGGCAACGCGTGCTGGCGCTGGGATGCACCGACGGGCAGGGCTATCTCTTCGCCAAGCCGCTGGCGTGCGACGAGTTCATCGCCTACCTGCAGAACGACTAACGCCGGCGCGCGCCACCGAGGATCGAGCCGAGCACGCCACGGATGATTTCGCGGCCGACCTGCGAGCCGATCGCCCGCGCCGCTGACTTGGCCAGCGCCTCCGCCACGCCTTCGCGGCGCCCGCCGCGTGGTCCGACGGTCCCGCCGAGCAGGTCGCCGAGTCCGCCCAGCCCGCCGAACAACCCGCCGCCGGACGATGGCGCCGATTCCTGCGGAGCGGGCGCAGTGCGCCGGGACACCGGAACGTTCTCCGCCGTCCGCTCCGGTTCGGCAACCGCCTGCCGCAGCTTCTCGTAGGCCGACTCGCGGTCGAGCACCTTTTCGTAAACGCCATAGACCAGCGACGACTGGATCACCGCCTGCCGCTCGCCGGCATCGAGCGGCCCGATGCGCGAGGCCGGCGGCAGGACAAAGGCGCGCTCGACGACGGTCGGACGCCCCTTCTCGTCAAGGAAGGAGACCAGCGCCTCGCCGACGCCGAGTTCGGTGATCGCCGCCGCGGCATCGAACGCCGGATTCGGGCGCAGGGTTTCGGCGGCCGTCGCCACGGCCTTCTGATCGCGCGGGGTGAAGGCGCGCAGCGCGTGCTGCACCCGGTTGCCGAGCTGGCCGAGCACCTTGTCCGGAATGTCGAGCGGATTCTGGGTGACGAAATAGACGCCGACGCCCTTCGAGCGGATCAGGCGCACGACCTGCTCGATCTTCTCCAGCAACGGCGCCGGCGCCTCGCTGAACAGCAGGTGCGCCTCGTCGAAGAAGAAGACCAGCTTCGGTTTCTCCATGTCGCCGACTTCCGGCAACTGCTCGAACAGTTCGGCGAGCAGCCAGAGCAGGAAAGTCGAGTAGAGACGCGGCGAGGCCATCAGCTTGTCGGCGGCGAGGATGTTGATGACCCCCTTGCCGCCATCGGTCTGGAGCAGGTCGTTGATGTCGAGCATCGGCTCGCCGAAGAAATCGTCGCCGCCTTCCTGTTCGAGCGCCAGCAGGCCGCGCTGGATCGCCCCGATCGACGCCGCCGAGACGTTGCCGTATTCGGTGGTGAAGGACCTGGCGTTCTCGCCGACGTACTGCACCATCGCGCGCAGGTCCTTGAGATCGAGCAGCAGCAGGCCGCTGTCGTCGGCGATCTTGAACACCAGCTGCAACACCCCGGACTGCGTGTCGTTGAGGTTGAGCAGGCGGGCGAGCAACAACGGTCCCATGTCGGAGATCGTCGCCCGCACCGGGTGCCCCTGTTCGCCGTTAACGTCCCAGAAGGCCGTCGGGAACCCGCCCGGCGCCCAGTCGGAAATGCCGAGCATCTGCAGGCGTTGCTGCAGTTTCGGCGAAGCGACGCCTGGCGCGGCGAGGCCGGAGAGATCGCCTTTCACATCGGCCATGAACACCGGCACGCCGATGCTGGAAAAACGTTCGGCGAGCACCTGCAGGGTAATCGTCTTGCCGGTGCCGGTGGCACCGGTGATCAGGCCGTGGCGGTTGGCCAGCGCCGGCAGCAGGCCCGGTTCGGCGTGTTGATTGCGGGCGACGATGAGCGGATCAAGCATTGCAACTCCTCAGGAAGAACCAGCGGGAAGTGATAAAATGCGCGGCTTTTATTATCAACCCTTTATCAACACTTTGCATCGCGCCCCGTTGCTTCCGATCGTCATCGCAACAGCGCGCACGCCACGAATCCAGACGAGGTAAGACATGGCCGGACACAGCAAATGGGCCAACATCCAGCACCGCAAGGGTCGCCAGGATGAAAAGCGCGGCGCCGCCTTCTCCAAGGTCGCCAAGGAAATCACCGTTGCCGCCAAGATGGGCGGCGGGGATCCGTCGTTCAACCCGCGCCTGCGCATGGCTGTCGACAAGGCCAAGGCCGTGAACATGCCCAAGGACAAGATCGACAACGCGATCAAGAAGGGCACCGGCGAACTGGAAGGCGTCGATTACATCGAGGTGCGCTACGAAGGCTACGGCATCGGCGGCGCGGCGATCATGGTCGACTGCCTCACCGACAACAAGACGCGCACCGTCGCCGAAGTCCGCCACGCCTTCGCCAAGCATGGCGGCAACATGGGTACCGACGGCTGCGTGGCCTTTCAGTTCAAGCACTGCGGCCAGCTGATCTTCGCCCCCGGCACCGATGAAGGCAAGCTGATGGATGCCGCCATCGAGGCCGGCGCCGAAGATGTGATCACCAACGACGACGGCTCGATCGAGGTCATCACTCCGCCCGCCGACTACATGACGGTCAAGGAAGCCCTCGAAGCCGCCGGATTCACCGCCGAATTCGGGCAGGTCACGATGAAGGCCGAGAACGAAACCGAAGTCACCGGCGACGACGCGGTGAAGATGCAGAAGCTGCTCGACGCGCTGGAGAACCTGGACGACGTGCAGGAGGTTTATAGCAGCGTGGTGATCGAAGAATAAACGGCGTTCCGCAGCCATACGCGAAACGGCGCTGCGGCGCCGTTTTCTTTTCCTGTGCTTCCGAGGTGCAACAAAGTGTTTCCCCGGTAGGCCGATTCCTTCCTGCACCGTTGTTCGACTCAGGCTCTCTGAACAGGATGCACACATGCTCGACCTTTCCGCCCTTCTCCGCCGCGGCCGCGCGCTCCTGCTGGCCGCCATGGCCGCGCTGGTCGCCCTGCCGGCCTTCGCCCAGAACGACCCGCCCGGCCGCATCGGTCGCATCGCGTCGATCTCCGGCGACGTTTATCTGAGCAACCCGCAGACCGGCGAACTCGGCGCCGCGCCGCTCAACCAGCCGCTGACCAGTGGCGACATCGTGTACACCGCCCCAGGCGCCCGCGCCGAGATCCAGATCGGCGCGATGACGCTCCGGCTCGATTCCGGCAGCCGGATCGTGCTCGACCGCATTGACGACGAAAGCGTCCATGTTCGCCTCGACGACGGCCGGCTGATCGCCAAACTGCCGACCGACGATACCCGCCGTGATTTCCTGCTCGACACGCCGCACGCCCGCTTCCGGGCGCGCGACACAGGCATCTACCGCGTCGACCAGGACCCCCGAGGCACCGTCGCCACCGCGTACTTTGGCACGCTGCGCGCCGACGGCCGGGATGCGGCGATCGACATCGGGGCCGGCGAAGCCGCCCGCCTGTGGACCGACGACGCCGGACGCTTCGCCTATCGGATGACGCAAGGCAGCAGCGACGAATTCACGCACTGGAGCGCCGCCCGCGACCAGCAGCAGCGCGCTTCGGCCACCGCCCGCTACGTTTCGCCGGAGATGACCGGGGCGCAGGATCTCGACGCCTGGGGCGACTGGTCCGAAACGCCCGACTACGGCGCCGTGTGGTTCCCCCGCGCCGTCGCTGCCGACTGGGCGCCGTACCGCGACGGCAGTTGGGCCTGGGTCGCGCCCTGGGGCTGGACCTGGGTCGGCAGCGAGCCGTGGGGCTTCGCCCCCTTCCACTACGGGCGCTGGGTGCGCATCCGCGGCGCCTGGGCCTGGGCGCCAGGGAACCGTGTCGCCCGTCCGGTATTCGCGCCGGCGCTGGTCGCATGGATAGGAACGTCAAGCGGAAGTTTCTCCGTGAGCATCGGCACGCCGCCGGTCCGCTGGTTCCCGCTGGCGCCACGCGAGGTCTACGTGCCGTACTACCGGAGCAGCCGCACCCATGTCCGCCACGTCAATGAGCCGCACGTGCGCGACATCCGCAACCTCGACGACATCGTCGTTCGCCCGCACGAGGTCGTACGCCGGACCCGTTTCATCCATCGCGACGAACCCCGGGCAGTCAGCGTCGCGCCGGTGCGCGGGTTTCGCGAAGATCGCCCGGAACCGCGCATGCGCGACGCCCGCCGGGAAGATGACCGCCCACGGCAGATCGAACATCGTCAACGTTCGCCGGCGGTAAAGGAACCTCCGCGGCCACGCACGGAAGAACGCCGCCCTTCCCGTGAAGCACGGCGCGAAGCCCCAACCCTGATGCGGGCGGAATCACGCGAAGCAAAGGAGCCCCGCACGCAGGTCCGCCGCGAGGAACGCCGTCCGGAACGGCACGAGCAACGTGAACGGCGGGAACAACGCGACGACCGGCACGAACGGAAACAACGGTCGGAGGACGAGCGCCGTCGCTGAACGGGACGTCAGAGCAGCCAGCGCATCGCACCGAACACTGCGAAGCTGACCAGCACGGCGGTAAGGATGTTGCGGGTTTTCCAGGCCACCAGCCCCGCGACTAGCGTTCCGACAAGGTAAGGATTGCCCGGCGAGACATCGAATTGCCCGCCGGGCATGAGTGCTTCCGGCACCACGATCGCGGTCAGTACCGCCACCGGCACATGGCCGAGGGCCTGCACCACCGCCGGCGGAAAACGCAGCTTCTGCCCGAAAACGATGAAGCTGGCGCGCACGACGTAGGTCGCCACGAACATGCCGAGGATGGCCGCCCACAGGAAATCGTTCATGCCGCTTCCTCCGCGGCGAGACGGCGGCGCCAGCCGTCGAGCAGCACGCCGACGACCACGCCGGCCAGCGCGGCGAGCATCAGCCCGAGCTTGTAAGGCAGCCCCTGCGCCAGCAGAGCGACGGCGCCGGCCGTCGCTGCCACGGCCACCGGGGTCAGCGCCTTCAGTTGCGGCGCGATGATCGCGGCGAAGGTGGCAACCATCGCGAAATCGAGGCCCAGCGTCGCCACGCCCGGGATGAGGTTGCCGAGGTACGCTCCCACCGCCGTCCACGCCACCCAGTTGAGGTAGAACGACACGGCCGAGCCGAGGTAGTACGGCAAGGAATCCGCCGCGCCGGCGGTCTGCATGCGCCGCTCGAAAACGGCAAAGCACTCGTCGGTCAGCCAGAATGCGCCGAGCACCCGCCACGGCAGCGGCCAGGACTTGGTGACCGGCTGCACCGTGGCGCTGTACAGGGCATGGCGGAGGTTTACCACGAAGGTGGTCAGCCAGATTACCGGCAGCGCCGCGCCGCCGCCGATCAGGGAGATCGAGATGAACTGTGCCGAACCGGCGAAGACGATCGTCGATAACGCCAGCGCGGCCTCGGGCGGCAAACCGGCGGAGACGACCAGCGCGCCGAAGATGATGGCGAACGGCGTCGTCCCGACGGTCAACGGAATGGTGTCGCGCAAACCGGCGAACGCGGCGGTTGTTGAATTCGACATTCGGGCGAAGATATCAGAAATCACCACTCCCGCCACGGCGGCTGGCAACCCGGCGCAGCGCGGCCCATAATGAAGCAAGCCATCCCGGGAGACGATCATGAAACGCCAGGGTGTCAGCAGCCACGACCTCGAACAGGAGCCGGACGTCGAGATGATTCCGTTCAAGGGCCTGATCCGCTACGAGCGCCAGTCGCCGATCCGGGAAGTGTCGTACTACCTGTGCGGCGACATCCTCGAGCCGCAGTACTACACGGAACTGTTCTACACGCTGCGCACGGCCAGCGACACCGACCTGATCTACCTGCACCTCAATTCGTCGGGCGGCGACTTCAACACCGGGCTGCAGATCATCAACAACATCCTCGCCTCCGAAGCGCGGGTCGCGACCATCCTCGAAGCGCGTGCATTTTCGATGGCGGCGCTGATTTTCCTCTGTGGCGACAAGCTGATCGTGCATGACAACTGCCAGCTGATGTTCCACATCTATTCCGGGAGCTTCGCCGGCAAGGGCAACGAGCAGCAGGCCGAGATCATCGCCGTCAGCAACTGGTTCCAGAAGGTCATGGAACGCATCTGCATCCCCTTCCTGACCGAGAGCGAGATCAGCAGAATTCTCAAGGGCAGCGACGTGTGGATGGATTCCGACGAGATTCGCCGCCGCCTGACCCGCATGCAGCGGGCGAAGTCGGCGCCGAAGCGCCGCGCGGAAAAAACACCGCCCGATGCGGCGAACGGCGTCTAAACGACTGTTTCCTTCGTGACGAGGTGCGGCTGGAGCTTGTCCCAATCGAATGACACGCCGATGCCCGGCTCGTCCGGAGCCACTGCACGGCAGTTCTCGACGACCAGCGGCCGGGCGGTATAGGCGTCGATCGGAAAGCTGTGAACTTCAAGCCAACCGGCGTTCGGTTGTGCCGAGAGCAGGCTGACGTGAAGCTCCTGCATGCCGTGCGTGCAAACCGGGAGGCCATA
>JARFTZ010000012.1 GCA_029289235.1 Gammaproteobacteria bacterium
GGTCATGTCGCGCGCGTCGTCGGCGTGCGGGTGTTCGTCGTAGCCTTCGTTGTGGCATTTGGTGCAGGCGAGGCGGCGGTGGTCGGACTGGCCGAAGACGTCGGGGTGCTGCAGCAGGCCGCGCAGCTTGCCGAGGTCGAGCCCCTCTTTCGGCGGGGCCTGGAAACCCTCCGGGGCATGGCAGGCGAAACATTCGGCGTTGGCTTGCCGGGTCTTTTCCAGTTGCTCGGGGGTCGGGTCGGCGCCTTGGGCGAAAACCAGGGCGGGGAACAGACAAAGCACAAGGGTGAGCAGGCCGGTACCGGCAGCCCGAAAGAGTTTTTTCGGCATGCATACCCTCTGGAAAAATCTGCGTATCACCTTCCCGCCTTCACCTGCCGCACCGAGTCAGCAACGGGAACGTCCAAACCCGGGACCGCTACCCGATTGCCGCTCGGATAGCGGTCACAGGCAATCACGGCAACTTCACGGCGTTGATGTCGACCTGAGTACCTTTCTTGACGCCGAGACCCAGGGTCTTGTTGAACGAGACATGGTGCCCGCGCGTAGTAATGTTGTCATCATGAACGGCAAAGCCGACGTTGTAGACGCCGCCCTCCTTGAGCGTCTTGTCGTCGGCATTGGTCAGGCCCAACGGACGGATCATCACCACCGTCCACACGCCGTCCTTCCATTCGGCGATTGCGTTGTTGTCCGCGGCCGACCCCTTGGCGCCCTGGCGCGAGACGACATAGTCGGGGATCATGTCACCTTCCTTCCAGCCGGCGTTCGGGTCGAAGGGCACGGCGTTTTGCTCGCGGATAAGGAAGTGGTCGCCCTTGCGCAGGTCACCGACGGTAATCGACTTGTAGCCGACTTTCTTTTCGTCCCACATGAACTTCGGTGCGTGGGTCTTGGCGTCGGCATTGCCGGAGAACATGTTGCTGCCGGCATCGAAGTTTCGCCATTCGAGCACGTAGCCGTCATCCGCCATGCCGACCGGGTTGCTGCGGTGCGCCCGCCACTGGATCAGGTCGAGAAAGCCGCCGGCCGCCTTGACTGCGTTGATTTCATCCACCGTCTTGCCGCTCTTCCAGTCGGATGGATCGTTGCGGCTCGCCGGCAGATATTTGCGTAGATCGTTGCGCTTGATCGCCTTCATCAGGGCATTGGCCGCGATTTCGTCCCGGGTGAATTGCTTGGCCATATCGCGCTGGCCGTCATGGCAGGTCAGCCAGCAACCCTGCTTGTCGAAGCCGGGAACCTTGCCATCGTCGATCATCACCGACATGCGGTCCTCGTAGATTCCCTGCATGTGCCGATCCTGGACGATCTTGTCGAGCTTCGGGAAGCCCCACACCTTCCATTCCTTGCCGTCGAAGCGGAGGTACTGGTGCTCGGTGCCGGGATACGCGTTCAGCGTCGGCCACTGGAAGCGCAGGTAGACATTCTTGCTGTCGTAGGCGGCCTGCACCTTGAGATCCTTGTAGCCGTCCTTGCCCTTCACCGGACGCGGTTCGAGCGGCCCGCCGGCGACCAGCGACGCGCCGAGTTCCTTCTCGGCGTCCTTTTCGTCGTGGCACGAGACGCAGGACTCGCCGCGCTTGACCTTGCTGGCGCCGTCATGCTCCTTGCCGGTCAGCCACTCGTATGAGGATTGTCCGGGGTAGAAAAGCCCGACGTTGACCGCCGGAATCTTTTTCCAGTTGATCTTCGCCGGATCGGCGGCCTGCGCCGCCATGCTGCCCAATGCGCCAAACGCACCGAGCGCGGCAAGCTGGACCCACAGATTTTTTCTCTTCATGTCTGACCTCGCTTTGTCGATATCGAATCACGCCAGTCAATGTGTGCGAATCCGCGATGGCGAACGGCAGCCGGCGATGTCGAAAAGTGTAGAGAAAGGCCAATCCCCCTCACATCGGAAGGGGATTAATTTGACTGTCGGAAAATTCCTACAAGGCTGGAACCCGCGAGGAAGAGCCGCTGCTCAGAACGCGTCGGGTTCGGCGAGCCCGTGCGCGACGGCGTAGCGCACCAGTTCGGCCGTGTTGGCGAGATTCATCTTTTGCAGGATGCGCGTCTTGTGCGTGCTGATGGTCTTGACGCTGAGGGACAGTTCGGCGCCGATCTCGGAAAGACCGCGCCCCATGACCAGCATGTTGAACACCTGGTACTCGCGGTCCGACAACAGATTGTGCGGCAGCGGCTTGTCACCCGGACGGAGGCCGCGCACCATCAGTTCCGCCACCTTGTCGCTGATGAAAACACCGCCCTTGGCCACGCGCCGGATCGCCGTCACCAGCAGCTCGCTGTCGCTTTCCTTGGTCAGGTAGCCGTGCGCGCCGGCCTTGATCGCGCGTACGGCGTACTGTTCCTCGTTGTGCATGCTAAGGACCAGGATCGGCAGTTCGGGGCGCTCCTCCTTGATCATGTGCAGCAGTTCGAGTCCGCTGCGCCCCGGCATGGAAATGTCGAGCAGGAGCACGCCCCATTCACGCTCGCGCACCTTCTGCATCACTTCCTGCCCGTTGGCGGCCTCGCCGGCGACGACAAGATCGTCGGTGTCGGCCAGAATCTGCTTCAGGCCGTCGCGGATGATCGCGTGATCGTCCGCGAGCAATACGGCTATTTTTTCCACGACTGTCTCTCCTCGTTCAGCGTTGCGGGGATGGCGACATCGACTCGCGTTCCACGGCCCGGCGCCGTCTTCACCGCGAAGCGCCCGCCGAGATTCTGCGCTCGCTCGCGCATTCCCACGAGGCCGATGTTGTCGCACCTGCCTGGCTCGGGAACAAAGCCGACGCCGTCGTCGCTGACGCTCAGCGACCAGACCCCGTTCTCGAACGCCAGGCGGACATCCACCTTCTTCGCCTGCGCGTGCCGGGCGACGTTGGTCAGCGATTCCTGCAGGATGCGGAACAGCGCCGTCGCCACGGCGTCGCCGCGTTCCGGATCGACGTCGGGCAGGGACAGGTCGATCGTCAGCCCGGTGCGCGCCGAGAACTGGTCGACGTACCACGACGCGGCTGACGACAACCCCAGGTCATCGAGTGCCAGCGGCCGCAGCTCCGAGGATATCCGCCGCACCGTGGCGATCGTGCGGTCGATCTGCCCCTTCACCGTCGCAACCTTGTCGGCCAGCGTTTGCTGCTCGGGCAGCAGCCGGCTGCCGAGCCACGACACCTCCATGCGGATGCCGGTCAGCAACTGGCCGAGTTCGTCGTGCAGTTCGCGGGCGATGCGCGCGCGTTCCTCCTCGCGATAGTTCTGCAGGCTGGCCGAGAGCGACTGCAGCTGCCGGTTGCTTTCGCGCAGCTCGTCTTCCGCGCGCCTGCGCTCGGTGAGATGCTCCGCTTCCAGCGCGTCCTTGCGCGCCAGGTTCCGCGCCAGCAGGACGGCCGTTGCCAGGACGAAGAAGAGCACCACCGCGACGCCGGCGACGATGGGCCGCACGAGCCGCCGCCACGGCGTCAGTGCTTCGTGCTCGTCGATGGCGACCCGCATCGCCAGCGGAAAATCCCCGGCCCGGCGGTAAGCGACGAGACGCACGCCGTCAGTGAACTGTTCACGGGCCTCGACGAGGCTGCCCGGCGCCATGGCGTGCAGATCCGTGACGTCCGTCGCCTTGTCGGGCGTCTTGCCGAGTTCGAGCCCGTCGTTCGGCTTTCCCGCCATCAAGGCGCCGTCCAGATTCAGCAACTGGATCCGGCTGACGAAGTCGAGCCTGACGTCCTCGAAGATGGACTCGAAGTAGCCGATGTTGATGGCGGCGACGAGCACCCCGCGAAAACCCCCGTCCGGATGCGCCAGACGGGTACTTACGTAGAAGGTCCACTGGCCGTCGACCCGGGCGACCTCCGGGTGGCTGACGAACAGCGGGTTGTCCCCGCCGTCCGCGAAATAGCGGAAAAACGACCGCTGGCTGACGTCGAGACGCGGAATGAAATCCGCGCGTGACGAATTGACGCCGCGCCCGTTGCTGTCCGCGACGAAGATCGACTTCACATGCGGCAAGCCGGCGTTGCGTCCCTGGAGAATGAAACCGACCGGCGCGCTGTCGAGATCGAGGCGTGCGCCGACATCGTCCGACAGGCGTTCCCTGGCGCCACGCAAGGCCATCGCCACCCCGTCGAAGGTACGCGCGGTCTGTTCCGACAGAACCCGGGCAAGCGTCGTGACCTCGCCGCGGGCGTGGTCCAGCTCTTCCTTCCGCAGTTCGACCAGCAAGCCAGCGGTCGACAGCACCGTCGCCAGAACCATCACTCCGGCGAGTGAGAGCACGGCGCTGACCGACGGCGAGCGTTGCGAAAGCTGTTTCAGAGCTGCCAAACGAAACACCTGCGCCTCCCGTAGAATTCCCCGGAGCGCATCTTAGCGCCGCGATCCCCGTTTCTTTCGATTTCTTTGACGCAGGTCAATCCACGGCTACACTCGCGCCTGCACAATTCATCCCGTTCTGTCCCATCGACACCTCGCCCATGCTCGAAACCTCCGACCTCGAATGCCAGCGCGGCGACCGGCGCCTGTTCGCCGGGCTCGGGTTTCGTCTCGACGCGGGCGAGCTGCTCTATCTGCGCGGTCACAACGGCTCGGGCAAGACCAGCCTGCTGCGCATGCTCTGTGGCCTGCTGCCGCCCGCCGCCGGGGAAATTCGCTGGCGCGGGCAGCCGATCGGCAAGCTCGGCGAGGACTACCGGCGCGAGCTGTGCTATCTCGGCCATCACAACGCGATCAAGGAAGAGCTGACGCCGCTGGAGAACCTGCTGACCGCCGCCGCACTTGCCGACGAGCCGCTGGACGAGGATCAGGCGCTCGACGCGCTCGAAACGCTCGGGCTGGCCGGGCGCGAGGATCTGGCCTGCCGCTACCTGTCGCAGGGGCAGAAGCGGCGCGTGGCGCTGGCCCGACTGGTCAACGAGCGGCGCCCGCTGTGGCTGCTCGACGAACCTTTCGTCGCACTCGACGTCGCCGCGGTCGATCTCGTCGCAGGACTGATCGGCGCGCACCTGCAGCGCGGCGGGCTGGCCGTGCTGACCACCCACCAGCCGGTCGAAATCGCCGCCGGTACAGTGCGTGAGTTAGTACTTGCTCGCGAGATGACGGCATGTTGACGCCAATCCTCGCCGTGATCGTGCGCGACCTGCGGCTGGCGCTGCGGCGGCGCTCGGATATTGCCTCGGTACTTTTCTTCTTCATCATCGTCGTCAGCCTGTTCCCGCTCGGCGTCGGGCCGGAGCCGGCCCAGTTGCGCAAGCTCGCTCCCGGCGTACTGTGGGTCGCGGCCCTCCTGGCGACAATGCTCTCGCTGCCGCGCCTGTTCGCCGACGACTACCGCGACGGCACGCTCGAACAGCTGGCGCTGGCGCCGCAACCACTCGGACTGATCGTGCTCGGCAAGGTCATCGCCCACTGGCTAATCTCCGGGCTGCCGCTGACCCTGCTGGCCCCCGTGCTGGGCATCCAGTTTGATCTCTCTGGCGAGGCGCTGGCGATCCTCACCGTCTCGCTGCTGATCGGCACGCCGGCGCTGTCGGGCATCGGCGCCATCGGCGCAGCGCTGACGCTTGGCGTACGCGGCAGCGGCGTGCTCGTCTCGCTGCTGATCCTGCCGCTATATATTCCAGTGCTAATATTCGGCGCCGGGGCGGTGGATGCAACCCTCACCGGAACCGGCGCGCAGGCGCACCTGTCCCTGCTGGCGGCGCTGGCGCTGGCCGGCGTGTTCTTCTCCCCCTGGCCGTCCGCGGCCGCCTTACGGATCGCCCTGGAATGACGCAATGAGTGACCGACTGTTCAACTGGTACCGCTTCGCCAGCCCGCAGGCCTTCTACCCGCTCGCTGGCAGGATGATTCCCTGGTTCTGGGCGCTGGCGGCGCTGTTCGGCATCGCCGGCCTCTACGTCGGCTTCCTCGTCGCGCCGACCGACGCGCAGCAGGGCGAGGGCTACCGGATCATCTTCCTGCACGTGCCGGCATCGTGGATGTCGATGTTCATCTATCTGGTCATGGCTTTCTGGGCCGGCCTCGGCCTGGCCTTCAACTTCCGCCTCTCGGGGATGATGGCGCAGGCGCTGGCGCCGACCGGGGCGATGTTCGCCTTCCTCTCGCTGTGGACTGGCGCCCTGTGGGGCAAGCCGATGTGGGGCACCTGGTGGGTGTGGGACGCGCGCCTGACCTCCGAACTGATCCTGCTCTTTCTCTACGTCGGTTTCATCGCCCTGCAGTCGGCGATCGACGACCCGCGCCGCGCCGACAAGGCCGGGGCGATCCTGGCGCTGGTCGGTGTGGTCAACATCCCGATCATCTATTTCTCGGTGAAATGGTGGAACACCCTGCACCAGGGCTCGTCGGTCAACCTCGCCAAGTCGTCGATGGCCACGGTGATGCTCTGGGGCATGCTGCTCTGCGCACTGGCCTGCTGGATGTATTCCATCGCCGTGGCGCTGATGCGCGTGCGCCGGATCATGCTCGAACGCGAAAAGGACACGCTGTGGGTGCGCGAGGAACTCGCCAGGGAGGCGTCATGATCTACTGGAACAGCCTGGCTGACTTCCTGGCCATGGGCAAGCACGGCCTCTACGTGTGGGGTTCGTTCATCGTCATGGCCGCGTTGATGATCCTGGAACCGATCCTGCTCGCCCGCAGTCGGAAGAGCCTGATCGCCCGCCTGAAGCGCCAGTACCGCGCCGAGAAACTCGATAACCATCACCCGCCCCGCGAGGACAACCCGTGAAGACCCGTCACAAACGCCTGCTGCTGATCCTGGCCGGACTCGTCATCCTTGGCGCCGTCGCCGCGCTGGTCCTCAACGCCTTCCAGAGCAACCTCGTCTTCTTCTTCTCGCCGACGCAGGTGGCTGCCGGCGAGGCGCCGAAGGGCAAGGCTTTCCGCATCGGCGGCATGGTCAAGGAAGGCTCGATCCGGCGCGAGGCCGACGGCGTCACGCTGAGCTTCGTCGTCACCGACACGGAACAGGACATCGCCGTGCGCTATCAGGGCATCCTCCCCGACCTGTTCAAGGAAGGCAAGGGCGCCGTGGCCCAGGGCAAGATCGGCGACGACGGTGTCTTCGTGGCCAGCGAGGTGCTGGCCAAGCACGACGAGAACTACATGCCGCCGGAGGCCGCGCAGGCGGTCGGCGAGGCGCATGCGCGGGCGCTGATGAAGAAGGCCCAGGAAACGACGGTAAGCCCGTAGATCAACCCGCGCGAGGAGCGAACCCCACGATGATTCCCGAATTCGGCCATTTCGCCCTGATTCTCGCCCTCTGCGTCTCGCTCGTGCTGGGCATCCTGCCGCTCGTCGGCGCGCATACCCGCCACGCCGGCTGGATCGCCATCGCCCGGCCGGCGGCCGGCGCGATGAACCTGGCGCTGCTGGCCGCCTTCGTCTGCCTGACGATCGCCTTCGTGCAGAACGATTTTTCGGTGCTCTACGTCGCGCACCATTCCAACACCCAGCTGCCGCTGGCGTACCGGATCGCCGCGGTCTGGGGCGGGCATGAAGGTTCGCTGCTGCTGTGGGTGGTGATGCTCGGGCTGTGGTCGCTGGCCGTCGCGGCGTTCTCGCGGGCATTGCCGGACACCATGGTCGCCCGCGTGCTCGCCGTGCTGGGCCTCGTCACCGCCGGTTTCCTGCTGTTCATCCTGCTGACCTCCAATCCGTTCGAGCGCCTGCTGCCCGGCGCCGAGGAAGGACGCGACCTCAACCCGCTGCTGCAGGACCCCGGCCTGATCATCCACCCGCCGATGCTCTACATGGGTTACGTCGGTTTCTCGGTGGCCTTCGCCTTCGCCGTCGCCGCGCTGATCTCCGGCCAGCTCGATACCGCCTGGGCGCGCTGGTCGCGGCCGTGGACCACTGCGGCGTGGATCTTCCTGACGCTCGGCATCGCCCTCGGCTCCGGCTGGGCCTATTACGAACTGGGCTGGGGCGGCTGGTGGTTCTGGGATCCGGTGGAAAACGCCTCGTTCATGCCCTGGCTGGTCGGCACGGCGCTGGTGCATTCGCTGGCCGTCACAGAGAAGCGCGGCAGCTTCAAGAACTGGACGGTGCTGCTGGCGATCTCGGCGTTCTCGCTGTCGCTGCTCGGCACCTTCCTCGTGCGCTCCGGCGTGCTGACCTCGGTGCACGCCTTCGCCACCGACCCGAAGCGCGGCATCTTCATCCTCGCCTTCCTGGTCATCGTCATCGGCAGCTCGCTGGCGCTGTTCGCCTGGCGCGCGCCCAAAGTCGGGCTGGGCGGGCGCTTCGGCCTCGTCTCGCGCGAGTCGCTGCTGCTGACCAACAACGTGCTGCTCGTCGTCGCCTGCGGTACGGTGCTGCTCGGCACGTTGTACCCGTTGCTGATCGACGCGCTCGGCCTCGGCAAGCTGTCGGTCGGCCCGCCCTACTTCGACGCGGTGTTCGCGCCGCTGATGTTCCCCATCCTGTTTCTGATCGGCGTCGCGCCGTTCGCCCGCTGGAAGCAGGCCAGCGTGCCCGAGCTTGCCCGCCTGCTGCGCTGGGCCTTCCTCAGCGCCGCCGTCGTCGGCGTCGCCGCGCCGTTTTTCCTCGGCGAGTGGAAACCGCTGGTCGCCCTGAGCCTGCTGCTCGCCGCCTGGATCGTCGTCACCAGCGTGCTCAACATCGTCCAGCGCGTCCGGGCGACGAGCGGTCGCCCGCCGGCGAGCTTTCTCGGCATGCATCTGGCGCACCTCGGCGTCGCGGTGTTCGTCGTCGGCGTGGCCATCGTCAACGGCTACGAGCAGGAAAAGGACGTGAAGATGGAGGTCGGCGACACGGTGACGCTCGCCGGCCACACCTTCAGGTTCAACGGCATCCGCCAGGAACGGGGTCCCAACTACACGGCGCTGGTCGGCGACCTTGATCTGATCCGAAACGGCCGCAGCGAACGCAAGTTGCTGCCGGAAAAACGCGCTTACCCGACCTCGTCGATGCCGATGACCGAAGCCGCGATCGACATCGGCATTTTCCGCGACATCTATGTCTCGCTCGGCGAGCCGATCGACAAGGCGCGTCCGGAAGGCGCATGGGTCGTCCGCGTCTATTTCAAACCCTTCGTCGACTGGATCTGGGCCGGCTGCGTGCTGATGTCGTTCGGCGGCCTGCTGGCCATCTGCGACCGCCGTTACCGTGTCGTCCGGCGCGAGCCCGCATCCGCTGCCGCCGTGGAGGCCCGCGCATGAACCGTTTTCTCTGGCCGCTGATCGGCTTCATCGTCCTCGTCGTCCTGCTTGCCGTCGGGCTCAACCTCAACCCGCGCGAGGTCCCGTCGCCGCTCGTCGGCAAGCCGACGCCGGCTTTCGCGCTGCCGCGGCTCGACGCGCTGGACAAGACCTTCTCGCCTGACGAGATGAAGGGCAAGGTCTGGCTGCTCAACGTCTGGGCGTCGTGGTGCGTCTCCTGCCGGCAGGAACACCCGATCCTCGTCGAGATCGCCAAAAACAAGGCGATCTCCCTTGTCGGCCTGAACTACAAGGAGGTGCGCGGCGACGGCAGTTTCGACATGGACAAGATTTCCGCCGAAAGCGAAAAAGCCATGGCCGTCGAGCGTGCCAGCGCCTGGCTCAAGCGCCACGGCGACCCGTACGCGCTCTCGGTGCTCGACCTCGACGGCCGCGTCGGCATCGACTACGGCGTCTACGGTGTGCCGGAAACCTACGTCATCGACAAGGCGGGCGTGATCCGCCTGAAACACATCGGCCCGGTCACGCCCGACATCTTCACCGGCAAGATCCTGCCGCTGGTTGCGGAGCTTTCGAAATGACTAATTCAACGTCCCCCACCAAGGCGCGAAGGGGCAAAGGTTCGCAAAGATTCCTTGTTGTCTGGTTTCTACTGGCCGTATTCCATGTTTTCCCGATCATGGCCAAAGAGGCCGAGTCGCTGGCGCAGGACGAGGCCGCCGAGAAGCGCCTCGTTGCCATCTCGTCCGAACTGCGCTGCCTCGTTTGCCAGAACGAGTCACTGGCCGGCTCCAATGCCGAACTGGCGCACGACCTGCGGCGCGAGATACGTGGCCTGATCCAGGCCGGCAAGAGCGACGGCGAGATCATGGACTTCATGGTCAGCCGCTACGGCGACTTCGTGCGCTACCGTCCGCCGCTCAAGGGTTCCACCCTGCTGCTGTGGTTCGGGCCGGGGCTGCTGCTTGTCGGCGGGATCGGCGGGCTGGTCGTCTTCCTGCGCCGGCGCGCCCGGCTGTTGGCCGATACGCCGTTGAGCGAGGCCGAGGCGCGTGAGGCCGCCCGCCTCCTCGACAATGACGGGAGAAAGTCATGAGCGGTGCCACCGCCTTCTTCATTGCTGCGGCCGTGCTGCTGGCCGTCGTGCTGCTCATCCTCGTGCGCCCGCTGTTGCGCCGACGCTCCGCGACAACCGGCGGAATCAACCAGCGCGACGCCAACCTCGCCATCCTGCGCGGCGAATTGCGCGAACTCGAACGCAGCCGCGACGAAGGTTCCCTGAGCGCCGACGACTTCGCCCAGGCCCGGCAGGAACTGCAACGCCGTCTTCTCGAAGAGGCCGGAATAGAGTCCGAGGTGGCGTCGCCCGCGACGCAGGCGGCAGGCAAGCGCACCGTGCTGATACTGCTCTTTGCCCTCCCGCTCGCAGCAGCCGGCGGCTACGCGCTGCTCGGCATGCCGCAAGCGCTCGATCCCGCCGCCACGCAGGCCCGGGTCAGCCCGCAGGAGATCGATGGCATGCTGCAGAAGCTGGTGGATCGGCTCAAGACCAACCCGGACGATCCGCAGGGCTGGCTGATGCTCGCCCGCTCGTACAAGGTGCTCGGCCGCTATGCCGAATCGGCCGAAGCCTTCGGCCGCGTCGGTTCCATGCTCGAGCAGGAACCGGCGCTGCTCGCCGATTATGCCGAGGTGCTCGTGCAGCACAGCGGCACCTTCGCCGGCAAGCCGAACGAGCTGGTTGCCCGCGCCCTGGCGCTGGCCCCGAACGAGCCGCAGGTGCTGTTCATGGCCGGTGCCGCCGCCAACGAGCGTGGGGACTTCGGCGCGGTGGCCGACTACTGGGGCCGCCTGCTGCTGCAACTCGAACCAGGTTCGGAAGATGCGCGCGCGGTAGAGCAGGCCGTCACCGAGGCACGCGAAAAGGCGGCGAAACGCTGACGCCATGTCGCTGCCCCTGCGAGCCATCGCCGTCTTCCACGCCGTCGCGCGCAACGGCAGCCTGACCCGGGCGGCGAGCGAACTGTTCGTCACCACCTCGGCGGTCAGCCAGCAGATCCAGAATCTCGAAGAACACCTGGGCACGACCCTGCTGACCAAGGCCGGCCGGGGCGTGGTGCTGACCGAAGCCGGCGAGCGCTATTTCGAGATGATCACCGGTGGCGTCGAGCAGATCGCCGACGCCACCCAGCGCATCCGCGGCTTCCGTTCCCGTTCGGTGCTGATCGTGCGCTCAACTCCGTCGCTGGCCACCAAGTGGTTGCGTCCGCGCCTCGGCACGTTTCTCGACGCCAACCCGGATATCGAACTGCGTCTGAACGGCACCAACGAGCCGACCGACTTCTCGCGCGAGGCGGTCGACATCGAGATCCGCCACGGCGAAGGCCGCTGGCCGGGGCTGTTCGTCGAAGGGCTGGCCGAGGAATCGTTCCTGCCGGTTTGCGCGCCGGGCTACGCCGCGGCGGGCAGCATGACCGCCGACGACGTGCGCCGGCACCGCCTGATCTACTCCTTCAAGTCGCAGGTGCAGTGGCCGCAATGGCTCGCGCTGGCCGGCGTTCCCCCGGCCGACGAATCACGGCGCGTGCTCTTCGACCGCAGCCACATGTCGGTCGACGCCGCGGTCGATGGCATGGGCCTGGCGCTGGAAAGCACGCTGATGATGTGGCGCGAACTGTGCAGCGGCGCGCTGGTCTGCCCGGTCCAGTCGCCACCGCCGATCAAGCTGACGACGCAGTGGATCGTCTGTCCCCTCGATCACCTGCACAAGAGCAAGGTCAAGCTCTTTCTCGACTGGCTGCGCGCCGAGCAACAGGAATGGAAGGCGCAGATCGGCGCGCTCGGGCTCGACGCCGGCGAGTAGTCTGTGCTTCTTCCCTCAGGTGGCCGGATAGCGGCACAACAGTGGCCCGATCCGCGCAACAGTCTGTTGCGGAGTCTGCGAAACACCTGCTGAACAAGGGAAAACCATGCGTTGACGTGCTTTTACGACGAATATCTATAATTCGCTGGCGGTAGCTATTTGTGAAAGGCGGCTTGAATGACCATTCGATTCTTCGAATCAGTTTGGGTAGCGTTGATTTGCATCCTTCCAGTAACAGGATGTGCGACAAGAGAACGTCTGGAAGCCCAGGCGCAGTGTAGTGCGGAAGCAATGAGTCTGTATCCGCCGAGAATTGAGCAGCGAATGGTAAATAAGACTCGCCCGGTCAAGGTTCAAACGGGGGATATGAAGTGTACGACTGTTGGCAATGGAAGCTACGCTTCCACCAACTGCATCGCAGCCACTCGAACCGAATATGTTCCCTACATAGCAGTTGAGAATGTTGACGTTAACAAATTGCCTAGAGATGAAGCGGAAAACGCTTGCGCTGACAGGCTTTGCTACCAGCGCCACGGAAATGTCGCCTGCGAAACAGAATAAACATCAGCTTTTCTCATTGCCCCTCACTCTGTTTCGTTCTGGCATGGGAAATCAGCCAAAGAGGAAGTCCCCCTAACGCCCGGACAGCGCCAGAACCTCCCGGCTGTCATCAGCCGGTTTCTTCAGCAGCCGGGCCATGAACTCCGGCAGATCGCCCTCGACGGCCTGACCGTCGTGGAACAGCAGCACGACATCGAGGATGTCACCGGGCAAAGCGCGCAACGCGACATTGTCAGGACTGATCGTCACGCGTCCGAGATGTCTGGCGGTCGGCCAGTGGTGGTGGTTGTATACGTGATAGACGAGCTCGGAGCAAACGATCCGGTCGGTCGACACGGCATCGAAGTTGAAGTCGTAGCCCTTGCCGACCTGCCGCAGCGCCTGCACGATCACCTGCGCCCTCTGCACCGCGGGCATCGTCGGCTCGCGCAACACGGCCAGATCATCGATGTTCATGAAGTGTTGCAGAGGATTCATCTTCACGCCGGAGCGCAACGCCTCGACCACGCTGCGGCCAGACTCGATTTCCCGGTGATGGCGGCGCACCACCGGATGCTCCCAGATGCCCAACTCGCGCAATTCTCCCGGCGTGCCGATCCAGATCGCCACGTGCCCCCAGTGGCCGGGGATGAAGCTGTCGGTAAGGCGGAACGGCGTCTTTTCGAGAAGGATGTCGCCCGCACGCAATGCGCCGCTGACGCGCGCCTCCAGTTCGGGCTGCGCATCGAGTTTCCCGCGGCGGCTTTCCACCAGGCCGACGGCGTTGCCGAACAACATGCTGGGAACGAACACGCCCTGGTCCTTCAGTTCCATCAGGGTGTCGAAACTGATTGCCGAAAAGAAGCCGGCGAGGCGTCCGACGAACTGTACCGGCTGAACCTCCCGCACTATGTTGCGCGCCGGACTCTGTTCGATGAGTTGCACCAGATAGCGATAGCCCTCGTCGCCGCCGGCAAGGTCGTAACCGTTGTCATCGAACCAGCGAATAGCGCGGCGCACCCGGAGGCGGTTCAGTGGCGAGGCGAACGAGAGGGCGATCCGGTTCAGCCGTCCTTCCTGCAGATCGAAGGCCTTGTCGGCACGATTGAGATGCTGGCGCAGACCGTTATCGGCCCGATAGAGCGCGATCGCGGAAAGGTAGTTGTCGTAAAGCAGCAGGGCGGCGGACAAGGACAGGGCGATGCCGGACGACTGGACTTGCGCATCGACCGCGTCGGCCGGGCGCGGGTCGTCGATCCAGCATTCATGCGCCACGCTGAGCGCCAGCAATTTTTCACGCTGCGCCAGCATCGCCACCGCACCGCTGTTCAGACGCAGGAGGTCGTTTCCGGAAAACGGTTCACCGCGCCGCTGTTTTTCGCGCAGTTCGTGGTACAGCGCGATCGCCTGCGCCCGCATCGAAAGCGCCTCCTCGGCCAGCGACTGATAGGCGGCAATTTCGTCGGTCATCGCTGCTTTTCGCATTGCCGAATTGCTGTCGGCATGGACCCGCGCGCCGTGCGACGCGCATTCGGCGTAGTCGCCCGCGCGCAAAGTCCTCTCGCTCTCCGACTCCGCGGCCGTCACCCGGCTCGTGCCGACGACCAGGCCGGCAACAAGGCATGCCGCCAGCCCGCAGGTTCGCAGAAATCCCCGCATCGTTACTTCCTGCCTTTGTCGTGTCTGCCAACCGTCTTCGGTGCCGGCGGCGCATCCGTTCGTCGCAGCGCGACGAAGGCGCGAATTTCCCATTCCCGCGTCGCCAGCAGAAGCCCCGTGCCACGGCGTTTCGCCAAGGGCGCGGCAAGGCATTCCTCGTGCAGTTCGGCGAACTTCTGCCGCAATTTCCGCAATTCCAGCTGAACGCGCTCGGTGGCTGCTTCGGTAAGCATGGCGTGTGAAAACGCGAGAACCTCGCCCGGGCGGGAGAAATCGCTGTTCAGGAAATCGGCCATGCCCTGTCCCTGGAAATAGCTGCGGATCGGCCCCTTCGGTTGCCAGTCGAAATCGCGGGCGATATTGAGCCGCACGCGATCGCCGGGCAGCAGGGTGATCAGACGCAGGCGGTCGAGTTTGACGAGACGCTGGATGCATTCGGGCCGGCTGATCTGGAAGGATTCGACGATCGCATCGATCGGCCACTGGTTGAGCACGCACACCGCCACGAGCAGCAGCTTGATGTCGGAGACCAGCTCCTTCTCCTGTGCCTCGCTCAGGGTGTGCAGCCGGTTTTCGCTGACGGCCGCTTCGGCGGCGAGTTCGGCGAGGGTAAAACCGAGGAGGTTGGCGATTTCGATGATCCGCTCCAGCGTGAAGCGCTCCGAGGCGAACAGGCGCTTGACGCTGGCTTCCGAGAGCCCCAACGACGCCGCGAGGTCCCGATAGGTCATCCCCTGGATCTTCAGGCGGCGCTTGAGGGTTTTTACCAATTGGCTGATTTCGTTCATGGGCGCGATGGTAGCCGCTCCTTCGCGCCCGGCCAAGCGATATGAATACGCCAATGTCAAACGCTGGAGCGGCGCCAAGCGTTTAGCCAAACTAAACAATCCGAGCGGAAATCTCCTTTGTCCTGAATGGACACAATTCCTAGAATTCCCTTCCAGAAGCTGCCGGCCGGCAAAGGCTTCCCCCGACAACGCAGAGTGCGCCACACGCTCTCCGCGGTTCACCGAACATCATTCTTGGGAAGGAAGGCAAATGAATCTCTACACCCTGCTGGCGGCGCGGGCCGCTGCCGGACGGCCGGTCCGGGTCGGCCTGATCGGCGCCGGCAAGTTCGGCTCGATGATCCTCAGCCAGGCGCAGCACATCGCCGGCATGCATATCGTCGGCGTGGCCGATCTGGATGTTTCGAAGGCGCGTGCTTCGCTGAATCGCGTCGGCTGGCCGGAAGAACGCTACGCCGCGAAGAGCCTCGGCGACGCCCTGAAGACCGGGCAGACCTGCGTGCTCGACAGCGCCGTCGCGCTGGCCGAATGCGACGAGATCGAGTGCATCGTCGAGGCCACCGGCCACCCGATCGCCGGCGTGCGGCACGCGCTGGCGGCGATCGACGGCAACAAGCACGTGATCATGGTCAACGTGGAGGCCGACTGCATGTGCGGACCGCTGCTCGCGGCCAGGGCCAAGGCCAGGAACCTCGTTTACAGCATGGCCTACGGCGACCAGCCGGCGATCATCTGCGAACTGGTCGACTGGGCGCGTGCCTGTGGTTTCGAGCTGACCTCGGCCGGGAAAGGCATGAATTTCGAGCCGCGCTACCGCTACTCGACGCCGGACACGGTGTGGGGCTTCTTCGGCTGGAGCGCGGAGGAAGTGGCCAAGGGCGACTTCAACCCGAAGATGTACAACTCCTTCACCGACGGCACCAAGGCCGCCATCGAGATGGTCGCCGTGGCCAACGGCACCGGCCTCGACTGCCCGGACGATGGCCTGGCCTTCCCGCCGACCGGCCTGCACGACCTGGCCAAGGTCTTCCGCCCGGCGGCCGACGGCGGCCGCCTGCCCCGCGCCGGGCTGGTCGACATCGCCGCCAGCCAGGAACCCGACGGCCGCGAGGTGTTCAACAACATCCGCTACGGCGTGTTCGTCACCTTCAAGGCGCCGAACGAGTACGCCAAGGCTTGCTTCAAGCAGTACGGCCTGCTGGTCGATCCGTCCGGCTGGTACGGCTCGATGTGGCGACCGTTCCACATGATCGGCCTGGAGACCAGCATCAGCGTGCTCTCCGCCGTCCTGCGCAACGAGCCGACCGGCTGCTCGAAGGAGTTCCGCGGCGACGCGGTGGCCACCGCCAAGCGCGACCTGAAGCCCGGCGAGATGCTCGACGGCGAAGGCGGTTACGCGGTCTGGGCCAATGCCATTCCGGCGAAGAAGAGCCTCGCCGTGGGCGGCCTGCCGATCGGCCTGGCGCACAACGTCAAGCTGATCCGCCCGGTGGCCAAGGACACGCCAGTCACCTTTGCCGACGTCGAACTGGTCAATGACCTCGATGTCGTCGCGCTGCGCAAGCAGATGGAGCGCGACTTTCCCAGCCAGGCCTGATCCGGCCCGCTTGTTCCCAGTCCTTTGATGCCGGCCCGCTGGGGCCGGCGGGGAGACCTGTATGCAAAACAAGGCAAGCCACGTCGTCATCGCGGAATTCGAAGTCCGGCCGGAGCGCTTTGCGGAGTTCATCGCCCTGGCCCGTCGCTTTTCGGTGGAGTGCGTCGAGAGCGAACCCGGTTGCTGGCAGTTCGACGTCGTCGAGCTGGCAACGACGCCCAGCGGCGTGCTGTTCTACGAGGCCTACGACGACGTCGCCGCCTTCGAAGCGCACTGCCACACCCCGCATCTCGCGGCTTTCAAGAAAGCGTTCAAGGATCTCGTCGTCGGCGAAAAGCCGCTGCGCCAGGGTTCGCGCGCCAGCGCAGCCATCGCCGACTGATCAGGATCACGCAACCCCCTTCGGTTTCCGATATTGCAGTCAGTTTTCTGTTTTACCCGCAGCACCACTCACAACAGGAGGAGCAGACATGAAGACTCGATTCAACTGGTTGGCCGTTACCCTCGCCGCCGGCACGCTCTGTGCCGCGCAATCCGTACTCGCCCAGGCCCCGCTCAAGCTGACCCTGGCCCATGCCGTCGCGCCAAGCAACCCGCGGGCGATGGCCGCCGTGAGGTTTGCCGAACTGGTGAGCCAGAAGAGCGGCGGCCGCGTGACCATCCAGGTCGCCGGCGCCGCCCAGCTCGGCGACGACCTGACGATGCTCTCGGCGCTGCGCACCGGCACGCTGGACATGAGCATGAACTCGCAGGGGCCGGTTTCGTCGGTGCTGCCGGAACTCTCGGCGCTCGGCCTGCCCTACATCTTCTCGACGCAGCAGAAGGCGTGGGAACTGCTCGACGGCCCGATCGGCGACGAACTGGCGAAGAAGCTTGAACCGAAGAACCTGATCCTCCTTTCCTGGATGGACAACGGCATCCGCCAGATCACCAACAACAAGCGGCCGATCACCACGCCGGAGGACCTCAAGGGCATCAAGATCCGCACGCCGCCCGATCCGTCCACCGTCGATGCGTTCCAGGCGATGGGCGCCAGCACGCAGCAGATCAACTTCAGCGAGCTGTACATCGCGCTGCAGACCGGCGTCGTCGACGCGCAGGAAAATCCGCTCGCCAACATCCATGCCGGCAAGCTGCATGAAGTGCAGAAATACATCTCGATCACCAACCACAAGTACGAGTCGACGCCGTTCCTGATGAGCAAGCTCACCTGGACACGTCTTTCCGCAGATGACCAGAAACTGATCAAGGAGGCGGCCAAGGAAGCCACGGCCTACCAGCGCAACCTGATGGCCGAGGCCGACGTGAAGCTGATGGCCGAGTACAAGGCCATGCCGTCGCTGCAGATCAATGTTGCCGACCAGGCGCCGTTCAAGGCGGCTACCCAGAAGGTGTGGGACGCCTGGGAACAGAAGCCCTTCGGCGACTTCGTGAAGAAGCTGCGCGCCGCGGCGAACTGAGCGAACCAGGCGACCTGAGTGCGCCGGGGCGGACTGGCGGGTTTGTCACCGTCGCGCCGCGGGTCGTCCCATCGTTCTTCCGCCTCGGCCCGTCAGTCCGGGACTGTCCCCTCCGGTCCCGGACTGGCGGCTTCTTGCAGATATTGAGGAGTTCCCATGAATCAATTGCTTGTTTCCACCGCGCAGCTGATCGACCGGGGTGTCGGGTCGTTCTGCCGGCTGGTGCTGATCACGACCGGGATGTTCATGCTGGCCGTCCTGACCATCATCGTCCTGCAGCGCTATACCGGCATCGGCACCTTCGACTCCGGTTCCGAGCTCTGCTCGCTCACCTTCCCGATCTTCGTCATGGCCGGCATCGTCGACGCCGCCCGCAAGGGGGCGCACGTGGCCACGCAGATCCTGCTCAACGCGCTGGATTCGACCTGGCGGATCGTACTGGTGGTTTTCCTGCACGGCATCACGGCCATCGCGTACTTCTACCTGTGCTGGTACGCGTACCAGAACGCGCTGATTGCCCACGACGAATTGAGCACCATCCTGCAGGTTCCGGGCAGTCTCGGCTACGGCAGTCTCACCGTCGGTCTGTTCCTCGTCGGACTATGCAGCGTCGGTGCAATCGTCCGCCACACGCTCGGACACGAACCTGTCCACGTCAATCTTGCCGATGCCGGCCCGGGGGTCGTATGAGCCTGATCATGGTCATTGTCTTCGCCTTCCTGCTGGCGATTTCCTTCCCGGTCGCGCATGCGCTGGTGGTCGGCACGACGCTCGGCATCCTCTCCAGCGACCGCATCCCGATGTTCGCGGTCATCCAGCAGCTGATGGCGCCTTCGCAGAGCTTTCCGCTGATCGCCATTCCGTTCTTCGTGATGTCCGGCGAACTGATGATGTCGGGCAAGCTCGGCAAGCACCTGATCGACTTCGCCACCGATCTCGTCGGGCGCTTCCGCGGCGGCCACGCGCAGGTCAGCGTCCTCGGCTCGACGCTGTTCGGCGGCGTCTCCGGTTCGGCCGTGGCCGACGCCACCGCGCTCGGCTCGATCCTCGTGCCGTGGCAGAAGAAGCTCGGCTACCCGGGCGCGTTCTGTGGCGCCACCATCGCTGCTGCCTCGACGATCGACATCCTGATCCCGCCGTCAATCCCGCTGATCCTCTATTCGCTGGTCTCGAACGCTTCGATCGGCGGCCTGTTCTACGCAGGGATCATCCCCGGCGTCCTGCTCGCCATCGGCTTCCTCGCGGTGTGCAACATCAGCGCCCGGCTGCGTGGCTTCCCTACGAGAAGAACCCGGTCGACTGGGGGCAGATGGCCCGGCGCGGCGTCTATGCCCTGCCGGCGCTGATGCTCCCCGTTTTCGTCCTGGTCGGGTTGCGCTTCGGCTTCGCCACGCCGACCGAGATCAGCACCTTCGCCGTGGTCTATTCGATCGTCGTTTCGAGCGTGATCTACCGCGACATGACCTGGGAGCGCATCACACGCTCGCTGGTTTTCGCCGGCGCCGCCTCGGGCGTCGTCCTGCTGCTGATCATGGGTTCGTCCTGTGCCGGCTGGATCATGACCCTGGAACAGATTCCCGAACGCTTCATCGAATGGGCGCAGGGCAGCATCCACAGCCAGGTCGGCGTCCTCGCCCTGATGAACCTGCTGATGCTCTTCGCCGGGATGTTCATCGACCTGCCGGCGGCGATCCTGCTGCTCGGGCCGCTGTTCGTGCCGCTGGCGAACGCCTATCACATCGACCTGATCCAGCTCGGCGTGATGATGGTGGTCAACCTGGCGATCGGCCTTTATTCGCCGCCGGTCGGCACGACGCTGTTCATCGGCAGCATGCTGGCCAAGGCGAGCATCGGCCAGACGGTCAAGGAGCTGCTGCCGTTCTACGGCGTCGGGCTGATCGTCCTCGGGATGATGACCTACATCCCGGCCATGACCCTGCGCTTCTGACATATCATCCCGGGGGTGCATGCAATTCCCGGGATTTTTCATTGACACGAAGGATCATC
The DNA here is from genome assembly GCA_029289235.1 of Gammaproteobacteria bacterium. Classification (GTDB taxonomy): domain Bacteria; phylum Pseudomonadota; class Gammaproteobacteria; order Burkholderiales; family Rhodocyclaceae; genus Propionivibrio. The sequence goes on from JARFTZ010000012.1 coordinate 20,082, forward strand.
GAAACATGAACATTCGCAAGCAGGTCCTGGCGAGCCTGAACGGCTGCTACGCCGTCAACGCTTTTAACCTGAACGGACAACCCCATATTCTTGTAGCATCCGAAGCCGAAGGCGGTCGCTGCCTGGCGTGGAGGGCGCCGGATTACAGCGAATCGCATGCAATCTGGGACGGGCCGGGCGGCACCATGTCGATCGTGCCGATCCCCGGTTCCGACGGCGAATTCCTCGCCGTGCAGAAATTCTTCCGCATGTACGACTGGGAAGGCGCGAAGATCGTACACGTCAGCCCGACCGGCTCCGGCGGCTACGACGTCAGGGACGTGCTGCCGCTGCCCTACGTGCATCGCTTCGACCTGCTGCCGGTCAACGGCCGCAACTATTTCATCGCCTGCACGCTGGCGCGGCAGAAACAGAGCGCCGCCGACTGGGCCAATCCCGGCTGCATCTGGGTCGGCGAATACACCGCCGACGGCCTCGTCGGCCTGCGCGTGCTGAAGGACGGCCTGACCAAGAACCACGGCTACAGCCGGCAGGAAATCGGCGGCGTCACCCGCGCCCTGGTCACCTGCGAGGAAGGGGCGTTCGAGGTCACGCCGCCGCAGACGCCGGACGGCGACTGGACAGTGCGCCAGTTCATGGACTGGCCGATCAGCGACATCTCGGCGATCGACATCGACGGCGACGGCGAGCTCGAGTTCGCCACCATCGAGTCGTTCCACGGCCGGTACTTCCGCGTGTACAAGAGGATCGACGGCAAGTTCGCGCGCATCTACGAGCACCCGGAAGTCAGCGAGTTCTACCACGTCGTCGTCGGCGCCACGCTGGCCGGCCAGCCGGTGTTCGTCGGCGGCTGCCGGCGCGGCAAGCAGCAGCTGTTCTATGTGCATGCGGCACAAACCAGCCCGCTCAAGCTCGAAGAAAAACTTATCGAGGAAGGCGTCGGTCCGAGCAACGCCTGTGTGGTGCACGAGCCGGGGCGCGACATCATCGCCGTCGCCAACCGGGAAACCAACGAGGCGGCGCTTTACATCGTCACCTGAACGGCCAGCACGCAGCTCGCCACCGCATCGAGCGCCGCGTCGACCGAGGCGGCGTGCTCGACGCCGTCGACGCGCGCCGCGCCTTCCAGGCCGATGACGCGCTTGCCGAACTGGCGGCCGAGGGCCACTTCCGACAGCGTGCCGTAGCTGTCGCCGATGACCACCAGGCACAGTGCGGCGCGGGCGATCAGGGCGTTGCGCGCCTCGCCGATGCCGGTAGCGATGACGATGCCGACATAGGGATTGGCGAATGCCGGATCGGCATCGGGCAACAGGCCGATGCTGACGCCGTCGCCGGCCGCAACGCCGCGGCAGGCGGCTTCCATCACGCCGTGCCGCCCGCCGCAGATGATCGGCAGGCCCATTTCGGCCAGGCCGCGGCCGACCGCCTCGGCGGCCAGCAGCTGCTCCGCCGAGGCGTCGCGTGGACCGATCACACCGACTGGCACGCGCACGGCGAAGCCGCTTTCCCGCTGCAACCAGGCCGCTGCGCAACGGCTGTCGACAGGCTCGCCGATAGCGGGTGACGTGGCGGTGCTCCACACCCGCTGGCGCGGATCGAAACTGCGGCCGTGCGCGTCGAATAGCCGACCAAGGGCGCGGTTGAGCTTATAGGTGGCGTTCATGGCGGGTTCCAAACCATTCTCCAACGGTCATGATCGAGGCGCAGGCGGCGGTGATCATCAGGGCCAGTGCCGCCGCGGCGGGAAAGTCCGTGCCGGACTCGGAAATCAGGCTGTAGAGCTGCAAGGGCAGGATGTTGAGCTGGGTGCCGACCAGCGCCAGCGCCGTTCCGTAGGCGCCGAAAACCACCGCCGCGACAAGGCAGAACGCCGCGGCAAGCGGCGCCGCGATCTGCGGCAGCAGCACCTGCCGGAGCGCCTGCCCGGGCGTGGCGCCGAGCGATTCGGCCACCTGCAGTTGCGCGCGGTCGAAGTTGACCAGCACCGGCAGGATGCCCATCACCACACGCGGAATCAGGTAGTACGAGGAGGCGAACGCCAGCCCCCAGGCGGTGAACAACGCCTTGCCGATCACGCCGGGGTCGAACCCGGCGTAGCCGAGCAGTTGCGTCACGAAACCGGCGCGACCGTAGCCGAGGATGAAGCCGTAGGCGACGATCAGTCCCGAAAAGGTCAGCGGCAGGGCGATGAACAAGGAATACAGCGTGCGCCGTTTCTCGGGCAGGCGCGACAGGTGGTAGGCGACGGCGAAGCCGACGACGGTCGATACGCTCGCCGCCACCAGCGTCAGCGACAGGCTGCCCGCCAGCGAAGCCCAGAAGGCCGGCAGGGCGAACACCCGAACGAAGGTGGCCGTGCCCTCGCGCAGCGCATCGACGCCGACCCCGGCGACCGGCAGCACGAAGAACACCGCCAGGAACAACGCCGCCGGGGCAGTCAGCAGGAGACGCAGGGGCACGCGCATGGGGCTGACGCTACTTCGAGCCGGTGGCCGCCGCCCAGCCCTTGTCGATCTCGGCCTTCTTCGCCGCTGCCGCGCGCACGTCAAGCGGGCGCACCTGCGGCGCGTCGGGAAGCTTGTCGGCGACGGAGTCGGGCAGCTTGATTCCCGGCACCGACGGGCGGACGAAGCCCTGGGCGAAAATGCCCTGGCCGAGGTCGGTCATGATGAAGTTGAGCCAGAGCTTGCCGGCGTTGGGGTTCGGCCCCTTCTTCACCAGGCTGATGCCGTAGGGGGCGGCCGCCGATGCTTCCTTCGGGATGACCACGGCGACCGAGTCGCCCAGGCCATCGACGTACTTGGCCTTCAGCCCGTCGTTCTCGTAGGAGATCCAGATCGGAATCTCGCCCTTGATGAACTGGGCGTACGGCGTCGTCCCCAGCACGCGCAGCACGTTGCCGGACTGATGCAGCTTGCCGAGATAGTCGAGCCCGGGCTGGACGTTGTTCATGTCGCCCCCGGCGCCGAAATTGGCGGCGAACGACAGCACCTGCCCGACGCCCGTCGAGCGCGGATCGAGATAGACGATGGAGTTCTTGTAGTCGGGCTTGAGCAGGTCGGCCCATGATTGCGGCACGTCCTTCACCAGCTTGGTATTGACGATGAAGGCCACGGTCAGCGAATGGATGGTGAACCAGCGCCCTTCCGGATCGCGGAAGACCTCGGGCAACTTGTCGAAGTTGACCGGTTTGAACGGCGCGACGACCCCCTTGTTGACCGCGTCGACTGCCGAAGCGGCGAAGTAGTAGGCGGTGTCGGCCTGCGGGCGGTTGCGCGCCTTTTCCAGGGCCACGACGGTGGCTGCCGAGCCGAGATCGTTGTAAACGAGTTCGACGCCCGGGTAGCGTTTCTTGAAGGCGGAAAACTGGGCCGCCCAGTTGGCCCAGGTCGGGCCGGTATCGAAGCTGACGGCCATGCCCTCCTTCGCCGCTGCCTCATAGAGTTTTTTCTCGCCGGGATAAAGCTCCGGCGAGTCAAGCACTGTCTGCGCCACCACGCCGGAAGCGAACAGTGCGGCCGCGGCCGCGAGAATCCATCGTCTGGCTTGCATCGTTGACTCCTTTCGTTACTTTCAGGTCACAGGGAGGAACTGCACCGCGTCGCGCGGAATATGCACACAGGAAATATCCTCGCGCGTGGCAGTGTCGATTTTCACGACGCCTTCCCCGACCGCGAGTTCGATCTCGCGACTGGCGCCGAAAAAGCGGTCATGGATGACCTTGGCCGCAAAATGGTTTTCGCCCGGCGGGGCGCTCGCCGGATCGCCGGCTACCGGCACGATCTTTTCCGGGCGGACCAGCAATCGCACCGCCGCCCCATTGGGAAGCGCGTGGCCGGGCGTGGCGATCCGTCCGATCGGTGTGTCCACGGTGTCGGGAGAGGCCACGGTTCCGTCGAGCAGGTTGGCCCGGCCGATGAAGCCGGCGACAAAGGCGTCGGCCGGCTTGTCGTACATTTCCTTCGGCGGCGCGACCTGGATCAGCCGCCCCTCGCGCAGGATGGCGATGCGGTCGGCGAGCGACAATGCCTCGTCCTGGTCGTGGGTGATCAGCAAGGAGGCGATGTTCTGCTGCTTCTGGATGCGCCGGATCTCGTCGCGCATTGACAGGCGCGTCGCCGCGTCGAGCGCCGAGAGCGGCTCGTCGAGGAGCAGCACACGCGGGTCGAAGACCAGCGCCCGTGCCAGGGCCACGCGCTGCTGCTGCCCGCCGGACAGCGCTGCGGGCAGGCGCTCGCCGTAACCGGAAAGGCCGACCATGTCGAGCATCGCCTCGGCGCGGCGGTGCCGCTCGGCGAGCGGCACATCGCGCACGCGCAAAGGATAGGCGACGTTTTCCCAGACGCGCATGTGCGGGAACAGGGCGTAGGACTGGAAGACGATGCCGCACTGGCGCTCGCGCACGGCGACGCCGGTGACGTCCTCGCCGTCGAGCAGGACGTGGCCGGAGGCACAGGGCAGGAAGCCGGCGATCAGCTTGAGCAGCGTCGTCTTGCCGCAGCCGCTCGGGCCGATGCAGACGACCAGCTCGCCCGGCGCGATGTCCAGCGAGAGATCGAAGATGCCCGCCTTCCCGCCCGGATAGCTGAACGAGGTGTTGGCGATGCGTACCGACGGTGTATCACCCATGCTCAGCTCCCCGCCATCGACGTGCGTGCCGCGCCGCGCGCCGAATACGCCGCGCTGAACGAAGCGACCAGCGCCAGCAGCAGCAGGATCACCGTCGCGGCGCAGGCGAACCCCGTGGCACCATAGAACGCCTGCAGCAGCACCACCGGATAGGTGCGGTTGAGGAAGCCCGACACCAGGTTCGAAAACTGGAATTCGCCGATCGACAGGGCGGTGACGACGATCAGGCCGGACAGCATCGAATGGCGCAGCGCCGGCACGACGATGTGCAGGAAGCGCTGTGGTCCCGAGCTGCCGAGCGATTCGGCAGCGTCCTCCAGCGCGCGCAGTCCGAGCCGCTGCATGTCGGCGACGACGGTCTGCAGGAAATACGGCAGGCACAGGACGATGTGCCCGGCGATCAGCAGCCAGATGCTGCCGAGCCAGGGCAGCGTGTCCGAGGAGAATACCAGGATGAAGCCGAAGGCGAGGACCAGCGGCGGCAAGGCGACCGGCAACTGGTAGAGCACGCGGGCGGCGGCGCGGACCTTCGGATTCGGCGTGCGATAGACCGCGTAGGCCAGCGGCAGGCCGATCGCCAGGCAGGCGGCAGAGGTCGCCAGCGCCACGGACAGACTGGCCGAAAAGGCCCGGCGGAAGCTCGGGTCGGCCGCCACTTCCTGATACCAGCGGAAAGTGAAGCCCGTCGGCAGCAACGTGTTCAGCCACAGGTCACCGAACGAGCCGGTGAACAGCAGCGCTATCGGCAGCGCCAGATAGGCGAGATAGGCAACGGTGACCCAGCGAGACAGCATGCGCGCTCCTCGAGGAAAGGCGGTTGCATGAAGAAGAGTATAGGCAGGGGAAATCGACAATTCGAGGTCGATCTCGCCACTTCGGCGCCGTCGGAGAGAGCGATCGTAGTGGGCCGGCGTGACGGTTTTGTTACCGGTACCGGATCAGCGTCGCAGCGAGACCGAGCCCACGGCGCCGAGGATCAGCAGCGAGGCGACGATTTCCTGCCAGCCGAGCGGCTCGCCGAGGAATAGCACGCCGCCGAGAACGCCGATCAGCGGAGTCGAAAGGGAGGACACCGACGAGACGGCCACGGGCACCATCTGCACGATGCGGTTCCATGCCCAGTAGCAGAACATGAAGGCGACGAGGATGTTGTAGAGCATCCCCAGGATCGGACCGGTTCCCGGCACGACGAGTCGCGATGTCTCCAGCGGAATGGCCAGCGCCAGCAGTGGCAGGCTGCCGGCCAGCATCATCCAGCCGGTCAGCGCCGACGTCGGCATGGCCACCGGAATCCGCTTGAACAGCACGACGCCGGTGGCCCAGCTCCATGCGCCGAGAATCATGCAGAGGACGCCGAGCGGCGCCTGCAGCATGCCTTCGACGCTGCCGCCCATCAGCACGACGATCCCCGCCAGGCCGAGCAGCAGGCCGAGCACGGTGCGCCCGCTCAAGCGGTCGCCCAGAAACACCACCGACAGCAGCATCGACCAGAGCGGCATCGTGTAGCCCAGCAGCGCGGCGCGGCCGGAAGGCAGCAGGGAGACGCCGATGATCACCAGCGCGTTCCAGCCGGAGATGTTGAATACCGCCAGCCACAGCACCCGGCTCCATTGGCCGGACGGCACCTTGATCGGAATGCCGCTCAGGCGCGCCAGGGCCAGCATCCCCACGCCGCCGAGCAGCAGGCAGCAGGAACGGAAATAGAGCGGCGGCACCTCGCTGAGCACCATCTTCATGACCGGCCAGTTGGCGCCCCAGAACAGTGAAAGGGCCGCGAGCAGGAGCAGCCCCTGGCGGGGAAGACGGTCGCTAGCCATCGATCACCCGGTTTCTACCGCCGTCCTTGGCCTTGTAGAGCGCCTGGTCGGCGCGCATCAGCGCCTCTTCGAAGGAATCGTTTTCGGGACGCACCTCGGTCACGCCGATGCTGACCGTGACCCGCACCAGCGCGCCATCGTCGGCCATGGCCAGCGGATCGGCTTCGACCGCGGCGCGCATCCGTTCGCCAATGGCCAGCACCCCGGCCCGGTCGGTCTCCGGCAGAACGACGGCGAATTCCTCGCCGCCCAGCCGCCCCACTGTATCCTGGTCGCGCACCATCGCCTTCATTACCTGCGCCACCCCTTGCAGCACCCGGTCGCCGACGGGATGCCCCCAGGTATCGTTCACCCGCTTGAAATGATCGACATCGAGCATCATCAGCGCCAGCGGGCTGCCGTAGCGGCGCATGCGCGCGAGTTCATGCTGGCCGGTTTCCATCAGGTAGCGGCGATTGAACAGCCCGGTGGCCGCGTCCTGTGTGGCCAGCAATTGCAGTTCCTCCGTGTTTGCCTCGATTTTGCGCAAAGCCCTGATGAGTTTCAACGTGAACGCGCTGCCCCAGAGGGTGACTACCAGCAAGGCCAATGCGCCGATGAGCACCTGCCAGCGCCATGTGGCCAGCGTACTTTCGACCGTCGATGTCACCGTTACGACAAGCGGATAACGATCGAAGCGCTTGAAGCTGATGAAGCGATTGGTGTCGTCCACCGGCGATCTGTTGACCTGAATCACTCCGGATCGCTCCGACAGCATGGTTTCCCAAGGGACGTAGTTGGCTACTACGGGTTTGCCGACCAGATGCTCGGTTTGCGGGGCGCGTGCCAGCAATGTCCCGTCATCGCGCCAGAAGGAGATCGAGCCATCCGGTTTGGGCCGTTCGGCCTCGAAGGCGGCACCCAGCACGCTCAGGTTGATCGAGGCATTGATTACCTCCAGGCCGTAGTGCGGCTTCCGCATGCGTACCGTGATCGGCAATCGCCATTGCCCCGAAACGCGACTGATGACCGGGGTGCCGATATGACGGCGGCCAGCTGGCGCATCGATTATCGCTCGGAAGTACTCCCGGTCGGCGACGTTGTCGAGCGGTTGATCCGACCGGCAGGGGAAATAGAACAAGCCTCCGTCCGAGGTAATCAGGCGGACGTCGATCAGGCTGCCGGTGCGTTGGCGAAAATCTCCGATCAGCGCGTGAAATCCCGCATCGTCACAAGGATCGGTGGTTGAGTTCTCTTCCAGCCAGCGTTCGGCGGTCGCCTGGAAAATCTCCGCCGTGTTGACCATGTGTTGCACATATTGCTCGACGGCATGATTCATCTGGAGCAGGCCCGCCTCGGAGGTGGAAACCGCTTCCTGACGGTGATAGATCGCCCAATAGGCGAAGAATCCCCACAGGCTGGACAAAAACAGCGCGGTGAGGAGGACGACGTTGCGAGCCGCCCGGCGATTTTCCCGAAGTGTTTCCTGGAAAGCCATACGGTTCCGATGAGGATGAGCCGCCACATTCTAGCGGATGCAATCAGCAACCCGCGCCCCTTTCTTCCCCCAATGAGGCAAAAAAAATCCCGAGCCGGTGTGGCTCGGGATTGAAAGTCCCATCGTTGCGATGGGTCAGGGAGGGTCAAACATTGTCAGCGGGGGACGCTGAAGCAACGGTTTGGAGTCTACGTTTTAGCTGTCGCGCTGTCTGTGCGCCTTGTTGCCTTGTTTTGTGACGCTCTGTAATGGCTGCGTGCCAATTGCATATCCTTGCCTGTCCGTTCAGCGCACGGGCGCCAGCCCGTTGCCTTGTGGAGTGGTTTCGAGCCGGTCGAGATCGAATCCCATCGCGCCCAGGCGGCCGAGCAGGGCCGCATAGCGCGCCGGGTCGACCGTGGGTGTCCGTGAGAGCACCCACAGGTAGTCGCGCTTCGGCTCGCTGACCGCGACCAGCCGGTAGGCGTCATCGATGTCGATGACCCAGTAATCGCCCCACACCGCCGGAATGAAGGACAGCCAGGCCGGCGCGAAGCGCACCTCCAACTTCGGCGAACCCGTCCCGCCGACGAGCCGGGCAACGCCGTCGGCTGACTCAAACTCGCCGCTTTCCAGACGGCAGCGATTGATGACCCGCACCCGGCCGTCCGGCATCTGCGAATACTCGGCTCGCGTGTCGGCCACGCATTGTCTCTGGAAACGATTCGGGTACTTGGCAATCTCGTACCAGGTTCCCATGTAGCGCTCCACGTCCAGCGAAGGCACGGCGACCAGCGGCGGAACGGGCGTGCGGGGCGGGTCGCCGGCGGCTTGCGCGCTGAAGGCGACTAGGCAGGAAATGAAAGGCGCGAGAAGGAAGCGCATGAAGTGTGTTCCCCGGAAATGTCTGGAGAACAATGGACCGCCTAATCGCCGCCCAGTTTCAACCGACTCGGCTGCCGCTTTTCAATCGCCCATTTGAGAAGTGCCGCCGAGCGATAGATCCCGTGGGCGAACTTGCCGTACGGGAGCGTCAGGAAGAAGGCCATCACCGCGCCGAGATGCACGACCAGCAACACGCCCATCGCAGCGGTATCGCGCCAGGCCAGCAGGGCCAGGCCGCTGGCGCTGGTGAGCAGCAGCAAGAGCATGAAGCCGCGATCGAGCGGGCGCTGCGCCGTATCGCCGTGCAGCGGATGGCGCCGCACGTTGCACCACAGCAGGCCCGCCGGGCCGATCACCAGCCCGATCCCGCCCACCGTGCCGAGCACGACCGGCAGGCTGGTCAGGGCGTACGGCGCGTGAATGCCGAGGACATAGTGATGGAACGTGGCCGCCAGCGTGGCCGCGAAGCAGAGCAGGAAGCCATAGAAGGTGAGATGGTGGAAATTCCGCCGCCACAGCGAGAAGGCGTCGTCCTCGTTGTTGCAGCCTTCGCCGTGACCACCGTCGAGATACTTGAGCGTCAGGATGGCGTGCGTCGTTTCGGTCGCCGCGGCGGCGTTTGGCGCACCCGGCGAGACATCGCGCCAGAACCGGCCGACCCCCACACCCAGCGCCAGCGCCGCCCAGGCGAACACGACGCCAAACAGCCACACCAGCGTGCCATGTGGAAACAAGGTGAAAAAACTGCCGGGTGGATCGACACGCTCGAACAGGTTGCCGGAGGGCACGAGGAAGAACAGCACCAGGCTCGCCAGCAACGCTAACGCGATAGATACGCCGGCGTGGCGGTAGGCAGTGCCCATGCATGCGGGCCAGGCGTAGTCGGCGTAGGTTTTCCCGCGCAGCCGGGCCATCGCCTGTGGCACGTTGAGCACGAATTCGTGCGGCGGCGCGTACTGGCAGGCGTGCAGGCAGGAGCCGCAGTTGTGGCAGAGGTTGGCCAGGTAATGCGCGTCGGCCTTGCCGAACTCGATGCGCCGGGTCATGGCCGGGAAGACGGCGCAGAACCCTTCGCAGTAGCGGCAGGCGTTGCAGATCTGCATGACGCGCGCGACTTCGGCCTCTGCGTCATCGGACGCACCTCGATCCATGACTTGCTCACACGCCTGCATGACGTTCCCTCGCGTTTGTCTCCTGGACCGCGCGTGCGGCCTGTGTGCCGGCGATACGGCCGAAGGTGGTGCCGATGGACATGCCGATGCCGGCCAGGTAGCCCTTGCCGAGCACGTTGCCGGCCATCATCTCGCCGGCGACGAAAAGATTGCGGCTCGGTCGACCGCCGAAATGCACCGCCGCGTGCTCGTTCACTTTCAGACCGAGATAAGTGAAGGTGATGCCCGGACGCAGGGCGTAACCGTAGTACGGAGGCGTATCGAGCGGCAGCGCCCAGTGCGTCTTGGCCGGCGTGAGGCCTTCCGTGTGGCAGTCGTCGAGCAGCGTATGGTCGAAGCGGCCGACACGGCAGGCGGCGTTGTAGTCGGTTACGGTACCCATGAAGCGCGCCTCGTCCAGTCCGAGTTGGCGTGCCAGATCGTCCAGCGTTTCGGCCCGGATTCCGGGAAAGACCGGCGGCATGAAGCGGCCGATGGCTTTGGAGTCGATGATCGCGTAGCCGATCTGCCCCGGCTGGCGGGCGACCAGCCGGCCCCAGATGGCGTAGCGCTTGGGCCAGAAGTCCTCGCCTTCGTCGTAGAAACGCTCGGCATTGCGGTTGAGCATGATGCCCAGCGATACGCAGTCGACGCGGGTACAGATGCCTCCGTCGTAAAGCGGCGCGCGGGCATCGATGGCCACACAGTGCGACTGCGACGGATCGCCGATGGCGTCGGCGCCGGACTCGATCAGGTTCTTGAGCAGTACGCCGCGGTTGAAGCGCGTGCCGCGAATCAGGAAGTTGTCGGCCAGCCACTCGCCGTGTTCGTTCTGGCCCCAGGCTTCGCTCAGCCACTCACGGTCGGACTCGAAGCCGCCGGCAGCGACGACGCAGGAGCGCGCGGTGATGCGCTCACGGCCGATGCGCGCGGCAACGAATTCACCATCGCGCAACTCCAGCGAGTGGACCGGCGCGTCATAGCGGATGTCGACGCCGAGGCGGGCCGCGCTGCGGTAATAGGCGTTGACCAGCGCCTTGCCGCCGCCCATGAAGAAGGCGTTGGTGCGCGCGGTATGCAGCGCGCCCGAGAGCGAGGGCTGGAAATGCACGCCGTGGCGGTGCATCCAGTCGCGGCAGGTGGCGGTGCTGCGGATCACCAGCCGGGCAAGCGCCTCGTCGGTCAGCCCGCCAGTCACACCGAGCAGATCGCGCCAGTATTCGTCTTCAGGATAGGCGTCGACCAGCACATCCTGCGGCGCATCGTGCATGCAGCGCAGGTTGCGTGTGTGCTGCGAGTTGCCGCCGCGCCATTCGCGCGGAGACGATTCCAGCAACAACACGGACGCGCCGGCCTCGCGCGCGGTCAGGGCGGCACACAGGGCGGCATTTCCGCCGCCGATCACCAGAACATCGTGCATCGTCACAAGCTCCTTCGAATGACGATGACTGTAGGGCGCGCTCCGGTCTGCCGCCAGCGGGGTTTCCGGAAGAGGTGTTTACGTTTTGTAAAGCGTCGCGCCCGGCCATTTTCCGCCGGTCACCAGCGCGCGGGCGACATCGGCGAGGACGACGCGGGCCGCCAGGCCGGCCGGCGAAAGTTCGTCGTCGGACAGGCTGACCAGCAGATTCGGCCGGCGCGCCTGCGCATTGGCGATTTCCAGCGCGGCCAGCCCCGGATCGTCAAGCCGTGCCGTCGCCGCGCCCGGCTGGATCGTGGCGCCCAGACCAGCACGGACGGCGTCCATGAGCATCGCCAGGCCGTCGATTTCCAGAGCGACATTCAGCACCACGCCGGCACGCGCCGCCGCCGCTTCGATCAGCGCGCGCAATCCGTGCTGGTCGCTGGGCAGGATCAGCGGCAGAGCGGCAATCTGCCCGAAACTCAATGGACCCTGCTCGGGAAGGACAAGAACATCCCGCCGGGCAATGACGAAGAGCCGTTCCTCAAGGAGCGGCATCAGGCTCCAGCGCTGTGCGCGTTCGGCCTGGAAGAGCACCGCCAGGTCGAGCTGGCGCATCCCGATCATCGACGCCAGGTTGCCGGAGAGGGTTTCAACCAGGCGCACGCCGATGTCCGGGTAACGCTCGCGCATGGCCAGCAGGAAGGGCAGGCCGAGCACGGCTCCGGTGCTTGGCGCCAAGCCCACGCTGACCAGTCCGGACAGACGCGCGTGGCGTGCTGCGCTTTTCGCCCCCTCGGCATGGCGGATGGCCAGCTGGGCTTGCGGCCAGAAGGCCAGCCCGGCTTCGGTCGGAACCACGCCGGAGGACGTGCGCTGCAGGAGGCGCGTCGCCAGCTCGCTTTCCAGCCGGCTGATCTGCTGGCTCAATGCCGAGGTGCCGACGCCGAGCTGCTGCGCCGCGCGGCCCATGCTGCCGAGTTCGACAACGCGGACGAAATAGTGCAGTTGGCGCAGTTCCATTTTCCAGAGTCTCGGGCATCTTTTCCGGCTCGGATCATACCCCGCCGAAGCGGCACAAAAAAACAGGCCGGCGACTGGAGGAGGCTTGCAGTCGCCGGCCAAGGCTGCCGCGAGGCAACCACGCTTCACTCACATAAACCACTTCATCGGCACCAACACCAGTTGCGGGAAGAGGACCAGCAGGAAAAGCAGGCCCGCTTCAGCGAAAAAGAATGGCCACACTCCTTTGATGACATTCGCCATTCCCGCCTTGGATACTCCGCCGACGACGTTCAGCACCGTGCCGACCGGCGGGGTGAGCAGGCCGAGGGATACGTTCATTACGAACAGCACGCCGAAATAGACGGGATCGATGCCCGCCTGCTTGACCACAGGCACGAGGATCGGGCCGAGGATCAGGATCGACGGCATCAGGTCGAGCGAGGTGCCGATGATCAGAACCAGAACCATGATCACCAGGAGCAGCAGCGTCGGGCTGTCCATGAACGGCTGCAGCAGGGCCACCGTCTGCGTCGGAATGTCGGCAATGGTGATCAGCCAGGCCGAGACCATGGCACAGGCGACGAGGAACATGATCGTGCTGGAGGTCTTCAGCGCCGAGAGCAGGATGGCCGGCAGTTGCCGGAAGCGCAGTTCGCCGTAGATGAACAGGCCGACGACCAGCGCGTAGAACACCGCGACGACCGCCGCCTCGGTAGCGGTGAACACGCCGATCTTCATGCCGCCGATGATCACCACCGGCAGGATCAGTGCCCAGATTCCCTCGCGCAGTGCCTTGAAGCAGTTGCCGAGATCGAACTTGTGCTGCGAACCGGTCGGCTCTTTTTTTGCAACGAACCACCAGGTGACCGACAGGGTGATCGCCCAGAGCAGCCCGGGGACGATGCCGGCGAGAAACAGCTTGGTGATCGACAGTTGCGTCGTGACACCGAAGACGACGAAGGGGATCGACGGCGGGATGATCGGAGCGATGATCCCGGCCGAGGCGATCAACCCCGCCGAGCGCGGCACGTTGTAGCCCGATTCGCGCATCATCGGGATCAGCAGCGCGGCGACGACCGCCGAGTCGGCGACCGCCGAGCCGGAGATGCTGGCGACGATCGTCGCCGCCAGGATGGCGACGTAGCCGAGGCCGCCACGCACCTGCCCGACCAGCGCCTGGGCGATGCCGACGATGCGCTGCGACATGCCGCCGGCGTTCATCAGCTCGCCGGCGAGCATGAAGAACGGCACCGCCATCAGCGGGAAGTTGTTGGCGCCCTCCATCAGGTTCTGGGCGATGATCTGGGTGTCGAAGTTGTCCATCTGGATCATCAGCGCGACGGCGCAGATGAGCAGGGAAAAGGCGATCGGCGTCCCGAGGGCGATGACCACCAGGAGGACTCCGATAAACGTCAGGATGGTCATGCGTGCTCTCCGCTATCGTTCGATTCTTTCTGTTCTTCAGGCAGGGATTGGGCGTGCGGGAAAAGCTCCTCGCGGGGCATGCGCCCGGTCAGCTGGCGCCAGAGCGAGTGGCCGAGCACCAGGACCATGCCGATGCCCGAGAAGAGCAGGGACGACTGGATGTAGCCCATCGGGATGCCGGTCACCGGCGCGAGGTCGTCCATGCCGATGATCACCTGCTTCCAGGTGCCGTGCACCAGCAGCACGCAGCAGGTGAAGGTCAGCCCGTCGGAGAGGAAGCGGCAGATGCGCTGGCCGCGCTCGCCGAGTTTCTCGACGAAGCTGGTGACGCCGAGATGCCCGTGTTCGCGCAGGACGATCAGCGCGCCGATCAGCGTCAGCCACATGAACAGGAAGCGCGAGACTTCCTCCGAAAAGACGATCCCGGAATTGAATCCGTAGCGCAGCACCACGTTGCCGAAGACCAGCACGGCCATGATCGCGAACATCACGATCAGGACGTTTTCGACGACTTTGATCAGTTTTCCCAACAGCTTCATTGTCATTGCATGGGCTCCATCCGGTAGAAAGCGAGGGCATTGTCACACCAGATCGCCTGCCGCGCGTGCTCGTCGAGAGGCGCCAGCGCCGCGGCCATCGCGCGCACCAGCGCCGGATAGCTGATGCGCAGCCCGGCGACCGGGAAATTGCTGCCGAACATGGCGCGCTGCCAGCCGAAGATGGCGACGGCATCACGCACCACGGGCAGGTTGTCCTCCAGCCGCCACGGCCGGTCGCGCAGGCCGAGTTCCGAGAGGCGGACATGCACGTTGGGCAGCGCGGCGAGTGCTGCCATGCCGCGGCGCCAGGCGGCGAGACCGGCTTCGCTACGGTCCCACGGCAGGCCGGTGTGCTGCAGCACGACCGGCAAGCCGGGAAAGTCGCGCAGCACTGCCGCAGCCTCCTCCAGATGCCAGAACGGCACGCGCAGGTCCCAGGCCAGCCCATGCTGCTGGAGGCACTCCAGTGCCGCAGGCCAGCGCGGGTCATGCAGAGAACCGGGCTGGCCGGCAACACTGTCCTGCGGCCGGCGGGAGGTCACCGGCTTGAAGCGGATCGAGCGGGTCAACGGATACGCCGCATGCTCGGCCAGGCGCTCATCGGCGTCCGGCGCGAGCAGGTCGACGTGCGCCACGACGGCATTGGGCAGGCCGCTCGCCGCGGCCTGCTCATGCACCCACCGCGTTTCCGCCAGCGCCTGACTGCGATCGCACTCGGCCTCGATGTGCACGCTGGCGACCACCGGCATGCCGCTCCACGATTCGCGGAAATCCTGCGGCAGGTAGTCGCGGCAGAGCAGGTAGTACTCGCCGAGAATGAACGTCGCCGCGTCGTAGTCCTCGCCCAGCCAGGGGTAGCGGATCTGCCGCAGGTCCCACAGATGGTGGTGCGAATCGACGATCGCCTTGGGCAATGCAGTCATGGCCTTCTCCTGGCAGGACGATCAGCGCAGGGCGTCGACGGCCTTGAGCAGTTCGTCGCCGTTCTTCTCGACGAACATCTTGCGCACCTCATCCTTCACGACCGACTTGATGCTCTCGATGTCGGGGTTCTCGACGATCAGCATGCCGTGCTTGCGCAGTTCAGCCAGCGCCGCGTCCTCGCCCTTGGCATTGAGGTCTCGCTGGAAGGCGCCGGCCTTGACCGCTTCCTCGAGCAGGACCTGCTGGAACTCGGGCTTCAGCGAGTCGAACTTGCCCTTGTTCATCACCACGATCAGCGCGGTATAGGCATGCTTGGTCAGCGAGAGATACTTCTGCACCTCGTGCATCTTGGTCGAGAGCATCACGCTCGGCGGATTCTCGTGGCCGTCGATGGCCTTCGTCTCCAGCGCCGAGAACACTTCCGAGAACGGCATCGGCTGCGCAGCGGCGCCGAGCAGCTGGAAGGCCTTGATGTGCAGCGGGTTCGGCGTGGTACGCAGCTTCAGGCCCTTGATGTCCTCGGCCTTGTTCACCGGCCGCTTGCTGTTGGCGAGGCTGCGGTAGCCGACTTCCCAGAACGCCAGACCCTTCATCTGGAAGCCTTCCAGTTCGTTGAGCAGCGAGCGGCCGAGCGAACCGTCCACCACCTTCGCCACGTGCGCCGGGCTGTCGAACAGGTACGGCAGATCGAGCACCAGCAGCTTGGAGACGATGCCGGTGAAATACGGGTTGCCGGACATTTCGATGTCGATCGTCCCGCCGCGCACGCCGGAGATCATGGTGTTGTCGTTGCCGAGCTGGTTGTTCGGGAAGATCTGGATATCGATCCCGCCCTGCGTGCGTTCCTTCACCTTCCTGGCGAATTCCAGCGCGGCGACGTGCTGCGAGTCGGTCACCGGGTGGGCGTGGCCGAAGCGCAGCTTGACCGGTGCGGATTGCGCCCCGGCGGCGCTGACGGAAAGACCGAACAGAACGGCGGCTACGGTTCCTGCAAACTTGATTTTCATGTCGAACCCTCTCTAGGTGGAAAAATGGCGCTCTCTGCGGAACGCTTTTTCTCCCTTGTTGGTCAGCGCGTTACTTCGGCGCCTTGGCGATCGCGTCGAAGAAGGCCTTGGCGGTGTCCTCGCCGACGGCGGTCTGATGCTTGGCGATCACCGGTTGCAGCTTCTCGCGCATGCGCTGCCGTTCGGCGTCGGACACGTCGTTGATCTGCATGCCGGCCTTGGCCAGCTCGGCGCGGGCCTTGGCGTTGAGGTCGCGACTGGCCTGGCGCTGGAACTCGGTAGCCTCGCGCGACGCTTCCTTCATCAACGCCCTGTCGGCGTCGCTGAGCTTGTCCCAGAACTTCTTCGAGGCGATCAGCACCTGTGCGTCATAGGCGTGGCCGGTCGTCGACAGGTATTTCTGCACGTCGTAGAACTTCTGCGCCTGCACGACCGTGTACGGGTTTTCCTGGGCGTCGACAGCCTTTGTCTCCAGCGCGGTGAACAGCTCGTTGACCGGCATCGGGATGGCGTTGGCGCCCAGCCCGGCGAACAGGTCGATGTACAGGTTGTTCTGCATCGTGCGCACCTTGATCCCGGCCAGATCCTCGGCCTTGACGATCGGCCGCTTGCTGTTGGTGAAGTGGCGGAAGCCGTTCTCCCAGTAGGCAAGACCGATCAGATCCTTCTCGGTCAGCTTGGCCAGGATGCTTTGTCCAAACTCCCCGTCAAACACCGCATAGGCCTGCTTCTCGCTGGCGAACGAGAAAGGCAGGCCGAATACGCCAAATTCCTTGACCAGGTTGGCCAGCGTCGCTGTCGAGGGCGCGGTGAACTCCTGCGTACCGCCGCGCAGCGCCGCCTGCATCTGCTGGTCGCTGCCCAGTTGCGCGCCGGAGTAAACGGTGATCTTGATCCGGCCCTTGCTCTTCTGGTCGACCAGTTCGGCGAACTTGCGTGCGCCGAGGGTCTGCGGATGGCTGTCCGGCAGCGAGGTGCCGAACTTGGCCTTGATTTCCTGGGCGACGGCAGCGGTCGTTCCAAGGCAGAGCGCAGCGGCGACGATCGCCAGCGAACCGCGCAGGGTCATTGCCTTCAGTGCTTTCATGCGAACCTCCTGATGAGTTTTTGCGTGGTTTGACACAACGTACAGCAGAATCAGCGCAACCCGTACAACGTGGTTGCGTTATCGCAGAACAACGCCAGGCGTTGCTCGGGAACCAGGGTCCGGGTCAGCGTCTTGAAGCCGGCCCAGAGCTCATTCAGCGTGACGACGAGCGCGTCGACCGGATGGTTGCTGGCGAACAGGCAGCGCTCCATGCCGAAATCCTCGATCAGCGCGTTCACCACCGGCGCCTGCTGCGCGACGGTCCAGCGCTCGCCGCGCACGCCGATGCCGGAAATCTTCATCATCACGTTCGGGCAGGGGGCGAGCCGGTCCATCGCCTGGCGCCAGGCACACAGGGTTTCCTCGTCGCGGGTGCCGGGCAGGCCGGCATGATTGACGATGATCCTGGTTTCGGGGAAGTCGCGGGCCAGTTCGACTGCCTCGCCCATATGCCACCACGGCGCCTGCAGTTCGAACATCAGGCCGTATGTCGCGAGCCTGGCAAAGCCCTCGCGCCAGCGCGGACAGCGCATCGAGCCCGGCACGGACCAGTCGTCCCGATACGCCTCGCGCGTCGTGCAGCTCGGCTTGTGCCGCACACTGCGCACAAAGCCGCGCAACGGCGGGCGGGTGTAGGTACGCATCAGTTCTTCCGCATCGGCACGGTCGAGCCAGATCTGCGCGGCCATGGCCTGCGGCTTGCTGGTGCGCTGCGCGAGGTCGAGCATCCACAACGCCTCGCCGGCCGGATCGTCGGGCGTCCATTCGCCCTCCATCACCACGTGGCGCAGAACGCGATGCTCGCCACAGGCGGCAACGTAGTCGGCAGGCAGGAAGTTCTTGCAGATGGCTTCGTAGTCGCCGTAACGAAAGGGAATCCGGGGCAGTCCGGTGAGCCAGGGATGCGGGTTGCGCAGGTCCCAGAAGTGATGGTGGGCGTCGACGATCGGCAACAGGCGTTCGTCGCCGGTCGCCAGAAATTCGTCCCTGGCTTGCGCCAGGTCGGGCAGCAACGCAGAACTCATGACGTGCTCAGTCCTCCACGATGACCGTTCCCTTATAGGTATGCATCGAATCCTAACAATGCGATTGATTTCCGAATACTGAAAGTATCTAATATATCGATTTCCTATGGTTATCAAATGCCCATGCCATCTTCCCGCACCGAGCAACTGCTCAATCGCCTGCGCATGCGCCAGATCGCCCTGTTGCTGGCCATCGACGAATTCCGCACCCTGCACGCCGCCGCCCAGCGGCTCGGGATGACGCAGCCGGCGGCCAGCAAGATGCTGCACGAACTCGAAGCGGCGCTGGGCGAGACCTTGTTCGACCGGGTCGGGCGGGGGCTGATGCTCAATCCGGCCGGGCAGGCGGTGCTCAACACCTTCCGCGGGATGCGCAACAGCATGGCGGTGTTGAGCCGCGAACTCGACGAGTTGCGCCTTGGCAGCTCGGGCAAGTTGCGCGTCGGCAGCATCACCGCCGCCGCCCCGACAACGCTGAGCGCGGCGATGATCCGGCTCAAGGAAGACTATCCGCTGCTGTCGATCGAGCTGAACGTGGATACCAGCGACCGTCTGATCGAACTGTTGCGCGATGGCCGCCTCGACGTGGTCATCGGGCGCATGCCCGACCGGGCTAGCGCAGCCAATCGGGACTGTGTGTTCACCCCTATCGGCGAGGAAGCGCTCTCGGTTGTTGCCGGCTGCGAGCATCCGCTGGCGAAATTGCCGGCGCGGCGGGCACTGGATTTCGCGGAACTGCTCGTCTATCCATGGATCGTGCAGTTGCACGGCAGCCCGCTGCGCGAAATCATCGAACAGGAATTCCGCAGCCACCACGCCGCCCTGCCGCGCGGGCTGGTGGAAACGTCGTCGTTCCTCACCGCGGCGGACCTGGTCGCGCGCAGCCGGATGATCGCGATCATCCCGCAATCGATGGCGACGCACTTCGCCCGGCATAACCTGCTGCGCATCCTGCCCTACAGGCTCACCCACACGCTGTCGTCGTGGGGCAGTCTGGTCTTTCACGACCGGCACATCAACCCGGTGATGCGGCGCTTTCTCGATTTGATGCACACGGGAGACTCGGCCTGATTCCATCCTGAAAATTCATCCGGCGATCAGGCGATCGCCAAAAAAAACCCCGGACGATGCCGGGGTTCGCGGGAGAGATGCAGCGTATTTCAGGCGCTCTTCTTGTGCTTCCTCAGCGCATAGATCAGCGAAACGACGGCCATGACCAGGAAGGTCAGCGAGATCGGCTTCTCGACGAAGATGCCGGCCGAACCGTTGGCGATGGTCAGGGCGTTGCGATACGACTGCTCGGTCATTCCGCCGAGGATCAACGCCAGCACCAGCGGCGGGATCGGGATCGACAGCTTCGACAGCATGAAGCCGCCAAGCGCGCTGACCGACACCAGGATGAAGTCGAACGAGCTGTAGTTGAGGAAGTAGGTGCCCATGAAGCCCATCCCGAGCACCAGCGGCAGCATGATCCGTTGCGGAATCTTCAGCAGCTGGACCAGCGGCACGGCCAGCGGCAGGTTGATCAGCAGCAGGACGACGTTGCCGACCAGCATCGAGGCGATGACGCCCCAGGCCACTTCCGGATGCTGTTCGAAGAGCACCGGACCCGGTCGGACACCGAGCATCATCAGCGCACCGAGCATGACCGCGGTGGTTCCCGAACCGGGGATGCCGAGGGTCAGCAGCGGCACCAGCGCGCCGCAGGAACAGGCATTGTTCGACGCTTCCGGACCGGCGATGCCGGCGATGGCGCCCTTGCCGAATTCCTCGGGCTTCTTGCTGACCGATTTCTCGATGGCGTAGGAGAGGAAGGTGGCAATCGTTCCGCCCGCACCCGGCAGCACGCCGACGAGGAAGCCGAGCGGTGAATTGCGCAGCATCGGCATGAACGACTCCTTGAACTCGGACCACTTGAGCCATACCTTGCCGATCGACTTGGCGTCGACGTCGTATTGCTTCTCAAGGTCGCCGAAATTCTTGAACACCTCGGTCACGGCGTAGAAGCCGATCATGATGACCAGGAAGTCGATGCCGTCGCGCAGATCCTCGATACCCATCAGGAAGCGGTCGGAGCCAGACTGCGCGTCCATGCCGATGGTCGACATCATGAAGCCGAGGCCCATGGCGATGAAGCCCTTGAGGATGGAACCCTCGGACAGGGTGATCGTCGCCGTCAGCGCGAAGAGCATCAGCGAGAACTTCTCCGCCGGGCCGAACTTCAGCGCGAAGGAGGCGACCGGCTCGGTGAGGAAAATCAGGCCGATCATCCCGATCATGCCGCCGACGAACGAGGCGATCGCCGATACGGCGAGCGCAGTTCCCGCGCGCCCGCTCTTGGCCATCGGATAGCCGTCGAAACAGGTCACGATTGCCGAGGCGTCGCCCGGGGTGTTGATCATGATCGAGGCTCGCGAGCCGCCGAACATTGCGCCGTAGTAGACGGCGCACATGGTGATCAGTGCCGTGCCAGGGTTCATTCCATAGGTGATCGGAATGAGCACGGCGACGCCGGTCGCCGGGCCGAGGCCGGGAAGCATGCCGATGACGGTGCCGAGCAGGCCGCCGATGAACACCCACATGATGTTCAGTGGTGTCAGGGCTACGTCGAGGCCCAGCATCAGGTTGTGAAAGATTGCGTCCATGGATCTCGTCTCCGTCAGAAGGGAAGGAAGCCGCTAAGCAGGCCGCGCGGGAGGCTGAGCTTGAGGATGACGGCGAAAGCGATGAATGAAACGAGCGAGAAGGTCACGGCGATGATCAGGTTCTGCTTGAGTCGCCCGACGTTGATCATCGAGGAGACCAGCAGCATGAACAGGAACATCGCGATGAGATAGCCGAGCGAATCCAGCACCAGGCCGAAGGTGATGCCGATGACGATTGTGGCGAGGATTCTCAGCCAGACGCCGCTGTTCGCGGCGAAGCCCCACGAGAAGGGCTTGCGTTCGCTGCTGCGCAGGTCGTTGACGATCAGCGCGGCACCGCAGATGATCACGATCGCCGCGATCAGGTACGGAAAGGCCCGCGGGCCGACTTCGTCGGCTGCGTCGAAAACCGGTATGTTGAACGTCCCGACCAGATAGGCCAGGCCGATCACTACCGCCAGAATTCCAGATTGTAGATTCTTTGTCATCCTCGAAACTCCCTCCTTGGATGCAACAATGCCGCGTGTGTCCGCTTCTCGGCACACACCAGGCGTTTTCGGGGAAATGGTGGTCTGCCGAGTATCGAGCTACCCTGCGCTCGCCTTGATCGGCGGGCGCAGGGCGCGCATCGGCAGGAAACTGCGTGAAACGAATTACTTGACGAGACCGACGGCTTTCAGGCTGGTTCTCATCTCTTCATCCTGCTTGGCCAGGAACTTGTCGTAGTCGGCAGCGTTCTGGTAGTAGGAATCCCAGTCGAGATTCTCCAGGGCCTTCTTCCAGGTCGGGGTCTGAACCATCTTGGCGATGGTGTCGTCCCAGAACTTCTTCTGTTCCGCCGACAGGCCGGGCGCGGCCTGGATGCCACGCCAGTGCGGGAAGACGAAGTCTACGCCCTGTTCCTTCCAGGTCGGCACGTCCTTGATCGCCTCGACGCGCTTCTCCGAACTCACGCCGATGATGCGGATCTTGCCGGCCTTGACCTGCTCGAGCGTCTCGCCCAGGCTGATGGTGATGGCCTTGATGTGGCCGCCCAGCAGCGCCGGAATCTGCTCGGACGCGGTCTTCGGATAAACGACGAACTTGACCGACTTCGGATCGACGCCATAAGCCTTGGCCAGCATCAGCATCTGGATGTGGTCATCGTTGCCGAGCGCCGGACCGACGCCGACGTGCATGTTGGCCGAATCCTTCTTCATCGCTTCAAAGAATTCCTTGCCGTTCTTCCAGGGTGCGTCAGCCTTGACCGCGATAACTTCCCATTCCGCCATCAGGTTGGCGAGCATGTAGAAGTCCTTGAAGGTCAAATCGCTCTTGCCGAGGATGTTGTTCTGCAGGATCAGCGGCGAGTTGGCCGCCAGGAATTCGCCTTGGCCGGCCTTGCCCTTCAGGTAATTCCAGCCTGCAGCGCCGCCACCGCCCGGCTTGTTGGTCACCAGCACCGGCTGATCGACCAGCTTCTCTTCGGTAAGAGCCTTTTGCACGGTGCGGGCCAGTAGATCCCAGCCGCCGCCCGGGCCTGCCGGCGCGATGATTTCGATCGGCTTGGTCGGTTTCCAGTCAGCCGCGGATGCTACGCCCGCCGAACCGGCCATGACGATCGATGCAAGCAATCCACCCAGCAATGTCCATTTCTTGTTCATGCGTTTGTTCCTCCATAAAAACGGGGTTTCACCCACCGGCACACCGACTTTTCAACAGCAAAAAAAGGACGGTCGCCGGGATGAGGGGCACAAGCTATCCGACGGACCTTTCAACAGCCTTTCAGCAGCGAAAGCTGTGAAATGATCCTGGACCGCGATAGACGGCATTGCCGGCGACGAAGGCACCGAAGCGTGTTTCACCTTCCGGGCAGGCGATTCCCTTTGCGTCCTCCGTTGCTCCCCGTCTGCAGCGCGTTTCCCCAGTGTTCAAGGAAGAGCGTCCGCTTGCTCTGGTCGATGTAAGTCAGCAGGCCGGTGTTGAGCACGATCGGACGAAACGCCTTGCCGAGGCGCCGTCTCAGCGATGCCGCCGACGAGTCGCCCTCGACATCACTGCGCACCGAATGCAGGCCGATCAGGTTGAAGATCGTCTGTCCTCGTTTGGAAAGCGCGTAATCCAGCCACGCCTCGGCTTCCTCCGGGTGCGGTGCGTAGCGGCTGATGAAGGCGATGCGGCTCATCACCAGCGTGTAGTCGCGCGGCATGACGCTGCCGATGCGTGAATCGGAACTGGCCCGCGCCTTGGCATACGAGCAAAGCAGGTTGTAGCCGAGTTCGGATTTGCCGCTGACGATCCGGTCGAGCATCTGCGTGGTGGTCGGTTCGATGCTCAGGCCGACGCGCGCCATTTCCTCGATCAGGGTCCAGAACACCACCGGGTTCGCTTCGAGATCCTGGGTATGCAGCAGGTAACCCAGCCCGGATCGCTGGGGGTCGTAGGTCGCAAGGCGATTACGGTAGCGCTCGGGATTCTCCCGGAGCATTCGCGCCAGATCGGCATGCGACTGCGGCACATGTTCGGCGGCGAGCTTGTCACGGTTGTAGGCGAAGCAGACCGGCTCGAACGTCGTGCCGAACGCCTCATCCTTCCATTTGGCCCATGCCGGGAGGGCCGCCGTCTCGTCGGAACGGTGCGACCGGGCATGCCCGTCGTTGACCAGCTTCATCTGCAGGTCCATGGCCGAACTCCAGACGACGTCCGCCTTGCCGCCCGGTCCCGCTTCGGCGAGGAAACGCTCGTACAGCTCGGTTGTTTGCAAGTCGTGGTATTCGACCTTGATGTGCGGATGCGTCTGTTCGAAATCGACGATCAGCGGCTCGATGACCTCCAGGTCGGCCGCCGCATAGATCACCACGGTGCCGCCCTGCGCGGGCGGGGCGAGACCCGCGAGCGTTATGAGCAGCGCGCTCCCGATGGCGAACCAAGGGCGTTTTCCGAACATTCCCGTCTTCTCCTGATCTGGCCGGCTGGCCGAAATCCGGTTATCTTAATCACCCCTTTCGAGGCCGCCTAGAGAAACCCGTTCCTTCCGTCTGCCATGCGCCTGTTGCTCGTCGAAGATCACGCCGAACTCTCCATCTGGGTCGCCAAGACCCTGCGCCAGTCGGGCTTCGTTATCGATGTCGTCGAGCGTGGCGAACATGCGCTGACGGCCTTGCTCACACAACCCTACGACCTGGTCATCCTCGACCTGTCGCTGCCCGGGATGGACGGCCTGGATGTTTTGCGTCACCTGCGCGCGCAGGAGAAGACCGCACGCGTGCCGGTGCTGATCCTCACCGCCCGGGCGACGCTCGACGACAAGGTCAAGGGGCTCAATCTCGGCGCCGACGACTATCTGGCGAAGCCTTTCGAGGTCGCCGAACTGGAGGCCAGGATCAAGTCGCTGCTGCGGCGCAGTGGCAACGTGATGCCGACCGTCCGTGTCGGACAACTGGAATTCGACACGACGAACCGCATCGCCTCGGTCGGTGGGCGCCCGCTGTCGCTCACGCCGCGAGAGCTGTCGGTGCTGGAAGTCCTCGTAACCCGCCTCGGCAAGCCGGTGCCGCGCAACGTCCTGTTCGAGAAGATCTTCAGCTTCGACGACGAGGCACGGATCGAGGCCATCGAGATTTATGTCCACAGGCTGCGCAAGAAACTGGAAGGCTCGGGCGCCTTTGTAAGCACCCTGCGCGGCCTCGGCTACGTGCTTAGCGACACCGGCAATGACGGCTGACGGCGAGCGGCGTTCATTCAGCCTGCGCAAGCGGGTGATCTGGGGGCTGATCCTGCCGGTCGTGATCCTGCTGCCGCTCAATGCGCTGTGGTTCTACAAGGGCGCGATCGACGCGGCGAACCGCGCCTACGACCGCTCGCTGGCTGCCTCGCTGAAGAACATCGCTGAAAGCATCCACGCCACGGCGGGGAACATCACCGTCGATATCCCCTATTCGGCGCTCGACATATTCGAGGAGGGGGTGCAGGAACGGGTCTTCTATTCGGTCATCGGTCCGTCTGGGGATGTTATTACCGGCTATGACGACTTGCCATTTCCCGGTTTGAAAGGTGAAGGCGAAGAACCGAAGATCGTTGATTCCATTTACCGCAACCAGTCGGTGCGTCTCGGCGCGCTGTCGAAACGCCTCTATGATCCGGAGCTTGCGGGCGGCGACGCGGTGACCGTGCTTTTCGCCGAAACGACCGAGGCGCGCACCCGCCTGGCTTCCAGTCTGTTCGTTGACAGCCTGCGGCCGCAGTTGCTGCTCATCACCGCCGGCCTGTTCCTGGTGGTGATCGTTGTCAGGAACGCTTTCCGTCCGCTGCTCGACCTGCGCGAGGCGATCCGCCAGCGCAGCGGGGAGGACCTGACGCCGGTGCCGGCCAGTCACGTGCCGAACGAATTGTTGCCGCTGGTCGATGCCATCAACTTCCACATGGCCCGCCTGGCACGGCTGCTGGAGGCACGGCGGCGCTTTCTGGCCGACGCGGCGCACCAGATCCGCACTCCGCTGACAGTGCTCGGCACCCAGGCCGAGTACGGCCTGCGCCAGAACGATAAGGAGGAAATGCGCCGAACCTTCGGCAGCCTGATCGACACCATCCGCGGCACGCGGCGGATGGCCAACCAGATGCTGACGCTGGCCCGCGCCGAACCGGCCAACGGCCTGATCCAGGAGTTCGAGCGCCTCGACTTCGCCGAACTGGTCCGCGACATCGCCGGTGAGCTGGCCTCACTGGCACTCAAAAAGAACATCGACCTGTCGTTCGAGGGGGCTACCCACGGCGCGTTTGTCAATGGCAACGCCACGATGCTGCGCGAAATGGTTTCCAACCTGATCGACAACGCCTTGCGCTACACGCCGGAGAACGGTCACGTCAGCGTCGAACTGGAGCTGGCCGGCGAGTCCGTGCGCCTGCGCGTCGTCGACGACGGCCCCGGTATTCCCGAAGCGGAGCGCGACAAGGTTTTCCAGCGTTTCTATCGCATCCTCGGGCGTGGCGACGCTGACGGCAGCGGCCTCGGGCTGGCCATCGTCCGCGAGATCTGCTGGGCGCACCGGGGCCGCATCCGCCTGGGAGATGGTAATGAGGGGCCTGCCGGGCGCGGCCTGGCTGCCGAGGTGTTCCTGCCGCTTGCGGCGGCGGAATAGCGATATCTCCGTTGCGAATTGTTTCACGCCGCGTTCTGGCGGCGCGGCCCGGCATAGAATGGCGCGGTTTCCATCCCGTGCTGCACCCGCCATCCCGCCATGAAAAAGATCCTGCTTGTCGATGACGACCCGGAACTGCGCCAGCTGCTGGCCACCTACCTGGGGCGGCATGGCTTCGACACCCTGCTGTTGCCCGATACCAGCCAGCTCGACGCCTTTCTGGATCGCTACCAGCCGCAGCTGATCGTCCTCGACCTGATGATGCCCGGCGAGGACGGTCTCGCCGCCTGTCGGCGCCTGCGCGCACGCGGCGAGACGCGCCCGATCATCATGCTCACCGCCCGCGACGAACCGGTCGATCGCGTGATCGGGCTGGAAATGGGCGCCGACGACTACGTCGGCAAGCCGTTCGATCCGCGCGAACTGGTCGCCCGCATCGAAGCCGTGCTGCGCCGCGGCGCGCCGAGCGCGGCAGTGCCGGTGGTGCAGGGCGGGCCGTTCTGTTTCGGCGAGTGGCGCTTCGACCGGGCGGCCCGGCAACTGTCGCGCGACGGGCAGGAGGTGACGCTGACCAGCGGCGAATTCGCCCTGCTCAACGCACTGGTCAGCAACCCCGGACGGCCGATGAAGCGTGAGCGCCTGCTCGAACTGACGCGCGGTGACGACAGCGAATCCTTCGACCGGGCCATCGACGTGCAGATCCACCGGCTGCGCCGGCTGATCGAGGACGATCCCGCGAAGCCACGCTACCTGCAGACGGTGTGGGGCGTCGGTTACGTCTTCGTCCCCGATAGCGAAACGACTGCCGAGAGCGCACAGTGAAATTCCGCCTGTTCCCCGATTCGCTTGCGCTGCGCACTGTCCTGCTGGTCGTCGCGGTGATCGCCGTCGCCGAAATCACCACCTTTTCGCTGATCCTCGACAACCGTGGCACCGACCACAAAAACCGTACGGCGCGCTACGTCGCCGGGCAGATTCGGCTGTTGCAGACCCTGCTGCCCGGCCTCGACGAAGCGGCGCGCCAGCGGCTTGAAATGGCCGAGCCCGACGAGCAATGGCTGCAGTTGCGGCCGGACGGTGGGCAGGTGCCGCCGCACGTACCGCAATTCGGCTTCGCCCGCGAACTGGGCAAGGATTTGCGGCATATTCTTCGCGAGCAGATCAGCCTGCGCCAGGATCCCGATCCGCGTAGCGGCCTGTGGATCAGCTTCAATGCCGGGGGCGAACGCTGGTGGCTGATCCTGCCGGCGCCCCGCTTCAAACCGCAGAAGCTGCCGCACGACCTGTGGTGGAATCTCGCCATTGCGCTGACCGTGCTGCTGGTGATCGCCGGCATCTTCGTCAGCAGCATTGTCCGTCCGCTGCGCCGCCTCGGCGAGGCCGTCTCGGCGACCGGCGAGGGCAGCGCGCAAAAGGTCACGCCGAGCGGCCCCTCCGAAGTCCGCCGGCTGGCAGAACGACACAACACCATGCTGGCGCAACTGGCCCGCGCCGAGGACGAGCGGCGCGAAATGCTCGCCGGCCTGACGCACGACCTGCGCGCACCGCTGGCCCGCCTGCGCGTTCGCCTGGCGTTGCTCGAAAGCGACGCCGACCGTCAGGGGCTGGAACGCGACACGCTCGACATGGAACGCATCGTCGAGCAGTGCCTGGCCTTCCTGCGCAGCGAGGCCAACCCGCAACAGCCGCCGCCTCCATTGCCGATCGCCGACGCAGTGAGCAACGAGATCGCCCGTCAGCGCGAACTCGGGCGGCCGGTCGAAATGACCGTCGATGCGCCGGCTGCCGCCAGCCTCGTCGCGATCACCCACGGCGACCTGCAGCGCCTGCTCGACAACCTGATCGACAACGCCCTGCAGTATGGCGCGCCGCCGGTGGAAGTGGCGCTGGCCGTCGAGCGGGCCGGCACAGTCACCCTGCGCGTGCGCGATCACGGCCCGGGCATTCCCGCCGCTGAACGCGAGCGCGCCTTCGAAGCCTTCACCCAGATCGAGCCGGCGCGCGCCACGCGTGGAAGTTGTGGCCTCGGGCTGGCGATCGTCCGGCGCATCGTCGATGTGAGCGGCGGCGAACTGACGCTCGGCGATGCTGATGGCGGCGGGCTCGAAGTTGCAACCCGGTTTCCGACTTCTCCCTCAAGTTAGGACATGTAAACGCTGATACACAGGCAGAAGGCAGCGGCATGGTGGATTTTTTGGCTGCAACGTTTTAGCATTGCGTTTTTTCGGGCCAAGCGGCAAGGAGAGGATATGAGTAGCACGCGTATAGAGGGCATCATCCCGGTAATGATCACCCCCTACCTGGACAGCGGCGAGATCGACTACGCTGGTCTGGAGCGGCTGATCGAGTGGTATATCGCCAAAGGGTCGGACGCGCTGTTCGCCGTCTGCCAGTCGAGCGAGATGCAGTTCCTTTCGGTCAAGGAGCGTTCCGAACTGGGCAAGTTCGTCGTCAAGCAGGCGGCGGGGCGCGTTCCGGTCGTTGTTTCCGGGCATGTCAGCGACGACCCCTACAGCCAGCTGGAGGAACTGACCGTGGCCGCCGAAACCGGCGCCGACGGCATCGTGCTGGTCACCAACCACCTCGATCCGAAGAACCGCGGCAGCGACGTTTTCCTCGGCAACATGAAGTGGCTGCTCGACCGCCTGCCGAAGGACATCCCGCTCGGCCTCTACGAGTGCCCTGCCCCGTACCGCCGGATGCTGACCGACGACGAACTGCGCTTCTGCATCGACAGCGGCCGCTTCGTCATGCTCAAGGACGTTTCCTGCGACCTCGAAACGGTGAAGCGCCGCGTGGCGATGACCGCCGGCACGCCGTTCGCCATCCTCAACGCCAACGCGGCGATCGCCTATGACGCGATGAAAGCCGGTTCGCGCGGCTTCAACGGGGTGAACACCAACTTCCACCCTGATCTCTACAAGTGGCTTTACACCTCGGGAACGAAGCACCCCGAACTTGCGGACGAAGTCGCGACGTTCCTGGTCCTCGCCGCGTTGTCCGAGGCGTTCGGCTACCCGGTGCTGGCCAAGATGTACCACCAGCGCATCGGCACGTTCGCCTCGATCAAGAGCCGGACGATCACCTTCGATGTGCGCGAACGCTTCTGGGCGCTCGACGCCATCCTCGACAAGGTGGTGGCCGGTACGGAGGCGATGCGCGCGAAGATCGCCGCGCTGTAATAGCCTGCCAAACGGCCGGAAGGGGCGTCCCACGGGGCGCCCTTGTTTTGCCGGACATGCCGCGTGGTCTATGATGGCAGGGAGACTTTCCCAGCGAGGCGGCCATGAGCAATAAACACCTGCATCTGCTGCAAGCCATCTACCGCGATCCGCCGAGCGCGAACATCCACTGGCGCGAGGTCGAATCGCTGCTCGGCCATCTCGGCGCGACGATCGAATCGGCGCACGGCGCGCGCTTCCGCATCGTGCTCAACCGCTTCGAGTTCTTCATGCACCATCCGCATAACAACGCGACTTGCCCGAAGCAGGAGATCAAGCAGTTGCGCGAATTCCTGGCGCGCGCCGGGGTGACGCTGTCGGCCTATGAGGCGGCCCACGCCCACGGCGGGTGATCGGTTCAGTTCCGCGCCCGGCGGATCAGCCAGAAATACAGCGCCGACGAAGCTGCGCCGGTCAGCATCAACCCGCCCATGCCGAGTGACAAGGACAGTGTTGATCCCCAGAGCATCGGCGCGATGGCTCCGGCGATCAGGCTGTTGTTCAACGATTGCAGGAACATCTGGCAGGAGGCGGCCAGCCCGCGCTGTTCGGCAAACGGATCCAGCGCCAGCAGGGTCAGGCTCGGCATGGTCAGCGACATCCCGAGCGTATAGAGCGGGATCGGCAGCACGTACCACGGCAGGGACGGCGCAGCCCACAGATTCAGCGCGAGGTTGGCCAGCACCGCCGTGCCCATCACCAGATAGCCGCGCAGGATCGTCTGTTGTGCCGACAGCTTGCCGGCCAGCTTGCCGGAAAGGAAAGAGCCGGAGAGCAGGCCGGCCATCGCCGGCCCGAACAGCCAGAGGAAGCCGGTTTCGGGCACGCCGAGGTGACGCATCAGGAACACCGGCGCGGACATGATGTAAAGAAAGAAACCTGCAAAATTGAAGGCCAGCCCGCCGCAGGCCAGCAGGAAGATCGGCGAGGTCATCACCTTCCAGTAAGCTCGGGCGAGATAGGCCGGATGCAGCGACTGGCGCCGTTCCACCGGCAGTGTTTCCGGCAGCCAGCGCCAGCTGCCGTAGAGCAGCAGGCTCCCGAACAGCACGAGAAAGACAAAGATCGATTTCCAGCCGAAGAGGGCTTGCAGCTGACCGCCGATTACCGGGGCGATGGCCGGGGCAATGGCGAACATCATCGTAATGTGCGACATCAAGCGCTGTGCCGCGGCGCCGCTGAACATGTCGCGCACGATGGCGCGGCTGATGACCACCCCGGCGCAGGCCGCCAGCCCCTGCAGTCCACGCAATATCCACAGATGCTCGATACGGGTGGCGAAGATGCAGCCCACGGATACCGCGATGAACAAGCCGAGCGTGACGAGAATGACGTTGCGCCGCCCGAGGGCGTCGGAAATGGCGCCGTGCCACAAGGAAGTGACAGAGAACATGAACAGGTACGAGGTCAGCGTCTGCTGCACCTCCAGCGGCGAGGCCTGGAACGTTTCGGCGATGTTCTGCAGGGACGGCAGATAGGTATCGACCGAGAACGGGCCGATCGTCGCCAGCGCGGCGAGCAGAAAAGCGATGCCCTGCCGGCCGCTGCCGGTGGTGCTAGAGGCGGTCATTGTTGTTCTATTCCTTGTTGAAGCGGCGATACTGGATGGCTTCGGCAATGTGCGCTGACTGGATGGTCTCCGCGCCCGCCAGATCGGCGATGCTGCGCGAGACGCGCAGGATGCGATGGTACGCCCGTGCCGAGAGATTGAGACGGCTGGTGGCGTTGCGCAACAGCGCGGCGCCGGCGTCGTCGGGGCGGCAGTGCTTTTCAACTTCACCCGGAGACAGGCGGGCGTTCGGTTTGTTCTGGCGGCGCAGTTGCCGTTCGCGCGCGGCGGCAATCCGTGTCCGCACCGTTGCTGACGATTCGCCGCCGGAGGCGCCCTGCAGCGCTTCTGCGGGCAGCGCCGGCACCTCGATCTGCAGGTCGATGCGGTCGAGCAAGGGGCCGGACAGGCGGCTGCGATAGCGATCGATCTGGTCCGGCGTGCACCGGCATTTTCCCGAGGAATCACCGTGGTATCCACAGGGACAAGGATTCATTGCCGCGATCAGCTGGAATTCAGCGGGAAAATCGGCCTGCCGCGCGGCGCGCGAGATATGCACGCGCCCGCTTTCCAGCGGTTCGCGCAGCGCTTCGAGAACGCGCCGGTCGAACTCCGGCAGTTCATCCAGGAACAGTACGCCACGGTGCGCCAGCGAGATTTCACCGGGCCGTGGCACGCTGCCACCGCCGACCAGCGCCGCCGCCGATGCCGTATGGTGCGGCGAGCGATAGGGATGGCGGCCGAAATGCGCCGGACGGAACAGGCCGGCCAGCGAGAGCACTGCCGCCGATTCCAGCGCGGCATTCGACGTCATCGGCGGCAACAGGCCGGGCAGGCGGCTGGCCAGCATCGACTTCCCGGTTCCCGGCGGGCCGGCGAACAGCAGCGAGTGGTTTCCCGCTGCGGCGATTTCCAGCGCCCGCTTGGCGTGCGCCTGACCACGAACTTCGGAGAGGTCCGGATAATCCAGCGCCGGTTGGTGCTCGGCGCCGACGCATTCGCTCAGTTCGCCGCGTCCGCACAGGTGGGCGCAAACGTCGAGCAGGGTGCTGGCGGAAAGAACTCGCGCGCCGTGGGCCAACGCGGCTTCCCTGGCGCTCTCCTCGGGCAGGATGAAACACTGTCGCGCCGTGTCGGCAGCGAGCACCATCGCCAGGGCGCCGCGAACCGGGCGCAGATGGCCGGAAAGCGACAGTTCGCCGGCGAATTCATAGTCGTCGAGTGCCTTGGCCGGTATCTGGCCGGACGCGGCCAGGATGCCCAGCGCAATCGGCAGGTCGAAACGTCCTGACTCCTTGGGCAGATCGGCCGGCGCCAGATTGACCGTGATCCGCTTGGCCGGGAACTCGAACCCCGAATTCTGCAGCGCCGCGCGGACGCGGTCGCGCGCTTCCTTGACCTCGGTATCGGGCAGGCCGACCAGCGTCACGCCGGGCAGACCACCGGTGATATGCACTTCGACCGCCACCTGCGGCGCACACAGTCCATCGAGGGCGCGACTGTGGACGATGGCAAGCGACATGACGAAGGGAGTTCCGAGGTGTCAGTCGGCGGTGTCGACGGGTTCGGCGGGCTGTTCCAGACGGGCGACGCGCTCTTCGAGCGCCTTCAGTTTCTCACGCGTGCGCTGCAGCACCTGCGCCTGGATGTCGAATTCCTCACGGCTCACCAGATCGAGCTTGGCGAAGAAGCCGGACAGCAGGGCGCGCGCATTTTTCTCGATGTCGGCGGCCGGACTGGCGGCAATCAGGGCGCTCAGACGGCTGCTGAGCTCTTCGAACACTTTGGGATCGAGCATGGCGGTGGTCCTCCGGAAAGGGCTTCGAGTTTAGCACAGCGCAATTTCAGACCGCCGCAGCACCCGGATGGTGCGATGCCTCTTTTTTGTGCGCCAGCGATGTGCGTGCATTTCCGGCTGATCTGCTTGAAATGCAATAAGTGACGGATTGTACGTATTTTTTTTGTCTGGCACGGCAAATGCTAGGAGGACGGCGTGTAGATCTCAACCACTTTGTCCCAGGAGACGTTCATGAAGAAAGCACTGCTTGCCACGCTGCTGGTTGCCGGTTTTGCCGCGCCGTCCATGGCGCAAACCGCGACGGCCGCAGCCGAAGCCAGCCCGCACAGCCTGACTGCCAATATCGGCGTGGTTTCCAGTTACCGCTTCCGCGGTATCGACCAGACCTATGGCAAGCCGGCGCTGCAAGGCGGTTTTGACTACGCGCACTCCAGCGGCTTCTACGCCGGCAACTGGAACTCGAACGTCAGCTCCGGCGCGGGCTTCCCCGATGGCAACCTGGAGATGGACTTTTACGCAGGCTACAAGGCCAGCTTCGGCGACTTCGGGCTGGATGTCGGCGGCATTCTCTACTATTACCCGGGTTCGGAAGGTCGCGCCCTGGGGATCAACGCCGATTCCGGCGCGGTGACCAACAAGGAACTTTATGTTGCCGGTTCGTGGAAATTCCTCACGCTGAAGTATTCCTACAGCGTCGACGACTACTTCGCGCTGCGCAGTTCCACCGGCAAGGGCACCGACGGCACCGGCTATCTCGAACTGAACGCCAACTACGATCTCGGCGATGGCTGGGGTATCAACGGGCACATCGGCAAGCTGAACCTGAAGAACATCGGCAACGGCGATTACACGGACTGGAAGGTCGGTGTGACCAAGGACGTCAATGGCTGGGTCTTCGGGTTGTCGTACGTCGATACCAATGCCGAAGGCTCGTGCAGCAAGGGGCAGTTCTACTGCTTCGCCAAGTCGCTCCAGGATGACGCCGGTGTTCTTGACGCCAGCAGCAGTACCAAGGATGCCGGTCGCGGCATCGCCATTCTTTCCGTCAGCCGTTCGTTCTGATTTTTTTGTAACCGGGGAGGCCAGCCTCCCCAGAATGGGAGTCCATCATGAAAATGGTTACCGCAATTATCAAGCCGTTCAAGCTTGACGAAGTGCGTGAAGCATTGTCCGCCATCGGCGTGCAGGGCATCACCGTTACCGAGGTCAAGGGATTCGGGCGTCAGAAAGGTCACACCGAGTTGTACCGGGGCGCCGAGTATGTTGTCGATTTCCTGCCCAAGGTGAAGATCGAGGCCGCGATCCAGGACGGCATCCTCGACCAGGTGATCGAAGCCATCGAGAAGTCCGCCGGTACCGGCAAGGTCGGTGACGGCAAGATCTTCGTTTTCGACCTCGAACAAGTCATCCGCATCCGCACCGGCGAAACCGGTGAGGAAGCCCTGTAAGGAGAAAAGCCATGAGACATTTCTTCGCCATCCTCGCCGTGCTCGGCGCCGTTGCCTTCGGCAGTCCGGCCTGGGCGCAAGACACCGCAGCAGCGCCAGCGGCCACCGCGCCGGAAGCAACGGCGCCTGCCGCCGCCGCAGCAGCTCCGGCCGCCGCACCCGAAGCCGCGCCGGCCGCGACCCCCGTTCCCGACAAGGGCGACAACGCCTGGATCATGACCAGCGCGGCGTTGGTCATCCTGATGTCGATCCCCGGACTGGCACTGTTCTACGGTGGCCTGGTGCGCACCAAGAACATGCTGTCGGTGCTGATGCAAGTCTTCGTCGTCTTCTCGCTGATTACCGTGCTCTGGGTGGTCTACGGCTACTCATTGGCATTCACGGAAGGAGGCGCCTTCTTCGGCACGCTCGACAAGCTGTTCCTGAAGGGAATCACGCCGGAATCGGTGGGCGCGACCTTCAGCAAGGGCGTGGTGATTTCCGAACTGGTCTTC
The DNA here is from genome assembly GCA_029289235.1 of Gammaproteobacteria bacterium. GTDB lineage: Bacteria > Pseudomonadota > Gammaproteobacteria > Burkholderiales > Rhodocyclaceae > Propionivibrio. The sequence continues at coordinate 54,709 of JARFTZ010000012.1, forward strand.
GTGATCTTCCAGGGCGCCTTCGCGGCGATCACCTGCGGCCTGATCGTCGGCGCCTTCGCCGAACGTGCCAAGTTCTCGGCGATCCTGGTGTTCATGGTGATCTGGTTCACCTTCTCCTACGTGCCGATGGCGCACATGGTGTGGTACTGGGCCGGTCCGGATGCCTACGTCGATGCCGCGGCTGCTGAAGCGGCCGGTGCCACGGCAGGTTTCCTGTTCCAGAAGGGCGCGCTTGACTTCGCCGGCGGCACGGTCGTGCATATCAACGCCGCCATCGCCGGTCTGATCGGCGCCTTCCTGATCGGCAAGCGGATCGGTTACGGGCGTGAATCGATGGCCCCGCACAGCCTGACCTTCACCATGATCGGTGCTTCGCTGCTGTGGTTCGGCTGGTTCGGCTTCAACGCCGGTTCGGCGCTCGAAGCGAGCGGTGGTTCGGCCCTGGCGATGGTCAACACCTGGGTGGCGACGGCCTGCGCGACGATGTCCTGGATGCTGGTCGAATGGATGCTGAAGGGCAAGCCCTCGATGCTCGGTGCGGCTTCCGGCGCGGTTGCTGGCCTGGTGGCGATTACCCCGGCTGCTGGCTTCGTCGGCGTCGTCGGCGCCATCATCATCGGCCTGCTGGCTGGCGTGGTCTGCCTCTGGGGTGTCAATGGCCTCAAGCGGATGCTAGGCGCGGACGACTCGCTCGACGTTTTCGGCGTGCATGGCGTCGGCGGCATCCTCGGTGCGATCCTCACCGGCGTGTTCTGCGACCCGTCGCTCGGCGGCACCGGGGTCTATGACTACGTGGCCAACGCCGTCGGCGAATACGACATGGGGGCGCAGGTCATGAGCCAGCTCTGGGGCGTGCTGACCGCCGTCGTCTGGTCCGGCGTGGTCTCCGTGGTTGCCTACAAGCTGGTCGATGTGTTCATCGGTCTGCGCGTTCCGGAAGAGGAAGAGCGCGAAGGTCTCGACATCACCTCGCACGGTGAATCGGCCTACCACTACTGATTTGATCCTCCTCGAGTACCCCCTTCGGGCGCCCCAGCGGCGCCCGTTTTTTTTGGTGCGCCCGGCACGGCGCGCACCTTTGTGGGTGTCAGTACCACAGTGAGTTGATCACGTGCGCTTGATGCGAGGCGGCTGGCCGAAGCCTCCCCCTGCCGCGCATTTTCTGGATCCGTCTTTCCCTTAAGCGATGCCCCCATCACCGCGGAAATGCCGCTCGTGGCAATGCGACGAAACGACTGAATTCCTCGCCTTGAGCTGATGCCCGACAGCATCTTGCCTTAGTGGGAATGCCGGATTTCCGTGACCCGTCGTTTTTCCTACTATCGCTGGCACTCGCGCTTCTTCTCGTTCTCAGTCGAGGGCGCGCGGGCGTGCAAATGTCGATCTGTCGCTTCTGGAGCAGCCATGTTTTTCAGCCATTATTTTTTGCAGTCAACCAGGTTTCCCCGTTAGACACAGCGGCCCCGTTCGCCTTGGGAATTGACCAGGCCGGAGACCGCCCATGAAAGCCCGTTTCCTCGCCATCGAACGGCGGCTCACCGCCCTCATCGTCGTCCTGGCCTGCCTCCTGCTCGGACTCGCCTCCGCGCTCGGCATGTACCAGGTCCTCATCCGCTTCATCTTCGGCACGCCCTCCACCTGGAGCGAAATTGCCATCCGCCTCGTCATCATCTGGATGGTCATGTTCGGCGTCGTCGTCGCCTTCCGCGAAGGCGCGCAAGTCTGCGTCGACCTCATGTACCGCCTCAGCGGCCGCTTCCGCCGTCCGCTGCACTTCCTGATCACCGTTGTCTCCGTACTCTTCCTCGCGGTGCTCGTCTGGTACGGCATCGACATCGCCTGGCGCACCCGCTTCCAGGAAATCGGCGGCATGGAGTTTCTGCCGATGAGCGTCGGCTACGCCGCCCTCCCGGTCGGCGCCTTCTTCGCCATCATCGCCGCCATCGCCAACTTCCTCGATCCGCGCCACGCCGACCTCGAAACCCAGCAATAAGCCGACGACAAAACCAACAACCGTCCGCTGTCACCACCGCACGCACAAGGAACTCCCATGACCGCCGCCATGTTCGTCTCGATGATCATCTTCTTCGCGTTCAGCGTCCCGATCGCCATCTCGATCGGTTTCGCCAGCGTGACGGGGATTCATCTCTTCACCAGCATCCCGATGCTGATCGTTCCCAAGGAAATCTTCTCCGCCATCGACAAGTTCGCCCTGGGCGCCATACCCTTCTTCATCCTGGCCGGCAACCTGATGGAAGTCGGCGGCATCTCCAACCGCCTCGTCAACTTCGCCAAATCGATCGTCGGCGGACTGCAGGGCGGGCTGGCCATCACCTGCGTCATGACCTGCATGATCTTCGCCGCGGTGTCCGGCTCCAGCGTGGCGACCACCTTCGCCATCGGCGCCATCCTCATCCCGGCGCTCGTCAAGCACGGCTACCCGGTCCCCTTCGCCGCCTCGCTGCAAGCCACCAGTGCCGAACTCGGCGTCATCATCCCGCCGTCGATCCCGATGATTCTCTACGGCGTCTCCGCGGAGGTTTCCATCGGCGAACTGTTCATCGCCGGCTTCGGCCCCGGTCTGCTGATCGGCGGCGGCCTGATGTTCTTCGTCTGGCTGTGGTCCAAGTACAAGGGCTACGGAAAGGACGACCACCTTGGGCGGATGCCGTTCCGGCAGGCGTTCAAGGAAGCCGCGCTGGCGCTGATGATGCCGGTGATCATCCTCGGCGGGATCTACGGCGGGGTCTTCACCCCGACCGAAGCGGCGGTGGTCGCGGTCTTCTACGCGCTGATCGTCGGCATGGGCATCTACCGCGAGATCAAGTTGTCGGACCTGTACATCATCTTCCGCAAGTCGGTGATCTCCTCGGCGGTGATCATGTTCATCATTGCCAACGCCGGCCTCTTCAGCCTGCTGATTACCCGGGCCGGGGTGCCGGAATCGATCGGCGACTTCCTGTAGGCGCACCTGACCTCAGGCGTCATGTTCCTCCTGGGTGTCAATGCCTCACTGTTCTTGATTGGCATGTTCAT
>JARFTZ010000013.1 GCA_029289235.1 Gammaproteobacteria bacterium
TGATCCCTTCGCCTACCTGAAGGATGTCCTGTCGCGCCTGCCAACCCAGCCCTTCAGCAAAATCGCCGAACTTCTTCCTCATCGCTGGCAGAGCAACCCGTCCTGAATCTCGCGTCAAGGTGAGTTCGCCGGGCGCTTACAGATGCTGATACACGAATTCGTTTTCTTGCTCTTGCCGTTGCGTGTATTGCCAGCCTCGTTGGCTACCGGCTCGTTCTTGCCGTGGCCGAGGTGCTCAGCCAGTTCAGCATCCAATGCCTTCTCGACCAGCAGCTTGGTCAGTTGCTTGAGCAGGCCGTTCTCGCCAATTAAGTCTTCGGGTTTCTTGTAGTCGGCCAGCAGACTGGCCAGGACTTCTTCAGGGACTGCATGTTTCTTCGTGCTCATTGTGCCTCCGGATAGTTCGGCAGTTTCCTGCCAACAATCCGTTTACACAAAATTCAGTACAGGCCCAGCGTACGCCAAAATTCCCCGGTAGATGCCATGCGGCGAGCTGCTTTTTGTTTTTTCTGCTGAAAAAACCGGCAATACCTGAAACCCGCGCCAGAAAAGCAAAAGCCGGGAAACCTCCCGGCCTTGTCCACAGAAAGTGGGGATAAGTTCCTCTTCTGGTTTCAATGGCCATTGTTATCATTACGCTAACAACATCAAAAACCGCCTGAAACCATGAAACGCTTCATATTTCTTCTTTTTGGTACCGCTTTTGCCGTAACTGTAAGTGCCCAAAGCATTTATTACTGTACGAAAAATGGCAAAAAGATTGTTACCGATCAGCCTTGCGAAAATCACGGTGCTTCACAAAGCAAGCGCGTTGATTATCAAGAAATGCCTCCGTTGACTATTACGCAAGGTCTAACCGACTCGGAGAAGCGAAAAGGGCAAGCTTTAACGGAACGTCTTAACCGTGAGGATCGGCAATATCTTCAGGCAAAGAAATATGAGCAAGCGAAGCTGCAATCGCAAAAATCTAACAATGAAAGAGTCTGCTCAGAGCTTTGGCGGTACAAAGAGCAAATCGTCTCGCATTTGAGGTATCGAAGTACGGATTATTGGAACAGCGAGCATAGGCGTGTTAATGACGAAATCTACCGGCGCGAGTGTGGTAAATAAACAACGGTAAAAATTGTGCCGTCGTGGTCAAGTACGCTCCGTAATCTGTACTGGTTCCTGCGCTACAAACGCCGATTCGATCAAGCAGGGCGGCGTCGTTACTATCGACTGATCGAGAAAGAAAAACGCCGACTTGTTGAGGAAGTCGGCGTGGATCAGGAGGAGGTGAGATTGCTATGTCGATTTCTGGCTAACCTGAAAAACAGCAACGCGGAGCAAAGGTGGAAAACGTACGCGGCGCAGATGCGGTTATCATTAGAATAGCTTCCATACTTAACATAATACAAATTATGCGCGTTTCGAGTACGGCGACTTGCGGCGTTAGTCGGTCTGCTTCGCTTCCGCTCTCCAGGGACTCGTGGGGTCAGTGCAGAAACCTCGTGGGCGTATCCAGATCCATATACGTCTTGCTGTGGTACAGCGCGGATACGAACTTGCGCCATAGCAGATCAGGCTCCCCAAGACTGAACCCGTAGTACTCGTTCGCACCTTCGTTATGGCCGCGCAGTGCCAAAGCGCGGATGTGCGATACATCGCTGTGTCCTAACTGCACGACTGTGTCGAACCAGATATTCAGTGGCAGCGGTTTGGTGGTACGGGCCTGGAAACCATAGCGGGAAACTTCTATGACTTCGATCGGTATTTCCTGGCTTCCTTCGTCGTTTGAAAGAACAAGTTTGGCCGGGCATTTCACCGAGAAACGCTCATGTTTCCGAACCGGGATTCCTTTTGATGTTGAAGGCAATTCCGGGAGAATAGCGCGATATTCAGGCAAGTCGTAGATCGTATGCAGGAGGACCTTCTTGCGGTCGCTCAGGTTTCTGAAGGTGTTGGTTCGAACGTTGAAGAAGTAATCAATCAGGTCCGGCGTCAATACCGGATCGTTCGTCGTGAAGAAGCGGCGATTGGGGAACTCGATATTGGGTAGCTTGATCTGGGTGAAGTACGCATGGAGATTTCGGCGTGCCGGTTTCGATTCGTAGTGCTTGCGGAATATTTCGGGCGCTTCCCATAGATCCAGCGTGGCTCCCACTGCGGGAGCCCCGTTCACGAAGTCGTAGTTTTCGACCACGTTTGCGGAAAGACGCTGGAAGAACAACAACGATTCGTACATTTCAATATGGCTCGGGTTGACCGCGATGACGAGATGCCGTGTATCGAAGAAGGTAGTGCAGTATTCGTACATGAACTTCATCAAGGGAAACAGGATGCTTCCGCCGGTTTTCCTGAAGTCGCGATGCACGGCCAACGCTGAGACCTCGGCGACCTGCCCTTCTTTTTCCCGGACACCGGTCAGGTCGAAAATCTTCTGGAGCGGTACGCCGAGGGCACTTTCGCGGATCAGCGAGATCGTTCCGACGACCTGTCCGTCGTACTTGGCGCATAGTGTCGTCGTTGTCGGGAGTGCGTGGTAGATGGTTACGCGCATCCCGGAAGGGTCCGGCTTCATGAAGCCGCTTTCCACATAGGCATCATGAAGGAGCTTGAAACACTCCTCCAGTTCGTCTCGCGTCTCGGCAATCTTCAGGACGAGGCGCCGACTGGGGTTCGGGTTGCAGTCGGCGAACGAGCGGAAAACTTCGAAACGCTGTTGCCGGGGAAGCCATGAGATTGCTTTTCGCGTTGCTCGATGTGCGACACGTTTGAAGAACGAGCGAAGGTTTTTCAGCATGGCACTACCCTCCGTTGAAGGAGATTTGTCCTAATCATAGACAACTGTGAACCTTACGGCTCGGGTTTCTCGGGGGCAGGCGTAAACAAGGTCTCCCAGGCACGGGCTGTCGAGTTCCGCATCGCCTTGCGGAGCAGATGCTGAACCAGTAGCGGGAACGGCATGCGCAGCCAGTGCGAGCGAATGTAAAGGAATGTTGTCGCGAGACGGCTACCTTTGGTGCTGCAGCTGTGATGTTGGGGGATCAACGCCCGTTGATAACAGAAATCCATCATCGACGAAATAATCGGGGCTGGCTTGCCTGGCTCCAGCTCGTTGATAACCTCCACTGGAATGGGGGTGTTAAGGATCTTCGAACAATAGCGGAGCGCGTAGTACAACGGGCGGCGCATTCCGAGTTCAGCAGCCCGGGGAACGAGTTGTTCCCAGAAATCCGGTATCGCTCCGAAATGACGGAGCAGACAATCCAGATCGAACAGATCTCTCAGGCCGTTGTCGAGCGTGCCCTCATGGAAAAGGTGTGTGGCGCTGTGCAACACCATGTCCACCGGGGCCAGTACGTATAAACGGCCATGCCCCGGGACGGCGATCGCACTCTGGAAAAGAAGCGCTGTGTTGATCTTCAGCCGGGCGGATTCGGGAAGTACCGTGTGATGAACGTCGATGCTTGTTCCGCGTTTTACGTGGCGCATGGGCGGAATCTCGTGCATCCACTGCCGATAGTAATGTTGGTCGTAATCATCGTGATGCGTGCCTTGCCATCCGTGCAACATCAGTTGGCTCTCGACTTCCGCAATACGTTGTTTGGGCACGAGGATGTCGACATCGGCGAAGGTCCGCCCCTTGGCGGTCGGGAGATCCGACAAAAGATAGGCTGCGCCTTTCAGCAGGATGACTCGTTCATCGACGCCGGCCAGTGCGCGCAAGATGCACTCGACCTCCCAGCGCATGGCGGAACTTTGTCTATCGGCCATACGCAAGGCGGACAGGAGGTGCGAGCGCGGCCGTGGCGGAACGCGATCCATCAGTTGTTGTTCAACGATGCGATGAGCGAGGCGCGCAAGCAGGTTTGCGCGCCTCCCTTGCCGAACGAGGAGATCCCACTCGGGGGCTGACAGCCCGGTTACCAGCGAGGGCAAAAGCAAAGCGCGTGTGATCAAGGCGTTGCCGCTCATTCGCAGCCCCCGGCCAACCGGTCGAAGATTCGAACAGCGTCTTCGAGGTTGCTGTAGGAGAATCGATAACAGTGACATGCGTCGATCAGCCTGCCGACGGCGGCAAAACCATTCTTGCCGTGGATGTCGTAGTTGAATGACTGCTCCGCGAGAAGCATGAACGCCAGCGCCCGATCATGCGGCACCAGTTCCGGACTAGCCTCCGGTGAATAATCCGGGACGATGATCCACGCGGGCCTTGCCGGGGCGTCGCGCGCGGCGATGCTCTCTTCCGGCGGACGCATCAGTGCGATCGTGCCTTTGGTCGTGTCCGGCACGGGGCCTGTCATCACCGCGTGTGGGGCAAAGCGCCTGATGACATCGATCGAAGCATTCTTCAAATTAACAGGGCGGCACATGCCGCATACCAATCCACTATCCAGATCAAGCAGCGCCAGTTCATCGGACAACAATCGCCACCCTCGATTGATCAACCCGGCACACAGGGTACTTTTCCCGGCTCCTGGAGCGCCGGGGAGGATCGCCGCCCTGCCCTCGCGCTCGATTACCGCGGCGTGGATGATCAGATACTGGTGGCCATGTGCCGCGACGCACCAGTTCAATCCCCATTCGAGCATGGCGAAGGACTGGCTGACGGGCAACGGGATGAACGACGGACGGCCGTCGAAATAGAATCTGGCGCGTGGTTTCATCCAGTTGAGTAGTCCGGACTCGCGGATTACGGCCACGTGGAAATCGGCGAAGGCGTCTTCGGGGCAGGTGTCGAATCCGGCGTACATCAATGCGATGTCTCTCGCAATACCGGGAATGTTGGAGCGGATTCGTGCGACAAATGGCTTCAGATCGAGTAGAAGCTCGCCGCTTTCAAGCCGGCGGGTTAGTTGCTCGTGCGAGTAGTTTGATATTTTCAATGGCGCCCGCTGCAGATAACCAGGTCAATGGCTTGCAGGTCGTGCAAGATGATCTCTATGATATCCAGCTTTTCGTCAGACTCCTTTTCTTCCCGGAAATGGTCCGGCAATGCTCCAAGGAGTTGCTCGCGCGTGGCGGGAGCGGTTTTCAGCTGGTGGAGGATATCGCCGGCCAAAGGCGATAGAAGATGCGTGTCCCCGCTCAGGCCGTTGTATACGACTGTTCCCGAGTCCCAGGAACGCAACTGCAGATTGTCTGGATCAAGTGGCGACCAGCGGGAACTGTCTGGTTGTACGGGTTTTGTTTCCGGCAACACGTAGCCCCTGTCAAGGAACGGCGATCCAGTTGTTTCTCAGGTAGTCGACAATCTCGCTTGGCCCCCAGACAACCGAAACATTTGGCGGGCTGAAAGTACCTCTCGCCATCTGCTTGATCTCCGACAGCGTAATGCAGTTACCCAGCGAAGAAAGCAGCATGCCGTTCAACTGGGCAACGACAACTGTTTGCTGGAACCCGGTGCCAGCCGTGAGGAATGAGACGACGGTCATGTTTTTATCGACTCCGGCCGGGATGGCAAGTCCTTTTTTTTCCTCAAGTTTCTGAAGCTTGACCTGAGTCCAATTGTTGCCGAATCCCAGTCTTTGCCAGGGTCGGCCAAGCCCTGCCCGTCCCGTGTTGGTTCGCCAGTTGCTGATCGTCCAGGTTTCATCAGCGTACGAGGCATGCCCCTGGTTGGTCGCGAGGCTCGTGGCCGGATTCAGCTGTTCGGACCCCCATGCTGAAGGTGACTTGCAGTGCCACGCGAGGACCGGGCGGCTCGCCAAGGTGAGGAGTACCGGCGCAACGCGCGTTCCCTGCTTGAGAAGGCGCCGCCTCGATTGCGCCTTTTGATCGACGGCTGCGGCTTCTGCTTCTTCCGGGGGGGTCTTCTTTTCAGACGCATTAACCTGTTCGTTCATGACGGGGCCTGTCAGTGTCTGGTGAGAAAGGGGGACTCTGAAAACAATCTAAACGTTTCAGGCGTTGCGGTGTGTGACGTAATGCACTTTTTGCAGGAAATAGAAGTTTATCTGCTCAGCATTTCGGCCAGATGGCTGACCGGAATGGCAAAGCTGATTCCGGAGGGCTGGGACAATGCCGCTTCCTTCGTGCCTTTGACAAAAACCATGTTGATGATCCCGATGACTTCACCGCTCTCCGAGTCCAGAAGCGGCCCGCCACTGTTGCCGGGATACGCGGTTCCATCGAGTTGGTAGACGTTGAATGCGCCATTCTTCAATTGACGAATCATGCGTTCGTTGAGCTGTTGCGAATTGCCGCTTGGCAGTGAAATCGGCGTAATCGAGGAAATGATCGCGCGATGTGTCACGGTCGAAAGGCCGAGAACGGTACCGATCGGAAAACCCATGAAAATGACGCTCTGCCCCTCCCTTACCGGGTCGGCGTGCAGTGGAAGAGAGGGCAAGGGCGGACCGTCGATTTGAAGCAAGGCAAGATCATGCGCGGCGTCGCTACTGATCAGGCGGGCGGTTCGTTGCTGCGAGTTTCCGCTTCCCAGGGGAAGGCGTACGACCAGGGATTCGTTCCCGGAAGCAGCAACCGACGGTGGAATGACGTGGGCGTTTGTCGCGACGAGATTGCCACTGGCGACCGCAAAACCCGAGCCCCGCATGACGAAGGCTGGGCTTCGCGTCCTGTCGAATGTGCCGATTGCGACGATGGAGGGTTTGACCCGTTGAATGAGATCCGGAAGGCCTGAAAAGGCGATTCCCGGAGTCAACAGGAATGCGATCGCGGCCATCGAAGTCCATCTCGATAAAATCCGGCATAGTGTCGTGTAGCCATGAGTCGCCATAGTCCGCTCCTGTAGACCTTTGTGCGGCCGCGTCTAACTTTGCCGTTTTACGGCAAGCCGGATACGCGGAAGTTCCGGCGATGGTTCGGTTATGCCGGGATCGAAGGGGTGTTCGAGCTTCTCGAAAAGCTGCACGATGCGCTTCACGTAGTAGCGCGTCTCGGCAAAGGGAGGAATGCCGCGATACTTGTTGACCGCCCCCTCTCCCGCGTTGTACGCGGCGGCGACCAAGGGAACGCTCCCCTCGAAATAGGCCAGAAGCCAGCGCAGATAAGCCATTCCGCCGCGGATGTTCTGCTCCGGATCGAAAGGCTTGCGGACGTTGAATCGGAGTGATGTTTCCGGAATCAATTGCATCAGCCCTTGCGCGTTTTTGGGGGAGACGGCGCTGGGTTCGAAGTTGGATTCGGCACGAATCACCGCCATCACGAGGCGCGGACTGACGCCATATTCGGGGGCCAGTTCGCGGACGATTCGATACACCTTCTGCTGTATTGGCGAGGCGGTCGAGAACGCGAGCTCGTCATCGTCGATGGTTGCCGTCTTCATGCAATCAGGAAGCGAGGCTGTGCTTTCGCCGACGAATCGCAACATTTTTTGCGCCTGCACATGCCCCTGCCCTGCTGCCATCTGGAAAAATACAGAGGCGATCTCATCGCTCCGCGCGACGCCCCGTCCGTTGGCATACATCCAGCCCAGGCTGAACTGCGATTCCGCATCACCTTTTCTTGCTCCCTCGCAATACAGTTCGGCGGCACGCAGGGGGTCTTTCGTCACGCCTTCCCCGTGCTCCAGCGCGCGCGCCTCGACTCGGAGTCTGGTCAGCTGTTCCGCAACGGGTTCGGCGGCGATGGCATGGGCCGTCGCCAGCACTGCAGCCGTGAGCATGGGCGCCTTGCGCAGTTCGCATTTCCAGTTTCCGACCATACACGCCCTCCTCCGTTGCTTATGAGAAACGCGAGATGTACCAAGGCATGGCCATACGAATCCCTTCGTCCAGCCGGTGGGTTGGCGCATAGCCAAGGAGCTGACGGGCCTTCGTGATATCCGCCTGCGAGTGCCTGACATCACCGGCCCGGAAGTCGCGATAGGCCGCGGGCGGCACGGTCCACTCCGGCCGAATCTCAAGCAGCGCATTGCGTAGCAACGCAAACAGCGAATTGAGTGAAGTCCGTTCGTTCAGTGCAATGTTGAAGACCTGATTGACCGCCTCGCGGTTGTCGGTCGTCGCCGCCAGCAGATTGGCCTGGACGGCGTTGGCGACATAGCAGAAATCGCGACTGGTCTCACCATCACCATTGATCAAGACCTGTTCATCGAGCAGCATCGCCCGCGTCCAGCGCGGGATAACGGCCGCATACGCGCCTTCCGGATCCTGGCGCGGCCCGAAGACATTGAAGTAGCGCAGCCCTATCGACTCGAATCCGTAGCACCGCCCGAAAACGTCGGCATACAGTTCGTTGACCAGCTTGGTCACGGCATAGGGAGACAACGGTCGGCCGATGGCCTCTTCGACTTTTGGCAAGGCTGGATGATCGCCATATGTCGAACTGGAGGCGGCGTAGACAAACCGGTGAACACCCGCGTCGCGGGCCGCAATCAGCATGTTCAGGAAGCCGTCGATATTCGCCGCATTGGTGGCCAGGGGATCCACCAAAGAGCGCGGGACCGAACCGAGCGCAGCCTGATGCAGTACATGGTCGATGCCTTCGCACGCTGCCCGGCAGGTCTGCGGATCGCGGATATCGCCTTGAATAAGAAGAAATTTCCGCCATTGTGACGCATCGAGCGAATTTTCTATTTCATTGAGATTGCGCTGATGCCCCGTGGCAAAGTTGTCGAGGCCAACGACGACTTGCCCCAGGCGCAGCAATGTCTCGACCAGGTGCGAGCCAATGAAACCGGCGCAGCCCGTAACGAGCCAGCGCGCGGGCTGATCCGGCAGGCGCCGGGTCAGCTGTTCATAGGCGGTCAGAGACGCCATACGGTGACTCCCTGCTCGGCGAGCGCCGTTTCGTCGAACATGCTCTTCACATCAGTCAGCACGCCTCCCGGCTGCAGTTTTTCGAGATAGTCCGCCAGAGGCCGGCTTCTGAATTCGGCGTGCGAAACAGCCGCCACGATTGCCGCGGCTCGCGGCAAATCGTCCCAGGCAGTCAGTTCAACGCCATACTCGTGCATGGCTTCGTCGGCGTCGGCAACCGGTTCATGGACCAGCACCCGGGCACCGTAGGATTGCAGCTCACGGATCACGTCGATGACCCGCGAATTGCGCAGGTCCGGGCAGTTCTCCTTGAACGTCAGCCCCAGTACGATGATTGGCGCATCCTTGATTTTCCAGCCGTTGCCGACGAGTTTCTTGATCGTCATCTCGGCGATGAATTTTCCCATGCCGTCATTGATGCGCCGCCCGGCCAGAATGACTTCCGGGTGATAGCCGAGCATCTCCGCCTTGTGGGTCAGGTAATACGGATCGACACCGATGCAGTGGCCGCCGACCAGTCCCGGCCGGAACGGGAGGAAATTCCACTTCGTTCCCGCCGCGTTGAGGACCTCCAGCGTATCGATGCCAATCCGCTCGAAGATGATCGCCAGTTCGTTCATCAGGGCGATGTTCAGGTCGCGCTGGGTGTTTTCGATGACTTTGGCCGCCTCGGCAACCTTGATGCTCGATGCGGGATGGACACCTGCGGCAATGATGCTCGCGTACATCTCCTTCACTCGAGCCAGGGTTTCCGGTGTGTCGCCCGAAACAACCTTGACGATTTTCGTCAGCGTGCGCTCCTTGTCGCCCGGATTGATCCGCTCCGGTGAGTAACCGACAAAGAAGTCGTGTTTCCATGTCAGGCCGGATTCCCGCTCGATGATCGGAATGCAGACTTCCTCGGTCGCGCCCGGATAAACCGTGGATTCGAAGACAACAGTGGCGCCCTTTTTCAGGTTCTGGCCGACGGAACAGGAGGCACCGATCAACGGCCCGAAATCGGGTTGGTGCGCTGCATCTACCGGCGTAGGAACGGCAACGACGATGAAGTCCGCATCGCGCAAGGCGCTGGACTCACAAACTGGCTCGAGGTACTGCGACGCCTTGAGTTCTTCGGCGGAAACCTCTCCCGTCGGGTCGAAAAAATTCTTGTAGTTCGCGACCTTCTCCGGCGAAAGGTCGAACCCGATGGTCCGCCATTTCTTTCCGAACTCTACAGCCAGGGGAAGTCCAACGTACCCCAGACCGACGACTGCAACTGTTGTCAATATTTTCTCCTTTTGTTATTTGAGCCCCTGCAACAGGGACCTGGCTTCATTGGCCGCCGGTAGTTTTTCACCGAGCGAGATGATTTCTTCCAGTTCTTTTCTGGCGTCCGGCGCCTTGCCGGCCTTGATCAGCGCCTTGGCGAAATTGAGCTTGATCGTTGGATTCTTCGGCGCCAGGGAGTCAGCCTTTTTAAGTAGTTCCAAGCCTCGTTCAATGTCGCCCTTTGCTACGAGTAGCGTTCCCAGCGTATCGATGATCGTCGGTTGTTCGGGCGCCAGTTTATAGGCTCTCTCGGCAAGCTCGATTGCCTTGGGATCTTTCGCCTGTCCCATGACCCAAGCGAGATTGTTCATCAGGGCCGGATTGTTCGGCTGCTTGTCGAGAAGGTAATTGTAGTGCTTGATCGCCGATACATAGTCTTTGCGCGCAGTCGCAGATTCCGCGACGTAAAGCCGGAAACGGCCGTCTGCCGGATGATCCCTCATCCAGCTCTCCGCGAATTTGTCAGCCTCGGCAGGAAGATTTTGTGCCATCAGAACGGCGTAAAGCTTGACGGCGAGCTCAGGGGCGGCCGTCTGCCGCGTTCCGTTCCGGTATGCATTTGCTGCTTCCTTCCAGGATTTTCCGAGCGCATAGGCATCGCCTTCCAGCAAATAGCCGGCAATATTCTTGGGATGCTGTTTCTGGATGTTGCGCGCCCGAGCGATGGCATCATTTATCCGGCCAGCCTCCAGATCGAACATCATGATGCCCCGCTGCGCCTCGATCGAATCCGGCTTGACCGACAGCGCCTTGCGCAGGCTTTGGAGAGCGGCTTCCTTGTTCTTCGCCGCCATGTGTACTTCCGCCATGCGTAGATGCGGCTGCGGTGAGGTCGGCGCCAGGGTGGCCAGCTTCCCGTAGGCGGCCAATGCCTGGTTGTAGTTTTCGGCCGCCTGCTGCGCTCGCCCCTCCGCGTCGAGGATGGCCAGGTTGTCCGGGAGAGCCACCAAAGCATCTTGCGCCGCGGATACTGCCTTCTTTGCGTCCTTGGTGCCTAGATGCAGGTTGATCAGCGCGAGGCGTGCCGGCACGTTGGCGGGATTCGCCGCGATAGCCTTGCCTATCAGCGCCGCAACCTCGTCCGGTTTTCCGCCGGATCGGGCCAGCAGTTCAGCCAATGCCAGCCAGGCTTGCGTATTCTTGGGGTCTTTGGCCAGAACGCTCTCGAAACGTTTCTTCGCTTCCTCCGGTTTCTTGTCCGCGATATCCAGCCGGGCGAGGCTGGCCGCTGCGGGGAAATAGGCCGCATTCTTGGAAAGAGCCTTCTCGAAACTCTGCCGAGCCCCGGCAAAATCGCGCTTTCCCACCAGCGCACTGCCGCGGAGATTGTCCGTGAGCGGGTTGTCCGGCTGCTTTTTCTCCAGCGTGTCGATTGCCTTGAGCGCCTGATCGAACTTGCGGGCGCGAAGATGCGAGGCGATCAACGCCAGGTCGGCCTTGATGCCGGTATCGATCGAGGCGATTTTCTCCAGCTCGCGGGTAGCCGTGTCGGTTTCGCCCTGAGCCAGCTGGGAAAGCGCTACGGAGGTCCGCTTGGCCTGGTTTTCGGGGTCCAGCGCGGCAGCTTTCGCAAAGTACGTTTCCGCTCTATCGGCGTCACCGTTCTGCATGAACACTTCGCCAGCCAAGGCCAACAGGTTCGAGTTGTCATCGATCTTGTCGAGGATCGGCTCCAGGACACTCAGCGCTTTGTCAGGTTGCCTGCTGCGCAGGTAGGTGGCGATGAGCATCCGGCGAGCCAGCCCTAGTCCGGGCGCCTTGGACAGAGCATCCTGCAGGTATCTTTCTGCCGTGGCATATGATTGAAGTTCGTATTCGATTGCGCCTGCCAGTTGCAACCCCTGCACGCTTCCGGGCAACGATCTCAGGTGTTGCTGAATCGCGTCCCGGGCTTCCTTGAATTTTTTCTCCCGAAACAGGAGCTCCGCCTGGACATAGCTGGTTTGAGGATGCGATGGTGCCACCTTCTTCATCGCCTCGAATTGTTTTCCCGCTTCGTCGAGTTTTCCTGACTCAATGTGCCGCGCGATGAGCGAGGCATGGGCAGGCAGATAATCCGGCTTGGTCTGGAGAATCTTGCGGTAGGCATCGCCCGACTCATTCATCTTGCCTTGCACGGATAGGATGTCGCCCTTGAATTGCAAGGCGTCGATGAAGGCGGGATTCTTCTCCAGGACAGAATCAATGAGTGTCGTCGCTGCTGCGAAATCCCGGTTGGCGGCCTTGATTCTCGCCTGGCCGAAGACAGCCGGTCCGTAGTCCGGCATCGCCGACAACGCTTCGTTGAAGGCGGCCTGCGCGGCATCCATTTTTCCAAGGGCCAGCCAGGCGCGCCCGAGCGTTGTATTCAGGTCGGCCTTCCCTTCGCTTGAGGTTAGTTGCACCTTCCCCAACTCATCGACGACCCTTTTCGTCTGCCCCAGTGCAAGCAGCGCACGTGCTTGCACTGGAACGAGTTGATCGGCCGGATACTGCAGGTCAGCCGCTTTGCGCAACTCAATCTCCGCGCCGGTGGCATTGCCGTCTTCCAGCAAGGCCTTGCCCAGGAGGAAACGCGCTTCCGCAAGATCGGGTTTGTTCTGGAGCGCGTTCTTCAGCTGGATGACCGCAGCCTTGCTGTCATTCTTGGCGAGATAGTCTTTTGCGGAAGCCAGCATGGACTCCGGACTGTCCGCCCCGCAGGCGGACAACGCGAGCCCCGTCAGCAGGATCGATACTGTACGCCGAGCCATCAGTTTTCTGTTATTCATACAAACCCCACTTCGTAAGTGTGTCATCCGGGATGTGGCAATCGTTTTCATTTTAGTCCGTAGCGATGCATGAGGTCATACAGCGTCGGTCTGCTGACTCCAAGCATCTCCGCCGCTCGCAGAACGTTGCCATCAACTCGCCCGAGCGCCGTGATGATCACGCGTCGCTCGGCCTCTTCGCGCGCCAGACGCAGGTCCAGGATGCCTTCTTCGCTTTCTGTGGCTTCGTTCAGGCCGATGTCTTCGAGCGTGATCTGGTTGCCGTCGGCCATGATAACGGCCCGTTTGATGCAGTTTTCCAGTTCACGCACGTTGCCCGGCCACGAGTGGCTTTCGATGGCGCGGAGCGCGTCTTCGCGAAGGGTCATCGCGCCTCGCTTGTGCTCTTCCGCAAAGCGGCGAACGAAGGCATGCGCCAGCAGCGCCGCGTCACCCTGGCGATTGCGCAAGGGCGGCAGACTGACCACGATTTCGGCCAGCCTGTAATAAAGATCGTCGCGAAACCGCCCTTCACTGATCAGTGCTTTGAGATCCTGATGGGTCGCGCAGACGATGCGTACGTCGACGGGTATTTCCTGACGACCGCCGATCCGCTCGATCACCCGCTCCTGCAGGAAACGGAGAAGTTTCGCTTGCAGGGGCATGGGAAGATCGCCGATCTCGTCAAGCATCAAGGTGCCGCCATCGGCGACTTCGATTTTCCCAGGGGTCGTCTTTACGGCACCGGTAAAAGCCCCCTTCTCGTAACCGAACAGTTCGCTTTCGAGAAGGGTATCTGGAATGGCCGCGCAGTTGATGGCGATGAAGCGTTGTTTCTTTCTGGCCGATGCGGCATGTACGCCGCGCGCGATCAGTTCCTTGCCGGTACCGCTTTCGCCGAGCACCAGAACGGTCGCATCGCTTGGAGCAACCTTTTCCACGGTACGGCAAACCCGCAAGACTTCGGGGTCGCGGCTGATCAATCCGGCCAGCACGTCTGGTTGATGCATCAACTGCAACCGGGCGTTCTCCTGCTGCAAATCGTAAAGACGGTAAGCACGGTCGATCGTCAAGCCGAGCATGTCGACTTCAAAAGGCTTGGCAAAGAAATCGTATGCGCCCAAAGCAACTGCGCGCAAGGCGTTGCTGCGGTCGTTTTGGCCGGTGAGAACGATGACTTTCGTTTCAGGGGCAAGCGTCAGTAGTTCTTCCAGCAGCTTGAATCCTTCTGAAACCGAATCCGGGTCCGGCGGAAGGCCGAGATCCATCGTCACGACCGGGGGCATATGGCGACGAATCTGCGCCAATGCGCTTTCGCGATCACTCGCCGTGAGCGTTTCATATTGATCGAAGGCCCAGCGGATCTGTTTCTGCAACGCCGGGTCATCTTCGACGATCAGCAGTGGGCGCGGTTTCTCGGAACTCATGCAGAGACTCCAGTGCTTGCGGTAGTTGAATTCATCTCGTTTCCTGCGACGAACAGCGGCAACAGCAGGCTTACACGGGTTCCGGCGTTTACTTCACTATCGACCGATACCTTGCCGCCGAGTTCTTGCACATACTGGAAACTCTCGTAGGCACCAATTCCCATTCCGGCGGGCTTGGTCGTCTGGAACGGTTTGAACAGACGCTCCCGGAGGAACTCAGGACTCATCCCGTGGCCCGTATCGCTGACGACCACCAGTGCGAGGCTGTCCTGGCGGGAAATCGAAACACGAACATCGCCTCCCTGCTCCGTGGCGTCCAGTGCATTCTGGACGACATGCCCGATCACGCGTTCGACGCGGTCCTCATGTCCCTTGGCAATGAGCTTTTCCGTCGCGTCGATTTCCAGGCTCCGTCCCTGCCGCATTTTCGCCGCCTGAATCCTGTGGACGATCGCTCCAAGATCGACACCGCGCGGACTGTCCACCGGCGTGGCGCCTTCGCGTAACTGCATCATCAACTGACGCATGCGTTCAACCGAGTTTTCGACGGTCATCAGCATGTCCTGCTGGAATTCCGGGTTGTCCCGGTGGCGTTCCGCATTCTTCAGCATCAGGGACAACTGGGCAACGATGTTCTTCAGATCATGCACGACGAAGGCCGACATCCGGTTGAAAGCGTCGAATTTCCGGGCTTCAAGAAGCGCCTCGGCGGTCTGCATTTGCCCGAGGAACGCCCCCGCCTGGCGTCCTGCTGTCTTCAGAAGATCATTGACCTCCCAGTTGACTTCAACCGGTGTGCGCGCCGTCGCCAGAATTACGAAGCCGATCAGTTCGCTTCCGGTCGCCAGCGGAACCACCAACCAGGCGTTGGGCACCTCTATCAACCATTTGGGCAGCAGCAGTTGTTCGTAACGTCCCGGTGAAGCACGGTACTCCTCCAGATTGATGATCCAGCCGCTGTCGGAAAGAAAGCGGCAAAGACTGCTGGTTGCGTCCTCGGTCGTCTCGGAAACCGGTAAGTTCCAACGTGCGGACTGCGCAAAAAAACGTTCCGAAGGATCTCGCAGCCAGAGCGTTCCGGCGGGACTTTCCACCATGTCGGCGAGCCCTTTGATTACGTGGGTTCCCATTTCGGAAACGCCGTCCTGCGCTGAAAGCGTGTTGGTGAAACGCAGCCATTCTTCCCGGTAGTCGTAGCGGTAGCTGAAGAAGTGCTTTCCGATCAGAACGCGCAGTTTCGCCCGCATCGATCCCGAGAGCGCGAGCATGGCAAGCAGCAATATGGCAACGAACATGACCGCAATCTGCAGCGCACGTCCCCAGTCGCCGCCGAAATAGCGTACGTAATAGCCGGCGGCCGAGATGAAAAGAAGGTACAGGCCAGTGACAACCAGCGATGCCGACTGCAGCGCCGCGCGCTGCGAAAGAACGACACGCTTTTTCCAGTCCCGGCTGCGCGAAGTCGAGATGGCGATCAGCGGCACCGCCAATGCATGGACAAAACCGCGAATGCTGAAAGCGTCGGCGTCAATCCGGTTGAAAAGCAGCGCATCGGAATAGAGATACAGGTCGAATAGCGCTGCGCCGCCAAATCCGAGACACAGCGGCTTGATGCTCCAGCGTAAATCGGGTGTGACGTTGCGCAACAGTTGCTCGACCAGAACCAGCGAAAAGACCGACGTTCCAAGCGCGTCAAGAAGAATGAGGCGTTGCGGCTGAACACCGAACCCGACGTTTGTCACCGCCATCAACAGAGACGCGAAACCGAAGGCAACCAGCCCTATGGCGATGGCTCGCAGCATTTTCCATCGCTTCGACACCTCGGAGCTGCTGTCGGGGTGCGGTTTTTCAAGAACCAGGAGGAACGCAAACCAGCTTCCGTATCGCATCAAGTCTGTCAGCAGGCTGCCGGACAGGAAAACGGAAAAACCGGTCAACGTAAAAGCGAGGCTCGTAATCCCCCACAGCGCACTGAGCGTTACGGCGAGGAATAGCGTCCGGCTGCGCACGCCCGCTTTCCATCCGTCGGCAAGAAAAATGCCGAAGATGGCGTAGGCGAACCCGGCTAATCCGTAGCTCCAGGCGCTAATTGTTTCCATGCCTGCTTCCAAGCAAAACTCCTTCAGCTCCGGTGCGGCACCAAGGACACCATGACACACCGTGAGGGAGTCTGAACGTACCCCGAAATGTCCTTTGCCCGGGATACGTGGTATTACTTAGTTGCCTCTTTATTGAGCACCTTTTCCGGTGAGCACGACACCGACCGTTTCAAAAAGGATCACGATATCCAGGAACAGTGTGTGATTCTTCACGTAATACAGATCATATTGGAGCTTCTGGATCGAATCATCGACCGATGCCCCGTAGTGATAGCTGACCTGGGCCCAGCCGGTCACCCCGGGTTTTACACTGTGGCGAACCGCGTAAAACGGGATGTCCCGGGTCAGTTGATCGACGAAATAGGGCCGTTCCGGACGCGGGCCGACCAGGCTCATGTCGCCCGTCAGGACGCTGTATAGCTGCGGGAGTTCGTCGATGCGCAGTTTGCGGATGATCCGGCCGACACGAGTCGTTCGATCGTCGTTGGCGGAAGCCCAGCGTGGTTTGCCGTCCCCTTCCGCGTCCCGACGCATGCTGCGGAACTTGATAACGTTGAACAAGCGACCGTTTCTCCCCACGCGTTCCTGGCGGTAGAAAACCGGGAGACCATCTTCCAGGACTATCGCAATAGCGGTGAGCAACATCACGGGCAAGGCGAGCAACAACAGGATACTGGCCGCGACGAGGTCGAACAGGCGCTTGACGAACGTCCGGCCCCAGCCTTGGCGAAACCCCTCGCCAAAAATCAGCCAACCCACCTTCAGCGAATCAAGCCGGATCTGCCCGAGCGCACGCTCGAAATAACTCGCGAGGTCGAGGACATTGACGCCGGACAGCTTGCAGTCCAGCAGTTCCCTCAAAGGGAGGACGCCGCCGCGGCGTTCCTGGACCGCGATGATGATCTCGTTGACGTTGAGGCTTCTAGCTGTATCGGTCAGCGAACGGGAGCGCGGCAACAGCAATTGTTCCGGAACGCAGACCTCGTTTTCTGCCGGCCCCGGGTAGAAACCGACGATCTGGATGTCCGGATCGGATTTCTTCAAGACATTTCCCACCGTGCGGGCTTCGGGCCCGGAGCCGAAAATCAGGACGCGGTTGACCATCAGCGCGCCAGTCCGGCTGTGCATGGTGTATACGCGATGAGCCAGGGTACCGAACAACGCAGCCAGGCCGGAAAGAAGCAGCATTTTCTGATTGTCGTCGGCGATCGACAACAATGCGAAAACGGTATACGCGATCGGAACCGAAAGGTACAGCGACAGTACGGCCCGCGCCCTGGTTTGGGCGATGCTTCTGTTGTGCGCCCGGGTATACAAACCAAGCCAAGAGTTCAAAACGACCATAACGAGGGCGTAGATGGTTGCATAAGTGGCGACCGTCTCAAGATCAGCTTGCTCTCCCAGTCCCCAGAACAACACGGCCAGTAAAACGCAGGCAATCGGGAGGGTAATATCCAGAAAAATCTGAACGATCGTTTTCCAGTGAATCCAGTGGCTGAACACTTTGATCATGATCATCACCCTTGATTGGTCAGCCGTGGCGACAATGGCTGACCCTCTTAAAGGTCCGGCAACTTGGTGCCGCGGACACGGTTGCAATAATTTCTTCTTTACTTGAATTGCAGGTTAGCATCCGTCACGACTCCATTGCCGTGACAAATTTCACAATTGCGGGGAAATATCCTTGCCACCGGATGTTGCATAAAAAATTCTATTTATTTCAAAGAACTAACGAAATTATTCTGCATTGTGGATGCGAGTCCCAAGCCGGGGAAAAGCTTCGAATTATACCGTAGGCATCAATCTCCGCACAATCCGTTTTTCATTTCCATTGTCGGGGTTTGGATCAGGGCATCGTCGCGCGAGTGTGTGCGTTCTTGTTGATCGACTCACTTTCACATTAGTTCCCCTCCCTCAAACAATAAACCTATGGACAGCGCTTGCAGGCTGGAGCGCTCGTGTAGGGGGTAACGAACCCGTCCGTACAATTCAACCCGTGAACTCCAGCGTATATAATGCGCGATTCGACGACTTACCTCCTGGACCATCATGGAAGCAGAGCAACTCAATATCATCGCCAATCGCCTCAACGATCTCGCCCTCCGGTCCACCGAATTACGGAGGTATCTTTGACTACGATCAGAAGTTCGATCAGTTAAGTGCGGTATCGCGCGAGCTCGAGGATCCGGCGGTTTGGGACAACGCGGAACGGGCCCAGGCGCTGAGCAAGGAGAAAAAGGCACTTGAAGGCGTGGTGCTGACGCTGAACCGCGTCGCCGATGCGTTGAAGGATGCCGAGGAACTGTTCGCCATCGCCCGCGAGGAAAACGACGACGACACGGTGTTGGCCGTCGACTCCGACATCGACGGCATCGAGAAGGATGTTGCCAGCCTCGAATTCCGTCGCATGTTCAACAATCCGGCCGACCCGTTGAACTGCTTTATCGACATCCAGGCAGGTGCAGGCGGAACCGAGGCACAGGACTGGGCGTCGATGTTGCTCCGGATGTATGTGAAATACGGCGAACGCAAGGGGTACGCGGTCGAGGTTCTGGAAGAGTCCGAGGGCGACGTCGCGGGAATCAAGACCGCGACGATCAAGTTCTCCGGCGAATACTGCTTCGGCATGCTGCGTTCCGAAACGGGGATTCATCGGCTGGTGCGTAAATCGCCCTTCGATTCCAACGCCCGCAGACATACCAGCTTCGCTTCCGTGTTCGTTTATCCGGAAATCGACGACTCGTTCGAGATCGAGATCAATCCAGCCGATCTGCGCATCGATACCTATCGTGCCTCGGGCGCCGGCGGCCAGCACATCAACAAAACCGATTCCGCCGTGCGGATTACGCACGCACCATCCGGGATCGTCGTTCAGTGCCAGAACGACCGCTCGCAGCACCGTAACCGCGCCGAAGCGATGGCGATGCTGAAATCGCGGCTGTACGAAATGGAAATACGCAAGCGCCAGGCCGAACAGCAAAAACTGGAAGATGCCAAGACCGATATCGGCTGGGGGCATCAGATTCGCTCGTACGTGCTCGATCAATCACGAATCAAGGATCTCCGAACCAACGTTGAAGTCGGGAATACGCAAAGCGTGCTCGACGGGGATCTCGACCAGTTCATCGAAGCCAGCCTGAAACAGGGTGTCTGAAACACGCCGCTACGGAAGAAATTTCACTTATCCACGAGACTTGAGATGTCCGACCAGACCAACACACCGCAGGAACAAGACGAGAATCACATCATTGCCGAGCGGCGGGCCAAACTTACCGAATGGCGCGCTACCGGCAAAGCCTATCCGAACGATTTCGAGCGCGAGAACATCTCGGGCAAGATCATCGAACTCTATGACGCGAAAACCGCCGAGGAACTGGAAGCTAATCCCGTCGAGGTCAAGGTTGCCGGCCGGGTCATGCTCAAGCGTGTCATGGGCAAGGCGTCCTTCATCACCATTTCCGACGTTGGCGGCCGCATCCAGATCTACGTTGCGCGCGACAAGGTCGGCGAAGAAACCTATACCGCCTTCAAGCGCTGGGACATTGGCGACATCGTCGGCGTGGTCGGTCCCCTCTTCCGCACGAAGACCAACGAACTGACCGTCCAGGCCAATGAAATCCGATTGTTGTCGAAGTCGCTGCGCCCGCTGCCCGAAAAATTCCACGGCCTGACCGATCAGGAACAGAAATACCGGATGCGCCATCTCGACCTGATCATGAACGAGCAGTCGCGCTTCACCTTCATGGCGCGCAGCCGCATCGTGCAGTCGATCCGCAACTACATGTGCAGCCACGGCTTCCTCGAGGTCGAGACGCCGATGATGCACCCGATTCCCGGCGGCGCGTCGGCGCGTCCGTTCAAGACGCACCACAATGCGCTGGACATGGAACTGTTCCTCCGCATTGCGCCCGAGTTGTATCTCAAAAAACTCGTTGTCGGGGGTTTCGAAAAGGTATTCGAACTCAACCGGAACTTTCGCAACGAGGGGATGAGCCCGCGGCACAACCCCGAATTCACGATGATGGAGTTCTACGAGGCCTACAGCGAGTACAACAAGCTGATGGACTTCACCGAAGGCCTGCTGCGCCATTCCGCGCGGGAGGCGCTTGGCGCCGAGGTCTTCGAGTATCAGGGCAGGACGCTCGACCTGTCCAAGCCCTTCGATCGGCTGACAATGGTTCAGGCGATCATGAAGTATCGTCCGCACTATACGGTGGAGCAACTGAGCGACGCCGAGTGGCTGCGTCAAAAGCTGACGGCGATGAAGGTAGAACTCAAGCCGGATATGGGGCTGGGAACACTGCAGCTTCTGATGTTCGAGGAAACGACCGAGGCTGACTTGTGGGATCCGACGTTCATTGTTGATTACCCAGCCGAAATCAGCCCGCTGGCGCGCAGCAGCAATGACAACCCCGAGATCACGGAGCGCTTCGAACTGTTCATCGTCGGCCGGGAGATTGCCAACGGATTCTCGGAACTGAACGACCCTGAAGACCAGGCTGCGCGTTTCATGGCCCAGGCAAAGGCAAAAGATGCCGGCGACGAGGAAGCGATGTACTACGACGCCGACTTCATCCGCGCGCTCGAATATGGCTTGCCGCCAACCGGCGGTTGCGGCATCGGTATTGATCGCCTGGTGATGCTGCTGACCGACTCCCCGAATATCCGGGACGTCATCCTCTTCCCGCAGATGCGCCCCGAATAACGAACCTTGATTTCCTTCCCTCAAGCGCCCCTTACGGGGCGCTTGTCATTTGTGGCCCCGGTTATTTGGATATGCGCATTCGATCTAAACAGCACCGTTTCTGCTGCTAAGATGACATGAAGCACATCCAACAACAAAGAGGACATACATGAAGCTCGAAACCCTCGTCGTTCACGGTGGTTACTCTCCGGAGCCGACAACCAAGGCCGTTGCCGTCCCGATTTACCAGACCACCTCATATTCCTTCGACAGCACCCAGCACGGCGCGGACCTTTTCGACCTCAAGGTTCCCGGGAATATCTACACGCGCATCATGAATCCGACGCAGGACGTTCTTGAAAAGCGCGTCGCGGCGATCGAAGGCGGAACCGGCGCGCTGGCTCTGGCGTCCGGACAGGCGGCGATCACCTACGCGATCATGACCATCGCCGAAGCCGGCGACAACATCGTATCCGCCTCGACGCTCTATGGCGGGACGTACAATCTGTTCGCGCACACGTTGCCGCAATACGGTATCGCGGTGAGTTTCGCCGATTATCGCGATCCAGAATCTTTCGAGCAGTTGATCAACGAAAAAACCAAGGCCATTTACTGCGAGTCGGTGGGCAATCCGCTGGGCAACGTCACCGATTTCGAAAAGCTTGCAGAGATCGCTCATCGGCACGGTGTTCCGCTGATCGTCGACAACACGGTTCCTTCCCCGTATCTCTGTCGTCCCTTCGAGCACGGCGCGGACATCGTCGTTCATTCGCTGACCAAGTACATCGCCGGGCACGGGAATTCGATCGGCGGCATCATCGTCGATAGCGGAAAGTTCCCCTGGGCGCAGCACAAGGAACGCTTCAAGCGACTCAACGAGCCGGAAGTCTCCTACCACGGAGTAGTCTATACCGAGGCCCTTGGTCCGGCCGCGTTCATCGGCCGTTGCCGTACGGTTCCGCTGCGGAACATGGGAGCGGCGATTTCACCCTTCAATGCCTTCCTGATCCTGCAAGGACTCGAAACCCTCCCTTTGCGTATGGATCGCATTTGCGACAACACCCTGAAAATTGCGCACTTCCTGAAAACCCACGAGAAGGTCTCCTGGGTCAATTACGCTGGTTTGCCGGAACATCCCGATTTTCCTTTGGTGGAAAAGTACATGGACGGAAAAGCCTCCGGTGTTCTGACGTTCGGCGTCAAGGGCGGTCTTGCCGCGGGTGGGCGTTTTCAGGATGCATTGAAGCTGTTTACCCGCCTGGTGAACATCGGCGACGCCAAATCGCTCGCTTGCCATCCGGCGTCGACAACGCACCGACAACTGTCGCCGACGGAACTGCAAAAGGCCGGCGTATCGGAGGACATGATCCGGCTCTCGATTGGGATCGAGCATATCGACGATCTGATCGAGGACCTTGAACAGGCGCTCGCTGGAAGCTGAAAGCTGGCTGATGGCGATCTCCTCATCTCTCCTTGACGCAACGACCGGAGTGTTTGCCGAGAGCTATACACTCTTCCTGCTCGACAGTGA
This sequence comes from Gammaproteobacteria bacterium, assembly GCA_029289235.1. Taxonomy (GTDB): domain Bacteria; phylum Pseudomonadota; class Gammaproteobacteria; order Burkholderiales; family Rhodocyclaceae; genus Propionivibrio. The sequence goes on from JARFTZ010000013.1 coordinate 22,490, forward strand.
AATTCATCGCGCGAGACGTTACGGGACACCGTTTGCGCTCGCGCTGATTGCCATGGATGAGCCTCGAGCCATCAATGACGGTGGCGCGCAAATCGATCCTGGCGCGCTTTGGGCTGAAGTGGTGACATTGCTCGGAAGAAACATGCGCGAAGTTGATGTCGCCGGGCATTTCGGACCGGATGAACTTATCCTCCTTCTTCCGAATGTAACTCTGGGCAAGGCCATGATCGGACTTGAGCGACTCCGCATGCGCGTGGAAAACCGCTTGTTTCAGAGCAACCAGGCGGCTGCCACCATCAGCGGAGGCGTCTCGGAATATGCCGGCGAGAATTCCGGACCGCTCATCGCGCACTGCCGTTCGTTGCTCCACCATGCGCGGGAGAGCGGTGGAAACCGGTTCTGTATCGACTCGGGGTTTGCCTGACCCGGTTTTGTTGCCCTGCCCGGCTTTTCATTCCCGCAGCCGCTCTTCAGTTATCTCTCCCGTTGCCGTAGTTGTTGCTATGGCCCTTCTGGCGGTTCCCGGGCGTAAATACAACGACGAACACCTTTTTTCCACTCCATCACGATGTCGCGCTGGCGTACATCAGTCAAGTTTGTATATTATTTTCGTCATATGTACTTGGTAATAGGCGCGCCGCAACAGATGGGCAGATAAATTTTCGATCAGGGAGAGCTTGGGTTGTCATCGCCCGGTCTGTTGAAAGGCGTGACGGTCTGGCCAAAAAAATGCACGAAAACGAATCAGATATTCGCCATCGCTTGCTCGTCGCACGTCTGCCGGCGATGCCGCAGATTCTTCTCAAGCTGATCGAGCAATGTCAGTCCGACGATGTCGGAATGTCCGAGTTGGCGGAACTGATTTCCAAGGATGCCGGGATGGCCGGGAAGATTCTGGCCATAGCAAACAGTTCGGCATATCACCGCAACAATCGAAAGGTCGGGCTTGAGCACTCTCTGATGACACTTGGCGTTGAAATGATCAAGACGCTTGTCATCAGCGAATCCGTTTTGCAGGTGTTCAACAATTTTTCCCATTCGAGCAGTACTGACCTGCGTTCCTTCTGGAAGCACTCCTTGTCATCCGCGGTCCTGGCGCGAGAGATTGCCTCTGCGATGACGTACTCGCATCTCGAAGAAGCCTATCTCGCCGGTCTGCTGCATGACGTAGGCCGCCTGGCATTGCTGTCGACGGCAAACAAGGAGTACGCAGCCAATTTTCTTGCCAGGGACGACGAGGCCCTTTCCGAGATTGAGGAACAGACTTTCAGGATCACTCATCAGGAAGCAGGTGCGTGGCTCATCGAACGCTGGAACCTTGATTCATTCCTTTCCGACAGCGTGCTCTATCACCACGACGCGGTCTCTCGGCTGGAGAACACCCATCCATTGATTCGGATCGTTCGACTCGCCCACCTCATGAGTGTTTACGACACCAGCGATTCGTCCGTCCAGGCGGCCGCGTCGTTGTGCGAGATCAACGAGGAAGACCTGTCGCGCATTGCTTCAGGCGCCAGCGAGAAGGTTGAAAAGGCGGCAGCCTATCTTGGCATCGACTTGGCCGGCGTGGAGGAAATCGGCGTTGCTGCAGCCTGCGAACCGCCCGGTACCGAAACCAAGGCCGGCCAAAAGGAATTGTCGGAAGAAGTTCTCAATTTCGTACTTAACTCCGAGGCCGGGCGCCTCATGACCCCCCGGCAGGGCGAGACGCAGCTCCTGGAAGCGATGGCGCGTTCGGCGCGAATCCTGTTCGATTTCGAGGATACAGCCACGCTCCTGATGAACAGAGACGGAAAGCACCTTGTCGGCGTGCCGCTCGGAGGAGACAAGCAACGCTTGAAGGAATTCACCGTCACACTGTCGCGCGGCGGCCCCGTTGCGGAGGCGGCGATGCAGCGGCGAATGGCGTTCATCATCACCAATGGCAACCCCCTTGGTGTCAGTGAAGAGCAACTGTTGCGCATCCTCCGTTGCGACTCGCTGGTTTGCCTTCCTCTCGTCTTCCGGAGCCGGTGTCTCGGAGTGCTGGTTGGCGGCGTCGCAGCGTGGCAGGTGCCTGGGCTGCGCAAGCGTGAGCGATTTCTGAAATCGTTTGGGGAGCAGGCCGCGTCTGCGTTGGAGAAGGCGCTTGACGAAAACAGTGAGGCGTCACGACGGGTAGCCGATGTCGTCGCGGAATACCAGGAAGCCTCGCGCAAGATCGTCCACGAAGTAAACAACCCGCTGTCGATCATCAAGAACTACCTGAGTGTGCTCGACAGCAAGTTGGAACAGCAGGAACTGGTTTCCAACGAGATATCGATACTTAATCAGGAAATCGACCGTGTCAGCCAGATCGTTCGCGGACTCGCCGATCTGAAACCGGAAACGCCGGCTCCCTTTGCCGAAGTCAATCGGGTTATCCGCGACGTGGCTCGGCTGTTCCGCGATACCGAGTACGCACCCGCTTCCGTAAAGATTGTCGTCCAGACACAGGATCTTCCGACGGAAACCGATATTGCCCCGGACCCACTCAAACAGATCCTGGTCAATCTCGTGAAGAATGCCGTCGAGGCCGTTCATTCGACCGGGGAAATCCAGATCGTCAACAATGGCCACGTGAACAGAGACGGTACTTTGTATGTCGAGGTCTGCGTCATCGACAACGGTCCCGGGATTCCCCCGGAGATTCTGGGCCATCTCTTCCATCCCCTGAAAAGCTCGAAAGGCGACGGACATCAAGGACTCGGCCTGCGTATCGTGCACGGCCTTGTCAAGAAGCATCAGGGGTTGATCTCCTGCCGAAGCAGCGCCCGGGGGACCCGCTTTGAATTGTTGCTACCTGTTCGCGGCAGCCTGAATCAGGACACCTGAGGGACATCCAGCGTGAGACAACCATGAACGTGATTTCGACTGAAGATTCTGCCGCTCTGGTGGTTGCGCTGGGAAACGGGCTGACACAAGGTACTTTTGTCGCGGGAGAATATGGTCCGCGTCTGCTGCTGGTCGATGACGAACCGATGCTGCTGAACAGCCTGTGCGAGTTGCTCAAGGGGCGCGGCTATCAACTGGTGACGGCATCTTCGGGTTCAGAGGCGATTCGACATCTGGAAAAGACGAAATTCGACCTCGCCCTGCTGGATCTTCGCCTGCCTGACTACAGCGGGCACGAGATCATGGATGTCATCAATACTCGTCGTATTGACACGAAAGTCATTGTTCTGAGCGGCGATACGGGGATCGATGCAGCCATTGGCGCGCTGAAACGCGGCGCCTACGACTATCTGCGCAAACCGCATACCCGGGAAGAACTGCTGACGACTGTCGACAACGCGCTGAAACAGAAGCGGCTGGAAAACGAAAATCACCACATTGCCTGGCAACTCGAGTGCTCGGAAAAGCTGTACCGCTATCTGGTCGACAGTTCACCGGACATCATCTATACGCTCAACGGGGATGGACGTTTCACATTCATCAACGATCGCGTCCAGCAACTCCTGGGTTTCTCGCCAGCCGAGCTGATTGGGAAGCACTATTCGGAACTGGTCCATGACGAAGATCTTGAGCGGGCGCGCTACGTATTCAACGAGCGGCGGGTGGGGCAGCGCGCATCGCGGAACGTTGAACTGCGCCTGAAGAGCAATCTGGGCAACGAGCTGGATCTGACCTTCGAAAACACGCTGATGACCATCTCGTTCAACTCGATGGGCATGTACGCCGTCGGCGCCGACTCCGAACAGCGCGAGTTCTTCGGGACCTATGGCGTGGCGCGGGACGTCACGGAGCGCAAGCGCGCCGAAGCGATGATTTCCTATCAGGCGTACCACGACATCCTCACCGATCTCCCAAACCGCGTTCTCTTCAAGGATCGCCTGGGTCTCGCCGTCATTCAGGCCAAGCGCAATCGTTGCGGACTGGCGGTCATGTTCATTGACCTTGACCGCTTCAAGCTGGTCAACGACACCCTGGGACATGTGAAGGGCGACGAGTTGTTGCAGCAGGTCGCCACCCGTTTGAAAAATTGCTTGCGACGCGGCGACACGCTGGCCCGGCTCGGCGGTGACGAGTTTACCGTCGTTTTGCCGGAACTTCGCGAAAAGAACGACGCGAAGGTCATTGCGGAGAAATTCCTCGAGACCTTCCGGCTGCCGTTTGTTCTTGAGGGCAGCGAGTTTCATATCTCGGCGAGCATAGGCATATCGATCTATCCGGAAGACGGCGAATCGATCGATGAGCTTTTGCGCCATGCCGATATGGCGATGTATCACGTCAAGGCGCAGGGCAAGAACGGCCACGCCTTTTACGAAGAAGCGATGTACGACGCAACATATCGCGAGATGACGCTGGAAAAGAGCATACGGCGGGCTCTGGAGCAGAATCAGCTCGTCATGTATTACCAGCCGCAAGTCGACGTGGCGACAGGATGCATTTCGGGCGCAGAAGCGTTGATTCGGTGGAATCATCCGGAGCGAGGTGTGCTGTCGCCCGGCGAGTTTCTGCCTTTCGCTGAAGAGCACGGACTGATGATTCCGATCACCGACTGGATGCTTCAGGCGGTTTGCAAGGATATGCGCGACAGAGCTCAGGCCGGGCTCGCACCGATTCGCATCTCGATGAACGTCTCGCCGCAATATCTCGACCGGGGAGACTTTGCCGAACGCATGCGCCAGGTGCTGCCCCAATACGGCATTCCTCCCGAGCAGATCGAGGTCGAAATCACCGAGAACATCTGCATCCGCAACCCGCAGCACGTCAACGAGCAACTGACCCGCTTGTGCCAGATTGGTGTCAGCGTGGCGATCGACGATTTCGGGACGGGCTATTCCTCACTCTCCTACCTTCATCGCTTCCCTATCCACACGGTAAAAATCGACCAGTCGTTCGTGAAGGAAATCCAGCGCGAGGATGGGCATTTCCCGGTCGTTCTGGCGATCATTTCCATCGCCAAGGGGTTGGGGCTGAATCTCATTGCCGAAGGCGTCGAATCAGAGGTGCAGGCCCGTTACCTTGAAAGCTGCGGTTGCTCGACGATGCAGGGATATCATTTTTTCCAGCCGATCCCGGCTAGAACTCTTTTTGAAATCCTGAATCACAAACAGGCAGCCTGCATCTGACCACGTCCCTGTTGGTCTTATTACAATCGGGCATCAGCAGTCGGGATTGCTCGTTGGCTGGTAACGTGGCAGATTTTCGGCATCTGGCAAGATTGCCATCGGTATATCGTCCAGGATGACGGAACAGTACTGTTCTCGACAGGAGTTCGGAGTGCTACGTACGATCATTGTGCGCTGTCTGCTCGCCATCGCCCTTTGGTGGATTCTCTCCGAAGGGCGCATCGACAGCTGGGGAATTGGCGCGATTACTGTCGTCTCCGCCGTCATCATCAGCCTGCGCTTTCTTCCCGCTTCCACGGTCCCTGTGAGTCTCGCCGGTCTCGTTGCGTTCATTTGTCTCTTCGTCTGGAACTCGGTGCGAGGCGGCATTCAGGTTGCTCTGGCAGCGTTTGAGGGGAGAACGGCACTTCGCCCCGGCATTCTCGAAATGCGGCTGAAACTCCCGCCTGGCGGAGGGCGAATCCTGTTGGTCAACACGCTGGGATTGATGCCGGGAACGCTCGGCGTGGAGCTGGATGATGATCGATTGCGGCTGCATGTCCTCGATGAACGTCTCCCCATCGCCGAAGAAGCGCGCGAAATCGAGCGAGCCATTGGGCGAGTGTTCAAGGTGACGCAATGACCGGTTTCGAAATGCCTCTCGCTTTCTTCCTTCTCGGTAACCTCGTCGTGGCCCTTGTGGCTGCCGCCCGCGGCCCGACGGCTGCCGACCGGATGCTGATCGCGCTGCTGTTCGGCTCAACCGGCGTCGGAATCATCGTTCTCCTGGCATATGCAGAAGGAGCCAGGGAATTGGTCGATGTCGCGCTGGTCCTCGCGCTACTGGCGGCGATCACCGGGATCGCTTTTGTCCGCCGCTCCTGGCGCAGATAAAGAAGGCTAATCAATGCTCTCGACAGCAAGTACGCTGCTACTGTGCGTTGGCGGTTTTTTTTACCTCGCGGGAACGGTCGGCTTGCTGCGCTTTCCCGACGTTTATTGCCGATTGCACGCGCTTGCCAAGGCGGACAACCTTGGGCTTGGCTGCATTCTTCTTGCGCTGGCCTTGCAGGCTCCGAATCTGGAGGCGGCCTTGAAACTCCTGCTGATCTGGCCACTCGTCCTTGCAGCCAGCGCCGGCGTCAGTTACGCCATCGCCCGGCGCGCCGACGTCCTTGGCGTCAAGCCCTGGCGAGGAGGGAAGCCTTGAGCGCAACCCTCGCCTTCGATCTTCTGCTGTCGACCGCGCTCGTCTGGAGCGCCTGGCGAACGATCACCGCGAATCGCCTCGACCAAGCGGTGGTGATGTTCATCGTTTTTGGTCTGTTGATGACTCTGGCCTGGTGCCGACTGAGAGCGCCGGACATCGCGCTTGCCGAGGCCGCCATCGGGGCGGGACTGACAGGCGCTCTTCTCCTCGATGCGCTGGGGGCTTTGCGCAAGGGGAAAACGGCACGGAGGCGCCAATGAAGCGCGCCATCGTCATCGCTGCAGCACTGGTTTTCGGGGGGCTGCTGATCAACGCGATCGTTGATCTGCCCTCAAGCCCGGTGGATCTCCGCATCGCCGTTGCGGACAACATGGCCAATAGCGGGGTGTCTCATCCCGTTACTGCCGTGTTGTTGAATTTCCGTGGTTACGACACCCTGCTGGAGATCGCCGTTCTTCTCCTCGCGCTTATCGGTCTTATGGCCGCCGGGCCGATGTTGCCGCCCCCTCCCAACCAACCGGCCGATGCGTTGCTGCAAAAACTGGCTCGCATCGCCACGCCGCCCGTGATCGTCGTCGGAGGCTATTTGTTGTGGGCCGGTGCCTTCCGGCCCGGGGGAGCGTTTCAGGCCGGAGCGGTACTCGCGGCGGCGATGGTGCTTCTGCATCTTTCCGGGCTTTTGTCCGCCTGGAATGCCCAGTTGTTGCCCTTGGCTCGTCGCGTAATCCTGGTCGGTGGATTCGTTTTGTTTCTGTGCATTTCGGTTGCGCTGTTGGCCGCCGGCAGCCTGCTGCAGTACCCACCCCATCAGGCGGGATTGCTGATCCTGTTGATTGAATCAGGGTTGACTCTGTCGCTGGCGGCAATACTTGCGGGCTTGTTCCTTTTCCTGTCACGCGACAACGGGGGGGCGCCTTGAGCAGCGAGCTGCTTTTTGCCGTCGTCGGTGCTCTAATCTTCACCCTTGGCGTGGCTGGAACGGTCCTCGTCGCCAACTTGCTGCGACGCATTCTGGCGTTCAACCTGATGGGCAGCGGCGCCTTCCTCGTTCTCGTCGGATTGGCGCAACGAGGCGGCGAGAGCGATCCGGTACCGCACGCGATGGTACTGACCGGTATTGTCGTCGCCGTTGCCGCCACGGCACTCGCGCTTGCCCTCTTGCGCAAGCAGCATGAAATGAAAGACAGCGAGGAAGAGTTGACGGAGATCGACGATGGTTGAGCCGGTAACATTCGTCGTCTGGTTGATCGTCCTTCCCCTGGCGTGGGCAGTGGCAGCATTCGTAACCGGCGAACGTATCGGGGCATGGCTCGGCGTCGTCGGAAGTGCCATCCAGACGTTTCTCGTCGTCTGGATGGTGGCAACATGGGACGTTGCCGTTCCGGTGATTCACCGCGTCGGCGGTTGGGGCGCGCCGCTCGGGATCGACCTGGCAGTGGACGGACTGGCCCTGGCCATGCTGCTACTGACGCAAGTCGTGTCCTTGCCTTTGACCATCTATGCCCGCAGCTATTTCTCCGAGGACGCCTCAAAAAGCCGTCATTTCTGGCCTTTGGCCGGATTCCTGATCGCCGGCCTCAACGCGCTGTTCGTCTCGGCCGACGTGTTCAACATCTATGTCACCCTGGAAATCGTCGGTCTTTCCGCAGTCAGCCTGGTCGCCATCGGAGGCGGAAGGGCACAGATCTCCGCAGCCTTGCGCTATCTCTTCGCCACGCTGATCGGCTCGGGTGCCTACCTTCTCGGAGTCGCCCTGATCTACGGCGCGTTCGGGTCGGTGTCGCTTGCGACGCTGATCCCGTTGGTCGGCAGCAATCCACCGCAGGCGTTTGCTTTGGCTGGGCTGCTTATGCTGTTCGGGCTGATGCTGAAGACCGCCCTCTTTCCCTTCCATTACTGGCTGCCACCCGCGCATGGCGGAGCCGCCGCGCCTGTCTCCGCCCTGCTTTCTGCGCTTGTCGTCAAGGCTTCGTTCTATCTGACCCTCCGCCTTTGGACAGAGCTATTCGCATCGATCGCCGACGACATTGCCTGGATTCCAGCCCTGCTCGGTGCGGGAGCTATCCTGTGGGGATCCTGGCGGGCTATCCAGGCGATTCGCATCAAAATGCTCATCGCCTACTCCACTGTCGCTCAACTCGGCTATTTGTTCCTCGTGTTCCCGCTCTTGCCCGGGCAGGACGCGATCCGAGCAACGGTGATGCAGGCCTGCGCCCACGGCGCGGCCAAGGCTGCGATGTTTGCCGCTGCAGGCGTGCTGATCAAGGCGACCGGGCAGGATACGATGGCCGGGTTGGCTGGAATGACAGGACGCCTGCCATTGACTCTATTTGCCTTCGGCCTCGCGGGCATGACGTTGATGGGACTTCCGCCATCGTCCGGTTTCCTCGCCAAATGGCAGTTGATCGAAGCGGGTATGGCTCGCGATCTGTGGATCATTCCGGTTGTCGCACTTGCCGGCGGCTTGCTGACGGCCGTTTATATTTTCCGAATTTTGAGTTTCGCCTTCCTGCTTTCCCCCTCATCGGTAAAAATCGCTACAGTACCGCGCGTTCAGGAATGGACGGCATTCGCGCTGGCAGCCGGCAGCGTTCTGCTTGGGCTTCGCGGAGTCGAATTGATGGCGTTGCTTCCTGGCCAGGTACCATGATGACATCGGGCGAACTGCTTCCTCTAGCCGTGTTCTTTTCCTCGTTGATTCCGGGGGTGCTGATTTTCCTGATGCCTGAATCGGCAACGCGTACCCGCACCACGTTGAATATCCTCGGTGCGGTGGTCAAACTGGTGTTGATTTTCATCCTGCTTGCAGGTGTCCGCGCTGGAGATGAGTTTGGAGTCAGTTTTGCTGTGCTTGAGGGATTGGAGCTCGCGTTCAAGGCCGATGCCTTGGGGCTCCTGTTCATAACACTGTCTGCAGTGCTCTGGCTGCTTACAACGCTCTACGCGATCGGCTACCTCGAACACTCGGCTTTTCGCCGACGCTTTTTCGGCTTTTTCAGCCTGTGCGTGACCTCCACGATGGGGATCGCCATGGCGGCCAACTTGTTCACGTTCTTTGTATTCTACGAATTACTGACCCTCTCCACCTTCCCTCTCGTCGTTCACCGCGGAACGCAAGCCGCCATGCGTGGCGGACGAATATATCTTGCCTATACCCTGACGGGAGGCACGGTCTTGCTGACCGGCATCGTTCTGGTCCAGAACCTGCTAGGACACACCGACTTCGCTCACGGAGGTGTCCTTGGTGCATTTGACGATTCGCGGTCCACTTACTTAAAGGCGATATTTTTTCTGCTGATTGCTGGTGTCGGCGTCAAGGCGGCCATCGTCCCGTTGCATGGCTGGCTACCGCAGGCCATGGTCGCGCCAGCCCCCGTTTCGGCCTTGTTGCACGCTGTGGCGGTGGTGAAGGCCGGAGCGTTCGGCATCGTCCGCATCGTTTACGAAATCTATGGTGTGGAGTTTGCCCAGTCACTCGGTCTGCTCACACCGCTTGCAATCGCCGCATCGATCACCATTCTTTGGGGGAGTCTGCGCGCACTCTCTCAGGACGATCTAAAAAGGCGTCTGGCTTTCTCGACTGTGAGCCAGGTTTCCTACATTGTTCTGGGTGTCGCGCTATTCGGCCCCATTGGCACGATAGGGGGAGTGGTGCACCTGGTGCATCAGGGCCTCATGAAAATCACGCTCTTCTTCTGTGCCGGAAACTATGCCGAAACCCTCGGCATTCACAAGGTCAGCGAGATGGATGGCGCAGGAAGGCGCATGCCAGTAACCACGCTGGCCTTTTCCATTGCGGCGCTGGGGATGATGGGAGCCCCGTTCACTGCCGGGGCAGTCAGCAAGGCCTGGCTTTCCGACGGCGCAGTCGCCGCGAACATGGGCTGGGTGGTCTGGGTTCTCTGGGGCTCAAGTCTGCTCAATGCCGGGTACTTTCTCCCCATCCTTTGGCGCACCTGGTTCCGCTGCAATCGCTCCGGATGGCACGCAGAGCACATTCCCGTCGCCGGCTGGCGGGAAACAGCCTTGCTGTTGCTGATTCCGCCGATAGTCACGGCAACGGCTACCATCGCTGCCGGCATTTACGCCAATTCCGACCTAAGCCCGCTGGCGTGGGCCAGGCTGATCGCTTCCCGCGAATACGTCACCAAAATCGTTCGGTGACCGCAGAGGATTCCATCAGTAAATCATTCCCACTCGATCGTGGCTGGCGGCTTGCCGGAAATGTCATAAACCACGCGGTTGATTCCGCGCACTTCATTGATGATCCGGTTGGACACCTTGCCGAGCAGGCTGTGCGGCAGTTCGGCCCAGTGCGCAGTCATGAAGTCCTGCGTCTGCACGGCGCGCAGCGCGACGACGTACTCATAAGTTCGCCCGTCGCCCATCACACCGACCGATTTGACCGGGAGGAAGACCGCGAAGGCCTGGCTCGTCTTGTCATACCAATCGGCGGCGCGCAGTTCGTCGATGAAAATCGCGTCAGCACGGCGCAGCAGGTCGGCGTACTCCTTCTTGACCTCGCCGAGGATGCGCACGCCCAGCCCCGGTCCGGGGAAGGGATGGCGATAGACCATCTCGTGCGGCAATCCGAGTGCGATCCCGAGCTCGCGGACTTCGTCCTTGAACAGCTCGCGTAGCGGTTCGAGCAGCTTGAGGTTCAGCGTCTCGGGCAATCCACCGACATTGTGATGGCTCTTGATGGTATGCGCTTTCTTGGTCTTCGATCCGGCCGATTCAATCACGTCCGGATAGATGGTGCCTTGCGCCAGCCATTTGGCGTTGGGCAGCTTGCTGGCCTCGGCCTGGAAGACCTCGACGAACTCGCGCCCGATGATCTTGCGCTTCTGTTCCGGGTCGGCCACTCCGGCGAGATGCCCCATGAACTGGGCGGTGGCATCCACATGGATGACCTTTACGCCAAGATTGCGCGAGAAGGTCTGCATGACCTGCTCGGCTTCGTTCAGGCGCAACAGGCCGTTGTCCACGAACACGCAGGTAAGCTGGTCGCCGATGGCGCGATGCAGAAGGGCCGCGACGACCGAGGAATCGACACCACCGGAGAGACCGAGAATGACTTCTTCGGATCCAACCTGCTGGCGTACCTTGGCGATTGCTTCCTCCACGTAGTCAGGCATGTTCCAGTCGTGCCCGCAACCGCAGATTTCGTGAACAAAACGCGCGAAGATTTCCTTTCCCTTGAGCGTATGCGTCACTTCCGGATGGAACTGGACGGCGTAGAATTTTCGCGATTCGTCGGCCATCGCAGCGATCGGGCACGAGTCATTGCCGGCGATCACCTTGAAACCAGAGGGCATCTCGGTCACCTTGTCGCCATGGCTCATCCAGACGTCGAGGTAAGTGCTGCCATCCTGTGCAACGCGGTCCTGGATCGAGCGAAACAGGCTGGATTCACCTTGCGCCTTGATCTCGGCGTAGCCAAACTCACGTTTCCCGGAGCTTTCGACCTTGCCACCGAGCTGCTGCGCCATCGTCTGCATCCCGTAGCAGATTCCGAGCACCGGCACACCCAGCTCGAAAACGACCTGCGGTGCGCGCCACTCTTCCGCCTCGTAGACCGAATTCGGGCCGCCGGAAAGGATGATTCCATTCGGATTGAACTCGCGCACGAAATCCTCGCTGACGTCGTACGGGTGCAATTCGCAGTACACCTGCTGTTCGCGAACCCGCCGGGCAATCAATTGAGTGACCTGGGAACCGAAATCGAGAATGAGGATTTTCTGGTGAGCCATTTTCGTGCCTTGAATGAACAAGGGCGGCTCGCAAGCCGCCCATCGGAGGGGAATAAAAGGATTACTCGACGTGGTAGTTTGGAGCTTCCTTGGTGATCTGGACGTCGTGGACATGCGATTCGCGCACGCCGGCCGACGTAATCTCGACAAAGGCCGCACGCTGGTGCATGTCATCGATCGTCGCGCAACCGAGGTAACCCATCGAAGAGCGCAAACCGCCCATCAACTGGTGAATCACCGCCAGGACGGAACCCTTGTAGGGAACGCGGCCTTCGATACCTTCGGGAACCAGCTTGTCGATGTTGGCCGAACCATCCTGGAAATAGCGGTCGGCGGCGCCATCGGCCATTGCGCCGATCGAGCCCATGCCACGATAGGACTTGTAGGAGCGCCCCTGGAACAATTCGACTTCGCCGGGGGCTTCTTCCGTGCCGGCAAACAGTCCGCCAAGCATGACGCAGTGCCCGCCTGCGGCAATGGCCTTGCAAATGTCGCCGGAGTAACGAATCCCGCCGTCGGCAATCAGCGGAACGCCGGTTTCCTTGAGCGCATCCGAAACCATCTGGATAGCCGTAATCTGGGGAACACCAACGCCCGCGACGATCCGTGTCGTGCAGATCGAACCGGGGCCGATACCCACCTTGACCGCGTCGGCTCCGTGATCGACAAGTGCCTTTGCAGCGTCTGCCGTAGCGATGTTTCCGCCAATCACCTCGATTGACGGGAAATTGTTCTTGACCCAGCGTACACGCTCAAGAACACCTTGAGAATGCCCGTGCGCCGTGTCGACCACGATGACATCCACGCCGGCCTCGGCCAGCAACTCGGCGCGTTCTTCGGTTCCCGCGCCGACGCCAATCGCCGCGCCGACGCGCAAACGCCCCAGCGGATCCTTGCACGCGTCCGGATGCTCGGTCGTTTTGATGATGTCCTTGACCGTGATCAATCCACGCAACTCGAATGCATCGTTGACGACCAGTACACGTTCCAGTCGATGCTTGTGAATCAGCGCCTTGCCTTCGTCGACGGTTGCGCCTTCCTTGACGGTAACCAGACGCTCCCTTGGCGTCATGATGTTGCGGACCGGTTGGTCGAGACTCGTTTCAAAACGCAGATCCCGGTTGGTCACGATTCCAACGACGACGGATCCGTCGAGCACGGGGAATCCGGAAATCTTGTGCAACCTGGCAAGTTCGACAACGTCGCGCACAGACATGGTCGGTGGAACCGTAATCGGATCCTTCAGGATCCCTGACTCGAAACGCTTCACCTTCGACACCTCCAGCGCTTGCGCTTTCGGCGACAGGTTCTTGTGGACGATCCCGATGCCGCCTTCCTGGGCCAGGGTGATCGCCAGACGGCTTTCGGTCACCGTGTCCATGGCGGCCGAAACGAGCGGCATATTGAGGGAAATGTTGCGAGTCAGGCGCGTCTGGAGGCTGACATCGCGAGGTAAAATAGAGGAATGAGCAGGAACCAGCAGGACGTCGTCAAACGTAAGTGCCTTTTGAATTACACGCATGGCCTATAATCCGGTGTCACAAAAACGTATTATACAGCATGCACTTTGACTCAGGACGGCCATGAAACGATTTGCTCTTCTCGCTGCGGCGGCTTTTTTTGCCTTTTCGGCACATGCACAGATCTATCAATGGAAAGACGCCAGCGGAAAAACCGTGATTTCCGACAAACCTCCCGTCGGCGCCGTCCAGCAGCAAAAAACTCTTGGCGCGAGTTCGCCATCGACCAGCCCTGCGCAAAAGTCGCTCGCCGAACGCGAGATGGAGTTCAAGCAGAGGCAGAAGGAGTCGCAGGACATCGCCGAAAAAAACCGCAAGGAAGAGGCTTCTGCGGCTGAAAAGCAGGAGAACTGCAACAATGCCCGCAGACAGCTCCAGATGCTCGAATCCGGCGAACGTATTGCCTTGCGTGACGAAAAAGGTGAAAGATATTTCATGGAGGATGCCCAGCGCGAGCAGGAAATTGCGAAAGCGAGAAAGTTCCTCGAGTCGAGCTGTAAATAACCGCAACCTGCGTACAGCGCACATCACGGCGACTCGTCGTGATGCGGCAAGCTCCATTGCTGTCGAAACATTTGCTGGCCGCAAAATTGCTTAAGCCAGCCCGTTCCTTTATCCTTCGTGCTTTGCACTGGCCACCCCGCCCCCATGAGCATCATTCTGAAAAAACCCGAAGAGATCGAGAAAATGCGGGTCGCCTGCCGCCTTGCGGCCGAAGTGCTCGACTACATTGCGCCTTTCGTCAAGCCCGGCGTCACCACCGGCGAACTGGACAAGCTTTGCCATGACTATATGGTCGACGTTCAGGGTTGCATCCCCGCCCCGCTAAATTACGCACCTTCCGGCTACAAGCCGTATCCCAAATCGATCTGCACCTCGGTCAATCATCAGATCTGCCACGGCATTCCCGGCGAACGGCAGCTGAAAAACGGGGACATCGTCAATATCGATATAACCACGATCAAGAACGGGTATCACGGCGACACCAGCCGGATGTTTATGGTCGGTGAAGCCTCGATCCAGGCGAAACGGCTGTGCGACGTGACTTTCGATTGCATGTGGAAAGGAATCGAACAAGTGCGCCCCGGCGCCCATCTCGGAGATATCGGCCACGCCATCCAGCAATACGCGGAAGCGGCTGGCTTTTCCGTAGTGCGCGAGTTTTGCGGCCACGGGATCGGGGCCAGCTTTCACGAGGATCCTCAGGTCGTTCACTACGGACAGCCCGGCACCGGCGTTGTGTTGCGCCCGAACATGATTTTCACGATCGAACCGATGATCAACGCCGGCAAGGCCGCGATCCGTACGCTCGCCGACGGGTGGACCGTCGTCACCAAGGACCACAGCCTCTCGGCGCAATGGGAACACACCGTTCTTGTCACCGACACGGGCTACGAGATTCTCACTGTTTCCGACGGGATGCGCCCGCCGCCTGAATGGATTGAATGACCTCATGAAACTCGATTCTGCAGCCCGATCAGATTTACTCTCCCGCTACAAGTCGAGGATTCAGAAAGGTCAGCAAGAACTGTGCGAGCAGTACAACCGGGATCCCGATCCGGCCCGGCTGCTTTACGAACGCAGTCACCTGGTTGATGAAGTTTTGCGCGATCTTTGGGCGGAACTGCATTTTTCCGACGCCCTCGCGCTGGCAGCAGTTGGCGGCTATGGCCGGGGCGAGTTATGGCCCTATTCGGATATCGACCTGCTCATCCTGTTGCCCACAGACCCGGATGCCGTGCTGGCGGAACAATTGGAACAACTGGTCGGACTCTTCTGGGATGTCGGCCTGGAAATCGGCCACAGCGTCAGAACCGTCGAAGACTGTCTCAAGGAGGCCGAGGGTGATCTGACCGTGCAGACGGCGCTGGTCGAAGCACGCTTGATTGTCGGCAACTATGCGCTGTTCTGCCGGATGGTTTCGGAATTCAAGAACCACCTCGATCCCCAGGTGTTTTATCACACCAAGCGAATCGAACAGGAAGAACGCTACCGGCGCTATCACGAGTCACCCTACAGTCTTGAGCCGAATTGCAAGGACAGCCCGGGCGGACTGCGTGACCTGCAGACGATTCTCTGGATCGCCCAGGCAACGGGATATGGCAACAGCTGGAAAGACCTGAAACGGCACGGGTTCATTACCTATCAGGAAGAGCAGGGGCTGGAGCGACGGGAGCGATTTCTGCAGCAATTGCGTATTCATCTGCATTTCCATGCCCGGCGACGTGAAGACCGCTTGCTTTTCGACTACCAGACGGCACTGGCCGAACAACTCGGCTTCGAAGCCACGCCGGCGAAGCGAGCCAGCGAACAACTCATGCAGGAGTACTACCGCACGGCCAAGACGATCATGCAACTGAATACGATTCTGTTGCAGAACATGGGCGCCGCAATCTTCCCTCCGCCTGAGCAGGAACCGCAACCGATCAACGAGCGTTTCCAGAATGCGCACCAGCTGCTCGATGTCACCCACGAGCGGGTGTTCAGCGAACATCCGGAAGCCATGCTGGAGACATTCCTGATCATGGCGCAGCATTCGGAGCTGAAAGGTCTGACGGCAAGGACGATCCGTTCGCTGTGGCGGGCGCGCAAGCTGATCGACGACGATTTTCGCAACAACCCGCTCAACAAGGAGCGGTTCATCGAGATATTCAAGCAGCAGCGCGGGGTACTCCACGAGTTGCGGCGCATGAACCAGTTCGACATTCTCGGCCGCTACCTGCCGAAGTTCGGGACGATCGTCGGGCAGATGCAGCACGACCTGTTCCACGTTTACACCGTCGACCAGCACATCCTGCAGGTACTGCGCAACCTGCGCCGCTTTTCCGATACTGCCTTCACTCACGAGTATCCGTTCTGCAGCCAGTTGATCAGCGAGTTCGAGCGCCCCTGGCTCCTGTATATCGCCGCCCTCTTCCACGATATCGCCAAGGGGCGCGGAGGTGGCCATTCGGAGCTCGGTGCAATCGACGCGGAGGAATTCTGCCGCGAGCACGGGTTGTCGGAGGACGACTCGGAACTGATCGTCTGGTTGGTCAAGCATCATCTGGTGATGTCCAACGTCGCACAGAAACAGGACATCGCCGACCCGGACGTTGTCGCCGCATTCGCCAGGATAGCCAAGGACGAGCGCCATCTCACCGCGCTTTACCTGCTGACCGTATCGGATATTCGCGGCACCAGCCCGAAGGTCTGGAACTCCTGGAAAGGCCAGTTGCTGGAAGGCTTGTTCAACCAGACACGGCGTCTGTTGCTCTCCGGTGGCCAGGTTCCAGCGCAGGGCATCATCCAGGAACGCAAGGCCGAGGCGATTCGCCTGATGCTTTATCACGGCATCCACGAGTCTGCGCACGAGCAACTATGGAACCAACTGGATACCGCCTACTTCCTGCGCCATTCCTCGGAGGAAATCGCCTGGCACACGCGCGCATTGCACTACCGCATCAACAGCGAGGAGCCCGTCGTCAAGGCGCGTCTCAACCCCCACGGCGACGGCATCGAAGTCATGGCCTATACCCGCGACCAGCGCGATCTGTTCGCGCGCCTGGTCGGCTTCTTCGGCCGGGCCGGCTACAACATCCTGGATGCGCGCATCCACACGACGAAACACGGCTACGCCCTGGACAGCTTCATCATGCTTGACGTCACCGGGCGCGACAGTGATCGCAGCATGATCAACTACATCGAGCATGAACTGAAAGACCGGCTGATCCACCAGGGACCACCGGAAGCTCCGGCCTCGGGACGGATATCGCGGCAGGTCAAGCATTTTCCGATTCAACCGCAGGTGACCATCGAAAACGACGAGAAAGGTGCGCAGTTTGTTCTCTCTGTCAGCGCCGCCGACCGGCCCGGGTTGCTCTACACGGTCGCCCAGGTACTCGCGACACACGGCGCCAACCTGCATACCGCGAAGATCGTGACCCTCGGCGAACGCGTCGAAGACACGTTCCTGATCACCGACGGTGATCTTGGGGAGGCTACCAGCCGTATCAAGCTCGAAACTGAACTCTTGAATCGACTGAAGTCATAGCACCGCTGCCGCGCATTGGTTGCGGGAAGCGCCTGCACAACCAATATTTTGTTGTGGAAGCGCTTGTTGCGCGGACGTGTTTTATTCGGCGTTGGAATCGAGTTGAGGAAAAAGCACGTCGGTAAAGCCGAACCGCCGAAAATCGGTCATGCGCATCGGGTAGAGCACCCCATCAAGATGATCGCATTCGTGCTGGACGACGCGGGCATGAAACCCATTCACGGTCCGGTCGATCGGACGTCCGAACTGGTCGAAGCCCTGATACCTGAGTTGCTGCCAGCGGGAAACGACACCGCGCAGGCCGGGAACGGAAAGACACCCCTCCCAGCCTTCTTGCGTTTCTTCCGATAGCGCCGTGAGCGTCGGGTTGATCAGGACGGTGCGCGGTACGCTCTCGGCGTCCGGATAACGCTTGCTGGCCTCGAAACCGAAGATCACCACGCGCAGTCCGACACCGATCTGCGGCGCAGCGAGGCCGACGCCCTCAAAGTGCCGCATGGTGTCCTCCATGTCGGAAAGCAGGCCACGCAACGCGGGCGTATCGAAGTCGACTACATCCCGAGCGCGCTCCCACAGGCGCGGGTCGCCCATTCTAAGAACAGGACGGATCGCCACAGCCGACCAGACTTTCGATGATGGAGCGTACATGCCCCATGGACTCCTGCAGGACGGCATCGATGGCGTCGAAACTGATTCCGTTCAGGCTGTCCGCCCTGCCCGCCGCATAGTTTGATACGACGTTGATGGCCGCGTAAGGCACGTTCAGCTCCCTCGCCAGAGCGGCTTCCGGCATGCCGGTCATGCCCACCACGTCGGCGCCATCGCGCTCGTAGCGGTTGATTTCCGCCGCCGTCTCGAGCCGGGGCCCCTGTGTGGCGGCATAGACCGCCGAGTCCTTGACCGCAACGCCAGTGAGTCCAGCCGCCTTGATCAACAAGGCGCGCAGTGCACCGTCGTAGGGTTCGGTGAAATCAATGTGCACGACCGCGCTGTCGCGCCCCTCGTGGTAGGTCATTTTCCGCCCCCAGGTGTAATCGAGAATCTGGTGCGGGATGATCAAATCGCCTGGTCGCAAGTCGGCCCGGATGCCGCCGACCGAGGCAACCGAAACGATGGCGGTCGCCCCCCGCTTGCACAACGCCCAGATGTTTGCCCGGTAATTCACCTCGTGCGGCGGGATGGTATGCCCATAGCCGTGCCGTGCGAGAAACGCCACGGGGTGACCGCAAATCTGCCCGAAGGTTACCGCTCCGGACGGTTCGCCGTAGGGAGTACGCAGCACCTCGCGGTGCGACACGTCAAGATTGGCCAGTTGGGTCAATCCACTTCCGCCAATGACTGCCAGCATGCTTACTCTTCCTTCATCGCGTAAATGGCCTGCAGGTTGCGCCACTTGCCGCGCACATCCATGCCGAACCCGAAAACGAAACGATCAGGCACGGTCAATGCGACGAAATCCGCCTGAATGGGCTTTGACTTGCCGTTCAGCTTGTCGGTCGCAACGGCGGTAAAGCAGGCCTTTGCACCCAGTTCCCGCAAGCGCTCGACGATGGCGGCCAAGGTCAGGCCCTCATCGAGAATATCGTCGAGAATCAGCACTGTGCGCCCCTCCACCGATGTCCAGGGGGCCGCACGCCAGGATAGTGCCCCACCGGACGTTTCCTTGCCGTAGCGGGTGACGTGCATGTAGTCGAAATCGAGAGGGAATTCCAGCTGGGTCATGAGTTGGCCGGCAAACGGCACACCGCCACTCATGACGCAGAGTACCAGCGGATTCGTTTCGCCCAGCTTTTCCGTGATTTCCCTTGCTACGCGACTCACCGCGGCCGAGACGGTTTCGGCCGTATGGATGACCTCCGCGTTGGCCAGAATCTCCCTTGCTTCCAGAATATCTGTCATTCGTGTTCCAGTTGTTTAAGGTAATTGGCGAATTCTTCGCCGACTTCGTGATGACGCTTGCCAAACTCGACGGTCGCCTGCAGATAGCCGAGCTTCGAGCCGCAATCGTAACGTGTGCCCTCATAGCGATGGGCCAGAACCTGCTCCTCGCGTAGCAACGAGGCGATGCCGTCGGTCAGCTGGATTTCGCCGCCGGATCCGGGCGTCACGTTCTCCAGATGATGGAAGATGCGCGGCGTCAGGATGTAGCGCCCAACCACGCCGAGGGTAGATGGCGCTTCTTCGGGCCTGGGTTTCTCGACAATCGCCTCGATCCGTTCGATTCGCTCGGCGACAGATGCCGACTTGACGATACCGTAGCTGCGGGTGTCAGCCAGCGGCACATCGAGCACGCCGATCACCGAGCAGCGATAGTAGTCGAACACGTCGACCATCTGCTTCATGACGGGAGGCTTGCCGTCGAGCAGGTCGTCGGCAAGCAGGACGGCGAACGGCTCATTGCCGATCACCGGCTTGGCGCAGAGGATCGCGTGACCGAGGCCGAGCGCTTCCGGCTGGCGGATGTAGATGCAATTGATGTTCTTCGGCAGCATGTTGTGGACGAACTCAAGCATTTCGGTCTTGTGCCGCAACGCCAGTTCGCTTTCCAGTTCGTACGCCTTGTCGAAATGATCCTCGATCGCCCGCTTCGTCCGGCCGGTAACGAAGATCATGTCGGTCACGCCAGCAGCTACCGCCTCCTCGACCGCATACTGGATCAGCGGCTTGTCAACGATCGGCATCATTTCCTTCGGACTGGCCTTGGTTGCCGGAAGAAAGCGGGTGCCGAGACCGGCGACGGGGAATACGGCTTTTCTGACCTGGCTCATTCTTTGATCCTTTCAATGGTCGACGAGAGAGCGAAATTGTGCCTCATCAATGACGTTCAGATTTAGCGACACAGCCTTTTCGAGCTTGGATCCGGCCTCGGCGCCGGCGACGACGTAGTCCGTTTTTTTTGAAACCGATCCGCTCACCTTGCCACCGGCGGCCTCGATCAACGCCTTGGCCTGTTCCCGCGAAAGCGAGGGCAAGGTACCGGTCAAAACGAATGTCTTGCCGGTGAGCGGTCCACCGACCGGCTGCGGTTCACCTTCCGGCCAGGCGACACCGGCGGCGCGAAGCTGCTTGATGACCTCGATGTTGTGCGGCTCGTCGAGGAACTGCCGCAGATACTGTGCCACCACGGGGCCGATGTCCGCCACCTCCAGCAACGCCTCCTCACTCGCGGCCAGTACGCGCTCCAGGCTGCAAAAATGCCGGGCGAGATCCTTGGCCGTCGCTTCGCCGACGTTGCGGATGCCGAGCGCGAAGATGAACCGCGCAAGGGTCGTTTGCTTGCTCTTTTCGATCGCCGCCAGCAGGTTGTCGGCGGATTTCTCCGCCATCCGTTCGAGATTGGCAAGCGTCGATCGGTCCAGCCGGTAAAGATCAGCGGGGGTATGCACAAGATCATTGTCGACGAGTTGTTCGACCAGTTTGTCGCCAAGCCCTTCGATGTCCATCGCCCGCCGCGAAGCAAAGTGCAGCAAGGCCTGCTTGCGCTGCGCCGGGCAGTACAGTCCGCCGCTGCAACGGGCCACGGCCTCGTCTTCCGCCCGGACGATGTGCGATCCGCAGACCGGACAGGTAACCGGCATGACGAACTCCGGTGCGAGGATCGGCCGTTTCTCGGGAAGAGCGCGCACTACCTCGGGGATAACGTCGCCGGCGCGGCGCACCACCACCGTGTCACCTACATGCACGTCCTTGCGCCGGACTTCGTCCTCGTTGTGCAAGGTAGCGTTGGTAACGGTGACGCCGCCGACGAAAACAGGTGCCAGGCGCGCAACCGGGGTCAGTGCGCCGGTGCGGCCGACCTGCACGTCGATACCCAGCACCTCGGTCGTCGCTTCTTCGGCCGGGTACTTGTGCGCCACGGCCCAGCGCGGTTCGCGCGAGACAAAGCCGAGTTCCTGCTGCAGCGCCCGCGAATTGACCTTGTAAACGACGCCGTCGATGTCGAACGGCAGTTGTCCGCGCCGCTCGCCGATACGCGCGTGAAAAGCGGCCAGTGCCTCCGGGCCGCTCAGGACGGCACGTTCGCCGCACACCGGCAAGCCGAATGCGACGAGGGCGTCCAGCACGTCGCTGTGCGTTGGCGGAACGTCCCATCCTTTGGTTTCACCGAGGCCGTAAGCGAAAAAAGACAGTGGCCGGGTCGCGGCAACCCGCGAATCGAGCTGGCGGATGCTGCCCGCCGCGCCGTTGCGCGGATTGACCAGCGTTTTTTCACCCCTGCTCAGCGCCCGGGCGTTGAACCGCTCGAAATCCGCGCGCTTCATGTAAATCTCGCCGCGCACTTCGAGGACATCCGGAGGATTGTCGGCACGCAAGCGCAACGGCACCTGGTTGACCGTCCGCACGTTCTCCGTGACATCCTCGCCGGTTTCGCCGTCGCCCCGCGTCACGGCGCACACCAGCACACCCGCTTCGTAGCGCAGGTTGATCGCAAGCCCGTCGAACTTCAACTCCGCAGCGTATTCGACCGGCGGATTCCCGTCGCCCAACCCCAGCAGATTGCGCACACGCGCATCGAACGCGTAGGCGCCGGTCGCTTCCGTGTCCGTCTCGGTGCGGATCGAGAGCATCTGCACGACGTGACGCACCGGCCGGAACGAGTCGAGCGGCTTGCCCCCCACCCGCTGCGTCGGCGAATCGTGTGTCACCAGCTCCGGATGCGCGGCTTCGAGTGCCTGCAGTTCCCGGAACAGCCGGTCATACTCGGCATCGGAAACCAGCGGATCGTCGAGGACGTAATAGCGATGATCGTGTTTCTCGATCTCGGCGCGCAGTTTCCTCAGCTGATCTACAACGTCCATCCCGGTGGCTTCCCGCTCAGGAAAACAGGCGCCGGGCCAGCAGACTCCCGGCGGGCAGGTCGTGCTCCGCCAGCGTCGCCTGATACTGCGCGATCTGTTTGCGGATCGGCTCCAGCGCCTTTTCCGAGAGCGATCGCCGGTTGTCATCAACCAGGGCGCCGTGAAGGACATCGGCGAAACGCCGCGCGGTATCGACCATCTGGTTGAAAACACGTTCGCCGTGCGCAACGCATGGTACGTCGAGAAGGAAAGTCAGTCCCTGGGCGTTCAGCGTCTTGATCGTTTCGGCGGAAAAACCCGACGGATCCTGATTCAGCAAGACGTAGAGAATGTTGCCGTCGTCGTCCCTCCGCACGAAACGCTTGCCGGAGTCGAGTGTCATGCCCGCTGCTTCGGCCAGTGCGCGCAGTTTTGTGCCGGGGAAGGCCTGCCCCTGGCTAATGACATTGATGCCGATCTGGATATCGACGCCAGCACAGAACGCGTCGAGTTTCGCGGCAGCCTCAAGCGCGGGCTGGCGATGCGGCAGCTCCACGAGGCCCATGAGTTGATCGGCCAGATCCTGCACCGCGACGGAGAACACCGACAAATCTTCATCAGTCACCGGACCCTGCCGGTTGGCCAACTGCAGGCCGACACGGAGATGGCGATATTCGGCGGCGCTTTCCGCGGAGATACGCTCCCACTCGCCGTTCTCCTCGTTGTAGCCGACGAACCGGACCGGCTTGCGTACGCGTGCCTGAATGTCTCCCTGGGCTTCGGTTATACGGGCTGCCGGAGCGGGTTCGACCGCGTCGATCGCCGCGATGAAATCGGTCTGTGGAGAAAGAAACTGCGTTTCGGGTACGGGTCGGGTTGGAGCAGCCCGACGTTGCGCAGGAGTCGGCTTTTCTTCTTGATGCGGTTCGCGAGAACCTTCTGGAGACTGCGCAAGCACTGCTGCATCGTCTCCCAACGGCACATCATCGTCATGCACCGGCGCAATGGCCGGTTCCGCGGAAAACGGCACGTCACCCAGAACCGGCTCGATCCGCTCGCGGGTAAGCGGCACGTGCTGGGGCGAAACGATGTCGGAGCCCGAAGGCAGCGACGCGGGAGTCGGGAAGTCCTCCTCGTCATCCCGAGCAGGCGGGCCATCGTCCGGCAGCGTATCCAGCAGCACATCCGGATGGCTGGTCTGCATCGCTTTCTCCGCGGCCTTGCGCTGGCGGACTTCCTGCCACTTGTTGTATCCCACTACGCCCACCACGGCAATCGCGCCCAGGCCAATCAATCCCATCTGCAATTCGGTCATTTTTCGTCCTAAACGATCTGTTCGCGCATCCGCAGCGCTTCTTCCATGTCTACTTCGACGATGCGCGAGACGCCCGATTCCTGCATTGTCACGCCGACCAGTTGCTGCGCCATTTCCATGGCGATCTTGTTGTGGCTGATGAACAGGAACTGGGTATTGGCCGACATGCGCCGCACCATCGCGCAAAAACGTTCGGTGTTGGTATCGTCCAGTGGCGCGTCCACTTCGTCAAGCAGACAGAACGGCGCCGGGTTGAGCTGGAACATGGCGAACACCAGCGCAATCGCCGTCAGCGCCTTTTCGCCGCCGGACAACAGGTGAATCGTCGAATTCTTCTTGCCCGGCGGTTGAGCCATGACCTGCACGCCGGCATCGAGGATTTCCTCGCCGGTCATTATCAGCTTCGCTTCGCCGCCGCCGAACAGAATCGGGAACAATTCGCCGAAGCTGCGGTTGACCGCGTCGTAGGTCGACTGCAGCAAATCCCGCGTTTCCCGGTCGATCCGCCGGATGGCGTTTTCCAGCGTCTCCATCGCCTGCGTCAGGTCTTCCGATTGCGCATCGAGGAAGCCCTTGCGCTCGCGGGCGGATTCGAGTTCGTCCAGCGCCGCCAGGTTGACCGCGCCCAGTGCTTCGATCGAGCGTTGCAGACCGGTGATCGCGCCCTGCAACGGCCCGGGCCGTACCCCGACGAGTTCGGGCGTCAGGCTAGCCTCGTCGGCGTTGACTTCCTGGAGTTGGGCCGCCAGTTGCTCGACGTTGAGCGCAGCCGCCTGTTCCTTGAGCCGGAGTTCGCCGATCCGTTCCCGCAGCGGTTCGAGGCCGTGCTCGACCCGCATCCGCTGTTCTTCGAGCCCGCGCAATTCGTTCGTGGCCGCCTCCAGCGCGTCGCGGGCGGCAGCGAGCGCCTGTTCGCAGGCGACCCGCTGTTCGAGCGCGGCTTGCAGCTTGGGCTCAAGATCCTCCGCCTGCATGGCCACCGCATTTTCCTCGCAACGCGCCAGTTCCTCGACGATGCGGTCGATCTGCTTGCGCGCCAGGGCGCGGTTGTTGGTGGTTTCCTCGATCTTGCCGCGGCATTCGCGCTGAGAGAATTGCGCTTCGCGCAATTCGCGTTCGACGGCATTGACGCGCTCACGTTCGTCGCGCAAGGCGCGCTCGGCCTGTTCCAGGCGCCCGAGGGCGCCGCTCATCGTCTGCTGCAGTTCGCGGATTTCTTCGCGCTGCGTTTCGATGGCTTCCTCGGCGATGAACAGTCGCTCGTTCTCGGCCTCTTCCTCGGCGGCCATTTCTTCGAACGCGGCATCGATCTGCGCCTGCCGCTCGCGGAAGCGATCCAGCGCCTGCGCGAGCTTGAGCGTCTCGACCTGGATGGCGTGCGCCTGTTCCTGCAGGTCGTCGAGCAGCTTCCGTGCCGACTGCAGGGCGTTCTGCGCATCCGTCGCCCGTGTTTCGAGTTCCGCCAGACGGCCCTGCTCTTCCTCGACCCGTTCCTCCAGTCCGGCAATCGTCTCCGCGAGTCCGTCGATTTCGCGCTGCCGTTCGAGCAGGC
Organism: Gammaproteobacteria bacterium; assembly: GCA_029289235.1. Lineage (GTDB taxonomy): Bacteria > Pseudomonadota > Gammaproteobacteria > Burkholderiales > Rhodocyclaceae > Propionivibrio. Next base: position 47,723 of record JARFTZ010000013.1, read on the forward strand.
CGTGTTCCGCCGCATCGGCCGCGAACAACAGAACGCTCTGCCGGGTGACGATGTCGCCAGCGGGGGTCACGCAACAGGCGGACGGACTCAGGCTTTCCCGCCGCGCCAGAGCCTCGCTCAGGCTGGCGACGGCGAACACCTCGGCGAGCCATTCGTCGAGCACCGCCGACAGCACCGGATTGTCGCAGCGGATACGGGCGCGCAGGCTGCCCTCGCCCGGCTCGGCAATCACCGCTTGCGGCAGCAGCAGCGTCAGCTTGCTGCCGGGGCGGTCCTTGCTCCACTGCGGATCGACCAGTTCTGCCGGCAGCGCGTTCAGGCGCTCGCGCAACACGGCTTCGACCGCATCCTCCCAGCCGGCCTCGACGTGCAGCGACCTCCACAGGGGGGCACGGTTGTCCAGGCGATGCCGGTGCAGCCAGTCGTTCAGTTTTCCGTCACCCTGCATGCGGCGCTGCAGCTGTTCCAGCGCCGCCCGACGGGCGTGCGCCTCGGCGCGGTCCTTCTGCGCGTGCTGCACGCGTGCCATGATTTCCCGCCGTTGCTGGTCGAACGACGGCAGTTCCCGCTGGCGGTTCGCCACTTCCTCCTGTGCGTCGGCAATGCGTTCGCGCAGTTCGGCCAGCGTTTCCTGCTTGATTTCGTACGCTTCGGTATCGGGAAGCGGCAATGCGCCCCGCTCCTGCTGCAGCCGCTCGCGGCGGCCGGCGAGGATCTGCAGCGAGCGCTGGGCATGACCACGGTTGGCGATTTCGACTTGCAGGCGCTTGTCGGCCTGCGCCAGGTCGTTGCGCTGTGCGCCGACCTCGTCCTGCGCCGCGGCAAAAGCGTCCTCGGCCATCGGCAGGCGCTCCTGCTGCGCGGCGAGGCGCATCTCTCCCTGTTCGACGCGCTCGTCGGCCAGCAAGAGAAGTTCCTGCCAGCGTTCGTGCTCGGTCTCGAGCTTGTCGGACTGCGCTTCCCAATGGATCTTGTCTTCGGCGAGTTGGGCCAGCCGGGACTGGTACTCATGCTGCGATTCGCGGCGGTGGCGAATCTCCGCTTCCAGCCGCGCCACTTCGGCGTTGGCCGTAAACAGCGCGCTCTGGGCGGTGTGCAGGCCGTCGCTGGTAGCGAAGTGCCGCTCCCGGGTTTCCTCCAGCCGCGCCTCGGTTTCGCGCAAGGCGGCATTCTGCCCTTCGAGGCCCGTGACCGCGGCGTCGATCTCGTGCGCCAACCGCTCGCGTTCGGCCTGCGCCTCGTTGCGCTTGAGCAGCCAGAGCAGTTGCTGCTTGCGCGTCATCGCGTCGTGGTATTCGCGGTACTGCCGCGCGATCGCTGCCTGCCCTTCCAGACGCTCCATCTGCGAACCGAGTTCGGTGCGGATGTCCTCGACCCGGGTGAGGTTCTCGCGCGTGTCGGCGAGCCGTCCTTCGGTTTCCTTGCGCCGTTCCTTGTACTTGGTGACGCCAGCGGCTTCTTCGAGGAACACGCGCAATTCGTCCGGCCGCGCTTCGATGATGCGCGAAATCGTCCCCTGCCCGATGATCGCGTAGGCGCGCGGGCCCAGGCCGGTGCCGAGGAACAGGTCGGTGATGTCCTTGCGCCGGACGTGCAGATTGTTGATGTAATACTCGGACTGCCCGTTGCGGGTCAACACGCGTTTGACCGACAACTCCGTGTATTGCGACCACTGCCCCGCGATGCGCCCGAGCGAATTGTCGAACACCAGTTCGACGGAGGCGCGCGACACCGCCTTGCGGGTACCCGAGCCGTTGAAAATGACGTCCTGCATCGACTCGCCGCGCAGTTCCGAGGCCTTCGACTCGCCCAACACCCAGCGCACGGCGTCCATCACGTTGGACTTGCCGCAGCCATTCGGGCCGACGACGCCGACCAGTTGCCCCGGAAGAGCGATGGTCGTCGGGTCGACAAACGACTTGAAGCCGGCGAGTTTCAGTTTTGTCAGGCGCATTAAACAGAACGCAGCCAGGAAGGCTGCGTACAAATTAAGGTCTCGAAAACAAGGTATGACGGCGACACCCACCCGCCGGGCCGCCTATAATAGCATTTTGTTCCACCCACCGATTCAGCCATGACGCCCCAGCCTTCCAAGACGCTCGAAACCTTCCCCAATCCCGCGCCGCACCGCGATTTCCACATCCACATGGAAATCCCCGAATTCACCTGTCTCTGTCCCAAAACGGGACAGCCCGATTTTGACACCCAATCCAACGCACGGGGGTAAGCACCATGACCGAACAAGCGACAACGCCCTCCCCTCTGGCCGACGAACTGCTCGATCGTCTGGAATTCCTGCTCGACGATCCCGCGCTGGAAGAAGCCATGCGCCTGGATGAACTTCAGGGCTACCTCTGCGCAGCCCTTTCCGGCCCCACGCAGATCGACCCGGACGACCGATTGGTCGACATCCTCGGCAGCGAAGATGCGCTCGACAGCGATGCCGGCCAGGAGGCCGCGCAGATCATCGGGCTCTTTTCCAAGGCGCTTGAAGCCGACTTGGCGGCCGGCAACCCGCCGGTGCTGTTGCTCTACCCGAAGGATGAGTCCGAGGACAGTCCAAGCGACTACCTGCCGTGGTGCCAGGCCTACCTGGCCGGTGTCGACCAGGCGACGGAAGACTGGTTCGAGTGCCTTGAAGACGATCGCAGCGAGGACGCAGAGGAGCAGATCAACTACCTCGACGAACGCCTCTTCCCGCTGATGGTGCTGACCGGCGAAGCCGAGGCTGCCGCCAGGGAACACGGCGAGGAATGGCCCGAAGGCGAGGAGCGCGCCGAAATCGAACAGGACTGCGAGGAAGACCTGCCGCAGGCGGTGGTCGATATCTACCGTTTCTGGCTGGCAAAGCGCGGTGTCGCGACGATCCGCAACGACGAACCCCGGATCGGCCGCAACGACCCCTGCCCCTGCGGTAGCGGGAAGAAATTCAAGCAATGCTGCGGGAAGGAGTGACTTCAGTCGTCCTGTGAGCCGCCAGCGCACCGGCGGGCGGTTTCATCATCCTTTTCTGATACGCGACAGTTCCGCGTCAGCCCGGCGGCCGCGTGCCGCCGAGGCGACTTCCTTGTCCACGATGGTCTTCCCGATCGGCGCGAGTGCGATGCCGGCCAGCTTCAGGTGCTGCACGGCGAACGGAATGCCGATGATGGTCACGAAGCAGGCGATCGCGGACATCACGTGCCCGAGCGCCAGCCACCAGCCGGCGAGGATGAACCAGATGATGTTGCCAAGGGTACCGAATCCTCCGGTGCCGATATCTCCCTGACCGGAAAGATCCTCCCGGTCGATGGCTTCCTTGCCGAAGGGGAAGAAGGTGAATGTGCCGATCACGAAACAGGCACGCCCCCACGGGATGCCGATGATCGAGACGAATGCCAGCACCCCGGCCAGCCACCATCCCAGCCCCATGAATACGCCGCCGAGGATGAACCACAGAAAGTTGCCGATCACGCTCATTGGAGGCTCCTGAAGTCAAATGGGTTTGTCGCAAACCGCGCAACGATACCAAACCATTTGACTCATCGTCTCAAGAATCAACGTGCGAACGTCAGCCTGAAGGTGGTCATTCCTTCCGCCGAGAACGCGACGACCTGTCCGCCGTGTGCCTCGACGATCGACCGGACGATGGCCAGTCCGAGTCCGGAGTGCGAGCCCTCGCCAGCGCGCGACGGATCGGCCCGGTAAAAACGGTCGAACAACCGCGGGAGATGCTCGGAAGCGATGGTCTCGCCAATATTGGTTACATCGATCTCGACGCACGTGCCGTTGCGACGAATGCTTACGGTGACACGACCGCCGATCCGCGTATGGCGGATGGCATTGGACAGTAGGTTGCTGATCGCCCGGCGGATCATCAGCCGGTCACCCTGGATTGCCCCCTCGCCCTCGCTTGTGAGTTCAACCTCCTTTTCTTCGGCCGCCAGCCGGTGAAATTCGACGAGGTCGCCAACCAGAGGGGCCAGTTCAAGCGTTTCCCGGGTGGGTACGATCCGTCCATCTTCCGCTTTTGCAATGAACAGCATGTCGGCAATCATGCGCGAAAGCCGCTCGTACTCTTCGACGTTCGAGGCAAGCACATCGCGGTATTCATCGGGCGACCTTGTCCGCGACAGCATCACCTGCGTTTCTGTCATCAGATTGCTGATCGGCGTGCGGAATTCATGCGCCAGATCCGAGGAGAAATCCGAGAGCCGGCGGAACGAATCCTCCAGCCGCGCCAGCATCGCGTTCAGCGTGACCGCCAGATCGACCAGTTCCACCGGTACGGCATCGAGCGCCAGACGGGCGTGCAGGCGCTGCGCCGTGATCTTCTCGGCCTCGCGCTTCATCGCCTGCAACGGCGCGAGGCCGCGACGCACCGCCAGCCAGCCGAGCAGCCCGCTCAACACGGCGGCGAAGGCGACGAAGGCCCACAACGTGAGGCGGAATCCGGCCAGATACTGTTCATGGTGGGTGATTTCGGTCGCCACGCCGACCACCGCCTTTGGCATCCCGGCGATCCCGGTCGGTACGCTCGCGGAGATGCCGCGCATCGGCGTTCCCCGCGCGGTGCGCCATGCGCGCGGATGCGCGACATCGCCCACGGGGCCGCCGGACAGCAATCCATCGGGAAATTCCGCACCGCTGGTGGCAAACAACAGTTCGCCATCCTGCAGGGCGACGACGACCGACAGCCCGTGATGCCCGACCAGTGCGTCATCGAGTTGTTGTGGAACGGCCAGCAGATCGTCGCGCGACCGCGCCTTTTCGAGGATGCGTTGCGTCAGGTCGAGCTTGCCGGACAGCACATCGATGTCCTGTTCGACGAAGTGCTGCTCGACCGTACTGCCGATCAGGTAGCCGAGGGCGAGCAAGACCAGGGTCGAAACCGTGGCAAAAAGTGCCGTCAGGCGCAGCGTGATCGACGCGCGGCCGACGGATTTCACGCCGTGCCCTCCGGCACGTCGAGGACGTAGCCCATGCCGCGCACGGTACGCACCAGCTTCATCTCGAAATCGTCGTCGATCTTCGCCCGCAGGCGGCGCACGGCGACCTCGACCACGTTGGTGTCGCTGTCGAAGTTCATGTCCCACACCTGCGAGGCGATCAGCGAACGCGGCAGGACCTCACCTTGGCGTCGCAGCAGCAGTTCGAGCAAGGCGAATTCCTTGGCCGTCAGGTCGATGCGCCGCCCGCCACGGGTCGCCCGGCGACGCAGGAGATCGAGTTCCAGATCTGCGGCGCGCAGCACGTCGCCCTCCTTGCTTTTGCTTCCGCGCCGCAACAGCGTCCTGACTCGCGCCAGCAGTTCGGAGAACGCGAACGGCTTGACAAGGTAATCGTCAGCACCGAGTTCCAGCCCCTTGACACGATCCTCGATCTGGTCACGGGCGGTGAGGAACAGCACCGGCATGTCGCTCCCCGCGCGCCGGATGCCCTGGAGGATTTGCCAGCCATCGATACCGGGAAGCATCACGTCGAGAACCGCCAGGTCGTAACTCTCGCTGGTCGCCAGATGCAGGCCGTCGAAGCCGTTGGCGGCCAGATCGACCACGAAGCCGGCTTCGCTCAGCCCCTGTTTCAGATACGTGCCGGTTTTGCTTTCGTCTTCAACTACCAGAATTTTCATCGAATTCCCTTGTTAGCCGCTGGCTGGGGGATTTTCCTTCGTTTTTGCGGCCGGGCGCAAAAGATTACAGAAATGTAATTCGGGCGTCAGCCTTATGTCAGACAGCCTCAGGCAAGCTGCTTGCAGCAGGATAGGCGACGAGTCTGCTCACACGCCTTTTTTGAGAGAGGAGTGACCGTGATCCGGGAATTGATTTGTTGCTCCGCCCCGCGTCTTCTACTGGCCGGATTGCTTGCCGGCGTTTCGGCGGCCGCTTTCGGGCAATCGGTTCCACCTGATGGTATCGGCGACTGGCGGGATGCAAACGACACCGTCGGCCAGTACGCGCGGGGGCACGCCGACGTACTCAAGTGGGAGCGGTCCAATCTCCCTAGCGCGTCCGGTCCCGGAGATCCTGCGGGACGTATCGAGCTGGGAACGCCGGAGGCCGCGGTGCGGGAGGCGTGGAATGCACACCGTGAACTCGCCTCGGCTCTGGCGACGATGGGGACACAAGCGGTCGAACAGGCGGCTACGGGCCACTTGCTCGATATCGACCCGAGCGTGCGTCGGCGCGTCCATGATATCGACGAAATCCTGGAGGTGGCGGCTGGAGCACGAAAGGCCTGGATCGGCGCTGTTGCGGCCAGGCAGGTCCTGACGCACTGGGAAGCTGCGTTGCATGCCGCCGAGACGGCTGGCGAACTCGCCGCCCGCATGGCTCGGATCGGCAACTGGAGTCGTCTGCAGGAGGCACGAGTGCAGATGGCGAGGGAAACAGCGCACATTGACGCGGCCAACGCAGGATATGCGCGAGCCACGGCCCAGGATGAATTGCTTCGGCGCGTGCAGTTGATCGCGACCTACTCCGACGTCGATCTTCCCGAAAACCTGCCTGATTTGCCGGCTTCGGCCTGGTCGGAGAGTTTCGTGCAACAGCGAATCGAGGCGCTGGAAAAGATACTTCCGCGCGCCAACGCCCTGCGCATGCGATCCGACGTAGCACTGGCATGGCGCGCATACCTCGCCGCCTACGAAATCGCCCGGCGCCAGCAGACGATCCTGAAACTGCAGGAATTCGTCTCCGACGAAACCGTCTTGCACTACAACGGAATGCTCAAGAGCGTCTGGGATGTCCTCGATGAGGCGCGCCGGCGCGCCGAAGCCGCCATTGCCGCCACGGAGGCATTGCGTGCCTTCTGGATCGCCGAGACCGACCTGCAGCACCTGCTACTCGGGGGCGAACTCAAGGAATTCGTTTCTCTGGGCCAAGGCGGGAGCGGCCGGGACGCACCCGCGGCACATTGAATGGAAAGAGCGATCATGAACCCACGTCGTCAATTCCTGGCTGGGCTTGGAAGCGGTATGGCCGCCTTTGCTGTTTCGCGATCCGCCCTGGCCGGTTTGCCCGACCCGGTGACGCGTGCCACGCCCGAAACCGCCTCGCCCCTCATACCGGATTCCGGCCGGCCCTACACACCGGTAGTCACGCTCAACAGCTGGACGCTGCCCTGGCGAATGAACAATGGCGTCAAGGAGTTCCACCTCGTGGCAGAACCCGTCGTGCGCGAAGTCGCGCCAGGTTTCAAGGTCAACATGTGGGGCTACAACGGACAGAGCCCCGGTCCGACGATCGAGGTCGTGGAAGGTGATCGCGTGCGCATCTTCGTCACCAACCGTCTGCCGGAGCACACCACCATCCACTGGCACGGCCAGCGCCTGCCCAACGGCATGGACGGCGTCGGCGGCCTGACCCAGCCGCAGATTCCTGCCGGCAAGACCTTCGTCTACGAATTCGAGGCGCGCCGTCCAGGTACCTTCATGTACCACCCGCACGCCGACGAGATGGTGCAGATGGCCATGGGCATGATGGGTTTCTGGGTAACGCACCCGAAAACCAGGCACCCGCACATCAGCCAAGTCGATCGCGATTTCTGCTTCCTGCTCAACGCCTTCGACGTCGAACCGGGCAGCCGGACGCCAAAGATCAACACCATGACCGACTTCAACATCTGGTGCTGGAACAGCCGCATCTTCCCGGCCATCGACAGCTTGAACGTGCGCCTGAACGACCGCGTGCGCATCCGCATCGGCAACCTGACGATGACCAACCATCCGATCCACCTGCATGGCCACGAGTTCACCGTCACCGGCACCGACGGCGGGCCGACGCCGCCCGCCTCGCGCTGGCCGGAGGTCACCACCGACGTCGCCGTCGGCCAGATGCGGCAGATCGAGTTGATCGCCGACGAGGAAGGCGACTGGGCCATCCATTGCCACAAGAGCCATCACACGATGAACGCCATGGGGCATGACGTCCCGACGATGATCGGTGTCGACCATCGCGGCCTGATCGGCAAGATCCAGAAGGTCGTGCCCGACTACATGCTGATGGGCGAGCGCGGCATGGCCGACATGGGCGCGATGGAGATGCCGCTCCCCGACAACACCGCGCCAATGATGACCGGCAGCGGCCAGTACGGCCCGCTGGAGATGGGCGGCATGTTCACCGTGTTCAAGGTCCGCCGTGGCCAGAAGCCGGGCGACTACGCCGATCCCGGCCCGTTTGCGCACCCGCCCGGCACCGTCGCGCGCGAATGGACAGGTGAGACGCCAGCCGCCGCGCGTTCCGGAACGGGCGCCGCATCTGCCCTGGCAACGGCCCGCGCCATCAAGCCCGCGGGCGCCAAACACGAACATTGAAACAACATCCGTTTTAACCCCCAAGAGGACTACCTGCATGAGAATTGCCAAAAAACTGATCGCTTCCGGCCTCGTCGCGGCTTCTGCCGTGGTGTGGGCGCATGGCGATGCCGAACATGCTCGCCCCCGCCCGGTGAAGCACGAACAAAAACCGTGGGGCATTGCCGGCGACGCCAAGGCCGTCAAGCGCACCATCGAAATCCGGATGACCGACGACATGCGTTTCACCCCGGACCGCATCGAAGTCAGACAGGGGGACACCGTCCGATTCATTCACAAAAACAATGGTGTAGTGATGCACGAGTTCGTTCTCGGCACAAAAGCTGAACTCGACGAGCACGCCGCCCTGATGAAGAAGTTTCCCGGCATGGAGCACGACGAGCCGTACATGGCGCACGTGGCTCCCGGCAAGGAAGCGGAGATTGTGTGGACTTTCAACCGCGACGGGGAATTCGACTTCGCCTGCCTCCTGCCCGGCCATTACGAAGCCGGGATGGTTGGAAAGATCCGGGTCGTGGCTGTAACCGCGAGGAGCAAGGACAGCAGGAATAAAAACTGAGGAGATGACGATGAAAAAAATCGTTGGAATTGCAGCGGCAGCCCTGCTCGGCGCAACGACACTGATGTCGCCGGGCAGCCTCGCCCAGCCCGCCATGAATCACGGCGCAATGCCGATGACTGCGGAACAAGCACTGAGCGACGGTGAGGTCCGCAAGATCGACAAGGAGACAGGCAAGATCACCATCAAGCATGGGCCGATCAAGCATCTGGACATGCCGCCGATGAGCATGGTGTTCACGGCCAAGGACAGGACCTTGCTCGACAAGGTAAAAGCCGGTGACAAGATTCGCTTCATGGCCGTGGACGAGGGCGGCAAGCTGGTCGTGACGGACATTCAGTTGGCAAAGTGAAGAGCTACGTTCTGCAACAACAGATCACTGCCACCGGACTCAACGCCACAGGCGTTCCGGCCATGCCGGAACGCCTGTGGCGTTTCCCGAACCCGCTCGGCAACCTGACCGAAACGTAATTTCTCCGTCATCGTCCCGTCGGGATCGGGTTCTTAAGATGGCATCACCGTCTGACGACACTCCGTCTGGCGCGAACAACTGACTTTTCAAGGAGAAATGATGAAAACGAGCTTTACCAAACCTGTCCTGATCGCCGCCCTCAGCCTCGTCGGTGTTGTGGCGACGAATGCGCATGCTTTCGCCAACAACGCCCTTGGGGCCGAGGTAACACAGATTGTCGAATTGAAGGATGGTTCGTCGGTTTACATCTTCCAGGACGGCAAGATGGCCATGGAATCGAAGACGGGCCGGGTCACACGCATGAACCCCGGAGAGACCATGGAAGCCAAGGATGGCCGGAAGATCGTCATGCACGGCGACGAGGTCGCGAGACTCGACTCGCTGAAATACATTCCCAATTAACCAACTCCTGACGGCCCTCCAGAGGGCCGTCTTGCTATCCAGAGCATGCCACGGCAGCCGGGAAACATTACAGAAATGTAATCCTCAAGTCAGTTTCCCGTTGGGTTCGGCTCTTCATACTGCCACTACCCAATTCAAGGAGGTTCTCCAATGACACCAAAGCTACCCATCTTGCTCACCCTTCTGGCACTCGGTTCTGGCGGCGCGCTGGCGCAACAGGCGCAACAAACGATAGATATTTACAAGAGCCCGTACTGCGGTTGCTGCGGCAAATGGGCGGAGCACGTCACCAAGGCCGGTTTCACCGTCAAAACCCATGAGGTCGATGACGTTCCGGGCACGCGCAAGAAGCTGGGAATGCCTGACAAGCTTGGGTCGTGCCACACGGCCAAAATTGGCAACTACCTCCTTGAAGGGCATGTACCCGCAGAGGACATCAAACGGTTGCTGAAGGAAAAACCCAAGGCGATCGGACTCGCCGTTCCCGGAATGCCGCCAGGCTCCCCCGGCATGGACGTCCCGAACTCGCCTCCCTACGAAACGTTGCTTGTCCAGAATGACGGCAACACCCGAGTCTTCGCTAAACACTGACCTTCAGGAAAACACGCATGAAAACCTCGATTGCTTCCGTATCCATCGCCCTTGCCGCGTTCCTCCCGATATCCGCGATGTCCGCCAACGATCACAGTGGCCACGGCGCCATGGCGTCACACGCCAGTGCTCCGGCTCCCGCGAAGATGGTCGATGGCCAAGTGAAAAAGATCGACAAGGCCGCCGGAAAAGTCACGCTTTCGCACGGCCCGCTGGCCAACCTCGGAATGGACATGCCGATGACCATGGTCTTCCGCGTCAAGGACGCTGCCTGGCTTGAGCAGATGAAAGAAGGCGACAAAATCCGCTTCGTCGCCGACAACGTCAATGGCGCGATCACGGTCGTCCAGTTCGAACAGGCCAAATGATTCCTGCCCAGAAGCCGGTAGCGCGGCTGCCGGCTTCTTCTGGGAAACAACCGCGCTGAGGCGAACTTCCTGAAGCTCGGCGGACGGTGCCAAAAACCCGAAACAAGACAACAAGACAAACAACCCTGGGTAGTCGGAGACACTTATGCCAACACGTTTTACCCTGCGAACCCTGGCGGTGCTACTGGCTGTCGTTTCAGCCCCCGCCGCGCTCGCGCAGGAAGCGCCGATCGGCCAGACCGCTGCCAGCCTGCTCGACTATGCGCGGCAGAACAATCCCGAGTTCGCAGCGATGCGCCACGAGGCCGATGCGGCCGGAGAACGGGTGACGCCAGCCGGCGCCCTGCCCGACCCGCGCTTCCGTGTCGAACTGATGGATCTCACGCGGATGGGCGAACAGAACGCCACGCTCTCGCCGAGCCGCGTCGGCAGCACCAAATACACGATCACGCAGGAAATCCCCTGGTACGGCAAGCGCGACCTCAAGCGCGAAATCGCCGAACTTGACGCAGATGGCGCCACCGGGCGCGCCCGCGGCGCGTGGGCAGATATCGCCGCACGCCTGAAGGCGAGCCACGCGCAGTGGTACCTCCTGCAGCGCAACGAACAGATCACCCGCGAAATCCTCGACCTGATGGTCCGGCTGGAGAAGGTCGCACAGGTCCGCTACGCCGGAGGCCTCGCCATGCAGCAGGACGTGATCCGCGCCCAGGTCGAGCAGACCGGCATGCGCAACGAGCTGATCATGCTGGAAAACGAAAGCGCGATGCTCCGCGCCCGGATCAACATGCTGCTCGGACGCCCGGCCGGTGCGCCGCTTGCCGTTCCCGAGGGACTGCCCGACCTGCCGACGCCGGCCAAGCTCGATTACGTCACGCTCGAAGACCGGGTGCGGTCCCGCAATCCGCGCCTGTTCGCCGACGACGCGGCGATCCGTGCCGCCGAAAAAAAACGCGACCTCACCTACAAGGAGCGCTACCCCGATTTCATGCTCGGCGTGACGCCGGTGCAGTATCAAAGCTCGATCAAGGAATGGCAGCTGATGGTCGAGGTGAACATCCCGCTGCAACAGGCCTCGCGCCGGGCCATGGAGCGCGAATCGGAAGCCATGCTATCCGCCGCCCGCGCACGCAAGGAGGCGACGGCTAACACCGTACTCTCGGAACTCGCCGAGAACCTTTCCGGCATCGACGCCGCCCGCCGCACGGAAAAGCTTGTGGAGAGTAGCCTGCGACCACAGGCCGAACTGACCTTCCAGTCCGCGCTGGCCGGTTATGAGAACGGCGCGGCCAACTTCGCCATGCTGCTCGAAGCGCAGCAGCAGATTCGCAAAGCCCGCCTGAGCCAGATCAAGGCGCAAGCCGAGGCACACATTCGCCTCGCTGAAATCGAACGACTTTTGGGAGAAGAATTATGAACAAAGGCCCCTCGATGGCCATTGGAATCCTTGCTGTTGCCATCGCCGCAGCCGGCGGTGGCTACTGGCTGGGAACAAAGGGAATCGCTCACGGCGACGCAACCTCTGCTGAAGCGTCCGTCGCCGCCCCCGTCGCGGACAGCGGCAAGAAGGAACGCAAGCTTCTCTATTACCGTAACCCGATGGGTCTGCCCGACACCTCGCCGGTGCCGAAGAAAGACCCGATGGGCATGGACTACATCCCGGTCTATGAAGGCGAAGACACGTCGGAAGGCGACTCGTCGGGAACCATCAAGGTCAGCACCGACAAGGTCCAGAAGCTCGGCGTCCGTACCGAAGCCGCCCAATTGCGCGTGCTCGACCGCGTGGTACGCGCGGCAGGCCGTGTGGAACCGGACGAGCGGCGCATCTACGCCGTGTCGCCGAAATTCGAGGGCTACGTCGAGCGCCTGCACGTCAACGTCACCGGTCAGCCGGTCGGCAGGGGACAACCGCTGTTCGAGGTCTACAGTCCGGAACTGGTGTCGGCGCAGCGCGAGTACGCCATCGCCGCCCAGGGCATCGAATCGCTGAAAGGCGCCGATGCCACCGCGCAGGCTGGGATGAAGCAGCTGGCCGAATCGAGCCTCGCGCGGCTGAAGAACTGGGATATCTCGGAAGCGCAGGTCAAGGCGCTGGCGCAGTCGGGCGAAACGAAGCGCACGCTGACCTTCCGTTCGCCCGTATCCGGCATCGTCACCGAGAAAAAGGCATTGCAGGGCATGCGCTTCATGCCCGGCGAGGCCTTGTACCAGATCGCGGACCTCTCGTCTGTCTGGGTCGTTGCGGACGTTTTCGAGCAGGACATCGGCTTCGTCAAGACCGGCGCGAGTGCGAAGGTGCGCATCAACGCCTATCCGGACAAGGTATTCGACGGACGGATCGGTTATGTCTACCCGACGCTCAACGCCGACACGCGCACCGTGCCGGTACGCGTCGAACTGGCCAACCCCGGCCTGTTGCTCAAGCCGGCGATGTTCGCGCAGGTGGAACTGCCGGTTTCGGCAAAGGGGTCTGTAGTGACGGTGCCGCTCTCGGCCGTGATCGACAGCGGCACGCGACAGGTAGTTCTGGTGCAACAAGCCGAAGGCCGCTTTGCCCCACGCGAGGTCAGGCTCGGTGCACGCAGCGAGACGCATGTGGAAATCCTCGATGGCATCAAGGACGGTGAGCAGGTTGTCGTCGCCGCCAACTTCCTGATCGACGCGGAAAGCAACCTCAAGGCGGCGCTGAGCGGCCTGGGTACCGAGGGAGCAGGCAGCAAGGCATCGGCCAGCGCGACGGTCGGCCACAAGGCCAACGGGCGGATCGACGATATTGA
>JARFTZ010000014.1 GCA_029289235.1 Gammaproteobacteria bacterium
ACCGGCTTGGTGGTGAAGAAGGGCTCGAAAACGCGCTTGAGGTTTTCCGGCCTGATGCCGCAGCCGGTGTCTTCGACTTCCACCCACACCTCACGCTCGTCGAACCCGGTGCGCAGGGTGATCGTCCCGCGTTCCTCGATCGCGTGCGCGGCGTTGACCAGGAGGTTCATGAACACCTGGTTGATCTGAGCGGCGATGCATTCGATTTCGGGCAGGCCGGCGTACTCCTTTTTGACCTCGGCCTTGTACTTGATTTCGTTCCAGACGATGTTGAGCGTGCTTTCCAGCCCTTTTTCGAGATTGGCGTGATGCCATTCGGAGGCGTCGACACGGGAGAAGTCGCGCAGGTTTTCGACGATCGTCTTGACGCGCTGCACGCCGTCGAGCGATTCGTTGATGAGGTCGAGGATGTCGTCGCGCAGAAAATCCAGGTCGGCGGCGATTTTGGCTTGCTGCAGCGAGGTCAGCAGGTCCGGCTGGCCGGTCAAGGCCTTTTCCACCTCCTCGTAGGCCGAGAGCACCGAGAGCATGTTCTCGACCTGGCCTTTCAGCGAGCCGAGGTTGGAGTTGACGAAGCCGATCGGGTTGTTGATCTCGTGCGCGACCCCGGCGGCGAGCTGGCCGACCGACGCCATTTTTTCCGACTGCAGCAGCTGGCCCTGGGTGTCCTCGAGCTTCTTGATCAGTTCCTGTTGCGCGGCTTTTTCCTGCTTGAGTTCGCCGATCAGCTCGTTCAGGCGCATCTGGTACATCGCCGTGTCGGTGTAATCCAGCAAGGTGACGCAGACATGTTGTACTTCACCGCCAGCGTCCTTTTGCGGCAGCAGGATGCAATTCTGGCGCATCGCGTCGATGCCGCCGGTGATCGGGCGGTTGTGGTTGAAGCGGAAGAGGAAGGGGCGTTGCTCCCACGAGGTGAACGCGTAGTTCTTCAGGATGAACACGCTCTCGATCTTGCGGGCCAGCCATTTCTGCGGCAGTTCGGGAAAGCACTCGAACAGGTTGCGGCCGACGACGTCCGCTGCCGGACGCTGGCTGTGCATGGCCATGAAGCGATTCCACAGGACGATGCGGTAGTCGTGATCGATGACGAAGACACCCGCTTCGAGACGCTCGACGATGAACTCCAGCAATCCCCGGTCGATGTCTTCGGTCATGGTCAGAGCGTTTCGAGAAAGCGGTCCAGTTCTTTGCCCAGGCGGGCGATTTCACCGGCCGGCATCATGACGACGAGGTGGCAGGCGAACGATCGCTGCTCCAGGGTGAAGCAGACTTCGATGAAGAGCGCCCGGCTGTGCAGGATTTCATCCGCCGGGATCAGGTCGCGCGGCGAAATGTCGATGCCCATGATCGACGGGGCCGAGAAGCCGATATCGACGCCCAGTGTCGAGGCTACGCCGCCGAGGCAGGCGCCGACCAGGATGTTGGAGACGTCGAGCAGCAGCTCGAGTTCCTCGATCCGATCGGTGTCGTCGTAGCCCATCAGTTCGGCGAGTTCGCTCGGCGGCCCGCCGGAAAAGACGATGATGACTTCGCCGCGCAACTGCCCGTGGAACGCCTGCCGCACGGCGAGGATGTTCTTCTCGCCGACGAGTTGTTGCAGCACGGCGGGGATGTCCTGGCGCTCGACGTTGGCGATGCGGGGAATCGACAGGCGAACGAACTCGCCCCAGATCCTTGCGATGGACGAGCCGGCCTGACCCATGCCGATGTTGGCGATCTCCTGCAGCGCGTCGCGCTGGTCGTCGGAGAGGGTGGTGTTGGTGCCGACGCTTTCGGTTTCTTCGCTCATACGACGATTCCATACTGTTTCAGCACGTCGCGCAGGCCTTCTGCGGTGATCGGCTTGCGGATGAAGGCGATCGCGCCCATGGCAAGCACCCGTTCCTGTGCCTTTTCCTGCACGTCCGCCGAAACGACGATCACCAGACAGTTCAGGTCTTCCTTGCGCAGCGTTTCGAGCACCTGGTAACCGTCCATGTCGGGCATGGTCAGGTCGAGGAACATCACGTCGACGCGACCGGCACGATAGGCGGCGAGCGCCTCTATGCCGTTGGCGGCCTGCGTGATCTCGATGTCCCAGTCCGGCGGCAGGGCCTTGATCAGCATTTTTCGGGCGATCGGTGAATCATCGACCACCAGGACGGATACCGGCATTGCAATTTCTCCGTGGTTACCTGTCGTTTGTTTCCCGTGCTCGAACCTGCGTTTTGATTGCGCAAGCATAGCCGAGTTTTGCGTGTGTTGTCCCGGTGCGGCGCATCGGCAGGACCAGGCGGAAGCAGGTGCCACCCCCCGTTTCGCTTTCCATTTCGATGCGTCCGTCGTGGCTCTGGACGATGCCGTAGGAGAGCGCCAGACCGAGTCCGGCTCCCTGGCCCACGGGCCGCGTGGTGAAGAACGGATCGAATATCCTTGCCCGGATGTCTTCCGCGATACCGCAGCCGTTGTCGCTGATTTCCACCCATACTGCATCGTCGCGCGCGCCGGTGCGGATGCATGTTCGACAGGGTCTGGTTGAGTTCGGTGAGCTCGACAAGCCGGCACGAGAGTTCGGATTCCGCCGCCTTCCGGGCGCGAATATCGTCCTCCATCTGCCGGTTGGCGGCGATCAGTTCCCGGCGTAACCCGGCGACGCGGGCCATCGCCTTGAGCTTGGCGCGCAATACCGGTTCCGGCACGTTCTTCGGAATCAAGTCGTCGCCGCCGGCGTCGATGGAGGTGACGAAGTTCTCGGGCGTATCGACCGAGGTCAGGAAAACGATCGGCGTCCATGCCCATCGCTGCGATAACTCGACCTGGCGAATGCGGTTGGTTGCCTCGAAGCCGTTCATCACCGGCATCTCGATGTCCATCAGTACCAGATCCGGCGCTTCTGTCCGGAATTTTTCCACCGCGATGGCGCCATTCTCGGCGACAATGACCTGGTGGCCGATCTCGCCGAGGCGCATGGCGAACACGGCAGCGGCGGAACGGGAATCGTCGACCAGCAGGATTTTCATCGTCGATACCTCCGTGTCAAAGAGCTATGCGGGAAGCGTTCTGGCGGTTTGCGCGACAGGGGTGTCGTTCGCATCGTAGAGGCGCGCAATGGCCGCGATCAATTCGCCGCGCCGGATCGGCTTGGTCAGATAGTCATCCATGCCGGCCGCCAGGTAGCGCTCGCGGTCGCCGGCCATGGCGTGGGCGGTGACCGCGATGATCGGCACGTGCCGCGACAAGCCCGATTCGCGTGCGCGGATTTGCCGCGTGGTTTCAACGCCATCCATCTCCGGCATCTGGATATCCATCAGGACGATGTCGAAAGACTCCGATCCGAGCAGGTCGAGTGCTTCCTGGCCGGAGCCGGCAACCGTCACCCGGTGCCCCTGCTTTTTCAGGATGGCGGCCAGCAGCCGTTGATTGACCTTGTTGTCCTCGACGATGAGGATGCGGCGGCCGGGCGTCGGGGCGGGGGCTTCGTGGCGTCTCTGGCTCACGGTCGGCATGGCGTCCGGGGCGGCGACCGCACAGGGAAGGGTGAGGCGGAAGGTGCTGCCTTTCCCCGGTTCGCTTTCGGCCCGGAGCGAGCCGCCCATGCGTGCCGCCAGTTGGCGCGAAATGCTCAGGCCGAGGCCGGTGCCACCGAACTGACGGGTGACTGACGAATCCGATTGCACGAAGGCCTCGAAGATGCGCTCGAGCTTGGCGGGGGGAATGCCGATGCCGGTATCGCTGACGGCGACTTCCAGGCAGGCTGTGTTCTGGTTGACGGGGGCGAGATTCGTCAGGCGGACGCACACTCTGCCCTGTTCCGTGAACTTGATGGCATTGCCGAGCAGGTTGGTGACGACCTGCCCGAAACGCACCGGGTCGCCGTATGCCGCGGGCGGCACGGAGGTGTCGACATCGAGATCAAGTCGAAGTGACTTGGCCTGCGCCTGTGTTTGCATCGAGGAGACGATCGATGCCACTGTCTTGCGCGGATCGAACGGGATGTGCTCGATTTCGAGCCGGCCGGCCTCGATCTTGGAGAAGTCGAGGATGTCGTTGATGATGGTCAGCAGATTGTCGCCGGACGTCTTGACGATCCCCAGATACTCGCGTTGCTCGTCGGAAAGCGGCGAGTCGAGCAGGACCTCGGTCATGCCGAGAATGCCGTTCATCGGCGTGCGGATCTCGTGGCTCATGTTGGCAAGGAAATCGCTTTTCGCCCGGTTGGCGCTCTTTGCCTCTTCGAGTGCGGCGGCCAGATCGCGGGTGCGCGCGTCGACCAGCTCGCGCAGGTGGTCACGGTGCCGTTCGAGTTCGGCGGCCAGGCGCAGGCGCTCGGTGATGTCGCGCGCGATGCACAGAACGTAGTAACGGCCACCCCATTCGATGCGCGTTGCGCTGACCTCCGCATCGAACAGGCTGCCGTCCTTGCGTTTTTGCACGGTCTCGAAGAATTGACCAGCGGAGGAAACGTTCCTGACGAGTTCCATGAGCTGCTCGCGGCTGTATCTCGCTTCCCAGTCGGCGAGGTGCAGGCGGCGAATTTCCTCGGTGGAATAGCCGAGCATGGCGGCGAACTGGCTGTTCGATTCGAAGACGCTGCCGTCATCGTTGAGCACCACCACGCCGTCATGCATGTGTTCGAACAACGCGCGCCGGCGCGAGGCTTCGGCGGCGATCTGCGCCTCCGTCTGGCGTTGGGCTTCCTCCTGCGCGGCGAGGGCGACGATCAGCTCGTCGAAATGGCCGGCCAGTCGCCCGATCTCGTCGCCCTGGCGGTCCTTGCCGACGCGGATCGAGCGATCGCCCCGCCGCAGCGCGGCCATGCCTTGCGCGATACTGGAGAGCCGGGTCGTCAGGTGCCGCGCGCTCCACAGGTGCAGCGCGGTCAGCGCCAGCATCGAGAGCGCCAGCAGGGCGGCGACGCTGCCGAGCAGCAGCCGTTTTTCGCGCGTGTGGGGCGCCTCGGGGAAACCGGCGTAGATCATTCCCAGCGTGCGCCCCTCGCCGTCGCGGAGGGGCTGGTAGCCCGAAATCTGCCAGCTGTCGAGCACCTGCGCGCGTCGGGCCCAGGTTTTTCCGCCCTGCAGCACCTCGTTGACCACCTCCGTGCTGGCGCGCGTGCCGATGGCGCGGTTCCCGTCCGGAAGAACGAGGTTGGTGGCTATGCGGACATCGTCCAGGAAAATCGAGGTCGAGCCGGCGACGCTGCCGATCTGCGGATTGACCGGGAAAACGATATCGCGGATGTGGTCGATCAGGCCCAGGTTGCGATTGAGCAGGATGCCGCCGAATAGGATGGCGTCGGGATGTTTGCTCGACAAAGGGAAGTGCACGGCGAAGTTGATCAGCAGGGCGCGGCGCATGCCGGCCTTGTCGCCCTGCATTTCAAGCTGTGCTCTTTGGCCGAGCGTTCGCGAAATCAAGGTCAGTTGCGCGGCGCTCAAGGTCTCGTATTCGACCGTGGCGACTCCGGTCCGGGCTTGCCGGGTGACGAAGGTATTCGGGATCGGCTGGCCGGCTTCGGCATTCGTGCTGGCGGCGATGATCGTCCCGTCGTGGCTGGCGATCAGGAGAAAATCGAACTGGTTTTCGCGTGCCAATCCGGCGAGCGCGTCGGCCAGCTCGGTTTTCGGCGCGATGTTTGCGGTGTGTCCGGTGAGGGCGCGGGTCAAGCGGTCCGAGCCGGCCTGCTGTTTGATGGTATCGAGCGAACGGGCCTTGATCTGGTCGAGGTAGGTGCGTACGCCCTCCACCTTGCCAAGCGCGTTCGACGCCAGCGCGCGGTCGAAACTCGAGCCGCCGACGGCGATCAACGCGGCCATGATCAGCGGGAAGGCGATCAGCAGCGGCACCAGGCTCAGGGTAACCAGCCGCGTGCGCAGCGAATGCGTCCACCACGCCCGCCATCTCGCCAGGTTTGTCGCAGTACGCATCATCTGTCGTCGCGTTGTCGAGTGGGCAACGGTCCCGCTCATTCCGGCTTGGCGTAGCTGCCCATGCGAATGACGCGGAAAAACACCCGTCGCCGGGTATCTCCGTTCTTGTCGAAAGCGATCTCCTGCTGCAGTCCCTGATACGGCCCGGCGCGGAGCGCAGCGTCCTTGAGGGTTTCGCCGCGCTTGCGCTGTTTGAGCGCGGTCAGCACGACGGTTGCCGCATCGTGCGCGGAGACCGAGCTGTACCCGGGCGGGCGCTGGAAGCGTTTGAAATAGGCTTCGGCGAAGTCGCGGTAGCGTCCCGACTGATCCTCGCGGTCGTAGTTCTGCACGATCAGCAGTCCTTCGACGAACTCGCCTCCAAGATCGATCAACTGCTCCGTTGCCGCCCACTCCGCCGCGCCGATCGGCAAGGCCGGGGCCTGTCTGCGCGCGGCCTGGGCAAAACGCGCCACGTCGAGCGCGCCGGAGATGAAGAACAGGCTGTCCGGTTTTGCGGCGAGCATCTCTCCGACAATTTTCGCAAAGTCGGTGTCGGCCGCCGATTCGTAGGGGACGGCGGCAGCGATGGTGGCTTTTTCGGCGGCGATTGCCGTGCGGAACTCGTTCAGCCACGATTCGGTGAAGTTGCGGTTGCGCAGGTCGTAAGCCACGGCAATGTTGCGCTGGCCAAGACCGACCATCACCTTTGCGTACTCCTGGGCGTTGTCGCGCGTCGTGCGGTTGATGCGGAAGAGGTTGTCGTCCTTGCCGTAGAAGGCCATCGACGTGATCGTCGGGCTGATCTGGAAGATGCCTGCCTGGCCGGTGATCGGGACAATCACTTCGGCCATGCCACTGGTGAAAGGGCCGATCACCGCCTCGACCCTGGCGTCGACCAGCTCTTTCGCCGCTTTCTCCGCCGTTTCCGGGGTCTGCGCATCGTCCCGTGCGATCAGTTCGACCAAACGGCCGTCGACGCCGCCGCTCCGGTTGAACTGCTCGACGGCGAGGGTGGCGCCGTTGAGCCCTGATTGGCCGTTGTCGGAATTGCGGTCCGAGAGACCGCCGATGAAGCCGATCTTCAGCGGTTCCTGTTGTCCGCAGCCGAAGAGCAGGAGGGCGGACAGTGCAGCGAAAAAACACGGCATGCGTGTCATGAGATTTCCTTTTCGAACTGGCTTCTGGACTCGGCCGATAACTCGTAAAATTAGTACTGCACTTGATTTTAGCGTTAAAAACGATATATTTGAAAAAAACGATAAATATCTAATTACAGAACAGCCATGGATGATCAATCGTGTTCGACCCGGGAAGCCGCCGAGGCTCTGGGAATCTGCGTCCGTACTGCCCAGTTGTGGGTGGAACAGGGGCGCCTGCGGGCGTGGAAAACGCCGGGCGGGCATCGGCGCATCCTGCGCGAATCGGTCAACGCCGAGTTGCGTGCGCGTGAAAAGGAATGTGGTGGTGGCGCGCCGATCTTCGACGTCCTGGTTGTCGAGGACGAGCGCATCCAGCGGCAGATTCTCCAGGCCAAGGTCGCCGGCGTTTCCAAGGAAATCAGCGTGCGCACGGCCTACAACGGTGTCGAAGGGTTGATCAAGATCGGCGAGCGGCAGCCGCAAATCCTGATCACCGATCTGATGATGCCGGGCGTCGACGGATTCCACCTGCTGTCCACCCTGGCGTCCAGTCCGTTGGTCAGGCCGATGCAGGTCATCGTGGTGACAGCGATGAGTGACGAGGAGATCCAGGAGAAGGGCGGCTTGCCGGAAGGCGTGGTGCTGTTTCACAAGCCGGTGCCGATTCCCGACCTGCTCGCCGTCGTGCGGGCCTATTTCAACGGCTGGAGCCTGCAACGCAAAACGCTGGGGTGAGAGGAGCATCCATCATGGCAGGGGGAAAGGCGACCATCCTGGTTGTCGATGACGAAGTTAACAACCGCAACGTCATGGTTGCCCAGCTGGCGAGCGAGGGCTACGAGCTGCTGACGGCGGCCAGTGGTGAGGAGGCTCTGGAGCTGATCGACCGGCACTTGCCCGATCTGATCCTCCTCGACGTGATGATGCCCGGGATCAGCGGTTTCGACGTGGCCGAGATTCTCAAGTCGGAGGAGCGCACGGCCGGTGTCCCGATCATCATGCTCACGGCGCTGGGTGACAGCGACTCGCGTCTGACGGCGTTGAACAACGGTGCCGAGGAATTCCTGACCAAGCCCGTCGCGCGCGCCGAACTGCAGGCGCGCATCCACAACCTGCTGAAACTGAAGAAATGCCAGGACCGGCTCGCCGACCAGGTCGTCAGCCGGACCAATGCGTTGGAAAGCGCCAACCAGCAGGTAAGCGAGTTGCGGGATCAGCTGCTGCATTCCGAGAAACTGGCGGCGATCGGCCAACTGGCGGCGGGGGTGGCGCACGAAATCAACAATCCCGTCGGTTTCGTGAATGCCAATCTGGGCACGCTGAAAGGCTACGTCAAGGACATCCTGCGCATGATGCGTGCCTACGAGTCGGCGTGCTGCGAATCGGCGCGCGATCCGCAGGTCGATGCCAGGCTGATGCAGTTGCGCACCGAGCTGGAATTGGACTACCTCTGTGATGACGCGCCGCTCCTTATCGAAGAGTCGCTTGAAGGACTCGCGCGCGTCTGCCGGATCGTCCAGGACCTCAAGTGCTTCGCCCACGTCGATCCGAACGAGCAGTGGGTGCTGGCTGACCTGCACGAATGCCTCGATTCGACGCTGAACATCGCCACCAACGAAATCAAGTACAAGGCCGTGGTCGTCAAGGAATACGGGGCGATTCCCGAGGTCGAATGCATTCCTTCGCAAATCAACCAGGTCTTCCTGAACATTCTGGTCAATGCCGCGCAGGCGATGCCGGAAAACGCGCAGGGAACCATCACCGTGCGCACCCGCCGGGAAGGCGAGACGGTCTGTATCGAGATCGCCGACACGGGCTGCGGGATCGAGCCATCGGCCTTGCCGCGGATCTTCGATCCCTTTTACACGACAAAACCCGTGGGCAAAGGCACCGGGCTGGGATTGTCGCTCTCCTACGGGATCGTCCAGCGGCACGGCGGACGGATCGAGGTCGACAGCGAGTCTGGCAGGGGGACGACATTCCGCATTATGCTGCCCGCCGTGCGCCTGGATATCCGGAACGAAGCCGCTGCCGAGTCCGCTGTCGAGTCTTCTGCGGCGTGAACCGGTGGTATGGCGAGGTTCTGAACGACCTCATCGATCGCGGTAACCTCCTCACTGTCAGGAAAGATGCCGGAGCATGAAGAAGCGAATTTCGATCCTGGTCTTCGTGCCGATCGTGGTCTTCGTGGCCTTTGCTGCCCTGTTGTGGGCGTTGCTCCACCACACGCTGATCCAGGATCGGGACGACATGTTCCGTCAGGTCAGTGCGCAGGCATCGCGGCTGGCGTCTCGACTGGCGAAAAAAGCGGAGGTCGATCTGGTTGAGCGCCCCGGCCCGCTCGAAGATGACCTGATGCTCAGCACCCGTCTGACAGGCGCCACCGCCGTCGTTCTCCTCGATCCGGCCGGACGCATCGTGCTCGCGCACGATAGCGGCTGGAAAGGCAGCCGCTTCGACGAACGCCTGACAACCATCAAGCCGGAGCGGTTCCGCGAAACAACATCGAAGCGTGCGGAGAGTCATTCCGGTGATGCCGGATCACCCTACGTCGATGTTCTTGTGCCGTTCACCTTCCCGTCGTCTCGCGCGGGGGCGCGGGAACAAGGCGCGGTGTTCGTGGCGATGGATTTCGGCGACGCGCTGGCAGCCTACCAGCACCGGCATTTCGTCGATCAGCTGCCGCTGCTTGCCATTCTCCTGGCGTTCGCCGTTTCGCTGGCGCTCTGGGTGTTCGTCTCCCTGGTGCGCCCGTTGCGGCAGTTGACCGACGCGAGCAAGCGTTTGCGCGAGGGCGGTGATTTCTCCTTCTCGGCCGGCGGTTTCGGCGAGGTTCGCGAGCTGGGCGAGGCGTTCTCGGCAACGGTCGCTCAACTCGACGAGCAGCGGCGCACGCTGCTGGCGAAAGAGGCCGACCTGCGCGAGCGCATGAAGGAGTTGTCGTGCCTGTACGACGTGTTCCGGATCACCGAACGCGACGATATCGATACGGCGCAGATGTTCCGCCTGGTTGCCAAGCGCCTTCCCAAGGCAATGCGGTTCCCGGAGCGGTGTTCCGGCATCATCGAATGCGGCGACACCCATTATGGCCCGGCGCCGAACGGGGTTCAGCTTTGGGCGAGCTTCACGGGCATCGGCGGGCAGGCGGCCCGCGTCGGCGTGTGCTATCCGCAGCTCCCCGGTGACGTCACCGGGGCACCGTTTCTGGCCGAGGAGATCGACCTCATCGACGCCATTGCCGTCCGGCTGACCGGGGTGATCGCGCATCGGGAGGCGGTGGCGGCTGCGCAGGACAATCATGCGCTGATTCAGGCGCTCTTCAATCAGGCGCCGGATGCGATCGAGTTGGTGGATGCCCGGACGCTGCGCTTCGTCGAAGTGAACGAAACGAGTTGTCTCTTGCTCGGGTATTCGCGCGACGAACGCTTGCTCCAGTCCGTCATCGACATTCAGGCGGAGATGGATGCCGATCAGATTCATGCAGCGACGCGCGAGTTGATCGCGTCCGGCAGCATGGAGGTCGAGTCGTTTCATCGTCGCAAGGATGGCAGCGTGATTGATGTCCGCGTTCGTGTCCGGCCGGTGAGCCGCGGCGGCAAGGATTATCTCGTCGCGATCTGGCGTGATATCACGGCGGAAAAACAGGCGCAGTCCGAATTGCGCAAGCTGTCGCTGGCTGTCGAGCAGAGCCCGAACCCGGTGATCATTACCGATCTCGATTGCCGCATCGAGTACGTCAATGCGGCTTTCACCCGGGGGACCGGTTATTCGCGTGAGAGCGTTCTCGGGCAGAACCCGCGTCTGCTCAAGTCGGGAAAAACGCCAAAGGCGACCTACGACGCGATGTGGCAAACGCTGCTGCGTGGCGAGCCCTGGAAAGGCGAGTTCATCAACCGGACGCGCGACGGCGAGGAGCAGATCGAATCGGCGATCATCGCGCCGCTGCGCCAGCACGACGGTCAGATCACCCACTATGTCGCAGTGAAGGAGGACATCACCGCCCGCAAGCAGGACGAGGAGCAACTGCGCAAACTCTATCTGGCCGTCGAGCAAAGTCCGGAGAGCATCGTCATTACCAATCTGGATGCCGAAATCGAATATGTGAATTCGACATTTCTGCGCAATACCGGCTACACGAAGGATGAGGTGATCGGGCAGAACCCGCGCGTTCTCCACTCTGGACGAACGCCGAAGGTGACCTTCGATGCGATGTGGTCCGCGCTGTCGCGCGGCGACGTCTGGTGTGGCGAATTGATCAACCGGCGCAAGGACGGCAGCGACTACGTGGAGTTCGCCACGATCGCTCCGGTTCGCCAGCCGGATGGCCGTATTACCCACTACCTGGCAATCAAGGAGGACATCACCGAAAAGAAACGCATGGCCGAAGAGCTCGAGCAGCACCGCATTCACCTCGAGCAATTGGTTGAACGCCGTACGGCGGAACTCGACGGAGCCCTGCAGGAGATGAGCGCGCTTTTCGAGGCGGCCAGCACCGGGATCGTCCTGTTGCGGGAGCGGACAATCGTTCAGTGCAATCGCCGCTTTGACGAGATGCTCGGCTATGCGCCGGGGGCGCAGTTGGGGCAGCCGACGCGAATCTGGTATTTCGACGAGGCAAGTTACGACGAGACCGGTTGCGAGATCTATCCGCGCATGCGGCGGGGCGAAATCGATGTTCGCGAAATGCACTTTCGGCGCAAGGACGGCGAGGGCGTCTGGTGTCGCGTGTCCAGCCGGGCGATCAACCCGGCTCGTCTCGACGACGGCCTGGTGGTGATCATCGACGATATTTCCGACGAACGCGAGGCGGCCGAAGTGCTGAAACAGTCCCTGGCGAGACAGCAGGCGATTTTTGACGCGGCCAGTGCCGGCATCATGCTGATTCGCAACAGGGTGATCGAGCATTGCAACCGCCGTCTCGAGGAACTGACAGGTTACATGCCCGGCGAACTCAACGGCCAGCCGACCCGCTGCCTCTACGCCGACCCCGCCGACTGGGCGGCGGCAGGCCAGGCGATCTATTCCACGGTCAGTCGCAACGAGAGTTACATCAAGGAAATGCTTTGTCGGCGTCAGGACGGCAGCACCTTCTGGGTCAGGCTGTCGGCCCGCGCCATTGATGCCGACGATATGAGCAAGGGTGTTGTCGGAATGCTTGAGGACATCACCGTCGAACGCGCAGCAATGGACGAAATTCGTCGCGCGCGGGCGCTGGCCGAGGCGGCGGCCCGGACGAAGTCGGAGTTCCTGGCCAACATGAGCCACGAGATCAGGACACCGATGAATGCGATTCTCGGCATGGCGCACCTGGCCATGAATACCGAGCTGTCGCCGCGCCAGCGCGACTATCTGGCCAAGATCCGGTTGTCCGGGCAGCACCTTCTGGGCGTCATCAACGACATCCTCGATCTTTCGAAGATCGAAGCCGGCAAGATGGGCGTGGAGCGTGTCGAGTTCGACCTGGCGCAGGTACTCGACAACGTCGTCGGGGTGATCGGTGGCCGGGCCGAGGATAAGGGGCTGGAGCTGATCGTCAGGGTTGATGAGAACGTTCCGCCGTATTTGCTGGGCGATCCGCTGCGCATCGGACAGGTGCTCATCAATTACGCCAACAACGCGGTGAAGTTCACCGAATCCGGCGAGGTCACCCTCGGCGTCAGCGTCGTCGAGGCGTCGGCGGAAGAGGTCGTGCTCCGCTTTTCTGTCAGCGACACCGGGATTGGCATCGACGAGGAGCAGTGCAGACGCTTGTTCGAGAGCTTCGAGCAAGGGGATGCGTCGACGACGCGGAAATACGGCGGGACCGGCCTCGGGCTGGCCATTTCCCGGCGGCTCGCCAGCTTGATGGGCGGCGAGGTCGGTGTGGACAGCTCCCTCGGCCAAGGCTCCGTGTTCTGGCTTGTGCTGCCGTTGGGGCGGGGTACGAGGACGGTGAGCCGGCCGTTGCTTCCCCCGGATCTCCACGGCCGTCGCGTGCTGGTCGTCGATGACAATCAGCAGGCCCGGGAAGTGATCTGCGGAATGTTGCAATCGATGAGCTTTGTCGCCGTATCCGTTGCGTCGGGGCGTGACGCGGTCGCCGAGGTGCTGCGCGCGGCGGCGGTCGGCGTTCCCTATGACGTGGTTTGTCTCGACTGGAAGATGCCGGTCATGGATGGAATCGCAACGGCGCAGGAGCTCAGGAAGGTGATGGCCGGGCGTCTTCCGCCGCTGATCATGATCACCTCGTACGGTCGCGATGAGGTATCGCCTGCGGCCGGTGAAGTCGGCATCGCCGAATTGCTGGTGAAGCCCGTGTCGCCGTCGCAGCTGTTCGATGCGCTGATGCGGACTCTCGGTGCGGTGCCGGGCGATAGCGCGACGACGCAGTTGCCCGAAATCGAATCCCCGCTACGGGGGACGGAGGCGTCCGCCGTTGCCGGTGCGCGTGCCTTGCTGGTCGAAGACAACGAGATCAATCAGGATGTCGCTTCGGAGTTGCTGGGTCAGTTCGGCTTGCAGGCGGACATCGCCGGGAATGGTCAAATCGCCCTGGAGATGCTCGAGGATGCGCGCGGTACGGCTTACGACATCGTGTTCATGGACATGCAAATGCCGGTGATGGACGGCGTGACGGCAACACGCGCGATCCGGAAAATGCCCCGCTACGCAAACCTCCCCATCGTGGCGATGACCGCCAATGTCATGCCCGGCGACCGCGAGCGCTGCCTGCAGGCCGGGATGAACGACCACCTTCCCAAACCGATCGATCCGGAGGAACTGCTGCAAAAACTGCTGCGCTGGATTCCGTCGCGTCCGGCGACGGTTCGGGAACGGACGGACGAAACGCCGGTGTCGATGGCTGTTACGCCGGATGAGCGGATCATCGAACGGTGCGCCGGGATCGAGGGGCTTGATGCGACGGCCGGACTGCGCCTGTTCATGGGACGATCCGCAGCCTACCTGCATGCGTTGCGCAAGTTCGCGGTCAGCCATGGGCGCTTCAATGAGCGAATTGACGAAGCCCTGAAAGCTTCTGACCGGGAGCGCGTCGGGATGATCGCGCATGGGTTGCGCGGGGTGGCTGCGCAACTGGGCGCCCGCGAATTGAGCGGCTGTGCCGAGCAACTCGAGGCGTTGGCGAAAGCGCCCGCGGACAACTGGGAAGCCGCTGCGTCCGCCGTTCTGGCGGAACTTGCGCCGCGGCTTTCGACGCTGATCGAGGCGATCAACGCCCGCTTCCCCGCTCAGGAGAAGCGGGAAAGGGAAGCGGCCCGCCAGCCCGTCGATCAGGCGGCGCTGACCGAAGTGCGCGCGACGCTACGCCGGCAACTGCAGAACGCCGATCCGATGAGCCATGAAACGCTCAAGCAACACGCCACGCTCCTCGGTGCGGCGTGGGGCGATGCGTATGAGGAACTGGTATCGCGCGTTGACGATTTCGATTTCGACGGCGCGCTGGGTCTGGAGAAACGCTTGTAGCGCCCCGGCGGTCACGCGCCGTGACGCGGAACTGCCGGATAGTTCTGCTCGATGCAGCTGATCATGTTGAGCAGGAGTTCGTTGACCGGGGTCGCCACGCCGTGGCGTCGTCCTTGCTCGACGACTGCCCCGGCAAAAATCTCGATCTCTGTTTTGCGATGCGCCTCGACATCCTGGAGCATCGAGGTTTTCTTCTCCGGAGCGAGACGGTCGATGATCGGGAATATCGCGTCGATATCCTCCTCGCTCAGCGCGATGCCGATTTTCTCCGCGATCTGGAGCACCTCCCGGCAGGCCATGCGTACACACCGGCGCGCTTCGGCACTCTTCTGGAATCTCCCGTAGGGAGCCCCCATGATTGCCGAGGTGGGGTTCATCCCGACATTCAGCATGAATTTCCACCAAAGTGCGCGCAACATGTCGTCAGGAATGCGATAGGGAATTCCCGCGCGCTCGAACAACTCCCGGACCGCAGCCACCCGCGGCGAAATCGTGGTGTTGCGCGGCTCACCGAAGACGATCGTGCCCAGTGTCTGGTATTCGATGTCCGATCCTCGCCGTCCGGCGTCTGTTTCCACCACAAACGAATACAGCGGCTGCGCAATGCCCAGTTCGCGGCCGATCACCTCTTCGCTGTCGATTCCGTTCAGTAATGACAGGATGATCGTTTGCTCGCCGACGAAGGGGCGCACCTCCGTGATCGCCTGCTGCAGTTGATGCCATTTCACGCCAATCACGATCAGGTCCGCGACCGGTGCGGCGTCTCCGGGCGCCAGAAACGAGAGGGGAAGCCGGCAGCCGTTTACGCTTATTCCCTGGTCGCGGTAACGCCGTATTCTTTCCGGATCGGCAATGACCTTCACGTTCTCCACGCCGGTCGCGTAGAAGCGGCTCGCGTACATGCCGCCGAGGGCGCCCAGTCCGCACAGATAGACATTTTGCAGAGGTTGCATCTTTTTGATCCTTGCGGCAGGGCACCGCCTGGATTCCGAAACGACAGTCGGTGGTTTGCGGATAAGTATCGTAACTTGTTGATTTTGTTGGCGGAAGCGGTGAGATTCGAACTCACGAACGGTTGCCCGTTGCCGGTTTTCAAGACCGGTGCAATCGACCACTCTGCCACGCTTCCGTAAGTGGCTGCTCTTGGGGGAGGCTGCCGAGGCGCGCATCATAGCACGTTACATCCTGTTACTTCCGTCCTTGCAACTCATGGGTGGCTTCTGTAGTCTTACGCGCGCATCAGTCTTAACTTTGGAGGACTACTCAATGCAACCGCAATTTCAAGTAACAGGTCAGGCGACTTACGAGCGTTCCGTTCAGCAGAACAGGGTGCTGCGCAACACCTATCTGTTGCTCGCCCTGTCCATGCTTCCGACGATTGCCGGCGCGATGCTCGGCGTGCGCATGGGCTTCTCGTTTTTTGCCGGCAGCCCGATGGTGTCGTTCCTGCTCTTCCTGGGCATCGCGTTCGGCTTCATGTGGGGGATCGAGCGGACGAAGAACTCCGGGATGGGCGTCGTTCTCCTGCTCGGCTTCACCTTCTTCATGGGGCTCATGCTCTCGCGAATCCTGCAGGTCGCCCTGGGGTTCTCCAACGGCCCGGCGTTGATCACGACCGCCGCCGGCGGCACGGGCGCGATCTTCTTCGTGCTGGCAGGCATTGCGACGGTCACCAAGCGTGATTTCAGCTTCATGGGCAAGCTGCTCTTCATCGGGTTGGTGGTGATACTGCTGGCCGCGCTGGCCAACATCTTCTTCCAGATTCCGGCGCTGTCGCTCACCATTTCCGCGGTCGCGGTGCTGCTCTTCTCGGGGTACATCCTGTACGACGTGAGCCGGATCGTGAATGGCGGCGAGGATAACTACATCTCGGCGACCCTGGCCATCTATCTGGATGTGTACAACCTGTTCGTCCATCTGCTTCATTTGCTGATGGCGCTGACCGGCGAGCGGGAATAAGCACCGCGAGTTCTTCCTGAATCTGGTGAGGGCAGCTTCGGCTGCCCTCTTGTTTTTCGTGCCTGCCAATCATCGCGGTACGCGAATGCCGCATGGAGCAATCACCCGCGAGACGCTTGACGTGATGTGTGACAACGCATCCGTCAGCCCGAAGCGGACGTTCTGCTTGTTGCTCCCGGTAGTGTGGTTTGCGAGGGAAACGAACGTTGCGCGTGTAAACTCCGTGCTTTACTTCCTCGGCGTATCCCCATGTCCCTGAACCCCGCCTCCCGTCTCGCCAATATCGCCCCGTTTCACGTGATGGAATTGCTGGCCCGCGCGCGCCAGTTGGAACAGGAGGGGCGGGACATCATCCACATGGAAGTCGGCGAGCCGGACTTTCCGACCCCGGCGCCGATCATCGCCGCGGCGCAGGAGCACATCGCTTCCGGGCGGGTGTTCTACACGCCGGCGCTCGGCCTGCCCGAATTGCGCGCCGCGATCGCCGACTTCTACCGGACGCGCTATGGCGTCAGCGTTCCGGCGTCGCGCGTGGTCGTCACCGCCGGCGCGTCGGCGGCGTTGCTGCTGGCGCTGGCCTGTCTTGTCGAACCCGGGAGCGAGTGGCTGGTGACCGATCCGTGCTATCCGTGCAATCTCAACTTCATCCGCTGCTTCGAGGGGATTCCCGTCGCCATCCCGGTCGATGCCGCGAGCAACTTCCAGCCGACGGTTGCCGATATCGACCGCTACTGGAGCGGGCGCACCGCCGGTGCCTTGTTCGCGTCACCGGCCAATCCTACCGGGACGGTGTTCGACGACGTGGTGCTCGCCGGCATCGCCAGTCGCGTCCGGGAGAAGGGCGGGCAACTGATCCTCGACGAGATCTACCACGGGCTGACCTACGAGCGCGACGTGCCGACGGCGCTGCAATACGGTGACGACATTTGCGTCGTGCAGAGCTTCTCCAAGTACTTCAACATGACCGGCTGGCGGCTCGGCTGGGCGATCGTGCCTGAGCGCTTCGTCCGTCAGGTCGAAGTGCTGGCGCAGAATCTCTACCTGTCGCCGCCGACCCCCGCCCAATACGCGGCGCTGGCGGCGTTCAAGCCGGAGACGCTGGAAATCCTCGAATCGCGTCGCGCAGAATTCAAGCGCCGCCGCGATTTTCTCGCCCCCGCGCTCGAATCGCTCGGTTTCCGCCTGACCGCCAAACCCGAGGGGGCGTTCTACATCTACGCCGACTGCAGCCAGCTGACCGACGACAGCGACGCCTTTGCCCGCCGCCTGCTGGAGACGGCCGGCGTGGCGGTGACGCCGGGTCTCGATTTCGGCAAGTGCGCGCCGAAGTCCCATCTGCGGTTCGCCTACACCACGGGCGTGGAGCGGCTGGCGGAAGCGGTCGAGCGGATTCGCCGCTTCCTGTAGGCAACGTTGAACGGTGTGCCAAGGCCCGGGTGTGCCGCCGGCGCTTTCTGCGCGCCCGGTGCTTTGTTGTGAAAATTGCGCACAACATAATGCGTGGCGCGCACAAGTAGAGAATTTTCTGGAATAATCGGTTTGCTTTCCGATTCCTCCTGTTTGTTAAATTTTTCTTTACTTATACGTTAAGCGCCATGTCAAAACAAACTCTCTCCGTTGTCGACAATCGCACCGGGACGTCGTACGAAATCCCGATCGTGGATGGCTCCGTGCGGGCCATGGATCTGCGCCAGATCAGGGTGAATCAGGAAGATTTCGGCCTGATGAGCTATGACCCCGGCTTCACCAACACCGCCTCGACCCGCAGCGCGATCACCTACATCGACGGCGACGCCGGCATCCTGCGCTATCGCGGCTACCCGATCGAGCAACTGGCGGCGCAAAGCTCGTATCTCGAAACCGCCTACCTGATCATCTTCGGCGAACTGCCGACGGCGGAGCAACTGGCGAAGTGGGAGCACGACATCAGCCGCCATACGCTGCTGCACACCAACATCGAGCACATGATCCAGAGCTTCCGTTTCAATGCGCATCCGATGAGCGTGTTCATCAGCGCCGTGGGCGCGTTGTCCACGCTGTATCCGGACTCGCGGCGGGTGACCGATCCGGCCAACCGTCGCCTGCAGGTCGAGCGGATGATCGCCAAGGTGGCGACGATCGCCGCCTTCACCTACCGGCACAATCATGGCTGGCCGGTCAATTACCCGGACGACAGCCTGAGCTACGTCGGCAACTTCCTGCGCATGATGTTCCGCATGACCGAGTTCCAGTACGAGCCCGATCCGGTCCTGGAGCGGGCGATCAACATCCTGTTCATCCTGCACGCCGACCACGAGCAGAACTGCGGCACCAACGCCATGCGCGTGATCGGTTCGTCGCAGGCCGATCCGTACTCGGCGCTGGCCGGCGCGGCCGCGGCCTTGTACGGACCGTTGCACGGTGCGGCCAATGAGGCGGTATTGCGCATGCTGGAGGATATCGGCACGCCGGAGAATGTCCCGGCCTTCATCGAGCGGGTGAAGAAGGGCGAGGGCGAACGCCTGATGGGCTTCGGCCACCGCGTCTACAAGAACTACGATCCGCGCTGCCGCATCATCAAGGCCACCGCCGAGGAAGTGTTCAAGGTCACCGGCCACAACCAGCTGCTCGACGTGGCGCTGGAACTCGAACGGGTTGCGCTGCAGGACGACTACTTCGTCTCGCGCAAGCTCTATCCGAATGTCGACTTCTACTCCGGCCTGATCTATCGCGCGATGAAGCTGCCGGCGTCGATGTTCACCGTGATGTTCGCCGTGCCGCGCACCTGTGGCTGGGTTGCGCACTGGCTCGAACTGCTCACCGACAGCGAGCAGAAGATTTCCCGCCCGCGGCAGATCTACACTGGTCCGGAGGTGCGGGACTACGTGGCGATGAGCGGGCGCTGAACGGTTGGCGTGAATCGATAACGCAACAACCTCCTGTCGGCGGCTCCGCTGGAGCCGCCGTGCCACGCAGGTCTCGTCGGCTTTTCTTACGGTTTTTTCACTCGCGGCGAAGCCGTTCTCTCTCCGCTTCTGTGCAACTTAAACCATGATTTGGCCGAAGTTTGGTCTTGTCTATCCGAAGTAGCGTTGCCTATCATCACTCCAAACAGGTGAAGTCAGCCGACGGACATTCGTGTTCGACCATAAGGAGGGGTAAGTGACGGTTCGCTGGGACGATCTTTCGCCCGCCGAGATCACGGTGCTGGAGACGGTTTTCTGGTCGTCCGGCATCTCGCGTTCGGAACTCGCCGAACAATCCGGTTTTTCGCGCAGCAAGGCCAACATGGCGACGGCGGCGCTGATCGAGCGCGGCATGCTCGACGAAACCGGGCCGCAGGTCTCCTCCGGTGGCCGTCGTCCCGAAACCCTGCTGCTCTCCGCCAGCATGGGTGTCCTCGCCGCCATCGACCTCGGCGCATCGAGCGTCGATGTCGCACTGGTGGCGCCGGACATGAGCGTCCTCGCCCACCACACCGAAGCCATCGAAATCGCCGCAGGTCCGGGCGTCGTTCTTTCTCGCGTCAAGGACATCCTGCGCGACCTGCGCAAGCGCTGCAACGTCCGCGCCGAAAAGGTGATCAGCATCGGTGTCGGCGTGCCCGGTCCGGTCGAGTTCGACAGCGGTCTGCTCGTCGCGCCGCCGATCATGCCCGGCTGGGAAGGCTTCTCGATCCGCGAATACCTGCGCGACGAGTACGCCTCGCCGGTCTTCATCGACAACGACGTGAACGTGATGGCGATGGGCGAGCTGTGGCGGCTGCACCGCAAACTGCCCAACTTTTTGGTCGTCAAGGTCGGTACCGGCATCGGCTGCGGCATCGTCTGCAACCGCATGATCTATCGCGGCAGCAACGGCTCTGCCGGCGACGTCGGCCACATCTGCGTCGATCCCGCCGGCGAGCGCTGCCATTGCGGCAACCAGGGCTGCGTCGAGATCATGGCGGCAGGCCCGGCGATTGCGCGCCAGGGCACCGAGGCGGCGAAGGCCGGCAAGAGCCCGCAGCTGGCGCAGGTGCTGGCGACCAACGGCGTGATCACGCCAGAGGACGTCGGCCAGGCAAGCCGCGGCGGCGACGTCGCGGCGAACGCGATCATCAAGCTCTCCGGCAAGCTGATCGGCCAGATGCTGGCGACCGTCGTCAATTTCTTCAACCCGTCGCATATCTTCATCGCCGGCGGCATCTCGCATATCGGGCCGATGTTCCTCGCGGCGATCCGCCAGAGCATCTACCAGCGTTCGCTGCCGCTGTCGACGCGCCACCTGGAAATCCTCTACGCGCCGCTTGGCGACCGTGCCGGCGTGATCGGCTGCGCGGCCATGGCCTTGCAGGAAACGATGCGCGTGCGTGGCGTGTTACCCGGGGGCCAGCCATGAGCCTTGCCGTCGATTTCCGTTCTGTCACAAAGAACTTCGGCCTCGTCGAAGTGCTGCACGGCGTCAGCTTTTCGCTCGAGCCGGGCAAGGTCGTCGGGCTGCTCGGCGAGAACGGCGCCGGCAAATCGACGCTGGTGAAGATCCTCTCCGGCTACGAGCAGGCCAGCGACGGCGACTTCACGATCAACGGCGTGCCGCATCGCTTCGCCAACTCGCGCGAGGCCGAGCGCGAAGGCGTTGTTCTGATTCACCAGGAATTCAACCTCGCCGAAGACCTGACCATCGCGCAGAACATCTTCCTCGGCCACGAAAAACAGAAGGGGCTGTTCCTCGACGACCGCAGCATGAACGCTGCCGCCAAGGCGGCCATGCAGCGCATCGGACTGGAAGCCGATCCGGAAACCAAGGTGCGCCGGCTGATCGTCGCCGAAAAGCAACTCGTCGAGATCGCCAAGGCCGTATCGCGCAACGCCCGCCTGCTGGTGATGGACGAGCCGACGGCGACGCTGACGCCGACCGAGACGGAGCGTCTGTTCGCGCTGATCGCGCAGCTGAAAGCCGAGGGCGTGACGATCATCTACATCTCGCACAAGCTTGAGGAGGTGGAGCGCGTCACCGACGAGATCGTCGTCCTGCGCGACGGCAACTTCGTCGCGCGCGCGCCGACCGCCGAAACGACGCGCCAGCAGATGGCCAACCTGATGGTCGGGCGCGACGTCTCCGACATGTTCCCGCCGAAGGACGTGCCGCCCGCCGCCGAACCGATGTTCAAGGCCAGCGGCGTCAGCGTGCCCGGCTGGGCGAAGGATGTGAGTTTCGAGATTCGTCCGGGCGAAATCCTCGGTTTTGCCGGGCTGGTCGGGGCCGGCCGCACGGAGCTGTTCGAGGGGCTGCTCGGCCTGCGTCCGCGCAGTGCCGGGCGGATCGAGATCGACGGCCAGGTCGTCGATCTGCGCAGCCCGCGCCAGGGGGTGCGCCACGGCATCGCTTACCTGTCGGAAGACCGCAAGGGCAAGGGACTGCACGTCAAGCTCGGCCTGCGCGAGAACCTGACGCTGCTGACGCTCGAACGCTACGCGCATCCGCTGCTCGACCCGAAGGCCGAACGCGTCGCCCTGCGCGAAAAGGTCGAGGAATTCGGCATCCGCACCGGCGACCTGAACAACCGGGCCGGATCGCTTTCAGGGGGCAACCAGCAGAAACTGGCACTGGCCAAGTTCCTGCACGCCGACCCGAAGATCATCGTGCTCGACGAGCCGACGCGCGGTGTCGACGTCGGCGCCAAGCGCGACATCTATTTCCTGATCCAGCGGCTGGCCCGCGAAGGGCGCGGCGTCGTCGTCATTTCGTCCGAGCTCGTCGAACTGATCGGCCTTTGTCACCGCGTCGTCGTGATGCGCGCCGGCAAGGTGCAGGCGACGCTCAACGCCGACCAGCTAACCGAAGAGGAGTTGATCGCTCATGCCACCGGTACCCACTGACGCCACCACCAGCACGCTGGCGAACTCTCCCGCAGCCAGCCTCGCGACGAGCCAGGGCAGCCGCCTGGCGCAACGCCTGCAGGACCTCGGGCCGCTGCTTGGCCTGATCCTGCTGTGCATTGCCGGCTGGGTGCTGAACCCCGACTTTGCGACCGCCGCCAACGTGCTCAACGTGCTAACGCGCACGGCCTTCATCGGCATCATTGCCGTAGGCATGACCTTCGTGATCATTGCCGGCGGCATCGATCTGTCGGTCGGTTCAATGGCGGCGCTGATCGCCGGCGCGATGATCCTGCTGATGAACGCGATCGGCACGGCAATCGAATCGGCGTATCTGGTCGTCACCCTCGGCATCGTCTTCGCGCTCCTGCTCGGCGCGCTGTTCGGGCTGGCGCACGGCCTGCTGATCACCAAGGGGCGGATCGAGCCGTTCATCGTCACCCTTGGCACGCTCGGCATCTTCCGCGCCTACCTCACCTACTTCGCCAACGGCGGCGCGATTACGCTCGACAACGCCGTCTCCGACGTCTACAGCCCGGTCTATTACGGTAGCCTGCTCGGCCTGCCGATTCCGATCTGGGTCTTCCTGCTCACCGCGCTGATCGGCGGGCTGGTGCTCAACCGCACGCGCTACGGGCGCTACGTGCAGGCGATCGGCTCGAACGAGCAGGTCGCGCGCTACGCCGCGGTCGAAGTCGACCGCATCAAGATGCTTACCTATGTCGTGCTCGGCATCTGCGTCGGCATCGCCACCGTGCTTTACGTGCCGCGCCTGGGCTCCGCCTCGCCGACAACCGGCCTGTTGTGGGAGCTGGAAGCCATCGCCTCGGTGATCGTCGGCGGCACGGCCTTGAAGGGCGGCGAAGGCAGGATCTCCGGTACCGTGATCGGCGCCATCCTGCTCTCGGTCATCAGCAACATCCTCAATCTGACCAGCATCATCAGCGTGTATCTCAACGCCGCCGTGCAGGGCATCGTCATCATCATCGTCGCCTTCCTGCAACGCAGCCGGCGATAGCAAGGATTTTCATCGCAGCAGGTTTTACCCACCGCAGTAACCAGCAGTCACCAGCAATTCCGATCAATCGGCAATACAAGGAGACATCCGCAATGAAATCGATTATTCGCAAACTGACGCTGACCGCCGCCGCTCTGACCACCTTCGCCGCAGTGGGCATGGCGCCCGCCACCGCCGCCGAGAAAGTCGTGCTCGGCGTCGCCATCCCCGCCGCCACGCACGGCTTCACCGGCGGCATCGTGTTCTGGGCGAACCAGGCCAAGAAAGACCTTGAGAAAGCCAATCCGGACCTGAAAGTCATCGTCAAGACAGCAGCCAACGCCGCCGAGCAGGCCAACCAGCTGCAGGACCTGATGGCTGTGAGCAAGATCAACGCGCTGGTCGTCTTCCCGTTCGAATCCGCCGCGCTGACCAAGCCGGTCGCCGAAGTGCATAACAAGGGCGTCTACGTCACCGTCGTCGACCGCGGCCTGACCGACACCAGCGCGCAGGATGCCTACGTCTCCGGCGACAACACCGCGTTCGGAAAAATTCCGGCCGAGTATCTTGCCAAGGCGATGGGCGGCAAGGGCAATCTCGTCGCCCTGCGCGGCATCGCGACGACGCTCGACAACGAGCGCTGGGAAGCCTTCACCGGCGTGATGAAGAATCATCCGGACATCAAGATCCTCGACGCCAAATACGCCAACTGGAACCGCGACGACGCCTTCAAGGTGATGCAGGATTACCTGACCCGCTTCAAGCAGATCGACGCGGTGTGGGCGGCCGACGACGACATGGCCGTCGGCGTCCTGAAGGCCATCGACCAGTCGAAGCGCACCGACATCAAGATAGTCTTCGGCGGCGCCGGCGCCAAGGGCATGATCAAGACGCTGATGGACGGCAAGGACCCGCGCATCGTCGCCAACGTTTCCTACTCGCCGAAGTTCATGTACGACTCGATCAAGCTCACGGCGGAAGCACGGCTGAAGGGCGAGAAGCTCCCGGCGACCTACATTATCCCGTCGGAACTCATCACCAGGGAGAACGCGAGCAAGTTCTACTTCCCGGATTCGCCGTTCTAGGAAGAAGCCAATCAAGAAGGAAGCCACGTCATTCCGGCGAAGGCCGGAATCCAGAGCGCACCACAAGACTCCAGGTTAAAACCGGGATGACGGATGCCGATAGCTTGCTAGATTCATCGTTGCAGCGACCACACCTTGGCGTGAGGACACCATGGCTCGACCAATCACACTCTTTACCGGCCAGTGGGCGGACCTGCCGCTCGCCGAACTTGCTCCGCTCGCCAGGTCGATGGGCTACGACGGGCTGGAACTTGCCTGCTGGGGAGACCATTTCGATATCCAGGCCGCCTTGGCCTCCGACAGCTACGTGCGAGAGAAACGCGCGCTGCTCGAAAAACATGGCCTGCAATGCTTCGCACTCGGCTGCCATCTGGTCGGCCAGGCGGTTTGCGACCTGATCGACGAACGTCACCAGAGCATCGTGCCGGCGCACGTCTGGGGCGACGGCGATCCGGAAGGCGTGCGCCGGCGTGCCGCGCAGGAGATGAAGGACTGCGCGCGCGCCGCCGCGAAGTTCGGCGTGAAAACCGTCACCGGCTTCACCGGCTCGGCGATCTGGCACTCGATCTACGCCTTCCCGCCGACCTCGCAAGCGTATTGGGACAAGGGTTTCGCCGACTTCGCCGCGCGCTGGACGCCGATCCTCGACGCGTTCGATGCCGTCGATGTCGACTTCGCGCTGGAGATCCACCCGACCGAGATCGCCTTCGATCTCGCCTCGATGCAGCGCGCGCTGGATGCCGTCCGGCAGCACAGGCGCTTCTGCGTCAATTTCGACCCGAGCCACCTGGGCTATCAGGGGGTCGATTACGTCAAGCTGTTGCGAACGCTCGGCGACCGCGTGCGCAACGTTCACATGAAGGACGCCTGGTGGGATCGCGGCGACGGCTCGGTCGGCGTCTTCGGCGGCCACGTCAGCTTCGGCGACGCGCGCCGCTACTGGGACTTCCGCAGCGTCGGGCGCGGCATGATCGATTTCGAGCAGATCATCGTCGCGCTGAACGACGTCGGCTATCGCGGCCCGCTCTCGGTCGAGTGGGAAGACGGCCGCATGGATCGCGTGCATGGCGCGACGGAAAGCGCGGCGTTCTGCCGGCGCGTCGACTTCAAGCCGTCGGGCGTCGCCTTCGACGCGGCGTTCGAAAAGAAACAGGGAGACTCGTGATGACAAAACTGCGCTATGCGATGGTCGGCGGCGGGCAGGGGGCGTTTATCGGCAGCGTTCACCGCCGCGCCATGGCGCTTGATGGGCAGATGGAATTGGTGGCCGGCGCCTTGTCGTCGAGCCCTGACAAGGCGCTTGCCTCCGGGCGCGAACTCGGCCTCGCCGACGAGCGCAACCATTCCTCCTGGCAGGCGCTGCTCGACGACGAACTGCGCCGCCCGCCCAGCGAACGCATCGACTTCGTCAGCATCGTCACGCCCAATCACATGCACTATCCGGTGGCCAAGGCGTTTGCCGAGGCCGGCATCAACGTCGTCTGCGACAAGCCGCTGGTGCACACCTCGGAGCAAGCGCAGGACCTCATCGCCACGGCGGAAAAATCCGGCGTCGTCTTCGCCGTCACCTACAACTACACCGGCTACCCGCTGGTGCGGCAGGCGCGGCACATGGTCGCCAGCGGCCAGCTTGGCGAAATCCGCAAGGTGATCGTCGAATACAACCAGGGCTGGATGTCGACGCGGCTCGAAGGCACCGGCAACAAGCAGGCAGACTGGCGTACCGATCCGGCCCGGAGCGGCATCGCCGGCTGCATCGGCGACATCGGCTCGCATGCCGAGAATCTGGTGGCAACGATCACCGGGCTGGAAATCGAGTCGCTGTGCGCCGACCTGACCGCCTTTGTGCCTGGTCGCAAGCTCGACGACGATGGCAACATTCTGATGCGCTACACGAACGGCGCGCGCGGCGTGCTCATCTCATCGCAGATCGAGGTCGGCTGCGAGAATGACCTGCGCATCCGCGTTTTCGGGACCCAGGGATCTCTGGCCTGGCATCAGGAAAACCCCAACCGGCTGCTCTACTCGACGCTCGACGCGCCGCCGCAAATTTTCACGCGCAATGGCCCGGGGCTTTGCAATGCGGCAGTCAAGGCCTCGCGCCTGCCCGCCGGACACCCGGAGGCCTTCTTCGAAGCCTTTGCCAATATCTACGTCGGCGCCGGGGAAGCGATTAGCGCACGCAAGGAAAATCGCGTTCTGGCACCGATTGAAGGTGATTTTCCGGGGCTGGTCGATGGCGCTCGTGGCGTGCGCTTCATCGAGAAAACGGTCGAGTCGGCGCGTTCAAGCATCAAGTGGGTTGCATTCTGAGCGGCGGGATGCGCGTTGAGGAAGCACCGAAGGCTAACGGGTAAGCCGTTGCGCCAGAGCGCGCAACTCGGCCCGAGCATCGTTGTCCGCGATTCCGGTTTGCAGGCGCGCGTCCAGTTCCCGAAGAAACGATGGGGAGGCCCGTCCCGACGCGGCGATACGCAGGTCCGTTATCAGTGCGTCGATCACGTGCCAATCAGTCTCGGCGATCGAACTGTCCGTCAGCGACTTCATGCGCGCCCAGCCGTCAATGTCGCCGTTGAAGCGTTCGTAGATACGCAGTGATTCGAGCGTGAGCATGGGAGTGATGTCGTCGAGCGGTTGCTCCGCACTATAGCGAAAAGTACGCGGATGAGGCGGGTCGATGCCGCCGCCACGCTCCGGTTTCAGGCAAACGTCCTTCGCCGGCATCGCCCTGACGGGCAATCCGGCATCGGTCGCGTGGGTCTCCGCTGCACGAGAAAACACGGCGCCGGTTGTTCCGCTGATTCCCGGTTGCTCCGGCAACTGATAGAGTGCACCGGTTTTTTCCTCAAACCTTTCTTTCTGGAGAATCGAGCATGTTGCTGTCCCGCTTCAAGAGCATGACAACCGTTGCGGTCGTGGCGCTGTCCTGCCTGTCCGTCGCCCACGCCGCCGACCCGCTGAAGGCCGGTTTTGTCTACATCGGCCCGACCGGCGACCACGGCTGGACCTACTCCCACGACCAGGGCCGCAAGAAGATGGAAGCAGAGTCGGGCGGCAAGGTTACGACCAGCTTCGTCGAGAACGTCCCGGAAACGGCCGATGCCGAGCGTGTCTTCCGCGACATGGCGCAGAAGGGGCACAAGGTCATCTTCGGT
This sequence comes from Gammaproteobacteria bacterium, assembly GCA_029289235.1. Lineage (GTDB taxonomy): Bacteria > Pseudomonadota > Gammaproteobacteria > Burkholderiales > Rhodocyclaceae > Propionivibrio. Next base: position 27,531 of record JARFTZ010000014.1, read on the forward strand.
ACCTCGTTCGGCTACATGAACCAGATGGTCAAGGTCGCCAAGGCCTTCCCGAACACCACCTTCATGCACGCCACCGGCTACAAGACGGCCAAGAACCTGGGCGTCTACGACGTGCGTACCTATGAAGGCTCGTACATGCTCGGCGTTGTCGCCGGCAAGATGAGCAAGAACAACAAGATCGGCTACGTCGGGTCGATCCCGATTCCCGAGGTGATCCGCAACATCAACGCTTTCACCATCGGCGCGCGCAGCGTCAACCCGAACATCACCACCAAGGTCATCTGGGTCAACTCCTGGTTCGATCCGGGCAAGGAACGCGAAGCCGCGCTCGCCCACATCGCCCAGGGCGCCGACGTGCTGATGCAGAACACCGACTCGCCGGCCGTGGTGCAGACCGCGCAGGAAAAGGGTGTGCTCGCCTTCGGCTGGGATTCGGACATGAGCAAGTTCGGCGGCAAGGCGCACCTAGCCGCGTCGATCCTGAACTGGGACGTGATCTACAAGAAAGTGGTGGCTGACGTGCAAGCCGGCACCTGGAAGTCAGGGGATATCTGGTGGGGCGTCAAGGAAGGCGCGGTCGACATCGACAACTTCGGTGCCGATGTTCCCGCCGACGTGAAGAAACTGGCCGAAGAGCGCCGTGACGCGATCAAGGCCGGCAAGCTGCATCCCTTCACCGGCCCGCTCAAGGACCAGTCGGGCAAGGAGCTTCTGGCAGCCGGCAAGTCCTACTCCGACGCCGAGCTGAAGAAGATGAACTTCTACGTCGAGGGCGTCGAAGGTTCGATTCCCAAGTAATCCGATTCAATCGCGAGCGCGGCCTGCGGGCCGCGTTCTGCTTTTGGGGTTGTCGCGCCGCGTCTATAATGCGCGCCTCCCGTTCTCTCTATAGGAATTCGCCATGGAATCCTCATTCATCAGTCCGTATCGCGACGATATCGTGATCTCGTGGCCCGAGTTGCATCGGGATACGCGCGTTCTCTGTCATGCGCTGATGGACAAGGGGCCGTTCAAGGGCATCATCGCCATCGCTCGCGGCGGGTTGATTCCGGCTGCGCTGGTGGCGCGCGAGCTGGAAATCCGCCTGCTCGATACGGTCTGTGCCTCCAGTTACGAAGAAGCGGCTGAGAACAGCGAAGGGGCGCAGATCATGCGCTCCGAGGTGAAGATCCTGAAGGGGGTCGAGCACGACGGCGAGGGCTATCTGCTGATCGACGACCTCGTCGATACCGGCAACACCGCCCGCGTGATCCGCAAGCTGCTGCCCAAGGCCTATTTCGCCACACTCTACGCCAAGCCGATGGGGCGCGAGATTGTCGACCTCTGCGTCAAGGAATTCAGCCAGGACAAGTGGATCTACTTCCCGTGGGACATCGACTACAAGTTCGTCCCGCCACTGAAGAAGAACAGATAGCCTCAACCTCCTGCCGGTACTCCCGATGCCCGACTCGGCAACACTGCTGTCCTACGCGCCACAGGCGCTGATTCTCGTTGCGGCGGTCGCAGCCGGCTTTGTCAATGCCATCGCCGGCGGTGGCACCTTCTTCACCTATCCGGCGTTCATCCTTGGCGGCGTGCCGCCGGCGCTGGCCAGCGCGTCGAACAACGTCGGCCTGTGGCTCGGCAACGGCATGGCGGCGCTGGCCTACCGGCGCGAACTGTACGCGATGCGCCGGCATCTCCTTTTCCTCTCGGTGGTGACCGTGATCGGCAGCGGACTCGGGGCAAGCATGATCCTGTGGGTCGGCAACGCCGGCTTCTCCCGCCTGCTGCCGCCGCTGGTGCTGTTCGCGACGCTGCTGTTCACCTACGCCGAGCGGGTGCGCGAATGGGTGGTGCGCAAGGCCGAGCAGTCGCATGCGGGCGAGCCGCGTCCCGGCGGTTCGTTGCGTGCTGCCCTGGGGCTGGGTGTGGTGACCGTGTATGGCGGATTCTTCGGTGGCGGCGTCAACCTGATGGTGATGGCTTCCCTGAGCCTGATGGGCTACAAGAACGTCCAGTACAGCAACGCGATCAAGAACTTCCTGGCAGTGATGATCATCGCCAGCGTTTTCGTCGTCTTCCTCATCCAGGGCGGCATCGCCTGGCCACAGACGATCGTCTGCGCCTTCGGCGCGATCACCGGCGGCTTCATCGGCGGCAGCGTCGCCAAGCGGATGCCGGTCGCCTGGCTGCGCGGCGTGGTGATCGCCGTCGGCGTGGTGCTTACCGTCGCCTATACCTGGCTGTACTGGATCAAGCCGTTCCTGGCATGAATTCCGGCCAGTTCGTCGCCCCTGCGGACGCTGTCCGGCATTTGGGGGAATGAGCGTCCCGGCAAGGACGGGACGCTCATTGGTTTCAGCTCACTATCGTCCCATCAGTGCGAATACTCCCCAACCCACGTATTCACGTGTGCAAGAGGCGTAGCGTTCGGGCTCCGACGTCAGTTGGGCGCGAACTTCTCCGGCCAACTCGTCGTCGGGATTCGCGTCGAGCCATTTACGCATCGTGAGCCATTTGGCCGCCTCGTATCGATCCCAGCCATCCTGATCCGCCAGAACCATTTCAACAACGTCGTAGCCCATGTGGCCGAAAGACGCGAGGAGTTTTGGCAGACTCAGAAAGTCCGATACTGTGTTGGCGAGGCATCCCTTGGCCACCTCCTCTGTCGGCGGTAGCTGCCTCCAGAAAGGCTCGCCGATGAGGATGATTCCTCCGGAGAGCAGACTCTGTTCCAGCAAGCCTATCGTGCCGGCGACGCCTCCGCCGATCCACGTGGCACCGACACAGGCCGCAACGCCAACCTTTTTGTCAGAGATATAGCCGGCGGCATCACCATGGACGAATCTGAGTTGTTGAGCGACGCCAAGTTCTACGGCACGGCATTGCGCTTGCTCGGTGAACAACCGGCTCATGTCGACGCCGGTGCCGGTGATTCCGTGATCACGTGCCCAGGTGCACAGCATCTCCCCCGAACCGCTGCCGAGGTCGAGGACGCTGGTTCCGGGCTTCATGCGCAAAGCCGCGCCAAGAACGGCGAACTTCTCTGGCGTGAATGGGTTGTGGATACGGTGAGCACTTTCGCTGATGTTGAATATTCGCGGAATATCCATTGCAGGGACTCCTTTCAGATGTGAACGGATTGCGGGTGATCTATTGGTTGTCGAGTTGCGAGCGAACTGCGCGCAGGCCGGCCTTGTTTATCAGGTAGGGCAGACCATTCCTCGAGCAAATGAGGCGCTTGCTTCGTAGCTTCCTGAAGACGTTGAGCGAGCAGTCTGTTAACAGGAAACCATCGCGAGTGAAACAATCGACAGATGAAATGTGACCCGTCTCGTCGCGACTGTGTACGATGCGGCCACCCTTGGCGAGAACATGCAGTGTCCTCTGCTCAGGCTTTGAAATGTTCATGTTGGAAGTTCTTTTGCAATCAGAATGCACAAATGGCGACAGCCCTATAGGGGCGTCGCCGTTCTTTTGCATATCGATAACTGACACTCCGAAAATCGGGGTGAGTTATCTGATTGCTACAATCTCCAACATATCCAAAAAGCTCCTGCTATCGATAATTTGGCGGCATTGCACCGGCCAAGTGCGCGATTCTAGTCTAAAGACGACTATTCGTGGCTTGTTCGCGCAAGCAGACCGATTGATTGGCAGATGAAGGCTTCACTTTGACTCCTGGAGCCTGGGGTTTGCCGGAATGACGAATATTCAATAAGTGCCACATCTATCGCTGCTTGTCGCCCTCATCGACCGTCAAATCGTCCATCCCCAGACGCCCGATGAACGGCAGGCGCAGGCCGGGGCTGTTGAAGTCGATGCCGAAATTCAGGCCGAGGATGTTGGCCTCGATACCTTCCTGCAAGCCGATGCTCATTCCCAGCAGTCCGAACAAGGAAAGCTGCACGCCGCTTCCCGTCGGTGACAAGCCCACGGGCTGGCTGATCGGCCGGTAGTCCTTGCCGATGGCGTTGGCCGGCAGGTCGAGCTTCAGCGCCGGCACCTCGCGCCCGATGTGGGCGAGGAAGGTGTTGCTGTTCGGTCCCGGATAGCTGCGGTAGGTGTCGGCAAAGGGATAGCTGCGGATCGCCGCCTCGATCGCGCTGATCATCGCTTCGGCGGTCTCGCCGCGATGGTCGACCCGCAAGGTCGGCGTCGCGCCGTACCACAGGCCGTCAGGTACCGCGTAGTTGCGCTGGACGACGTTCGGACGGCGCCAGCCGATCACGTCGTAACGCGTGTAGGCGGTTTCGCCGCGGCGCTTGAAAATGATCCACGGATGCTCGGCAAACAGCCCTCGCCAGCCGACGGTCGCCGCGGAATACACCTGGACGATGGCGGTGTCGGCGTTTGTGCCCGGGTCGGGGGCGATTCCCGCCGAATGGCGCGGCGCCGTGCGCCAGCTACGGCTGCCCGGATCGCGGTCACCCAGCGAGGCGTCGGCGACGCTGAGGCCGAAGGAGAGGGTGAGCAGCAGGGCGAGGGTGCGTGCGATGTTCTTTGCCGGCTTGTTCATGATTGTGGTATCTGGTTCCGTTGTTCGCTCATGACGACTGCGATGCCTCGCCGGCAGGCAAGTTCAATCGGCTGCTTCGGAGAGTGTTGGAAAATGTTTCAGTCATCGCCTCAATGGTAGAACCAGTACGCGATGGCAATCGCCCCGACAAGCCCGACCGCGTCGGCGATCAGGCCGCAGGCCAGCGCGTAGCGGGTCTTGCTGATATTCACGCTGCCGAAGTACACCGCCAGAACGTACAGCGTCGTCTCGGTTGATCCCTGGATGATCGCCGCCAGCTTGCCCTGGAAGGAGTCGACGCCGTAGGTCGTCATTACGTCGACCATCAGCCCTCGCGCGCCGCTGCCGCTCAAGGTCTTCATCAGGCCGACGGGCAGGGCCGGGACGAAATCGGCGTTCATCCCGAGCGCCACGACGGCCACCCGGATCGCCTCGATCACGTAGGCCATGCAGCCGGTCGAGCGGAAGACCGAGATCGCCACCAGCATGGCGATCAGGTAGGGGATGATCTGCACGGCGACGCCGAAGCCTTCCTTGGCGCCCTCGACGAAGGCCTCGTAGGCGTTGATCCGCCGCCAGGCGGCGACGGCGATGAACAGCACGACGATCGACACGATCAGGCCGCTGCCGAGCAGGGAAATCATCTGCGTCATCTGCTCCGGCGGCAAGTTGCCGAGCCAGGCGTAGAGTCCGCCCATCAGCGCGAGAAACGCGGCGAAGAATCCGATTACCGCACGGTTGAGCAGATTGACGCGCTGCCAGAGGGCGACGGCGATCAGGCCGGCGCTGAACGAGATGAAGGTGCCGAGCAGCGTCGGCAGGAAGATGTCCGCCGCGTTGAAGCCGGCCAGCCCCTGTTTGACGGCGAGACTTTGGCGGATGGCGATCACCGAGGTCGGGATCAGCGTGATGCCGGCGGTGTTGAGCACCAGGAACATGATCATCGGGTTCGATGCGGTGTCCGGCTTGGGATTGATGTCCTGCAGCTCGCGCATGGCCTTGAGGCCCAGCGGCGTCGCTGCGTTGTCCAACCCGAGCAGGTTGGCGGAAAAATTCATCACGATGCTGCCGCCCGCCGGATGGCCCGGTGGAATGTCCGGGAAGATGCGGCGGAAAAACGGTCCCAGCGCGCGTCCGAACAACTGGATGAGGCCGCCGCGTTCGCCGATCTTCATGAGTCCCAGCCACAGGCTCATGACGCCGGTGAGTCCGAGCGAGATTTCGAAACCGGTCTTGGCTGTGTCGAACAGGCTAGTGAGAACCCGCGAGAAAATGTCTGCGTCGCCTTGCAGCGCCTGGAGCAGGGCAGCGACGAAGCCGACGAGGAAGAAACCAGTCCAGATGAGGTTGAGCACGGCGCGGCGCCTGATGGTGAGCGACGGCCGACAGTCTAGCGGGGGGCGCCGGGGTTGTCATCGCTGACAGAAAGAAACGCGGCCGCCGTAATTCCTGGCGGCCGTGTGCTTACAGCGCCGGTTGCAGGCGCTGGATGTGGCGAATAATCAAACGCAAGCGGTCATGCCGCCGTCGACGTAGAGAATCTGGCCGTTGACGAAGCTCGACGCATCGGAAGCCAGGAAGATGGCCGCGCCATTGAGTTCTTCGACCTGCCCCCAGCGGCCGGCCGGCGTGCGCTTGCAGAGCCAGTCGGAAAACTCCTGGTTCTCGACGAGCGCCTTGTTCATCTCGGTGGCGAAATAGCCGGGTGCCAGCCCGTTGGCCTGGATACCGTATTTGGCCCAGTCGGCGCACATGCCCTTGGTCAGGTTGGCAACGGCCCCCTTGGACGCGGTGTAGGGCGCAATCGTCGGACGGCCGAGCTGGCTCTGCACCGAGCAGATGTTGATGATCTTGCCCCGCCGGCGCGGAATCATGTGGCGGGCAACAGCCTGCGAGACGTAGAAGACGCTGCTGACGTTGTTGGCCAGAATCGCCTCCCAGTTTTCGACGGGGAAGTCTTCAAGCGGCGCACGGCGCTGGATGCCGGCGTTGTTGATCAGGATGTCGATGGCGCCACTTTCCCTCTCGATGCGGTCCACGGCTTCAATGACGCTGTTTTGCTGCGTGACGTCGAACGCGGCGCCTTCGGCGGAGAATCCATCGGCGCGCATTTTCTCGGCCGCAGCGGCTACACGTTGTGGATCCCGGCCGTTGAGAACGATGGTGGCGCCCGAACGGGCCAGGCCGTAGGCCAGGGCAAGTCCGATGCCCTGTGTCGAACCGGTGATCAAGGCGCGGCGGCCATTCAGCTGGAAAATTCCTTCTTGCATTTCGGTAACCTGATAAAAAGTAATGATCGACAAAAGTCGCGTGAAGCGTTTATATATCTGTAGGTGTGGGCCGATCCAATACAAATTGGTGATTTTGTTATCAAAAATATTGATAGATTGATTGCGCCCTTATTGATTCGGCAAGGCAACGTTTCAATTCGTCACCCCGGCGAAGGCCGGGGTCCAGTCGGCGGTTGCTCTCCGATACTGGATACCGGCTTCCGCCGGTATGACGGAATCCTTGTGCTTCATCGTGCCGAAGCAATGGCTGCGTGAGGGAAAAAGCATGGAGCTTCGCTTGTTGCGGTCTTTTGTCGTCCTTGCCGAGGAACTGCATTTTGGGCGGGCCGCGGAACGTCTGTGCATCGTCCAGCCGGCGTTGAGCATGCAGCTCCGGACCCTTGAGAACGAGCTGGGCGTGGTGCTTTTCGACCGCGATCGCCACCGCGTCGAACTCAGTTCTGCGGGGCGCGTTTTCCTGCCCGAGGCGCAGGCCACGCTGGATCAGGCGCGACGCGCGGTGCAGCGAGTCAGAGCTGCCGAAGCGGGGGAGATCGGGGTGCTCCGGCTGGGTTTTGTTTCGTCGGTGCTTCCGGCCTATCTGCCTCGCCTGATTCGTGCGCTGCGCGCACGCCACCCCGGCATCGAGCTCGAATTGAAGGACATGCCGACGCCGGACCAGCTGGGCGCGCTCAAGGCGAACCTGATCGACTTTGGTTTCGTCAGGCTGCCTGTGGATGACAAGCGCGTCACGACGCGAACCGTGCTGGAAGAGCCGTTCATCGTGGTGCTGCCCGCCGGCCACGCGCTTTGTGCGCTGTCCGAAATAACCCCGGGCGAGCTTGCTGCGCACCCGGCATTCTGTCTCGCTCGCCGCTTTGCCCCGGGGTTTTACGATGAATTCATGTCGGCAATGCGCTTTTGCGGCGCACCGTTGACGATCATTCAGGAGCTTGGGGAATACACGACGATGTCGGCGCTGGTCGCCGCCGGCATGGGGCTCGGGGTGGTTCCGCAGCTGGCCATGGCGGCCAAGCCCGAGAACGTGGAGATCCGTCCGCTTCTGCTGCCCGAAAGCCTCTCACGCGTTGGTGCTGCCTGGACGGATCTGGATACGCCAATAAAACGGGTATTTTCAAGATTCCTTGGGCGAACCGAAGCGGATTTGGTCGCGGACGAAAAGGCTGGTTGAAGTCGAAGGCAGGTTCGACTATCGACCCACTCCCGTACCGGCATCCGGCAGGTGGTTGCGTTGCCGGAACGCTTCCGGAGTGCAGCCGCGTTGCGCGGCGAACTGTCGGAAGAAGTAGCCGAGGTTGTTGAAACCGCTCTCGCTGGCGATGCGGTGGATCGGATAATCCGTCGAAATCAGCAGGTGGCAGGCGTGGCCGATGCGCAGCTGGATCAGCACGTCGGTGACGCTCGTCCCGAGGCGCTCGCGAAACAGGCGCTTCAGGGTCGAGGGACTGGTGGCGGCGGCATCGGCGACCTGCTCGAGACTGATCGCGCCCTGGTAGTGCCGGTACAGGCAGGACAGCGCGGCGTCGACGCGGCGATCGGTTCCTGCGGGTGACGTTTGGCCGATCCCGAGATGGCGTGCCTCGTCGGCGGGCAGGGCGTCGAGGATCTGCAGTAGCGCGGCGAGCCTACCCAGACCGCGCGCGGTCTCCAGCAGTTCGAACGCCGGCACCAGACGCTCGGCAAGGTTGCCCGTGAACACCGCGCCCTGACGGATGCCCGAGAGCCAGCGGTTCAGCGCCAGAAGCTCCGGCAGTCCTTCATCGGCCAGCGCTTGCAGCCATTCGAGCGTGAAGAAGACGACCTGGATGCGCGTCCGGCTGCAGTCGGCATCGTCGTTGCTGTGCCAGGTGTGCGCGCAATTCGGAGCGACCAGGGCGAGATCGAGTTCGCCGAACGCCTGCACGTCGTTGCCGACGAACCGGGTTCCGCACGAATTGCGGGTGAGCGTGAGCTCGAATTCCGGGTGGTAGTGCCACAGGAACGGGCAACTGATGCCATCGTGACTGAGATAGTGCCAGTTGTGGCCGAGCGAGCGGTCAACGATTTCGCGGATCAGCATGGCGCCAACAATATCGATCGGACGAAGGGTGGAGACACGGTTTCATGCAGTATAGGCCGGAAAATCCACTTCGGGCTGGTCCAAAAGAGTATGAAGATGCGCTGCAAGGCCAATCCGGATGCGCGGCAGAACCCTAGAGTGACAGTGCTTGCCTTGTTCAACCTCTTGTCTCTTCGGTGCTGAGATGAATGATTTGCTGGGTTTTGTTGCGGGGGTGTGTACGACCGTTTCTTTTCTGCCGCAGGTGATACAGGTCTGGCGGACGCGTTCCGTGGACGACATTTCGCTCGGAATGTACTCCACCTTTGTGTTCGGCGTCGGTCTGTGGCTGATCTACGGAATCGTGACCGTGCAGATCGCACTGATCGTGACCAACACCATCACGCTGGCGTTGGCCGGGTCGGTTCTGGCGATGAAGCTCCGCTATGGCAGGCGGCATGCCCGCGCCGAAAACAAGCGGAATTTCTACTGCTAATATGAAATCAGAATCCACGGTATGAGACGGATGAAAATGAGTTCATTGGCTCCGTAGGCGCTCTCCCGGGGTTCGCTGCAATTCCTCAACGAAAAGGAAGGAGTTGATGCCATGTCAGTCATCACGATTTCACGCGAATTCGGCAGCGGCGGCGATCTGCTGGCTCAGAGCGTTGCCCGCACGTTGGGCTATCACCTGGTAGACAAGGCCTTCGTTGGTGCCGTGCTGTGCGAGTATGGCGTCGCCGAATTCGATGTCGAGTACGAGAAGCAACCGGGGTTCTGGGAGAGTTTTGACGTCGAGCGGGCGGCGCGGCGCGACATCATGGTGCGTATGCTCAACAAGGTTATCCGTGCTGCGGCGCGCCACGGCAATGTCGTTATCCTTGGGCGCAGCGGCTACGCCATCCTGGCCGGCCTTGCGGACGTGTTGCACGTGCGCCTGCATGCGCCGGTCGCCGACCGGATCGAGACGGTCCGCATCGAGCAGAATCTCTCGTCGGAGGATGCCGCCGCGCAGGTCAAGGAAAAAGACCGGATTCGCACCGCCTTCATCGAATCGTTCTACCACGTGCCGTGGAATGCCCTGCACGGCTTCGATATCGCCATCAACACCACGCGCGTTCCGGTCGAGGTGGCGACCCGCTGGGTGATCGAGGCAGCCGGATTGCGCGTCCCGAGCCCCGGCGACAAGCCGACGACCAAGCAGTTGGAAATCGACGTGGTGATGGCGCAGGCGGTGGCAGAGAGGCTGAAGTGCGATTCTGAACATGTCTGAGGCGGGCCAGAGAACGCATGAACGGGATCAAGGGCCGGGCGTCTTCCAGACAACGTTGAACTGGCCGTCGGACTTCAGGCCGGTGTTGCCGAGATCTTTGTAGAACTGCACGTTCGAGTCGCCGCAGACTCCCCGTTGCCGGGGAGCGATGCGTGATCGATACCACGGGGCCGATTATCGACAAGCTGTTTCAATCCACGCTCCCTGTTGCCGGGGAGCGATGCGCGCGTCCTTTAGTGCGTTCGAGTTCAACAACAGTTTCAATCCACGCTCCCCGTTGCCGGGGAGCGATGCGTCTGAGCGAGTCATTCAACCTTTGCCTAACGAAGTTTCAATCCACGCTCCCCGTTGCCGGGGAGCGATGCAAGCCGGAGACCGGCGCCCGTGTGTCGATAGTCGGTTTCAATCCACGCTCCCCGTTGCCGGGGAGCGATGCTCGATCGCGCGCAACACTATGCGTACTAGATCAGGATGTTTCAATCCACGCTCCCCGTTGCCGGGGAGCGATGCCCTTTTCAGATTGGTCGACTCAGCGAAAAGACAATGTTTCAATCCACGCTCCCCGTTGCCGGGGAGCGATGCAGCAAGACGGCGTACAAGGAGCAAGTGCTACCCGGTTTCAATCCACGCTCCCCGTTGCCGGGGAGCGATGCCCGAAGACGCCTTGATGACCGACTTGATCTTCGAGTTTCAATCCACGCTCCCCGTTGCCGGGGAGCGATGCGTTGCAATGTGCCCGGTGCCGTGACACTCTTCAAGGTTTCAATCCACGCTCCCCGTTGCCGGGGAGCGATGCACTGGCGCTTGAACTGGAACGCCTGCTGCTGGACACGTTTCAATCCACGCTCCCCGTTGCCGGGGAGCGATGCACCTCCGAGGGGATTAAAATCAGGCCATTCATCGGTTTCAATCCACGCTCCCCGTTGCCGGGGAGCGATGCCCGCGCCGCTGGCCGTAGCACAGCAAACCGTCGAAGTTTCAATCCACGCTCCCCGTTGCCGGGGAGCGATGCCGCCTGTCGCGGGCGTGATGAACTTCCGCTGCAAGTTTCAATCCACGCTCCCCGTTGCCGGGGAGCGATGCCAGAAGTTCCTAGAGTCGATGGACAAATAATAACAGTTTCAATCCACGCTCCCCGTTGCCGGGGAGCGATGCTGCCAGTTGGCGTCGTCGTTGTCGCCGGGCAGCAGTTTCAATCCACGCTCCCCGTTGCCGGGGAGCGATGCTTCCGACCGTCTGCAATCGACTTGAAGTTGATGCAGTTTCAATCCACGCTCCCCGTTGCCGGGGAGCGATGCACAAAATCGACCAGCGGAACAGTCGCGCCGCACCTGTTTCAATCCACGCTCCCCGTTGCCGGGGAGCGATGCTCATCTCTTGTAAGTCGAGATAGCGTAAAGACAATTCGAGCGTGTTGCGCGAACCCCGTCCTTACGGAGCAGTCCGCATCTTACGCGAACCGAAGCCGGGGAGGTAAATGCAATATAATCAGTTGCTTGCAATTTGCGCGAACCTCCCGGGAAAACTCTGGGTACTCGTGGTTCGCGCATCTTCATAGCACCAGCGGCGCGTCGAAATCGGTAGCCCGGAAACAACCGTGTTCACGCACTTCGTAGCCGCGCAGTTCGGCAATGCGGTAGAAGCGCAGGTTGTCTTCCTTGGGGTCTATTTCGGTGGTCAGGTCGCGTTCGAGCGATTCGAATTGTGCTCTGTCGATCTGGCACTCGAAAACCGATTTCTGTACTCGTTGTCCGACACCTTCGCAGAGCTTGGCGACGCGACGCAGACGGCGACGTCCGGCACGGGTTTCGGTGTTGACGTCGTAGCAGACGATGACCAGCATCAGCGCACCAGATAAGGGAGGTATTCGTCGGTATCGCCGCGCAGGGTTCGGGCGAGCAGGCGCGCCTGGACGTGTGGCAATAGCCCGAAGGGCAGGCTTTCGGCCAGCAGCGGGTGAGATGTGGCTTCCTGCTTGCGCTCCTGGTAGGCGACCAGCACTGTCTTGCGGGCGTCGCCTTCAAGCACTACCGCGCCGCCTTCTCGCTCGACAAAATCGTCGCCATCGAGTTGGTCGCGATTGATCAGCGATAACGCCAGTCGGTCGGCAAAAAAACGGAACTCCTCCATCAGGTCGAGTGCGAGGGCTGCACGCCCCGGGCGGACGGCATGCAGGAAACCGATTTGCGGATCGAGCCCGGCGGCTTCGATGGCAGAACGGCAGTCGTTCATCAGAAGTGAGTACAAGAAGGAGAGCAAGGCATTGACCCTGTCACGTGGCGGTCGCCGAGTGCGCCCGTCCATGCGGAATGCTTCTCGGGCCGACGGGCGAACGAGATGGTTGAGCGCGGCGAAATATTGGCGGGCTGCTTCGCCCTCGATGCCGCGCAGGGTGTCGAGATCGCTCGCTGTCGGCAGGGCGCGCAAGGCAGCGGCAAGGTCGTCGGCACCGCGCGTGAGGATGGCGGCGTCTTCCTCGACCTTGCTTTCCCGTGCGCCGCGCAACAGCACCTGGCGACAGTTGCGCACCTTGCCGGCGATGCAATTGCGAGCCAGCTTGAGGGCGAAACCCGCATCGTCAACCGAACGGTGCTGCGCCTGCCGCAGCAGAACGTTCCCCGACACTGCGCCTTCGAGCCTTGCCTTGAAGCGTCCATTGGTGTCGAGCAGGACCAGCGTCACGCCAACGTCCGCCAGGCGATGCATCAGCGGGAGCGAGACCGAAACCTGCCCGAAACAGACCACAGCGCCGAGGTGATGCAGCGGTACACGCAGCCTGGTCTCGCGCTCGATTTCCAGACGCACTGTGTTGTTGTCGAGATGGACGTAGCTCTCCGGCGTCGTTACGTACAGGGTGTTGAGCAACTGCATGTCAGTCCTTCGGTTCGAACAGATGCGCCAGTGCTGCTTGGCGCCCCGATTGGTCATGTACCGCGTCCGGTTGGCAGAGGTCGCGCAGCGAGCACGCGCGGCAGTGTTCGTCAGCCAGCGGCGGTGGTGTAATGCCAGCTGCCAGCAGGTTGCGCACCTCGGCGATGGCACGCATGGCTTTTTCCCGCAAACCGGAATCGACTGCAACGATTCGCCGCCTCTTTTAACTGGCGTAGTACAGGGCGCCTTCCGGCACGGGCGTGCCGAACATTTCTTCCAGGCAGAGGGCCTGTGCCGCCAGTTGCACATCGTCGCAGGCGGCAATGTCGGCCCGCTTGTTCCGGGAGCCGTGTTTGTACTCCACCGGGTAAGGCGTGCCGTCGGGCAGGAACTCGACCACATCGGCCTTGCCGACCAGCCCGAGCGTATCGCTGAACAGCGGCAAGGCCCGCTCGATGCGCAGCCCGTCGCGCACTTCAAAGCCTGGATCATCCACCCGCTTGTGCAAGGCCTGGCCGCGTTGAGTGAAAAGATTGTCCTCGAATACCTGCTCGATGTGGATCAGGGCGCACTGGCGCGGGCAGTAGCACCAGTGCTGGAGGGCAGAAAGGGGGATGGGGTCAAGGGGTTCGTCGCTCATCGCGCCCCCCACCAATGGCTTTGGCAACTTCCTTGCGGTAGCATTGCCCAAGAATCGAAGGAGGCCTCACCATGATCAACTCTCCCCTTGAAGACATTGAAGCCGCCGCGCTGCAACTGGCGAGCGGCGACCGCGCCAAACTGGCCGAGCGCCTGCTGATCAGCCTGGAAGAAGACGACGAAATTCTCACCGCCTGGGTTGAAGAAGCCGAACGCCGGGGCGAGGCCCATGAGCGGGGAGAAATGGAGGCCATCGATTTCGATGAGGCGATTGCCCAGGCGCGGGCACGGATCACCAATCGCCGGGTGGCATGAAAGCGATATTCCTCAAGGCGGCCCAGGCCGAGTTGAACACCGCTATCGATTACTACACCGACCACGCCAGCGAACGAGTTGCCGAAGCTTTCTTGCAGGATGTACTGCACACACGCCAGCGGCTGATCGAACTCCCGGAAATCGGCAAGCCTGTCTCGAAGCGCCTGCGTGCCCTGGCTCTTAAGCATTTTCCCTATTTCCTGATTTACCGTTTTTCCGGCGACACCATCAGCATCCATGCCGTCGCCCACCAGCGCCGCCGCCCCGGGTATTGGGGCGGGCGGCGCTGACAACGCCTACACCCGCTTGATCAGCGTCACGCCGCTAGGCAAGTTCGCTTCGTCGATACTCACCTCGTAGTCCGCAAAGCTGCGCGCCACCTCCACATCAGCCTTGCGCGCCACCTTGATTCGGTCAAACAACGCGTGGGCGTGGGCGTTGCCCAATTCCGAATCGTGCTTGAAGACGTACAGCCCCCGCGTCGCCATTTCGCCGCGAGCAGCGGAGCGGTCGTGCTCGAACATGTGTTCGAGGGCCTGCCAGAGCAGATCGAGGTCATCCTCGCCAAAGCCGGTCTGCTTGGCGAGGAAGGACGACACAAAGCCGTGCGCGACATAAACGCCGTAAGGCACGGTGTGCTTGCGGCCCATGGTGCGGTTGTCGCCTTGCTGCTTCTCGGCTTCGGCTTCCGTCGCCACCGCCATGCGGGTGATCGAATGTTCCTGGGCAATGACCGGATCGACCGAGCGGGCAAAGGTCAGTTGCACCGGACCGCGCACCTGGCCGCAGTTAACGCCGGTCGACATCACCGCGCCGAAGGTGCGCACGTCGAAGAAGTTGGCGCACATCCACTGCCGCGCCTTGTCGACCTTGTCGCCGCTGCCCTTGCGCTTCTTGTCGCCCTTCAGTTCTTCCTCGGCACCGATGGCAACATAGGCCTTCTCGTGCGTCTGATTGAGAACAGCCTTTTCCTTCACGTAGATGTCGAAGGGCGGCGTTTCGCCTTTCACCAGTCCGACGAAATTGCGCACCTTGCGCTTGAGCGACACATCGGTCACCAGCCCGTGGCCGGATTCGGCGTCGAGGCGAGGCAGGTTGCCAGCATCGGGGTCGCCATTGGGGTTGCCATCGCGCACATCGAAAACGAGAACGAAGTCATAGCGGTTGTTCAGGCTCATTTGGAGTCTCCCTGGGTGGATTCGTCGGATTGGGTGGATTTGTTGAAGAAATCTTGGCGCTGGTGGTAGTAGCCGAGGCTGAAACGCCCTTGGTCGGGCAGGCTCAGGTGTCTGGGGAAATCAGCGATGCCGCCGAGGATTTCGCTCAGCAGGCGCTCGAAATTCACCGCCCGGCCGCGATTGGTCAGCTTGGCCAGATGGTGATTCTTCAAGCGCAGCAGCGTGGTGAAAACCGCTACCGGCGTACTGGACGCCGCGCCGTAGTAGCGTTCTCGGATGGTGGCGTTGAGGCCAGGGTTGGCTTCTTCCTGGATCTTTTCCAAGACCGCGAAAAGACGCCCCAGGCGATAAGCCGCATTGGAATTGGCTAGGTCAAGCATGTCGGAAAACTCCTGGATAAAAGAGGAATCGGGGGAGCGGCGGGAACGGTTGAGGCAGGCCTTGATCGCCACCGCGCGCAGGTAAGTGACGTTTTGCTCAGCGCGGCAGCGTTGTACCGCCGCGTTGAGCCAGGTGGCCGGAAAGGGGCTGCCAGAGAGAATCGCCCGCATGATGTCGCCGCCGAGATTGGGTGGGATGTTGTCAGCCTTGCCCTGCTGGGCGCAGGCCGCCAGCAGCCGGAACAGGCTGGGGTATTCTGGGTCCTTGCCGCTGCGCACCATCTTGAGGTCGGCGAACCACTGCCGGATGCGCTGGGCGACTTCATGCAAAGGCGCGGCGTACCAGAAGCGAACCGAAATCCGTGCCGCATTCGGTGCCAGACCGAGGACGTAAAAACGGTTTTCGCCACGCCCACCGTCGAACTGACCGGATTGAACGGCGCTCAGGACACCGCGCACCAGTTCGATACGGGCATCCGGATCGTCCTGCTGTTCGCCGAAAACCGCAGCAAAGACCGACTCGGCCTCGGCGTCTTCCTTCTGCGCCCAGAACACCGTCGACGCATCGCCTACCTGAAAACGCTGCCGCGAATTGCGGTCGAGCAGATGATTCAGGGCAGTGGTGTAGGCGAAGGCGGCAAAGGGGCTGACTGGAGCGTTATCGCCTTGCTCCTTGTTGAAAGAGGCGAAGGCGTCGAGGTTGAAGGAAACCAAGGTTGCACCGGAACTCTGCGCCCCCCAGACACCCTTGATGACCGTGTGCAGGCGCTCCGTCGCGGCTGGCTCGCCGGTCACCAGGCAGATGGCCGTCGCGGCGCTCGCATCTTCATCGCCACGGCAGGCGGACACGACGGCGGGCCGCTGGCAGATCAGGTCGCCGTCGTTGTGCAGACGAAAAGTCATGACCGGATTGCCTTCGAGGATTTCCGGCCAGCAGGCGTCGTTACTCAACTGTGTCGGGCCACCGCTGGTGTAGAAAAGCTCCAGCGCCTGAATGCCCGCATCCTGCCGCGCCGATTCCGGCAACTCGGCTATGCGCTGACGGAAGGCCGCATGCTGCTCGGCTACCCGCTCCGGCTTGCCACGCGTATCGACACCCAGCACGTACTCGGCGGTATCCCACAGCAGATTGGCCGCTACGCCGGACGAACGCTTGACGCCCTTGGGCACCAGATAACGCCGCGCCACCTTCTTCTTGCCCTCGATCTGCCGGGTGTCGACGATGCCCAAGGGCCTGCCTTCAACGGTCAACTCGATAATGAAGGGAATTTCCTTGTCTTCCAGGCCATAGGCCGGCAAGCGCCGAGTTGAATCGGGATCAAGGGCCTTGCGCTGGTAGTAGTCGTAAAGGGCCTGAAGGATCATCCCATCACCTGCGCTTTCGTCAGGTCGATCACCCCGTGCTGCATGTCGGCGCGGAAAAATTGCGGTTTTGGGTCGTTGACCGCAGTAAAGTCCATGTCGAACAGCATCCAGCCGAGATCGCGGGTTTCGTCGATGGCCGGCATCTCGTCACCGGGCTGATCGACCAGCCGGAAACGGGCTGCGAATTCCCGGCAGCCGAGGTAGGGCTGGTTGACGCATTGCCCCTTTTCCGCCCGCCGCTGGAACAGCTCGCGGTACTTGGCCGGGTTGCTGCGGGCGTCGTCGCCCACCGGCACCAGCTCGGCATGGATGCGATAGGCCACATCGCGCAGGAACAGGCCGGCGCGCTGTTGGCGGTCTTCCTCCACGTACAGGGCGAGGTTGCCCTTGCCGGCACCCATCGCCGTTTGCGCATTGCGCACCGACGCCTTGGACGCCACCTCGTTGCGCCGCACGCTGATCCAGCGGATCGGCTTGAGCACTTCAATGCACTTCACGTCCCAGCGGATCGCCGGCTTCCACAAAATGGCCTCGAACACCGAGCGCGCAGCGGAAGGCGTCATCACGTCGTAGGACACCCGCTCAACCTTCATTTCCGGGCGCGTAAAGCAGGCGAAATCGCCTGAGACTTCAAGGCAAAACCTTTCCAAGATTTTCTCCTTGTCACTAAAAAAATCTCGACAGCAACTCCATCATCAACGTCGAGCGAAAAAATAAGCCACCGACAATGACTGTTAGAACCAGCAGCCACGCCGCGTAATAGCGGTGAGATGGCTGATCTTTCATCAACCGCAACTCCTGCAGCAATCCAATTAGGTTGTTCATTTGCACCGTTCCTGGCCAGGTAACGGTGCAAATCATAATATATTTCTTAGAGGGTTAGTTAGAGTACTTTTATTTCTGGCTAATCTGATACTATCTTTCATCGTCGTAATAGCGACGTGGATTGAAACTTAGAAGGGTTTGTTAGTAACAATGTGGGCCGGGCTTGTCCCGGCCCTTTTACTGTCATTGTCTGAATAGGTAGTCTCATTGGACGAGACTCCCGGGATCACCCGGCACACCATCAACATTGATCCCCAGCACCTTGTCGTAAAGCACGTCGTTATCTGCCGACTGCACGTACAAGCCGGGGAAGTCGCCGCCCAAGGGTTCGATGTCGCCTTGCTTGAGCAGGCGCTGCAGGTCGTTGTTGTAGATGGTCACGCCGTAGCGTTGCAGCTTGCGCAGGAGCCAGCGGTCCGGGCCGTTCTTCTTGAGGGTGTTCAGCCACATGCCGATGCGGTCGTCTTCCGGGTCACGCCGGTAGCGGACGAAGACCGTGGCGCCGTCCTGTTCGTCGATCAGCCGGAAGCGCTCGGCGGCAGTGCGGAACATGACTTGAAATTCAGGGCCGCGACTACGCAACAAATCCCGAATGTTTTTCGCGTCCAAGGACGAATCCCGATATAGCGCACTGAAATACTCGCCAAAACGCTCTACTCCCATTGGATTTGAGCCTGCTTGCAGCGCCTTCCATAAATGCTGCGTCTTCTGCTTAGCCATACGCAGCAGACCAGGCGGTGGTTCTTGCGGCGGCACAAAGACATAGACCTCACCTCTTTCCAGCCGCCCTTCGCGGTTACAGCGCCCAGCGGCCTGGGCGATGGAATCGAGTCCGGCCAGTGCCCGGTAAACCACGGGAAAATCGATGTCGACGCCAGCTTCCACCAACTGCGTGCTGACCACCCGGATCGGTTGGGTGACCTCTCCCGTGCTCAAGGCCTGCCGCCGTTCGGCCAGCGCGGCCTTGATGGCCTGGATGGTGTCGCTGCGATGCTCGGCGCACATCAGGCCGGACAGGTGCCAGAGCCCTTCGGAACTTTCCGTCTTGAGTTGCCGGTAGAGATCGCGGGCATCGGCGCGGCGGCCGACGATGGCGAGTACGGCCTCATGGCGGGCGATTTCCGGCGCAAGATCGTCCCAGGTTCGCGTCGCGTTCAGATCGGCAGGGAGATGCACCCGCACTCGCTCCAGATCGGCGTAAAGGCCGGGCAAGTCGTCGACGATCTCGCGCACTTCACCCGCCTTGAAGCCGCGCAAGGCCTTGGCTTGATCGAAGCCGGTCCGGCTTTCCAGCGTCGGCTGGGTAGCGGTGCACAACACCAGCGTAACGCCGTAATCCTTGACCAGCAGGCGCAGCACATCGACCACCGGCTGCAGGTAAGCAACCGGCAGCAATTGCGCTTCGTCGAGAACGATGACGCTACCGATCAGGTTGTGCAGTTTGCGGCAGCGTGAGGTGCGGTTGGCGAACAAGCTTTCCAGCAACTGCACGTTGGTGGTGACGACCAGCGGCGCGTCCCAGTTCTCGCACGCGAGCCGCGAGCGGGCGGTTTCCCGGGTCTCGTCGACTTCGACGTTGCTGTGGTGCTCGATGACGTTCTCGTCGCCGAAAATTCCCCGGAAAATACCGGCCGTCTGCTCGATGATGCTGGTGTAGGGAATGGCATAGATGATCCGGCGTTTGAGCTTCACCGTTCGCTGATCGTTTTTTTCTTGAAGTACCGCGTGGCGTAGCGCGAAAGCCAGACTGGACAAGGTCTTGCCGCCACCGGTCGGCACCGTCAGGCTGAACACACCAGGCGGCAGTTCCGCCTTGGCGATACAGACGCGCAGAACTTCGGCGCGCTTGCGGTTGACCTTGCTATCGGCCTCGCCGCGCGCGGCAACGTCGCGGGCCATTCTGGCGAGACGTTCGGAAAGCGACTGCTCCAGTACATCGAGACCGGGAAAGCCCTGCCGTACTTCGCTTTTTCCCGGCGACATGAAGGCTTCGGTATCGAGGAAATCGGCATCCACCACGCAGGAAAAGAGCATGCGCACCCAAAGCGCAAAGCGTCCGGGAATGGGATCATCCTTGTCGTCGTCGCGGTAGCGGAACAGATCCGCCATATCGGGCAAGGAACCGGCCGGTTTCAGGAGATGTTCGGGAATGGTCGCGGCGCAGGCCGTCGCCAGCTCCCTTTGGGCGTCTTCGGAGGCAAAGCGGTTATGCAGGCTCTTGTTCTCGCCCGCCCAATCCGACAGCCCGGCATGATGGCCGGCGATCAGGTAGGAGAGTACGCGGGCGACGACCGGCCCCGTGCGTTTATCCACTTCTTCGAGATAGCGCTGCGCCCATAGGGCGCCGGCCGCCGAATGTGTCTTGTCCGCTCCGGCAACGCGCCCCTCGATATGCGCATCCGGGTCGCCGCATTGGCGGATATAGCGCTGGAAGCCTTCGCGGAATTTGCCAAGGTCGTGCCACAAACCGGCAAGTGCCGCCCAGGGAGCCGCGCCGAATGCTTCCGCAAACATCGCGGCGAGTCGGGAAACCTCGGCCAGATGATCGTCCAGATCGTGGCAGACCAAACGGCCCCCATCATTTCTGAGATGCGCAACCCGTTCTTCTTCCCTGTCGCTGTCCACATTCATCCGGGATGTCAGTGCGGCAGGATCGACCGACAAGACTTCCTTTTCCGTGCTCACAGCTATCTCCAGTTCATCGATTTCACGCCCATCCTATCCAATCCCAGTCTCATAACCTGCGACTCACGAATAATTTTTCATCGCTGCCGCCAGTGCTTCCCTTACCCGTTGCCTGAGGTCGGCGGGCTCGACGACTTCGCAATCGGGGCCGTATTTCAGGATGTCCATGATCAGTTCCGGGTCGGCGCTGTAGGGCAGGCGCAGCTGGTAACGGCCGTCGGGCAACCAGCAGCTTTCCTGCCGGGGATGCCAGCGCTCGCTGGCGACCCAGCGGGCGCGGTGGGTGGAGAAGCGCAGGGTGGCCCAATGCACTTCACTGCCGGCGAAGATGCCGTAACCGGTGGTCAGTTGGCGGTCGAGTTCGGCGTCGTCGATTTCACTCGCCGGCTTGGCGAGGGGCTTTGCGCTGGCGATACGCTCGATCGCGAAGCTGCGCAGGGCGCGGCGCGTGTGGCACCAGGCATCGAGATACCAGTTGTCACGGTAGTGGACGAGGCGCTGCGGGGAAACTTCGCGAATGGAGTCTTCCGCCGTGGTGCGGGCGTGGTAGTGGATTTTCAGCCGCTGGCGGGTGAGTAGCGCATCAGCGATGGTTTCGAATCCGGCCACGGTGCAGGCACGGGGCGCGGCGGCGAGGATGCGGATGCGCCGGGCAATTTCCTCGGCGGAGTGGCTGCCCGTGCCGAGCATGCCGAGCAGACGCTGGCGCAGGGGCTGCAGGTGGTCGCGCAGGAGTCCGCCGGCATCGATGTTCTCCAGCAGTTGCTGCATGCTCAGCAGGGCGTGGATTTCGGTGGCGGTCAGCCAGAGGCCGGGTAACTCGGCTAGATCCTGGTGTTCAAGGAGACGCCATTCGCCAGTATTCCGATCGTACTCAAGCGGTACGCCGAGACGGTCGCGCAAGAAGGCGATGTCGCGGAATACGGTTGCTCTTGAGACCTCGAACCGCGTCATCAACTCCTGGAGGCGCAGCCTGCGCGTCGCTCCGAGGATGGCGCGGATCTTGTGGTATCGCTCGGTTCTGGCCATTTGTATCTCCCTGTTGTTCCATGTCACATCGTCCGGTTCGGGAGATACATCGCCGTCAATGGCGACTGTTGATCAACTCCCGCGCCAGCCTGTTGTGCTGTTCGATCAGCGCCGGCAACTCGACCGGAAGCAGTTGTCCATCGCCAACGATTCGTTTGCCGTTGATGACCGAATGGCGCACGTTTTGCGGCGTGCAGAACACCAGCGAGGCGACCGGGTCGTGCACTGCGGCACCGGCAAGATCGAGACCGTTGGTGGTGAAGGCGACGATGTCGCCGCTCATCCCCGGCGCGAGTGCGCCGATGTCGTCGCGGTTGAGCACCCTGGCGCCGCCGAGGGTGGCGAGTTCGAGCGCCTGGCGGGCGCTCATCGCGGCGGGGCCGAAGCCGACACGGGCGAGCAGCATTGCCTGGCGGGTTTCGCCGAGCAGGTGGCCGGCGTCGTTCGAGGCGCTGCCGTCGACGCCGAGGCCGACCGGCACGCCGGCCTCGCGCATCGCCGGAATCGGCGCGATGCCGGAGGCGAGGCGCATGTTAGAGCAGGGGCAGTGCGCCACGCCGGTGCCGGTGCGGGCGAACAGGTCGATGCCCGGCGTGTCGAGCTTGACGCAGTGCGCGTGCCAGACGTCGTGGCCGACCCAGCCGAGCGATTCGGCGTATTCGGCCGGCGTCATGCCGAACTTCTCGCGGCTGTAGGCGACGTCGTTGTCGTTCTCGGCGAGGTGGGTATGCAGCGAGACCTTGTACTGGCGGGCGAGTTCGGCCGCTTCGCGCATCAGGTCGCGGCTGACCGAGAACGGCGAGCAGGGGGCGACGACGATGCGCTGCATGGCGTGCCGCTTTGGATCGTGCCAGGTCTCGATGAGGCGCCGGGTGTCCTTCAGGATGGTCCTTTCGTCCTCCACCAGCCGGTCGGGCGGCAGACCGCCCTGGCTTTCGCCGACGCTCATGCTGCCGCGCGCGGCGTGGAAGCGCATGCCGATCGTCGCCGCGGCCTCGATCGAATCGTCGAGCCGCGCGCCGTTCGGGTAGAGGTAGAGGTGGTCGCTGGACGTCGTGCAGCCGGAGAGGATCAGCTCGGCCATCGCCGTCAGTGTCGACACGCGGATCATCTCCGGCGTGATGCCGGCCCAAATCGGGTACAGTCGCCGCAGCCAGGCGAACAGCTCGGCGTCCTGCGCGCCGGGGATCGCCCGCGTCAGGCTCTGGTACATGTGGTGGTGCGTGTTGACGAGGCCGGGCAGGGCGACGCAGCCGGCGAGCGACACGACCTCGTCGGCCGTTGTCGGGAGTTCCGGTGTCGGTCCGACCGCCTCGATGACGCCATCGCGGATGAACACGCCGCCACCGGGAATTTCGCGCCGTTCGGCGTCCATGGTAACGAGGACGTCGGCGTCCTTGAGCAGCAGGGTGGTCATCGCTTGAAACCTTTTAGGGAAGAGCTGATTTACTGAGGATTCGTCATTCCGGCGAGGGCCGGAATCCATAAAATTCGACGAACTGGACCCCGGCCTTCGCCGGGGTGACGATTATTTCAGCGTTTCCTTAGAGTGGCCGCAGTTCCTGCTGGTAACGCTGCCAGTTCTCGATGTAGTGCTGGTTGCCGCGGGCGATCTTCTCCAGTTCCTCGTCGGTCAGCTGGCGGACGATGCGTCCGGGCGCGCCGACGACCAGCGAGCGTTCGGGGATGACCTTGCCTTCGGGAATCAGCGCGTTGGCGCCGATCAGGCAGTGCTTGCCGATCACCGAGCGGTTGAGCAGGGTGGCGCCCATGCCGATCAGGCAGCCGTCGCCGACGACGCAACCGTGCAGGATGACCCGGTGACCGATGGTGACGTCGCGGCCGATGACCAGTTGCAGGCCCGGGTCGGTGTGCAGCACCGAGCCGTCCTGGATGTTGGTGTTCTCTCCGACGTGGAGCAGGTCGGTGTCGCCGCGCAGCGTGCAGTTCCACCAGATGGAGACGTTACGCTCGATAGTGACCTGACCGATGACCGCCGCGTTCGGGGCGATCCAGCTTTGCGGATGAACGTTTGGCGTATGGGCGCCGAGGGCATAGACGGGCATGGGAGATCCTGACTCCGGAAAAGCGGAAAAAAAGAAAAGCCGCAATTAAACCACTTCCGGCGCCAGGCGGGCAGGTGGAAATCCACAACTGCCCACGCGGCCGACATTTCCCCAACACGCTACGTAACCATGCCGATTACGGGGTTATTGCGGACGTTCGTCGCGGGGCGGGCGTTCGGAGTTGTGTGCGTCAAGTTGTGCAAAAAGGTGGATGGGTATTCGGTTGATCCTTTTGCGCTGTCGGTGACGCGGAGGGCGTAGCCCGGAGCGGCGCCGACAGCGCGCGGCCACTTCAGGCGGCCAGTCTCAACAACTCCTTTTTCTGTTCCGTGAGGAACGTCATGTTCAGATAGCGGTTGTCCTCGAGCCAGGTTTCGTGCGT
>JARFTZ010000015.1 GCA_029289235.1 Gammaproteobacteria bacterium
GCTCGACAGAGCAAGTACGAGAGGCTGCGGAATGTGGAAATCGGATTCGCAACTGGATTGCCCCGACAGACGAACAGCTTGCCGAAATGTTCGATGAGGCTGGTGTTGTCGTAAGACGTGATTGGCACCAGATCGTCGACCCGATCCGCGATTCATTTGAACAATTCTGTGATCGCCATTCTTGGTCAATTACGCGCAAGAACGGTGCTTACGTCTGTCAGAGCATTCAATACGCTTGGGTTGGATGGCGTCAGGCTTGGATCGAGGCAGAGGATGCGGTTTTGAAGGGTGGAAACCCTCCTGATGACGAACCGTGCGCATTCATGGCTCTCGGAGCCTGTACCGCGCAGCCTGTTTTCAGCACAACGCCTCCCGACGATCCGAATGTTGCCGGATGGGAACCGCTGTATCGGCGCAGTCAGCGCAGCTAGAAAGGAAAGCGTAGTTATACATAGCTAGACTTGGCTATATTTTGTTAGAGCCGCTGTCTAAGACCTCCGCTGGAAGCATTGCAAATGCTAGGATAGATTTTCAAAATATGACAAAAATTCTTAGACAGCGGATTGCTGAAAAGTTTTTTTAATCATTAACTTACTTTGTTTTGAATGCTTATTTGGGAAATTTCCGCTAAAATCCGGCGTCTTTGGCAGTTTGAACAGGGTGCCCATTGGCACCCTTTTTTGTAATCGAATTCACGGTTGTTGATTGCGGAAAATGCGTTTGGAATTCATTCGAAACTTTTCGATCATTGCACATATCGATCACGGCAAATCGACGCTGGCCGACAGGATCATTCACCTGTGTGGCGGTCTCTCGGAACGGGAGATGGAGGAGCAGGTGCTCGACTCGATGGACATCGAGCGTGAGCGCGGGATCACCATCAAGGCGCAGACTGCGGCGCTCCAGTACAAGTCCCGCAATGGCCAGGTCTATAACCTGAATCTGATCGACACCCCGGGGCATGTGGACTTCTCCTACGAGGTGTCGCGTTCGCTCTCGGCATGCGAGGGAGCCTTGCTGGTTGTCGATGCTTCGCAGGGCGTCGAAGCGCAGACCGTGGCGAATTGCTACACGGCGATCGACCTCGGTGTGGAAGTCCTGCCTGTTCTCAACAAGATCGATCTTCCGTCGGCGATGCCCGACAATGCACGCCAGGAAATCGAGGACGTCATCGGCATCGATGCCTCCGACGCCGTGCTCGCCTCGGCGAAAACCGGGTTGGGGATCGAAGACATTCTCGAATCGATCATCGAGCGCATCCCGGCGCCGAAAGGCGACGAGGATGCGCCTCTCAAGGCGCTGCTGATCGATTCATGGTTCGACAACTATGTCGGGGTCGTCATGCTTGTGCGGGTCGTCGATGGCGTCCTGAAGCCCAAGGACAAGGTCCGGTTGATGGCCAGCGGTGGAACGTACTTGTGCGAGCAGGTCGGGGTCTTTACGCCCAAGGCCGTGCAGCGGGATTGTCTGGCGGCCGGCGAGGTTGGTTATGTCATCGCCAACATCAAGGAGCTGCAGGCAGCCAAGGTCGGCGACACCTTGACGCTGGCCGACCGGCCGGCAGCCGAGCCGTTGCCGGGATTCAAGGAAATCAAATCCCAGGTGTTCGCCGGGTTGTATCCGGTCGAGGCGAATCAATACGATTCCCTGCGCGAAGCTCTGGAGAAACTGAAGCTCAACGACGCCTCGCTGCATTTCGAACCGGAAGTCTCGCAGGCGCTCGGCTTCGGTTTTCGTTGTGGCTTCCTCGGGTTGTTGCACATGGAGATCGTGCAGGAACGCCTGGAGCGCGAATTCGACCAGGACCTGATCACGACAGCGCCGACGGTGATCTACGAAGTCGTGACCCGCGACGGCAACGTCATCCAGGTCGAGAATCCGGCGAAGCTGCCTGAAGTGACGAAGACGGAGGAGATTCGGGAGCCGATCATCACCATCACCGTTTTCGTGCCACAGGATTATCTCGGCAGCGTCATCACGCTGTGCAACCAGAAGCGCGGCAATCAGGTCGACATGATCTATCACGGCCGTCAGGTGCAACTGACGTACGAAATGCCGATGGCCGAAGTCGTCATGGACTTCTTCGACAAGCTCAAGTCCGTATCCCGGGGCTATGCCTCGCTGGACTATGAGTTCAAGGAGTTCCGTCCGGCCGATGTCGTGAAGCTCGACATCCTCATCAACGGCGAGAAGGTCGATGCCTTGTCGGTTATCGTGCATCGGGCGAATTCGGTCTATCGGGGGCGTGAACTGGCGTCGAAGATGCGTTCGTTGATCCCGCGCCAGATGTATGACGTGGCGATTCAGGCGGCGATTGGCTCGAACATCATCGCCCGGGAGAACGTCAAGGCGTTGCGCAAGGACGTGCTGGCGAAGTGCTACGGCGGCGACATCACGCGGAAACGGAAACTTCTGGAGAAGCAGAAGGCCGGCAAGAAGCGCATGAAACAGGTTGGTTCGGTCGAGATTCCGCAGGAAGCCTTCCTCGCCGTGCTGCGGGTAGATAAATAGAAAAGGAGATTGTCGGTGAATTTTGCGCTGATCCTGTTTTGCCTTTTGCTGGCGAGCGGAGCCATCTGGTTGGCCGATGTCGTGTTTTTCCGCAAGCTGCGGGCGCCCGGTTCGAAGGATCCCTGGTGGGTCGAGTATGGCGCCAGCTTTTTCCCCGTCATTCTGGTGGTGTTCGTTCTGCGTTCATTCGTCGTCGAACCGTTCAAGATTCCGTCCGGCTCGATGATCCCGACCTTGCAGGTGGGCGATTTCATTCTGGTCAACAAGTTCACCTATGGCATCCGCCTGCCGGTGATCAACAAAAAGATCATTGACATCAACCAGCCGCAACGCGGTGATGTCATGGTGTTTCGCTATCCCGAAGATCCGTCGCTCGACTACATCAAGCGAATCGTCGGGGTGCCGGGCGACAAGGTCGAGTACCAGAACAAGCGCCTGACGATCAACGGGAAACCGGTCGAGCAGGTGAGGGTGGATGACTATCTTCATCCCGAGCGGCTGTATTACTCGCAACAATACGTCGAGCGCGTCAACGGCTTCGATCACCGCATCTTGACCGACAAGGATGCGCCGGCTTTCATCATGGACGTGGCGCGATTCCCGGGCCGGGAGAATTGTCTCTACAACAATGCAGGTGTAATCTGCACCGTTCCCAAGGGACAGTATTTCGTAATGGGTGACAACCGGGACAACAGCCGGGATAGCCGGTACTGGGGATTCGTTCCGGACGAAAACATTGTCGGAAAAGCGTTTTTCATCTGGCTCAATTTTGGCGACCTGAAGCGTATCGGTCCGTTCAAATAAAAGGAGAAATCGGATAATGCGGCATCAGCGTGGAGTTTCTTTGTCAGGCCTGCTGGTCTGGGGGGCGGTTATCGCGGCGGTGGCCTTGCTGGGCATCCGGGTGGCACCCGAAGTCATCGATTATTACAAGATCAAGAAAATCGTTGCTTCGACGGCGGCGAATTCCAGCGGGAAAACCGTGCCGGAAATCCGGGCCATTTTCGGAAAATATGCCGATGTGGATCATATCGAAACGATCACTGCGGCGGATCTGGATATTTCCAAGGAAGGCAACCAAGTGGTCATCGCATTCGAATACGAAAAGCGGATTCCCTTGTTTCTCAATGTCAGCCTGTTGATCGACTTCCAGGGGTCGTCATCGGAGCGCTGAGTCCTCGCATGACTGATTCTCTTGAGAAAGCGCTGGATTATGTCTATCGGGACAAGTCCCTGTTGTCGGCTGCGCTGACCCATCGCAGCCACAGCGCCCAACATAACGAGCGGCTGGAGTTTCTCGGTGACTCGATTCTGAATGCGGTGATCGCGCGGGAGCTGTATGCAAAATTCCCGGATGCGCCCGAAGGGGATTTGTCCCGGCTGCGGGCGAACCTCGTGCGGCAGGACTCTCTTCATTCTCTTGCGCTGTCCTTGTCGCTTGGCGGGTATATCCGTCTCGGCGAAGGCGAGTTGAAGAGCGGTGGCGCGAGCCGGCCCTCGATTCTTGCCGATGCGCTTGAGGCTGTCTTCGGCGCCATCTGGCTTGATGGCGGGTTCGAGGTGGCCAGTACGGTCATCTGCCGGTTGTACGGGGCGATGCTCGGGGGGCTCTCGCTTGAGAGGCCGAACAAGGATGCGAAAACGCGCCTGCAGGAATACTTGCAGGCAAGGCGCTTGCCCTTGCCCAAATACTTGTTGATCAGCACCGATGGCGAGGCGCACGCACAGGTATTCAACATGGCCTGCGAGATAGAGCGCCTGCATGTTCGCTCCGAAGGACGTGGCGGGAGCCGGCGGGCCGCGGAGCAGATGGCGGCGGAAAAAGCGCTGGAAATGCTGAACTTCAATACGGATGAGCGGTGAATGTCGTGACAGATTTGAAATCCGGCTATGTGGCCATCGTCGGTCGTCCCAACGTGGGTAAGTCGACCCTGCTCAACCGACTGGTCGGTGAAAAGATAAGTATCGTTTCGCGCAAGGCGCAGACGACGCGTCACCGGGTTGCCGGCATCCTTACCGAAGCGGATGCGCAGTACGTTTTTGTCGATACCCCGGGCTTTCAAACGAAACATGCCAGCGCCCTGAATCGCGCCATGAACCGGGGTGTTACTCAGGCGCTGGCGGATGTCGACGTGGTGGTTTTCGTCGTCGAGGCAAAGGCCTTCAGTGCGCAGGACCGGGCGGTGATTCGCCTGTTGCCCGAGGGAAAACCAGTCATCCTGGCAGTCAACAAAACGGATATGCTCAAGGAAAAGAACAGCCTGCTGCCGCTGTTGGCTGGTTTTTCGAAGGAGTATCCGTTCGCAGCCATCGTTCCTGTCTGTGCCACAAGGGGGAATCAACTCCAGGACTTGCTTGCAGAGGTGCGTAAATACCTGCCACACGATGAACTGCTTTTTGCGGAAGACGATATCACCGACAAAAGCGAACGCTTTCTCGCCGCGGAATATATCCGCGAGAAAGTCTTCCGCTTGATCGGTGACGAGTTGCCCTACGCGACCACCGTCGAGATCGAAAAATTCGAGATTGACGGGGCTTTGCGTCGAATCAGCGCGGCGATCGTTGTGGACCGCGCGGCGCACAAAGGCATCGTCATCGGCAAGGGCGGTGAAATGCTCAAGCGAATCGCTTCCGAAGCGCGTCAGGACATGGAGCGTCTGTTCGACGGAAAAGTGTTTCTTGAGGTGTTCGTCAAGGTCAAGTCGGGCTGGTCCGATGACGAGCGTCTGCTCAAGAGCTTAGGGTACGAATAGGCTCCGCACTTGCGCCGATAGCGATTCCATGCAACATCGACATAAAGTGGATGGGCAGCCGGCGTATGTTCTGCACAGTTACCCATTTCGCGAAACCAGCCTGATCGTTGAAGCTTTTTCACGGGATTACGGGCGCGTGGCGTTACTCGCGCGGGGTGCCCGGCGTGCGCGATCCGTCATGCGAGGGGTGCTGATGGCTTTCCAGCCGCTTGAACTGTCGTGGGCCGGCAAAGGCGAGGTACAGACCCTGATGAAAGCAGAGTGGCAAGGCGGGCAGCCGCTATTGACGGGAAAGGCACTGTTCTGCGGCTACTATCTCAACGAACTCCTGGTAAATCTCC
Source organism: Gammaproteobacteria bacterium (assembly GCA_029289235.1). GTDB lineage: Bacteria > Pseudomonadota > Gammaproteobacteria > Burkholderiales > Rhodocyclaceae > Propionivibrio. The sequence continues at coordinate 5,606 of JARFTZ010000015.1, forward strand.
TCCCGCGCGAGGATGCGCATCCACGGCTGTTTTCCTTTTATGCCGAAGTGCTGCGACGCTTCGCCTTGACTCCCCGCGAGTCGGATATCCGCTGTTTTGAGCGTGCTTTCCTGCAGGAGTTGGGCTATGGCTTGTTGCTTCTCAACGATGTGAATGGCTATCCTGTCGATCCGGACGGCTTTTACGCCTACGAGATCGAGCGCGGGCCGGTGAGGCTTGACGTTGCGGGGAGAGGACCGTTGGCTATCCGCGGCAAGACCTTGATTGATCTTGCTGAAGATGATTTTTCCGACGCACGGACGTTGTTGGAAGCCAAACAGTTGATGCGGGCGTTGATCGCGCATTATCTGGGTGGTAAGTCATTGGAGACACGAAAGATATTTATGGAGTACCACGAACTATGATTGAACTGGGCGTCAATATTGACCACGTGGCAACGATTCGGCAGGCTCGCCGGACCTATGAGCCCGAGCCCGCATGGGCGGCGGTGGAAGCACATATCGGTGGTGCCGATGGCATCACCGTGCATTTGCGCGAGGACCGTCGCCATATCCAGGACGCCGATGTGGAAAAGCTGCGCACACTGACGCAAATAAAGCTGAACCTGGAAATGGCGGCGACCGACGAGATGGTCGCCATTGCCTGCCGGCTAAAGCCGGAAATGGCGATGCTCGTTCCGGAGGGGCGTCATGAAGTCACCACGGAGGGCGGGCTTGATATCGTTGCGCAGGAAGAGAAATTGAAGCAGGCCGTGGACCGCCTGGCCGACGCCGGAATCATCAGCAGTGTTTTCATCGATGCCGATCTTCGTCAGGTCGAGGCGGCGGCCCGCATCGGGGCGCGTGTCTGCGAGATTCATACCGGGCCTTACGCACACGCTTTCCACACGCAGGGACGCGATGCCGAGAGCCCTGCCGTGGTTGCCGAACTGGATAAAATCCGGCTGGCCGGGGATGCCATCCGTGATCTCGGGATGCGTTTCAATGCTGGCCATGCGCTGAACTATTTCAACGTTCAGCCCGTGGCGCGCTTGCCGGGAATCCGCGAATTGCACATCGGTCATTCGATCGTCTGCCGCGCGGTGTTCGTCGGGTTGCGTGAAGCCGTTCGTGAAATGAAGCGACTGATGCGCGAGGCGGCCGCGTTGCCACCCCAATTGCCATGATCGTTGGCATCGGTACCGACATCGCGTCGGTTGCGCGGGTCGGTCGGTTGTTTGAACGCCACGGGCAGCGTGCGCTTGAAAAGCTGTTGGCTCCTTCCGAGATTGACGAGTTCGCCAAGGTGCGCGACCAAGCGCGCTTCCTGGCGAAGCGCTTTGCCGCCAAGGAGGCATTGGGCAAAGCCTTGGGTATTGGTGTCGTCGCACCGGCGACATTGCCGAATATTGCTGTTATTCATGATGATCTGGGCAAGCCGGTATTCAGTTACGCCCCGGTATTGGCCGCCTATCTCGATGAACGTGCGCTTGTCGCCCACCTGTCAATCAGCGATGAAACGGAATACGCCGTTGCCTTCGTCGTTGTCGAACGTTCCTGAAGTGGAATTGCCATGTCTGTGATGCTCCCGCTCGGGCCGTTGATGATCGATATCGCGGGCCATGAACTGACGGATCTGGATCGTGAACGTCTGGTCCATCCACTCGTCGGTGGCGTTATCCTCTTCGCGCGAAATTACGCCTCGCCCGAACAGTTGTCGGCGCTGACCACCGAAATTCACGCGCTGCGTTCCCCTTCGCTGCTGATCGCCATCGATCACGAGGGCGGGCGGGTCCAGCGTTGTCGCGAGGGCTTTACGCGCTTGCCGGCGATGCGGCGCCTTGGAGGGTTGTGGGAGTGCGATGCACCGCGTGCGCTGACGCTTGCACGGCAAATCGGTTATGTGTTGGCTTGCGAACTGAGGAGTCATGGCGTGGATATGTCGTTTACGCCGGTGCTCGACCTGGATTGGGGGCGGAGCCAGGTGATCGGTGACCGTTCTTTTCACCGCGATCCCGAGGTGGTCGTGCAACTGGCGGGGGAATTGATTGCGGGGCTTCGCCAAGCCGGAATGAGTGCTTGCGGCAAACATTTTCCGGGGCACGGGTGGGTGGAGGCGGATTCACATCTGGCCATTCCCGTCGATCGGCGGTCGTTGGCCGAAATCGAAACCGACATGCAACCGTTCAGGCGACTCGCACTCGATGCAATCATGCCAGCGCATGTCATTTATCCAGCGGTGGATGAACGACCGGCCGGTTTCTCGCCGCGCTGGATCGATATTCTGCGTCGGGAGATCGGCTTCGGCGGCGTGGTATTCAGCGACGATCTATCGATGGAGGGCGCCAGTGTCGCCGGTGGCATCGTCGAGCGTGTCGAGGCTGCGTGGCGTGCCGGCTGCGACATGCTTCTGGTGTGCAATGCGCCCGACAAGGTGTCGGATGTCCTTGAGCATTGGCGGCCTGTCGTTGATCCCGCTCATTCGCAACGGATTGTGCAACTCGGGCCGGATACAGTGTTCCGAGGAGTCGAGGATCTTGCCGCCTATCAGGCGGGAGTGGACGCTGCTGGCCAGTTTGCAGATTGAACCTCCTGCCGGCAAAGGCTGGACAGGAGGTTGTTGCGCAGAACATTACTTCCCACCGAACAGCAGATTCGGTAACCAGAGCGACAGTTGCGGGATAAAGGAAACGAGAAGCAGCACGATGATGTTCCCCACCAGGAAGGGAAAGATCGCCTTGATCACCGACGAGAGCGGTGCTTTTGCGATGTTGGCGCAGACGAAAAGACACACACCTACCGGCGGGGTCGTCAAACCGATCATCAGGTTCAATACGGCAAATGTGGCGAAATGAACCGGATCGATACCGACTTTTGTTGCCACCGCGAGGAGCGTCGGGAAAAGGATGATCAGCGCCGCGATTGTTTCCATGAACATCCCGACGATCAGTAGCAGGAGATTGATCAGAAGGATAATTGCGGTTCTGTCGCTGGTCAGCGCAAGCATGACCTTGGCGATGGTCTGCGGGATTTCCTCCGCGGCCATGATCCAGCCAAATACGTTGGCGATACCGACAAGTGCCAGCAGGGCGGCGGAGGTGATCGCGCTGTCGATCATGATCTTGGGGACGTCGCGTAGCGTGATTCCTTTATAGATGTAGACGCCGACCACGAACGCGTAGACGCAGGCCAGGATCGCGGTTTCCGTCGGCGTGACCAGCCCGCTCAGCAGGCCGCCGACGATCAACGCCGTCAGCATCAGGGCCCAGAACGCGCCGGTAAACGAATTCCAGAGTTCCTTCCAGCCTTTCCACGGCTGCCGCGGATAGTCGTTTTTTACCGCCAGCAGATAGCAGACGAGCATCATGCTCAGCCCGAGGAGAATGCCCGGGATGGCGCCGGCCATGAACATGCGTCCGACGGAGACGCCCGTCAGGGCGCCGACGATGATCATCGGTACGCTGGGCGGAATGATCGGGCCGACCGTCGAGGCGGCGGCGGTGATCGCAGCCGCAAAACTGATCGGATACCCTTCCTTTTTCATGCCGGGAATCATAACCGCGCCGATCGACGCGGCCTCGGCGACTGCCGTTCCCGAGATGCCTGCGAACAGCATCGATCCGGCCACGTTCGTAAGACCCAGGCCGCCGCGAATCCAGCCGACGCCGGCGCTGGCAAAGCGGATGATCCGGTCCGTGATGCCGCCGCCGTTCATCAGGCTACCGGCCATGATGAAGCCGGGAATACACAACAGGACGAACGAGTCGACACCTGCGAATATCTTTTGGGGAAAGACGACAAGCGGGATGTCCGCGTAGAACACCAGGTAGGCAACGGACGACACGCCAAGACAAACGGCGACCGGAACGCCGATGATCAGGCAAAGGATAAACGTGCCGAAAAGAATCGCAATTCCCATGACTCACCCTTTTGTTGAGGCGTGGCCGCTTGGCTCGGCAACGGCAGCGTTGAAGACAAGCCTGATGAACTTGATCAGGCCGAATACGCCAAGCAGCACCGAAAAGAAGAGCACGCAGGCAAAGACGTATTGCATCTGGACGTGCAGTACCGGTGACGTTTGCATGGTGCCGGATACGGTGAATTCCCAAGCGCCGGGAACCAGGAGAAATCCGAAGGCTGAGACAAGAGCGGCGGAGAATATTTCGCATGCCCGGCGCAGCCACGGCGGCATGACCATCAATGCCAGGTCGACGTTGACCAGATCGCCGGTCAGGAAGGATGCGCCGACCCCCAGGCCCATGATGTAGAGCAGCGCGACGCGGGACGTTTCCTCGGTCCAGATTGGTGGTTGCGACATGAATGTGCGGGCGACGACCTGAACGACAACCGCCAAGATCATGACGGCGAAGGCGATGCATGTGCCTCCCCTGATCAGCCGTTCGATTTGTTTCAGGAGTTTGACCATCGTTCGGCCTCCCTTGTGCTTTTTATGGGTTGAGCCAACGACAAACGCGGAAAAGTTTCCGCGTTTGTCAGGGAGTGTTGCGCGATCAGTTGGCGTAGAGTTTCTGGATCGTCGGCTTCAGTTCGTCCTTCGCCGCAGTCAATACGGCCTCCTTCGCTTTCATGGCGAATCCGCTCTGGTCGGTGTCGACGAACGTCATGCCCTTGGCTTTCAACTCGTCTTCCAGCTTTTTCTCGTCGGCCAGCATGATCTCGCGTTCATAGGCTTGAGCGCGTTTGGCCGCTTCCTGGACGGCTTTCTTCTGCTCGGCATTTAGTTTGTTGAAGGACTTTTCGCCGATCGCCAGATAGATCCAGGAGCGTACGTGCGCCGTACGATTCACGTATTTCTGCACCTCGAAGAAGCTGGCCGACTTGATCAGGGCGAGCGGGTTTTCCTGTGCCTCGATCACGCCTGTCTGCAGCGAGGTAAATACTTCGCCGAAAGCCATCGGGGTCGGCTGGGCGCCAACCGCTCTCCAGAACTGCACGAATACCGGAACGTTCGGAACGCGCATTTTCAACCCCTTGGCGTCGTCAACCGTCTTGATCGGCTTGTTCGATGTGAGATAGCGAGCACCGCGGGCGAAGTAGGCCAGCGGGATAACCTTTGCCTTTTCCTGGACTTCCTTCTTGATCTCCTCGCCGAGCGGTCCATTCACGGCCTTGTCCATTTCCGCCATGTCCTTGAAGGCATAGGGCAGGGCCAGCAGGGCGGCTTTTGGCGCCCAGTTCTGAAGGGATTCGCCGGTGATGGTCATGTCGGCGGTGCCCAACTGCATGCCGTTGATCAGGTCCATTTCCTTGCCGAGCGCATCGTTCGCGAATACCTTGACCTCGACCTTGCCGTTGGTCAGCGCCTTGACTTCCTCTGCAAACTTCAGTGCGCCCTTGTGCCACGAGTTTTCCTCATTGGCGAGGTGGCCGAGCTTCAGCGTGATGTCGGCCGCCTGAACGGGGGCGGAGCAGAGAAGTGCGGTTGTTGCCAACGCAACCAGACCGGCGATTTTTTTGCGTAACTGCATGGTCTTCCCTCCTTGTGTTAAGAAACAGTTTGAACGCTCTTTATACTCTTGGTCGTTGATTTGTGGTGGAACTACCGGCACGATCAGGCGCTGCCGAATACCAGATTTGGCAGGAATAACACACTGGTCGGCCAGACGATCATCAAGGCCACCAGACCGATAACCGCGAGAAGCAACGGGAGGGCCTCGAGCGTGTATTCGTCCATGGGGCATTTCAGCATCCCGCAGACTGTGAACATCGCGACCCCGACCGGCGGGGTCATCCCTCCGAAAGTGACACAAGTCATCATTACCAGTCCGAAGTGAACGGGGTCAATGCCCAGGCGGGTAATGATCGGCATCAGTATCGGCGTCACGAGAAGCACGATGACTGTGGCTTCCAGGAACATGCCCAGCGCGATGATGAAGGAGATCAGCAGGATCATCAGGGCAATCTTGTTGTCGGTTATCCCGACAAGGAATGTCGCTGCTGCCTGAGGGACGCCTTCCAGGGTAATCATGTAGCCGATCATTGAAGAGAACATGATGATCAGCATGATCATTCCCACATCCGTCACGCTGTGCCTGAGAGCTCCGAGGAGTTTCTCCATCGTCAATTCGCGATAGACGAACATGCCCACGACAATCGCGTATGCAACCGCAAACGCTCCTGCTTCCGAAGGCGTGAATATCCCGTAGCGAATCCCGACAATCAGCAGGATCGGGAAAATGAGCGCCCATTTGCACTCCCATGCATTGATGGCGATCGTTTTGAAGGAGGGGAATTCCTTGAGTTCCGGCTCGTAGCCGCGGCGGCAGGCAATCCAGTAGGCTGTGCTCATCAGGATGATGGTCATCAGGATGCCGGGAACGATGCCGCCTACGAAAAGGCGGCCGATCGATACGTTGCCCATGAATCCATACAGGATGAGGCCGATGCTTGGCGGAATGGTCGCGGTAATCAACGAGCCCACTGAAATGACGGCGGCGGCGTAACCCTTTGTGTAGCCGCTTTTCAGCATGGCAGGCCCGAGGATGCGCGCTTCCATCGCGGCGTCCGCGACGGCGGAGCCGGAGACGCCGCCCATCAACGCGCTGAGCATGATGGCGACCTGCGCCAGTCCGCCACGCATCCAGCCGGTCAGCACTGTAGAGAGCCGGATCAGCCGTTCGGTGATGCCTGAGCCGTTCATCAGGTGACCGGCGAAGACAAACAGCGGGACAGCCAAAAGCGGAAAGGACTGCGTGATGCTGGCGACCTTCTGGATGGCAATCTGCGCAGGAACCGGTCCGAAGATGTAGAACATCACCGCCGAGATGCCGATGGCGAAAGCGACGGGCATGCCCAGGAACATCAGGGCGAGGAAAAGCAGGGTCAGAGTTCCGCTCATTTAGATCACCGTTCCGTCGTGGCCTTCGAGGGAGAGTCTCTCGCGGCCGGTCATCCCGCGATATAGCCGTTTTAGCGTGGTTGCCAGCATCAACGCGCATCCGGTCGGAATTGCTCCGGTCACCCAGCTGTAGCTGATACCGACGTCACCGAGAACGCGCTCAGTGTTCATCAGCGTCAGCTGCGTGCCGTACCAGGTCAGCATGGCGAGGAAGGCCGCGATGGCGATCAGCCAGATGATGGCGAGGTACCTGCGTGCGGTAACCGAAAAATTGCGGATGACGATGTCGATCTCGATGTGCGCGTTCTTCTTGAGCGCCAGGTCGGCGCCCAGGACACACGCCCATGCGAAGCACAACTGCGCCAGGTCGACGGCCCAGATGACAGGCGAACCGGCTGTCCGGGTAATGGCGCCGATAAGCACGAATATCGACGTTCCAGCGAAAAACGCCATGGCAAGGCGTTCTTCCAGCAAAACCAGCTTGCTTACCATGGCGTGTCCTCCGCTCAGCGTCCGAGGATTGCGCTGACTTCCTTCCGGAGATCGCTGTAGCCCAGTTTTTCGTAAACGGCAGCGGTGGAGGCGACGAAGGGCTTGGTGTCGATCTCGGTGATCGTTACGCCTTTTTCCTTCATCATTTTCTCGTAGTTCGCGAGAGAGTCGATCGTTGCCTTCGAGGCGACGTCGCCGGCCTTGAGCGCCTCCTCGCGGACAACCTTCTGCAGGTCTGGTGGCAGCTTGTCGAACCAGATTTTCGATCCGACGAGCCCGGTAATCAGCTGGATATGGCCTGTCTTGGTGATGTGCTTGATGACCTCGAACAGCCGAGAACCGTAAGTGGCCGGGTGTTGCGCTTCGGCTGCGTCGATCGCCTTCATTTGCAGGGCCGAATAGACCTCTGCCCAAGGCATCGGCGTCGGCGTGGCGCCCAGTCCGCGAACGGTTTCCAGCCATACCGGGGCGCCGGGGGTGCGCATGCGGACGCCCGACAAATCGGCCGGTTTCGTGATTGGCTTGCTGGTCAGCAAATGCCGGTCACCCTGGAACCAGTTGAAGGAGAAGATCTGATGCCCGGAGGCCTTGCCGAGCTTTTGTGCCCAGCCTTCGAAGAGCGGCGAGGTGACGACCTTGCGCATTTCGTCGAAGTTGTTGGCCAGATAAGGTGCGCCCAGAACGCCAAATTCCTTGACGAACGGGGCCAGACGACCGCCATCGACCAGGACGGCAACACCGGCGCCGGATCGTGCCTGCTCCAGAACGTCCTCGTCCGGACCGAGTTGCGAACTCGGGAACAGCTTGACCTCAATCTGGCCGCCGGAGCGCTTTTCGACTTCGGCCTTGAATTGATTCAGTCCCTTGAACATCGGATCGTCCACGGTCAACGCGGAGTTGACGTTCAGGGTGTAGGTGGCGCTTTGCGCGCTTGTGCATAGCACAAGGCTGGCAACGACCGACGACAGCAACAACATACCTCTTTTCATGGTGAAGCCCTCCGAATCAGATTATTGATGGTGCGCTTTATTTGGTACGGTGTTTCAGTTGCGCTTGTATGGTAGGGGCTTTTCTTTTGTCTGGCAAGATGCGGATAAACGCATATCTGGCTGAACGACGATTCAAATGTCTGGCGTGAGAGCGTGCATTTATCCCTGGCTAAGCTATACTGGTATGGTAGTTTTATCGAATTGCTGTTCCCGCATGGTGCGAATGTTGTTGGTTGATTGGAGGGGTGCGATGAAAATTGTCGGTGCTGACGTTATTGTTTGCTGTCCGGGGCGGAACTTCGTGACGCTGAAGATCACGACGGATGACGGTGTGACCGGCTTGGGCGATGCGACGCTCAACGGCCGGGAGTTGTCGGTTGCGTCGTATCTCAAGGACCATGTTTGTCCGTTGTTGATCGGGCGTGATCCGCACAAGATCGAGGACGTCTGGCAGTACTTGTACAAAGGCGCTTATTGGCGCCGGGGGCCGGTCACGATGTCCGCCATCGCCGCCGTGGATATGGCCTTGTGGGATATCAAGGGGAAAGTGGCCAACCTGCCGGTCTATCAACTGCTCGGTGGCGCTTCACGCGAACACGTGATGGTGTACAGCCACGCGACGGGGCGTGATATCCCGGAAACGCTCGATGCCTTTGCCAAATACAAGGAAAAAGGCTTCAAGGCGATTCGCGCGCAATGCGGCATTCCGGGAATGAAGTCGGTCTACGGCGTTTCCAAGGGCGGGGCTTACGAGCCGGCGACCAAGGGATGGCCGGAAGAGCACTCCTGGTCGACAGAAAAATATCTCGACTACGTGCCCAAACTCTTCGAAGCCGTGCGGGACAAATTCGGTTTCGATATCCATCTCCTGCACGATGTGCACCATCGCCTGACCCCCATCGAGGCCGGGCGTCTCGGCAAGTCCATCGAAGACTATCGGCTGTTCTGGATGGAAGATCCGACCCCGGCGGAAAACCAGGAGGCTTTCCGGTTGATCCGCCAGCACACCGTGACGCCAATCGCCGTCGGCGAGGTCTTCAACTCGATCTGGGACTGCAAGCAGCTGATCGAAGAGCAGTTGATCGATTACATCCGCATGACCCTGACGCATTCCGGCGGCATCACCCATCTGCGTAGAATTGCCGATCTCGCTGCCTTGTACCAGGTGCGTACGGGCAGCCACGGCCCGTCGGACCTGTCGCCGGTATGCATGGGGGCTGCACTGCATTTCGATCTGTGGGTGCCGAATTTCGGGATGCAGGAGTACATGGGCTACCACGAGCAGACCATGGAAGTCTTCCAGTGCGCATGGAGTTTCGACGATGGCTTCATGCATCCGGGCGACAAGCCGGGGCTCGGCGTGGAAATCGACGAGAAGCTGGCGGCCAAATACCCCTACGAGCCGGCGTACCTGCCGGTGGCGCGTCTCGAAGACGGGACGTTGTGGAACTGGTAATCCGATACGTTTGACTGTTTGAAATCTGGAGAAGACTGATGGCACGCATTCCTTTTGATACGGTGTACGAAGTGGTCACCGAGGCTTTTGTCCGGGCCGGGATGGATGAGGCGGATGCCCGCACCTGTGCGCGGATCCACGCCGAGTCAAGCTGCGACGGGATTTACTCGCACGGACTGAACCGTGTGCCCCGTTTCGTGGACTATCTCAACCGCGGCTGGGTGGATGCCAAGGCGCGGCCGACGATCGTCAAGGAACTCGGCGTCATCGAAATCTACGACGGGCATACCGGGCCGGGGATACTGAACGCGTTGTTCGCCACCGAGCGCGCGATGGCGATTGCCGCACAGCAGGGCGTCGGGATCGTGACGCTGCGCAATACGACGCACTGGATGCGCGGCGGTACGTACGGCTGGCACGCGGCGGACAAGGGGTTCGTGGCGATCAGCTGGACGAATACGGAATCCTGCATGCCGGCCTGGGGCGGGAAGAATCCCCGTCTCGGAAACAATCCCTTCGTGATGGCCGTCCCGCGCAAGAAGGGGAATATCGTTCTGGACATGGCGATGTCGCAGTATTCCTACGGCAAATTGCAGGTGACCAGGCTCAAAGGAGCCTCGCTGCCTTATCCGGGCGGGTTCGACAAGGACGGCAATCTGACCTCCGAGCCGGGACCGATCGAGCAGTCGATGCGTATTCTGCCGATGGGATACTGGAAGGGCTCCGGCTTCGCCATTCTCCTGGATACCTTGGCCGCCGTGCTGTCCGAGGGATTGCCGACCAACCAGATCGATGCGGTCGGGAAAGGCAGCTGTACCGGTTGTTCGCAAGTGTTCATCGTCTTCGACCCTCGCCAGCTTGGCGGCGAGGAGTTTACGGACAAGGTGGCGGACAGCGTCGCCGACTACGTCAACGCGTCGGTCCCCGCCGAGAACAGCAAGGAAGTTCTTTATCCGGGGCAATCGACATTACGCATCCGCGGCGAACACCGTGCCAATGGCATCGTCGTCGATGACGGCGTCTGGGCAGAGGTGTTGGCCCTCGCCGGGCGGTCCGCCGCGTAATCTTGTGCGGCTCTGATCACTCCCTCTCGAACATCTCCGGGAAGCGACCGGCGATGTCAGGGAGGGAAAGGGTGATTTCCCGAAGGTGGCTGCGCATTGCCGCTGCGGCAATCGTCGGATCGCCCGCTTCGATGCCGTCGACGATCCGTTTGTGCTGTTCGATGATCAGCGCAATCGGCGTGGCGGCGTCGAGGCTGATGTAGCGGATGCGATCCATCTGCGCCTTGATGCCTTCGATCACCCGCCAGGCATGGGCGCGTCCGACGGACAAGGCGATTGTGCGGTGAAACTCCTCGTCGAGCGCGAGGAATTCGTCGTTGTGTCCATGCTCCAGCAAGTTTTGCCGGTCAACCAGAGACCGTAATTCCTTGATCGCCGAAAGCGGCGCGGATGTCGCGGCTTCACGGGTCACGGCAATCTCGATCGCTTCGCGGACGAAGCGCGCATCGAGTACGTCGGCGACCGATATCTTGACGACGAAGGTGCCCCGCTGCGGCTGGATGCTCACCAGCCGTTCCTCCGCCAGCTTGATGAAGGCTTCGCGCACCGGTTGCCGGCTGGTCTGGTACTGACGGGCGATTTCCGATTCGGAAAGGGCGACACCCGGCGTGATTTCCCCCCGGATGATGGCGTTGCGTAACTGGCGGTGCACCTGGCCGCTTATCGAGACAGGTTCGTTTCGCCGGAGGTCGGCACCGGGTGCCGAGGGGTCGTTGCGCTCTTCATTCATTCGTGTCGATCGTGCCGTTTCCGCTGAAGGCGGCGTTGGGCTCCATGGCAGGGGAGAAAGGGGCAATTGTAGGGCCTGGGGCCATCACGTGGCTGCGGAAACGATGAGAAGCGGTTTTTGCAATGTCGCATTCGGGGGCATTTTGTGTGCTTTGCACCAAACCGGCGCATTTGTTTGGTGGGTTGTCGTTCCTAGTTGGCTGAAATATAAGAAGTTTGTTTCCAGGCATTGGATTTGCTTTTTCAAAAGCAGGAGGTCCCAATGTCTGAAACTGAACCTGCATCGATTGTCATCAACGACACGACCCTGCGCGATGGCGAGCAATCGGCAGGCGTGGCGTTCAGCGTCGAGGAAAAAGTCGCCATTGCCCGTCAACTGGATGCGCTCGGAATCCCTGAAATGGAGATCGGCATTCCGGCCATGGGGATTGTCGAGTGCGAGAGCATTCGCGCGGTGGCCTCGCTCGGCCTCTCCGCCCGGTTGATGGTCTGGAGTCGGATGTGCGAAGCCGACATTCTGGCTTCGTGCGAAGTAGGTGTGCATTGTGTGGACATCTCGGTGCCGTCCTCCGATCAGCACCTCGCCTATAAGTTGCGCCTCGACCGCTCCTGGCTGCTTGGCAATCTCGGCCGCCACGTGGCGAGCGCACTCGATCGGGGTGTCGATGTCTGCATCGGCGCCGAAGATGCTTCGCGCGCCGATCCCGATTTCCTCGCGCAGATTGCGGAAACGGCTCAGCGTGCCGGGGCTCGCCGACTCCGGTTCGCCGACACGCTCGGCGTGCTCGATCCCTTCATGGTCGCCGAACGCATCGGCTGGTTGCGTGCGCGGACCGATCTGGAAATCGAGATGCATGCCCACGACGATCTCGGGCTGGCTACGGCCAATACGTTGGCGGCTGTGAGGGCTGGAGCGACCCATGTCAACACGACCGTCAATGGGTTGGGCGAGCGGGCCGGCAACGCGCCGTTGGAGGAAGTGGTGCTCGGTCTGCTGCGTTGTCATGGCATCGATGCCGGGATCACCCTCGACGGTTTTCTCGCCATTTCCCAATTGGTTGCCAGTGCCTCGGGCCGTCCGGTGGGGTGGCAAAAAAGCGTGGTCGGCGAGGGGGTGTTCACGCACGAAGCCGGTGTGCATATCGATGGTCTGCTCAAACATCCGGACAATTACCAGGGGTTCGATCCGCGCATTCTCGGGCGGCAGCATCGCTTCGTGCTGGGCAAGCACTCCGGGAAAAGCGGCTTGAAAGCCGTCTTTGGTGCCCTGGGAAAGGATGTCGGCGAGGATGAGTCGGATGACCTGCTCTTGATTGTCCGCAGGTTTGTCGAGGAGAGAAAACGCCCGCCTTCGCCGCAGGATCTGTTGCGCATGCTTGACACCTTGCGTTGCGCAACGGACCGCCGCCCCATGTGGACGGCGCGATCGGAGGTCTTTTGTTGATTGGAGCGGGTGATGGACACTGTTTTTGAACGGCAAATGGACGATCTTGAGTCGGCCGAGGATTTTCTCGAGTTCTTCGGAATCGATTTCAACCCCGAGGTCGTTGTCGTTGCGCGGCTGCACATCTTACAGAGGTTCCATGATTATTTGCGTAACAGATCCAGCGTGACCTTCGAAGACTACCGCGCTTGCCTGAGCCAGGCCTACGACGACTTCGTGCACTCAGACGCGCTGACCGAGAAAGTCTTTCGCGTGCATAAGCGCGCGGCTGGAATAGCCACCGTGCCGTTGGCGTCCATCGGGCGGTCGAGGCGCGCATGCTGACGCGCTGGGATCTCGGTGACGAGGTGCGGGTGATCCGCAATTTGCGCAATGACGGGACATTTTCCGGCGAAGCGATGGGTGCGCTGTTGATACGTCGTGGAAGCATCGGCACCGTCATCGACGTCGGCACATTCCTCGGGGAACAGATTGTTTACACCGTTCATTTTCTCGACGCCGATCGAATGGTCGGTTGTCGGGAAGAAGAACTGATTGGCATTGAAGAGCCGTGGACTCCTGGCGCGTTTGAAAGTCGCGAAAGAATCGCGGCTGCGCGGATTCTCTCCCTCGGCAACGACCTGCGCATTCCTCTCGGCTCGCCTGGAGAAGTCTTGCGCGTGGTGCGCGAGCACGAGCAAATTTGTTACCACGTCCATTTTGATTGTCTGCCGGGCCGCACGTTTGCCGTGCCGGAATCGGCGCTTGCTTCACTGTCGGAGTTGAATCATGCCTGAAGTAAATCCCTATCTTGCGCTCAAGTTGTCCCAGGAACTCTTCCACAAACCGCCAGCGTCGCTGGATCCGTACGAGCGGCAACGGGTTCTCTCGGTAGCGTCGCGCCAGCAACGCATCGAGCAGCGTATTCTGGCCTCGCCCGAGGCTGCCCAGGTCGTGCTTCCGGAATCTTCTCTGGCCCAGGCGCTGGCGGAAATCCGGGGGCGCTATGCTTCAGAGGATGACTACCTCTCGGATCTGGATAATTCGGGAATGGATCAGCAAGCGCTGATCGAGGCCGTGGAGCGAGACCTCAAATTCGACGCGGTTCTGGACCGCGTGGCCAGCCGGGTTGTCGAGGTCGGCGAGACCGATATCGAAATTTTCTATCTATTGCACCGGGAGAAATTCCGTCGGCCTGAAAACCGGACGTTGCGCCACATTCTGGTGACCATCAACGATACGCTGAAGGGAAACGACCGGGCGTCGGCGCGTCGCAGGATTGATAACGTGCGGGCGCGTCTTTTGAAGTCGCCGCATCGCTTCTCCGAGTTGGCGACGAAATATTCCGAATGCACGACAGCCATGAGCGGTGGGATGCTTGGCGTAGTGGAAAAAGGACAGCTGTACCCGGAGCTGGATCGGGTGGCCTTCGCTTTGCAGGCAGGCGAGTTGTCCCGTGTGGTCGAATCGCCGATGGGCTTTCATGTGATCAACTGCGTTTCTGTCGAGTCCGAAAGCGAGCAGCCGCTATCGCTGGCTCGGGAAAAAATACGCGCATATCTGGTTGAATCGCGTCGCAGATCGGCGCAGCGGGAATGGATTGCCTCGCTTGCCAAGAAAGCGGCGTAGCGGAGAGGCGATTCGTCGGTTTTATACGTCGATCTGGTTGCGCTGCCGGCATTCCAGATTGGTTTTTGCACGCATCGTCACCCGAAACGTGTGCCAATTGTGCAACGATGTGCCCACACGCAAATCCGTTTCTCGATTGACTGTGAAGGGTGGTCGCCATAAACTTACGGCTTTGCCGATCGACTTCTTGTACCTCTGAAAATTTGCCTGTGCTGTTGCTTTTTGCGTGGCACCGAAGGGTTTTCAGACGTACAAGACAAGGTCCGGGATATGGACTGGGAGCCGAGTTTCGGGCGTTTTTTTGTCGCGTTTCTCGGTGCTTTTTAGTTGATATGTCGGATTCCCACAATTTAGTTGACGCTAATTCGATGGGATAGTTCCACTCGGCGGCAATAAAGGAATCGTTGGATTTTTCTCCGTCATTTCGGGGATTCCGGTTTTTCATAACCTAGAAGCAGGCCAAGGGACCAAGGAGCGTTTATGGCAATACGCAAGGAACTACTAGAGGAGTTGAACGAGCGTCGCGCAGCAGTAAGTCTTGGCGGCGGCGCCGATAAACTCGCGAAGCGTCATCAAAAGGGACAGCTGACCGCGCGTGAGCGGATCGAAGGTCTTTATGACAAGGATTCCTTCCAGGAATCCGGGGCGCATGTCAATCACCAGACCGCGGAGTTGAAGGGGAAAGTCCTTCCGGGCGATGGCGTCATTACCGGTATCGGTCAGATCGACGGCCGTCCCGTTGCGGCGTTCTCGCAGGATTTCACGGTCTCCGGCGGTTCGCTGGGTCGCATGCATGCCAAGAAGATCTGCGACATGATGGATACGGCGGCGAACCTCGGTGTTCCCGTTGTCGCCATCAACGATTCGGGCGGCGCGCGCATTCAGGAAGCGGTGCACTCCCTGTCCGGCTACGGCCAGATCTTCTACCGCAACGTTGCTGTCTCGGGGCTGGTTCCCCAGATCGCCATCATTGCCGGTCCCTGCGCTGGCGGCGCTGCATACAGCCCGGCGCTGATGGACTTCCTGATCATGACGCGCAAGAACTCGCAGATGTTTATCTGCGGTCCGGACGTCATCAAGGCGGCTACCGGTCAGGAAGCGCCGATCGAGATGTTCGGCACGGCCGAAGCGCATGCATCCGTCAGCGGCAACATCCATTTCATCGCGGAAGACGACAAGCACGCCCTGGAGATCACCCGCAAGCTGCTGTCCTATCTGCCCTCGAACAACCTGCAGGACCCGCCGCATCACATTCCGACGTCCATTGCCAAGGTGCAGGACGAGGGAATGAACGAATTGGTGCCGGAAGGCGTCAAGTCCGCGCTCGATGCGTACAAGGTCATCAACCGCCTGGTCGATGGTGGCGACTTCTTCGAAGTCATGCGCGAGTTCGCCAAGAGCCTGGTGATCGGTTTTGCCCGGATCGAAGGGATGGTCGTCGGTATTCTTGCCAACCAGCCGACTTTCAAGGCAGGAGTTCTCGACGTTGATTCGTCCGACAAAGGAGCGCGTTTCATCCGCTTCTGTAACGCGTTCAACATTCCTATCGTCAACCTGGTCAACGTTCCGGGCTTCATGCCGGGTCTGGCGCAGGAGCGTGCCGGTATCATCCGCCACGGTGCGAAGATGCTCTTTGCCTATTCCGCAGCGACCGTGCCGAAGCTCACGTTGATTCTTGGCAAGTCCTACGGCGGTGCGTATCTGGCGATGTGCTCGAAGGACTTGGGTGCTGACTTCGTCTACGCCTGGCCGACCGCCGAAATTGCGGTCATGGGCGCTGAAGGTGCCGTGCGCGTCATCTACAAGAAGGAAATCGACGCGGCCGAGGACAAGAAAGCCAAGGAAGCCGAACTGATCGCCAAGTACCGCAAGGAATTCGCCTCGCCGTATCAGGCCGCGGAAAACGGCATGATCAACGACGTCATCGCGCCGTCCGAAACGCGCTCGACGATCGCGTTGGCGCTGCGCCTGTCGCTGACCAAGCGCGTGACGCGTCCGCCGAAGAAGCACGGCCTGATTCCGCTGTAAGGAAAGCCCGGGCAAGGAGCTGCGTAGCCGGCGTGCCAAACGCCGGTAGCGTGGTTCTTCCGCTTCGGTCAGTGGTAACAACCCCTTGTTTCACCGAATTTCATTAACGGGAATCAACCTACCATGAGTTCTTCGCAATCAAACGTTCTGGTGCTTGCCAGTGCAGAAGGTGCGGCGGCAGCCCAGCCCGGCGTGGCCGAGCAGACCGTTGCGACCACGCAGGCGCCGGCCAAAAAGGGAGCCTTTTCCGAGAATCCGTCGATGGGGGAGATCATCGAATTCCAGGCGACGGGTCTGCTGGTGGTCTTCGTCGTTCTCGGATCGATCACGTGCATTTCCATGTTCATGTCCTGGTGCCTGAAGACTTTCCTGCCGAGCCAGTATTACGGCAAGGCCATGCCGGCGGCGGCCAAGGCAGCGCCTGCTCCTGCTCCCAAGCCAGCGGCGGCGCCTGCTGCCAAGGCGCCGGTGGCGGCTTCTGGCGGGCTTAGTCAGGAAAAAATTCTCGTGTTGTTGACGGCCGCAGCGCACGAGGTGCTTGGTTCTTCGGCCTCCGTCGTTTCGTTCCGTCCTGCAGGGAGTTCGGATGCGCTCTGGTCGATCCACGGGAGGGCCGCCCATCACTCTTCACACAAACTGTGAGTCATCACTCCGATTTCAGTAAAAATTCAGTCAAAGGAAAATCAATCATGAAAAAGCTCAGAATCACGCTGGAAGGCAAAACCTACGATGTTTGTGTTGAAGTCGCTGATGGCGGTGCTGCTCCGGTAGCCGCAGCTGCGCCTGCTCCGGCTCCTGTTGCGGCCGCTCCCGTCGCCGCTCCGGCCCCCGCTCCCGCGCCGGCTCCGGCTCCGGTTGCCGCTGCTCCCGTTGCTGCTGGGGCTGGTGCCGTTGTCTGCCCGATGCCGGGAACCGTGTTCAAGATCCGCGTTGCCGTCGGTGAACAGGTTGCCGCCGATCAGGAACTCGTCGTGCTCGAAGCCATGAAGATGGAATCGCCGATCTACGCGCCCGCCGCGGGGACCGTTTCCGCAATTCTGGTCAAGGAAGGCGATGCCGTTTCCGAAGGGCAGGTTCTGGTTCAGCTGAGCTGAGGTCGCCATGACTGGGATTTTTGAACAATTCTGGATCATGATGACCACCACCACCGGGTTCTCGCAGATCACCGGTGGGATGGTCATGATGTGGGCGGTTTGCGCCGTCCTCTTCTATTGCGCCATCGTCAAGCAGTATGAGCCCTTGCTGCTGCTGCCGATCACCTTCGGTGCGCTGCTGGCCAACATCCCGACCATGGGGGTGTTGAACGAGCCGTTCGTCGATAACCTGGTGCACGTTCCGGGCGGGCTGTATTACTACATTTCGCAGGGGATTCACCTGGAGCTCTTCCCGCCGATCATCTTTCTCGGTGTGGGCGCGCTGACCGACTTCGGTCCGCTGATCGCCAATCCGCGTACCCTGTTCCTTGGCGCGGCAGCTCAGCTCGGCATCTTTGCGACGATGTTCGTCGCGGTTGCCTCCGGGGTGTTCACGCCGGGTGAAGGCGCTTCCATCGGTATCATCGGTGGCGCTGACGGCCCGACGTCGATCTTCACGGCGAACAAGCTGGCTGCTCACCTGATTGGGCCGATTGCGGTGGCTGCGTACACCTACATGTCGCTGGTGCCGTTGATTCAACCGCCGATCATGACAGCGTTGACCACCGATGCCGAGCGGAAGATTCGCATGAAGACGCTTCGCCCGGTGGGCAAGCTCGAGCGGATTCTGTTTGCCATCGTGGTCATGGTGATCGTGTGTCTGGTCGTTCCGCCGGCTTCGCCGCTGATCGCCATGCTGATGCTGGGTAACATCATGCGTGAGTCGGGTGTTGTCGAGCGTCTGACCAAGGCGTCCCAGAACGAAATCATCAATATCGTGACGATTTTCCTGGGTACCTCGGTGGGTCTGACCATGGACGCGGCGAACTTCCTCAGCCCGAAAACGCTGATGATCATCTGTATCGGTGTTATCGCGTTTGCCGTGTCTACGGCGGGCGGGGTGTTGCTGGCCAAGCTGATGAACAAGCTGTCGCCGAGCAACCCGATCAACCCGCTGATCGGATCTGCCGGGGTTTCCGCGGTGCCGATGGCGGCTCGCGTTTCCCAGGTGGTTGGCGCCAAGTACGACAAGGGCAACTTCCTGCTGATGCACGCGATGGGGCCGAACGTTGCTGGCGTTATCGGGACGGCGGTCTGCGCGGGCTATTTCATCTCCCGCTTGGGTTGATGCATCAGGTATAACCCTCTGCAAAGTTCAGAGACGGGCTTCGCCGCGCTGCGGTGGAGCCCTTTTTTTTGGGGTGATTCGGTTGTCCGCCCCGCTCCCAGTTTGGCGAATCCGGTGGCGTGTAGTAGAATCTCGCGTCCTGCAAATTCGTGATAATGCAGAGCACGGTGGAATTGCCGTATCGCTAGGTTGATTCCGTCAAATCCTCACATTCGTCTATTCAAGGGTGCCCTTCTTTGGGCGTAGGTTGGCGAATGGTGGTTCAACCCTTACTAAAAGGTGCTTTTATGTCAGTAACAATGCGTCAAATGCTGGAAGCGGGTGTCCATTTCGGGCACCAGACTCGCTTCTGGAATCCCAAGATGGCTCCGTACATTTTTGGGGCCCGTAGCAAGATTCATATCGTCAACCTTGAAAAGACGCTTGTGAAGTACAACGAAGCAATGGCTTTCGTGCGCAAGTTGGCAGCTAACAAGGGGACGATTCTTTTTGTCGGAACGAAGCGTCAGTCGCGCGAAATCATCGCCGAAGAGGCGTCGCGTTGCGACTCGCCGTTCGTTGATCAGCGCTGGCTGGGCGGGATGCTGACCAACTTCAAGACGGTCAAGCAGTCGACCAAGCGTCTCAAGGAAATGGAAGCCATGGTCGAGGATGGCTCGCTTGAAAAGCTTGGCAAAAAAGAGGCGTTGATGATGCAGCGCGAACTCGTCAAGCTGGAGAAATCGATCGGTGGCATCAAGGAAATGAACAGTCTGCCTGACGCGCTGTTCGTTATCGACGTGGGCTATCACAAGATTGCGATTACCGAAGCCAACAAGCTGGGTATCCCGGTTATTGCCGTGGTCGACACCAACCACAATCCGGAAGGCATCGATTATGTGATTCCCGGAAACGATGATTCGTCGAGCGCCATCCGTCTTTACGCCCGTGGCGTCGCCGACGCGATCCTCGAGGGCCGAAGCCAGTTCGTCGAGGACATCATTGCCGCGACGTCGGATGACGAGTTCATCGAGGAATCCGAGTCGGAGTAAGCCTCCTTCTGATTGAGGGAATTCGAGATTTTGTTGAGACAAGGTGCGGCCGGGGTTCCGGCCGTGCCCGCAAGTGGAGATAGAAAAATGGCGGCAATTACCGCAAGCATGGTGGCAGAACTGCGCGCAAAGACCGATGCGCCGATGATGGAGTGCAAGAAAGCGCTGACCGAGGCCGATGGAGATATGGGCAAGGCGGAAGAGATTCTCCGCGTGAAACTGGGGAACAAGGCGACGAAAGCCGCCGCCCGGATTACCGCAGAGGGTCTGGTGGCGATCAGCATTTCGCCGGACGGCAAGCTCGGCTCGATCATCGAAGTCAATTGCGAGACGGACTTCGTTGCCAAGAACGATGAATTCATCGCCCTGACGAAAGCCTGTGCTGATCTCGTGGCAACCCACAATCCGGCGGATGTGGCCGCGCTGGCCGAGCTGCCCTGTGGAGAGGGTACCGTCGAATCGACCCGTACCGCGCTGGTCGGCAAGATCGGCGAAAACATGTCGGTTCGTCGTTTCGTTCGTGTTGAAGCCCAGGGCAAGCTGGTTTCGTATATCCATGGCGGCTCGAAAATCGCCGTGTTGCTGGACCTGGTCGGCGGCGATGAGCAGTTGGGCAAGGATCTGGCCATGCACATCGCGGCTTCCAAGCCCAAGGCGTTGAACGCCGAAGGCGTTCCCGCCGAATTGCTGGATACCGAGCGGCGTATCGCGATCGAAAAGGCGCGTGCGGACAACAAGCCGGAAGCAATGCTCGAGAAAATTGCAGAAGGTACGGTGCAGAAGTATCTCAAAGACGTGACCTTGCTTGCCCAGGTCTTCGTGAAGGCGGAAGATGGCAAACAGACCGTAGAGCAGTTGCTCAAGGCCAAAGGGGCATCGGTTGCCGGCTTTACGCTTTACGTCGTTGGCGAGGGGCTAGAGAAGCGCACCAATGATTTCGCCGCCGAAGTCGCTGCGCAGGCGGCGGCAGCTGCCAAAAACTAACCGACTGTAACCAAAGCCGCAGCCATGACCGATACCACCGAAACCCCCAAGTTCAAACGGATTCTCCTCAAGTTGTCCGGCGAGGCGTTGATGGGCAATGATTCCTACGGAATCAACCGTCAAACCATCTCCGAGATCGTCGCTGAGGTCAAGAGCGTTGTCGACCTGGGGGTTCAGGTGGGGGTCGTCATCGGTGGTGGCAATATTTTCCGGGGTGTCGCTCCCGCGGCAAACGGGATGGATCGGGCGCAGGCCGACTACATGGGGATGTTGGCAACGGTGATGAACGGACTGGCGCTGCAGGATGCCATGCGGGTTGCCGGGATGGTTGCCCGGGTTCAGTCGGCGTTCAACATCGAACAGGTTGTCGAACCTTATATTCGCGGGCGGGCCATCCGCTACCTGGAGCAGGGGCGTACGGTGATCTTCGCCGGCGGTACCGGTAATCCATTCTTTACCACCGATACCGCGGCTGCGCTCCGCGGAGCGGAAATCGGCGCAGAGATCGTCCTGAAGGCGACGAAGGTTGACGGGATTTATACCGCTGATCCGAAAAAGGATCCGTCCGCAACGCGCTTCGACCGGATTACCTTCGACGAGGCGATTTCGCGCAATCTCGCGGTGATGGATACCACCGCGTTCGCCTTGTGCCGGGATCGCCAGTTGCCGATCAATGTGTTCTCGATATTCAAGGCCGGGGCCCTCAAGCGCGTTGTTCTTGGCGAGAACGAGGGAACGTTGGTGTATTGCTGAGGAGAATGGAATGTCGATTGCCGATGTGAAAAAAAATGCCGAGCACAAGATGCAGAAGTCGCTGGAGGCGCTACGTGTGGATCTGACAAAGATCCGGACCGGGCGCGCGCACATCGGGTTGCTTGACCATGTGCAGGTCGATTATTACGGATCGATGGTTCCGGTGAATACGGTTGCCAACATCACGGTACTGGATCCGAGAACGCTTGGCGTCCAGCCATGGGAAAAGGGTATGGCGCAGAAGGTCGAAAAGGCGATCCGCGACTCCGACCTTGGGTTGAACCCAGCGTCGCAAGGCGACCTGATCCGTGTTCCAATGCCCCCGCTCACCGAAGAACGTCGCCGTGACCTCATCAAGGTGGTCAAGCAGGAGTGCGAAGGGGCGCGCGTCGCGATGCGCAACCTGCGCCGTGATGCAAACGCGACGCTGAAGGACCTGCTCAAGAAGAAAGAGTGTTCCGAAGACGACGAGCGCCGCGCGCAGGATGACATCCAGAAACTGACGGACAAATTCGTCGCGGAAGTTGACAAGTTGTTCGCTCATAAAGAAACCGAACTGATGGCCATCTAGGCCGCCGAAGGAATTCGGCTGATGGGGGTTTTCTCCAGTTCAACGAAGATCGTGCCGAACATCTCGGATGTTCCGCGGCACGTCGCGATCATCATGGACGGCAATGGGCGCTGGGCGAAGAAGCGCTTTCTCCCGCGGTTTGCCGGTCATACCAGAGGTGTTGAAACGGTCCGGGAAATTGTCCGGCTTTGCCTTGAGCGTCGAATCAAGTACCTCACCCTCTTCGCTTTCAGTTCGGAGAACTGGCGGCGACCTCCCGAGGAGGTCGGCCTGCTCATGCAGTTGTTCGTCCGCGCCTTGCGGGGCGAGGTGTCCAAACTCGCGCGGAATGGCGTTCGCTTGAGAATCATCGGCGATCTCTCGCGTTTCGATCCTGAATTGCAGGAATTGATAAGCGTATCCGAAGAGCAAACCGCCAAATGTGACAAGTTGACGCTGACTATCGCCGCCAATTACGGCGGGCGGTGGGATATCCTTCAAGCAGTGAATCGTCTTGTGGAAAGCCAGCCCGAAAAAGCTGGAAAGTGGGACGAAGAGGATCTGGCGCAGCATCTCGCCATGAGCTTTGCCCCGGAACCGGATTTGTTCATACGCACAGGTGGAGAAGAGCGAATCAGCAATTTCCTCCTCTGGCAGTTGGCTTATACCGAGTTGTATTTCACCGATACGCTCTGGCCCGAGTTCGGAGCGGTAGCCTTTGACAAGGCATTGTCCTCGTTCAGGGCGCGCGAGCGTCGCTTTGGGCGAACCAGCGAGCAACTGGTCCCCACAAAGGAAGAGGGCGATCAACTT
Source organism: Gammaproteobacteria bacterium (assembly GCA_029289235.1). Classification (GTDB taxonomy): domain Bacteria; phylum Pseudomonadota; class Gammaproteobacteria; order Burkholderiales; family Rhodocyclaceae; genus Propionivibrio. The sequence continues at coordinate 28,646 of JARFTZ010000015.1, forward strand.
GTCGGCTCGGGCACCACGGGGAACGTAAAGACCGATGCTTAGAGCGCGGATATTCACCGCGATCGTCCTTCTGGGCGTTTTTCTCGGGGCAGTGTTCCACTTGCCGCCCGCCGGGTGGTTGGTGGGCACATCATTGGTTTCCGCTTTGGCTTTCTGGGAGTGGGGGGCTCTGATGAAGCGCTCCCCGCGTGAGCGGGTGATCGGCGCTACCGGCGCGTTCGCGATTTGTCTCGCCTTCGGGCTAGCGTTTCCCTCGATCTTCGTCGTCGCACCGGCGGGACCCGATACTGCTGTGACGCAAGCAATCGGACGCTGGTTCTACTGGCCAGCCGCCGTGTTCTGGTTGTTGGTCGTGCCGGTGTGGTTGAACCGGCGGTGGTCGTTGTCCAATCGTCTGCTCGGCTATGCGACGGGTATTCTGGTGATCTTTCCTTTCTGGGGGGCGTTGACGCAGTTACGGCAGTTCGGGGGGGTGTGGCTGCTTTCCGTCATGGTGGTGGTCTGGCTGGCCGATACCGCCGCGTACTTCACCGGCAGGGCTTTCGGTCGCCACAAACTCGCGCCGGCCATCAGCCCCGGGAAAACATGGGAGGGGGCCGTGGGCGGCGGTGCGGCGGTTGTTCTCTACGGCATCTGTGTGTCATCGATATTGCCGGACGTCGTGCGCAGCAGTTTTCCCTTGCTGGTGATATCGCTGCTCGTGTTGGCCGCGACCAGCATAGTGGGCGACCTGTTCGAGTCTTTGCTCAAGCGACAGGCCGGACTGAAAGACAGCAGCAATTTGCTTCCGGGGCATGGCGGGGTGCTCGACAGGATAGACAGCCTGACTTCCACCTTGCCGCTTGTTGCGCTGATCTGGTTCAACGTCGGTTTTTGACTACGGGTTCGTCGATGGTACAGAAGATTACGGTGCTCGGCTCGACGGGGTCGATCGGGGTCAGCACGCTTGACGTCATCCGGCGGCATCCCGGGCGTTATGAAGTGGTGGCGCTTTGCGCTCACAGCCAGGTCGACCGGTTGTTCGAGCAATGTCTTGAGTTTCGGCCACAATATGCTGTTGTGCGCGATGCGCTGCTCGCCGAGACGTTGCGCGTGCGACTCGAGGCCAGTTCTTGTGCGACGCGTGTCGAGTCTGGCCCCGACGCCCTCGTGCGCATGGCCGGGTTGCCCGAGGTCGACACGGTCATGGCTGCCATTGTCGGTGCGGCAGGCTTGCCGTCGACGCTGGCGGCGGCGGTCGCCGGAAAGCGCATCCTCCTGGCCAACAAGGAGGCGCTGGTCATGGCCGGCCCCGTCTTCATGCGATCGGTTCGCGAGCATGGCGCTGTGCTTTTGCCGATCGACAGCGAACACAATGCCATTTTCCAGTCGCTTCCTGCGAACTATGGCGGCCGGCCCGGCGAGTGTGGCGTGGAGGGCATTTTGCTGACTGCCTCCGGCGGTCCATTCCGCAATGCGCCGCTTGGCGACCTGGATATCGTGACACCCGATCAGGCCTGTGCGCACCCCAACTGGAGCATGGGGCGAAAAATATCGATCGACTCCGCGACGATGATGAACAAGGGGCTGGAGATGATCGAGGCACATTGGTTGTTCAATGTGCCGGCCAGCAGGATCCAGGTCGTCGTGCATCCTCAGAGCGTGATCCACTCCCTGGTTCAATACATCGATGGCTCCGTGCTGGCGGAGTTGGGCAATCCGGACATGCGTACTCCGATCGCGCATGCGCTGGCCTACCCGGAGCGGATCGACGCCGGCGTGAAGCCGCTTGATCTGTTCGAGATTGCTTCGTTGCATTTCGAGCGTCCTGATTTCGAGCGGTTCCCGTGTCTTTCTCTCGCGTATCGCGCGCTGGAGGTTGGGCAGAGTTGCCCCGCAACGTTGAATGCGGCCAATGAGGTGGCCGTTGAGGCATTCCTGGGTGGAAAAATTCGCTTCACGGAGATTGCTCGGGTGATTTCGGAGACGCTCGATGCGGTGCCGGTCATACCGCTGAATTCGCTCGATGATGTTCTCGCCGCCGATGCGATGGCGCGAGCCAAGTCGGCCGGGATCGTCGAGCGATTGCCCGGAAGATGAACAGTTTTCTCTTCTACCTGATGGCCTTCGCCCTGCTGTTGGGGGCATTGATCGTCGTGCATGAATTGGGGCATTACCTCGTTGCGCGCTGGGCCGGGGTCAAGGTGCTGCGATTCTCCGTTGGATTTGGCCGCCCCCTGGTGATCAGGCGATTCGGAAAGGATCGAACCGAATGGGCCATCGGCCTGTTTCCACTCGGCGGCTACGTCAGAATGCTCGACGAAAGCGAGGGAGAGGTCGCGCCGCACGAGATCCATCGCAGTTTCAATCGGCAGAGCGTCGGAAAGCGCATGGCGATTGTCGCTGCCGGGCCGCTGGCCAACCTGCTTCTCGCCGTCGTTGTCTACTGGGGCTTGTTCATGGTCGGCGTCGAAGAACTCAGGCCGGTGCTGGGGGCGCCTGTGGCAAGCAGTTCGGCGGCGCATGCCGGGATCGAGAACGGCGAGCGCGTTTTGAAAATCGGTGGCGAACCGATTGAAACATGGTCGCAAATGCGCTGGCATTTATTGAAATCGATGGTTGCGCACGACACTGTCGAACTTGAGGTGGTCAACTCCCGCAGTGAAATCAACTGGCGTCGCATCGATTTATCTGCTGCGCGAGACGCAGAGGGGGATGATCCAATTGCCCGACTCGGAATCCGCTTCTTTCGACCGGTCATCCGGCCTGTTGTAGGCAGTGTCAGCCAGGAAAGCCCCGCTGAAATGGCTGGCCTGCTCGCAGGAGACGAAATTGTCGGTGTCAATGGACAACCCATCGAATCGTGGTCGGATTTCGTTCAGGTTATCCGGTCATCGCCAGATGTTCCGTTGCAACTCGAAGTACTGCGCGGTGGGCAATACAAGACGTTGGCCATCACACCCAGAGAGATAGTGGATGACAAGGGCGAAAGAATCGGACGAATCGGTGCTGCGGTGCGCGACGATGGTCGGGACAGGTCTGCGTTGTTTGTCACGGTTCGCCACGGGTTTCTTCCTGCGCTAGGGAAAGCGTTGACGGAAACGTGGGATCAATCGGTTTTCAGTGTTCGAATGATGGCGAAGATGGTGACGGGGGCATTGTCGCTGAAGAACATCAGCGGGCCGGTGACCATCGCCGACTATGCAGGGAAGTCCGCCCAGCTCGGTGTCGGTCCGTATCTCAAGTTTCTGGCGCTTGTCAGCATCAGCCTGGCGATCCTCAATTTGCTGCCTATCCCGGTTCTGGATGGGGGGCATTTGCTGTATTATCTCGCGGAACTCATACGAGGCAGCCCCTTGCCGGAGCAGTACATGGCGATCGGCCAAAAGGTCGGATTGGCATTGCTTCTGATGCTCATGGCGTTTGCCTTCTACAATGACCTGACTCGATTGATCCCCGGTTGACTCCATGAAGAGAAATCTGATCGTTGGTGCGATCGCAGCACTTTTCGTTAACGCCGCCTGCGCCCTGGAACCTTTCACCGTCAAGGATATCCGGGTCGAAGGGATTCAGCGTACGGAAGCCGGCACCGTATTCAGCTATCTCCCGGTCAAGGTTGGCGACACCATGACGGACGAGAAGGCGGCGCAAGCGATCAAGTCGTTGTTCGCTACCGGCTTCTTCAAGGATGTCCGCATCGAAATTGACGGGGCCGTCGTGGTGGTCGTGGTCGAAGAGCGACCGGCCATCGCGCAGATCGACTTCGTCGGACTCAAGGAGTTTGACAAGGACCAGTTGATCAAAGGCCTGAAGGAAGCGGGGTTCGCGATATCCCGCTCATTCGACCGCGGAATGCTTGAGCGCGCCGAGCAGGAGTTGAAGCGCCAGTACCTCACACGCGGCAAGTATTCGATGACCGTGACGACCACGGTCACACCACTTGAGCGTAACCGGGTCGCGATAAATTTCAACATCGACGAAGGCGATGCGGCGTTGATCAAGCAGATCAACATCGTCGGCGCGAACGCCTTCAAGGAAAAGGAGTTGCTCGACCTTTTCCAGTTGCAGACGCCGAACTGGATCAGTTGGTACACAAAGAACGATCAGTATTCCAAGCAGAAGCTGTCGGCCGACCTTGAATCCTTGCGTTCTCATTACCTCAACCGCGGTTTTCTCGATTTCAATATCGAATCGACGCAGGTCTCGATCAGTCCTGACAAGAAGGATATCTACATCACCATCAGCGTTTCCGAAGGCGAGCGCTATATCGTTTCGTCGGTCAAGCTGGCCGGTGATTTGATTCTCCCGGAGGATGAATTCCGGAAGGCGATGCAGATCAAGGCCGGCGATGTTTTCTCGCGGGAAAATCTCAATCAGAGCACGAAGGCCATCAGCGAGAAACTTTCCGCAAAGGGTTATGCGTTCGCCAACGTGAATGCCGCGCCGGAAGTGGATAAGGAAAAGCGTCAGGTCGCCTTCACGGTTTTTGTCGACCCGGGCAAGCGGGTTTACGTCCGCCGGATCAATATCGGCGGCAATACCAAGACGCGTGACGAAGTGGTCCGACAGGAAAGTCGTCAGATGGAAGGCGCGTGGTATGACGACGACAAGGTCAAGCTGAGCAAGCAGCGGATCGACAAGACGGATTATTTCTCCGAAGTGACGGTCGAAACGTTGCCGGTTCCGGGGACGACAGACCAGGTCGATGTCAATTACAACGTCACCGAGAAGTCGACCGGTAACATCACGCTGGGCGCAGGCTACTCCCAGTCGGAAAAGGTCATCCTTTCCGGATCCATCTCGCAGGCCAACATCTTCGGCAGCGGCAAGTACGTCTCGCTTCAGGTCGGCACCGGCAAAGTCAATCGCGCAATCGGACTGAGTTTCAACAACCCGTATTTCACCGTTGATGGCGTCAGTCAGGGGTTCGATGTTTATCACCGGAGGAGCGATCCCACTTCCCTCGGGTACGTCTATACGACCGAATCGACGGGGGGCGGAGTAAAGTTCGGGATTCCGATTGCCGAAAGACAGTCGATCAATTTCGGCGCGGCAGTCGATTACACAAAAGTTACGATCGATCCGGAGGATAGTGACACGCCGCTTCAGTATCTCCGGTTCGTGAACAAGTTCTGCGGCGAAGGCGAAAGTGGTTGTGCCAACCTGTCCATCCCTCTGACCGTGGGATGGGTTCGCGACGGGAAGGACAGTGCGATCAGCCCGACAAAGGGAAGTTATCAGCGGGCCACGTTCGAGGTCAGCCCCGCTGGTGATTTGCGCTATTACAAGGCCACAGTCCAGCATCAGCAGTTCTTCCCGCTCACGAAGGACATGACGCTCATGTTGAATGGCGAGCTGGGGTACGCGAAGGGACTGGGTGGTCAGGAAGTGGCGTTCTTCAAGAATTTCTACGCCGGCGGCACGGGTTCCGTTCGCGGCTGGGATACCGCGAGCCTTGGACCGTACGAGATTGACTCCGATGGCGACGAAGTGCGCTTGGGGGGAACCCGGCGAGTCATTTTCAACGCGGAGCTCATGATGCCCTTGCCTGGTTTCGGGAAGGATCGGTCGATGCGTTTCGGTCCGTTCTTTGATGCAGGTCAGGTTTATTCCGATGCGGCTAACAAGGATTCGAGTGTCTATGACAGCGGTCCGATCCGGATGTCGGTCGGGGTGGCCGCTTCCTGGCTGTCCCCTGTCGGGCCGCTCAAGTTCAGCTTTGCCCAGCCGCTGAACAAGCAGGATGGTGATAATATTCAGCGCTTCCAGTTCCAGCTGGGAACGACGTTTTAATTAGGAGAATCAGTTTGAAAACGAAACTGGCTGCTGTTTTGACAGCGCTCATGGTGGCGCTGCCGGTGTCGCAAGTATCGGCGAACGAGGGGGTGAAAATCGGCTACGTCAATACGCAGCGGATTTTCCGTGACGCACCGGCTGCAGTGAAAGCGGCCAAGAAGATCGAAGCTGAATTCTCGCGGCGTGATCAGGAGCTTCAGGGCATGGCGAAGCAGTTGCAGGGCATGCAACAGTCGCTGGAGAAGAATTCGCTGACCATGACGGAGTCGGATCGGCGCGCCAAGGAGAAGGAGCTGAACGAACTGTCGCGCGAATTCCAGCGCAAGCAGCGCGAGTTCCGTGAAGATCTCAACCTCCGTCAGAATGAGGAAAACGCGGCGATCATCGAGAAGGCCAACAAGGCGATCAAGCAACTGGCTGAAACCGAGAAGTACGATCTGATCGTTCAGGATGTCGTGTGGGCAAGCCCGCGGCTCGATATCACCGAAAAGATCATCAAGGCCCTGGCCACCGAAAACGGCAAGTAAACAACGTGGTCAGGCAAGCTGGGCGTCGCCTTGGCGAGATCGTCGCGCAACTGGGCGGCGAGCTTATCGGAGATTCGTCGATCGAAGTGTCGCAGGTCGGTACTTTGGCGTCGGCAGAGCCGGGGCAGATCGCGTTTCTGGCAAACCCGAAATACCGGCAGCAATTGCAGTCCACACGGGCTTCCGCGGTAATCGTTCCGCCGAGGTTTGTGGGCGATACCGATCTGCCGAAAATCGTTCATCCGAATTCCTACGCATACTATGCGCGGGTTGTCGCCTTGCTGAATCCGCCGGAGGTGCGCTCCCAAGGGGTGCATCCCAGCGCCGTTGTCGAGAGTCCAGTCCCGGAGACCGCGCGGGTAGGTGAGAACGTGGTGATCGGTCGCGATGCGATGATCGGTGAGAACGTCACCCTCTATCCGGGCTGCGTGATTGGCGACCGCGTTTCGATCGGCGACGACTCGGTCATTTATCCGAATGTTGTTGTTTATCATGATTGCGTGATCGGCAAGCGGGCTGTCGTACAGGCGGGGGCGGTGATCGGCAGCGACGGCTTCGGCTTCGCCAAGGACGGCGAGCGCTGGATCAAGATTCCCCAGATTGGTCGCGTGGTTATCGGCGACGACGTGGAGATTGGCGCAAATACGTCGATCGACCGCGGCGCTCTGGACGATACGGTGATCGGTGATGGCGTGAAGCTCGATAACCAGATCCAGATTGCGCACAACGTCACCATCGGCGATCACGCGGCGATGGCTGGCTGCGTCGGGGTCGCCGGAAGTACACACATCGGGCGGCGTTGCACGATTGGCGGGGCCGGGATGATCATCGGGCACCTCGAACTGGCCGATGACGTCCACGTCTCGGCCGGGACGATGGTGACCAAGAGTCTGCGTCAGCCGGGCCAGTACACCAGCATTTTCCCTTTGGAGCCGCACGACGAGTGGTTGCAGAACGCGGCGCAAATCAAGCGTCTCGCGAAGCTCGCCGAGCGGGTGTCTGAACTCGAGAAAAAACTCGAATCATTGGAGAAATCATCTTGAATACGATGGATATTCACGAAATACTGAAGCATCTTCCCCACCGTTATCCGTTCCTTCTCGTGGATCGGGTCGTTGACTTCGAGCCGGGGAAATTTCTCCACGCCTACAAGAACATCACGATCAACGAGCCGTTCTTCGTCGGGCACTTCCCGCACCATCCCGTCCTGCCTGGCGTGCTGATCATGGAAGCGCTGGCGCAAGCCGCCGGCATTCTCTCCTTCAAAACGATGGGATCGCTGCCAGACGAGAACTCGGTGTTCTATTTCGTCGGCATCGACAACGCGCGCTTCAAGAAGCCCGTCACCGCCGGCGATCAATTGCACCTGCACGTCGAGATCGCGCGTCAGATGCGCGGTATCTGGAAATACAAGGCCGAGGCGAAAGTTGACGGCGAAGTCGTCGCCGAAGCCGAACTGATGTGCGCCAAGCGCGACGTCGCCTGATTGCGTTCGGGGCAGCCAGATGATTCATCCCACGGCAATCATTCATCCCGGCGCGAAGCTGGGCGCCGGCGTGAGCGTCGGCCCGTACTCGATCATCGGCGAGCATGTCGAGATCGGTGACAACACGACGATCGGCCCGCATGTCGTCATCTCCGGGCACACCCGGATCGGCTGCGACAACCGGATCTTCCAGTTTTCCTCGATCGGCGAGGTGCCGCAGGACAAGAAGTACGCCGGCGAGCCGACCCGCCTGGAGATCGGTGATCGCAACACCATCCGCGAGTTCTGCACGTTCAACCTCGGCACCGCCCAGGACGCTGGCGTGACGCGCATCGGCAGCGACAACTGGATCATGGCCTACGTGCATATCGCTCATGATTGTCAGGTCGGCAATCGTACGATCTTCGCCAATAACTCGCAGTTGGCCGGGCACGTGCATGTTGACGATTGGGCGATTCTTGGCGGCTATACCGGTGTGCATCAGTTCTGCCGGGTCGGATCGCATACGATGACCGCCGTCGGAACGGTCGTCCTGCAGGATGTGCCGCCCTACGTGATGGCCGCGGGCAACTCGGCAAGCCCGTACGGGATCAATGCCGAGGGACTTAAGCGGCGGGGCTTCTCGCCCGAGGCGCTGATGGCCTTGAAGCGCGCCTACCGGACCCTGTACAAGTCCGGTCTGATGCTCGAAGAGGCGCGAACGAAACTGGAAGAGGACGCCAAGATGCATCCGGAAATCCAGCCGATCCTTGATTTTCTGGCGGTTTCGAAGCGCGGCATCATCCGATGAGTCACCGGGCGGTACGCATCGCCATGGTGGCTGGCGAAGCGTCCGGCGACCAACTGGCGAGTCATTTGATTCGCGCGCTTCGGGCCAGGCTGCCGAATGCCGAGTTTTTCGGCATCGGCGGGCCGAAGATGGAAGGGCAGGGCTTTAGGGCCTGGTATCCCCTCGAAAAGCTTTCCGTAATGGGGTACGTCGAGGTCCTGCGCCGCTACCGAGAAATTTCGGGCATCCGCAAGGATCTGAAACGTCGCCTGCTGGCCGATCCGCCCGATGTATTCATCGGGATCGACGCCCCCGACTTCAACCTTTGGCTCGAAAAAGCGCTCAAGCAACGCGGCGTGCCGGCCATCCACTATGTCAGCCCGTCGATCTGGGCCTGGCGCGGCAAGCGGATCCACAAGATCGGCGCTTCGGTCTCCCGGATCCTGGCGTTGTTCCCCTTCGAGCCGGCGCTGTACGAGAAGGAGGGAATTCCCGTCACCTATGTCGGGCATCCCCTGGCCGACATGTTGCCGGTCGATGATGTGCGTAGCGCGGCCCGGGAATTGCTGGGTCTTTCGCCGCAGTTGCCGGTGTTCGCCTTGCTCCCCGGCAGCCGTCAGTCCGAACTCGAATACATGGCCGATACGTTCATCGAGACGGCGAAGCTGATTCACGAAAAACAACCGGGGGCGTTGTTCCTGGTGCCAATGGCTACGCGCGAAACGCGGTTGCTGTTCGAAGCGGCACTTTACCGCTGCAACGCCCGCGAGCTTCCGGTCCGCATGTTGTTCGGCCACGCCCACGAGGCCATGGCCGCGGCGGATGTCGTCCTCGTGGCCAGCGGTACCGCGACGCTGGAGGCAGCGTTGCTCAAGCGGCCGATGGTCATCGCCTACAAGATGGCATCGCTCAGCCATCGCTTGATGCGGCGGATGGGCTATCTGCCGTATGTCGGACTGCCGAATATTCTCGCCGGACGTTTCGTCGTTCCCGAGTTCATCCAGGACGATGCGACACCGGAGAATCTGGCCCAAGCGCTGCTCAATTTCCTGGGGGACAAGGCAACCTGTGCCCGCATCGGAGAGGTGTTCCGCGACATCCATCTGCAACTCAGGCAGAACACCGCGGAGAAGGCGGCCAGTGCGGTCCTGGACTGTTTGCCTGTGGAGGTGCGGAAAAATGCTGTCGTTGCTGCTGCCTGACGGGCTGGTCTGTGGTGTTGACGAGGCTGGCCGCGGACCGCTCGCCGGGCCTGTGGTCGCGGCCGCGGTCATTCTCGATCCGCAGCAGCCGATCGCAGGATTGAACGACTCCAAGAAACTTTCGGCGAAGCGTCGCGAGGCGCTGGCGATGGAAATTCGAGAACGGGCGCTGGCCTGGGCCGTTGCCGAAGCAAGCGTCGATGAGATCGACCGCATCAATATCCTGCAGGCCAGCTTCCTGGCCATGCGCCGCGCGGTTGAAGGACTGAGGCTGCGGCCGGAGAAGGCCTTGATCGACGGCAATCGCTGTCCTGCGCTCGATTGCCCTGCCGAAGCGATCGTCGGCGGTGACGGCAAGGTGGCGTCGATTGCAGCTGCGTCGATTCTGGCCAAAACGGTACGCGATGCCGGGATGCTGGAACTGCATGCGGAGTTTCCGATGTACGGCTTCGACCGGCACATGGGCTACCCGACAGCGTTTCATTTACAGGCGCTACGTGAACACGGGCCGAGTCGTGTGCATCGGCGCAGTTATGCGCCGGTCGCGCAGCTGACCTTGCTATGAAACGCATCGTTTCGCGCGAAAACGCGCATTTCCGCGAACTGAGGAAGCTCTGCCAGGGCGGGCGCGAGCGGCGCAAGACCGGGTGTATCGTCCTAGATGGCATGCATCTGATCGAAGCCCATGTCGAGCGATTCGGACTGCCGCAGGAGATCGTGGTCAGTGAGAGCGGTCTTGAGCGCGACGAGATCGCGCGCTTCCTCGCCGGTGTCGCCGTCGATTCGTCGGTAACGGCCCTTGCCGATGCGTTGTTCGGCGAACTTGCGGTGGTCGATACGCCGAGTGGGATCATGGCTGTGGCCACGCTTCCAGGATGTTCGGCGAGTCTGAAACCGGATGCCGACACGCTGGTGCTCGACGGGGTGCAGGATCCGGGCAACCTCGGGTCGATTCTGCGCTCGGCGGCAGCGGCCGGATTCAGGCAGGTGGCGCTGTCGCCGGACTGCGCGCAGGCGTGGTCGCCGAAGGTGCTGCGCGCGGCGATGGGGGGGCATTTCTTTCTCGACATCCACGAAGGCTGCGACCTGCTGGCGTTTCTCTCCGGTTTTCGTGGCGAATCGATCGTCACCGCACTCGATGCGGTCGACGTGCTCTACACGCTGGACCTGGCCGGGCCGGTCGCCTGGGTGTTCGGCAGCGAGGGGCAGGGCGTGCGCCCGGAGGTGATGGAAGCCGCCGGTCGAAAAATCCGCATCCCGATGCCCGGGAAGGCTGAATCGCTCAACGTGGCGGCCGCGGCGGCCATTTGCCTCTTCGAAACGGTCAGGCAGCGCTCGCGCTGACTAGACTCTATATCTTCGTTCGCATCAGCCGCGCCTTTTCGCGGTCCCAGTCGCGATCCTTCTCCGCCTCGCGCTTGTCGTGCAGTTTCTTCCCCTTGGCGAGGCCGATCTGCACTTTCACCCGGCCGCGCTGGTAATGCAGATCCAGCGGCATCAGCGTGAAACCGGCGCGTTCGACCTTGCCGATCAGCTTGCTGATCTGCGCCGCGTGCAGCAGCAGCTTGCGGGTGCGGATCGGGTCGGGCTTGACGTGCGTCGACGCCTGCGTGAGCGGCGTGATGTGCATGCCGAAGATGAACACCTCGCCGTCGCGGACGATCACGTAGGATTCCTTGATGTTCGCGCGCCCGGCGCGGATCGCCTTGATTTCCCAGCCTTCGAGCATGATTCCGGCCTCGAACTGCTCTTCGATGAAATAGTCGTGGAAGGCTTTTTTGTTATTGACGATGCTCATGATGTGTTTCCGTCGGATCGCGCGGCGAGGATGCTAGAATCGGCGATTCTACAGGATTCGATGGACGTGGCCGAGAATGCCCCTTGTTGAAAAATCGGTATTGATCGAGCGTTCGGCGCAGCAGATGTTCGCCCTCGTCGAGGATATCGAAAGCTATCCGGAATTTTTGCCATGGTGCAGCGAAACGCGGGTCGATTTCCGCGATGAGCGTCGCACCGTGGCGACGCTGCATATCAGTTTTCATGCCATCAAGTCGCATTTCACGACCGAAAACGCCAAGGAAAGCCCGACCTGGATGGGCATGAAACTCGTTGACGGGCCGTTTCGCCGGCTTGAGGGCGGCTGGCGCTTCAAGCCGCTGGCGGAGAATGCCTGCAAGGTCGAGTTCCAGTTGTCCTACGATTTTTCCAGCAAGTTGTTCGAGAAGATTATCGGCCCGGTGTTCAGCCAGATCACCAATACGTTCGTCGAGGCGTTCGTCAAACGGGCCGATCAGGTTTACGGGAAGTCGCATGAGTGATCTGATTCGCGTTGAAGTGGTTTACGCGTTGCCAACGAAGCAGGAACTGCTCGCCGTCAAGGTGGCGCCTGGAACGACGGTGCGCCAGGCGATTGAAGCCTCCGGCATCCTGGAGAAATACCCCGAGATCGATCTCGCCAGGAACAAGCTCGGGGTGTTCGCCAAGCTGACCAAGCCGGACGCGGTGCTGCGCGACCGCGACCGGGTCGAAATCTACCGGCCATTGATTGCCGACCCGAAGGAAGTGCGCAAGCAGCGCGCGGCGGAGGGCAAGGTCATGAAGAAAGGCGCCGGTGAGCAAGAGAGTGTTTGATCGAGAGAGAGTCATCCGATGCGCCTGAAAATGTCCGACAAGTCGCTTTTCGCCGTCCTGCTGCGTTCGCCGTGGTGGCTGAGTTTTGCCATTGCGCTGTTGCTCGGGCTGGCCGTGCGGCTGTTTGCTCCGAGTCGTTATGTTGTGCCGGCGCTGTCGATCTGCATCCCCTTCGTGGTGATCGGCTGCATGGCCGCGTGGAAGCAGTTGCGGTTGCCTGGCGCGGGAAAAATTGCAGCGACCGTGGAAGCGGTGACGGCGATGTCCTGGCGCGAGTTCTCGGCGGTTCTGGAAAGCGCGTTTCAGCGCGACGGCTTTGCGGTGACGCGTCTTGCCGGCGAGGCGGATTTTCGCCTGGAGAAGGCGGGGCGCGTCACGCTGGTGTCCGGCAAGCGCTGGAAGGCGGCGAATCACGGCGTCGAGCCCTTGCGCGAACTGCTGCAGCAACGCCAGAAGCACGAGGCGCACGAGGCCGTTTATATTGCCGTCGGCATCGTCTCGGAGAACGCCCGGCGTTTTGCTCGCGAAAACAACCTGCGGATTATCGGCGGCATGGAACTGAGCAGCCTGCTGCGCTTGCCGAAGGCGGCGAAGACCGGTTCCTGAAGAAGGCCTTACGCGGATTCGCTGCGCGTCGTCGGGGAGTGCCGTTCTCCCCCGTGTTTGACCGCGATCGAGTTGTAGCGGATGTGCGCGTTGATGACGCGCTTGTCACGTGGCAGCAGGGTGAAGGCGTCGATCAGTTTTTCCCGTGCCTTGGCGGCGGCGGTGTCCGACCAGTTTTCGGCGAGCTGCTCGATGGTCTCGATCATTGACAGCACGATCTGCTCGCCAAGCACGGCCTTGCGCGAGACGCCCGGTGTGGCGGATTCCACATTGCCGTCCTTCGCTTCTGCCTCCGGTTCCAGCCAGGTGTTCAGCCGGGCCTTGATCTTGCCCGGCAACGACGCCTTTACGGATACCTTGGCGATGAGTTCCGTCGCACGCTCGACGTTGCCCTGCTGGACGGCTTCCTCGGCGATTTCCATGGTGAGGTTGTCGGAGGCCTCGGCCGGATTGGCATCGAGCATGTCGAAGACCCGTTCCATGCAGGTCTTCGCCGCGTCCATCTGGCCCTTGCCGCGATGGACCATGGCCGAGGCGACTTCCGTTCCCATCTTTCCGGACTGGATTTCCTTGGCCTCGGTGCGCATCTCCTCGGCGACCCGGGATGCTTCGTCGACCCGCTCTTCTTCGAGAAGCGAGCGGGTCAGCGTCAGATAATCGTCTACTTTCAGCAGTGCGGAACGCTTGGTGCGTTCGACCACGCGTTTCAGCGTGCTGATGACCTTTTCCCGGTCGCCGGCGACTTCGGCGATGTCGGCGATCTTCCGCAGCCGGTCGGTGCTGCTCGACGAGGTGATCGCCGATGCACGTTCGAGACAGTCGATCGCCTTGGAAAACTCGCCGGTTTCCTCGTGCATCTTCGCCAGCATGTCATAGACGGAGATGAACTCCGGATGCTCCTCGTTCAGCCGGTGCGCCTCATCCTTCGCCTCGTCGAGGCGATGCTGCTTTTGCAGCGTCATCGCGTAGCCCATCCGCGCCCATGGAATGGCCCGGGTGGCGATGATCGACTCGTAGATCGTTGCGGCTTCCTCGGGCCGGCCAAGCGCAACCAGCGATTCTGCCTTCAGGCGCAGGGCGTCGAGAACGTAGCGCGGCGATTTCTTCATCGCCTTGTCACAGGCAACGATGGCGGCCTCATGCTCATCGACTTCAAGATGGTCGAGAACATGCCTGAGCGCCTTCTTCTTCTGCAGGGAACGATCAAGTCGGGTGTACAACTGATCGGGCGTGTAGGGCTTGATCAGATAGTCGTCCGGCGCGAACTCGGCGGCTGCCGCGACGTGGTTGTACTTGCGCTCGGCGGTGGCGATGATGAAAACGCTGCGCAACGGCAGGATGTGCTGGTAGCGCAACTCCTCCAGCAGCTGCTGGCCGTCGCGCTTTTCGTCGAGATGGTGATCGCAGATGACGATATCGTACGGAAGCGCGCGCACCATGCGCATCAGTTCGGAGGCGTTGGCCGCCATCGCGATCGATGTCGCGCCGATGACCGACATCTGCTCGCGCATCCAGGTGCGGACGGTGAAATGCTGATCGGCGATCAGAACGCGCAGGCCGGCGAGCGGTCCGCCTTTGCGGGCGGGTGCCTCCGAAAGAAAAGGCTTCGATCCTGAATCGTTCTGGCAGAGGGACATGCCGGCTTTCGTGACGAGCGGGATTGCCGCTGCATTCTACGCCAGGATTCCGGTGCCGAAGCATTCCCGTTTCGTGAGGTCTTCCTGGCAGGGATCGCTTGCGACGATGTTGCGGAACAATGCGACTGCGCTATCAACCGGGGGCGCCTGGCGCAGTCCTTCGAAGTGAGCCTCAGTCGCGTGGATGATGCGACCACGCCTGTGCCCAGGTGCAGATTGTCAGCGGCGATGCGGTAGGCCAATCGATAAGCTTCCCCCACGCATCGACTGAACACAAGTTGCTCAATCCCTGCTCGATCGTGTCGATTCGCAGACAGGCACTTTGCAGTCGTGAGCGATGGCCTGCGCAAGCGTGCTCTTCCTGTGTCCGGGAAGGCCCGAGAATAGGTAAAGGGTCGGTCCATCGAGGATCATCACAGTCTCCTGTCCGGCGCGGCAGCACCTTCGCGCGACAGACGGCGGATGCGGGCGATGTGTTCGGCGTCCATCCCAAGCGACTCGAGAAAGCGCTGGTGCGCGGCCGGGTCGGTCTTTTCGAACTGCGCATGCAGCCGATCCATCCCCTCGTCATCCAGCCCGGCAGTGCGGAAAATCGCCACCATCGCCTCGCGTGTGAGCAGGCGCGGTGTTTCGGAAAGCCCGTCGAAGCCCAGCAGCGCGATGACTCGCTGCTGTTGTGCCTGCAGTTCGGCGATCCGCTGAGCCAGTTCCTCAAGGTGATCGCGCAGGACCGCGCGCGTTGCCGATTCGGGTTCATTGAGCAAGGCGCGGATGCCGGCCAGCGGCACGCCGGCCTGGCGGAAGGTCTGGATGGCATGCAGGCGCTCGGCATCGGCCTCGCTGTAGCAGCGGTAGCCCGCCGCCGTGCGCCCGCCGGGCGTGAGCAGGCCGATACGGTCGTAGTGCAACAGCGCGCTACGACTCAGATTGAAGCGGCGGGCGAGTGCGGAAATGGTTAGCGGCTGGCTCATCGTTCGTCGGTGGCAGGCGATGAGCGATTATCGCGGAGCATTGTCCCCGTGGCTAGAAAGTGCGCGAGCTTGGCGCCGAGCACGTCGATCTTCTGCGCAAAGTCGGACGCATCAACCGCCGCGACCCACGCATCGCCTTCGGCGCCGAGGCCGGTCAGCGTCTGCGTCCAACGCCAGCGACTGCGCCCGCCTTCTTCGCTTTCCAGATCGATCGCGTAGTGGATGGCACGCCACGAATTGACGCGCACGAACTCGATCACGCGCGGAGGCTCGTAACGGCTGATGACCCAGACGTCGGGCGGGCCATCCTGCGGAAAGCTGGTACGGAACACGGCGCCGGCCTCGGCAACGCCGGAAGCGGAATGGATCATCTCGCACTGCCAGCCCTCGATCCACTCGTACTCGCGTACCGGGCACAGCAGCGGAAAAACCGCGCCGGGCGCGGCGGCGAGTTGAATGACGTGGCTGACGACTTTTCGCGAATGGTTCAATTGGCTCATCACAGGCTCCTTGGCAGCGGAAAAACCGAAGCGTGAACCGTGAAGCCGTGATCGGGTCAAGCGTTCCGAAGCACCTCTCTCCGTAACACCAACGGCAGGCGCATCGCCAGTGTATCGAGTGGTCTGGCGTGTTTCGGCTTGCCAGGCTATTCAGCCTATGGAGCGCTGTAAGTCGCCCGTATGACGGCGAGGACGGACGCTGTCGGGTCGAGTCGGGCGTTGTCGACTCGACGGTGCCGGGTCAGAGAATCATTCCTGCGCCGACCGTGTTGTTGGTCGATTCGTCGATGACGATGAAGGCGCCGGTGCTGCGGTTGCGGGCGTAGACGTCGGCGAAGATCGGTTGCGCGAGCTTGAAGCTGACGCTGGCGATGTCGTTCATGTTCAGCTTGTCCGCCGGTTGCCGTTCCATCGTGTTGACGTCCATGCGGTACTCGATGCCGGCGATCATTGCCTTGGCGTCGCGCGTGGTGTGGCGGATCAGGTACTTGCGGCGCGAATCCAGCGGCGTCTCCGAGAGCCAGCAGAGCATGGCGTCGATCTGCTTGGCGACCTCGGGCTGTTCGCCGCTCTTGACGATCATGTCGCCGCGCGAGATGTCGATCTCGTCTTCGAGGAGGATCGTGATCGACTGCTCGGC
>JARFTZ010000016.1 GCA_029289235.1 Gammaproteobacteria bacterium
GGCATCATCGGCCCGATCATCCCGCCCTCGATCCCCTTCATCCTCTTCGGCGTCGCCGGCGGCGTCTCCATCTCCAAGCTCTTCCTCGCCGGCATCGTCCCCGGCATCCTGATGGGCATGGGCCTCGCCTTCACCTGGTGGCTCGTTTCCCGCAACGACACCGCCCAGGTCCATGACAAGCAAAGCTGGAGCGACGTCATGGCCGCCCTGCGCGAAGGCATCTGGGCCCTGTTCCTCCCCGGCATCATCATCTTCGGTCTCAAGTTCGGCATCTTCACCCCGACCGAAGCTGCCGTCGTCGCCGCCGTCTATTCGCTCTTCGTGGCCATCGTCATCTACCGCGAACTGAAGGTCGGGCAGGTCTTCGACGTCCTCGTCGCCGCCACCAAGAGCACCGGCATCGTCATGTTCCTCGTCGCGGCCGCGCTCGCCGCCGCCTGGCTGATCACCATCGCCGACCTGCCGGGGCAGATGGTCGAACTCCTGCAGCCGCTGATGGGCAGCCAGACGCTGCTGATGCTGGCGATGATCGCCATCCTGTTCGCCGTCGGCTGCGTGATGGACCTCTCGCCGATCATCCTGATCCTCACCCCCGTGCTCTTGCCGGTGGCCAAGCAGGCCGGGATCAACGAAATCTACTTCGGGGTGATCTTCGTCGTCTGCGGCTCGATCGGCCTGATTACCCCGCCGGTCGGCACCGTGCTCAACGTCGTCGCCGGCGCCACCAAGAGCAACATGACCCAGGTCGTCAAGGGCGTCGCCCCCTTCCTGCTCTCGCATAGCCTGATCTTGCTGTTGTTGATCTTTTTTCCGGCGCTGGTCACGATTCCGGCTGCGTGGTTTGGCGGGTAAACGCCTGTAAAACAGAGGAAACAACGGCCGTCGCGAGACGGCCTTTTTTTGCCCCCGATTTGGAAAAAACCAGCACGATCGTGGTAAATTTCTGCAAAAAATGGACTGGCGTTCCAATTCGGACGTCTCTTAAGGCCAATCGAGCGGTTGGCAAAACAATCAAATCAACAAAATTCGGATTGGAAATGTCGGTGGCAGTGTCGCCGTGTCACGTGTGTGCTGCGAGGGGTTTCGGTTCTGTTTGATTTTCTGGGAAAAGTGCTTGGCGTGATCTTGCTTGCCGACAGGTCTGTGTAGCAATATACAAACAAATTGTCGTTATTTTGTTGTTGTAATCAGCAAATTTTTGTTTGCTGTTGAGTTGTTTTTTTCGCGATTTCCGACATGGTTCGTCCTCCCGTTGCTGTTGTCGCCTTGTTTGTATTCTGGCTGCTGCTTTCCGGTATGCCCGTCCCGTTTCTGGTTCTTTCGGGCCTGGGCTGTTCGATCGCAGTTGTCCTGCTTGCCGGGCGGTTAAATCGGGTTGCCGATGAGTGCAACCCGGTTCGTCTCGTCTGGGCAAAACTTGCGAGCTACTGTCCGTGGCTGGTCAAGGAGATCGTTCTGGCCGCCTGGGACGTGTCAAAGCGCATCCTGAATCCGCGCCTGCCGATTTCGCCGACACTGGTGGAGTTTTGCCCCTCGCAAAAGACCGATGCCGCTCTGACGATCCATGCGAATTCGATCACGTTGACGCCGGGCACGATCAGTGTCGAGGTGGAGCATGGACGCTTTCTGGTGCACGCCTTGACCGAAGAAGGCGCGTTGTCGCTCGCCGGCAGCGAGATGAATCGTCGCTGTTCAGAACTGGAGGATGCTTAGCCGTGCTTGCCGCTGTCACGCTGGTTCTGCTGCTCACCGTGGCCTTGGCGCTGGCGCGCGCCGCCCGGGGGCCGACCGTATTCGATCGCCTGCAGTCGTGCAGCACTATCGGAACCTGTGCAATGCTGCTCCTGGCGCTGCTGGGCTTCCTCGACGACCGTCCGGAGTTCCTCGACCTTGCGCTCACCTATGGTTTGCTCAACGTCATCGGTGTCATCGCCGTGTTGAAGTACTTTCATCCCGCAAAGAGTCGCTCCAAGGGTGCGGGCAAACCGGGCGAGGAACGCTAGCCATGGAAATCCTGACTACCGTTCTGAGCTGGGTTTTCCTCGCGTGCGGGGCGTTTTTCTGTTTGCTCGGCGGCATCGGACTGATTCGAATGCCCGATTTTTATACGCGTATGCATGCCGCCAGCGTAACCGAAACGCTTGGAGCTGGATCGCTGCTGCTGGGGCTGATGCTGCATGCGGGTTTTTCATTGGTGACCGTGAAGCTGGCAATGATCGGGGTGCTTATCTTTCTGGCCAGTCCGACGGCAAGTCATGCGCTGGCCAAGGCGGCGCTGCTGAGCGGACTCAGGCCGTTGTTGGGCAAGGAACTTTCCTCCAGAGAGGTGCCGCCATCGAAACGCTGATCGTCAACCTGCTGCTCGTGTTCATGGCGGTCGCGGTGTGGGCGATCGCCTTCACACGCAATCTGTTCTCCGTCGTTGTCCTTTCCGGGGTCTACAGTTTCCTGATGGCTACCGTACTGGTCGCGCTTGACGCGGTTGATGTGGCGATGACCGAGGCCGCTGTTGGCGCCGGTGTGTCGACCGTACTTCTGCTTGCGGCGCTGCGCCTTTGCAAGAGCGAAGAGGCGAAGCCTGCGCACAAGCCGTGGTTGCCGCTGGCGGTGTCGGTTTCGACCAGCGTGCTCCTTGTGTATGGCGCCTGGGGATTGCCGGACTTCGGTGATCCGGAAGCGCCGATTCACAAGAATGTGGTTCCTCGTTATCTGAATAACGAGGTCGACGTGCCTAATGTGGTTACCGCCGTGCTCGCCAGTTTCCGTGCTTACGATACCCTGGGCGAGACGGTCGTGGTGTTTACCGCGGGCGCCGGAATAATCGCCTTGCTGCGGCGACGGAAGAAGAACCCGGACAACAAGGGAGGTGGCGCGTGAGGGACGATCTTGTTCTGCGCGTGGTTGGTCGTTTGCTGATTCCGGCCATTCTGCTCTTTGCGCTTTATGTCCAGTTTCACGGGGATTTCGGTCCGGGCGGGGGGTTCCAGGCGGGGGTGATGGCCGCGGCAGGGATCATCTTTTATTCGTTGATCCATGGCCTGGTGGCGACACGACGTATCGTGCCGGATTGGGTGGTGGAGACGATGGTTGCCGCAGGTGTGTTGATTTACGCGTCCGTCGGACTGGCCGGGATTCTGCTCGGCGGTCACTACCTTGATTATTCGGTGCTCAGCAGCGATCCGATTCATGGGCAGCATCGGGGGATCTTCTGGGTTGAGGTCGGCGTGGCCGTCACGGTTTGCGGGGTGATGCTGAAGATCTATTACATGTTTGCTTCACGCGGCGGAGCGGAGGACTAGCGATGCTGGCGCATTTCACCAATGTCATTACCGTTTTCCTGATGGTGGCAGGTTTGTTCATCATCACCGCGCGCGGAAACCTGATCAAGAAGCTCGTTGGCCTGTCGCTGTTCCAGACGTCCGTCTATCTGCTCTACATCACGCCGGGCAAGCTGATCGGCGGAACGGCCCCGATTCTCTCGCCGGCCTACACGGTGTACTCCAATCCGCTGCCGCACGTCCTGATCCTGACAGCCATCGTGGTGGGGGTGTCGACGCTCGCTCTGGGGCTGGCGCTGACGGTACGTATTCGTGAGGCTTACGGCAGCATCGAGGAGGATGAGATCCTCGCGCTCGATCACTCCGTGGAAGACGACGAAGCGAGGGAGTCGCACTGATGGCGCTGGCGCAACACCTTCCGGCGCTGCAGGTCATCCTGCCGCTGATTTCGGCGCCGCTGGCGATTCTTTTCCGGCGCGCCGGCCCGGCGTTCCTGATCGTCACGGCAGCGGCCTGGCTGTCTTTTGCCATCGCCATCGCCCTGTTCCTCCAGGTTGACGCGTCCGGCCTGATTTCCTACCCCATGGGCAACTGGCAGCCGCCGTGGGGAATCGAATACCGGCTCGATCGGCTGAACAGCTTCATGCTGGTGCTGGTTTCCGGCATGGCTGCCATCGTTCTGCCGTACGCGCGGGGCAGCATCGAGCGGGAGATCCCGCACGAATCGCATTACATGTTCTACGCCATGCTCGGATTGTGTCTTACTGGCTTGCTCGGGATAGTGATCACCGGCGACGCATTCAACCTGTTCGTGTTCCTGGAAGTCTCGTCGCTGTCGACCTACGTGCTGATCGCCATGGGGCGCGACCGCCGAGCGCTGACCGCCGCGTATCAGTATCTGATCATGGGAAGTATCGGCGCAACCTTCATCGTCATCGGCATCGGCTTCCTCTATTTGATGACCGGAACGCTCAACCTCGCCGACATGGTGCCGCGTGTCGCGGTCATTGAAAGCTCGCGCCCCGGGCTTGCCGCGCTGGCTTTCATCAGTGTCGGGGTGTCGCTGAAGGTTGCGCTTTTCCCGCTGCACCAGTGGCTGCCGAATGCGTATACCTATGCGCCGTCGTCTGTTTCGGCCTTCCTCGCAGCGACAGCGACCAAGGTCGCTCTTTATGCGCTGATCCGCTTTTATTTCACGGTGTTCGGTGACAATTTCGTCTTCGGCAAACTGCCGTTGCCTGAATTCATGCTGATACTTTCGCTGTTTGCGATGCTTTTCGCCAACGCCATCGCCATCTTCCAGGACAACCTGAAGCGCCTGTTCGCCTATTCGAGCGTCGGCCAGATCGGATACATCACATTGGGCCTGTCGTTCGATTCGGTGCATGGCGTCGGTGCGTCGATCATGCACCTGTTCAATCACGGCGTGGCCAAGGGGGCGATCTTTCTGCTCATCGGTGGCGCGGTGGCACGCATGACGACGCGGCAAGCGGCGCCGCCGGCGCCGACCTTCGAAAGGATCGCCGGGCTGTCGAAAGCGATGCCGCTGACCTGTTTTGGTGTCGTTCTCGGCGGATTGAGCCTGATTGGCGTTCCGGGAACCGCTGGCTTCGTCAGCAAGTGGTATCTGGTCCTTGCGGCTATGGAGAAGGGGCAGTGGTGGCTGGTCGGGGCGATTCTTGTCAGCTCCCTGCTCGCCGTGGCGTACGTGTGGCGTTTCGTCGAGGCGGCCTATTTCCGGGCGCCGCCGGCTGGCCGCGAGACGGGCAAAGAGGCCCCCTTTGCGTTGCTTATCCCCGGATGGTTGCTGATCCTGGCGACGCTGTGGTTCGGCCTCGATACCTCATTCACGGCTGGAGCCGCACTGGATGCCGCCCAGCAACTTGTTCATAGCGGTAACTGAACGTGGATAGCCTGATTCTTGCAAGCCTCGTTCTCCCGGTTTTCGGGGCCGCCGGCATCTTGCTCGCGGGGCGATGGCCGAATCTGCGCGAGAGCGTCACGATCGTGACCGCGGTTGCGACGTTCGCGTGCGTGGTTCAGCTTGTTGAGCCGGTGTTGGCCGGAAGTCAGCCTGGCGTCAGGCTTTTCGAACTGTTTTCCGGGCTCCCTGTCGCGTTTCGTGTCGAGCCGCTCGGAATGATTTTCGCGCTGGTGGCCTCGGGCTTGTGGATTGTCAGCTCGATCTATTCGATCGGCTACATGCGCGGCAACGGCGAGCATGACCAGACGCGGTTTTATGTCTGTTTCGCGCTGTCGATCGCTGCCGCGCTCGGGATTGCGTTTTCTGCCAACCTGCTGACGCTGTTCCTTTTCTACGAGATACTGACGCTGATCACTTACCCCTTGGTAACGCACAGCCGAACAGAAAAGGCGAAGCGGGGCGGGCGGGTCTATCTGGCGATTCTGATGGGTACGTCGATGCTCTTTCTCTTGCCCGCGATCATCTATACGTGGCATGTGGCGGGGACGACCGACTTCCGTGTTGGAGGCATTCTGCCGGCGACACTCACACCGGGAGCGTTGACCGCACTGCTGGCGCTCTACATGTTCGGCATCGGCAAGGCGGCGCTGATGCCGTTCCATCGCTGGCTGCCGGCGGCGATGGTCGCACCGACGCCTGTCTCGGCCTTGCTGCACGCGGTGGCAGTGGTCAAGGCCGGGGTGTTCTCCGTGGTCAAGGTGGTGGCTTATGTATTCGGGGCGGGTGTGCTGGCCGGGCAGACGGGCTGGCTGATCGCGGTCGCCGCGTTCACGATTCTCGCGGCATCGATCGTCGCCCTGCGCGCCGACAATTTCAAGCGGCGACTGGCGTATTCGACGGTCAGCCAGTTGTCCTACATCGTTCTTGCGGCGGTCGTCCTGACGCCGCTTTCGACCGTTGGCGCCGCGTTGCACATCGTTTCGCACGCACTCGGCAAGATCACCCTGTTTTTCACTGCCGGCGCGATCTACACCGCCGCGCACCAGACCGAAATCAGCCAGTTCGACGGGATCGGGCGGCGCATGCCCTGGACCATGACCGCGTTTACCATCGGATCGCTGTCGATCATCGGAATTCCGCCCTTCGTTGGCTTCGTCAGCAAGTGGTACATCCTGTCGGGGGCACTGTCGGCAGGAATGCTGCAGGTTGCCGCGGTCTTCCTGCTCAGCACGCTGTTGAATGCCGCCTATTTGTTGCCGATCGTGCACCGGGCATTCTTCCGCGAGCCGGTTCATGACGACCATCACGGCGAGCATGGGGAGGCGCCGCCGTTCATGGTGATCGCCGTCTGCCTGACCGCGGCGGGGACACTTGCCGTGGCCTTGTTTCCAGACGTTCTGGTCGGGCTTGCTCAGCGAATTGTCAGCGGAGGGGGGGTATGAGCGTGCGGCGTGGAATACCCGGGGCTGATGCGTCGGGAGAACGGAACGGTCGTTCGACAATCGGTGGAAGGATTCTTGTCCTCACCGTGCTGGCGTGCATCCTCGCGCTCCTGATGGAATTGACGATCGACAAGCACGTCGAGACGGATATCGAACATTGGTTCGGCTTTCATGCCGCTTTCAGCCTTTTTGCCTGCGTGGTGCTCCTCCTGGTGGGCAAACTGTTGCGCCGTGTGATCGCCCGGCCCGAGAACTATTATGACGCTCGCTGAGTTCAATCCAGGAGGGCTGCTGGTTGCGGGAGGGCTGTTGCTGCCGCTCCTGCGCGGAAAGTTTCGTGCGTTGTTTCTCCTGCTCTTGCCAGTCGCCGGACTCGTTCATTTGTCGGTCCTGGTTCCGGGAATGCATGGCGTTGTCGATTTTCTCGACTACGAACTGGTCACGCTGCGTGTCGATCGCTGGAGCATGGTCTTTGGCTGGGTGTTCATGATAGCCGCGCTCGTGTCGGCGATCTACGCGTTGCACCTGCGCGCGCCGTTGCAGCTCTCTGCCGGAATGACATACGCCGGGAGCGCCATCGGCGCGGTGTTCGCGGGCGACCTGATGACGCTGTTCGTTTTCTGGGAACTTACCGCGATCACCTCGGTTCTTCTGGTGTGGGCGGGGCGTGGGGCTAAAGCCTATCAGGCCGGGATGCGCTATCTGATCGTGCAGATTGCCTCGGGGACGCTGCTGTTCTTCGGTGCAGCGATCCTGTTTACTTCGACGGGTTCGCTGGAATTCGGCGCGATCGGCCTGAACAGCGCGGGCGGTTGGCTGATTTTCATCGCCTTCGGGATCAAGGCTGCTTTCCCGCTACTGCATGCCTGGCTGCCTGACGCTTACCCGGAGGCGTCGGAGGTGGGGACGGTGTTCCTGTCGGCATTTACTACCAAACTGGCGGTTTACGCCTTGGCGCGGGGGTTCGCCGGGACGGATCTGCTGATTCCGATCGGCGCGGCGATGGTCGTGTTTCCGATTTTCTTTGCGCTGATCGAAAACGATCTGCGTCGCGTGCTGGCCTACAGCCTGAACAATCAGCTGGGTTTCATGGTAATGGGGATCGGCATCGGTACGGAAATGTCCCTTAACGGGGCAGCGGCGCATGCGTTCACCCACGTCCTGTACAAGTCACTGCTGTTCATGTCGATGGGGGCCGTGCTGTATCGTACCGGCACAGCCAAGGCGTCCGAGCTCGGCGGGCTCTGGAGGTCGATGCCGCTGACCACCGCGTTCTGCCTCGTCGGCGTCGCGTCGATCGCCGGGATGCCGTTCTTCAGCGGCTTCGTCAGCAAGTCGATGATTGTTTCGGCAGCAGCGCAGGGCGGCTATCTGTTCGCTTGGGCGGCCTTGATGTTCGCTGCTGCATGCATGTTCCTGCCCGACATCAAGATTCCATATTTCGCTTTTTTTGGCCGGGATTCCGGAAAAAAATGCCAGGAAGCGCCGATCAACATGCTGGTGGCGATGGCAATTGCCGCGGCGTTCTGTATCGCGATCGGACTGATGCCGGGCCGTTTGTACGCCTTGCTTCCCTATCACGTTGCTTACGCGCCATATTCCGTGTCCCATGTCCTCGCACAGTTGCAACTGCTGTTGTTTGCCGGCCTGGCTTTCGCGCTGTTGGTACGTTGGCGCGTTTTGCCACTGGCCGAGCCGGGGATCAACCTCGACGTCGACTGGTTGTGGCGGGGCCTGGGCGCTTCCGTGGTCAAAACCGTGGCGCGTGTTTTCGAGATCGGCGGATACTGCCTCGGCGCCTTGCTGTCGTTCAAGCTGTCGTTGTTCTCCGGGATGGTCGAGAGACACCGTCTTCCGGATGGCTTCCTGTCGCGTTCATGGCCTACGGGCAGCATGTCGCTGTGGGTCATGTTGATGCTTGTTGCGTATCTGGTGCTCTATTACCTCGGCGGCTGATCGGATGCGGCTAACGCGCGCAGCGAGCATGGCAGCGCGTCGCCTGAGGCGGTGTTCGCCCGTGATAGAATCCACCCCCTTGCAATTGCCTGCCTCTGATGGGGTTCTGCCATGTTTTCCGGAATCATTGCCGCCGTTGGGCGGATCACTCAATTGGCCCCGCGCAACGACGGGACGCCGACGGTTCGCTTGACCGTCGATGCCGGCCCGCTCGATCTCGGCGATGTCGTCATCGGTGATTCGATCGCCTGCAATGGCGTTTGTCTGACCGTCGTCGAAAAGACGTCCGACGGGTTTTGCGTCGATGTCTCGCCTGAAACCCTGTCGTGTACGGTCGGGCTGAGCGAACCCGGGCCGGTTAACCTGGAAAAGGCGCTGCGACTTGCCGATCGGCTGGGCGGGCATCTGGTTTCCGGACACGTCGATGGTGTTGGCGAGGTCGTGCGTTTCGACCCGGTGGGCGATAACCGCCTGCTCGTGGTTCGCGCGCCAGAAGCGCTGTCGCGGTACATTGCGCGGAAAGGATCGATCACGGTCAACGGCGTCAGCCTGACGACCAACACCGTCAGCGGTGCCGAGTTCTCGATCAACCTGATCCCGCATACCCTGGAAGCAACCACCTTGGGCGGATTGCTGCCGGGCTGTCAGGTCAATCTGGAAATCGACCTGATTGCGCGTTACGTCGAGCGTATGCTGAATCCCGAAGCGGAGGGTGTGTGATGTGTTCAACAGTCAACTCGTCGTCGATCGCGCCGGTCGAGGAAATAATTGCCGAGCTCCGCGCGGGGCGCATGGTTATCCTGGTTGACGAAGAGGATCGGGAAAACGAGGGCGATCTGGTGCTCGCCGCCGAGCACGTGACTCCGGAAGCGATCAATTTCATGGCCAAATACGGTCGTGGCCTGATCTGTTTGACGATCACGGAAGCGCGGGCCAAGCAGATCGGCCTGACGCCGATGGCGAAGGACAACAAGAGCCCGTACAGCACGGCTTTCACCGTCTCGATCGAGGCCGCGGAAGGCGTGACGACCGGGATTTCGGCCCAGGACAGAGCCTGCACCGTCCAGGCCGCGGTGGCGCGCAACGCCAAGCCCGAAGACATCGTCCAGCCGGGGCACATCTTCCCCATTACCGCACGTTCGGGCGGGGTGCTGGTCCGCGCCGGGCATACCGAGGCGGGGTGCGATCTGGCGCAGCTGGCCGGACTCGAACCGTCGTCGGTGATTTGCGAAATCCTGAAGGACGACGGCTCGATGGCGCGCCTGCCCGATCTGATCGAGTTCGCGCAAGAGCACGGACTGAAGATCGGCACGATTGCCGATCTCATCCACTACCGCAGCCGGCACGAAACGCTGGTCGAGCGCAGCTATTCCAAGCCGATTTTCTCGGCGCAGGGCGAGTTCATGCTGCACGCGTTTACCGACCTCACCACCAACGACGTGCATCTGGCGTTGACGCGCGGTGAAATCAGTCCGGAGCGGGAGGCGCTGGTGCGCGTGCACGAGCCCTTGTCGGTCCTTGATTTCCTCGATGCCGGGAGCGGGCGGCACAGCTATTCCCTCGAAGAGGCGATGCGGGCATTGACCAAGGCCGACTCCGGAGTCATCGTCCTGCTGCATCGTCCGGAAACGGGGCAGGACATCCTCTCGGTGCTCAAGGAGCAATCAACCACGCAACGTCCCGCGGCAAAGTGGGATCCGCGTATCTACGGCATTGGCGCCCAGATTCTGCGCGATCTGGGTGTGCGCAAAATGAAACTGCTGGCCAGCCCGCGGCGCATGCCAAGCGTGGCTGGCTTCAACCTGGAGGTCACCGGGTACGTCGCTTCGGCGAGCGAACTCGGCTGATCTCGGTGATAGGAACGAATACCATGCCACGTTTCGAACGTATCCATGAATACAAATCTGACCTCGACGGAGCGGGATTGTCGGTCGGGATCGTGATGAGCCGTTTCAATCAGGATATCTGCGAGGGGCTGCTGTCGGCCTGCGTCGCGGAACTCCGGCGCCTGGGGGTCGATGAGAGCGATCTGGAACTCGCGACCGTTCCCGGCGCCCTGGAAACCCCCCTTGTTTTGCAGAATCTGGCGCAGAGCGGCCGGTTCGACGCGTTGATTGCCCTGGGGGCTGTCATTCGCGGCGAGACCTACCATTTCGAGGTGGTTTCCAATGATTCTTGTCGCGCGGTGATGGAAGTTCAGCTCGACACCGGCATCCCGATCGCCAACGGCATCCTGACCTGCGAGGACGACGATCAGGCGCTGGCACGCATGCAACAGAAAGGTACTGACTGCGCGCAGGCAGCGGTCGAGATGGCCAACCTGTTGCGCATGATCGGAGAACGTCCACAATGACCACTCAGCCAGGGAAGGAAGCCGCTAAGGCAGGCAGGAAAACGGTCAAGTCGCCGCGCCGGCGCGCGCGCGAATTCGCTCTGCAGGGCTTGTACCAGTGGCGCGTCGGCGGGCACGACGAGGCGGCGATCGAAGCGCATCTCCTGGATGGCGAGGGCTTTGACAAGGCCGACCGTGATTTCTTCATCATGGTGTTCCGCGGGGTCATCGCCCAGAATGCGGCATTGCAGGATCAATTGCAGTCCCATCTTGATCGGCCGTTTCGCGAACTGTCGCCGATCGAAGCCAGTGTGCTGCTGGCCGGTGCATACGAACTGGTCAATTGCCCGGAGACTCCGTATCGCGTGATCATCAACGAGGCCATCGAACTGGCCAAGGGATTCGGCGGGGCGGAAGGGCACAAGTACGTCAATGGCGTGCTCGACAAGCTGGCGTCCACGTTGCGCCCGGCCGAAGTCGAGGCGCGGCGTCCGCGACGATAATCCGCTGCCAGGCACCGTGATCAGCGCATGCCTTCCGAATTCGCCCTGATTGACCGCCATTTTGCGCGCGCCACGCCGCAGGCCGTGCTTGGCCCGGGCGACGACTGCGCCTTGCTGGCGCCCGCGCCGGGAATGGAACTGGCGATTACCACCGACATGCTGGTTTCGGGAACGCATTTTTTTGTGGAAACCGATCCGTGGCAGTTGGGGTGGAAGACACTCGCCGTCAACGTATCGGATCTCGCCGCCATGGGGGCGCAGCCGCGCTGGGCGCTGCTCGCCGGCAGTTTGCCGGCTGCTGACGAAGCCTGGATCGCGGCCTTTGCGGAAGGTTTTTTTGCCTGCGCCGGACGTTACGGCGTCGACCTGGTCGGCGGCGATACGACGCGCGGTCCCCTCTGCCTGTGCGTGACGGCGATCGGCGAGGTGCCTGCTGGCGGGGCTTTGCGCCGCGATCGTGCCCGTCCCGGCGACGATATCTGGGTTTCCGGCCGGCCCGGGCTGGCGGCCTTGGGTTTGGCACATCTGCAGCAGCGGACGATGCTGTCCGGCGACTTGGCCGAGACCTGCATCAACCTCCTGCAACAGCCGCTGCCGCGCGTCGAGTTGGGCCTGGCGCTTCGACAGCGTGGGCTTGCGCAGGCGGCAATCGATGTGTCCGACGGGTTGCTTGCCGACCTGGGGCACATCGTCGAACGTTCGGCAGTCGACGCCGAAGTTTTTGTTGCGCAACTGCCTGGTTTGCCGGACGGTGCGGATGCGCTCCTGGCCCGCCAGTGCCAACTGGCCGGGGGGGACGACTACGAGTTGGTGTTCACCGCGCGGCCCGACAAGCGAGATGCCTTGCACGCACTGGCGGAGGAGGTCGGGCTGCCATTGCGGCGCATCGGCGTGATCAGCGCGGCGGCCGGCAAAGGCGAGGTGCGTCTGCTTGATGAGACTGGCAGGACGCTTCCTGTCGACAAAATGGGTTTCGATCATTTCGGTTCAAATGAAGCCGAGTAGCGTCATCTCCTTACGGTTCCTTTTCTCGCATCCGGCGCATCTGGTTGCCTGCGGTTTCGGCAGCGGCCTGTCGCCCGTCGCGCCCGGGACGGTCGGGACCCTTTTCGCCTGGTTCTCGTTTCCTATCCTGCGGGGCATGCTGGGCGACGTTGAACTGCTCGGGGTCCTCCTCGCGTGCTTTTTTGTCGGGGTTCTGGCGGTCCAGCGTACCGGCGCGGATCTCGGGGTGGGCGACCATGGGGGCATCGTCTGGGACGAGATTGTTCCGTTCTGGCTGGTCCTTTTCTTCTGTCCCCCGGGGTGGCTCTGGCAGGTGGCGGCGTTCTGCGGATTCCGTTTCTTCGATATCGTCAAGCCGCAACCGGCGCGCTATTTCGACGAGCACGTCAAGACCGGATTCGGCGTGATGATGGATGATCTGTGCGCCGCGGGCTACACGATCCTTCTGTTGCTGTTTGGACAGTTCCTCTTGGCGAGGTTTTTTGCATGACCGATATCGACCAGAAGTCGCTGGAAACGCTTGCCGCAGAGCTTGGCGATTGCCTGCTGGCGACCGGCGAGACGCTGGTTACGGCCGAATCGTGCACCGGGGGGTGGGTAGCCCAATGCGTGACCGCGATCTCCGGCAGTTCGGTATGGTTCGATCGCGGGTTCGTGACCTATTCCAACGACGCCAAGACAGAAATGCTCGGGGTTCCGGCCGACATGCTGGCTGAGCACGGCGCAGTGAGCGAACCCGTGGCCGTGGCGATGGCTCAGGGCGCGCTGATTCGCAGCCGCGCCCAGTGGTCGCTCGCCATCACCGGGGTTGCCGGGCCAACTGGCGGTACCGTGGCGAAGCCTGTCGGGACCGTGTGTTTTGCCTGGGCTGCGTCCGACGGCGGGGGGATGACCGAAACGTGCCATTTTCAAGGCGATCGGGAGTCGGTGCGGGCCCAGTCGGTACGCCACGCGCTGGCCGTTCTTCTGGCGCGCTTCCGCCGAGAGGACTGGGGTAGCCGATTCGCCTGAGATGTTTCGCTTTCGGGCGGAACTACTGTATATAATTACAGTATTCGGTGCCCTCCTGTCGCTGTTTCCGGCCGCCGAAAATGAGATAATCCCGCGGAATTTCATAAGGAAGCGCAATGGACGACAACAAGGCAAAGGCACTGGCCGCCGCATTGGCCCAGATCGAGAAACAGTTCGGCAAAGGCTCGATCATGAAGATGGGCGAGGGCAGCGTCGAAAAGGATCTGCAGGTGGTGTCTACCGGATCCCTCGGGCTCGATATCGCTCTCGGTGTCGGGGGCTTGCCACGTGGCCGAGTTGTCGAAATCTACGGCCCGGAGTCGTCCGGCAAGACCACGCTGACCCTTCAGGTCGTGGCCGAGATGCAGAAGCTCGGCGGCACGGCCGCATTCATAGATGCCGAACACGCGCTTGATCCCTCCTATGCGCAGAAACTCGGCGTCAAGCTCGATGATCTGCTCATCTCGCAACCGGATACCGGCGAGCAGGCGCTGGAAATCGCCGATATGCTGGTCCGCTCCGGCAGTGTTGATGTGGTCGTGATCGACTCGGTCGCGGCGCTGGTACCCAGGGCGGAAATCGAGGGGGAGATGGGCGACTCGCTGCCGGGCCTGCACGCCCGCCTGATGAGCCAGGCACTGCGCAAGCTGACAGCCAACATCAACCGGACCAACACGTTGGTCATCTTCATCAACCAGATCCGCATGAAGATCGGTGTCATGTTCGGCAGTCCGGAGACGACGACTGGCGGAAACGCCCTGAAGTTCTACGCGTCCGTTCGCCTTGACATCCGCCGCATCGGCGGAATCAAGAAGGGCGACGAAGTGATCGGCAACGAAACCAAGGTGAAAGTGGTCAAGAACAAGGTGTCGCCGCCGTTCCGTGAAGCGATCTTTGACATTCTCTACGGGGAAGGCATTTCACGCGAAGGGGAAATAATCGAGTTGGGTGTGGCGCACAAACTCGTCGAAAAATCCGGCTCCTGGTACGCCTACAATGGCGAGAAGATCGGACAGGGCAAGGACAACGCCCGGGAGTTCCTCCGTACGCATCCCGAGATCGCTGCGGAGATCGAAGCGAAAGTCCGTGCCGCGGTGAACGTTCCCTCTCCGCAGGCGACGGCTGCCGCCGAATAGGGTGGGATGAGCGATACGTTGCGCGAGCGTGCCTTGCGATTGCTCGCCCGGCGTGAACATGCGCGCGCCGAGTTGGCTCGGAAGCTTGCGCCGTACGCTGAGTCGTCCGAGGTGCTGGAGGCTCTTCTGGACCATCTGCAATGTCGCCACTTGTTGTCCGACGAGCGCTACGCGGAAATGCGCGTGAATATGCGCAGTTCGCGTTACGGCAATGCCCGGTTGATTCAGGAGTTGCGTGCGTCGGGTATCGATGCCGATGCTGTCGATCAGGCCCTGGCGGCGGTGGAAGACGAACTTTCGCGAGCGCGGCAAGTCTGGCAACGCAAGTTCGGCGCGGACACGCCACCCGTTGATGTCTCCGAGCGCGCGCGCCAGACAAATTTCCTGGTGCGCCGTGGATTTTCCGGGGATATCATTCGCCGCTTGTTACGTGGTGATTACGAAGGCGAGCAATAAACGATGTCCGAAATCAATCTGGGCGTAAACAGCAAACTATCCACACACAGCCTCAAAAAGCGCTACAAGAAGCGGACCGTGGTCGAAGATGTCTCGCTTGAGGTGGGTAGTGGCGAGGTCGTTGGCTTGCTGGGACCGAACGGTGCCGGGAAAACGACGTGTTTCTACATGGTGGTCGGTCTCGTAGCCTGCGACGGCGGGGATGTCTATCTGAATGAGAGAAAGATCACCCACCTGCCGATCCATCAGCGCGCCAAGCTAGGGGTGTCGTATCTTCCCCAGGAAGCCTCGGTGTTTCGCAAACTGACGGTCATCGAGAACATCAAGGCCGTTCTCGAACTGCGCAAGCTGCCTCGTGAGGACGTTGAGCAGCGCGCCGAGCAACTGCTCGAAGAACTTCATATCGGCCATATCCGCAACAGCTCGGCGGCCTCGCTATCGGGCGGCGAACGGCGGCGGGTGGAAATAGCCCGGGCGCTGTCGACCGATCCGCGTTTCATCCTGCTCGATGAGCCGTTTGCCGGGGTCGATCCGATTGCCGTGCTGGATATCCAGAAAATCATTCGTTTTCTCAAGGAACGCAACATCGGCGTGTTGATTACGGACCATAACGTACGTGAAACGCTGGGCATCTGCGACCATGCCTATATCCTCAATGAAGGAGGTGTCCTGGCGGCTGGTCGGCCTGACGAAATCATTTATAATGAAAACGTACGTAAGGTGTATCTTGGTGAGAACTTCCGCCTCTGACCCAGGCTCGCCAGTATCTTTGAAAGTTAATCTGTACTAACGGTGAGCCGAGTATGCAGCGCGCTACCGTTCGGTCTCCACAATGAAGCCATCTCTCCAGCTCAAGCTAACGCAGCATCTGGCACTTACGCCGCAACTCCAGCAATCGATCAAGTTGCTGCAGTTGTCGACGCTTGAACTTGAGCAGGAACTGGAAAAGTATCTGCAGGAAAATCCCCTGCTTGAACGCGAGGACGACAATTATTCCGCCTCGATTGGCGATTCCAGCTCAGGCGTGGCGAGCGAGGAAAAGAAATCTGACGAGGCGGAAGTCCCGGTAGCGAACGACTCGAACAACGAAGACAGCTGGCTCGGCGAGACGGAAGGCAACTACGCCAGTACATCAGGGTCGTTCGATGACGACGACAGCGACTATCAGGACGTCCAGGCCGCAACGACTTCGTTGCGTGAGCACCTTTCCTGGCAACTTGGTCTGATGAGCTTGCCGGTTCGTGATCGTACGCTGGTTCAATGCCTGATCGATGCGCTGGATGACGATGGCTATCTGACCCAATCGCTGGACGAGCTGGTTGATGCTTTGCCGCCGGAATTGGAGATCGAGCCGGAGGAGCTGCAGATTGCGTTGAGGCACCTGCAGCATTTCGATCCGACCGGCGTCGGGGCAAGGACGGCGCAGGAATGCCTGGTGTTGCAGTTGGAAGCGCTTCCTGTGGACGAGACGCAGCAACTGGCCCTGGAAATCGTGCGCAATCATCTCGACCTCCTCGCCGGACGCGATTTCGGCAGGCTCAAGAAGCTCACGGAGTGTGACGACGACCGCTTGCGTGAAGCTCAGTTCCTGATTCGCAGCCTGAATCCTCGTCCCGGTGCGACCTACGCCGCACTCGATGCGCGATACATCACGCCTGATGTTGTCGTGCGCAAGGTACGTGGGCAATGGACGGTCAGCATCAATTCCGATGCCTATCCGCGTTTGCGCATCAACAGCCTGTATGCACAGATTCTCTCAAGACAACGCGGCTCGGGGCTGTCCGGGCAATTGCAGGAAGCCCGCTGGCTGATCAAGAACGTTCAGCAGCGCTTTGACACGATTCTTCGCGTGGCCCAGTCGATTGTCGATCGGCAACGGCAGTTCTTCGACCATGGCGAAGTCGCCATGCGGCCGTTGGTGCTCAGGGAGATCGCCGAGACACTTGGTTTGCACGAGTCGACGGTATCCAGAGTGACGACGCAAAAATACATGGCGACGCCGCGTGGTATCTTCGAGCTGAAGTACTTTTTTGGCAGTCATGTGGCGACGGAAGCCGGAGGAGCGTGTTCCGCGACGGCTATTCGAGCCCTGATCAAACAACTCGTTGGTGCAGAAGATGCCAAGAAGCCTCTTTCGGACAGCCAGATCGCGGACCTTCTGGGGCAGCAGGGGATTGTCGTTGCGCGGCGGACGATCGCCAAGTACCGCGAGTCCTTGAACATTCCTCCTGTCAAACTGCGCAAGACAATCTAGGGAGGCACTCGTTCTGAGTCAGGCGATGACATGCTACTCTTACCCTCGTCTCTCTCGCGCAACCTGGCGAGGGAGGGTCAGAAAGTCGCTCCGGCGGCTATCCTCTTGAAAGGAGCTACACCATGAACCTGCAAATCAGTGGACACCATCTCGAAATCACCCCGGCTCTGCGTGATTACGTTACCGGCAAGCTCGAGCGGGTTACACGTCATTTCGATCATGTCATCGACGTGAACGTGATCTTGTCGGTGGAAAAGCTGAAGCAGAAGGCCGAGGTCACCGTGCATCTGGCCGGCAAGGATATTTACGTCGAGTCGATCGACGAGGATCTCTACGCTGCCATCGACGTCCTGGCCGACAAACTGGACCGTCAGGTTCAGAAGCACAAACAGAAGCTGCAGGACCATCATCGTGGCCAGAAATTGAGCCAACAAAGCGCTGTCGAATAGCATTGCCTTTGAGCGGGCGGGTTTGGCCGTTGATGCGGCCAAACCCGCCTTTTGATTGTTCAGCCTTGCCAATTCGATTTGTTGTGGACGCGTCGTCGGTAGCATTCCCATGAGCCAGATCCGCCAGTTACTTCCCCTCGAGAACATCGTCCTGGATTTGGAGGCGAGTAGTAAAAAGCGCGTCTTCGAGCATGCCGGTCTTGTTTTCGAAAATAACCAGGGCATCGCACGCAGCGCGGTTTTCGATAGCCTGTTTTCGCGTGAAAAGTTGGGCTCGACGGGCCTCGGGCGCGGTATCGCCATTCCGCACGGGCGCATCAAAGGCTTGAAAGAAGCCTGCGGAGCGTTCATTCGGCTGACCACGCCGATTCCGTTCGATTCGCCCGATGGCGAACCCGTCTCGTTGCTGTTCGTGCTGCTCGTGCCCGAGCAGGCGACCGAACAGCATTTGCAGATTCTCTCCGAGCTTGCCGAGCGCTTTTCCGACCGTTCCTGCCGTGAAGTGTTGTCCTCGGCGCCGGACGCGGAAACCGTGCGCCAGACATTCGCTTCCTGAAGGTGCCTAGAATGCTGTCTACTCGCAAACTGAGTATTACCCAGATGTATCAGGATCACCAGGAAAAGCTGAAATTGACCTGGGTTGCCGCCGTAGGTGTCGAGCGCCATGTTGAACTCAAGGACATGGAAACCTATGGGCCGGACGTTGTCGGCCACCTTAACCTGATCTACAGCCATCGGGTACAGGTTATCGGCAAGGCTGAACAGGACTGGGTGGCTCGCGTCGGAATGGATCGCTGGCATCGGCAGATCGATGATCTGATGGCCTGCGAGCCGCCGGCAATGATCATTGCCGACGATCTCGAGCCCATGCCGGGTCTGCTGGACATTTGCGAGAAGACAGGTACGCCGTTGTTCAAGAGTCCGAAAGCATGTTCCGCCGTCATCGATTTGCTGCACATTTATCTGGCTCGCCGATTCGCCGATACGGTTTCGACTCACGGCGTGTTCATGGATGTCTTCGGGATGGGGGTGCTGATCACGGGTGAATCCGGAATAGGGAAAAGTGAACTGGCCCTGGAGCTCGTGTCGCGTGGGCACGGGCTTGTTGCCGACGACGTCGTCGAGTTGGCGCGTACCGCGCCTACGACGATCGAGGGGCGTTGCCCGGGGATGCTCAAGGATTATCTCGAAGTGCGCGGACTTGGGTTGCTCAACATTCGGACGATATTCGGGGAAACCGCGGCGCGGCGGAAGATGAAGCTCAAGCTGATAGTGCATCTGCAGAGAAACGCGCCGGGCGAAGATTTGCCGAGACTGCCCTTGGATTCCCAGGCTCAGGAAATCCTGGGGATTCCTGTGCGCAAAGTGTGTTTTCACGTCGCGCCGGGAAGGAATCTGGCGGTTCTCCTGGAAGCGGCCGTACGCAATTGCATTTTGCAACTGCGCGGAATCGACAGCATGAGCGAGTTCATCAATCGCCAGCAACAGGCTGTTCTTGACGGAAATATCTAAAATGGGTAATAGTCGTGGCTCGAATCAATATCCATTTTGGGAGAAAAAGATGAAGGTCATGATTATCTTGGCGGCATTGATGCTTTCGGCAACCGGTGTCGTTGCCGCGGAACAGGCGAAGAAGGCGCCGTCCCCCGCCCAATTGGCTCAGCAGGAGAAAATGAAGAACTGCAATGCCGAGGCGGGAAAAAAAGCGTTGAAGGGGGACGAGCGGAAGAAATTCATGAGTGAATGCTTGTCCTCAAAGAAAACCAAGGCGGCGGCGCCCTCCGCGCAGCAGGACCGGACGGCCTCATGTAATGCGGAGGCCGGGAAGAAAGCACTCAAGGGCGATGAACAGAAAAAGTTCATGGCTGAATGCCTGAAGGCGGGCAAGTAATTCAAACTGCCGCAAGGCCCGCATAAGCGAAACTCCGGGGGCCATTGGTTTGGTCCCCGGCACTGTGAAGCAACTCCCGCGCGGAGTCCTGCTGGTCAGACCGTCAGGTGACCCGGAATTCGACGATATCGGCCTCAGGGGCGGTCGAAGAGGATGCAAAAGCAATGCGTCCTTCTGCTTGCAGGATAAATTCACTGCGGCGCACAAACACCTCGGGGGCGCAATCCACGGTCACGTAGGAACCGTTGGTGCTTTGGTCAATCAGGACAATCTCGCTGCCCCTGTGCTCGATGGTTGCGTGAATCCGAGAGGCGCGGCGGTCGTGGAGGACAATGTCGCAGCCGGCGTCACGGCCGACCCGGATGCTCCAGTTGGTATTGTCGATCTGGATTGTTTCACCACGGTAACGAAGCGTCAGACGCTGACTTGGCGGCTCCCGTCTGACGACGTTTTGGCTCGGATCTTTATCGATCGACTCGTTCCCGCATTGTGATGGCGAGAGCGCTGGGATGGTCTCCAGAGTTGGTACGCCGGTTTCGGTTCTGTTACTTGCCGGATGGTCCGCGTTTGTGATGTGGCCAGCCAGCGATGGCGATACAAATTGGCCGAACGTGCCGCTGGCGAGAATCTGCGTTGGTTTGGCGATAGCTGCGAGTCTGGCGGCCTCTTCGGCGATCTCGCGCGGCGGCGTACCATCTTCCGTTGGTTTGAGGTTTGCAGCGATTCCGACGCGGATGCCGATCTTTACGCCCGATACGGGGGGGAGGTCCGCAACACGCTGTTGCATCTCGATGCCTGCCTGAATCGCTGCGTCGGCGGCGTCGAATGCGGCTATGACCTTGTTGCTGTCTACCTCGACGATGCGGCCTTTCCAGGCGTCGATGGTGCGTTCGATCCGTTTCACGCATCGGTCGACGGCACGTACCGCTTCGCTTTTGCCCAATTTGTCGTGCAGTCGGACACTCCCGGAGATGCCGGCGACGAGAACGACCTGAAGAGGAGAATGAGGGGTCACGGCTGTCATTTACGAGTCGGCCACCGATGGCGCGAAGCCAACGCTGGCGGGAACGGGGTGTCCTCCACGGAAACTGCGTTTGTCATACTTGGCCGCATCCGAAGCATCATCGGTACGCTCGTTCTGGATCATAGCAAAAGCATAATGATTTTGCCCTAGCCGCGTTGGATCATCAGCGAAACGGCTTGGTGCATCGGTGTTGCATCGAGTTGTGGGTCGTCGAAAGCGATATCGCCTCCGTCAGTATCCAGGGTGTTCTCGCCAAGTCGCAATCCCTTGAAGTCAAAAAAGGCGTTGTCGGCCAGATGCGAAGGTACGATGTTCTGGAGAGCGGAGAACACTGATTCCGTGCGGCCCGGAAAGCGGCTGTCCCACTCGGCCATCATCTCGCGGATCTTCTGGCGTTGCAGGTTGCTCTGCGAGCCGCAAAGGTTGCAGGGAATGATCGGGAACTGCATGCCGCGGGCGTAGCGCGCGATATCCTGTTCGCTGCAGTAGGCCAGCGGGCGGATGACAATGTGCGCGCCATCGTCGGTCACCAGCTTGGGCGGCATGGCCTTGAGCTTGCCACCAAACAGCAGGTTGAGGAACAGCGTGTGCACAATGTCGTCGCGATGATGTCCAAGCGCGATCTTGTTCGCGCCCAGTTCCTTGGCGGTGCGGTAAATCACACCGCGCCGGAGGCGCGAGCAGAGCGAGCAGGTCGTTTTTCCTTCGGGGATCTTTTCCTTGACGATCGAGTAGGTGTCCTGCTCGACGATCCTGTAATCGATTCCCAGGCCGGAGAGGTAGCGGGGAAGCACGTCGGCGGGAAATCCTGGCTGCTTCTGGTCCAGGTTCATGGCGATCAGGCGGAAGTCGACAGGGGCGCGCTGCTGCAGTGCCATCAGGATCGACAGCATGGCGAAGGAGTCCTTGCCGCCGGAAATGCAGACCATGACCGTGTCGCCGGCCTCGATCATGTTGTAATCAGCGATGGCCTTGCCGGTATCGCTCTCAAGGCGTCGCTTCAGACGCTGCACGTTTTTTGATGTTTCCACCGGACCTCTGCTGGGGCTGCGGGATTGAAAAGCTCTTGGGGCGCAGGTTATAGATGGGCTGTGCGTCCGCCGTCGACATTGATGACCTGGCCCGTGACGTAGGGGGCGTCATTGAACAGGAAACGCACGGTGCGCGCAATATCCAGCGGGCTGCCGGCGTGACCAAGCAAAGTGTGTTCTTCGATACGCGCACGCGTTTCGCTGTCAAAGGTGCCGTCTTCCGGCCAGAGGATAGGCCCTGGCGCGACGGCATTGACGCGAACCTCCGGCGCCAGTTCGATCGCCAGAGCGCGGGTCAGACCCAGCAGGCCGGCTTTGGCGGCACAGTAGAGCGGGTAACCGGCCAGTGGGCGCTCGGCGTGGATGTCGGTGATGTTGACCACGGCGCCCCGGGCGTGCCGCAGGTGGGGCGCAGCTGCCTGCGTGAGAAACAGCGGGGCCTTGAGGTTGCTGCCGATCAGGTCCGACCAGGCGGCCTCGTCGATGTCGCCGAGCGGTGTGGCGAAGAAGCTCGATGCGTTGTTGACCAGCGCGTCAAGGCGGCCGAAATGGTTTACCGTCGCGGCGACCAACTCTGATAGCGCTGTCGTGTCGAGCAAGTCCGCGTGGAGGCAAAATGCTGAATCAGGCCGACTGGCATTGAGTTCCGCGGCCAGTTCGTTGGCCGCGTCGCGGGCAGCGCGGTAATGTACCCCGATATTCGCTCCCGCCCCATGCAGCTCGCGGGCGATCGAGCGGCCGACACGCTTGGCTGCTCCGGTAATCAGTACTGTCTTGCCGATCACAGTTTCGTCTCCACAAAGCGCAGTATTCAATAGCGGACAAAATTCTAGCGGATTGGGACTGGCTCGGGGTCTTTGCGTGAGACGCCTGGAAGCCCATGCTAAACTCTGAAAAATAAACGAATATTTGGTTCCGCTTTTGTCTTCATCCTCGATTTCTCCAAAGCCGTCTTCCGGCAAACGTCTCGTCCGCGTGCGGCGCCCGGGTGGGCCGGCTTCGCCAGTGCCCAATTCGCCGGCGACCGTTGTTGCGTCCGGTCTTGCACATGATTCTCTCGGTTACAGCCTGCTGCTGGGCGCGCGGGTCCTGGCCTCGGTCTATGCCGGGAGGAGCCTCAATGAGGCTTTGGGTCTTCTTTCCCAGGAACCCGCCGTGGCGAGAGGCGCCGCGCAGGATATTGCCTACGGAGTATTGCGCCGTTACGGCTGGGGCGAGTTTCTCCTTGGCCGACTGATGTCCCGGCCGTTGACGCACGCCGAAACACAGGCGTTGCTGCTGGCGGCCTTGTACCGCCTGGATACTCGTCCGGAGGCGGCGCCGATGGTCGTCGACCAGGCCGTTGCCGCTGCGGGAGAACTGGCGGGCGGCGGGCTGAAAGGCGTGGTGAACGGTGTGCTGCGCAATTTCCTGCGCCAGCGCGAGAGCCTGATGCTTGCCGCAATGCAGGACGAGACCGCGCGTTACTGGTTTCCGCCGTGGTGGCTGGCCCGCCTGCGTCGAACCTACCGCGATGGATGGCAAGGCATCGTGGCGGCGGGAAACACGCCACCGCCGATGACCTTGCGGGTCAATCAGCGTCGCTGTTCGGTAGAAAATTATCGTGAACGGCTGGCTGGCTTGGGAATGGCGGCGAAATCTGTCGGGTCCTGGGGTTTGACGCTGGAAAAACCGGTGGCGGTCGATGCCTTGCCCGGCTTTGCCGATGGCTGGGTATCCGTTCAGGATGCCGGCGCGCAGCGTGCAGCGGAGTTGCTTGCGCCGGAAGCCGGGAGTCGGGTGCTCGATGCCTGTGCGGCACCTGGCGGCAAGACGGCACATCTGCTCGAGTCGGCCGATCTCGACCTGCTGGCGCTGGACATCGATCCGGTGCGAACCCGGCGCATCGAGGATAACCTCGTGCGTCTCGGCCTTACCGCCCGGGTTAAGGCAGCGGATTGCCTTGAGCCCGCGCAGTGGTGGGACGGCCGTCCCTTCGATGCGGTTCTTGCCGATGTTCCCTGTTCGGCCTCAGGGGTCGTGCGGCGGCATCCCGACATCAAGGTCCTGCGCCGGGAGAGCGACATCCGCCGCCTGGTTCATACCCAGGCTGCCATTCTGGACACGCTCTGGTCGGTGCTCAAGCCC
This sequence comes from Gammaproteobacteria bacterium, assembly GCA_029289235.1. Classification (GTDB taxonomy): domain Bacteria; phylum Pseudomonadota; class Gammaproteobacteria; order Burkholderiales; family Rhodocyclaceae; genus Propionivibrio. Next base: position 23,820 of record JARFTZ010000016.1, read on the forward strand.
GGCGGTCGTTTGTTGTATGCGACCTGTTCGGTGTTCGTCGAGGAAAATTCGGCGCAGATCGATGCCTTCCTGGTTCGTCAAGCCGGCGCGCAGCGTGTCGCGGAGGAGCAGTGGTTGCCCGGCGAGAACAACGACGGTTTCTACTATGCGTTGCTGCGCAAGGCTTGAATCATTTCTCCTCTGTCTGGCGATGTGTTTCGTCGTCGTGTCGGCGCGCGCCGCGGATGTCGTCATCCAGAGTGCGCAGATGGTGGCGAACGACGATGGCTATAGCCTTTCGGCCAATTTTTCGATCAATCTGGGGGCGCGGCTGGAAGCGGCGGTCAACAAGGGAGTCGTTCTCTATTTTGCAGCCGATTTCGAGCTGACACGCTCGCGCTGGTACTGGTTCGACGAGAAGGTCGTGCAGCGGAGCAAGACCTTCCAGCTTTCCTACCATGCCCTGACACGTCAGTACCGCCTCTCGAGCGGAGCCCTGCACCAGAGTTTCGCCTCGCTCGACGACGCCTTGCGCGTATTGTCGCGCTTGCGGTACTGGCAGGTTATCGAGAAAGGCGAGATCGACCGCGGCGTCGTCTACGCCGCCGCTACACGCCTGCGGCTTGATCCGTCGCAAATGCCCAAGACGTTCCAGGTCAGCGCCTTGTCGAATCGCGAATGGAGCCAGTCTTCGGAATGGCTGCGCTGGACTTTCTCCGCGCCGGACCAGGCGGAGCCTGCCGAGCCAGCGAACTCCGCGGATTCGGGTAGCGCGGACGGCGGAGCAGCGAAATGAAGACGCTGATCATCGTTGCCTCGTCGTTTGGCGGCATTCTGCTCTTTCTGCTGGCTTCGGCGAGCGCAAACACGGCGCTGTTCGCCCGCCATTATCCCTGGCTGCTTGGGCTGAACGCGATCGTCGCCCTGGCGCTGTTTGTGCTGATCGTCTGGCAGGTTCGCCTGCTCTGGCAGGAATACCGGGCCAAGGTGTTTGGTTCCCGGCTCAAGCTGCGCCTGATGCTGATCTTCGGGCTGATGGCCGTGTTGCCGGGGGTACTGATCTACGCTGTGTCGGTTCAGTTCGTTACCAAAAGCATTGAAACCTGGTTCGACGTCCGGGTTGAAAAAGCGCTCGAATCGGGGATCAACCTTGGTCGCAGCGCGCTCGATTCGCTGCTCGAGGATCTGGCCGAGAAGGGGCGCGCGATCGCCATGGAGCTTGGCGAGCAGCCGGAGGCGCAGCGCCGGGCTGCACTCACCCGCTTGCGAGAGCAAAGCGGGGCGCCATACATCGCGCTGTTTTCCACGTCCGGCCAATTGCTGGCGACCGCGACCAGCGACATCACCGGCTTCCTGCCGGCGCCTCCGACCGCCGAGAAACTGCGCCAGGCCCGCGCCGGCCGGGGATTGAGCGAGATCGAGAGTACTGACAAGGAGCTGTTGCTGCGTGTTCTGGTGCCGGTCATTCCTTCCGGCCTGGGCATGGAAACGCGACTCCTGCAACTGACGCAGCCGGTGCCCAATGCCTTGGCGCTCAATGCCGAGCGCGTCGAGGCAGTTTATCGGGACTATCAGGAGCTTTCGCTGGGCCGGCAGGGCCTGACCCGCATCTACGCAATGACCCTGACGCTGACGGTGCTGCTCGCGCTTTTTACCGCCATCGCCATGGCCTTCGTGCTGGCCCGACGGCTCTCGGCGCCGTTGTCGATCCTCGCCGAGGGAACCCAGGCGGTGGCCGCCGGCGACTTCACGCCGCGGCAGGCAATTTACAGCCGCGACGAACTGGGCGTGCTGACCCAGTCGTTCAACCAGATGACCCGGCAACTTGACGACGCGCGGAGAGACACCGAAAAGCATCGCGCCGAGGTCGAATCGGCACGCGCGTACCTCGAATCGATCCTCGCCAACCTGTCGGCCGGGGTGCTGGTCTTCGATCGGCGTTTCCGGCTACGGACCATCAACGCGGGCGCGCAGACCATCCTGGAGGACAACTTTGCCGGACTGCTGCATGAGGCCGTCGATGGCTGGCCCCGGCAGTCCGTGCTCGGCCAGACGATCCGCAACGCATTCGCCGAGCATGGGCGCAAGGAATGGCAGACCCAGCTCGAACTGGCGCGGCCTGGCGGTCTGCCGAAAATCCTGCTGCTGCGCGGCACCCAGTTGCCGGAAGGCGTTAGCGGTGGCTTCGTGGTCGTGTTCGACGACGTGACGCGACTTGTTGCCGCGCAACGCAGTGCCGCGTGGGGCGAGGTGGCAAGACGGTTGGCACATGAGATCAAGAACCCGCTGACGCCGATCCAGCTTTCCGCCGAGCGGTTGCAGTTCAAGCTGGCCGACAAGCTGGCCAACGGCGATGTCGAAATGCTCAACCGTTCGACGCAGACGATCATCAACCAGGTGCAGGCGATGAAGCGCATGGTCAACGAGTTTTCCGACTATGCCCGGCTGCCGGCGCCGGATCTGGCCGAACTGGACCTCAATGCGCTGATTCGGGAGGTGCTGGGTCTCTACGAGACCTCCCGGGCCGGGATATCCCTCGACCTTGATCCATCGTTGCCGCCCATTCTCGGCGACGCAACCCAGTTGCGCCAGATCATCCACAACCTCCTGCGCAATGCCGAGGACGCCCAGCAGGGCATGGCGGACGGCGCCATCCGGCTGATGACGAGACGTGGCGACGACGTAGCGGAATTCACCGTTGCCGATGCCGGGCCGGGCTTTCCCGCTGAACTCATGGCGCGGGTCTTCGAGCCGTACGTGACCACCAAGGCCGGCGGGACCGGCCTTGGCCTGGCGATTGTGAAGAAGATCGTCGATGAGCACGGCGGGCAAATCCGCATCAACAATCGCTCCCCGTGCGGGGCCGAAGTCAGTATCGTGCTGCCTTTGGCGCTGCGCCAGAGGGGGCATGAAGACAGCAACGCATTACCGGAAGAGAACTGAACATGGCGCAAATACTGGTCGTCGATGACGAAATGGGCATCCGCGAGTTGCTCTCGGAGATCCTCTCGGACGAAGGGCATTCCGTCATGCTGGCGGAGAACGCCGCCGCAGCCCGCAAGGCGCGTGGCGAGAAACGCCCGGATCTGGTGCTGCTCGACATCTGGATGCCCGATACTGACGGCATCTCCCTGCTCAAGGAGTGGTCCGCGGCGAATCTGCTGACCATGCCTGTGGTGATGATGTCCGGACACGGGACAATCGATTCCGCGGTCGAGGCCACGCGTGTCGGTGCCGTCGACTTCCTGGAAAAGCCGATCGCGCTGCAGAAGCTGTTGCAGACGGTCAAGAAGGCGCTCAAGCACGAGGTGGTATCGTCCAAGCCGCCGGTGACGCTCGACGCCTTCGCCCGCTCGCCCTTGCTGCGAGACCTCAAGAAGCGTCTGGAACAGGCCGCCGCCAACACCTCCGTCCTGCTGCTCAAGAGCGCCTCCGGAAGCATCGCCGAGATTTGCGCCCGCACCCTGCAGGCACCGAGAACACCCTGGCTCGACCTGTCGGCCTCCAGCGTGCCGCTGACCCAGGAAATGCTCGAGAACGCCAGCGGCGGCGTGCTGTTCATCGCCGATCTGATGCTGATGGGACGGCTGCAGCAGAAGAACCTCGCTTTCGCTCTGGAACGGCTGGCGAAGTACAACCTCCAGCTCGTTGCTGCACTGTCCCGACCGTTGGCTGCATTGACTGAAGCTGGGTGGGATCCGGGCCTGGTCGCCCGGCTGGGCGATGTCTCGGTCGCCCTGCCGCAACTTTCAGGTCACGCCGACGAGGTGCCGGAAATTGCTCCGTTGGTGTTGACGCACCTGGTCGAACGGCACGATGTCCCGCCCCGGCGCTTCTCCACCGCTGCGCTGAATTCCCTGCGCCTTTACCATTGGCCGGGCGAGTGGGTCGAGTTGCTTGCCGCCATCCGCAATCTGGCGATTGCGGCGCTTGACGAGGAAATCTCCGCCGATGACGTGAATGGCCTCCTGCAGTGTGATGCAGCTGCGGAAGTGCAGCGGCCTGCTGCGCCGGTGCTGCCGATGTTCGACCAGCCGTTGCGGGATGCCCGGGAGGCGTTCGAGCGTCTCTATTTCGAGCACCATTTGAAGAACGAGCGCGGCAACATGACGCGCGTTGCCGAGAAGACCGGGCTGGAGCGTACCCACCTTTACCGCAAGCTCAAGCAGCTTGGCCTGAACACCGGTCGCCGTCCCGACGAGAACGAGCAGTGATTCGACGGGCGGCACGGCGGCGCCTGTCCGGGGGATAATTGCCCACACATTCTTTCTGCGGATAGTCCCGTGAACCGACCTCATAACGACACTTTTTTGCGCGCCCTGCTGCGGCAACCGACCGATTACACCCCCGTTTGGCTGATGCGCCAGGCCGGGCGTTACTTGCCCGAGTACTGCGAGACGCGCAAGCGCGCCGGCAGCTTCCTGCAGCTGTGCAAGAGTCCGGCGCTTGCCTGCGAGGTGACCTTGCAGCCGTTGGCGCGCTACGACCTCGATGCCGCGATCCTGTTTTCGGACATCCTGACCGTACCGGACGCGATGGGACTCGGCCTGTATTTCAGTGAGGGCGAGGGGCCGCGTTTCGAACGGCCGCTGCGCGAAGAATGGGCGATCCGCGATCTGGCGGTGCCTGATCCCTACGATCATTTGCGTTACGTGATGGACGCGGTGGCAGAAATCCGGCGGGCGCTCGGCAATTCGGTACCGCTGATCGGATTTGCGGGCAGTCCCTTCACGCTGGCCTGCTACATGGTGGAGGGCGGATCAAGCAGCGAGTTCCGCCAAGTCAAGACGATGATCTACGACCGGCCTGACCTGATGCACCGGATTCTTTCGGTTACGGCCGAGGCGGTGACGAAATACCTGAATGCGCAGATCGAATCCGGCGCGCAGGCCGTGATGCTCTTCGATTCGTGGGGCGGTTGCCTCTCCGCGGCGGCTTATCAGGAGTTTTCCCTGAGCTACATGCGGCGCATCCTCGCCGGTTTGGTGCGCGAGCGGGACGGGCAGCGCGTTCCGTCGATCGTTTTTACCAAGGGAGGTGGCCTCTGGCTGGAATCGATCGCTGAGAGTGGTTGCGACGCTGTCGGCATCGACTGGACCGTGGACATCGGAGAAGCGCGCCAGCGCGTCGGGCAGCACGTCGCGTTGCAGGGGAATCTCGATCCCAACGTGTTGTTCGCTTCGCCGGAGGCGATCGTTCGCGAGAGCAAAGCGATTCTCGACGCGTTCGGGCCGAACGATACTGGCCACGTGTTCAATCTCGGTCACGGTATTTCGCAATTCACGCCGCCGGAGCATGTGGCGGTGCTGGTGGATGCCGTGCACGAGTACAGTCGTTGCCAACGACAAAAAAACAGTGCTTGTCAACTCCTGGCTTGACTTATGCACAGAAATGAGGCGTCTGTAACTGGTTGTTACGAAAAGCCGATAAAATCAAGGGGTTGTGTTTATCCTGTTGTTTATTAACGGTATTTTTTCTGCCTGTTTTTACGGCAGAGCAACGTGAAGCCTTGTATACAACGGGTTTGGCCGGTTTTTCACGAGATGTTCCACAGAGTTATCCACAGAAAATGTGAACAACGAAAAATAGTCTGTCGCATGAATGGGTTACAGGATCTTTACAGAAATCAGACGAGCAGGGTGCTCCAAGTGGGCTATGACGAAAGTTAGATTGCTGTCTGTTTTGCGGCAGAAGAGGTAGGTGGCACCGCATGCAAATTGCCCGTGTTGCTTTGGGAGTCCCCCTGCATCGTCTGTTCGATTACCGTGTTCCGGAGAGCGAGTGTCTCACTGCCGAGGATATCGGTCGTCGCGTGCGGGTTTCGCTGGGGCGGCGGCCTTGCATCGGCGTGATCGTCGGGTTGCCCGTCGTCGCCGAGGCGGGATGTGGCGAACTCAAAGAACTGGATTCGGTGCTGCGCGAGCTTCCGCCATTGCCGCCTGACTGGTTCCGTCTCGTCGAGTTTTGTTCCGCCTATTACCAGGTTCCGCTCGGCGAGGTGATCCTGTCGGCACTTCCCGCCGGCCTGCGCCGGGTCGATCCGCCGAAGCCGCGCGCCGCTCGGCGGGCGGCAAAGCCACGCGTCCGGAACGAACCTCCGCGGTTGACTGCGGAGCAGGAACAGGTGCTGGCCCGAATCGACGAAGACGGTGCGGGGTTCCATGCCTACCTGCTGCATGGCGTCACAGGCAGCGGCAAGACCGAGGTCTATCTGCGCCTCATCGAGCGGACACTTGCGCGCGGGCGCTCCGTCCTGCTGCTGGTGCCGGAAATCAACCTGACGCCGCAGCTTGAGACCCGCGTCGCCGCTCGTTTCCCCGATGCCGGGCTGGTCAGCCTGCACAGCGACCTCGCCGAGGCGGCGCGCACGCGCCACTGGAAGGCGGCGTTCGACGGCAGCGCGCGCATCGTCCTCGGCACGCGCCTGGCAGTGTTCACGCCGATGCCCGACCTTGGCCTGATCGTTGTCGATGAGGAGCACGATCCCTCGTTCAAGCAGCAGGACGGGATGCGCTACTCGGCACGCGACGTCGCCGTATTCCGGGCGCACGAGCGTGCCATCCCGATCGTCCTCGGCTCGGCAACCCCGTCGCTGGAAAGCTGGGCGAATGCCACCGATGCCCGGACACCGGCGCGTTACATGTTGCTGACCCTGCGCGCACGGGCGGTCGCCAGCGCCCGCCTGCCGGCGGTGCAGCGTATCGATACCCGGCGGGAAAAACTGCAGGACGGACTCTCCGGCGCTCTTCTGGCGGCCATCGAGAAACGCCTGGGGGGCGGTGAGCAAAGCCTGGTTTTCCTCAACCGCCGCGGCTACGCGCCGGTGCTCGCCTGTGCCCAGTGCGGCTGGGTGTCGCGTTGCCAGCGCTGCGCGGCCAACCTGGTGCTGCATCTGGCCGACGGCCGTTTGCGTTGCCACCATTGCGGTTTTGAGTGCCGCGTACCGAAGGGGTGTCCGACCTGCGGCAATCAGGACATCCAGCCGTTCGGCCGCGGCACGCAGCGGATCGAGGCGGTGCTGGCCGAGCGTTTCCCGCAGGCGCGTGTTCTGCGGGTTGATCGTGACTCGGCGAAAAGCCGCAAGCAATGGGAAGCGTTGCTCGAACAAATCCATTCCGGCGAAGCGGACATCCTCGTCGGTACACAAATGTTGGCCAAGGGGCATGACTTTCCAAAGCTGACGCTGGTAGGCGTGCTCGGCGCCGACGCCGCGCTGTTCGCCGCCGACTGGCGCGCGCCGGAACGCCTGTTCGCGCAGTTGATGCAGGTCGCCGGGCGGGCCGGGCGGGCCGATCTGCCGGGGGAAGTGTTGATCCAGACGCAATTCCCCGAGCATCCGCTGTACGACGCGCTGGTCCGCCACGACTATCCGGCCTTTGCCGCCGCGCAGCTCAAGGAGCGCGAGCAGGCGGGTTTTCCGCCCTACGCCTTTCAGGCGATGTTGCGCGCCGAAGCGCCGCAGATCGCCGATGCCCTAGCCTTCCTGGCGACCGCGCGCGCCTGGCCGCAGGCGGCGGAGTATCCGGACGTGTTGCTCTACGACCCCGTGCCGATGCGCCTTGCGCGTCGGGCCAACATGGAACGCGCCCAATTGCTCGTCGAGTCGCCCTCACGTCGGGCGCTGCAGGTGTTTCTCACGCAGTGGGGCGATGCCGTGGCGGCAATCAAGGCGCCGTCGCGCCTGCGCTGGCACCTCGAAGTCGATCCGCTTGAGTTTTGATCTGCACTATACGACCGCGTCGTAGATCAGCTTCAGGCCGCTGAGGAACAGCAACAGGTAGCTCACCTGAAAGAATGCCGCCTCGGAAATCCGCTTGTGCAGCCAGATGCCCAGCCAGACGCCCAGTGGCGCCAGGGGCGAGAACAGCAGCGCGGTGGACAGGTTGGCCGTGTTGAGTTGCCCGAGGAAGAAATAGGGGATCAGCTTGAGATAGTTGCCGATGCCGAAAAAGGCGACCGAGGTGGCGACAATCAGCGTCTTGTCGAGCTTCAGCGAATAGATATAGACGGCGAAGGGCGGCCCCCCGGCGTGCGCCAGCGTGCTCGTCAGACCGGAGAAGAAGCCGCAGGCCATCCCGAACAGCCGGCCCGGCGGGCGGGGACGCAGGGTCAATAGCCGCGCTGCGCGGCCGCTCAGGTCGAGCCACTTGTTGAGCGCGAACAGCACCGCGATCAGGCCGACGATCAGCCGGATCATGTTGACCGACAGCATGCCGAACGCCAGCCCGCCGAGCGCGATCCCGAGTATCGATCCGGGTAGGAGAATCTTCAGCTGCTCCAGCGACCAGCGGCCGCGATAGGCGTGGATGCCGAAAATGTCCATGGCGCAGAGGATCGGCAACATGATTCCGGCGGCTTCGGGCGGGGCGATGACGATCGACATCAGCGGAACGGAGAGTCCTCCGGCGCCGGCGCCGAAACCGCCCTTCGAGATGCCGGACAGCAGGATGGCGAGCACGGCGAGGGGGTAGAACGCCAGTGGGTAGTCGGGGAAAAACATGGGTTGGTCTGTCTATGGGAACGGAAGGATTGTAGACCGGTGGCCACCGGTTGGCTTGCCGGAATTCCCGTCGATTCGCATAATCGGGCCTGGAAACACCGTTTCCGGAAACCGAACGTGGCCGGAAGCGTAGTGCAGAACACGCAAGGAGCAGCGAAATGCCTCTCAAATCAGCAATCGAAGCGTGGGACGGGCAATCAGTCGAGGCCCTCTGTCGCATCCATGACCAACACCGGGACGATCCCGATCTGGCGGCGACGCTGGTTGAACTGATCGGTGCCTTGCGCTACCGGCTGGCGGCGACCCGCCTGCTGAAGCGGCATCTCGAATCAGGCGGCGACGTGCCGGATGCCGACGCCGTGGCGCGGAGCCTCTATGCCCGCTTCGACAAGCTGGAGAACTGGGAATGCCGCCTGAACGTCCTGCAGTCTCTCCCTTGCCTGCCGGTGCCGGATGATACGGTCGGGGCGGTCGAGCGTTTTCTCCGGCTTTGCCTCGCTGACGACAACAAGTTCGTGCGGGCCTGGGCGTACAACGGCTTTCACTGCCTCGCCGGGCAGCATCCGCGTTTCGCCGCCGAGGCGGCGGCAATCCTGGAGGCCGGGCTGCGCGACGAGCCGCCGTCGATCAAGGCGCGCATCCGCAAGTGCCTGGCCGGGGCCGGGCCGGGGCGGAGGCTGTATGGTCGTTGACCTGCTGCGCGACTACATTCGTGCGAAGGACGAAAACCGGCCGCATCTGATCCCGCGGGTGTTCGCCGCGAACGCTTGCCTGGAAATGCGGGTCAAGACCGACAGCATCAGCTTCCCCGCCGTGACGCAGGGGGCGGCAACGATTGCCGATGTGCTGGTGCGTCGCTTCAACCAGACCTACGAGAACATCTACACCTTCTATCTTGAGCGGCCGCCTGCCGGAGCGGCGACGCCGCCGGCAGCTTTTGCCTGCGACTGGCTGGTCGGCATGTCCGAGAAGGCGACCGGAAATTTGCGCGTCGGCTGCGGGCGCTACGAGTGGGTGTTCCAGGCGGAGGCGCCACATCGCGTCGAACGCCTGGCAATCACCATCGAGGCGATGCAGACCCTGCCGCCCGCGCGCCTGGCACCCGTGTTCGACTGGCTGTTGGCGTTCGATTACCCGTGGGCCTCCGCGGCCGCAGTACGCGAGTTTGCTCCCCCGCTCAAGGCGTTGGAGCCGGTGCTGGCCTATCTGGGGCGCTAACGACCCGTGTCTCTGGCACGCCCCTTGCGTGTTTCTTCTCCCGGAATACGCAAGGAGACGAGGATGATTGTCGAGGAATCCAGCGTGGCGATGAGCGCCACCCACGAGTATGTCCATGAGAGCGAGATTGTCGCTACCCGCAGCTTCCGGGTGGTGATGGGTGAGGTGTCGCAGGAACCGTCCAGCGACGGCGCGCAGTTGCGTCTTGTCGCTTTGCTGCAGCGTCTGATTGCCCGGATGCTGGAGGCCATCTCGGGCGCGCGTCACGCGACGACGGGCTTTTCCGATAACTTGTTTGGCGATGGAATGGTGAGTGATTCCGGGGCGCGTGCGACGACAACGGGAAGAGGAATGCGCATCGAATGGAGCAGCGAACTGACCGAATCCATGCGCGAACACGAAGCCACGGGATTTTCGGCTGGTGGTTCGGTACGTACTGCCGACGGCCGGAATGTAGAGTTCACGCTCGGGCTTGCGATGTGCCGCGACTATTCCTGCGTGCGCACGCAGCGCCAATCCGGCAGCGTTGAGCTACGCGACCCGCTGGTGCTCAACTTCGATGGCTGTGCGGCCGAACTGACCGGGCAACGCTTTTCTTTCGATCTCGACGCCGACGGAGTGGACGAACTGATTCCGAGCCTTGCCGCCGGCAGTGCCTGGCTCGCCTTCGACCGCAACGCCGATGGCCGGATCAACGACGGCAGCGAACTGTTCGGCACATGCTCCGGCAACGGTTTTGCCGACCTGGCATGTCTCGACGACGATGGCAACGGCTGGGTAGACGAGGCGGATTCGGCGTTTTCATCGCTTTGTCTGTGGCAGCGCGGCGATGACGGCACCGATACCCTCAGCTCGTTGGCCGAAATGAACGTCGGGGCGCTCTATCTCCGATCGGCCGAGACCCCGTTCGCCCTCACCGATTGGGACAACGCACGGCTTGGCTACGTTCGTGCCAGTGGTGTCTATCTGCGGGAGGACGGCAACGTCGGTACGATGCAACAGATCGATCTGGCCGTATGACAGCGTGAGCGTCAGGATGGAGTGCGGCGCCGGGAGCGGATCTCGATGGGGCAGTTCGCGCGGAAACCCATCGACGTCATCAGGTGCTCGAATTCGCAGCGCGAGGCGTCCGAAATGTCCGCGGGATAGCGCTGAAGTGCTGCATGGTCTTGTCCTGCAGGGTACTGTATCGCATCGTGAATACGGGTCGCGCTGCAGTTGCGGTTGTCTTCCATGGAAAACCTCCTTCTTCGCTGTCCATTCCCGTTTGCGTAACGGAAGTTTCAGTGTAGGAGGTGAATCCGGTTTTTCCACCCGTAGTTTCCGCAAAAAAATGCCAAATTCATGCGGAGACTACGGGGCCGGTTTAGACCGGCGCCCACTGACGAAAAACCAGATCAGCGATCCGGCCTGAATCACGAACAGGACGATGAACGCATTGCGGTGAGCAATGATGGAAGAGCTTCCTGCTGCTTGCTGCGATTCGATGAGTGCCCCCATTCCCCATTGCAGGCTGAAGGCGCCGAGAAAGGCGAGCAGGTTGAGGATGGTGTTGGCACGGCCGGACAGTGAGGCCGGAAACCCAGCGGCGGTGGCGGCATAGTTCAGCGTGCCGGTGCTGGAGAACGTCCCGTAGGCGATCCACAGCAGGTAATGTTGGTCGGTTGCTTGGATGATGATCAGAAACAGGGTCAGCAGGGCGAGCGAAAGGCCGCCGCCAAGTAGCTTGGTGGTGCCGATGCCTCGGCGGGTCAATCGCGCCGAGAGGAGCGCGATCAGGAAATAGGCGACAACCATCCCTGCACTCATCGCGGCGATGTGGTCGGCGGCCTCCGAGCGTGAATAGCCGTTGACATGGATCAGCCAGGCGCTGCACCACAGGCTCTGAACCGCCATGAAACCACCGACCTGGGCGAAGGCAATCGACGCAAAACGCCAAAAGTGACGGCTGACCAGCACGTGACGGATGCCGTCGAGCAGTTCGGGGAGCGTTTGTACGGGGGCGGATGAGGGTTGGTCCGGCACACGCAGGTAAATCCAGAGGCAGACACCGGCGGTGATGACGGCGAGCCCGTAGAAAACCTGGCGCCAGGAGGCAAGTTGCAGCACGGCGTCGAGCGGCGCCGAGGCAACGAGCGCGCCGAGGGTGCCCGAGGTCATGATCCAGCCGGTAAGTGAAGCTTGCCGCTCGAGCGGGAACCACTGGGCGAACGATTTGAAGGCCGCCATCAGGCAGGCGGAAACGCCCAGCCCGATCATGCCGCGCCCGATGGCGAGCATGCCGATCGTGTCGCCGGCGGCAAAAACGGCGGCGCCGGCCGCGGCAACCAGCAGCAATGCGGCCTCGACGCGCCGGGGGCCGAAGCGGTCGAGCGCGAGGCCAAGCGGGAGTTGAACGGCGCCGAAGGCGATGAAGTAGGCGCTCGTCAGCATCCCGAGATCGGCGGGGCCGAGGGCCAGTTCCTTGCTCAGAATGGGGCCGACAACGGCATTGACGGTGCGGAACAGGTAGGAAAGAAAGTAGCCGCAAGCGAAAGGCAGAAAGAGGCGGATCAGGTGCATGGTGCGTCCTGGTGCATGAGGATAGTCAATTCGCGCCGGCGCGGTGGTGCGCGGTGTCCCGGTGGTCGCCGCAGTTCCACAGCCAGGCCGCGCCCCGTACGCCGGAGGAGTCGCCGTGCTTGTTGCGGAGCAGACGGGTCTTCACGATGTCGGAAAAGATGGTTTTGCCCCAGTGTGCCGGGACGTTTGTGTACAGGCGCTGGAGGTTCGACAAGCCCCCGCCGAGCACGATGACTTCGGGGTCGAGCACGTTGATGACTTGTGAAAGAGCTTTCGCGAGCCGGCGTTCGTAGCGCTGCAGTGTGGCTTCGCAGGCAGTGTCGCCGCCTGTGGCCAAGGCTTCAATCGTCGGTACGTCGAGCTGGTCGCCGGTATGCCGCGCATGGTCGGCGCCCAATCCGGGCCCGGACAGCCAGGTTTCGACGCAGCCCTGGCGTCCGCAATAACAGCGCGGTGGTGGTAGCGTCTCTTCCTCCGGATAGGGCAACGGGTTATGCCCCCATTCGCCGCCAATGTGGTTGGCTCCGGTGAGCAGATGGCCGCGCGTGACGATGCCGCCGCCGACTCCGGTGCCGAGAATGACGGCGAATACGATCCGGGCGTCCTGCCCCGCCCCATCAACTGCCTCCGAAAGCGCCAGGCAGTTGGCATCGTTCTCGATGCGGATTTCTCGTCGCAGCAGTGTTTCCAGATCCCGGCGCAACGGTTGGCCGTTCAGGCAATTGGAGTTGGCATTCTTGATGCGGCCGTCGACCGCCGATTCGGCGCCGGGAATGCCGACGCCGACACTGCCGCGGTGTCCGAGCGTGTGCTCGGCTTGTCCCACCAGCCTTGCGATAGCTGCAATTGTGGCCCGGTAGTCGCCTTGCGGCGTGGCGACGCGCTCGCGCAGCAGTTCGGCACCGGCTGGATCGAGTGCGATGATCTCGATCTTGGTGCCGCCAAGGTCGACGCCGAGCCGAATCTCCGGCGAGGCGTCGGACGATGATGCGTGAGGGAAGGGCATTGGAAACGGGAAAATGGCCGGGAGGAACTCCGGTTCCCGATTCTAACCTACCGGGGCGTTTTTCCGGGCGGGCGTACAATCGTCGGCTGCAACAACGCCCTTTGCTGCGAGCGGGTGTCCAATGGCGCAGAACAAGTTTTATGGGGAGGGAAACATGCTGGTTCGACTGACATCGAGCACGTCCGGTGAAATGATCCTGTTCGCCGAACATGCGCACCTGCTGTGGGAATGGATGGGCAAGGAGGGGTCGGCGCGTGGGGTGTTCACCACCGAGCAATTGCCGGCAGCCATCGACCGGCTGCGTCGGGGCATCGAAAAGGACAGGCTGGCGGCAAAGCAGCGGGCCGAGGAGGCGTGCGCGGCCGAAGCGGCGGGCGATGAAGCGGAAGGGCAGGAGCCGGAAAAGAAGGATGCCGCTCCCGATGAGCCGGTGTCTCTTGCCAAGCGTGCGCAGCCGCTGCTCAACCTGCTGGAATGGACGTGCAGGGAAGACGGCTTCATCACCTGGGACGCGCCGGCTGGCTTTTGAGCCGGCGCTGGCGGTCGCCTTGTCCGCGACCGCCGTGGCGTGCGGTCGTTCTTACGCGCTTGTCGAAATCGACGACGCCAGCGAGGGGAAGAAGGAACTGCTGTCCCCTCCGCCGTAGGCCTGCATCAACTCCATGATCTGCCGGTAAACCTGGGCGTCGGAAAGCGTGCTGTCGGGCCCGTCGCCCGTTTTGGAGCTGTCAGCGGTTTCGTTGGTCGTGATGTTGTTGGCTTCGGCGTAGGCCATCGCTTCCGCATTGCTTACCACGCCATCCTGGTTCGTGTCGGCCTCGTCGAAGTTCTCCACGATGCTGCTGATCAGGGACGATCGTGCGGGGTCCGTCTCGCCGATCTCTTCGAGCTGACTGGTCAATTCCTCTTCGGTGAACCCCGATTCGCTGTCGGACACAGGCGGGGGCGGAGGTGGCGGAATCATGCCGCTCATCCGCGACTGGTCGTATTGGCTGTTCAGCGTCTCGGCGAGGGTTTCGAGCGCGGTGGAGAACTCGCTTTCGGTGATCTTGCCGTCGCTGTCGCTATCGAGCTGGGTGAAGACGTCCTCGGCATTGGTATCGCCGGTGGTCAGGGTGGAAAACGCCGAAACGAGGTCTTCTTTCTCGATGTAGCCTTTGTTCGAGTTGTCGATCTTGGAGAACAGATAACTTGCTGCGCTGCTGTAACTGCTGATGCCTGTCAGGGTACTCATGGTGAACTCCCGGATTGTTGAACGAGATGACCGTGCGTTGCCTACCGCGGGCAGACGTCGATCCGCTGTCTTACTGGCAAGATATCGGCCACAATCCGGTTTCAACGAGGCTGTTTCGGGTTAAGCGGGGTAAAGCCCGGTGAAGCAGGAATGGCCAGGCGGGCGAAGAGCCGGTTTTATCGCCGCTTAGCGTTGGAGATCCTGCGGAACATCACGTGGAAAATCCCGGCGAGGGCGCGCGTTGCCGGCGTTCCGGCAAGAACTACCGGTGGTTGTAAATCCCGGTAAGCTAACCCGTTCTGGGCTTTTCCCACCGGTATCATTGCGCCTATGTCCGAGAGTTCATGCAAGTTTTCCGATCGTTCTCCCAGCGTTCTGCTGGTAGATGACGATGTCGATCTGGTCGCCCTGTTGCGCGATTACCTCGCCAGCGACGGTTTTGCGGTCACGGTCGCCCACGAGGGCGAGTCCGCGTTGCGCCGGTTTGCTGCGCAGCCGCCGGATATCGCGGTGGTGGACGTGATGATGCCTGGGTTCAGCGGCATCGAGGTACTGCGGCGCATCCGGGCGCGCAGCAGCATGCCGGTGCTGATGCTGACCGCGCGCGGCGACGACGAGAGTCGGATCCTCGGCCTTGAGCTCGGTGCGGACGACTACGTCGCCAAGCCCTGCACGCCGCGCGAATTGAGCGCCCGCCTGCGGGCGATCCTGCGCCGTACGCAGGCGCGTTCATCGGCGCCGGACTCGGTGCGTGTCGGCGAACTGGCGCTGTATTCGGCGCAGCGGCGCATCACGTGGGGAGAGAGGGATCTGCAGCTGACCAACGCCGAGTTCAACCTGCTCGAACTGTTGATTCAGAACGCCGGACAGGTGGTGAGCAAGACGCTTCTGTCCGAACAGGGGCTGGGCCGCCCGTTTCAGCGCTACGACCGAAGCATCGACGTGCATCTGAGCAGTATCCGGCACAAGTTGCCGCGCCTTTCCGACGGGAGGCCGCGCATTCAGGCGGTGCTGCGCAAGGGCTACCAGTTGCTGACCGACTGACGTTCCGTGATGCCGCCTTTTCTCCGCGGTCGCCTTTTCTGGAAGATCTTCGTCTTTTTCTTCCTGGCGCAGGTGGCCGGCATTGTTGTGACGGGGGTGGCGATCTGGGCTACGCTGCCTGAAGAGACTGGGGGTTTTCCTCCACCTGTTCCGGGCCTTGTTCCGGCGCCCCTACGTCCGGATTACACCGGTTCCGTCGACGATCCATCGCTGCCCGAAATGCAGCCGCCACCGCCGCCGCCCGGGCCGAGGTTTCCGCTCAAGCATTTGCTCGCAGGAACGTTCGCCAGCCTGGTGTTCGCTGCCTTGCTGGCGGCATATATTGCCCGGCCGGTACGCCGTTTGAGGGAGGCGTTGCAGGCCGGCGCGAGCGGGCAGTTGATTACCGACTTGACGGAGTCGATGGGCGGGCGGCGTGACGAGCTTGCCGACCTCTGCCGTGATTTTGATCGCATGGCCAATCACATCGACCACTTGATGCAGGGGCAACGGCGCCTGATGCACGATGTGTCGCACGAAATGCGTTCACCGCTGGCCCGTCTCAGCGCCATCGTCGGGCTGGTTCGGCAGCAGCCGGAGCGGCTTGACGATTGCCTCAACCTGCTTGAGCACGAATCGGTGCGCATGGATCGATTGGTCAACGAACTGCTAACCCTGTCGCGGCTGGAGTCCGGCATCGTCGGCCCGGGCGACGAATTTGTCGATCTGGCTGAGGTTCTGTCCGACGTGGCGGCCGATGCGGAGCCGGAGGCCAAGCAGGCGGCCTGCCGGGTAGAACTCGCGGCCGACTGTGCGCTGCCTGTGCGTGGAGATGCGGAGATGCTGCACCGCTTGTTCGATAACCTGTTGCGCAATGCGCTGGCTTACGCAAGGGGTGGCGGCTGGGTCGGCATCCGCGCGGAACGCGAGGGCCAACTCGTCCGTGTCTGCGTCGAAGATCGCGGCCCGGGTGTATTGAGCAGCGACCTTGAAAGGCTGTTCGAGCCATTCTTCAGGGGTAGTCTGGCGCCCGCGCGCAAGGGACATGGCCTGGGGTTGGCCATTGCCCGGCAGATCGCTGTCAGCCATGGCGGGCAGATTGGCGCGGAAAACCGCCGCGAAGGCGGTTTGCGCGTCAGTGTGCGTTTGCCGCTTGTCGGCGATCCATCGTACGGGGCTGATTACAGTACCTGATTGACCAGGCGATCGGCGCGTACGCGGGCCAATCGCTTGATCAGCCGCTGGGCGGCTTCCGGATAGTTGTCGACCGGTTCCAGGGCGTCCGCGCTATCCAGGCGCTGCGCGTGGGCGAGAATCCGGCCCAGTTCTGCGGCGTGTTTCTCGCGCAGCAAGGCGTCCGGATCGTGGATCAACAGGCCGTTTTCCAGGTCGAGCCGCCAGGCGCGCGGGTTGATATTGTTGCCCGTCAGCAGGGTATAGCGGTCATCGACGAGCAGGCCCTTCAGGTGAAAGGTGTTGTCATCGTGACGCCACAGGAAAACATTCAACCGTTGTTCGTCGATGGCTGTCTGGCGGGCCTTGCAGAAGCGCCGCAGGTTGGCTTCGTAGAGATACGGCAACGCGCCGATGGCCTTGAATGGTTCGTCGGGTGGAATGTAGAAGTCGTTGGCCGTCTTGTCGCCGATCACGATTGTGACGCTGCATCCGGCACGCAGTTGGGCGTCAATGGCTCGGGTGACCGGGCCGGGCAGGTTGAAGTACGGGGTGAACAAGGTCAGCCGTTCGCGCGCTTCGCGGATCAGTGTGACGATCGTTCGGTTCAGTTCGTTGTCTCGGGCGCCCAGTCCGAACAGTGGCGTGATGCCGATTTCACCCTGGCGGACGAGGTGGCCGGCGAAGCGATAGCGCGTTTTTGCGAGTTCGCGCCGGAACTTGACGATTGCCGGGCGCAGCTCGGCAGTGCGCGGAACATCGGATACGTTCAGCAGGCGAACCGCCGGATTTTGAGCGAGGGAGCGGTCAAGTACAGCGGCCATGCTGTCGGCCAGCGCCCGGCTGCGGATCAGATGATAGCGGTCGAGGCGGTAGCGCTGGTGGCGTTGCAGGTAGACGTCGTTGAGACTGGCACCACTGTACAGCACGGTGTTGTCGATGATGAACCCCTTCAGGTGCATCACGCCCATGAACTCGCGTCGCTGTACCGGAACGCCGAAGATCTTCACGCCGGGCCCGAAACGTTCAGCCATGGCGCGGTACATCGCGGCATTTCCGTCTGACCGGGCCTTGCCGATCAGCCCGCGCTGGGCGCGGTGCCAGTCGACGAAGACGGCGATTTCCAGTTCGGGGCGCGCCGCCCTTGCGGCGTACAACGCCTCCAGCACCTCCCGCCCGCCGTCATCGTCCTGCAGGTAGAGCGCAGCGAGAAGAATGCGGTGTTGCGCGGAGCCGATCAGGCGGAGCAGCGTTTCGCGATAGGCCGTCGGGTTTTCCAGCACCTCGAAGTTTTCGGCCATGACCGGGATGGCCGGCAGCGCGTCAAGGGGCGCCCAGCGACGAGTTTTTTCGTGCCAGTTGCGCCAGACGCTGGTTAGCCCGGAACGGGGTGTTGGTTGCGTTTGAGTGAGTTCCACGTACGGGATTATACCTAGACGCCGATTTTCGTCTTCGTCGATTCGTCTTTTGCCGGCGCTCAGTGTTTTTGGCGGATTATGTGGCGTACCGCCAGCCCTGCCAGCAGGCCCCAGAACGCGCTGCCGATGCCGAACAGGGCGAGGCCCGACGCGGTGACCAGGAAGGTGACCAGCGCGGCGTCGCGTTCCGCGGCGTCGTGCAGCGCGGCGGCGAGGCTGTTGCCGATGGTACCGAACAGGGCGATGCCGGCGATCGCGGCGACGAGTTCCCGGGGCAGTGCGGCGAACAGCCCGGCGACGGTGGCGCCGAGGATGCCGGTGACGAGGTAGAAAATGCCGGCCCAGACCGCAGCCAGGTAGCGCCGCGCGGCATCTGGGTGCGCTTCGGGACTCATGCAGATCGCGGCGGTGATCGCCGCCAGATTGAACTGGAAACCGCCGAACGGGGCGAGCAGCAGGCCGGTGACGCCGGTCCATCCGATCAGCGGCGATACCGGCGTCTTGTAGCCGTTGGCGCGCAGGACGGCCAGGCCGGGAACGTTCTGCGACGACATGGTGACGATGAACAGCGGGATGCCGACACCGATCAGGGTGGACAGGCTGAAGGTCGGCGCGGTGAATATCGGCTTGGCGACGTCGAACGTCAGCGCCGTCGTCTCGATCATGCCGCCGGCGGCCGTCCACAGCAGGCCGGCGAGGAAGGTCACGGGGATCGTGTAGCGCGAATTCAGCCGGCGGCCGACGAGGTAGATGCCGAGCATCAGGCCGACCAGCGCCGGCTGGCTGCCGAACGCGGTGAACACGTTGAGGCCGAAGCGCAGCAGGACGCCGGCCAGCATCCCCGCCGCCAGCGTCTTCGGGATGTGTTTCATCAGCGTCTCGACCCAGCCGGTGGCCCCGCACAGGGCGATCAGCGCCGAGGCGAAGAGAAAGGCGCCGATGGCCTCGCTCATCGGCAGCCCGGCGAGCGAGGTGCCCAGCAGGGCGGCGCCGGGCGTCGACCAGGCCGTGAGCACCGGACTGCGGAAACGCAGCGACAGCCCGATGCAGGTGGCGCCCATGCCGAGGCCGAGGGCCAGCAGCCAGGAACTCAAGTGCGCCGGGCCGGCGCCGGCCGCAGTGGCCGCCTGGAAGACGATCGCCGCCGAACTGGTATAGCCGACCAGGACGGCAATGAAGCCGGCGGAAATCGAGGGGAGGCTGAAGAAACCTTTCATCGGACGGACCCTGTGTGTTGTAATTGCATTCCGTGCGTTATGGCGCACGATTGGCCGGATGCTAACAGTGTGCGTTATGGCGCACAAGCCCTTTGCCCATGAACGAAAACACTACGGAACCTCATCACTATCTCCCGGAGGCATTGCGTGCGCTGCGCCGGGCGCGCGGCTGGAGCCTCGATCGCGCGGCGCTGGAAACCGGCGTGAGCAAGGCGATGCTCGGGCAGATCGAGCGCGGCGAGTCGAGCCCGACGATCGCCACCTTGTGGAAGATCGCCAGCGGCTTCCATGTTTCGCTTTCCGCTTTCCTCGGCCCCGTGCCCGAGGGCGGCGAAGCGGGGACGGTTTTCCGGCAGGCGGCGGCGCTGCGGCATCAGCCCGGCACGGACGGGATGCTGGTCGCTCCACTGTTTCCTTACGAGGCGCGCTTCGGTTACGAGCTGTTCGAACTGACTTTGCCGCCCGGCTACGTGCGCGAGTCCGAGGCGCACGAGCCCGGCGTCACCGAGACGGTCATCGTCCTTGCCGGCGCCATGGAGGTGCTGACCGATGGGGGCTGGAACCGCCTGACGGTTGGCGAGGCGGTGCGTTTCCCCGCCGACCGGCCGCACGGTTACCGTAATCGCGGCGCGGCGCCGGCTGTCTTCCACAACCTGATTCATTACCGCTCGCCGGGGGCTTGCTAGAATCCCGACGTTTTCAACGGCCGACAGGACCCTTGCCATGACCGGAACGACCTCCACCCCTCTTGCCCCGGCGCTGCGCCGCCTTGGAACGCCGCTCAGCCCTTCGGCGACGCGTGTGATGCTGCTCGGTGCCGGCGAACTCGGCAAGGAAGTGATCATCGCCCTGCAGCGGCTCGGGGTGGAGACGATTGCCGTCGACCGCTACGCCGACGCGCCCGGGATGCAGGTGGCGCACCGTTCGCACGTCGTTTCGATGACTGACGGGCCGGCGCTGCGCGCGCTGATCGAACAGGAGCGTCCGCACCTCGTCGTGCCGGAAATCGAGGCCATCGCCACCGACATGCTGGTCGACATCGAGCGCGAGGGGCTCGCCGAAGTCATCCCGACCGCGCGCGCCACGCGCCTGACGATGAACCGCGAAGGCATCCGCCGCCTGGCCGCCGAGGAGCTCGGTCTGCCGACCTCGCCGTATGCCTTCGCCGCATCGCTCGACGAACTCCGCGCGGCCATCGACGCCGGCATCGGCTATCCGTGCCTGGTCAAGCCGACGATGTCGTCGTCCGGCAAGGGCCAGTCGCTGCTGCGCGGGCCGGAGGACGTCGCCAAGGCGTGGGACTACGCGCTGCAGGGCGGCCGCGTCAGCCAGGCGCGTGTGATCGTCGAAGGCTTCGTCGATTTCGACTACGAGATCACGCTGCTGACCGTGCGCGCACTCGGTGCCGACGGCACGATCGAAACGCATTTTTGCGCGCCGGTCGGGCATATCCAGAAGAACGGCGATTACGTCGAATCCTGGCAGCCGCAGGCGATGAACCCGGCCGCGCTGGAAAAGGCGCAGGGGATTGCCCGGGCCGTGACCGGCAGCCTGGGCGGGCGCGGCCTGTTCGGCGTCGAGCTGTTCGTCAAGGGCGAGCAGGTGTGGTTCTCCGAGGTCAGTCCGCGCCCGCACGACACGGGGCTCGTCACGCTCGCCTCGCAGCGTTTTTCCGAATTCGAACTGCATGCCCGGGCCATCCTCGGCCTGCCGGTCGACGTTTCCTTGCGTGCTCCCGGCGCCTCGGCCGTGATCTACGGCGGCATCGACGCCAAGGGGATTGGCTTCGAGGGCGTCGCCGAGGCATTGCGCGTTCCCGAGACCGATCTGCGCCTGTTCGGCAAGCCGGAGAGCTTCACCCGGCGCCGGATGGGTGTCGCCGTGGCCACCGGTGCCGATACCGACGAGGCCAGGGCGCGCGCCAAGGAAGCTGCCGAGACGGTTCGCCCAGTGGTTGCGCGCGCGTAAGCTCGCACCAGCACCGCGCCGCGTTTGGCTGCCGCGGTGCTGCGGCATTGCGCATCGCCGGGCGGGAGACGCCTTGTCTTGGACAGGCCCAGCGTGATCTTTTAGGTACTTTTCTCGACACAAAAGGAGGGGATGCCCGGATGACGGCAAGTTTGGAACGACAGTGGACACATTTTTCCGGACGCATGTTGATGATCGGCTTCGGCTGTGTCGCCCAGGGGGTCTTGCTCTTGCTGTTGCGCCACATTGCCATGCGTCCCGGACAGATAACCGTCCTTGCTCCGCCGGAATGTGACTACTCGGTCGCCGAGTCCTGTGGGGTGCGGGTGGATAAGCTTGCGGTAACGCGTTCCAACTTGTCCTCGATCCTGCCGGAACGGCTCGAAGCCGGCGATTTCCTGCTCAACCTTTCTGTCGACGTCAGTTGTGTCGACCTCATGGCCTGGTGTCAGGCTCATGGCGTGTTGTATCTGGATGCCTGTACCGAGCCGTGGACCGGCGGCTATCTTGACGCGTCGTTGCCCCCGGAAGCACGTACCAACCACGCGTTGCGCCAGGCCGCGCTGGCGCTGCGGGACGGCAAGCGTGGATCGCCGACGGCGGTCATCACGCATGGGGTCAATCCAGGTCTCGTCTCGCATTTTGTCAAGCAGGCGCTCGTCAATCTGGGGCGCGATTTGTTGCCGGGGATCAGCGTTCCGCGTGACCAGCAGGGCTGGGCAAGCTTGGCTCAGCGGCTTGGCATTCGTGCCATCCACATCGCGGAACGCGATACGCAGGCGCCTTCCCAGAGAAAGCAGGTTGGCGAGTTCGTCAATACCTGGTCGGTCGAGGGGCTTCACGGCGAGGCTTGCCAGCCGGCCGAACTGGGGTGGGGCAGCCACGAGCGGTGGTTGCCTGCGTGTGCCCGGTTGCTTGATGGAGCGAACGGCGCCGTGTGGCTGAACCGTCCCGGCGGGGAAACACGGGTTCGCAGTTGGACGCCGCTTGAAGGAAGTTACCACGGATTTTTGATCACCCACAGTGAGTCGCTGTCGATCGCGGACTATCTTACCGTGCGTGGCAGCGAAGGCGTCAGCTATCGTCCGACGGTGCTCTACGCATATTATCCGTGCGACGACACCGTGCTGTCGTTGCATGAGGCCGCGGGGCGGAATTGGCATCTGCAGGATCGACGACGCTTGCTGGGTGCCGATGAGATCGTGTCGGGCATGGATGAACTGGGGGTGTTGCTCCTCGGCCATGCGCGGAACGCATACTGGTACGGCTCACGCCTGACGATCGAGCAGACGCGCAAGCTCTGCCCGTTCAATAACGCGACGAGTCTGCAGACGGCGGCAGGGGTGCTGTCCGGTGTCGTTTGGGCGATCGAGAACCCGAATGCCGGGATCGTCGAGCCGGATGATTTGCCGTTCCGCGAGTTGATGGCGATCGCTGGGCCGTATCTCGGCGAAATGGTCGGAGCTTATGGCGACTGGACTCCGCTGCGCGACCGCTGTGCGTTGTTCGCGGATGACGGCAGGGACGACGATCCGTGGCAGTTCGTGAATATGCTTTTGGATTAGTGGCCAGAGGGCTATCCGAGTCGCTTGCTTGCGTTAATATGACGAGCGGACTGCCGTTGTTGCTTCAGTGCCGGAACCATGCGCATTCCGACAAGGTGGGTTTGTTTCGTCGTTTCCCTGATCTCCTGGGGTAGGTGTTTTGAATCTTATGCAGCAGCCAGAATGCGATGTTTTTTTGGAGCAGCCATCCGATGTTCTTTCGGTTGTTTGCTTGTGTGCTGAGTGGTGCGGAACGTGCCGGGAGTATCAGAGTGAGTTTGGTAAACTGGCCGATGCGTTTCCCGGAGCCCGGTTTTCCTGGTGGGATATCGAAGAGCGTGCCGACAGGCTTGGCGATCTCGACATAGAGAATTTTCCGACGCTACTTATACGTAGGGGGCCCTTGGTGCTGTTCTTTGGAACCATGCTGCCGCAAATCGGTTTGTTGCGCAGGCTCATTGGGTCATTCCTGGAACAGACGGAGGAGGAGGCGCGGCGTTACGCTTTCTCCAGCCCTGAACGCTGCGGCTGGCAATCGAATGTCGATCTTTCACAGATCGACTCACACGAGAATTAGCGATCCTGACAGAGCCCGAGCGTTGATAGAGAACATGGAAGCCTTAGCCAAGGTCCGGAACCTGCGGAGTAGGGCCCCTCTTTTCCTGGTTGTTGCGACAACAGGGGCGTTGATTTTTCTCGTTGCGGGGTTGCTCTGGTCGGATTATCGCGAGCAGTTACGCAACGCAGAGAGCATTACCCGGCACCTTGCGGCGCTGGCGGCTTCCCGGCTTGAAACGCGTATCCGTCAGATTGAGGCCGGATTGCTGACGATCTCGTCCGAAATTCCAAAAACGGCGCTTGCCACCGGTGATGCGGGGCGTCATCGGGATCGCATCGGGAGTCTTCTCCCGGCGCATCTGGCTGAACTTGTCGGCGCAAGAGGGCTGCATATCTGCAATGCCGATGGAGTCGTCGTTTATTCATCAAATGCAGAAACGGGCGATACGGTGAGTGTCGCCGAGAGGCATTACTTTCAGCAGTTACGAGAAGCCCCCCTGCCGCAAACCGTATTTTCGCCAGTGCTTACGAGCCGGTTTTCCGGAGCAGAGGTAATGGTTGCCGCGCGTGGCCTGCGCGACGAAAACGGGGCGTTCTTGGGCGTGGTCTTTGGCGCGCTGGATATCGCGGACTGGCAGCGCCAGTTGGCTGATACGGGCGTTGAAAAACGTGCTGCAGTCGTTTTGAAGCGTACGGACAACCATGCGCCAGTCCTTCTTCAGCAAGGCGACTCAACGGGGGGGCACGAAGAATTTGGCTCAGCGAAGCTGTTCGTGGAGTCGGTGGCAACTCTGACGAAAGCGGGGGGGGGCGGCCAGGCGGCCGAATCCACATATCCGTTCTATATTGTGGCTGGCTTGAATCGGCATGATGTGCTGGGTGGCTGGCTGGCGCGGGTTTCACTTTCCGGTGGGGTCGTTCTTGTCGTCGTGTTCCTGGCTTGCGGCCTCGTTGCGAGGCTGCGACGCATGCGGCAGCGAGAAGTAAGCATACTTGGTGACGTGGTTCTGAGCGAGTTGCAATTCAGCGATCTGGCGAAACTCGTTCCGGTAGGGATTTGTCGCCTGGACGCTTCCGGCAGGTGCATCTTTGCCAATGACTGTCTTGCGACCATGCTGGGCTGCACGAGTGGGGATTTGATCGGTCGCGAGTGGTCTGCCATCGCTTCAAGGGATGCTCGGGGAACGGAGGGCGTTGAGTCTCCAGGTGAGTCTGTCGTGCTAGGTGTAAGCGAATACCAACTGCACGGGCCAAATGGTGGCTCATTCCATGTGATTGGCGAGTCCAGGGTGGAATGCGGAGCCGACGGCGCGGCGAGAGGATATGTTGTTGCGCTGACCGATATTTCTCGGCAGAAGCGGGCGGAGGCCGAACTTTCCAGAGCAAAGTTCGAGGCAGAGCAGGCTAATAAAGCGAAGGCTCGGTTTCTGGCCGTGGCGAGCCACGATCTTCGTCAACCGATTCAGGCAATCAACTTGTTCAAGGATGCCTTGATCCGGGCGGGGCTCACAAGAGAGCAGGAAAACATTGCAAGACTCTTGTCACAGTCCGTCGCTTCTTTGAGCGAACTGCTGTATTCGCTGCTCGACTTCTCCAAGCTTGATGCCGGCATGGTGCAGCCACAAAAACGACCGGTTGCTATCGAACAAATATTTCGCTCGGTTGATGATGCATTCTCTTCCATCGCACAGCAGCGTGCCTTGCGCTTCAAGTTCTTTTATCCATTCAAGGAACTGGTCGTGTGCACGGACCCCGGGCTTTTGCTGGGGGTCTTGCGTAACCTGATCGACAATGCCTTCAAGTACACGAAGTCGGGCGGAGTGCTGGTCGGAGTACGTGGACGCGAAGGCCGTTTCGTCATCCAGGTTTGGGATACTGGCATCGGTTTGCCGGAGGGCGTTGGGGAGCAGATATTCGAAGAGTGTTTTCAACTAGGCAATCCTTCACGGGATAGAGCAAGAGGTATCGGAATTGGGCTGTCCATCGCGCGACGGACAGCCCGCCTCCTCGGTGGCGAAATTCTGTATCGCTCTCGTGAGGGACGAGGATCGGTGTTCGAAATCTCCTTGCCGTCGAGTGTCATCGTGGACGGGGTACGGGGCGCGGTGAGTCTTGTGGATGCGAAAGGTGACGAGAATGCCACCGTGCCGGACTACTCCATTTTCAGTGGCTGGCGGATCGTTGTTGTCGAGGATGATCCTGTCGTGGCGAAATCCATTGAGCTTTCGTTGCAGGCATTGAACATGGAAGTCGATGTGTTCTGCAGCGCTGAAGAGGCGATGGCTTCGCCGCGTTTGCTGGGTGGCGATTTCTACATATCGGATTACCTGCTTCCCGGAGAGAACGGCATTCGCCTGCTGGAAGTTATTCAGAATCGTTCTTCCAGTCCGATACGCGCCATTCTCATGACAGGTGCGACCTCTCCTGATCGTCAAAAAGCGATTCGATCTCAGCGATGGCGCGTGTTGTACAAACCAGCGGACCTCTCTCTTATCCTGTCGATAATGAATGACGTGGTCCGGGCAGAAGCGCTGCAGAACTCAGGTGCAGCGGCATGAGGAAGTGCTGTCCAGCCGCGATAATCCATCGATTCGGAAAAAAACGTGTTGGATTTCGCTTATTTATTCGTAGAATCTCGGCTTTCCGGGGGACTGAATCGTGGTGTTTTAATGACTAGGCTGCTTGTAATCGAGGATCATGCGCTGGTTCGCGAAGGTCTTGTTCAGACATTGAAACTGCTCGGAGCGGGAGTTGAAGTCTCTGATGTGGCAGACTTCGACGGTGCAAACACTCTGCTCGAGAAGGAGTCGGTCTTTGACTTGGTGCTTCTCGATCTGGGGTTGCCCGGGGTTGACGGCATTACTTGCCTGAAGTCATTCCGCCAGCGATATCCCGATATGCCGGTAGTGATCCTGTCTGCATACGATGATGTTCAGACCATCGGCAAAGCGATGGCGTGCGGCGCTTCCGGGTTTGTCTCCAAGGCTTATTCAAGCGAGCGCCTTCTTGCCGTGTTGCGTGACGTGTTGGCGGGAAAAGTGATGGTGCCCGAGTTGTCACCGGTTATCTCCTTTTCTTCGGAGCCACACCCCCCGATGCTGGGGGGCGAGTCCGATCCGTCTGATTTCGGGCTGACCGGCCGTCAGGCCGAGGTTCTCGGTCTGATGGCCAGAGGGAAGTCCAATCGGGACATCGCAACGATTCTTGGCTTGTCCGAAGGCACGGTCAAAATTCACCTGACTGCCATTTTCAAGGTGCTTGGAGTCTCAAGTCGGACGCAGGCGATGGTGGTTGTCGCGCGCAGGGGCATTCGCCTGGGGTGATGCGGCAGGGATCGTATAGCAGTACAGCTCGGTCTTGCGCCAGTCACCAATCTCGATGACGAATGTGGGTTCTGTCCCCGGGCACCTGAAGCTGTTGCTGACGAACAGGCTGCCGGGGCTCATCTCCTTCTGTGCTTTTTCCCAGAGTCTTGCCATCGGTGCCGGCGACAAGAACGCGTAAACCACGTTGTAGCTGCCCAGCGGAATCTGCCAGAAATTGCCGAAAGCCCAGTGGTGGTTGCTTGCCCCAAGAGTCCTGAGTCGCCCGATCAGCCAGGGAACGAGCGAGTTTTCCACTCCTGCGATTTCGCTGTCCGGCAGTGTGCGAGCCAAGTGCTGCGTCACACTTCCAATTCCGGCGCCGAGGTCGATGAACCTGACATTCGGTTGGCCTTTCAGCAATCCGGCAAGTGCGCGGGTGGTCCGCCGCCCCGAGAAATATAGCGGAATTTTGCCTATCGCCGCACTGCGGAATAGTAGAAACAGGAGAACGAACGACCAAAGGTACCATTGTGGCGGAAGGTCTGCCGCTAGCGCGAGGAGGGAGGCCGGGAGGAAGAGTGCGTGAATGAGCTTCCACCACCAGGGAAGGCCGAGCGCGATAGAAAGAGCCAGCGCCAGTGCCCCCGCGAGAATTGGATTCCCGAGCCAGGTGGAGGGCGTGGTGCTGAACGCCGGTTGCCCTGCCCAGGTTAGGCAATGTGAAGCGACAATAGCTCCCGCCTGTACCGCGAAATGTAGCCAATGCGGGGTCGCGTCTTCATCTGGAGGGCGGGGGAGCATGCTCGGGAAAAGGTATTCGGCGGGCCAAGGCGAGCGCCAGTTTTGCAGTCAATAACAAAAATGTCAAAAACACAGGCAAGTTCCAAAGATCTGGGGTATAATATCGCCCTGTTTCCGAGCCTTGGGCTTGACACGGCGAAAAGCTGGTGCCAAAATTCACGGTTCCGGGCTGGAGGGATACCCAAGCGGTCAACGGGATCAGACTGTAAATCTGACGGCTCTGCCTTCGAAGGTTCGAATCCTTCTCCCTCCACCAAATGAAGTTGCTGTAGCGGTCGTGATTGGTAGTGCTGCGCGTTATCGTTTTGCGGGTGTAGCTCAATGGTAGAGCTGAAGCCTTCCAAGCTTAAGACGAGGGTTCGATTCCCTTCACCCGCTCCAGTCTGTTGTTCGGCATTTATTTCGGGTCGCAGGCTAGATGCCCATGTAGCTCAGTGGTAGAGCACTCCCTTGGTAAGGGAGAGGTCGGCAGTTCAATCCTGCCCATGGGCACCACCGTATTGTTTTGGAAATGTTTAACTTTAACGTTTGAGGTACCGGCAATGGCTAAGGCAAAATTTGAGCGTACGAAGCCGCACGTAAACGTTGGCACGATTGGTCACGTTGACCATGGGAAGACGACGCTGACGGCGGCGATCACGACGATCCTGTCGAAGAAATTTGGGGGCGAAGCGAAGGCCTAC
>JARFTZ010000017.1 GCA_029289235.1 Gammaproteobacteria bacterium
TCCAGTTTTTAAAGAACATTCACACAAGAAATAAACCGCTTTTCTTGCTCCGCCTCAACAGCGAGGGGCGAATTATACAGCCTTTCAAAACCGCGTCAACCTTTTTTTGAGATGCCAAAAAACAAAAAAAACATCAAAAAACCGACTAACACCTTGATTCTTCAAATCTTTTCGCCGCTCAGCAGCAACGAAAGATGCGCATTATACAGACTCATATCTCCGCGTCAACTCTTATGTGCAAAATATATGCGCTAAAAAAAGGAAACGTCCCGAACACCCAGGCGCACTACGCAAACAGACATGTCGTCAGCGCCCTTCCACTTTTGGATCACGACTCAACAAACGCTCCACAACATCGAGGGCCGACTCTCCTGAGTGAAGGATCGCGTCGACAGCGAAGGTGATAGGCATATCGATCCCCCTCGACGCAGCAAGCCGCGCAACTTCCTTCGCCGTGCTTACGCCTTCAGCAACGTGACCAAGGTCAGCGAGAATGTCCGTCAGTGACCGTCCTTTCGCCAATTCAAGCCCAACGCGGCGGTTGCGAGACAAATCCCCCGTACAGGTCAGAATCAAATCGCCCATTCCGGCCAGCCCCATGAAGGTACCCGGCTGACCACCGAAGGCGACGCCCAAGCGCGCCATCTCCGCAAGCCCCCTCGTCATCAGCGCCGCGCGAGCGTTATAGCCGAAGCCTAGCCCATCGCTGATTCCTGCAGCGATGGCCATCACGTTTTTTACAGCGCCCCCGATTTCTGCGCCAACAAGGTCATCATTAGCGTACAAGCGAAGTCGCGGACCATGCAGTTCAGCCGCAACAGTTCGCGCAAATTCCCCATCCCGCGAAGCCAAGGCCACAGCAGTAGGCAATCCTTTCGCAACCTCGTCGGCAAAGCTGGGCCCCGTGAGCACGCCACAGGAAATTGGACCGAACTCCTCCTCAACAACCTGATGCGGCAACTTCCCGCTCCCGGGTTCGAAACCTTTACACACCCAAATCAGGCGAGGCGATACAGCGACCTCGCGGATTTTCCTCAAGGTATCCCGCAAGCCCACCAACGGAGCGGCCAAAACAAGCAGGCCGGAATCACTTACCGCAGCCCCAATATCCCCCTCAATCCGCAACGAGTCAGGCAGCATGACCCCCGGCAGGAAACGGTCGTTCTGGCGCTTCTTTGTTATTTCCTGGACCACCTCCGGCTCACGCGCCCAAAGAGTCACGTTATGTCGCGCACTCAACGCAATTGCGAGCGCCGTTCCCCACGCCCCCGCACCAACGACGGTAACTTTCACACTCAGAACCCCCAGACCTGCCCCGCCCGCACAAACCCCTCCTGCCCTCCGCGATGGCGCACTTTTATCCAGCCGCCAGGAAGTGCATCCAGATATTCCAGACCCACCCCCCGCTCAGCCAGGAAGGCCAGATCCGACCCATCTTCGGCCTTCTTGAGGATTTCTGCCTGTGCAATCTTTACGACGACCGAGCGGTTTGGGGAAAGATAACGCTTTTCGATCCAGGCAAGCGTACCCTCCGAGTCACGCACTTTTGCCCATCCTTCGAGGCTCACCACAACCTCGAGTGGCGTGCCGCGACGGATTACAAATAGTTTTACACCTCTCTGAGAGGGGGCATCATAAAGAACCGCCGCAGCCTCGACACTGCGAAGCTCGATCGCCCAAGCTACGGGAGCACTCCAAGCACCGCAGCACAGCATCGCCAACAACAATCGCCTCATGGCCTCTCCCCAAGACACCCCTTCCTGCCACCTAAGAAAACCCGGAAGAAACTCAGCTCTTAAGCTGTCGTAGCTTGCTCCTGTTGGCGCGCTGCGTACATGGCCTCAAAGTTAACTGGCTGAAGCACCACTGGAGCAAAGCCAGCGCGGGTTACGCAGTCCGAAACCACCTCGCGAACATACGGGAACAGGATGTTCGGACAAGCAATCGCCAACAGCGGCTCAAGATTCTCTTCGGGAATATTTCGAATGCGGAACAAACCTGCCTGCCCGACCTCAACCAGATATACGGTCTTTTCTCCGATCTTGGCGGTAACGGTGGCAGTCAGTGTCACTTCGAAAATATCGTCGCCGACCTTCAGCCCGCCTGTCTGGAGCTGCAATCCGATTTCCGGGGCTTCGTGCTCAAGGAAAATGGCCGGAGCATTGGGAACCTCCAGCGACAAATCTTTGATATAGAGTTTCTCGATGGCAAACGAGGGAGTTTCTTGTGCGGTCATGATGTTCTTTATGGGTGTGATAAAAGTGAATAGGGGACCAGGCGTGCTGAGCGCACTTAACCCTGACCGCCCGACAGCATCGGCACGAGTTTTCCCGCCTGGTCGAGCGCGATCAGATCGTCGCACCCGCCCACGTGATAGTCACCGATGAAAATCTGCGGCACAGTGCGACGTGATGTACGCTCCATCATTTCAGCCCGCCGCTGCGGATCAAGGTCAACCCGGATTTTTTCTATTTCCGTAACGCCTCGTGCGCGCAGAAGGTTCTCGGCACGAACACAATACGGGCAAACTGCCGTCGAGTACATGAGCACAGGAGGCATGGAACTCATTTTTTAGCCCCCTTTTTCAGCGGCAACCCAGCCGAACGCCAGCCAGCAATGCCGCCTTCGAGGTTACTGACCCGCGCAAAGCCGAGCTTTTCGAGTTGCTTGCAGGCACCGGCAGAACGGGCTCCTGTCTGGCAAACCAGTATCAGCGGCGCTTCCTTTTTGCTGTCAAGTTCGCTCGCCCGCGCCTCCAGTTGATCCAGCGGGATATTGCGCGATTCGGGAAGATGCCCGGCGACATACTCATCGGTTGCACGCACATCGACAACCACGGCGTTTTCACGATTGATAAGCAAGGTTGCCTGGGTTGAAGTCACCCCGTTACGCCCTCCCGGACGACGCAGCGAGGTAAACAGCAATGCGGCGCCACTACCAATGGCGAGCAGCACGAGAAGTAAATTTTGCTGAATGAATTCCAAACGAAACTCCAGATTTTGTTGGCAATGTTGAAAACAAGAGCGCAGCGTCTCTTGAAGGGATTACGCACCGCAAAAGACGTCTTGCATCATGCCGATCAGTTGCAGGATGCGCGCGTCACCGACGCGATAGTACACGCGATTGGCATCCTTTCGCGTCACCAGCACCCCCTTGTCACGGAGGATCGCCAGGTGCTGGGAGATGTTGCTTTGCGACGTTCCCACTGCTTCGACAATCTCCTGAACACAAGCCTCCTGATCGCCCAGAACACAAAGAATCTTCAGGCGCAAAGGATGCGAAATGGACTTCAGGGAGCGTGCCGCGAGCTCGATATGCTCCTGCTTGTCGATCAGGTTAACCTGTTTAGCCACGGTGACTGACGCTCGTTTAGTGGAAAAAAACATTATAGAATAATTCGAGATTTCGAGGGCGCAACCATAAATTGCCCGAACGAACATACGAGCACAGCTCCTCCCCTATACGCCACCTCACCGACTCACCCATCGCTTTGCTTCCGAAAACGCCGCTGCGACCGACGCAGCTGATCGCAGCCACCCTGTTCGGCATTGGAGTCCTCTCAACCGGACTGGCAAACGAACGCAATGCACCGCCATCGCCCTCCAAAGCCGAAGTCACCGAAAAAAGAAAGGACCTGGGGGAACTACGCTCGCAGATCGAATCCTTGCGCAAAGAGTTGTCGCGCGAGGAGAGTCGGCGTGCGAACGCGACAGATCAACTCCGAAGCATTGAACGCGATATATCCGCAACGCAACGAGAACTCGTCGCACTTTCCCAAAAAAGCAACAAAGCTCTGGAAACCCTGAAGGAACTCGCAAAAGAGTCACTCGAACTGGAAGAGCAGCTGAAATCAACCGAAACACAACTGGAGCAACTGGCCCGGCGGCGCTACATACAGGGGCACCCAGACACGCTCCATCTTCTGTTAAGCGGCGAAAACCCCAATCAGCTAGCACGCGACCTCTACTACCTCGGAATCGTCGGAAAAGAAACCGGAAGGCTGCGCCAGCAGACGGAAAATCTACTCGAACGAAAAAGGATTGTTGCCGAGCGCACACGCGATCGCTCCGCTGAACTTGCCAGTCTTGCAAACCGACAGAAGGAACATCACGAAAAACTCGTTGCCCAACGACGAGAGCGAACGAACCTTCTTGAAAAGATATCCGCAAAAATCACCGAACAACGCAAGGAAATAGGAAACCTGAAAAGGGATGAGAAACAACTGTCCCAACTCGTCGCAAAACTCTCGAAAATCATCGCCGCGCGAAAGGCTGCGGCTGCGGCGTTGCCGTCTCGGGACACGGCAGCGAGGAACCGGAAGGATGGGGCATCGGTCGAGCCTCATCGTTATTCCGGAATTGCCAACGAAAAGACGCCTGAAGCTTTGTCCAAAGGATCTTTTTCCAACCTGCGAGGGCACCTGCGCTTACCCGTCAAAGGGGTGGTATCAAACCGCTTTGGCGGCCCAAGACAGGAAGGGGGAACATGGAAAGGACTGTTTATCCGCGCGGAAGCGGGCGGAGACATCAAGGCCATAGCCAGTGGTCAGGTAGTATTCGCAGAGTGGATGCGGGGATTCGGAAATCTGCTGATCATCGACCATGGAAGCCAGTATTTATCGATCTACGGCTACAGCGACTCTCTGCTGAAACAGGTGGGCGACAGCGTGCAGGGGGGGGACCCCATTGCGACGGTCGGGAACAGCGGTGGCAACCCGGAATCCGGTTTATACTTTGAACTGCGTCACCAAGGAAATCCGGTCGACCCTTTGCAATGGGCCAACCTGAAATGATGATGGCATTTTTACGGAGCATTCGCACATGGGCAAGTTGAAACAAGCGAGTCTGGTCTTTGCCGGCCTGGCGGGCGGCATTCTGATCAGTCTTCAGTTTTCAGCGATGGCCGACAAGGACGTCCGCACCAACCTGCCCATCGAAGAGTTGCGCACATTCGCTGAAGTCTTCAACGCCATCAAGCAGGGGTACGTCGAACCGATCGAGGACAAGAAGCTGATCACCCACGCGATCAGCGGCATGCTTTCCAACCTCGATCCGCATTCGTCCTATCTCGACGCCGACGCTTTCAAGGATTTGCAGGTCGGCACACAAGGTGAGTTTGGCGGCCTGGGAATCGAGGTCGGCATGGAGGACGGACTGGTAAAAGTCATTTCACCGATCGAGGACACTCCGGCCTACCGCGCCGGCATCAAGGCGGGCGACCTCATCTTCAAGCTCGACGACAAGATGGTCAAGGGCATGACGCTGTCCGACGCGGTCAAGCGGATGCGCGGCAAACCCAAAACCCAGATCAAGCTTTCGATCCTGCGCAAGGGTGAAGCCAAGCCAATCGAGATCACCCTGACTCGCGAGGTCATCAAGGTACAAAGCGTCAAGTCCAAGCTGGTCGAAGAAGGCTACGGTTACCTGCGCATCACCCAGTTCCAGGACAATACAGCCCCATCGGTGGTCAAGCATTTGCGTGACCTCTATCAGGCCGGAACGCTGAAGGGACTGGTTCTGGACCTGCGCAACGATCCGGGTGGACTACTGAATGCCGCGATTGGCGTGTCCGCCGCATTCCTGCCTCCCAAGGCATTGGTCACGTCGACCGACGGGCGTGTCGCGGATGCCAAGCATCAGTACTTCGTACAACCGGAAGACTACCTGCGCGGAACACGCGAGGACTTCATCAAGAATCTGCCGCTCGAAGCGCTGAAAGTACCGATGGTCGTCCTGATCAACGGGGGATCCGCCTCGGCCTCCGAGATCGTCGCGGGCGCCCTGCAGGATCACAAGCGCGCGGTCATCATGGGCACCACGAGCTTCGGCAAGGGATCGGTGCAAACCGTCATTCCGCTGCCGGGCGCCACGGCCATCAAGCTGACGACGGCCCGCTACTTCACCCCGTCCGGCCGCTCCATCCAGGCCAAGGGAATCGTTCCCGACATCGTCGTGGAGGAAACGCCCAACGGCGCATCGGCAACCCGTCTGCGCGAGGCCGATCTGGAGAACCATCTCGAGGACAACCGCGACGAAGCAAAAACACCAGAGGCCGCTCCGCAACCAAAAACGGCGCAACCGAAGAAACCCGGCTCGAACAAGGACGGTGAAGAGGACGATTTCGAACCCCTGGGTCGGGAGTTGGCGTCAAAAAAGGACTATCAGCTCAACCAGGCGCTCAATCTCCTGAAGGGGCTGCAGATCATGCAGGGGAAATAGCGTTTTCGCGGGGGAATGACATGAGACGTCCGCCCGAAACACCCCACAAACCGGCCCCGATCCGCAAGGAACGCACCGTCCGCTTCGCAGAATTCCCGCCCGGCCAGGTGCCGGAAGCGATGAGTTTTCTCAGCGGCCTGGCGCATCTGGAAATCAATGCGGGCCTCGACGGCACCTCGATCGACGTCATTTATGACCTGCACGACCACTCGCTTGAAGAACTGGAATCAGCCCTGACGGACAAGGGCTTCCACCTCGAGTGCTCGCTGTTCAACAAGCTGGTTCGCGCACTGATCTACTATATCGAAGAAACAGAGATCCATAATCTGGATGCGCCGACACGCCTTCTCAAGCGATCACAGAACGAGGCATATACCCAGGCCTGGGAACGGCATCCGCACGGCGACCATGACGATACTCCTCCGGAATGGCGGGAATACAAATAGAGGATATTTCGCCAGGAAAACGGCCGCCCTGCGCCGAGACAATGAACGACGAACAACTGCTCCGCTATAGCCGGCACATTTTGCTAGACCAGATCGGGGTCGAAGGCCAGACCCGTATCGTCGATGCACGAGCGCTGATCATCGGTGCTGGAGGCTTGGGCTCACCGGCGGCGATGTATCTTGCTTCCGCCGGAGTGGGAAATATCACGCTGGCCGATGGCGACACCGTGGACCTGACAAACCTGCAGCGACAACTGCTCCACACGGATGCGCGGATCGGGCAGGCCAAGGCGCTTTCCGGCCACACCACGCTCACCCGAATCAATCCGGAGATTACCGTCACGCCGATAGCGGAACGGCTGTCCGGCAAAAAACTGGAAGAACTCGTTGCCAATGCAGACGTGGTACTCGACTGTTGCGACAATTTCGAGACGCGTCAGGAGGTCAACCGCGCCTGTGTCGCGGCGCGTACGCCGTTGGTATCAGGGGCGGCAGTGCGTTTCAGCGGCCAGATTTCCGTCTTCGACCCGCGCCACGACGAATCGCCCTGTTACCACTGCCTGTTCCCGGAAGGCGAAGATGTCGAAGAATTGCGCTGTGCCGTCACCGGAGTCTTCGCCCCCCTGACCGGCATCATTGGCTCAATGCAGGCCGCTGAAGCATTGAAGGTGATTTGTGGTGCCGGCGAATCGCTGACCGGACGACTGTTGCTGCTCAACGCGCTGACCATGGAATGGCGCAGCGTACGTTTCCACAAGGATCCGCACTGCCCGGTCTGTGCTGTCAGGTAAATCGGGCCACGACGCGCAGGTCGCCGCCGACCATCCGCATGTCGCGCACGACAAGTCGTCGCTTGCTGTCGAGAGAAGTCAATTCCGGCATATCGAACATGCCCCGCGCCTTGTCGCCAATCAGACAAGGCGCGAGATAGAGAAGCAGTTCGTCGACCAGCCCCCCGTTCAGCAGAGCCCCGCTCAATCGGCTGCCGCCCTCGACGTGGACCTCGTTTACCCCGCGCCGCGCCAGTTCGGCCATCAAGGCAACCAGGTCCACCCTGCCGCTGCCGTCCGGGAAGGGCATCACTTCGGCCCCCCGAGCACACAAGGCTTTCGCTCTTGAGCGATCCTCAACAGCCGTTGCCAGCAACAGCCCGCCTCCCGCCAGCACGCGTGCTTCTGGCGACAACTCCAGCCGGGAATCGACGACGACCTTGAGCGGCTGCCGGTCCGACAGGACTCCGCGCACGTTAAGTTGCGGATCATCGTCACGGACGGTTCCGATGCCGCTCAGTATCGCGCAGGTCCGAGCCCGCCAGCGATGGCCGTCCTGCCGCGCCGCCGGCCCGGTAATCCACTGGCTGGCGCCGTTGAGCAACGCCGTCTTGCCGTCGAGGCTGGCAGCCATTTTCAGCCGCACCCACGGACGCCCGCGCGACATGCGCGAAACGAACCCCACATTGAGATCACTCGCCTCCGCCGCGAGAAGCCCGCACTGTGCGCTGATCCCGGCATCGACGAGCATGGCCATGCCACGCCCCGCAACCTGCGGATTGGGGTCCTCCATCGCGGCCACAACGCGCGCGACGCCGGCGGCGATCAAGGCGGCGGCACAGGGCGGCGTACGCCCGTGGTGGCTGCAAGGCTCAAGGGTCACATAAACTGTAGAACCACGCGCCGCCCGACCAGCGACACGCAACGCCTCGACTTCGGCATGCGCCTCACCGGCCTTGCGATGCCACCCTTCACCGACAATAGCCCCGTCTTTGACGATCACGCAGCCAACGCGCGGGTTCGGCGTGGTCGAATACATCCCCTTTTGGGCAAGGCGCAGCGCCCTTGCCATGAAAGCGTGATCAGCCGGGCTGAACATTCAGGAAGAATCCGTCAGACGCGACGCTGCCCCGGAAGCGACACTTCCTTGACGAGGTCGGAGAACTCATCAACGTCCTCAAAACTGCGATAGACCGACGCGAAACGCACGTAGGCGACCTTGTCGATCTTCTTGAGCTCATGCATTACCATTTCGCCGATCTTCTCAGACGGCACTTCGCGCTCGCCCTGGGTCAGCAGTTTTTCCTCGATGCGCATAATGACAGCCTCGACGGCCTCGACCGTCACCGGCCGCTTGCGCAATGCCAGCCACAGGCTGGCGGCAAGTTTTTCGCGGTCAAAGTCGACACGCGATCCGTTCTTTTTAACGACCTGCGGCAGGCGGATTTCCGCCCGCTCATAGGTGGAAAAGCGCTTGTCACAGGACAGACAGCGCCGACGGCGACGCACGATGTCGCCGTCTTCATTGATGCGCGTATCTGCGACCGTCGTGTCGGACGCCCCGCAGAATGGACAGCGCATTCGCTCTCAGGCTCCGTAGACCGGGAACTTCTTGCACAACGCAGCCACGTCGGCACGCACACGCGCCAGCACGGCTTCGTCGTTCGGCGCTTCGAGCACATCGGCGATCAGGTGCGCGACCTGCTCCGCCTCGATTTCAGTGAATCCGCGCGTCGTCATCGCCGGCGATCCAATGCGGATGCCCGAGGTCACCATCGGCTTCTGCGGATCGTTGGGAATCGAGTTCTTGTTCACGGTGATGTGCGCCTTGCCCAAGACCGCCTCGGCTTCCTTGCCGGTGATGTTCTTCGAACGCAGGTCGACCAGGAACACATGCGATTCCGTACGTCCGGAAACGATGCGCAGGCCACGCTCTTCGGAAAGCACGCGGGACAGCACACGGGCGTTGGCCACCACCTGCTCCTGATATTCGCGGAACTCCGGCGTGAGCGCTTCCTTGAACGCCACGGCCTTGGCGGCGATCACATGCATAAGCGGACCGCCCTGCAAGCCCGGGAAAATCGCCGAGTTGATGGCTTTTTCGTGCTCGGCCTTCATCAGGATCACGCCGCCGCGAGGGCCGCGCAGGGTCTTGTGGGTCGTCGAGGTCACAACATCCGCGAATGGCACCGGATTCGGGTAGCAGTCAGCGGCGATCAGGCCGGCATAGTGGGCCATATCGACCCAGAAAATGGCTCCGATCTCCTTGGCGATCTTGGCAAAACGCTCGAAATCGATGCGCAGCGAATAGGCGGAGGCACCGGCGATGATGATCTTCGGCTTGTGCTCGCGAGCCAGCGCTTCCATCTTGTCGTAATCGATCTCTTCCTTTTCGTTGAGACCGTAGGCAACAACGTTGAACCACTTGCCGGACATGTTCAGCGGCATGCCGTGGGTCAGGTGCCCGCCTTCGGCCAGGCTCATGCCCATGATCGTGTCGCCGGGCTTGGCGAAGGCCATCAGCACGGCCTGGTTCGCTTGTGAACCGGAATTCGCCTGGACATTGGCGGCATCGGCGCCAAACAGTTCCTTGAGGCGATCGATGGCGATCTGCTCGGCGATATCGACGTATTCGCAACCGCCGTAGTAACGCTTGCCGGGATAGCCTTCGGCATACTTGTTGGTCAGCTGCGAGCCCTGCGCTTCCATCACCGCCTTGCTGACGTAATTCTCCGAGGCAATCAGCTCGATGTGCTCCTCCTGGCGGCGATTTTCGCTTTCGATCGCCTTCCAGAGATCAGGATCAACTTTTGCCAGGGTATCTTTTGCCGAAAACATCGTTCTGCCTCACAAGCCATTGAAAGGAAGCGGATTGTATCACGCGGTCAATCGCGCGCTTGACAATCCAGATGCGTCGTATCGGCCCAGCTTTCGATCGTCCACACCCCATTCTCGATGCTGATCCGGTTGATCCCCGTATTGGGAATCGGATAGTCACGCGGGGCGGTCAAAGGCAGTCCTCGGGCACGCCGATAAACCACATCCAGCACGCCACCGTGGGTCACCACGACAATCGATTGACCGGCATGGCGTTGCGCGAGCACGTCGACACAAACCAGAACGCGTTCCTGGTGCTGCCGCCGGCTCTCACCGCCGAGCGGGACGTGCTCGGGATCACCGACTCGCAGCGCTTCGGCCTCTGCCGCGAAGGCTTGCGCGATTTCACCGAGCGTCATTCCTTCGCACCGTCCGAAGTTGCGCTCGCGCAGTGCCGCTTCGTGCCGCACGTCCAGGCCAAGGACACGGGCCACAGGCGCGGCTGTTTGCCTGGCACGCAACAGGTCGCTCGAATAGATGGCAACCGCCTCTTCCGGACGAAAACGCCGGCCAAGCGCTTCGGCCTGAGCGAACCCGTTGGCGTTGAGCGGCCGATCGATGTGTCCCTGCATGCGCAATTCGACATTCCAGTCCGTTTCGCCGTGACGAATGAAGCAGATCCTTGCCATCTTCGCAACTCTTATCAAAAAATCGTTCCACAACAAGGAGGTATGCCTTTGTCACAACCCCGCCAAATGGCGTCAGAAGCGCTTCTATGCGATAATTTCGCCCCTGTTTGCCGACCGGGCAAGATCAAGAATCCCACAAGGACACTGCATCGCCCCGTCGAGTCTCCGGGTGCGATCCATCCGACGTCCTGCCGATGCAAACAATCGCCACCCGGAATTCTGACACCAAACAAGGACTATTCCCGTGAACGCCCTCCTTAAACTGTCGCGCCAGATCGATGCGCTGACGGAGCGTATCGGCAAGCTGGCCATCTGGCTGGTGCTGATCGTGGTACTCATCAGCGCCGGCAATGCCATCATGCGCTATTCGATCAATTACAGTTCCAATGCGCTGCTGGAGATTCAGTGGTACCTGTTCGGACTGATTTTTTTTCTTTGTTCCGGATATACGCTGTTGCGCAACGAGCACGTCCGCATCGACCTCGTCTCGGGGCGCTTTTCGAAAAGGGCGCAAACATGGATAGACATCTTCGGCATCCTGTTTTTCCTGATGCCGATGGCCATTGCCATCATGACGCTCTCCTGGCCAGTGTTCGTCTCCGCCTTCGAGTCGGGAGAAATGTCCAACAGCGCGGGCGGACTGATCGTCTGGCCCGCCCGCCTGATGGTGCCGGCCGGTTTCCTCCTGCTCATCATGCAGGCCGTGTCGGAACTGATCAAGCGCATCGGCTTCCTAAAGGGATTGTGCCCGGACCCCACCGACAAGAAAAAGGCCACAAGCCACGTGGAAGAACTGGCAAACGCCATCAAGGCGGGAAAGGGTGAAGCGTGATGGCCGAGTTCATGATTGCCAATATGGCGCCGATCATTTTCGCCTCGATGGTGGTATTCCTCCTCTTCGGCTTTCCGGTCGCATTCGCCCTTGCTGCCAACGGGGTCGTGTTCGGGCTGATCGGCATCGAACTGGGGCTGCTCACCCCGCAGTTGTTCCAGGCACTGCCGGACCGGATATTCAGCGTCATGGCCAACGAAACACTGCTCGCAGTGCCGTTCTTCACGTTCATGGGCCTCGTCCTCGAACGTTCCGGGATGGCCGAGGACCTGCTCGACACCATCGGCCAGCTCTTCGGGCCGGTACGCGGCGGGCTGGGCTACGCGGTGATTTTCGTCGGCGCCCTCCTCGCCGCCACCACCGGCGTGGTTGCCGCTTCGGTGATCTCGATGGGCCTGATCTCTCTGCCGATCATGCTGCGCTACGGTTACGACAAGCGGATCGCCACAGGCGTCATCGCGGCCTCGGGAACGTTGGCGCAAATCATCCCGCCCTCGCTGGTCCTGATCATCATGGCCGACCAACTCGGCAAATCGGTGGGCGACATGTACGCCGGCGCGTTCATCCCGGCCATGGTTCTCTCCCTGCTTTACGTCGGCTACGTCGTCGCCATCGCCATCGTCAAGCCGGACTGGGTTCCTGCCCTGCCTCCCGAAGCGCGCACGCTGCGGGGCTCGAAGCTGGCCCTGCGCGTCATTACCACGCTTCTCCCTCCCCTGCTGCTGATCTTCCTGGTCCTCGGCACCATCTTCCTCGGCATCGCCACCCCGACAGAGGGTGGCGCCATGGGCGCGACCGGCGCACTGGCCATGGCCATCGTGCGCAAGCGCATGAACATGACCCTGCTCAAGCAGGCGATGGAAAGCACCGCCAAGCTGACGACTTTTGTCGTTTTCATCCTGATCGGCGCCCGGGTCTTTTCGCTAACGTTCTACGGCGTCGATGGCCACCTCTGGGTCGAGCACCTGCTGGTCAATCTCCCCGGCGGACAGATCGGCTTCCTGATCGTCGTCAACATCCTGGTTTTCCTGCTGGCATTCTTCCTCGACTACTTCGAACTGGCGTTCATCATCGTGCCGCTGCTCGGCCCGGTCGCGGAAAAAATGGGGATCGACCTGATCTGGTTCGGGGTATTGCTGGGCGTCAACATGCAGACATCCTTCCTGCATCCGCCTTTCGGTTTCGCCCTGTTCTTCCTGCGCTCGGTGGCGCCGGCGTCGGTAAAAACGAGCGACATCTACTGGGGCGCGATTCCATTCGTCTTCGTTCAGTTGCTGATGGTCAGCCTGCTCATCGCAGTGCCGCAGATGGTGACGCTCGGAATGGAAAAACCGGCCGCGG
This sequence comes from Gammaproteobacteria bacterium, assembly GCA_029289235.1. Taxonomy (GTDB): domain Bacteria; phylum Pseudomonadota; class Gammaproteobacteria; order Burkholderiales; family Rhodocyclaceae; genus Propionivibrio. The sequence goes on from JARFTZ010000017.1 coordinate 13,114, forward strand.
TGAATATCGATTCCGTGGAAATCATTCTTCCGGAAACCAATTACGACGAGCCCGCCGAAGAAGCGGAAAACAGCGAAGAAACCGTCAACGCCCAACCGCAAGCGCAATAGCGGAAACGGCGCATCACGCAACAAAAACGGGGCATTCAGCCCCGTTTTTGTTTCGGCAAGAGCCCGCTCAACTCTTGCGGCTGAACATGAACTTGGCGTACTCGTTCTCCGCCACGCGGAACCACAGGTTCTGCTCGTCCAGGAATTTCTTGTAGTCGTCGTAGACCTTCTTGAACTCGGGGTTGCTGGCCGACGTTTCGGCGTAATACGCCATGGCCGCCTTGTAGCTGGCTTCCATGACATCCCTCGGGAACGGCAGCATCTTGGTACCGGATGCGAGCAATTGCTTCAACGCCACCGGGTTCTTGGCGTCATAGCGCGCGCACATTTCGGCGTCGACCTCGGCACAGGCGGCCTCGATCATCGCCTGATACTCCTTGGGCAATTCGGCCCATTTCTGCGTATTGACGTAGGTCGAAATCTGCGGGCCGCCTTCCCACCAGGCCGGATAGTAGTAGTACTTGGCCACCTTGTTGAATCCGAGCTTCTGGTCATCGTACGGACCGACCCATTCGACGGCATCGATCGTCCCTTTTTCGAGCGCAGGATAGATATCACTGCCGGCGATCTGCTGCGGCACCACGCCCAGCTTGGCCAGAACAGCGCCCGCGAGGCCGGCGACGCGCATCTTCAACCCTTTGAAGTCGGCTGCGCTCTTGATCTCCTTGCGATACCAGCCCCCCATCTGCACGCCCGTATTGCCGCTCGGGAATGAAATGATGTTCGATTTGGCGAAGAATTCGTTCATCAGCTTGGCACCGTTGCCTTGCCGGTACCACGCCTTGATCTGCCGGGCGTTCATGCCGAACGGGATGGCCGTGTCGATGCAGTACGTGGGATCCTTGCCGAAATAGTAGTACGAGCAGGTAAAGCCGATTTCGACGGTGGCGTCCTTCACCGCGTCGTGCACGCCCGGCCCCGGAACGATTTCCCCGGCCGCGAAAAGCTGGATCTGGAACTTGCCGCCGGACATTTCGGAAATCCGTTTCACCAAGTACTCCGCCGAACCGTGCAGGGTGTCCAGGCTTTTCGGAAAACTGGAAGCCATGCGCCACTTGATCGTCGGCGCATTCTGCGCAATCGCCGGGGCAGCCACCGCGCCCGCAGCAAGACCGACCCCCGCTTTTTTCAAAAAGGAACGTCTTTCCATGGATTGTTCTCTCCGTTAGTTATTAACAACCGATCTTCCGACAACCGGATGATTATAGCCAAAGCCGCTTTGGCCAATTGCGCTTTTTCCCTTGCCAACGATGCAAAACTGCGCTTCCTCCCCGATAATCCGGACTTGAACTGCGATTCATTGATATTGGATACTCGCAGCGGGATAAAACAACGACATCAGCAAAGAGGGATATTGATATGAGCCATCGCTTCACACGCATCGCCGCCACCTGTGCTGTCTGCCTCGCCTCTCTGCTGGGCACGGCTCACGCACAAACAAAACTCACACTCGCCCACGGAGCGGCGCCGGGCAACCCGCGCTCGGAGGCTGCGCTGAAATTCGCGGAACTAGTCAAGACAAAGAGCGCGGGCAAATTTGTGGTCGAGATCGGCGGCCCGGCTCAGCACGGTGATGAAGTGGCGATGCTCTCGTCGCTCTCCACCGGCAAGCTCGACATGAGCATCAACTCGCAGGGGCCGGCGGGGTTGCTGGTTCCCGAGCTTTCCGCCCTCGGGCTTCCCTACGCTTTCTCGAGTTCGGCCAAGGCGCTTGAGGCGCTCGACGGCGCGATCGGGGAGGAACTGGCGAAGAAGTTCGAAGCCAAGGGCATGGTGCTGGTCGCCTGGATGGACAACGGAATCCGCCAGATGAGCAACAACAAGCGTCCGATCAAGAAACCCGAGGATGTGCGCGGCCTGAGACTGCGAACCACCGCCGACAAATCGACCATGGACCTGGTGCGCGCGCTCGAAGGCACCCCGGTGCCGATCAATTTCGGCGATCTGTACGTCGCCCTGCAACAGGGTTTCGTCGACGGCCAGGAAAACCCCTTGGCGAACATTCATTCGGCCAAGCTGCACGAGGTGCAAAAGTACATTTCGATCACCAACCACAAGTTCGAGGCCACCCCGTTCTTTGTCAGCCTGGCCACCTGGAAACGCCTGTCGTCGGATGAGCGCACACTGATCAAGGACGCGGCGCAGGAAGCCGCCATGATGCAGCGCAAGCTGATGGCCGAATCCGACAGTCGCCTGCTGGCCGAGTACAAGAAGATGAGTTCGGTGCAGATCAACGAAGCCGACGTCCCGGCATTCAAGGCGGCAACGCAAAAGGTCTGGGACAACTGGGAACTCAAACCCTTCGGTGACTTCGTCAAGAAACTGCGCGCCGCCTCGAATTGATTAGCGACAACATACCGACACGCCTCGCCAGGAGAACCGCTCATGACCATCGCCCAACGCCTGATCGCCCTGATTGCCGCCGCGCTCGCCGGACTGCTCATCCTGGCCGGCGTCAGCTACCTGCAGACAGAAAAGGTCTTCAAGGCCGCCAACTATGCCAACGAGAATACCGTGCCGAGCCTGGAGGCCATCAACAAGACGATCAGCGCCTTCCTGCAGATCCGCACCCGTGTCATGTACCACATCGTCACCCTTGACCCGGCACAAAAAATCGCTACGGAGAAGGCGCTCGAAAGCGAGGTCGCAGAACTCGACAAGAACATCAAGAACTACGAAGCCCTGATCACCGATGACGAAGATCGACGTTTCGTCGAGGCCCAAAAGTCGGCGCTCGGCCAATACAGGAACGCCATCGACCTCATCATTGCCGAGTCCCGCAACTACGAAACGGAAAAAGCCCTGAAGGAAATGGAGAATGCCAAAGGGATTGGCGACAAGCTTACGAAGCTCTTTCTCGACCACATTAACTACAACGAAGAACTCGGCAAGAAGGCGGCCGCCGAGGCGCTGGCCGCAGAGCGGACCTCGAACATGATTTCCGGCGCCGTCCTCCTCGTGGCGCTGGTGATTCTCACCCTGGCCGGATTCATCACGCTGCGCAGCCTGACCTCGCGCATCGCTGTCGCCAACAACCTCGCCGCGCGCATCGCCGCCGGCGACCTGACGGCGTCGATTGCTCTGACAAAGCCATCGCGCGACGAAATCGGCCACCTCCTGCTATCGCTGGAAAAAATGCGTGCCGAACTGGCAAAGATCATCGGCGAGGTTACCAGCAACGCCGACAGCGTCGCGTCGTCGGCCAACATGCTGTCGACCTCGGCCGGCCAGGTCGCGACCAGCACCGAGGCGCAAACCGCGTCGACGGCTTCGGCAGCCGCCGCAGTCGAGGAGATGACCGTCAGCATCGACCACATCGGCAGCAGCGCGGCGGAAGCCAGCCAGCGCGCCACGGAGGCCGGCGAGAGCGCGGTGGAGAGCGGGCAGAGCGTCGATGTCGCGGCGTCGCGGATTTCCGAGGTTGCCGAGCGGGTGGAACACACCGCGGCGCAAATGCAGGAGTTGTCCGCGCAGGTCCAGCAGATTGGCAGCATCGCCGTGGTCATCCGCGATGTCGCCGACCAGACCAACCTGCTCGCGCTCAATGCGGCCATCGAGGCCGCCCGTGCCGGCGAACAGGGGCGCGGCTTCGCCGTCGTCGCCGACGAAGTGCGCAAACTCGCCGAACGGACAACAGCCTCGGTGCACGAGATCAGCGACGTCATTGCCAACATCCAGAAAGGCGCCACGGCCGCGGTCGACAGCATGCAAGCAAGCCGCGAGGTCGTCGGCGAAGTCGTCGATGTGGCGAAAAGCGCCAGCCTGTCGATGGAGACCATCCGTACCTCGGCCGAAACCGTACGCCATGCGATCGAAAGCATTTCCGACGCGCTGCGCGAGCAAAAGACCAGTTCCGTCGACCTCGCCCGCAACGTCGAGTCGATCGCGCAGATGTCCGAGGAAAACTCGGCCGCGGTGGACTCGGTGTCGAGCACGGCACAGCATCTGGTCGAACTCTCGGGCACGCTCAAGTCGAGCGTTGCGCGCTTCCGGCTCTGACAACTGCAAGCACAAAAGAGCCATTTGTCGTTTCAAGGAAGGAGTGTGATGAAACAGCAGTTCTCCAAGGCCGCGAGCCCCGTCCTGGTTTCGCTCGGAATATTCTGCTGCGCCGTATCGACGCAGGCCGCAACGAACCTGGTCCTGGGCCACGGCAATTCGCCGAACAACCCGAAATCGCAGGCGGCGATGAAGTTCGCCGAGATCGTGAAGGAAAAAGGCGGCGGACAGATCACTATCTCGATCGAGGGGTCGGCCAAGCTGGGTGACGACCTGGCGATGGTTACCGCCCTGGAACGCGGGACGCTCGACCTGAGCGTCAACTCGCAAGGCACGGTAGCCACGGCGGTTCCCGAGCTCTCGGCTCTGGGTCTGCCCTACGCCTTTTCGACCTCGGCGAAGGCATGGGAAGTGCTAGACGGCCCGGTGGGCGCAGATCTGGCGGGAAAGCTCGAGGCCAAGGATCTGATCCTGCTCGGCTGGATGGACAACGGGATCCGGCAAATCACCAACAACAAGCGGCCAATCACGAAGCCTGACGATCTCAAGGGTCTGAAGATCCGCACGACGCCCGACAAGTCGATCATGGACATCATGACCGCCCTGGGCGCGATGCCGGCACCGATGAACTTCAGCAACGTTTACGAGGCGTTGAAGAGCGGTTTCGTCGACGGCCAGGACAACCCGCTGGCCAACATCCATTCAGCCAGGCTGCATGAAGTACAGAAGTACATCTCGATCACCAACCACAACTACAGTGTCGCCCCCTTCCTGATGAGCCGCAAGAGTTGGGACAAGCTCAGCGCCGACCAGCGCAAGCTGCTCAAGGAGGCCGCCGCCGAGGCCACCGCCTTCCAGCGCAAGATGATGGCCGATTCGGATGCCAGGCTTCTCGCCGAGTACGAGAAGATGCCGTCAGTACAGGTGATCAAGGCCGACCAGGCCGCCTTCAAGGCGGCAACCCGGAAGGTCTGGGACAGCTGGGAGCTGAAGCCATTCGGCGCCTTCGTCAAGAAACTGCGCGCCGCGGCGAACTGACCACGGCGCCCGGGCTCCGTCAGATGCCGGAGCCCCCTTCTTCCAGCGGCACGGCCGGCACGTTGAACACCTTCACCTGTCGCGGTTTCAGCCAGACCTGCTGCCCGCGCGCCAGATTCAGCACATTCGCCCGTTCGCGGGTCAGCTCCGCCTCGACGAGCTCCGAGGCATGCGCCAGCTCGACGCGCACCATCGGCCCGATCGCGTGCACTTCCTGCACTGTCGCCTCGATGCCGCCGCTCATCGGCGCATGTTCGATGTCGATGTCGTGCGGACGCACAAAGGCCAGCGCCTGGCCGCGCGCGCCGGACGACGCCTCCGCCAAATCCACGGACTCGCGCCCGACCTCCGCCCACGCCCCGTGCAGGCGGCTGTGGAAGACGTTTACGTTGCCGAGAAACTGGTAGACGAACGGCGACGCCGGGCTCGAGTAAACCTCGTCGGGCGTGCCGATCTGCTCGATCTTGCCGTGGTTCATCACCACCACCCGGTCGGCCACTTCCAGCGCCTCCTCCTGGTCGTGGGTGACGAAGACGCTGGAGATGTGCATTTCGTCGTGCAGCCGGCGCAGCCAGCGGCGCAACTCCTTGCGCACCTTGGTGTCCAGCGCGCCGAAGGGCTCGTCGAGCAGCAGGACCTTCGGCTCGACGGCCAGGGCGCGCGCCAGGGCGATGCGTTGCCGCTGCCCGCCGGAGAGCTGCGACGGATAGCGGTCGGCCAGCCAGTCGAGCTGCACGAGCTTGAGCAGATCGAGCACGCGGCGGCGGATTTCCGCTTCCGGCGGCCGCTCGTGCTTCGGCTTGACGCGCAGGCCGAAGGCGACGTTCTCGAACACCGACATGTGCCGGAACAGCGCGTAGTGCTGGAAGACGAAGCCGACCCCGCGGTCGCGGGCGTGCAGGTGCGTCGCCTCCTCGCCGCCGAAGCTCACGTGGCCGGCATCCGCCGTTTCCATGCCGGCGATGATCCGCAGCAACGTGGTCTTGCCGCAGCCCGACGGCCCCAGCAGGGCGACCAGTTCGCCGGTCGGGATGGTCAGGTTGATGTCGTCGAGCGCGACGAAATTGCCGAAGCGCTTGCCAACGCCGTTGATTTCTATGCTCATGTTTCTGCTCCCTCTATTCCGTCTTTTCCGGCGGCAATGCCGTCTCCAGCATTTCCGTTTCCTGGCGCATCTTCCACTCGACCAGCGTTTTCGCGACCAGCGTCACCAGCGCCAGCAGGGCGAGCACCGAGGCGGCGGCAAAGGCGCCGACGGCGTTGTACTCGTTGTAAATGATCTCCACGTACAGCGGCAGCGTGTTTGTCTCGCCGCGGATGTGCCCGGAAACCACCGACACCGCGCCAAACTCGCCCATCGCCCGGGCATTGGCCAGGATCACGCCGTAGAGCAAGCCCCACTTGATGTTCGGCAGGGTGACGCGGAAGAACATCTGCCAGCCGGAGGCCCCCAGCGACACGGCGGCTTCCTCCTCGTCCTTGCCCTGCGCCTGCATCAGCGGGATCAATTCGCGGGCGACGAACGGGAAGGTGATGAACAGGGTCACGATGATCATCCCCGGCAGGGCGAAGACGATCTTGATGTCGTGCGCGGCCAGCCAGGGCCCGAACACGCCCTGCGCGCCGAAGATCAGCAGAAAAACCAGACCGACGACCACCGGCGACACGGCAAACGGCAGGTCGATCAGCGTGATCAGCAGGCTCTTGCCGCGAAAGTCGAACTTGGCGATCGCCCACGCGGCGGCAACCCCGACCGCAATGTTGAACGGCAGCACGACGACGGCGATGAAGATCGTCAGGCCGATCGCCGACAACGCCTCGGGGTGACTCAGCGCTTCGCGATAGGCACCCCAGCCGCCGGCGAACGCCTCGGCGAATACCGCCACCAGCGGCAAGGCCAGGAAGAAAAACAGGAAGCCCAGGCCAAGAACCGTCAGCGTCACCCGCAACCAGCGCGGCTCGGCGTTGGCCCGGCGCACGATCGTCCCGCTCACAGGCTCACCCTTTCCTTTCCGTGGTGGCGATTTGCCGCCCACCACTGCAGCCCATTGACCGCCAGCAACAGCACGAAGGAGATCGCCAGCATCACCGAGGCCAGCGCGGTCGCGCCGACCACGTCGTACTGCTCGAGCTTCGAGATGATCAGGAGCGGCGTGATTTCAGAGATCAGCGGCATGTTGCCGGCAATGAAGATGACCGAGCCGTACTCGCCGACAGCACGGGAAAAAGCCAGGGTGAAGCCGGTCAGCAGCGCCGGGAAGATGCCCGGCAGCAACACCCGCCAGAAGGTCTGCAGGCGCGAGGCGCCGAGCGTCGCGGCCGCTTCCTCGACTTCCGGCTCGATGTCCTCGATCACCGGCTGTAACGTGCGCACGACGAAGGGCAGGCCGATGAACGTCAGCGCGACAACGATACCGAGCGGGGTAAAGGCGATCTGCAACCCGAGCGGCTCGAGGAAGCGCCCGATCCAGCCGTTGCCCGCGTACAGCGTTGCCAGCGTGATGCCCGCCACCGCCGTGGGCAGGGCGAATGGCAGGTCGACCAGCGAATCGACCAGGCGCTTGCCCGGAAACGGGTAGCGAACCAGCACCCAGGCCACGATCAGACCGAAGAAGGCGTTGATCAGCGCGGCCACCAGCGAGGCGCCGAAGGTCACCCGGTAGGCGGCCAGCGCCCGCTCGCCGGTCGCCACGTTCCAGAACTGCTCGAAGCTCAGCGAACTGGCCTTGAAGGCCAGTCCGGACAGCGGCAGCAGGATCAGCAGTGACAGATAGACCAGCGTAAAGCCCAACGAGAGGCCGAAGCCGGGAAGCACGCGTTTCATGGTCGCTTTCTCCGAACTGTCCGAATTGTCCGCTTACTTGACCTGATAGATCTGGTCGAAGGTGCCGCCGTCCTTGAAGTGCGCCGGGAAGGCCTTGCTCCAGCCACCGAACACCTCGTCGACCGTAAAGGTGTTGATCGCCGGGAACTGCGCCGCGTATTTCTTCAGCACCTCGGGGTCACGCGGGCGAAGGTAGTTCTGCGCCGCGTTCTCCTGCCCTTCCTTCGACCACAGGTAGTCGAGATAGGCCTGCGCCTGCTTGCGCGTGCCTTTCTTGTCCACCGTCCGCTCGACGATCGCCACCGGAAACTCGGTGAGGATCGACAGCGACGGATGGACCACGTCGAATCCGCCCTTGCCGAACTCCTTGGCGATCAGCTCGGCTTCGGATTCGAAGGACACGAGCACGTCACCGATCTTGCGCTGCATGAAGGTCGTCGTCGCGTCGCGACCGCCAGAGGCGAACAGCGGCGCGTTCTTCAGCAGCTTGCCGACGAATTCCTGCGCACTCTTGTCGTTGCCGCCGGGTTGCTTGAGCGCGTAGCCCCACGCCGCCAGATAGGAATAGCGGCCGTTGCCGGTGTTCTTCGGGTGCGGCAGGATCACCTGCACGCCGGGCTGCACGAGGTCCGACCAGTCCTTCAGCCCCTTCGGGTTGCCCTTGCGCACGATGAAGACCATCGTCGAGGAGTAGGGCGAGGCGTTGGTCGGGAATTTCTTCGCGTAGTCCTTGACCACCAGCCCCTTCTCGGCCAGGAAATCGACATCGGACGCCTGGTTCATCGTCACCACGTCAGCCTCCAGCCCGTCTGCGACGGCACGCACCTGCTTGCTCGACCCGGCATGCGACTGCTTCAGCTCGATGCTCTCGCCGCTCTTCTCCTTCCAATGCTTCTGGAACAGCGGGTTGTAGTCCTTGTAGAAATCGCGGGCAACGTCGTAGGAGACGTTGAGCAGGCTGGTTTGCGCGACGGCCGGCGCCGCACCGACAACAACAACGGCTCCGGCAAGAACCAGCGCGGAATACAGTTTGCGAAACGTTACAGACATGGGGCTCTCCTCGTGAAATTTGACTGCGATGGGGCAGACTATAAGGAGGTTATTTAGAACCACAAAGTCTATTTTTTTATTTATTTATCTTAATTTGTTATATACGAGATGCCCGTACGGGTAGAAACAAGGCGAACGCTTGTCTATCGTTATCAATAGCGCCTTCTTTTCTGCATTCATTCGGTTTCTGCATTCATCCGTTCGGGGAGAACCAGCCGATGTTTTGGGAAATGCGTTTCGAAAACCTCGCCGCCCGCTTGAGTCTTCACGACATTCCGGTCCGCATCGCCCTGTGGAACGGACAGCGGTTCGATCTGGGCCGGTCGATAAAAGTGATGATCCATGCCCGAACGCCGGCCGGGCTGCGCCAGCTCGTCCGCCCCAGCCTCGACGCGCTCGGCAGCGCCTACGTCGAGGGGCATCTCGACGTCGAAGGCGA
>JARFTZ010000018.1 GCA_029289235.1 Gammaproteobacteria bacterium
TCCAGTTTTTAAAGAACATTCACACAAGAAATAAACCGCTTTTCTTGCTCCGCCTCAACAGCGAGGGGCGAATTATACAGCCTTTCAAAACCGCGTCAACCTTTTTTTGAGATGCCAAAAAACAAAAAAAACATCAAAAAAACCGACTAACACCTTGATTCTTCAAATCTTTTCGCCGCTCAGCAGCAACGAAAGATGCGCATTATACAGACTCATATCTCCGCGTCAACTCTTATGTGCAAAATTATTCGCGTAACCTTAAAAGAGACTAAAAACCGACCACGAGGATTGATACGAGGCCCCAAAATGCCTACTGCCCTCCTTTGCTTATTTCCCTCGGGGCGAGGAAGGCTTTCTCTCGGAGACCGTCCAGGATGTTTTGGGCTCAGTGAGTGGCTTCGATTGGCGACGCTGGAGTTGTTGCACGGTGGCGCCCCGCCCATACGATCCAGACCGGGGCGTTCCTGCTCTTTTTGCGATAACTGCAAGATTGTTGCGGCGGGAAACTAGGGATTAGAATCGAGTTCTGCGTCGAGCCAACCATCCGGTATGATGCTCTTCAGGAACGCCTCTTGCTGGGACACATGATAAACAGCAATCGATACCCACCGCTGGCGCACCTCTTCAGCAATATCCATGAGCGATTCCTGACGGTTGGTAGCGCTGTGCGTTTCCTCACAGGCAGAGACGGAGTGCAGACCTGTCATGCCATATCCCCAAAAGCTCTTGTCTTATTGGGGATTACGTTAGGTGCACAGCACAAACGAGACAAGTGAGTTTTTGTAACAGCCGCGCTCCCGATGCTGAGCCTGCCCCACCGGCCGACGTTGGTTCCAGCAAAGCCAGCAAGCGTCAGCGCTCTGATCTGACACGATGATGTAACGGACGACCATTTTGGCCGCCGGGGGTTTTCCACTCTATTTGTCAGGATTATAAACAGACGCTGGTGAAACCAAATTGCCTCTTAGCACTCTCATGCTCAGAGTGCTAAGATTCACACACAAGCTATTTGATAGGAGGTGGAGTTCCACATGACGCATGCTCTGGCTTTTCCAATGGTTACCGCTGTAGGCAACATTGACGCCTACATCGCCGCAGCAAAGCGCTTCCCGATCCTGACCGAGGAGGAGGAGTTCCGGCTGGCGACGCGCTTCCGTGAGGAAAACGATGTGGAAGCTGCGCGCCAACTGGTTCTTTCCCACCTGCGCCTTGTCATCTCGATCGCCCGCGGCTACCTCGGCTACGGCCTGCCACATGCCGACCTGATCCAGGAAGGCAATATCGGCCTGATGAAGGCAGTCAAGCGCTTCGACCCGAACCAGGGGGTGCGACTGGTATCGTTCGCCATCCACTGGATCAAGGCAGAGATTCACGAGTACGTCTTGCGCAATTGGCGCATGGTGAAACTGGCGACGACCAAAGCGCAGCGCAAGCTGTTCTTCAACCTGCGCAGCATGAAGCCGGGCAGCGAAGCGCTGACGACATCACAAGTGGCGGATGTCGCGCATCAGTTAAACGTCAAGCCGGAAGAAGTCGTCGAGATGGAGACCCGCCTGTCGGGCCACGACATTGCCCTCGAAGCGAACAACGACGACGAGGAAGGTTTCGCGCCGATCGCTTACCTTGAGGACAGCCGCAGCGAGCCGACACGCGTGCTCGAAAGGCGCGCCCACGACCATCTGCAGAGCGACGGTTTGCAGACCGCCTTGGCCAGCCTTGATGAGCGCAGCCGGCGGATAGTCGAAGCACGCTGGCTGACCGAAGACCCGGCGACGCTGCACGATCTGGCTGCGGAATTCGGTGTATCCGCCGAACGGATTCGCCAGATCGAGTCAAAGGCAATGCAGAAGATGAAGACGCACTTGCTGCCGCTGCTCGACGCGACCTGATCCGGCACAGAAGGTCATTCGACGAGGCCGCGCTGAAGTTCCAGCGCGGCTTTTTATTGCACGCGCTCGAACAGATAGCCATCCGCGGCCAGAGCATCCTCCACCCAGCCTCCGCCCAACCACTCCGTCTTGTACTCTGCGCCCGCCGCGCCCAGCGCCACGAACAACGGCAGAAAGTGCTCGGGCGTCGGATGCGCCGCGCGTGCGCCAGGCGCCTGACGTTCCCAATCGAACAGCGCTTCAATCGCCGCCTCGCCGCCGCCCAGCACGAGGGCATGGACCCACTCCCGAAACGCGCGCGATTCCGCCGCCGGCAGCGCTCCCGTCGGGTGCATGTAGTCCATCAGGTTATGGGTCATGTGTCCGGAACCGATCACCAGTACGTTCTCGTCGGAGAAAGCCGCCAGCGCACGCCCTAGCGCGAAGTGATGCCGCGCGCAGCGTTCCGGCTGAACGGAAAGCTGAACCACCGGCACATCCGCATCGGGAAAAAGGGACCGCAAGGGCACCCAAGCTCCGTGATCCAGCCCGCGCGAGGCATCGACCCCAGCCGCGATGCCAGTGCCGGCCAGCACCTGCTTGACGCGGAGAGCCAGACCGGGGTCACCGGGCACGGGATAGCGCAGCGCATACAACTCGGCGGGAAAGCCGCCGAAATCGTGAATAGTCCCCGGCTGCGCCCCACCGGAGAGCATGGGAATGCGCGTCGTCCAGTGCGCTGACACCATCAGGATGGCTGCCGGCCGCGACAGTCGCCCCGCGAGCCGCGCCCAGGAGCTGGCGAGTTCGTCGCCGCCGAGCGCCGTCAATGGCGAGCCATGTGACAGGAAAAGGACGGGCTGTCGGGGCGACATGGGGTCTCCGTTACTTCGTCGCAGTCAGGCAGCCGCTTCGGCGGCCAGTGCCGCCTTTACAGCCGGTCGGCTACCCACACGTTCCTGGAAGGCCACCAACGACGGCCATTGCGCGATATCGATCCCTGTCCATTGCGCCCAGTTGAGAACCGTGAACAAGTAGCCGTCAGCCACGCTGAACCGCCCGCCGAGCAGAAAATCGGTTTTAGCGAGATGCTCAGCCACGAACGCAAGACGCCCCCGCAGATTCTCGCGGGCAATGACCTTGTAGTCGTCCGGTGTGTTTGGTTTGAACAAGGGGCTGAATCCTTTGTGGATTTCCGAGTTGATGTAGGTCAGCCACTCTTGCAAACGGTAGCGTTCCAGTGTTCCCGACTTGGGTGCCAACCCGGATTCCTGCCTCTGGTCGGCAATGAACTGAACGATCGCCGGCCCCTCGGTCAGCCGTGTGCCGTCATCGAGCTCGAGCACCGGGACGTAGCCTTTCGGATTGATATTGGTGAAGTCGGCGCCACCCGCGGACAGTTTGCGGTTCTTCAGGTCGACCTTGACCAGTTGGAAGTCGAGACCGGCTTCGCGCAAGGCGATGTGCGGGGAGAGCGAGCAGGCGCTGGGGGAAAAGTAGAGTTTCATGCGGTTCTCCTGTCGATTGATTGGCAAAGCGAATGAAAAAGCGAGAATTGGACACGTTCCGCTCAGCGCGATTCCTTCCGTGCACCATCAAACGAGAAGGCGCCCGCCCCGAGCAGGCTCTGTGCAACCGCCGCGACGATCAAATACAGCGGGTATTCCCACCCGCCCTTCGGTGCACTGAACAGCCAGCCGTTGCCCAAATGGACGGAGGCCGCGCCGATCAGGATCGGCACTGTCAGCGCGGCAACCAGGCGCGTCCGAAATCCGACAATCAACGCCAGCCCGGCGAGTATTTCCGCCGGGACTACTATGTACGCCATGAAGCCCGGAAAGCCGACCGAAGCGAAAAATGCCGCGGTCCCCGGCAAGGTGAAGACGAAAACCTTGAGCGCGCCGTGCGCGAGGAACATAACGCCGAGCGCGACGCGCAGCAGGGCGGTGCCATAATCGGTGGCGGAATGCACAAGGGGACGAACTGAAACAGGGGTGGTGGCGGCAAGCGTGGTCATATGAATCTCCAAGGTCAAGAAGGTCTATCGACGAGTTGCGACAGTCACGCGACTGACGTTGATGCGAACTATAATGAACCCGATTTTCGGGATAAATAGCCATACAGTTCAATATCTATTTCTTTATTCGGGATAATTTATGGACCGATTCGAGGCCATGCGCGTCTTTTGCACCGTCATCGAGGCGGGCAGTTTCGTCGCGGCGGCTGATCGCCTCGGACAATCGACAACAGCCGTTTCGCGTCTCGTCGCCCAGCTCGAAGCACACCTCAACGTGCGCCTGCTCAACCGCACGACCCGGCGGATGCAGCCGACGACCGAAGGCTTCGCCTACTTCGAACGCTGCACGCAACTGCTAGCCGACCTTGAAGAGGCCGAAGCCGGCATCGCCGGTGAAGCACGCCGACCGCGCGGGCGTCTACGCCTGACCGCCCCCATCGCGCTGGCCACGCTGCGCCTCGCCCCTGCATTCGCCGCGTTTTCGCAGCAACACCCCGAAATCACGCTCGACATCGTGCTCTCGGACAACGTCGCCGATTTCGTCGACGAAGGACTCGACCTGGCGATCCGCGTCGGCCGCGTCGGCAGCGACAACCTCGTGGCCCGCCACGTCGCCGACACCAGCCTGCTGATCGCCGCCTCGCCTGGCTATCTCCAGCGCGCCGGGACGCCCGAGCACCCGGAACAGCTGACGCAACACGCCTGCTTCACTTACAGCTATTCGGCGACGGGCAACCAGTGGCAGTTCGAGGCGGCGGACGGAACGCCGACCAGCGTGCGCATCGGCGGCCCGATCAACGCCAACAACGGAGTCCTGCTCGCCGAAATGGCGGCGGCCGGCGGCGGCATTGTGCTGGCCCCGTGCTTCATCCTGCAGCCGATGATTGCTTCCGGACGACTGCGACGCGTGCTGCCCGGGTGGCGCCTGCGCCAACTGCCGATCCACGTGGTCTACCCGACACGTCGCCACCTGTCGGCGAAAGTGCAGGCGATGACGGCGTTCCTGTCCGATTGGTTCGCGCGCCATCCCGCAACATCAGCGTGACCGGGGGTTACGGATGCGCGGGTTAGCGGGGTTTGGAGGATAATCGGCTGCTTTCGTCGAGCAGATAGCTCGCCCCCTCCCTCACTAGAAAAGGAGTCAGTCATGATAGTTGGTCGCATCGCCGACGTTGCCAAGCAAAAGAACACCCTCCCGGCCGCCATCGTCCGCGCCCTTGAAGCGCTGCAAAACGTCGATCTCGGCAAGCTGGAGCCAGGTCGCTACGAAATCGAGGGCGACAAGCTGTTCTACCTCGTCCAGGACGTCGAACTGCGCACGCTGGAAGAAAGCCGCGCCGAAGCGCACCACCAGTACGCCGACATCCAGATCCCGTTCAGCACCAACGAGCGTTACGGCTTCGCCCTGCCGCAGGATCTCGCCCCGAGCGACGACCAGCTCAAGGAAAAGGATCTCGCCTTCTACCCGACGCCGGTCGGCGAGAGCTTCATCGACACCGCGCCAGGCACCTACCTGGTGTTCATGCCCAAGGAACTGCATCGCCCGTGCCTGGCCATCGCCGGCAAGGAGACGATCCGCAAGGCAGTTGTGAAGGTACACGCCAGCCTGCTGGGCATGTAATTCCGGTTAGGCACCGCCGCGCACGAAGCCTCCCCCACCGGGAGGCTTTTTTGCGCCCAGGCCCCGTGCATCACTCTCGGCCCTTGAAATGAAAGAACGTATTCGATATATTGCTAACTCGAATTAGCAACCAAAAAGCCGGGGCAAACATGAGCGAAAAAGTCTTTCTGGGAATCGACGTCGGCTCGGCCAGCGTGCGCGCCGGGCTGTTCGACGGCACAGGACAGCGGCTGGCCTTCGCGGTACGGCCGATCAAGCAGTTCCACCCGAAACCGCTGTTTGTCGAGCAATCCTCCGCCGACATCTGGGCGCAGACCTGCGCCGCCGTGCGCGAGGCCGTGGCAACGGCGGCGATCGATCCGGCGCGCATCGCCTCGATCGGCGTCGACGCGACCTGCTCGGTGGTGGCTGTCGGGGCCAACGGGGCACCGGTTTCCGTCGCCGAAAGCGGCGAGACGGAACGCGACATCATCATGTGGATGGACCACCGCGCCGAAAAACAGACCGCTGCGCTCAACGCCACCAAGGATCCCGCGCTGGCCTACGTCGGCGGCGAGGTCAGCATCGAAATGGAACTGCCGAAGGTGCTGTGGCTCAAGCAGAATTTTCCAGAGCGTTACGCCGCCGCGTGGCGCTTCTTCGATCTCGCCGACTACCTGACCTGGCGCCTGTCCGACGCGGATATCGCCAGCGTCTGCACGCTGACCTGCAAGTGGAATTACCTGGCGCACGAGAACCGCTTCAGCGAATCGCTGCTGGCCGGAGTCGGTCTCGACGACATCACCGGCAAGGTACCGCCGAAAGTCCTGCCGCTCGGCTCCGCCGCCGGCACCCTGAGTCCCCGGGCCGCTGCTGAACTGGGACTGCCCGCCGGCATCGTCGTCGCCACAGGCATCATCGACGCCCATGCCGGCGGTCTGGCGCTGGTCAGCACGGAACCCAAGGGCAGCCTGGCGATCATCGGCGGCACCTCGAACTGCCATATGGTGGTCAACCCGACGCCGGTGATGGTGCCGGGCGTCTGGGGCCCGTACTTCGGCGCGATGCTGCCCGGCTACTGGCTAAACGAAGGCGGGCAAAGCGCCGCCGGCGCCCTGCTCGACTGGACGCTGCGCCAGAGCGACGCCTGGCCGCTGCTCGAAAGCTCCGCAAAAGCGGAAAACCGCAATATTTACGCCGTGCTCAACGACTGGCTGGCTGACCTGGAGAAGCGCGAGACGTGGCCGACCCGCAATCTGCACGTCCTCTCCGACCACCACGGCAACCGCTCGCCGCGCGCCAATCCGCACGCACGCGGCGCCGTCGTCGGACTGACACTGGAACAGGGCAAGGACGCGCTGGCACGACTCTACCTCGCCACCCTGCAAGCGCTGGCCTACGGCACGCGCCACATCGTTGAGAGCATGAACGCCGCCGGGCACGACATCAAGCGCATCGTGATGTGCGGCGGCGGCACCAAGAATCCCTACTGGCTGCGCGAGAACGCCGACGCGACCGGCTGCGAAATCCAGCTGGTCAGCGAGGAAGACGCCGTCACCTTGGGCGCGGCGCTGCTCGGCGCCGTTGCCAGCGGCGCCTTCGCCTCGCTGCCGGACGCCGCCGCCACGCTGGTCCGCCCCGGCGGCAGCGTCAAGCCGCGCAGCGAAACCAAGGCCTTCCACGACGCGAAGTACGCCATCTATCTGCAGCTTTACGAAGACATGGAACGTTGCCGTTCCGCCATGCGGGCGTGGCAGTAAGCCACCCCTGATTTTTCCGAGGAACCTCAAATGCTTACACTCACCCTCCCCGAAGCGAAACCGCTGATCAAGGCCGGAACCAACGAAGTCCTGCTGGTCACTAACGCCGACCTGCGTGAATCGGCCAACGTCGAATGCTGGCCGGTGCAGAACAAGTTCGAAGTCAAGCTGCAGGACGCGCTGTCCAGCCGCTTCGGCGTCACCGCCAAGCGCGCCCACCTGTACAAGGGCGACAAGGGGCACGGCTTCATCAGCAGCCAGCGCGAAGGCAGCGACCTGTTCGCCACCATCGACCCGGAATCGCC
>JARFTZ010000019.1 GCA_029289235.1 Gammaproteobacteria bacterium
CAGTTCGGTGGCGAAGCCGATCAGCTTCTCGCCGAGGCGGCCGCTCATCATCAGGCTGCCGGCGAGGATGAAGAACGGCAGGGCGAGCATCGGGAAGGAGAGGGTCTGGTTGACCATCTGCTGGGCGACGAGCATCACCGGGAATTCGCCGGCCGAGAGGATGGCGAGGCCGGAGGCGATGACGAGGACGTGGCCGACCGGCACCGCGAGAAACAGGAGGACGAAGAAGGCAATGATGAGGGTGGTGATCATACGACGCTCTCCTCGGCGGCGCCTTGCGGTTTGGCCTCGGGGCCGAGCAGGAGCACACGGATCGACAGGGACAGGGCGCCCACGGCGGTCAGGATCGAGCCGCTGGCGAGGGCGTAGAACGGCAGGCTGTTCGGCGTGCCGAGCATCGGGTTCGTTTCGAACGAGGCGATTTCGGCGACCTCCAGGGCGGTGGTGAACAGGTAGATGTAGGCGGCGCAGATCAGCAGGTTGGTGAGCACGATCAGGATCCGCCGGCCGGTTCGGGGCAGGAAGTTGTGGATCAGGTCGACGGCAATGTGGTTGCCGTGCTGCAGGGCGAGGACGACGCCGGCCATGATGAACCAGGAGTAGACCTGCTTGGGCAGTTCTTCGGCCCAGTCGATGCCGCCGACGTCGATGACGTAGCGGGCGACGACGCCGATCATGATGGCGACGAGCAGGACGGCACCGGTCGACATGACGACCGATTTGCAGATCAGACCGATGAGCCGGTCCACGCCATCCAGTATCCGGATGGCGGTGGAGCGCTCACTGGCCGTACGGTGAAGTTCGGCCATGGTTCGCTTATCCCAGAACGGTCTTGCGCAGGTCCTTGACGAAGGCGCCGAAGGGCTTCTGCTCCCACTTGTCGAAGACCGAGGCGGTCTGCTTGCGGAAGGCGTCGAGGTCGACGTTGTTGACCGTGATCGCCGAATTGGCGCGGAAGTCCTTCTCAAGCTTGATGTTGGCTTCGTTCGAGGTGCCGATCTGCAGCGTGGTGGCTTCGGCCATGGCTTCCAGGATGATTTCCTTGGACTTGGCGTCGAGGCGGTTCCAGGCCATCTTGGACATCAGCACCGGGGTGCATTCCCACTTGTGCGCGGAGAGGCTGACGAAGGGGTTTACTTCGTAGATCTTGGCGCTGGCGATGTTGGTCAGCGGGTTCTCCTGGCCGTCGACGACCTTCTGCTGCAGGGCGACGTAGAGTTCGGAGAAGGCGATCTGGGCAGTGGCGGCGCCGAGGGCCTGGAAGATGTCGATGGTGGCCGGATCCGGCGGGGTGCGGAACTTGAGGCCCTTCAGGTCGTCCGGAACGTTGATCGAGCGCTTGCTGTTGGTGATGTGGCGGATGCCGTTGTCCCACCAGCCGATCGGAACGAGGCCGACGGCGTCGAACTTGGGCTTGAGCAGGTCGCCGATCTTGCCGGAGAGAACCTTGACGCCGTCGTCGCTCTTGGAGAAGAGGAACGGCAGGCCGAGCGCGGCGAGTTCGGGAACGATCGCCGAGGTGGCGCCCTGGCTGTTCGCGGAGATGGCGAGCGTGCCGGTGCGCAGGCTGGTGAGCATGGCGGCGTCGTCACCGAGCATGGCGGCGCCGGCGACGGTGACTTCGAGTGCGCCCCCCGACTTCATCTTGACGAGTTCGGCGAACTTGTCGGCGGCGATGGTCCGCGGGTTGCCCGGCGCGGCGCCGTGCCCGAAGGTGATCTTCATCGGGGCGGCCCGCAGGATCGTCGGGGCCCCCATCAGCGCCGCAGCGCCCACCGCACCGGCACCTTGCAGGAACGAACGGCGGTTCAACTTGAAACTGTCTTT
Source organism: Gammaproteobacteria bacterium (assembly GCA_029289235.1). GTDB lineage: Bacteria > Pseudomonadota > Gammaproteobacteria > Burkholderiales > Rhodocyclaceae > Propionivibrio. Next base: position 1,828 of record JARFTZ010000019.1, read on the forward strand.
CATACTTCCCTCCTTGGTTTCAAAGTACTACGAGACACAAACTCGGCTTCTCGGCCGTGAATCAGCATCCCTCCATTGACGTCCATCACGGCTCCCGTGACGTACACCGATAGAGCCGATGCCAAAAACAGGTACGCACCTGCGATGTCTTGTTCATCGCGATTGTTGTTCTTCTGCAGGCGCTCTCTAAACATAGTCGTCATTACACGCTCAGTTCAAAGTCATTTTCAGTGTTGCTTCGACGATCCGTGCCGTCGTCAGGCCGAAGTGCCGGTACAGTTCGCCGGCCGGGGCGGATTCGCCGAAGGTGTCGATGCCGATCACGACGCCCCGGCGGCCGACGTACTTGCGCCACCATGCGGTGACGCCCGCCTCGACGGCCAGTGTCGGCACTCCGAACGGCAGGATGGCGTGCTGGTAGGTCTGGTCCTGCTGGTCGAAGGCGCTGCACGACGGCATCGATACCACGCGGACGTGCACGCCCTGTCCGGCGAGTTCGCGCCAGGCCTGCACGGCGAGGTCGACCTCCGAGCCGGTGGCGATCAGGATGGCCTGCAACGGACCGCCTTCGCGGCAGAGGATGTAGCCGCCCTTGCGGATGTCGGCGATCTGTTGCGCCTTCCGTTCCTGGCAGGGCAGGTTCTGGCGGCTGAGGATCAGCGCGGTCGGCGTGTGCATGTGTTCGAGGGCGACCTGCCAGGCGACGAGCGTTTCCACCGTGTCGCAGGGGCGCCAGACGTCCATGTTGGGGATCAGGCGCAACGTGGCGATCTGTTCGACCGGCTGGTGCGTCGGGCCGTCTTCGCCGAGGCCGATCGAATCGTGGGTCAAGACGTAGATCGGGTTGGTCTTCATCAGCGCCGCCATGCGCAGGGCATTGCGGGCGTATTCGGAGAACATCAGGAAGGTGCCGCCGAAAGCGCGCAGTCCGCGGTGCAACTGCAGGCCGTTGATGATCGTCGCCATGGCGAATTCACGCACGCCGTAGTGCACGTAGTTGCCGCCCCGGGTTGGGGCGAACGACTTTGCGCCGGGCCATTGCGTCAGGTTCGAGCCGGTCAGGTCGGCCGATCCGCCGACGAGTTCGGGGAGCGCCTTGGCGAAGAAGGCGATGGCGTTCTGGCTGGCCTTGCGCGTGGCCATCGTCTCGCCCTGGGCTTGCAGGGCCTTGACCTGGCGGGCCGCGCGCTGGGCGAATTTTTCGGGCAGCGTGCCGCGCTGGCGGCGGTCGAATTCCGCGCCGAGCTTCGGATACGCCTCGCGATAGGTCTGCATCAGCGCTTCCCAGCGTGCCTGGTGTTTTGCCCCTGCCTTGCGGGCATCCCACGCGGCGTAGACTTCACGCGGGATCTCGAACGGCGCGTGCGTCCAGCCGATGGCTTCGCGCGTGGCGGCGATTTCCGCCTCGCCGAGCGGCGCGCCGTGGCAATCGTGGGTGCCGGCCTTGGCCGGAGCACCCTTGCCGATGACAGTCTTGCAGCAGATCAGTGTCGGCTGCTCGGTTTGCTCCTTGGCCTTGCGGATGGCGTGGTCGACGGCCTTGATGTTGTGCCCGTCGATATCCTCGATCACGTTCCAGCCGTAGGCGCGGAAGCGGGCCGGCGTATCGTCGGTGAACCAGCCCTTGACATGACCGTCGATGGAAATGCCGTTGTCGTCATAGAAGACGATCAGTTTGCCGAGCTTCCAGGTTCCGGCAAGGGAGCATGCTTCGTGGCTGATGCCTTCCATCAGGCAGCCGTCGCCAACGAACGCGTAGGTGTAGTGGTCGACGACGGGGAAACCGTCGCGGTTGAATTCGGCGGCCAGCAGTTGTTCGGCGAGCGCTAGGCCGACGGCGTTGGCCAGGCCCTGGCCGAGCGGTCCGGTACTGGTTTCGACGCCAGGGGTATAGCCGACTTCCGGGTGGCCCGGGGTCATGCTGTGCAACTGCCGGAAACGCTTGAGCTCCTCGATCGGCAAGGGATAGCCGGTGAGATGCAACAGGCTGTACAGCAGCATCGAGCCGTGGCCGTTGGAGAGCACGAAGCGGTCGCGGTTCGGCCAGTGCGGATCGACTGGGTTGTGTTTCAGGTGCCCGGCCCACAGGGCCACGGCGATCTCGGCCATGCCCAGGGGCATGCCGGGATGTCCGGAACCGGCCGCCTGCACGGCATCCATGGACAAAGCCCGGATGGCGTTGGCGCGGGGGTCGAAGTGGGTCACGATGACCGGTTCCGGTAGACGAGCTTAGCCGAGGCGCTGTTGCACCGAGTTGCCGAGCGTTTTGAGCAGCAGGAAGCAGGAGGTCGAACCGGCGTCGAGGACACCGATCGAGCGCTCGCCGAGACGCGCGGCGCGGCCGATGCGGGCCTGCAGATCCTTCGTCGACTTCCAGCCCTTCTCCGCCGCCTCGATCATCGCCGTGATCGCAGCGGAGAAATCCGCCCCGCCGGCCACCGCCGCCAGGTACGCATCCCGCGCCGGCACCAGCGTGTCGATCAACGTCTTGTCGCCGACCTTGGCGCTGCCGACCGTCTCCACGCCCTCAACCCCGGCGGCCAGCGCCTCGCCGAACAGTTGCGCGTCGAGCGTCTCCTTGCCGGCCAGCGTCTCCGCCAGTCCCATGAAGAAGCTGCCGTACAGCGGCCCCATCGAACCGCCGATGCCTTCGAGCAGGGTCATCGCCAGCGCATCCAGCCCTTCGGCCAGCCCCGGCAGTTCGGCCTTCGCGCGCAGGGCGTCGCCGCACTGGGTGAAGCCCTTGCTCATGTTGATGCCGTGGTCGCCGTCGCCGATC
>JARFTZ010000020.1 GCA_029289235.1 Gammaproteobacteria bacterium
GTGTAGGTCATCCACGTCAGCCCCCACGAGGAGAGCTCTTCCGAGACGGTGATGCCGCTGTTGAAGGCATACCGCAACACCACGTTGCCGAACACCATCACGATCATCGCCACCAGACAGAAGGCGGCGAAGACCTTCAAAACCGTGAACAGCCACTCATTCAGCTTCTTGATCAAGACAGACTCCCAAGTAGTTATTTTTTAATCAGGCGGTCGATGGTAAAGGAAAGACGGCTAGCCCCGCAAAAAAAGGTGCCTCCATTGCTGGAGGCACAAGGGCTGCACTCACATGAAAGACTGACTACGGCTTACTGCTTTGCGACGTTGATCTTTCCGGCACGGATCCGGGCCAGTTCGTCATAAACCTCCTTGGTGATCGCCTCGCCGACGAAATCCTTGCCCAGCTTCTCCGCAACCGGCACCGATTTCTCGCGCATCCGCGCGAACTCCTGCGGCGTGACCTCGTTAATCAGCGTTCCCTTCTTCTTGAGCGACTCGAGCGACTTGGCCTCCATGTCGCGGGACACTTGGCGCTGATACTGGCGTGTCTCCTTGGCCGCCTCCATCACCACCTTCTGCTCGTCGGCGTTCAGCTGATCCCAGACCTTCTTGCTGACCAGCACGATCAACGGGTTGTATTGATGGCGGGTGATCGACAGATACTTCTGGACCTCGTTGAATTTGTTCACTTCGAACACCGCCGTCGGATTCTCCTGGCCGTCAACCGCCTTGGTTTCCAGCGCGGTGTACAACTCGGTAAAAGCCATCGGCAAGGCGTTGGCGCCCAGCCCCTTGATCGACTCGATGATCATCGGCGATTGCGAGACGCGGATTTTCAGCCCCTCGAAATCCTCGACCTTCGCCACCGGCCGCTTGCTGTTGGAGAGGTTGCGGAAGCCATGATCCCAATACACCAGGCCGACCAGTCCCGGCGGCGACTTTTCCATCAACTTGGTACCGATCGGGCCGTCCAGCAGCGCATCGGCCTCCTCGAAGTTGTTGAACAGAAACGGCATGTCGAGCACAGCGAATTCCTTGCTCAAGCCGACCAGCAGCCCGGGCGGCAGGGTGGTCATGTCGATCGTCCCGCCTTGCAGGGCGGAAATCGTCTGCATGTCGCCGCCCAACGTGCCAGCGGGATAGCTTTTGATCTTTAGTTTCTTGTTGCTCTTTTGCGCGAGCAGTTCCGCGAACCGCTGCACCCCTGCCTCGAAGTGGCTGTCCTTCGGCTGCACATGCGAGAACTTGAACGTCTTGTCCCTAATCTCCGCGGCCGCGGGCCCCGCCAGGGCACCGAGCACGAACGCGGGAAGAACCATGCAACGCAAGACCTGCTTGAATGATGCCTTCATACCAATTCCTTTTCTGAAAGTAATGGAACGAGAACAACACCTGAATCGCTACGCCCCCTCCATTGACGCGTTTGCGCAACCCAGGCAGAAAGACAGCCAAGACAACTGCGCGCAGCCCTGCCCTCCGGACCGGATCGTTCCCGTCCGGGGGCTGGTTCGTTATGTTTTCCTACAGGCCAAGCTCCTTGCGGAACATCGCCTCCATCTCGCGACGAACCGCGACCGCCTGCTTGGTGGCGTCGTAATCGACGTCGCTCCAGCACACCGGCTTGCCGGCCGGCACGTCGTTCTTCAGCACCATGTTGTGCGCCAGGCCGATCGGCAGGGCGCCAAGGCGGAGCGAGTCGGGCGTCTGCATCAATTTCCCGTACACCGTGAACCCGCCCTCGCCGTCCAGCTTTTCGCCGGCCTTGAGCGTGCGCTTGGCCGTTGCCGCCACGTCGCCACGCCAGGCACCGGTCGCGCCGGTCGCCTCGCCACGCAGAGCGATGGTCGCCACGGAGATGCCCAGTTCCAGGCCGATCAAGTGATAGGGCTTGTACATCGCGGCGTAGCGCCCGGTGCTGTCCGTCTTCAGGCCGTACTGCGCGAAGCAATCGCGAACGTAGTTCGACGGCGCCTCGAAGACGGCATAGACGCCCCAGCGCAGGTCGCGATAGACCGGGCGACCGTCGCGTTCGATCGACGACACCACCTCGACCATGCCCTTTTGCGGCAGCGTGCCGCCGTCGGCGACCGGGCGCAGGATGTGCGGCAGATCATCGACGCCGCACGGCGGGAACTTGAGGCCGTCGCTCGGCGCGGTCAGATCACAGCCATTGGCGACTGCGGCCATTTCCAGCGCGGACTTGGTGCCGTCGAGGAAGGAGTTGAACATCTGGGCATTGAAGTCACCACCGGCGACCTGCTCTTCGGAGAAACCGTAATGCCCCCACACCGTCTCCGGCGTCGATTGGTGGTAGATCGGCAGGTACTTGGTGCCCTTGCCGGCGCAGATCACTTCCATGCCGATCGTCCGCGCCCAGTCGACCAGTTCGGCGATCAGCGCCGGCTGGTCGCCGGAGGCCATCGAGTAGATCACTCCGGCTTCCGCGGCCTTGCGGGCGAGCAGCGGGCCGGCGAGCACGTCGGCTTCGACGTTGACCATGATGATGTGCTTGCGGTTGGCCGAGCACAACAGCGCGTGATGGATGCCGGCTGCGGGACTGCCGGTCGAATCGATGACGACATCGACGAAGTCGCTGGCGATCATCGCGTCGGCATCGTCGGTGATGAACGTCGTGCCGTTACGCGCCGCTTCCTGCAACGACTTGGCTTCGTAGCGCGAGGCTTCCCAACCGACGCGCGCCAGCGACGCCCTTGCCCGGGCCGGCGAAAGATCGGCGACGCAGACGAGGTGGATGCCCGGCGTACGCGGTGCCTGCGACAGATACATCGAACCGAACTTGCCCGCGCCGATGACGGCGACACGAATCGGCTTGCCTGCGGCACCCCGTGCCTTGAGTTGTTGGATCAGCGACATGAAAGACTCCTGTGAGAGAAAAATGCGGAACGAACGAAACCTGCGAAGCTGCTGTTGCTAAAAAAAGTTGAACCGTCCCCCGGAACGCCACGACGGACATTCCCTTGCACGAAGACGCGAATGAATGAAGGCGGGCCGGCTGCCGCTCTGGCGCCCCCGACGGGGCGCTAGATCACGAGAACGACGAATTGACGCCGGGTCGTCGAGAGAGCCAACGTGGATTTGTCATGACCGATCGAGTGTGGGACCATCGCCATTTCCTTTTCGCAACCTGGACCCTCCCGGGGTCCCTGTTTGTTATCGACATCGGCCACCTCTGCCGGGCGCCGTCTGTCTCAATGTGGGAGTCATCCTAACAACGGCTTTTGCGCAATGGAATGCGAAAAAGGACAAATTGCTTGTGCAAAAAAACCCATGAGTAAATTTGACTGGAACGACCTGCAAGCCTTCCTCGCTCTCGCCCGCGCCGGGCGGCTGACCGTCGCCGCGCAGCAGATGGGCGTCGATCACTCGACGCTGAGCCGGCGGATCGCCGCGCTTGAAAACGCGATGGGTGTCCCGCTGTTCGAGCGCCGCAAGGAAGGCTTCGTCCTCACCCCGGAAGGCGGTCGGCTGGCCGATGACGCGGTGGCGGTCGAAGCGCTGACCCTGCGCATGCGCTCACGCCTCGAAGACGAATCGGCGGGGCTCACCGGCAAGGTCCGGATCGGCACACCGGAAGGCTTCGGCACCTATTTCCTGGCGCCACGCATCGCGCGCATCAGCGACGCCTATCCCGGGCTGGAAATCGAACTGGTGGCCAATCCGCGCAACTTCAGCCTCTCCAAGCGTGAGGCGGATCTGGCCGTGGGCATGGCCCCGCCTCCGGACGGCCGGGTCTACGCGCGCAAGCTGGTCGATTACGCACTGGCGCTCTATGCCTCGCGGGACTATTGCGAGGGGCACGCGCCGATCCGCTCACGCGACGACCTCGAACAGCATCGCTGGGTTGGCTACGTCGACGATCTGATGTGGACGCAGGAACTGAATTACCTGCCGCAGGTTTCCGGCAACATCGCGCCGCCGCTGCACATCTCGAACGTCATCAGCCAGATGAGCGCCATCGCCGGCGGCGCCGGCATCGGTGTGCTGCCACTGTACATGGCGCGGCGCGAACCGGCGCTGGTGCGCATTCTCCCCGACGAAATCCACCTGACCCGCGCGTACTGGCTGATCACCCATGCCGACACGCGCGACTTCGCCCGCGTCAAGCTGATGAGCAGCTTCATCGACGAGGAACTGGCCGCAGCAGGCAAGGAATTCTGGCTGGAGTAAATCTTCAAACCTCACCGCAGAGACACAGAGGCGCAGAGATCACACAGAGGAAACTCTGCATTTTTCGCCTTTCTCTGCGTTGCCTCTGTGCTCTCTGTGCCTCTGTGGTGGGTTCTGAATCTTCATGCAATTGCCTTTATCAATCAGGCGCGGCGATGCCTTCGAGCAGCTTTTGTAATTCGCCGCTCTGGTACATCTCGCGCATGATGTCGCAGCCGCCGACGAATTCGCCGCGAATGTACAGCTGCGGGATCGTCGGCCAGTCCGAGAAGATCTTCACACCGTCGCGGATCGCCGGCTCTTCGAGCACATTGACGCTGAAGAACAACGGCAGGTTGCACGCCTGCAGGATCTGTACCGCCGTCGCCGAGAAACCGCACATCGGCGCACGCGGGGTACCTTTCATGTAGAGCACCACCGGGTTGTTCGCTACCTGTTCCTTGATGATTTCCTGGACATCCATTCAGAACCTCTTTCAAAAAAGTGGATCAAGCCCCCGGCCAGCGCCCGCCGCTGACCCGTTCGATACCGGCATTGTCCCGCCACGAATCGACAGCGAGGAACCCGGCGGCAACAAGCAATCCGCGCACTTCGACCGCCTGATCGTAGCCATGTTCCATCAGCAGCCAGCCGCCCGCCCGCAAATGTGCCGGCGCTGAGGCAACGATGCGCCGGATGCAGGCCAGGCCGTCGCCGCCGGCGATGCCGTCGGTCAGCGCGCCACGCGGCTCGAAAGGCAAGCCGTTCAACTGCAGGTGCGGATCGCCTTCGACGACGTAGGGCGGATTGGAGACGACAAGATCGAAGCGTTCGTCGCCGAGCGGGACGAACCAGTCGCCTTCGACAAAACGCACCGCCGCGCCGTGCCGGATCGCGTTGGCGCGCGCCACGTCAAGCGCCGCGGCCGAGACGTCGGTGGCGGTCACCTGAGCATCCGGACAACGTCGCGCCAATGAGATGGCGACAATGCCCGAGCCGGTGCCCAGATCGACGATGCGCGGCGACGCGAACGCTTGCGCCCGCTCGACGGCCAGTTCGACCAGCACCTCGGTATCCGGCCGGGGGATCAGCACGGCCGGCGTGACCCGGAACGCCAGATCGCCGAACCAGACGCTGCCGACCAGATAAGCCAAAGGTTCGCCCCCAGCGCGGCGGGCAACCAGCGCCTCGAACTCCGCCGCCTGCGCCGCGCTCAGCGGACGCTCGGGATGGGCGATCAGATCGGCATGTCGGCAACCGCAGACGTGTTCGAGCAACAGGCGCGCGTCGAGCCGGTCGATGCGCCGCGACGCCAGCCGCCACGCCTCGCCAAGGCTTGCCCCCACCGCGGGGATCATTCCGCGTCGGCCAACGCCGCCAGCAGTTCGGCCTGATGCTCGGTGGTCAGCGCGTCGATCACCTCGTCGAGGTCGCCGTCCATGATCGCGTCGATCTTGTACAGCGTCAGGTTGATGCGGTGATCGGTCACCCGCCCTTGCGGGAAGTTGTAGGTGCGGATGCGCTCCGAGCGGTCGCCACTGCCGATCAGGCTCTTGCGCGTCGAGGCGATCCTGGCGTGCTGCTCGCGCTCCTGCGCGTCGCGGATGCGCGCAACGAGCACGGCCATGGCCTGCGCCTTGTTCTGGTGCTGCGAGCGACCGTCCTGGCATTCGACGACGATGCCGGTCGGCATGTGGGTGATGCGCACCGCCGAATCGGTTTTGTTGATGTGCTGACCGCCCGCGCCGGACGCGCGGAAGGTGTCGATGCGGATATCCGCCGGGTTGATCTGCACGTCTTCCAGCTCGTCGGCTTCCGGCATCACCGCGACGGTACAGGCCGAGGTGTGCACCCGCCCCTGCGATTCGGTTTCCGGCACGCGTTGCACGCGGTGGCCGCCGGACTCGAACTTGAGTTTGGAATAGACGCCGGAACCGGCGATGCGCGCAATGACCTCCTTGTAACCGCCGAGCTCGGATTCGTTGGCCGAGACCACCTCGACCTGCCAGCGCCGCCGCTCGGCGTAGCGGGTGTACATGCGGAACAGGTTGCCGGCGAACAGCGCCGACTCGTCCCCCCCCGTGCCGGCGCGGATTTCCAGGAAGATGTTGCGTTCGTCGTTGGCGTCCTTCGGCAACAGCAGCTTCTGCAACTCGATTTCGATTGCCGGCAGGCGCTCCTTCGCCGACCTCATTTCCTCTTCGGCAAGTTCCTTCATTTCCGGGTCGGCCATCATCTCCTGCGCCGAGGCGAGGTCGGTTCCGGTCTGCTGCCACTCCTTGTACAGCGCGACGACCGGGCCGAGTTCGGCATGCTCGCGGGTCATCTTGCGGAACTGGTCCATGTCCCGTGTCGCTTCGCCGCTCGCCAGGATGCGGTCGAGTTCGTCGAGGCGGCCGACGAGGTTTTCCAGCTTGTCACGAATGCTCTGTTTCATAGTCGCTCAATGGGGGTCGCGGTGCAGGTTGAACAGCCGGGTCACCAGCGCCGGCATTTCGCCGTGCGGATTCTCGGCCTGGCTCAGCGCCTGGGTCGGGGCATGCAGGAACTTGTTGGTCAGGCGGTGCGACAACTGCTCCAGCACGACCGCCGGATCGTCGCCCTTGGCCAGCAGTTTCAGCGCATGCTCCATCTCGTGCCGGCGCATCCGCTCGGCATTGTCGCGCAGCGCCCGGATCAGCGGCACGCTTTCCCGCGTTTGCAGCCAGTGCAGAAAATCGTCAACGCGCCCGTCGACAATCGCCTCGGCATCGACAACCGCCGACTGCCGTGATTCGAGGCCTGACTCGACAATCTGCGCCAGATCGTCGACGGTATAAAGGAACACGTCGTCGAGTTGTCCGACTTCCGCCTCCACGTCGCGCGGAACGGCCAGGTCGACCATGAAGATCGGCCGATGACGACGCGCCCGGATCGCCCGCTCGACGAGACCGAGCCCAAGGATCGGCAACTGGCTGGCCGTGCAGGAAATGACGATGTCGAACTCGGCAAGACGTCCGGCGACATCTTCGAGGCGGATCGCCGTCGCGCCGAATTTCGCGGCCATCTCGCGCCCGCGGTCAACCGTCCGGTTGGCGATGACGATCTGCTTCGGCCGCTGCGCGGCGAAGTGCGTGGCGCACAGGCCGATCATTTCGCCGGCGCCGATGAACAGGATGCGCTGCTCGGCAATGCTGCCGAAGATGCTCTCGGCCAGATGCACCGACGCCGCCGCCATCGAGACGATGCTCGCCCCGATCGCCGTCGACGAACGCACATCCTTGGCCACCGAGAAGGACTGCTGGAACAGCTTGTTCAGAATCGTCCCGAGAGAACCGGCTTCGCGGGCGATGCGCACCGCCTCCTTCATCTGCCCGAGGATCTGCGGTTCGCCGAGCACCATCGAATCGAGGCCGCTGGCCACGCGAAAGGCATGGCGGACCGCGGCCCGCTCGGGATGCGTGTAAAGGAACGGCTCGATCTCCCCGAAGGGCACGTGGCGATAATCGGCCAGCCAGCGCAGCGCCGCCAGCGGATCGTCCGCCTGGCAGTACAGTTCGGTGCGGTTGCAGGTCGACAGGATGGCAGCCTCCATCACCCGGCCGCTCCCCGACAGATCGCTCAGCGCCCGGCGCAACTCCTCGGTATGGAACGCCACCTGTTCGCGCACCGTGAGCGGCGCCGTGCGGTGGTTGATACCGAGAGTAAAAAGCGCCATGCCGTTGATTCTGGGGAAAGTAATGAGGACCGGTGCCCCGGCGGAAGGCGGCGATTATAACATCGCCGCCTCCGCGCCCATCCCTGCCTCGCCGCTCATGGCAGGGCCTATCCGAGTGCGCGGACGTCGCGAAAACGCTCGGCGGAATCGCGCACCACATCGTGCAGATTCCGGTGCGCAGCCAAGCGTTCACGCAACCAGTCGGCGTCGGATGGCCCCGCGACGAGCGCCTGGCGCAGTGCATCGAGCCAGCGCTGGCAACCCAGCGCCTCGGCCTCTTCGCGCAGGTTGTCCAGCAGGGCGCCCAGCCGTTCCCGCAAGGGAAACTGGCTGCGCTGTTCGGGACAGGAGATTTGCGCATCCAGGCCGTAACGGCACGCCTGGAACTTGTTGTAGCGCGCGACCAGCAACGCGCGGGCGGGATCGAACGGCGGTCGCACCCGCAGGAGAAACCGCCCCAGACATTGCGCCAATGCGGCCAGAGCGGCCGCGCGAACGATGCTTAACGGCGTATCGCAGACACGTATCTCCACGGTCCCGTACTCGGGTTTTGGCCGGACATCCCAGTACAGATCCTTGATGCTGCCGACAATGCCGCAGTCGTACAGGAACGCGTAGTGCGCGAGGAAATCGTCCCAGTCGTCGAGAACCGGACACTGGCCGCTGAGCGGGAAGGCCGAGACGGCATTCAGCCGCGCTGACTGGAAGAAGGTGTCGACGCCGTCGACATACGGCGACGACGCCGACAGGGCGATGAAGAACGGCACGTACGGCCCCAGCGCCTGCGTCAGCCAGACCGCCTCGTCGGCCGAGGCGCAGCCGATGTGGATATGCTGCCCGAAGACGGTGAACTGCTTGGAGAGATAGCCGTAACGCTCGTAGGTGTTCTTGTAGCGATCGCCCGGGGAAATGCGCCGTTCCGGCCACGCGTGGAAGGGATGCGTCCCGCCGCCGCATATGGCGATGTTGTTGCGCGCGCATTGCAGCACCAGCGCCTCGCGCATGACGTCGAGATCCTCTGCGATCGCATCGACGGCAGAACGCGGCGCGGTGTTGATTTCGATCATGCTCTCGGTGATCTCGAGTTTCACGTCGCCGTGATCCGGGTCGTGCTTCAGCGCGCGCAGCAGGTCCGACGCCCCGCGAGTGAGGTCGTAGTCACGCGTGGTCAGCAGCTGCAGCTCGAGTTCGACGCCCAATGTCAGCGGCTCGCTCGCCGCAAATTCCAGCAACTCGCTCATGCCCCGTTCCCTCCCTTTTCTTGTTCCGACGGCGTTTCCCCCGCGCGGACGAGGGCGAAGCGGCACAGGACCGGCCCGGCGATATCCATGATCGCGGCCGCGAAGAAAGCCAGCAGCAATGCCGGCCCGCCGATTTCCGGGTAGAGCCGGGAGATCTCGAAGGCCATGAAGACGGCGGTCGCCGACAGCGGCTGAATCCCCAGCCCGGCGAGCAGGCGCTTGTTCAGCGGCAGTTCGCCCCCCGCCAGGGCCATCGAGAGCGTCTTTGCCAATGCCCGCACCAGCAACAGGCCGATCGCCTGCAACCCCGTCAGCCAGGTGAATTCGCGCCAGGGCAACGACGCCCCGACGACGACGAACAGGATGATCGCCAGCATCCAGTGCCCTTCCGGCAGGCTGGTGTAGCTCAGCGTCTTCGCCTCGTCGCGCAGCGAGAGCAGGACCCCCATCAGGAACAGCGTCAGGAACACCGGGACCGCGAGCATGCGGGCAATGCCGACCGCCAGCAGCGCCATCGCCACCAGGACGAAAACCTGCGCCAGCGAGCGTTTCGGCAGCAGGCCGGCGATGCGCAAGGTCAGCTGCGCGACCGCCCAGCCGATCGCATAGGCGCCGCCACCGGCCCACAACGGATGGGTCAGGCTGTGCGCCCAGCTTCCGCTCTGGTATGCATGCACGACGCCCAGGACGATGATGAACACGACAAACGACGCCGCCGCGCTGAGCGACGAATACAGCATGACCCGCTCGGTGACCTGCCCTTGCGCGCGCGATTCCTCGACCACCAGCAACACCACCGCCGGCGCCGAAGCCATGGTCACCGCGGCCGTCGCCGCCGCCCACGCCGGCGACAGGCCGACCAGCAGCAGGGCAAACAGGAAGATGGCGAGGAACGACAACGCGATGTCGCTCACCGTCCCGCGCAGCAGATCACTGTTGTGCGCCAGCCAGCGCAGATCGAGACGACGGCCTGCTTCCAGAAGCAACAGGCCGTGCGCCGCGTCGGCGAATGGCCTGATCTGCGGAAGGATGTCGACTTTGATCCAACCGAGCAGCGGTGGACCGAAAACCGTCCCGGCGACCACGTAACCGAGCACGCGTGGCCACTGCCAGTGGCTGCGCAGCCACTCGGCGACCAGCAGGCCGACCACCAGCACCAGGCTGAGCAGGGCCAGCGTGTCGATGCGCTCGGGAAACGGCGGCAGGAAGAAAAGAAAGCCCTGCAACCCGTTCCACGCATCGCGCAAGTAAGAAAACACCGACTCAATCATCTGCCATGACTCCGCAACAACTCACGCTGCACGCCGAACCGCCGCTTCACCAGCGGCGGCCGCGCACGGCGGCGAGAAACTCATCGAGGATCGGCGTGCAATCGAGCAGGTCGGCAGCACCCGGCGGATGGAACTCCGGATGCCATTGCACGCCGAGCACATAGTTCCGGCCTTCCAGGCGAACCGCCTCGACAACGCCGTCGTCCGCACTCGCCGCCTCGACCCGCAACCCCTTCCCCAGCGTCTTGATCGCCTGATGGTGGATGGAAACCACTCGCCCGCCGGAAAGTCCCGGGTAGAGTCTGGCGAATCCCGACTTTTCGTCCCAGCCGATCGAATGCGAGTAGCGGTCGTAATCGTCATGGACGTGCGCCGCGGCGCCCGGCACCTGCGTCGCGATGTCCTGGTGCAATGTGCCGCCGAGTGCCACGTTGATCAACTGCGCGCCGCGGCAAATCCCCAGAACCGCCTTGCCCGACTCCATGAACTCGTGCAGGAGCTCCATCTCGTACGCGTCGCGCACCCGGTCGCCGGCCCAGTCCGGATGCAAAGGCTCCTCGCCGTAGCACTGCGGGCTGATGTCGGCGCCGCCCTGGAGCACCAGCCCATCGAGATACTCCGGATAGTCGCTGAGGCGGATGCTGCTGCGATGCACGATTCCGTCGCCGCTGACCGACGGAATCATGAACACCATCACGTCGCGCGACATGACCCAGTGGGCCACCGACTGCTCCAGGTACTGCAGCGACTTCGACTGAAGCCCCTTGGCCCCCGCTTGCGGGTGATAGATCCGGGCTGAAAGGCCGATGCGCAAAGGACGTCTGCTCATGATCGAAGGCACCTCCCGAACGGACGTTGCGTACCCCGAAAAATGAGGAACGAAAAAACGGGGTACAGCCGAAAAAAAGGGGACCACGTCCCCTCTCAAGCTAACTAACGATCAGCCGGCACGTTAATCGAAGACGCGCTTTCGCGCAACTTGTGCCGGCATCTACGCAACGGGATCGCCGACGCCGCCGACCTGGCCTTTGAGCCATGCGACAAAGCGGGCGACTTCGAGGCGTCGCGCGTGCCGTTCCGGATAGACCATGAAATGCGCCTTGATGGCCAGCGACCACGCCGGATGGAACACCGGTCGCAAGCGGCCGGCTTCGATGTGCTGCGACGCCAGCCGGTCACTTTCCAGAGCGATGCCCAACCCCTGCACGGCCGCCTCAAGCGACATCGACGCCCGGTCGAAGCGGAAGGCGAAACGCTCGGGCATGCCGATCAGATTGCGGCTGGCAAACCAGGCCGGCCACTGGACGAGGTTGACCGTGGATTGGATCAGCGGGCGCTTGAGCAGGTCCGACGGCACATGGACCGGCTGTCGGGCCAGCAGATCGGGACTGGCCAGCGGCAGGATGTGCTCCTCGAAGATCGGTTCGACAACCAGATTCGGCCACTCCGAAACGCCGTAGCGGATGTCCACGTCGACCTGGCCGAGGGCGAAATCGGAATGCACCGGCGATGCCGACAGCGACAGGGATATTTCGGGATAGGCATGCACGAAACCGGCGAGGCGCGGCATCAGCCACAGACTGGCGATGCTGGTGCTCGAATGCACATGCAGCGTGTTGCGCGCGCCCTTGCGGATATCGTTGGTGGCATCGCCGATCGCCCCGAGCGCGCCCGCAACACGCTTCAGGTAACTCTCGCCGGCATCGCTGAGCAGGATGCCCCGTGGCGTACGCTCGAATAACAGGAAGCCGAGAAACTGTTCGAGCTTGGCGATCTGGTGGCTGACCGCCGACGGCGTCAGGTGCAGTTCCTCGGCCGCCCGCGCAAAACTCAGCCGCCGCGCCACCGTCTCGAAGGCCACCAGAGCCGTCAGCGGTGGAAGGTCGGATCGCATGACACACACCTCATGAAAAATTTTCACCGGGCAATGAAAAAACAGCGTTTGTGTTCATTAACCAAGGCGAGGATTATTTTCGCCTGCACCCAGAACAAAACAACAAGCCAAGACACAACTACCGGCTCGGACAGCTTTTTTTTCTCCGGCCAACAAAGCAAGCGCACAGAAAAAGGTTGAAAAACCAGGAGGGCAAGCTGCAGCTCGTGAAGCATTTTCACCGCAAACCTTTTTGCGTGCAAATTTCTTCACTATGACCCATCGCTTGCAGATCAACCAGCAACACTTTCATTCATTCAACGAAAAAGGACTCGGAAAATGTTACTTGCAAACCGCGTAGCAATCGTCAACGGCGGCACGCTGATCCACTGACATGGCCGAACGCATCATTTCCTTTTCGGGCGCCCCGTACGACGGTTACGCCTTCCCGCAGATTCTGGAAAGCCTGGCATCGTGCGGGGTCACGCACGTGGAACCGGCGTTCATCGTCGGCTACACGGGGGCGTTTGACGAATCCGCCTTCACTCCGGCGCAGGCACGGCAATACATTGCCTGGCTGGAAAGCAGCGGCCTGGGCTGCTACGCCTTCTCCTCGCACATCGACCTCGGCCGCGAGGATGCCGTCGACGTCTTCAAGGGGCGGATGGACTTCGCTGCCGCGCTCGGTGCCAAGGTCATCAACACCAACGCCGCCGCCCGTGCCTGGAGCGACCGTTTCTTCCGCAACATCGAACCGCTCGTCCGCCACGCCGAACAACTCGGCCTGGTCATCGGCCTGGAGAACCCGGGCGATGGCAGCGACAACCTGATCAACACCGCCGCCGACGGCATCGCCCTGCTCGACCAGCTCGGCATGCCCAACCTGCGCCTCAACTACGACGCCGCCAACACCATCTCGCATCGCCCCGCCAACAAACCCGGCGGCGTGATTCCCGCGGATGACGCGCTGCTCGCCATGCCCTACTGCGGCCACGTGCATATCAAGGACGCCAAGGTCACCCCGGAAGGCTACTTCTTCACCCCGCTCGGCGAAGGCGACATCGACTGCGCCCGCATCGTGCAGGCCGTCGCCAAGACCGAGATCAACCTCGCGGTCGAACTGCCGCTGCGCCTGCACCGCATGGCCAACGCCCAGCCCAAGCGGCGCGAGGAGCCGGTGCCGCTGGCCGAAATCGAATCCGTCGTCCGCGCCTCGCTGGCCTTCGTCAAGCAGCACCTGGCCAACGCCTGAGCCCACCCCACATCAACCCACATTGTTACTGGAGTGCGTATGAACCGCGTCATCAACAATCCGGACCTCGTCGTCGAAGACATGCTCGTGGGCATTCTGGCCGCCCACCCCGAACTGGCGGCGGCCGAAGGCAATCCCCGCGTGATCAAGCGCGCCTGCGCGCCGGTCGCCGGCAAGGTC
>JARFTZ010000021.1 GCA_029289235.1 Gammaproteobacteria bacterium
CCGCTGGTGCGCGCAAAGCGGCCGCTACACCTTCATCAAGGACACCTGCTGCCAGATCGACACCATCCGCCGGCGCGTCGAATTGTCGAAGGGCAGCCGCATGCACATCGCCAACGCCAACGGCCAGACCCTGCTGCCCTCACTGCAGGCCGGCGCCCACGGCTACAGCGGCGTGATGACCAACTTCCATCCCGAGTTGTACGTCTGGCTGTGCGACAACTGGCAGCAGGAACCGGAAAAGGCCGAGACGGTCTTTGCCTACCTGTCGACCGCCTCGCTCGCCGAATGCCTCGACTATCCGGTCTGCGCCAAGGACTACCAGAAATCGATCGGCAACTTCCAGACCGTCGCCTGCCGCGTGCGCGAAGCCGGGAACTACTATTCGGCGCATTTCCAGAGCAACGTGCAGCAGATGGTTCAACTGGGCGAGATCATCAAGAAGCAGTTGGGCATCCTGCATTGAGCCTCTCTCTCACGGAGCTGCCCGAGCCGCTTCGTGAGCATCACCTGACACACAGCCAAGACCCCCGGTGGATAACGCCCAATGGGGGCATTCCGGCGGCGACGATCCGCTCAGTCGGCGCGTTCGGTATCGACCTTGCGGCTGCGCCAGTGCAAGCACGCTGGCACGGTCGTTGAATCCGCCGCCTTCTTGCCGATCATTCCGATCAGGCGTTCGAGGCTGGCGCTTGCCAGCGCCTGGCTGTCCTGCTGGATGGCGTCGATTTTCAGCGGCAGGCAGTCGAGCAGGTAGTGATCGTCAAAGGTGATGATCCGCTGCGGGGCGATGCTGAAATGGCGGTGTTCGCTGATGAACGCCAATGCACCTTCGAGCAGGGTGATCGAGCCGGTAAACAGCACCCGCGGATAGCGGCCCAAGTCGGCGTAGCACTCCTTCATCAGCTCATAACCACTGCGCCGGTGATAGTCGCGCGCCCGCACCCAGCCCGGCTGCTCGGCCAAACCCGCTTGCGCGAGCGCGGCGCGGAAACCCCGCAGGCGGTCAATACTCGGCGAAAGGTTCGGCTGCCCGCCGAAGTAGCAGGCTTCCTCCGGCTGGCTGGCCAGCGCATCGAGCACCATCGTGGTCACGGCACTCTCGGCGTCGGTCACCACGTACGGCAGGTCGCACCCATCGATGCGCCGATCGACGAGGAACAGCGGCAGGCGCTTGCTCCACTTCAGGTAGGTTTCCGGATCGGGCGAACAGGGGACGATGATCAGGCCGTCCACCTGCCGGGCGATCAGGTGTTCGATCCCCGCGGTTTCCTGCTCGACCTCGTCGTTGCTCGATACCACCAGCAACTGGTAGCCGGCCTGGTGGCAGATCGGCTCCATCGCCTGCGCCAGACTGGCGTGAGCGAAGTTGGTCAATTCCGGGATGACCAACCCGAGTGTATTGCTGCAACCGGAGCGCAACGCACGCGCCGAATGCGACGGCTGGAAGTTGTTGTCCCGCGCCGTCGCCAACACCCGTTCCTGCGTTGCGGCGGAGATCCGGAACTGCTCGGCGCGGCCGTTCAGGACCATGCTGGCGGTTGTTCGCGACACGCCCGCCATGCGGGCGATGTCGTCAATGGTAAGGCGCTTGTAGCTCGTCATTCGATAGTATGCCGCCCCCTCAAGGCGCGGCTTGTTGTTTGTCAGAGCGTGTTGTACCCCATCGACTGCGGCAACCAAAGCACCAGATCGGGGACCAGGGTCAGCAGCAGCAACGTGAGAAGCAGAAGGATAACAAACGGCACGCTTTCCCGGATCATGCCGCGCAAAGACGTGCCGGTCAGCGCGTTGAGCACGAACAGCAGCATGCCGAACGGCGGCGTCACCAGGCCGATCATCATGTTCACCACGGCGACCACGCCGAAATGCACCAGATCGACACCCATGGCCTTGGCCGAAGGAATCAGCAAGGGCACGAGCACCAGGAGCATCGTCGAGGTATCGAGGAAACAGCCGAGGAACAGGAAAACGGCGTTGCACAGCAGCAGGAACTGCAGTTTGCTGAACTCGTGCGTGGTAAACCATTGAGCAACGAGATCCGGAATCTGCTCCGCGGCGATCGCGTAGTTCATGATGAACGCACTGGCCACGATCAAGGTCACCGAGGCGCTCTGCTTGAGCGAATCGTGCAGCACGGTCCACAGCCGCCTCCAGGAGAGCGTGCGATAGTACAGCGACAGCAGCAGCGCATGCATCGCCGCAACCGCCGCGGCTTCAGTCGGCGTAAAGACGCCAGTGTAGATTCCGCCTAGGAGGACGATCGGAATCGTCATCGGCAAGAACCCATCCAGCACCACCTTGGGCATATCCTTCATCGGGATGGCTTCTTCACGCGGGAAATCGCGGAAGCGGGCAAGAATGTAGACGCCAACCATCAGTGACAAGGCCATCAACACCCCTGGTATCACGCCACCGAGGAAGAGCGCCCCGACCGAGGTTCCCGACACCAGCGCATAGATCACCATCGGGATCGACGGCGGCGCGATCGGCCCGATCGTCGCCGAAGTCGCCGTGATCGCGCCGGCGAATTCCGGGGTAAAGCGGTTCTTGTCGGTCATCATCCGCATCGAGACAAGCCCCGGCCCGGCCGCATCGGCGATGGCGCTGCCGCTCATCCCGGAGAAGATCACGCTGACCAGAATATTGACGTAGGCCAGGCCGCCACGAAAACGACCGACAAGTGCGATCGCCATGGAGAACATCCGCTCGCTGATTGAACCGGCGTTCATGATGCTCGCCGCGAGGATGAACAGCGGCACGGCGAGGAGCACGTAGCTGTTGTAGAGGCCGTTCAGCACCTGTTCGGCCATCAGCCCGACGTCCTGCCCCTTGGCGACGAGATAGGCGACGCCGCCGGCCAGCATGCCAAACGAGATGGGTGCCCGCAGCAGCATGGTGCCGCCCATGACCACGAGCATGATGAGGATTGCGTTGCTCATTCGACAGACTCCGCATTTTTGGCGTCGTGCGCAACATCGTCCACTTCTTCCCTCCAGTTCGGGCCGAAAAGAATCACGAGCTTGCGTACATAGAACAGGCCGATGGCGGCCAGGAACAGGATGAAGGCGGAGAACACGTAGGCGAAGGGAATCCCCAGCACCGGCGTGTCCTCACGCATCATGAAACTCACATAGCTGTACGAAGCGGGAATCGCCCACAGGAACAACCCGCCGATGATCAGCGAATAGGTGATACAGAAGCCGCGCTTGCCTTGCGCACCGAGATGCTCGTAGATGATATCGAGCACGACATGATCCTTCTCCTTGAGCATGAACGCGCCCGCCCAGAACATGCTAAAAACGTAAAGGATCACGATCAGTTCATCGCTCCAGGCCAGCGGCTTGTTGAACACGAAGCGCAGGGTCACCTGGAAAATGAACGTCACGAACAAGACGCCATAACTCAACGTGCCGATGATGCCGGCCACATTTTTCAACTGCTTAAGCATGATGCCCTCACTGAAAGCCGAGGCGCTCCGGCGGAGCATCGACGCCCGCGCCGGAGCTGTTCAGGCACCCGTGCGGGCGCCTGCCAGGGGATTACTTCACTGCGTTGATCTTTTCCAGCAAACCCTTCGGCCAGATGTTGGCGTACTCGGACTTCAGGTACTTGTCCTGAACCACCTTGCGGAACTCGTCGACGTTGGGCTTGACGATCTTCATGCCCTTGGCCTTGAACTCGTCCACGATGGACGCCTCGTCCTTGATGCGGTTCTCGTTGTTGTACTTGGCGGCATCCTGCGCAGCGGCCTTGATCTTCTGCTGCTGCTCCGGCGTCAATGCATTGAACGCCTTGGTGGCGTACGACAGGAAAATCGCATCGACCAGGTGGTTGGTCAGCACCACGGTCTTGCTCACTTCAAAGAATTTCGCCGCGCGAGCGCTGGGCAGCGGGTTGTCCTGGCCATCGATGGTCCCGGTCTTCAGCGCCAGATAGACTTCGCCGAAGGCCAGCGGGGTCGCCGTCGCGCCGAGCGCCTCGCCGAGGAACAACCATTCCTTGCTGCCCGGCATGCGCAGCTTCACCCCCTTGAGGTCAGCCGGGGTCATCACGTTCCTGTCTTCACGCAGCATGACCTGGCGCGTGCCGAGGTAGGCGGTCGCCAACGGCGTCACATCCATCTTCTGCACGACCGGCTTGAACACTTCCTCACCGATCGGGCCGTTGAACACCTTCTGCTGATGATCCGGGTCGCGGATGATGTAGCCGGCGGTGAAGATCGAGAACTCCGGCACCAGCTTGGAGATATCCTGCGCCGAGATCGCCGACATTTCCAGGTTGCCGCGCGCCATCGCGGCCGGTTCCGTCCCCTGCTTGAACAACGCTGCGTTGAGGTGGATCTGGACATCGAACTCGCCCGGAGCGGATTTCTCCAGCGAATCCTTGAACACGGTCCACATCTTGGCGTGCCAGTCATCCGGCACGGCGGGGGTCGAGATGCGAATCACCTTCTTGGTTTGCGCCATGGCCTGCGGTGCGGCAAAGCCGAGACCGAGAGCGGCCACTGTAACGAGCGCCCTGAGCGCATTCCGGTTAACGAAACGATGCTTCATGTGAATCTCCTTCCTGATTATTGACTAACAGGGTGATGCAAAAAAGCGCGATTCGGCGCCAGTTGGGTTGTTCAGATTGATTTTCATGGCGACTTCCTCGCGGGAATTGGATTTTCAATGCGCTTCGGATTGCCGAAGCGGCTGCCGGCGTGCATCGCGGGTGCTTTTTCCGCCCCCCGGTTCACGCCTTCACCTCCGAACCACTCAATTTTGCGATTCTCAACAGGTTGTACGCCGCGCCGGAAATGAAGGCCGCCATTTGGGTCTTCACCTGACCGATGAATCGGCTCTTGCGCATTCCGCCGACCGTCTTGAGCCAGCCAAAGATTTCCTCTACTCGTTTTCGCTTGCGTTGGCTGATTCGGTATCCCTCGGTCCGTGTGGTACGCCCATCGAGCCCTGGCGTGTTGCGCCCCTCGATTCGCGCAATGTGCGGACGGATTCGATGCTGCCGCAAATGCGTCACGAACTCCTTCACGTGATAGCCCTTGTCGGCGGCGAGCGTCTTCGGATGAATGCGGCGGCGTCGCGCCCGGGTGAGCATCGAGCGCGCGGCGCGGTGCTCGGCCTGCGTCGATTCCGTCACAAGGATGTCCACGCACAACCCGTTGCGGTTCTCCATGAGCACATGTCCGCCGTAGCTCAGTTTCGCGGGCTGCCCATTGCCCTTTCTCATGAGGCGCGAGTCCGGATCGGTCGTGCTTTGATGCGTCGCGTTCGAGCGCTTCTCGCCCTTGAAATCGACCATCCCGGTGCCGTCGCCGCCGTCCTTCGGTGGCTCGCCGTCCTTGCGCTGGAAGCTCTTGAACGAGGCCCAAGCATCGATCAGCGTGCCGTCGACGGTGAAATGGTCCGAGGACAACAGTTGCCGCCGGCGGGCCAGGCATACCACTTCATCGAAAAAGCGCCGCGCCACATCGGTCGCAACCAAGCGCTCGCGCAGCCGGCTGAAGTTCGACTGATCGAGGCTGGCGCTCTCCAGATCCATGTCGAGAAACCAGCGAAAGAGAATGTTGTAGTCGAGTTGTTCGCAAAACTGCCGATCCGAGCGAATCGAGTACAGCGCGATCAGCAACTGGCCCTTGAGCAGGCGCTCGGGCGGGATCGACGGCCGCCCCACGCTCGAATACAGCGCGTTCAGCTCCGCCGAAATAGCGCCGAGCGCTCGATCAGCAAGCTTCTTCACCCGCCGCAACGGATGGTCCGCTGGCACGCGCGACTCGGGCGAAAAGTAATGGAATATCGAGGACTGGGGATCGAGTTGGCCGCGCATCGCTGTCAAGATAAGAGTTTCGGGAATGTCTATATGACAATAGCCTTTCCAGTTCGTTCACTGGGTTCTGCATCAACCTGCTAACCTCTGGCAGACCGCGCCCCGCCGCCCTGACCTGCAAGGAACCGCGACACTCTCCGCCCCTCTCCTGCCGCGCCGCTCCTCGCGCCGACGGCCCGACTACGACAACAACACCCAACAACTTCTCTTTCTTCTTGTATCCAGACTTCCCGACGCTGCACATGCGGCATTCAACCAGCTTCCGGAACCGGCCGCCACGCTTCCAGGAAGCGCTGCAACTCCTCATCGGTCGGCATCCCGCCTTGAGCCCCGGCACGGGTGACCGACAACGCCCCGGCAGCACAGGCCAGGCGTGCCGCCAGTGCGAGATCGCTCCCCCAGAACGCTGCCAATGCCCCGTTGAAGGTGTCGCCGGCACCGGTGGTGTCAACCGCGTCGACCTTGAAAGAAGGCTGATGATGCAACGTTCCGTCGCTGCCGGCAAACCAGGCGCCGTCAGAGCCACGTGTCATCAGGACGCGGCCCGGATGCGCCGCCAGCTGATCCCGCCAGGCATCACAGCTCACCGAGGAAAGGATCGACAGTTCGTGTTCGTTGGGCGTCAGCAGCGTGACGCGCTCGCACAGCGTGGCCGGCAGCGGAATGGCCGGCGCCGGATTCAGGATCAGGGGTTTGCCATGCCGCTCGGCAAGAACGGCGACTGCCTCGACAGTTTCCAGGGGAATTTCCAGCTGGGTAATGACAACATCGGCCTCCCGGAACGCCTGCTCCGCGGCCAGCACGTCGTCGGGTGAAAGCGCATGATTCGCCCCCGGAACCACGACGATCGAATTCTCGGCCTGGCTGACGGTGATCGCCGCCACGCCGGTCGAGGAAGCTACGTCAACGCGTACGTGACGCACGTCGATTCCTTCGCCCTCCAGCTGAGCCGTTAATTCGCGGCCAAAGGCATCGGCGCCGACGCAGCCGATCATCGCCACCTGCGCGCCGAGACGCCGCGCAGCCACGGCCTGGTTCGCGCCCTTGCCGCCGGGAAAGGTACGAAAGCGTTGCCCGAGCAGCGTTTCTCCCGGCGCCGGAAACTTCTCGGTTTCCACCACGAGATCCATGTTGATGCTGCCCACCACCAAAACCCTGTTCATTCGCCCATCCTGATCGAAGTTAGCTGCGCTGTTACTAAAACGTAATCAGCAGCGGCGTAATTTATCTCAGCACGCAGCAGAATGTCTACTGATGCGAAATGATGTCAACCGGGCGCGGGCACCAGCTATGTCGACTTAGCAGGAAAAGTAGTCGAAGAATGAAGGTTGCGGCAAACGAGTTCTACCGGCACTTCGGAACGGGGGGTCGCCGGAACTTCGCCGGACAGCGCCGCAGCAAGGTAATCGACGATGCGGCGGGACAGGTCATCCTCGCTCTGGCGTATCGAAAAAACCGGATTGGGCAGCAGATCGAGCATCGCATGATCGTCGAAAGTGCCGATCAGGATCTCCGGCGGGATGCGTCCGCTTGTCGCCCGGATCTGCTGCAGCGCCCCCTCGAGCACCAGCAGCGAGGAACACATGAACGCCCGCGGCGGCGGCCGGCCGCCGCCGGTCAGCGCAAGCATCAGCTGTCGGCCCGCTTCGACACTGTCCTCCGCCTCGAGCAACACCCGCCCCTCGCCCGTCACGCCATGCTCGGCGCAGGCGGCGTTGAAACCGCGGATTCGGTCCTGAATGCTTGGCGACTCGGCGTGCCCGCAGAGAAAAGGGAACGCTTCCCCACCGGTCTCCTGCAACATGCGCCGGGTCATCTCCAGCCCGCCCTGGACGTTGTCACTGACTACCGTGGGGAATATCCCCGAACCATAGTCGCGGTCGAACATCACGACCGGCGTACGCTTGCGGCTATTCAACAACTGGGGAGGGACCTGCGGCTGGCACGGCGCAATGATCAGGCCGTCAACGCCCCGGGCCAGGAGCTTGGCCACCGCCCGGTTTTCGAGGGCCGGATCTTCGTGCGAGGCCACAGTCAGCAGCAGCAAGTCGCGCTTGCGGCATAGCCCTTCCAGCGCCGCCATCAGGCGGGCGAAGAAGGCGTTGGACAGATCGGGCACGACAAAGCCGACGGTGTCGCTGCGGTTGAGTTTCAGGCTGCGTGCCGCATGATTGATCGAATAACCGTGTAGGGCGACGTAGTCTTCGATCTTCTTCCGGGTCGCGGCGCTGATGCGGTAACGCTCCGACTGGCCGTTGATCACCAGACGCACGGTGGTGACCGAAAAACCTGTCTCGCTGGAAATTTCCTCGACTGTCTTAGCCATCTCGGTTCCTGCCGCCTTTCCGTCTTCCGCCGACTACCGGCGCAAGGCGTCCAGCAGCTTCCCGTGAATACCGCCAAAACCGCCGTTGCTCATCACCAGGATGTGGTCGCCGGCGCGCGCTTCGCGGACGATACCGGCAATCAGCGCGTCGAGCTCGTCGGCCACGCTCGCTTTTTCGCCCATGGGCGCCAGCGCCTCAGCCGCATCCCAGCCAAGGTTCGCCGCATAGCAGAAGACCCGGTCGGCCTCGACCAGGCTGTCCGGCAACAGGGCTTTCATGACGCCGAGCTTCATCGTGTTCGAGCGCGGTTCGAGAACCGCCAGGATGCGTCCCGTGGCCTGCTTCCTTCTCAGGCCGGCGAGCGTCGTCGCGATCGCCGTTGGATGATGCGCGAAATCGTCGTAGACACTGACGCCCCGTTCCGTGCCGCGCAACTCCATCCGCCGCTTGACGTTCTCGAAGCGCGACAGCGCCGCCATGCCCTGCTCCAGCGGCACCCCGACGTGGCGCGCCGCCAGGAGCGCGGCAACGGCATTGGCGCGGTTGTGTTCGCCGGAAAGCGACCATTGCGTGGTCGCTACCGGCTCGTCGCCGCGCATCAGGTGCAGCGCGCCGGTTGCATCGTCACCGGTCATCCGCCAGCCATCCGCCACGTTGAAGCGTTCGACCGGCGTCCAGCATCCGCGCGCCAGCACCCGGCCGAGGCTCGCCTCGCCGCCGTTCGCCACGATCAGCCCCTGCCGCGGAAGAGTGCGCACCAGATGGTGGAACTGTGTCTCGATGGCATCCAGATCGCCGAAGATGTCCGCGTGATCGAATTCGAGATTATTCAGCACCGCTGTCCTTGGCCGGTAATGCACGAACTTCGAGCGCTTGTCGCAAAACGCCGTGTCGTACTCATCCGCCTCGATCACGAAGAACGGGGAATCGGCCAGCGCCCCGTGCAGACGGGCGGAGACACCGAAATTCCGCGGCACGCCGCCGATCAGGAAACCAGGGCTCAGGCCCGCATCCTCCAGAATCCAGGCCAGCATCGACGCTGTCGTCGTCTTCCCGTGCGTGCCGGCGACGGCCAGCACCCAGCGTCCGCGCAAGACATGATCGGCGAGCCACTGCGGCCCCGACACGTAGGGCAATCCACGATCGAGAATTTCCTCCAGCAGCGGATTGCCGCGGGAAATCGCGTTGCCGATGACGAAGCAATCGGGCTGCAGATCGACCTGCGCGGCGCCGTAACCCTCGATCAGTTCGATGCCCGACGCTTCGAGCTGTGTGCTCATTGGTGGATAGACGCCGGCGTCGCAACCGGTCACGCGGTGGCCGGCCGCGCGCGCCAGTTGCGCGACGCCACCCATGAAGGTGCCGCAGATGCCGAGGATATGAATGTGCATGCGATGAATCCGGATAGAATGATTCGACGACGGCCTTGGCGGCCCGCCGGAATTGAACTGATCGGCGGGATTGTACCTCCTTACCGAAACACCCAGCCCCGACCGAGGCTCTACCACGGAGCGCCGTGCGATGAATACCCACGCCCCCTTTCCCCCTGCTGATTCGCCCCGAGCCCGCATCGCCAGCCTCGCCGCCCGGATGATGGCCGAGGACGGCATCAGCGACTACGACACAGCCAAGCGCAAAGCGGCCCACCGCCTCGGCTTGCCGGAAAACAACAACCATCTTCCGGAAGACCGCGAAGTCGAGACCGAGCTGCGCGCCTATCAACGCATTTTCCAGGAGGACGAACAAACGGAGCGCATCGCCTGTCTTCGGCAAAAAGCCGTAGAGATCATGGAAATCATGCAGCGATTCAACCCCTATCTCACCGGATCGGTTCTCGACGGCACGGCCGGACGCTACGCAGAAATCGATATCCAGTTGTTTACCGACAGCGCCAAGGATGTCGAGATCTTCCTGCTCAATTCGCACATCGACTACCAGCACAGCACACCGCGCTCCGAGCGCGCTGAAGCGGTGCTGACGCTCGACAGCGACGACGCCACGGTCAATCTGATCGTTTACCCGTTGAACGACGAACGGGTGATCTTCAAGAAACGCAACGGACAGCCCCGCGCCCGCGCACGGATCGATGCGGTCAGGAAGATGCTGGCCGAAGGCGGCGACGCCCCGTGATGACGCGCCGATCACTCTTGACCGGTACGGCCGTGTTGCTGCTCGCCGCAGCGAGTTCGATTTTTCTGCTGACAACGAAGAAAGAGTCCGAATCGCGCCAGGCTATCGACCGCCTGTTCGCCACGACGCTCGCCGACGAGCGCGGCCAGCCCCAGGCACTGGCTCAATGGCGAGGCAAGATCCTCGTCGTCAACTTCTGGGCCACCTGGTGCCCGCCGTGTCGGGAAGAAATGCCCTACTTCTCGCGCCTCCAATCCGACTACGCCGCGCAGGGCGTGCAATTCGTAGGCATCGCGGTCGATTCCGCCGAAGCGGTCGGCCGCTTTGCCGCACGCGAACAGATATCCTATCCCTTGCTTGTTGGCGGACAAGGGATCGTGGAACTGAGCGCCGAACTCGGCAACCACGCCGCCGGACTGCCGTTTACCCTGATTCTGGACCCGAACGGGGAACCGATCGCGATGCGGACGGGTCGACTCGCCGAAGCCGAACTGGAGGATATGCTGCGCCGGCAGTTTTCCGGACATTCGGCTAAAATGCATTAGTTTTCCGGCGAATTTCGGCGATATTGCCGGCCTCTTGGTGTCTTCCAGACACACATCGACACCCAATCCACCGACAGACCCAACCGAACGCCCCAGCCCACAGGAGGCACCCAATGGATCTACGTAAACTCAAGAAACTGATCGATCTCGTCGAGGAATCCGGCATCGCCGAACTCGAAGTCACCGAGGGCGAAGAAAAGGTGCGCATCGTCAAGCACACGATGGTCGCGGCCGCGCCGCAGACCTACATGCTTCCGCAAGCGCCGGTGGCGATGGCCGGCGTCCCCGTGCCGCGTGAAAAATCGACGACGTTCGACGACGATCTCGAAGACGAGAGCGAAGACGCGGAAGGCGAGGTCGTCAAATCGCCGATGGTCGGCACCTTCTACCGGGCATCGAGCCCGGACGCGGCCCCCTTCGTCGAGGTCGGCGACACAGTCAAGGTCGGCGACACGCTGTGCATCGTCGAGGCGATGAAACTGCTCAACGAGATCGAATCGGAGTTTGCCGGCACGATCAAGGAAATCCTGGTCGACAACGGCCAGCCGGTCGAATACGGCGAGCCGCTGTTCATCATCGGCTAGGAGAAAGCCATGTTCGGCAAGATACTCATCGCCAACCGGGGTGAAATCGCCCTGCGCATCCAGCGTGCCTGCCGCGAAATGGGCATCAAGACCGTCGTCGTGCATTCCGAGGCCGATCGCGACGCGAAATACGTCAAGCTCGCCGACGAATCCGTGTGCATCGGCCCAGCACCGTCGAACCAGAGCTATCTCAACGTTCCGGCGATCATCTCGGCGGCCGAGGTGACCGACGCCGAGGCGATCCACCCCGGCTACGGTTTTCTTTCGGAGAACGCCGATTTCGCCGAGCGCGTCGAGTCTTCCGGTTTCGTCTTCATCGGCCCGCGCCCGGAGACGATCCGCCTGATGGGCGACAAGGTCTCCGCCAAGGCGGCGATGAAGGCCGCCGGCGTGCCCTGCGTCCCCGGCTCGGACGGCGCCCTGCCCGACGACCCGAAGGAAATCCTGAAGATCGCCAAGGCGGTCGGCTACCCGGTGATCATCAAGGCCGCCGGCGGCGGGGGCGGCCGTGGCATGCGCGTGGTGAATACGGAAGCGGCACTGCTCAACGCGGTGAACACCACCCGCACCGAAGCGCTCAGTTTCTTCGGCAACGCCAACGTCTATCTGGAGAAGTACCTGGAGAATCCGCGCCACATCGAGATCCAGGTGCTCGCCGACAGCCACCGCAATGCCATCTACCTCGGCGAGCGCGACTGCTCGATGCAGCGCAGGCACCAGAAGATCATCGAGGAAGCACCGGCACCGGGCATTCTTTCCCGGCACATCACGCGCATCGGCGAACGCTGCGCCGAGGCCTGCAAGCGCATCAACTACCGCGGCGCCGGCACCTTCGAGTTCCTCTACGAAAACCGCGAGTTCTACTTCATCGAGATGAACACGCGCATCCAGGTCGAACACCCGGTCACCGAGATGATCACCGGCATCGACATCGTCCAGGAACAGATCCGCGTCGCTGCCGGTGAGAAACTCAGCTTGCGGCAACGCGAAGTCAATGTCCGCGGCCACGCCATCGAATGCCGCATCAACGCCGAAGATCCCTACACGTTCGTGCCCTTTCCCGGCAAGATCGCGCGCTATCATCCGCCGGGCGGCCCCGGCATCCGGGTCGATTCGCATATCTACCAGGGCTACACGGTGCCACCGCATTACGACTCGATGGTGGCCAAGGTCATCGCCTACGGCGATTCGCGCGAGCAGGCCATCCGGCGCATGCGCATCGCCCTCTCGGAAATGAGCATCGACGGGATCAAGACCAATATTGCACTGCACCAGGAACTGATGCACGATGCCAACTTCGTTGCCGGCGGCACCAGCATCCACTATCTGGAGAAGCGGCTCGCCGCGCTCAGCGAAGTCAAGAACTGAGAACAACAAAGAACACCGATTCATGCCCTGGATTTCCGTCACCATAGAAACCGACTGCGCGCACGCCGAGCGCCTGGCCGACGCGTTGCTTGACGCCGGCGCGCTCTCCGCGAGCATCGAGGACGCCGACGCCGGCACGCCCGAGGAAACACCGCAATTCGGCGAACCCGGATCGGTCACCACGCCGGGCTGGACGCGCTCGCGCGTGGTCGCGCTGCTCGATCCCGAGACCGACATCGACGAGCTGCTCGAAGCCTGCGCCCCGCAGGCCGGACTGGAAAGCCTGCCCGGCTACACCAGCGAGGCAGTGGAAGAACAGAACTGGGTTCAGCTGACCCAGTCGCAGTTCGACCCGATCCGCGTTTCGGACCGCCTGTGGATCGTCCCCTCGTGGCATACGGCGCCGGACCCCGAGGCCATCGTCCTCGTCCTCGACCCGGGCATGGCGTTTGGCACCGGCTCGCACCCGACGACACGGCTGTGTCTCGAATGGCTGGAAAAAAACGTCACGCCGGGGCTCTCCCTGCTCGACTATGGCTGCGGTTCGGGCATCCTGGCGATCGCCGCCGCGAAGCTCGGCGCACAGGAGGTACTCGGCGTCGACATCGACCCGCAGGCCGTGATCGCCGCCGACCACAATGCCGAGCGCAACGAGGTGAGCGCCCGCTTCGCCGACTCGGCCGCCGAAATCGAGGGGCAGTTCGACATCGTGGTCGCCAACATCCTCTCGAACCCGCTCAAGGCGCTGGCGCCGGCGATCTGCGCGCATGTTCGTCCCGGCGGCCACCTCGCCCTGTCCGGCATCCTGGCCGAACAAACCGACGAACTGATCGCCGCCTACGCCCCGTGGATTCCGCTCGCCGTCGCCGACACGCGCGAAGGCTGGGTCTGCCTGGCCGGGGCAAAACCGGCCTGAATGCAGAACCCATGAAGACACGCTGCCCGGAGTGCCAGACCGTCTTCCGCGTCACGCCGGAACAGCTCAAGGCGCGCGCCGGCAAGGTCCGTTGCGGCCACTGCCAGAAAGTCTTCAACGCGCTCGACAGTCTTCTGGAATCGCCGCCCCCGCCTCCGCCACCCACCGATCCCGCCAGGGTTTCCCCCGCGATCGCCGCCGAGCCAGACATAACCCCCGCCGCGGAAGCGCCGGCCGTGACAACAGTGGACAGCGAATCCGGGCTGACCCAACCGGTCGAACCGGCGACGGCGGCCGCCTCTGATGTTGAAGCTCCAGCGGACGGTTTCCGCATGGTGGAGCCGACTCTTTCTTCGTCAGTCGACCTGACCGATAACCTGATCCTGCCCCGCGACACGACCGAAATCCCCGGATACAGCAGATGGGCTGAAGGTGTCGTCACAGCGACACGCTTCGAACCCGAGAGCAGGCGGCCTCACTGGTTGTTTTCTCTGGCGGCCTTGCTGCTCGTTCTCGGCCTGGCCGGCCAGGCGGCATTCCATTTCCGCAGCGAACTCGCCATTTCCTTTCCAGCCGCCGCTCCGCTGCTCGAAAGGTTCTCGGCGGTGCTTGGTAGTAATCTCCCCCTGCCCCGGCACACCGATCTGGTCAGCATCCAGACCTCGGACCTGCAGACCGACGCGGCGCGCGGCAACCTGCTCGTCCTCAACGCGACCCTGCGCAACCGCGCGCCGTACGCGCAGGATTACCCGTCGCTGGAGTTGTCTCTGACCGACACGCAGGATGTAGCCATTGCCCGCCGCGTGTTTTCGCCGCAGGACTACCTGCCGCCCAAACTCGCAGCCGAGAAAGCCTTTCCGGCCAACGCCGACATTCCGATCCGCCTGTGGATCGAAGCGCGTGAACTCAGTCCCGCCGGCTACCGCCTCTACGTTTTCTACCCCTGAACGCCCGCCCCTGGCCGGGAAAGCCCGTTTCCTCCCGGTGCTATAATCGCCGCCTCTCCAACCCGCCGGTTTTCGCCATGCCCACTCTCGTCTGCGGTTCGATCGCCTACGACAACATCATGGTTTTCCATGACCGTTTCCGGAACCACATCCTGCCGGAACAGATTCACATCCTGAACGTGGCGTTCCTGGTGCCCGAGATGCGCCGCGAGTTCGGCGGCTGCGCCGGCAACATCGCCTACAACCTGCGCCTGCTCGGTGCCGATCCGCTGATCATGGCGACGGTGGGCGACGACGCGGCACCCTACCTCGAGCGCCTCGAGGCGCTCGGGCTGCGCCCCACCCACGTGCGCCAGGTGTCCGGCACCTTCACCGCCCAGGCGTTCATCACCACCGACCTGGACGACAACCAGATCACCGCCTTCCATCCCGGCGCGATGAACCACTCGCACCTCAACCGCATCGCGGATGCGGACGGCGTGCGGCTCGGCATCGTCTCGCCCGATGGCCGCCAGGGCATGCTCGACCACGCCGAGCAATTCGCCGCCGCCGGCATCCCTTTCGTCTTCGATCCGGGACAGGGCCTGCCGATGTTCGACGGCGAGGCGCTGATGCATTGCCTGAAACTCGCCCGCTACTGCACCGTCAACGACTACGAGGCCAAGCTGTTGTGCGAGCGCACCGGCCGAAGTCTCGAGCAGCTCGCCGAGTCGGTGGAGGCGCTGGTCGTCACCCTTGGTCCGGAGGGTTCGCGCATCTATGCCGAGGGGCGCCGGATCGACGTTCCGTGCGTCGCCGCGCCGGCGCTCGAGGATCCGACCGGATGCGGCGACGCGTATCGGGCGGGCTTGCTCTACGGCATTGCAAACGGTTACGACTGGCTGAGCGCGGGTCGGCTAGCCTCGGTGATGGGGGCGCTCAAGATCGCCTGCCGGGGCGGACAAAACCACCGCCCGCGGCGGCAGGAAATCGCCGCCCTGTACGAATCGGCATTCGGAGTGAAGCCATGGTGATCAGCAGAAAATTTGGTTACACCGGCCTCGTGGGCGCCTGCCTCGCGGCCCTGCTCGTGTCCGGCTGCGCCTCGGGTCTCGGCGGCGGCACCTACG
>JARFTZ010000022.1 GCA_029289235.1 Gammaproteobacteria bacterium
GGCGCTCTTTCCCTCCATGAAGGAGACACCCTTGCCCTTGACCGTCTTGGCCACAATTACCGTCGGCTTGCCCTTGACCGTTGCGGCGAGGTCGATGGCGTCGGAAACCGCCTCGACGCAGTGGCCGTCGATCGAAATCACGTTCCAGCCGAATGCCTGCCATTTGGCGGCGATGTCGCCCATCGGCATGATTTCAGCGACGGTGCCGTCGAGCTGTACGCCGTTGTTGTCGATGATGACCAGCAGGTTGTCGGCAGCGAACTTGGCGGCGGACATCGCCGCTTCCCAGACGATGCCCTCCTGCAGTTCGCCGTCCCCCATCAGCACGTAGGTGCGGAAGTCCTTGCCATCCAGCCGGGCGGCCATCGCCATGACGAGGCCGGCGGGCAGGCAGAGACCGAGCGGACCGGTCGACAGCTCGACACCGCAGGTTTTCTTGGCGCAGGGGTGGCCCTGCAGGTGGCTGTCGAGCTGGCGCAGGGTGGCGAGGTCGTCCTGCGGGAAGAAGCCGCGCTCGGAGAGGATCTGGTAGAGCATTGGCGCGGCGTGGCCTTTGCCGAGGATGAAGCGGTCACGGTTCGGGTCCTTCGGATTCTTCGGATCGACGCGCAGCTTCTCGAAGTAGAGGGTGGTCATGATCTCGGTCGAGGACAGCGAGCCGCCCGGGTGGCCGGTCTGGATGCTGTACAGGAGCTTGATCAGATCCTGCCGGAGCCGTAGGCACAGCCCTTCGAGGTAGTCCTTTCTTGCCTTGCTCAAACTCATTTGCTTCTCCTTGTCAGTCAAGATGCGGGTACGAAGACACCCGCTCGCGCCTGTCGCCAGGGCGATGATTCGAAATGCGGGGTGATACGGAAAGCGGTGTCAGCTAATGTCGATAACGACCTTCATCACGCTCTCGGGGTTGTTGTCGATGTACGGATAGACCTCTTCGATCTGGCGGATGCCGAAGTGGTCGCTGATCAGCGGGGCGGTGTTGATCGCCTTGCTGGTCATCAAGTCGATGGCTCGCTGGAAGTCTTCGCGCAGGTACATCATGATTCCGAGCATGTCGACCTCGCGGCGCTGGAACAGCGGCAGCTCGACCTCGACCGGTTCCTTGTAGTTGGCGACGATGACCAGCTTCGACGAACAGCGGGCGGCGGCCACGGCTTCGCTGAAGATCGCCTTGACGCCGGCGCAGTCGATGATTATGTCCGCCTCGTCGTCGCCGAACTGTTCGAGGATGACGTCCTTGAGTTTGCGCCCCCTGGTGTTGATGCAGGCGTGGATGCCGCAGGTCCTGGCGATGTCCAGCCGCGTCTCGTTGATGTCGGTGATGACGACCTTTTTGGCCCCGGAAGCGACGGCGACCTGCGCGACGAGGTTGCCGATGGTGCCGGCGCCGAGGACCACGACGTTGGTGCCGGTGAGATTGCCGCAGCGGCGGATCGCGCCCGTGGCCACCGCGGCCGGCTCGACCAGCGAGCCCTCGTCGAAGCTCATGTTCTCCGGCAGGAGCAGCGCCTTCGAGGCCGGTACGGCGAAATACTCGGAGAACATGCCGCCGGTATGCACGCCGTAGACCTTGAGGTTCTTGCACACGTTGTAGTGGCCGCTGCGGCAGGGTGCGCAGGTCCCGCAGTAGACCTGTGGCTGGATGGTGACCTTGTCGCCTTCCTTGAACCCGCTTACCTTGCTGCCGACCTTGGTAACCACGCCGGCGCCCTCATGCCCCTGCACGACCGGGAAAGTCATGTACTTGTGCTTGCCGTGATAGATCTGGATGTCCGAGCCGCAGACGCCGACCCGCTTCATCTGGATCAGCACTTCGTCGTCGCCGACCTCGGGAACCGGCGTGTCCAGGAAGCTCATCTTGAACGCTTCCGTCATTTTTACTTGCAGCATTTTCCTCTCCAAAAACAAGCGGGACTATTTCAAGGCGTGCGGCAGCCAGAGCGACAGCGCGGGGATATAGGTCAAGGCGCCGAGCGTGCCCAGCAGCACGAGCAGGTAGGGCATGACCTCGCGTGTCAGCAATCCGAGCCGCACCTTGCCGACCGAACTGGCGACGAACAGCAGGACGCCGACCGGCGGGGTTAGCTGGCCGATGACCAGGTTGACCAGCAGGACAATGCCGAAGTGCACCAGGTCGATCTGGAAGGCATTGAGTACCGGAATCAGGATCGGCACCAGGATGATCATGATCGCGATGGTTTCCATGAAGCAGCCGAGCACCAGCAACGCGATGTTCAGCAGCAGCAGGATGACCCAACCCTGGTCGGTGGCGTGCATCAGCGCGTTGGTCAGCATCTGCGGCGCCTGCTCGATGCCGAGGATCCAGCTGAACGGTGCCGCGGCGGCAACGATCATCAGGATCACCGAGGTTTCCTTGGCGGTCTGCAGCAGTATTTTCGGGATGTGCGACCACTTCAGGGTGCGGAAGACGAAGACGCCGACCAGGAGCGAATAGGCGGCGGCGACGCCGGCGATTTCCGTTGCGGTGAATACGCCCATGCGGAATCCGCCGAGGATCAGCACCGGCATGAACAGCGCCCAGGCGGCATTGCGGAATTCCCGGCCGAGGCGTGCCCAGGCAAAGGCGTGGTCCTTCGGGAACTGGCGCTTGTAGCCGACGTACGCGGTGACCAGCAGCAACGAGATGCCCATGGCCAGCCCGGGAATGACGCCTGCCCAGAACAAATCGCCCAGCGAGATGTTGGCCTGCCAGGCATAGACGACCATCAGGATCGACGGCGGGATGATCGGGCCGAGAGTCGCGCAGGCGGCGCAGACTGCGGCGGCAAACCCGGCGCCGTAACCGGCCTTGTCGAGCTGCGGCACGAAGACGCGCGAGGTCGCGGCGCAGTCGGCGACCGACGAGCCGGAAATGCCGGCCATGAAGATGTTGCCGACGATCGCGGTATGCGCCATGCCGCCGCGGATGTGGCCGACGAAGGCGCGGGTGAACCCGAACAGCCGTTCGCTGATCCCCGAGTCGTTCATCAGCGAGCCGGCCAGGGTGAATAGCGGAATGGCCAGCAACGGGAAGGACTGCACGCCGGTGACGACGCGCTGGGCGACCACTGACAGCGGAATGCCTTCCCAGCCGATCACGAGCAGGGAGGCACCCATCATCGCGAGGGCGATCGGCAGGCCGATGGCCAGCAACAGTGCGAAGGAAATGATCAGCAGGGTCACTGGACACCCCCTTCCTTTTCCACCAGCGTCTCGGTTTCGCCGCGGAAGACAGGGGCGGCGCCCTTGTCCATCCAGGTGCGCACGATGTGGATCAGCATCAGCAGCAGGCCGACCGGCATGGCAGCGACGAACCAGGCCTTGGAGACACCCATCATCGGCGAGTCGACCACGAGTTCCTGCAGGACCTGGTCATAGCAGCCGAAGAGCATGACGACGATGATGGTCAGGCCGATCAGCACGGTGACGACATTCAGCCAGCTGAACTGGCGCATGCGGAAAACCGGCGCCAGGGCGTCGATGCGGATGTGCATCTGGGAGCGGGTCGCCGCGGCGGCGCCGAGGAAGACCATCCAGGTGAGCAGGGCGACGATCAGTTCCTCGCCCCAGGTCAGCGGGTTGTTGAAGACATACCGCAGCACGACCGCGGCGATTACCATCACGGCGATCCCGCCGTGCAGGGCGATGATGAACAGGTCTTCGGCGGCGCTGACGGCGTCGTCCAGCCGGCCGAAGATCGTGCGAAAGGTGTGCATGGACATCCCCGTTTTTGGAGTTCTAATTGGTAGCGATTGCTTGCGCGTCCCCGGCGTACGCCGGGGACGGTTTAGGCCAGAGAGTGCTTACTTCGCGGCTGCGACGGCGGCGCGGACGCGCTCCAGGTTGGCCTTGCCCCAGCGCGCTTCGAGGCTGGAGTAGGCCGGTCCCATCTTGGCGGCGAAGGCGGCACGGTCAGGCGTGTCGACGATGGCCGTCTTGCCGGACTTGCGGATGTCTTCCAGCATCTTGGTTTCCTGTTCCTGCTGCAGCTTGGTGTTCTTGGCGGACACCGCGGCGGCTTCTTCGAGCAGGATCTTCTGCAACTCGGGCGAGAGCTTGTCGAGCGAACGCTTGTTGATGATCATCGTGTTGTTCTGCAGCATGTGCTTGGTCATCGACAGATGGTCCTGCACTTCGTAGAACTTGCGCGCGAAGATCGTCGGGATCGGGTTCTCCTGGCCATCAACCAGCTTCTGCTGCAGGGCGGTGTAGACCTCGCCGAAGGGAATCGGCGTCGGTGCCGCGCCCATGGCCTTGATCATCTCGACCCACACGGGCGATTCCGGCACGCGAATCTTCATCCCCGACATGTCGTCCGGCTTGCTTACGGCTTGCTTGCCGGTGGTCAGGTTGCGCCAGCCCCAGTACCAGATCTTGGTTAACATCTGGATGTTGTGCTTGTCCTTCAGTTCGTCGAAGATCGGCTGGAACGCCGGGCCGCGGATGACGGTCTCGGCTTGTTCCCAGTCTTTCCAGAGGAAGGGGCCGCTGGCGATTTCGAGCGCCGGCACGAGGTTGGAGAGGGCGGCCATCGACGGCGTGGTGATGTCCAGCGCGCCGGACTTGACCTGCTGGATCAGGTCGACTTCCTTGCCGAGCTGTTCGGCAGGGAAGACCTTGACCACGAGTTCGCCCTTCGCGCGCTGATTGACGCGGTCGGCAAACTCCTGCTCAAGCTCGGCGGCCAGTTCGCCATTGACGTGCACGTGGCCGAAGCGCAGCGTGGTGGCCGCGCTGGCGAGGGTCGAGATGCCGGCCAGGGTGGCGAAGACCGACGCGGCCAGGGTGGAGACAAGCAACTTCTTGGTGATGGAACGACGCATGTGGAACCTCCTCGTTATAGGGATTTTTTACTTCAGGTGCGACAAACAATCGTGAGGCTTGCCCGGCGCGATGAACTGACGCCGGGTCGTGTTGCTTCAACTCAACTCTTCCGCCGGACCTCGACCTTGGCCAGCTTCTCGTAGTACTTGACCAGGGCGCCATGATCGTTCTCGCCGCAGCCGTCGATCTTCAGCGCCTGCATGATCTCCATCACGCCGGCGGTCAGCGGCAGCGGCACGCCGACGTCGTGCGCCGTCTCCATGGCGTTGTTCAGGTCCTTGATGTGCAGGTTGATGCGGAAGCCCGGATCGAACTTGCGGTCGATGATCAGCGGTGCCTTGGCGTTCATCACCGTGCTGCCGGCGAGGCCGCCCTTGATCGCGTTGAACACCAGTTCCGGATCGACGCCGGCCTTGGTCGCCAGGGTCATCGCTTCGGACAGCGCAGCGATGTTCAGCGCGACGATGACCTGGTTGGCCAGCTTGGTGACGTTGCCGGCACCGACGTCGCCGACGCGCACGGCCGAGGCGCCGACGCATTTCAGAATCGGCAGGGCTTCCTCGAAGGCGGCCGTGTCGCCGCCGACCATGATCGACAAGGTGGCGTCGATGGCCTTCGGCTCGCCGCCGCTGACCGGGGCGTCGAGCATGCGGATGCCCTTTTCGGCCAGCGCCTTGGCGACTTCCTGTGCGGCGAGCGGAGCGATCGAGCTCATGTCGACGACCAGTGAACCCGCGCGGGCGCCTTCGATGACGCCATTCGCGCCGAGGGCGACGGTCTTCACCTGCGGCGAGTTGGGCAGCATGGTGATGATGATGTCGGTCACGGCGGCGACATCCTTCGGCGTGGCCGCGGACTTGGCGCCGAGCGCGACGACTTCGGCGACCGCGGCGGCGTTGATGTCGCAGACGGTCAGGTCGTAACCGGCCTTGATGAGGTTCTTGCTCATCGGCTTGCCCATGATGCCGAGTCCGATGAATCCGATTTTCTTGCTCATTGAATACTCCTTTCTTGTCTATCTTGTGTGCGCAATAAAGCGGGCAGGTTGCCAGGCAACCGGCGATGTCGGGTAAGAGTTGATGGCGGAGGTGGGGGCGTTGCCGGCGTGGCGTCGGACGCCGTTGTTTGATAATGGCGCTCCGCGTAACGGATGTCTGGATGCTGTCCCCATGTTCCCCAACGTTTTATGTTTGATGTTTTTCTGAAACGCGGCAGATAACGCAATATCCAGGCCAGCCGCAGCGATTCATGCTGGCCGATACCTGTCGGCGATGTTGTTGCGGGCGATGAATGGCCGGGGGTTTGCGGAAAATCTGCTGATTTTTATGGGCTATCGCCTGGACGGTAATGCTGTTTGCGTAGTCGGGCGGCTGTTTCAGGGCGTCGCCCGCTTACTTCTCAGTTCCGAGCGTGTTTTACTATTCGTGTTTCGTGTTGAAATTTAATGTTTCATTACGAAACATTTCGTTCGGTTGATAGTTGTTGCGCTCGTTTGCCTGGATTTCGCGGATCTTTCGCCATAGCGTCGTGCGACCGATGCCGAGAATGGCGCTTGATTCCTTGATGGAACCCCGCGTTTTGCGGAAGACGTGGCTGATGTATTCGCTTTCCATGTCCCTCAGCGTCAGTCCGTCGGGGAAAGTTGGGGCCGTTTCCTCCGTGTCTCCCGATGCAGTGGCGTGCGGCAGCGCATTCAGGTCGTCGACGCTGATGCTCCGGTCTTCGCAGATGACCACCGCGCGCTCGATCATGCCGCGCAGCTCGCGCACGTTGCCGCGGAATTCGTAGTGGCGGAGGAAGTCGAGTGCCTCCTGGCTGAGGCTCATCCGTCCTTTGCGGTAGCGTTGGCCGAATTCTTCGACGAAGTGCGTGCTCAGCAATTCGATGTCGTCGGCACGCTCGTTCAGCGGCGGAATGTAAAGGTTGAGGATGGCAATGCGGAAGTAGAGGTCGCCGCGGAACTGGTTCTGGTTGACCAGGCTGCGCAGGTCGCGGTTGGTCGCGCAGACGATCCGGACGTCGACCGGGATCAGCTTGTTGTCGCCGAGGCGCATCACCTGCCGTTCCTGCAGGACGCGCAACAGCCGACCCTGCAGCAGGAGCGGCAGTTCGCTGATCTCGTCGAGGAAGATCGTGCCGCCGTGCGCCATCTCGAACAAGCCAGGTTTGCCCTTGCGCGTGGCGCCGGTGAAGGAGCCTTCGACGTAGCCGAACAGTTCGCTCTCGATCAGCGTTTCCGGCAGCGCCGCGCAGTTGATCGCCACGAAAGGGGAGTTCTTGCGCGGGCTGCTGTTGTGGATGCCCTGCGCGAAGAGTTCCTTGCCTACACCGGAGGGGCCGCAGATCAGTACGGAGGTGTCGTAGTCGGCGAACTTTGCGGCGTTGTGGATGCACGCGGCGACCGTGTCGCTCCGGTGCACGATGTCGGCGAAGGTGTATTGGGCGATGAATCCCTTTTCCGAGAGCCGGATACGGATTTTCTGCTCCAGCTTCTGGACTTCGGTGATGTCCTGGTAGGTGGCCACGGCGCCGCGGATCTCGCCGTCGACAATGACCGGTACGCGGTTGGTGGCAACGACGGTCTGGTTGTCCAGCCACTGGATGTCGCCGATGACCTGCTTCTCCGTGTCGAGAATGCCGAGCAGCCGGGTTTCCGGGATGATCTCGTTGATCCGCTTGCCGAGTGCGTCATGCTTGCTGAAGCCGGTCAGCTTCTCCGAGGCGCTGTTGAACACCGTAATGCGTCCCTGCGTGTCGATGGCGACGATCCCGTCATGGACGAAGTCGATGATCGTGGCGAACTGCTGAGCCTTTTCCTTCTGCTCGCGGGCGGCGAGGAGAATCTCCTCGGCCTGCTGGATCGCGGTCAGCATGGCCTGGCTGCCGGAATGGACGAGGAAGACCCTGCAGTTCGGCTTGTCGATCGCGGCCTTGACGTTGTTATCGCCGACGAAGGTGCGCACGCCCTGCCTGATCTGCCGCTCGACCTCGTGCGCGATGCCATCCTTGTCGATGGTCTGGACACACTCGGCCTGCAGGCCCATGACCTCGGCGATGATTTCCGCGCCGTAAATCACGTTGCGGTGGCCGATGACGCTGATCGGGCCGCGTTCGCCGGATTGCTTGACCTCCTTGAAGATCTCGATCAGGTCGAAGGCCGTGACCTTGACCTCGACGACCGGGATGTCGAACGCCGCCTTGATCGTTTCGTAGAAGCCGCCGCGGGAAATGACCACTTTGGCGCCGAGATCGATGGCCGTCCGCATCGTTTCAAGGACGTTCTCCGGGTCGGCTTCGAGAATGTCGACGTTGGCGAAGCCGAATTCGGTGATGACGTGGCGGGTGACGTCAGCCATCGAACTGAATGGCGCGACGACGACGATTTCCTTCATTCTTCCTTCTCCGGGAGGCGCCTCTCGCCCGGTGGCAGCGGCGCCGTTTGATGCCGACGCCTTGCTCAGAACACCTCGAATCGCACGCCGCCGCGCCGCTCGCCCTTGAATGGGCGACCGAGGAACAGCAGGCCGCGCCCCTTGAGCAACATGCTGCCGTTTTTCACCAGCTGTTCCGAGCCGTTGTCCGGAATGACGCTGGTGCCGTTGGTACTGAGGTCGTTCAGTACAATGCCCTTCAGTGTCCGTTCGATCCGGCAGTGGTGGCGGGAGACGTGAATGTCGTTGAGCACCAGGTCGCTCTGCGGGTCGCGACCGATGGTGGCGATCGGGTGGTGTTCCGAAATCTCGAGCGTTTTCAATCCGAATTGCAAAGTCATGTAGGGCGGTGTCGGCAGCGAATGCATCGACGTCGGCCAGAAAGATTCGCCGCCGTAGGCGCCGGACGGGAGCTCGCGGCGCCAGTCGATCGTATGGGCGGCCAGTCCCGCCACAGGCTCGCCAAACGGCCGGGCCAGCTTGTTCAGTTCCTGGTTGAGTCCGTCGAACATGGCTTGCGAGATCAGAATGCCGTCGTCGATCCGCGCGAGTTGTGCGGCGAGGTCTCCGGCGTCGTCGGCCGTGTCTTTCGCGCGTTGCTTGAGTACGCCCTGATGAATGCCGATGCCCAGTACGATTTTCTGGCGCGATGCCTGCGGCAGCACGGCACAGCGATGCTGCATTTCGCAGGCGCCGAGCAGGGCGCTGTCCGCTGTCTCGAAAGTCACGCGCATGCCGTCTTCGAAACGCAGGTCGATTCTTCCGCGATAGGCGGCGGCCACGCGTTCGATGCGGTTGAGTCGCCGCTCCATGGGATGTCCCGCGCGGGCGTCGTCGAAGGACGCGTC
The DNA here is from genome assembly GCA_029289235.1 of Gammaproteobacteria bacterium. Lineage (GTDB taxonomy): Bacteria > Pseudomonadota > Gammaproteobacteria > Burkholderiales > Rhodocyclaceae > Propionivibrio. Next base: position 9,101 of record JARFTZ010000022.1, read on the forward strand.
ATCGGAGCCGGTACGCCGGACCGTGGCGTGGAGAACGAACTTGCTGCGTGATTTGGGCATGGCGGCAGACTGTGTCGCGTTTTTCCTGGCGGGTTGGATTGGCCCGAATGGTAGCATCGGCTGGATGCGCGCGCGATATTTATGCGTCCGTACAGAGACGGCCCTGCCAGGTTTGGCGCGCCTGCAGGCGGGCTTCGAGCATTTCCGGGAAGCGGGAGAGACGGATGCCCCAGTCCGGGGAAACGCGTTGGGCGGGCGGAACCTCGCTGCCCAGCCGCTGGATCTTGATGTTTGCCGGCAGATGTTCGAGGACATCGATGACTGCGTCGATATAGGCCTCCGGGCTCAGCAACGGCACGCTGGCCGGGTCGGCGCGGTACTGGTTGGCAAGGCGCGTACCGCGGATGATCTGCAACTGATGGAATTTCATCGCGTCGAGCGGCAGGCGCGCCAGGGCGCGTGCACCCGCGATCAGGCTTTCCTTTGTTTCGAGCGGCAGGCCGAGCAGCAGGTGGCCGGTGATGAACAGCCCGCGTTGCGCGGCACGCCGGATGGCGTCCTGCGTGCAGGCGAAATCGTGGCCGCGCAGGCATTCGCGGAGCACGGCATCGGAGCAGGACTCGATGCCGATTTCAAGTTCGACCGGCATATGCCGGGACAGTGTGGCGAGATAGTCGAGGATATCGTCGGGCAGGCAGTCGGGACGGGTGCCGACGACCAGGCCGGAAATGTCGGGGTGGGCCAGCGCCGTTTCATAGAGCGCCTGCAGTCGCGCGAGCTCGCCGTAGGTATTCGAATAGCTCTGGAAGTAGGCGAGAAAACTTTGCGTCTGCGGATAGCGCCGGCGCATGAAGGCGATGCCGGTCTCGATCTGCCTGCCGATGTCGCGCTGCTCGCGCAGGTAGCTGGGGGTGAATCCGTCGTTGTTGCAGAAGGTGCAGCCGCCGATTCCGAGCTTGCCGTCGCGGTTGGGGCAGGTGAACCCGGCGTCGATCGAGACTTTCTGCAGCCGGCCGCCGTGTTCGCGCTTCACCCAGTCGTTGTAGGCGTGGTAGCGGCGTCCATGGAAAAGTTCGGCGGGGTCGGGGGAATCGGCTGGCGGCATGTCGGAAGCAGGTAGCAAGGTGGGTAAAACGGGGCGGATTATCCCGCACTTCGCCGCGCTCTGACTGCCGAATGCTCAGGAGGTTTCGCGGTAGATGTAATCGCGGGTGAGCGGCAGGCGATCGACGTCGGGACGATCGGCCTTGACGGCGAGGATCTGATGGATCGATGTCCAGGCATGATCGAAGGCGTAGGCGCAGCCGGCGAGGTACATGCGCCAGATGCGGTAGCGCCGTTCGTCGACCAGCGTGTGGATCTTCTCCGAGGCTTGTTCGTAGCGTTGCGCCCAGTGCTTCAGGGTCAGCGCGTAATGCCGGCGCAACCCTTCCACGTCGGTGACTTCCAGGCCCGCCGCGCTCATTTCGCGGATCGCCAGGCTGATGTGCGGCAGCTCGCCGTGCGGGAATACATAGCGGTTGATGAATGCCCCGGCGCCCCAGGCAACCTGGCCGGAATCCGGGTCGGTGGAGGTGATGCCGTGGTTGAGGACTATGCCGTCGTCGCCGAGCAGGCTGCGGATCTTGGCGAAATAGCCGTGCAGATTCTTCAGGCCGACGTGTTCGAACATGCCGATGCTGGTGATGCGGTCGAATTTGCCGCTCATGTCGCGATAGTC
>JARFTZ010000023.1 GCA_029289235.1 Gammaproteobacteria bacterium
CATCGAGGGCGTCTTCCACATCCAGAACGTCAACGCCTACGACAGTCGCCTGAAAACCTGGATGCGCCGATTCAATGGCATCGCCACCAAGTATCTCGACAACTACCTGGGCTGGCGCCGCCTGCTCGAACGCTATCGCGAGACCATTTCTCCTGCGCTTTGCCTCAACGAAGCCGCCGGGCGATGGGGACTCAACAGCTAATTCCGACAGCGCCATAAAAAAGGCAACATGAAAGCTCTATCGTGGGAAGAAATGCCGGGCTTTCTCCATCGCTTGGACGGATTTCACGGGGAATTTGCTACCGCGTCGTGCATCCGCTTGATGCTTTGGACTGCTACCCGCCCTGGCGAAGCTAACCGTCGTCTTGATCGGCGCGGAAACATATGACCGTGAATGGGTTCGCCACGAAATTAAACGTAGCTACGAACTTGGCAAAGGGATGCTTGGGGTTTACATCCACAACGTGAAAGATCCTCAACTCGGCACCACTACGAAAGGCAAAAATCCGTTTGACTACTGGTCAGTTAAGCAGAATGGCCGAGATGTAGCATTTTCGAGTCTGTACAAGACTTATGACTGGGTTAATGACAATGGCTATTCAAACTTTGCTGGTTGGGTAGAGGCCGCAGCTCGAGCATCTGGCCGCTAATTAATGAAAAGGGGGCCAGGGTGAGTGAAAAGCAAATAAACACAGCCTCGAGAGCGGCTTTCGGCAGTACGAGCTATAGCGGACCGTTTGACGAGGACGAAAGCCGATGTCCAGTCCTTTCTAAAACGGGTAAAGAAACGGGTAATAAGTTTGTCCAAACAATCCCGATGCTTATTTATACTGGCCTTGAGTGCATCAGTTGCGTTCTGCCCATCCCACCAGCTTTCCATAAGGCCCTGACCCGCAAAGTTTTCTTTGTGATTCAGGGCTTTATACTTTCTGGCTTTCACACAAACTTTCACACAGTATGTTGAAAAAAGGAAAGATGCCGACCCCTTGGCGACACCCAAAATACGGTACGTACTACCTCAAGAAACGAGTTCCTCAGGACATCAAGCACCTTTGGAACAAGCCAGACCCCTATCAGATTTCCCTCGATACGAAGGATCGCTCAGTTGCCCATACTGCTCGCTGTATCTCGGCGGTTTGCAACATGTTCAGGAACTGCTCGTTGCTGTGCTCCTATGTTCCGATCCGGACCACTCTGTCGAATGCGGCTTCGAAACCGTCGCGGTGGCTGATCCAGAGGAGAGTGCGGTCCTGCAGATGGGCGGTGATCCGGGAGATCAGCGCAGCTTCCGCGATCGGGTCCAGGCCTTCGCTGGGTTCGTCGAGAATCGTGATCGGGGCCTGTCGCAACAGGGCGCGCGCGATGGCGAGGCGCCGGCGCTGGCCGCCGGAGAGGCTGGCGCCGCCTTCCTCGATCCAGGTTTCCAGGCCGGCCGACCAGCCCTGTGTTTCCGGGTCGAGTCCGACCAGGGTCAGGATGGCGCGCATTTTCTCTTCGGAGAGAGCGGGGTCGGCCAGGCGCAGGTTGTCGGCGAGGGTTCCGGTCTTGGCCCAGGTGTGCTGGCCGACGCAGGCGATCTGTCGGCGCAGGGAGCCATCGTCGAGGTCCGCCAGCGGGACGCCGCCGACGTGGATCGTTCCGCCCTGTGGATCTTCGAAGCGGGTGAGTAGCTGGATCAGGGTGCTTTTCCCGCCGCCGCTGGCGCCCTGCAGGAGCAGGTGTTCGCCGGAGCGGACGGAAAGGTCGAAGCCGTTGAAGACCGGCGTGTAACTGTCCCAGGCGAATCTGAGCGCGCGTATCTCGATGCTGCCGTCGCGTGGCGTTGGTCCTTTGGTGACGTAGTGCGGCGCGGGGGGCTGGCCGGCGATCGCCTGGATGCGTTGGGCAGCCGCCGCGGTTCCCGGCAAATCGAGCGCGGCATTGACCAGCGGGAGCAACGCCTCGTTGCACGCCAGCAAAAGAAAGACCAGCGCTGCCAGCCAGGGGCCTTCGGTCCGGCTGCCGGCTGGGAGTTCGGCCAGCAGGCCGAGTGCGCCCCAGGCGCACAGGCCGACGGCGATGGTCGTGGCGGCGCGCAAGATGGCGGCGCGTCTTCCGCTGCGGCACTGGAGTGCCAGCCAGTGCGCGCTGCGGGCCAGCGTGTCCCCGCGCTGGCGGGTCCAGGCGTCGGCGTGCAGCGAAAAATCTTCCAGGCCTTCGCTGCAGTCGAGCAGGTGTGTTCGCAGGTTGGCGCGTCCTTTTACCTGCTCCGGCAGAACGGTGTGTCCAGCCCGCCAGCCGAGCAACGGCAGGAGCAGCAGCGCGAGAACGATCAGCAGCACGGGGAGCCAGGTCAGCGCGGGAACGGTGGAAGCGAAGATCACGGCCACGAGGCCGAAAACGAGTGCGGCCGACAGGGCCGGCAGGATCAGGCGCGGATAGAGATTGTCGAGCGCGTCGATATCGCGCACCAATCGGTTAAGCGTCTCGCCGCCGTGCCGGCCGGCGAGCTGGCGCGGAGAAAGCAGCGCCAGATGACGGTACAGCCAGACGCGCAGGCCGGCGAGCAGGCGGAACGTTCCTTCGTGCGTCACGACGCGCTCGCTCCAGCGGCTCAGGGTGCGCAGCATGGCGAAGAAGCGGACGCCGGCGCCGGGGAGGAAGAAGTTGAACAGCGCGGCGGTCGTGGGCGCCAGCCCGGCGATTGCCGCTCCCGTGAGAAAGGCGCCGGAAAGACCGAGCAGACCGAGATTGCCGATCAGGGTGAGCACGCCGAGCAGCAGCCCGAGCGCGAGCCAGCTTCCGGCGCCTGAAAGGCGGGTGACGAACGGGGCCAATGCCCGCAACCCTTCGTTGAGCTTCATGCGGCGATCCATGCGTTGGTGTGTTTCGTCATGTCTTCGGCTTCATCGCGGGGGGCGCAGAGGCGTCCGTTCTCGAGATCGAGTACGCGGTCGACGATGCGCAGCGGCGCCGCGCGGTGCGTCAACAAAACGAGCGTGCGGCCACGGCGCAGCTCGGCGATGCGCTCGATGACCGCCTCTTCGGTCTCCGCGTCGAGACTGGCGGTCGGTTCGTCGAGCAGGAGCACATCGGCGCGGCGCAAGCGCACCCGCGCCAGCGCGAGCCGGCGCAGTTGCCCCCCGGAGAGTTGGCGACCACCTTCGCCGAGGGGGGTGGCGAGGCCGTCGCGGAGCTCGGCGAACCAGGTCCCCAGGCCGGCGAAGGTCAGCGCCTCGCGCAGTTCGGCTTCGCTCGCGTCGCTGCGAGCTACGCGCAGGTTCGCCGCCAGCGTATCGGCCATCAGGCGCGGGTGCTGGCTCATCCAGGCGACACGCTCGCGCCAGGCTACGAGATCGATGTCGTCGATCGACAGGCCGCCGATCAGCACGTCACCTTCCTGTGCGCGCAATTGCCCGAGCAGGAGGCGCAGCAGCGTGGTCTTGCCGCCGCCGCTCGGTCCACGAATGGCGACCGCGTCGCCGGCCTGTATTTGCAGTGAGCATTTCCTTAGCACTGTTTCGCCTTCACGATGACCGAACGTGATCCGGTCGAGGGTCAACGCGGGTGCGCCGTTGCCGATTCGGGTGTCGCCACCGGCGGGCTGCAATGACGCTGCATTCAGGATGGTTTGCAATTCTCCGGCCGCGGCGAGCGCTTCGGCGCGCGCGTGGTAGTGCGTGCCGAGGTCGCGCAGCGGCTGGTAGAACTCGGGGGCCAGGAGCAGGGCAAACAGCGCCAGTTCGAGATCCAGCGGGTGACCGTACAGGCCGAAATCGAGGCGGCCCAGCAGCGTCAGGCCAAAGTAAACCGCCGAGAGTGCAATGGCGATCGAGGCGAAGAACTCCAGCACCGCACCGGAAAGAAAGGCCAGACGCAGAACGCGCATGGTCCGCCAGCGGAATTCGTCGCCGACCTGTTCGACCTCGTCCGCGAGGCGCAGGTGGGCGTCGAGCAGGCGCAGGGTGGGCAGCCCGCGGATCAGGTCTAGGAAGTGTCCGCTCATCCTTTGCAACGCCTGCAGCTGTTCAGTCTGCCGCTGCCGCGCGCCCCAGCCGACGAGGATCATGAATACGGGAATCAGCGGTGCCGTCAGCAACAGGATGCCCGCGGCCGCCCAGCTCGAGGGCGCCAGCGTGGCGATGATCATCAGTGGCGTGAGTAAGGCGAACCACTGCTGTGGGCGATAGCGGGCGAAATAGCCGTCGAGCGCTTCCACCTGCTCCAGTAGCGCGGTACTCAGGCTGCCGGCCTGCTGGCGTTCCCGCCACGCGGGGCCCAGGCGGTAAAGCGTGTCGAGCAGTGTCTCGCGCACGGCGCCGCGCACCGCCAGCGAGATGCGGATGCCGCCCTCCTCGCGCACGATGCCGGCCAGGGCGCGGAAAACGATGCAGGCCAGAATTTGCCACCAGACTGATTCCAGTTGCTCGAACGGCTGGCCGACGATGATCAGTGCGTGCAGCACATGGGCCAGCAGGGCAGCGAAGAGAATGGTCGCCACCGTTTGCAGGACCCCGGCGACGATGATCAGGGTGGACCAGCCGGGGTGATGGCCGAAGCGTCGGGAAATCTGGCGCAGCGCGAGGCTGTGCGTATCTAGTGCGGGGGAGGACACCCATGTTCTCCGAAAAGGATGAGGCGACGCTGTCGTCGAAACCTCGTGAAAAATTGTTGTTGTGCCGCGGGGCGCCGTGCCGACGGCCGCTAGCCGAGGTGCGTTTGACGCTCGTGCCGCGTTTCGGTTTCCATCGTCGCCAAACTCTGGACGATGCCGCAGGCGAGGACCGCTTGCTCCCCGTGGCACGACTGGCGCAGCGCGACAAGTTGCTGCTTGAGTTGTTTCAGTTCCTTGATGCGCACGTCGACGTGCGCGATGTGTTCGTCGAGTACCCGGTTGACGCCGCCGCAGTCGCTTTCCGGCTGATCGACCAGCCCGAGCAGGGCGCGGACTTCGTCGTGCGTCATGTCGAGTGCGCGGCAATTGCGGATGAATCGCAGCCGGGCGAGATGCGCATCGCCGTAGTGCCGGTAGTTCGAGCCGGTACGGCCCGGTGACGGCAGGAGCCCGGCTTTCTCGTAATAGCGGACCGTCTCGACGGTGCATTGGGCGAGGCGGGCGAGTTCTCCGATTTTCATGATCTCTCCTGGCGGTGTGGCTGAGGTTGACCCTATAGTAGCTTCAGGGTGTCCAATCGGCCAGTCGTCGTAGTGAGCCGAAAGAACGGAGTCGTGCCATGTCAGAAAAACCGGAAGATCACGCCTGCCATTGTTGCCATGATCACGCCACCTGTGGCGACGGTGACGCAGGTCGTCCTGCGCCGAGCGCGAACGATCCGGGCCCGGTTCCGGATGGCTACTTGCTCAGCCGCCTGCGTATCGTGGAAATGGACTGTCCGACCGAGGAGGCGATGATTCGCCGCAAGCTGGACGGTCGTCCGGAGGTGCATCGCCTGCAATTCGACCTGATGCAGCGGGTGCTGACCGTGGTTCACGCCGAAGGCGCGTTGCCGCGCATCGAAGCGGCGATTCGCGAGCTGGGCATGGTGGGCGAGGTGCTGTCCGGGACGCCGGATGGTACTCCCGGTAACGCGGCAACGCCGGGCGACGGAGTGGGCTCTTGGTGGCCGTTGGCGCTGGGCGGCTTCGCTGCGCTCGGCGCGGAGGTCGCGCACTGGCTGGCCTGGCCGGAATGGCTGGCGGCGCTGCTGGCGCTGGCGGCTATTGCCGCGTGCGGAACCGGAACCTACCGCAAGGGCTGGATTGCACTGCGTCACGGGGCGCTGAACATCAACGCGCTGATGAGCCTGGCGGTCACCGGGGCGGTGCTGTTGCAGCAATGGCCGGAAGCGGCGATGGTCATGGTGCTGTTCACGCTGGCCGAGCGGATCGAGGCGCGCTCGCTGGAACGTGCGCGTCGCGCCATTCGCGGCCTTCTGCAACTCGCGCCGGAACGCGCCACGGTGCGTCAACTCGACGGGCGCTGGGTCGAGCGGCCCTGCAGCGAGATCGCCATCGGCGCTCGGGTGCGGGTGCGTCCGGGCGAGCGTGTCGCGCTCGATGGTGTCGTCACTGTCGGCCGATCCACCGTCGACCAGGCGCCGATTACCGGGGAAAGCCTGCCAGTGGACAAGGCGCCGGGCGATACCGTGTTTGCCGGCACGATCAACGCGACGGGCGAACTGGAGTTCACCGTCACCGCGCCGGCGACCGATTCGACGCTGGCCCGGATCATCCACGCGGTCGAGAAGGCGCAGGCCTCCCGAGCGCCGACCCAGCGCTTCATCGACCGCTTCGCCGCGCGCTATACGCCGGCGGTGGTCGCGCTGGCGGTGCTGTTGGCCGTCGTGCCGCCGTTGCTGTTCGGCGGCGACTGGGCGGCGTGGATCTACAAGGCGCTGGTGTTGCTGGTGATTGCCTGCCCGTGCGCGCTGGTCATTTCGACGCCGGTTACCGTCGTCAGCGCGCTGACCGCCGCCGCGCGGCACGGCGTCTTGGTCAAGGGCGGCGCGCATCTCGAAGGCGCGCACGACCTCGCCTGGCTGGCACTGGACAAGACCGGCACCGTTACCACCGGGAAACCGGCGCTCACGGATACCGTCGTGCTCGAAACAGTTGGGGATCCCGTGCGTATCGCCGTGGCGCTCGCAGCGCGTTCCGATCACCCGGTGTCGCGTGCTCTCGTCGCGAGCTACTCCGGCGACTTGGCCATGCTTCCGGCCGTTGCCGATTTCTCTGCCCTGCCGGGGCGCGGCGTGACCGGCAACGTCGACGGTGTGGGCTACACCCTCGGCAATCACCGGCTGATTCACGAACTCGGCGTCTGCTCGGACGACCTGGAAGCGCAAATCGATCCGCTCGAAGCGCAGGGCAAGACCGTGCTCCTGCTCACCGACGGTGTGCGGGTGTTCGTGCTCTTCGCCGTCGCCGATACGATCCGCGCGGGAAGTCGCGAGGCTGTCGACGCGCTGCATGCGCTCGGCGTGCGCACGGTCATGCTGACCGGCGACAACCTTCATACGGCGCGGATGATCGCGGCCCAGGCGGGTGTTGACGAGGTGCAAGGCGATCTACTGCCTGAGGACAAGCTGCGCGCCGTGGCTCGCCTTGCCGAGCGCGGCAAGGTCGGCATGGTCGGCGACGGCATCAACGATGCGCCGGCACTGGCCCGCGCCGACATCGGCTTCGCCATGGGGGCGGCGGGGACGGACACGGCGATCGAAACCGCCGACGTGGCGCTGATGGACGACGACTTGGGCAAGATCGCCCGCTTCATCCGCCTTTCGCGTACGACCCGCCGGATTCTTGTACAGAACATCGCGCTGGCGCTCGGCATCAAGGCCGTCTTCATGGCGCTGGCGGCAGCGGGTATGGCTACCCTGTGGATGGCCGTGTTCGCCGACATGGGCGCCAGCCTGCTGGTCGTCGCCAACGGGTTGCGGGCGTTGCGTGCGTAGCAGCGACCGGCGCGGTTGCCAACGCCGCGTCGGCGCGATATAAGCGAGGCCATTCCTCTTCTCTTTTTGTATACGCGCCGTGGATATCAGATCGGTCGACCTCAATTTGCTGAAAGCGTTTGACGCGCTCATGGACGAGCGGAGCGTCACCCGGGCGGCGGCCCGCCTTTCACTGACGCAGCCGGCAGTGAGCGGGATGCTGAACCGATTGCGCGACAGCTTCGGCGATCCGCTGTTTGCACGAACGTCGCGTGGCGTGACGCCGACGCCGCGGGCCGAGGCCTTGATCGGAAGCGTCAAGCGCGTCCTGGCCGAGATCGAGACGATGCTCAAGCCCGAGGCTTTCGACCCGGCGACGGCCGAATTCACGGTATCCATCGCCGCCACCGACTATGCGCTGCGCGCCGTGCTGGTGCCGTTCATCGCAGCCCTGCGGCCGCTTGCGCCCCGGATTCGCACAGCGGTCCATCAGGTCAATGACGCGACCGTGCAGCATCGACTGGAGCGGGGGGAGCTCGATCTGGCGCTGCTGACGCCGGAGACGGCGCCGCCCGACCTGCATGCCAGGCATCTGTTCGAGGAGCGGTATGTTTGCGCGCTTCGTCACGATCACCCCGCGGTGTCCTCCGGCGAGCTTTCTCTCGCTCAATTCTGCGCGCTGGACCATGCCATGGTTTCCTTGGCTGGCGGAGGCTTCCGCGGAGCGACCGATGAGGCGCTGGAAAGGATCGGGCGCCAACGGCGTGTGGTACTTTCCGTGCCGAGCTTCGTGATGCTGCTCGACGTGCTGCGCGAGAGCGACCTCGTTGCGCTCGTCCCGCAGCGGCTGGTCGCCGATTCCCAGGGGCTGTCGTTGATCGAGCCGCCGCTGCCGGTGAGCGGCTTCACCAAAATCGCAGCGTGGCATGCCCGTACCCACGAAGACCCGGGGCACCGCTGGGTACGGTCGGTGCTTTTTCAGACGTGCGGGGTGTCCGGGTGATCAACTCGCATCGAACAGGCGGGCGACAGCGGTCATGTTGTCGCCGCCAAGACCGTGCGCGATGCCCTGCCGGAATACCGCTCGGGCCGCTGCGAGTGTCGGAGCGGCTGCGTCGGAACCGGCAGCAGTCAGCGCATAGCCGAAGTCCTTTTCGATCAGTTCGACCGGGAATTGCGGCTGAAAATCGCTGCGCAGCATCGATCCGGCGATGACGTTGTCGACGGGCGACCAGACGGGCGTTTCGGCGATGGCCTGTACTGCCTTGACTACGTCGGTGCCACAGCGGCGCAGCATGCCGATGAGTTCGGCCAGCGCCGTTACCTGAATGCCGAGCAAGGCGTTGGTCGCGAGCTTGACCAGCGTGCCGGAACCGATCGGACCGACGTGATGAATCGCGGCGCCCATCGATTTCAGCACGCCTTCCGCACTGGCCAATACGTTGGCTTCGCCACCGGCGAGATAAACGAGTTGTGCCGCTTCGGCCGCTGGGCGCGAGCCGGAAACGGGAGCTTCGAGCAGGTCGATGCCGCGCGCCTGCGCACTCTTGCCAAGTTCGCGAATCCAGTCGACCGACAGCGTCGAACTCTCAATCGCGATGGCGTCGGGCCGCATCGCCGCAAACGCCCCGCGCTCGGGGTCGCACCAGACGGATTTTGATGCCGCGTCGTCGCGTACCATCGAGATGACGAAATCCGCCGCTTTTGCCGCTGCGAACGGCGAAGCGGCCCATTGCGCGCCGGCGGCGAGCGAGGCTTCGGCCGCTTTCGGGGTGCGGTTCCAGACGGTGAGCGAATGTCCCGCCTTGATCAGGTTGGCAGCCATACGGCTACCCATGGCGCCGAGGCCGAGGAATGCGATGTTGGACATGTCGTTTCCCCGGAATCAGCGGTCAGCCTTGGCCTTGAACGCGGCGGCAACCATGCCCTTGAGCCACTGGTCGTGGCCGTTGATCATCGGATTCGGATCTGCCGCAGCCAGCGCCTCTGCTGGTTTGCCCTTTTGCGTTTCCTGCGTGAGGATGCGCACGCGACCGCCGGAAATGTCTTCGAGAAGCCAGGCGTGGTGCACGTCAAGTCGGTCTTCCGGGTCGCTGCCAGCCCAACCGTGCCAGGCGACGCGGGCGGGTTGGCCAGCGGAAGGTGCCACGTATTCGACGACCTGCGCCTCGACCGGGAAGCCGAAGGTCTCGAAATAGAAGCGCACGTCGTTTTCCAGTTCCGGTCCCTTGTTGTCGTAGAAACGCGGGTTGGCCGAGTTGGCGTAATAGGTCGGCCACAACGCGGGGGTGTTGAGAAACGGCCAGAGGTCGGCGACCGAGAGGCCGGCGACGATCATTTCGTTCGAGGCAAAGTTGTCGGTGAAGCCGGGGAGGTAGCCTTCCGGCCAGATGATTGCGTTCATTGGATATTTCCTGATGTGAGGGTGTGGAGTTCGCTGTCCTCCGAACCTTGCCGTGAAGCAGCCGGCGGTCAGCGCGTACTCACATCATGGAATTTGGAGTGAAATAAATCCAATGGCAATTTGTTATCTGACGTATCAGAAAAACGAATATCACTTGTCTCGTCTTTCACCGACACGCTGGCGAAGAAAATCGATGGCGCGCTCGGCACGGGCGGAGAGCGGCCACTCGGCGCGATGAATCAGCCAAAGCTTGTCGATGACCGGCGTGGGATGCGTCACCGCGTGAATCGCGTCCTGCCTCGGAAACGCCTGGCGCGCGTATTGCGGAATGACGGAGAAACCGAAGCCGCGCGCGACCGGTTCCAGAATCATCCCGATGTGATTGATGAAGCCGCGGCAAGGCAGGCTGCGGATGCCGGCGTTGCCCGGAAAAATGCGGCTGAACAGGCGGCTGGCCATCGCTTGCCCATCCGGATGGTCGATGAAGCCGATGCGTTCGAGATCGCGCCAATCCTGCACATTCTCGCCCGCAGGTACGACCAGTTCGAGCGCTTCCTCGGCGAATACGCTGGCGGCGATCCGGGGATCGTCCGGGCGGTAGGTCATCAGCCCGAGTTCGTAGCGATTCTGTACGACGGCTTCGAGCACTTCCGGGTCGGGCGCGAAGCGGTGGCGGATGATCAGCTCCGGGGATGTTGCCTGCAGGTCGAGCAACAGCGGATAGACGGCGAGCCCGATGCTGCCCGGGCTGGTCAGCGTGATATCGCCGCGATCGGCGTCGGACTCCGACAGGCGCAGGTGGAGACGTTTGCTGGCCTGATCGACTTCACGGCAGTAGTCCAGCAGCGTTCTGCCCGTCGGCGTCAGTTCAAGCTGGCGTGGCCGGCGGATGAACAACGCGCCGAGATGGTCTTCAAGGTGCCGGATGTGCTGGCTGACAGCGGCCTGTGTCAGGCCGAGCCGGTCGCCGGTGCGCGTGAAGCTGCCGAGTTCGGCCAGCGTGGAAAACGTGCTGAGCCATTGCGGGTTAAACATAAGAATCTGTTATAGGCGACATAACGGAATGGCTGTTCAATTTATGAATCCGGGCGCTTAGAGTACGCCTCTTTCAGTCAGTAAGGAGAACCGGACGTGGCGAAGCCCTATCCGCGCAGCTTTTCCCATATCGGCCTGTCGGTCACCGATCTCGATGCGGCCGTCAAGTTTTACACCGAGGTCATGGGTTGGTATTTGATCATGGCGCCGACCACGATCACGGAAGATGATAGTGCCATCGGCGTGATGTGCACCGACGTTTTCGGAAAGAACTGGGGCTCGTTCCGCATTGCCCATCTTTCGACGGGAGATCGTGTCGGCGTGGAAATTTTCGAGTTCCGTAATGCCGTTCGCCCCGATGACAATTTTGAATACTGGAAAACCGGCGTTTTCCATTTCTGCGTGCAGGATCCCGATGTCGAGGGCATGGCCGCAAAAATCGTCGCGGCCGGCGGCAAGCAACGCATGCCCGTGCGCGAGTATTTCCCGGGAGAAAAGCCTTACCGCATGGTCTATATGGAAGACCCGTTCGGAAATATTCTTGAAATCTACAGCCACAGCTACGAACTGACCTATTCGGCGGGCGCGTACCAGCCGGGCCAGTAGGGCTATGGACATGGCGAGTGTTCCGGCTGCGTACGAAGGGTGGGGCTGGCAAAGCGGTCATGATCCGCTGGATCTGCGCTTGCAGAACGTCGCAGTTCCGCCGCTTGCGGCGGGTGAGGTGCTCGTTCGCAACGCGGTGATCGGGCTCAACCCGGTGGACTGGAAAGTGCTCGGCCACATCGATGGCTGGCCACCGGGGCACGTCCCCGGTGTCGATGGCGCAGGTGTCGTCGTGGCGGCAGGCCAGGACGTTTCCGCCTCCTGGTTGGGCCAACGTGTCGCCTATCACCAGAATCTTCATTGCGCCGGTAGTTTTGCGGAGTACACGCCGTTGGTCGCCCGCGCATTGATGCGCGTGCCGGAGGCGCTTGATTTCGCGACGGCGGCGAGTTTCCCCTGTCCGGGCCTGACGGCGAGGCAGGCCATCGAAAAGATTCCGCTTCACGAAAACGCTTCCGTGCTGATCAGCGGCGCGGGCGGGGCGGTTGGGCTCTATCTGGTGCAGTTAGCCGTGGAGCGCGGATTTTCCGTCAGCGCCATTTGTCACGAACGACACTGGGGGCGACTCAAGTCGTTAGGCGCAAGTCGGTGCGTCGCGGAACCGGAAGCGCTCAAGGGACTGTCGTTCTACGCTGTGATCGACAGTGTCGGACCGGTCCGTGCCACGCAGCTGGCGCAACGGATCGATGCCAACGGTCACTTGGTCTGCATTCAGGGGCGTGTGCCGCAATGGCCATTTCCCGCGTTCGAGCAGGCCATTTCGTTGCACGAAGTTGCACTGGGCGCCTTGCATCGGTACGGAAGCGATGCCGCCTGGGCGCGCCTGACCGCCGACGGCGAACGGATGCTCGAACAACTTGCTTCGGGGGCGATGGAGCCTGAAGCACAGGTTCGGCGCGATTTTTCCGGGCTGCCTGAACTCCTTGAAGCGCTGCGTCAACGCAGTTTCTCCGGGAAGCCGCTCGTGGTGCTTCCCTTTTATGAATCACATGGCGGGTGATTCATTTTTCAAACTCTATTGTTAGAAATACTTATATGACTCCTGCTCTAAAAATCCTTGTTGTTCTGACATCTCATGCCATGGCTGGAAGTGCCAGTCATCCGACCGGTCTCTGGCTTGAAGAGTTCACCACGCCTTACTACGCGTTCGTCGATGCGGGGGCAGAGGTGGATGTCGCGTCCATCCAGGGGGGGAAAGCCCCGATCGATCCGGGTTCGGTCCGTCCGGAAGGGAAAAACCCACCCAGCGTCGAGCGTTTTCTTAAAGACCCGGTTGCTCGGGCCAAGATCGAGGCTTCGATGAAAATCGAAGTGCTGAAAGCGACCACCTACGACGCTGTCTTTCTGCCGGGTGGTCACGGCACGATGTGGGATCTACCGCAGAGCGAACCCCTTGCGAGGCTGTTGAGCGATGCGTGGGGAGAAGGAAAAGTGGTCGCCGCGGTTTGTCATGGGCCGGCCGGTTTGGTCAACGCCAAGGACGAGACCGGAAAAGCGTTGGTCACTGGTCGCCGCGTGGCGGCATTCAGCAACAGCGAGGAAGTCGCCGCAAACATGGACAAGCAGGTTCCGTTCGCGCTGGAATCCCGAATCCGCGATCTCGGTGCTCGTTACGAGAGCGGGCCCGATTTCAAGCCGTTCGCGGTGCGGGATGGCCGCCTTGTCACAGGACAGAACCCGGCGTCGTCGGAGAGGGTGGCGGAGTTGGTACTCGAAGCTGTCCGCGAAACGGCGCTCAAGCGATGACCTGCCACGCCGTGTTTTCCCGGATTGCATAACCCCCTTTTGTTGATAGCACAGGATCAGGAATCGTTCATGTCAGCTCTGTTTTCTCCGTTCAAACTCAAATCCGTCATTCTGAAAAACCGCATTGCCGTACCGCCGATGTGCCAGTACAGCGCCACCGACGGTCTGGCCAACGACTGGCATCTCGGCCACTACGCCAGCCTCGGGCGGGGCGGTGCCGGGCTGGTGATCGTCGAGGCGACCGGTGTCGCGCCGGAGGGACGCATCAGTCCCGCCTGCCTGGGGTTGTGGAATGACGACCAGGCTGCCGGGCTGGCCCAGGTTGCTGCTGCAATAAAAGCGGGTGGCGCCGTGCCCGGCATCCAGATCGGGCACGCCGGGCGCAAGGCCAGCGCCAATGTTCCGTGGGAAGGCGATGACCATATCCCCGAGAGCGATCCGCGTGCATGGGAGACGATCTCGCCGTCGCCGGTCGCCTTCGGCGCCAACTTGCCGCGAGTGCCGCGAGAGATGACGCTGGCCGACATCGAGCGGGTGAAAGCTGATTTCGTTGCCGCGGCGCGTCGTGCGCGGGAGGCCGGTTTCGAATGGCTGGAGTTGCATTTCGCGCATGGCTATCTGGCGCAGAGCTTCTTCTCGCCACATGCCAACAAGCGCACTGATGCCTACGGTGGCGACTTCGCCGGGCGCGGCCGTTTCCTGCTGGAAACGCTGTCTGCCGTGCGCGAAGTCTGGCCGGAGAATCTGCCGCTGACTGCACGCTTCGGTGTCATCGAGTACGACGGGAGCGACGAGGAGACGCTGGCCGAGTCGATCGAGCTGATCCGGCAATTCCGCGCGCGCGGGCTGGATTTCGTCAACGTCAGCGTCAATTTCTCGACGCCGGATGCCAATGTTCCGTGGGGGCCGGCCTTCCTGTCGCCGGTGGCGGCGCGGGTAAAGCGCGAGGCAAAATTGCCTGTCGCCTCGTCGTGGAACATCGATACGCCCGCACTGGCGGAACACACGGTCGCGACAGGCCAACTGGACGTGGTGATGATCGGCCGCGTGCACTTGGCCAACCCGTACTGGACGCACGAGGCGGCGCATGCGCTGCATGTCGATCGCCCCGATTGGGTGCTGCCTGCTCCTTACGCGCACTGGCTGGAGCGGTACAAGCGGAATGCCTGAGCGCTGCGCCGCGGTAGTATGAATCGCGGCGCGCGCCGCAGGCGGGCCTTTTTTACGACTGAACTGGAGAAAGCGGATGGATCTCGGGTTGCGGGGGAAAACAGCACTGGTGTGTGCAGCGAGTCGCGGACTGGGGCGCGGTTGTGCCGAAGCGCTCGCTGCGGAAGGCGTGAAACTGGTCATCGCGGCGCGCCGCGAGGCCTTGCTGGAGGAGGCGGCAAGGGAGATCCGGGCGCGGTTTGGCGTCGAGGTGATTCCGGTTGCTTGCGACATCACGGCGGCGGAGGGGCGCGCACTCGCGCTGGCGGCGTGCCCGCAGCCGGATATCCTGGTGACGAACGCCGGCGGGCCGCCTGCCGGTGATTTCAGGAACTTCTCCCAAGCGGATTGGCATCGCGCCCTCGATGCCAACATGCTGACGCCGGTCGAGCTGATCAAGGCGACGATCGACGGGATGATAGGCCGCGGCTTTGGCCGCATCATCAACATCACCAGTGCGGCGGTGAAGATGCCGATCGGCATCCTCGGCCTGTCCAACGGGGCGCGCGCCGGCTTGACGGGCTTTGTCGCCGGCCTCGCGCGCGAGGTCGCACCGCACGGGGTGACGATCAACAACCTGCTGCCGGGGATGTTCGATACCGACCGCCTGGCTTTTCTCACCCAGGCTCAAGCTACCGCAGCCAGTCTGCGTGTCGATGAAATCACCGCGCGGCAACTGGCCGGCATCCCTGCGGGGCGTTTCGGGCGTGCCGGCGAGTTCGGCGCGGCGTGCGCGTTCCTGTGCAGCGCCCACGCCGGCTACATCACCGGTCAGAACCTGCTGATCGACGGCGGAGCGTACCCCGGAGTGTTCTAGAAAAGAGGTTCCCCGAGGGGCGTATTCCATCTTTTGATGAATAAACCCCTCGACTTTCTTCGTTCGTGAATGTAGTAACAATACAAAGCGGCAATTTGTTGTAGTTAGAATTCTTTCGGCTGTTCGGCAGTTCGCGCGGTTGGTGGAAGGTCGATGGCCATTTTGTGAGCAGCAAGTCCAAACCGAGAGGAGTCAAATCATGTTCAAAAGATCTGCCTTGTGTCTGTCCGTCGCTGCCTGTCTGGCGGTGGTTCCCGTCGCGAGCATGGCCGCGCAACCGAAGCTCGAAGTCGTCGCCGAATGGAATCGGTTGGCGTACGACCTGGGCGATGCCGCAGCCGAAAAGGCGTACGACGACGCGCAAACGTGGAAAAAGGCTTTGCTGCACGGGGTCAAGGTTGATTCCAAGGGAACGATCTACGTCACTACGGCCCGCTGGGGCGGCAAGGAGGTGCCGGCAACGCTTAGCAAGCTGGTCAAGAAGGACGGGCAATGGAAACTCCAGCCGTTCCCCAGCAAGGAGATGAATGACGTTGCCAATCCGAAGGGGTTGAAGGCGGTCCTGGGTTTCGAGATCGACCGCAACGATGTGATGTGGATCCTCGACCAGGGGCACGTCGCGGGCGCGCCGTCCGCGCCGGGCGACGAGAAGCTGATCGGCTGGGATCTGAAGACCGGCAAAGAAGTGGCGCGCTACGAATTCAGCGAACAGGATTCGGACAGGAAGTGCTCGTTCCTCAACGACGTCGCGGTCGACAATGACAGCGGCTATATCTACATCACCGACTCCGGGATTTTCTGCGATCCGTTGAAGGGCGGGCTCATCGTCTATGACGTCAAGAACAACAAGGCGAAGCGCGTGCTTTCGGCGCCGGAGTGGGTCAATGACGAAGCCTTTACCTTCAGGATTCACGGGCGGGATGTGCTGAAGGCCAAGGATGGCAAGCCCAATCCGATGCGCACCGGTGCCGACGGCATCGCCTTGTCCGGCGACAAGAAGACCCTCTACTGGACGAACCTGACCGGCAACCGGTTGCTGAGCCTGCCGACGGAACTGCTCCGCGACTTTTCGAAGAGCGAGGATGAGGTCAAGAGCGCGGCCAAGGTGGTTTCTTCGCTGCCATCCAATACCGACGGGATGACCGCTGACCGGAAGAACAACCTGTACATGACCGGATTGACGTTGAACGGCGTCATGAAGCGCGATGCGAAGAGCGGAAAAATCTCGACGTTTGCCAGCGACGAGGCGATTTCCTGGCCGGATACGCTGGGATGGGGGCCGAAAGGCGATCTGTATCTGGTCTCCAATCACCTGCACTTGTGGGTCGATGGCGACATGGACTTCGATCAGCCGAAGGTGCCGAATTTCCGGATCTACAAGATGAAAGTCGGCGCCACGCCTTACCTTGCAAAGTAATCAAAGGTCATTGATGCGGCGAGTGGCGTGGGCGAGGAATCGGCGCGAAAAGACGCCGGTTTCTCGCGGAGCGTTAGTTGTTGATGTTGTTTGTATATGTTGTAGTGATACAACACGGTAGTGTCTTGTGTAGTGCAGTGGCGGCGGCTTGTGGGGTCGTCGGCAAAGACCGGCTCGTCATCGGCTGTTTCTGAAAATTCCTTTTTGTTTAATTGGTTGTGCGGCGACCGCGATTCTGTTTGAAGGTTGTTGACACGACGTGTTTACGGAGTAGTATTACTACCGAATTGATCGGGTGTGTCGTTTCATGGCGCCCGCGGTTCGGGCGGTGTCTGAACTTCGTTTCCCTGTTTGTCGGGGTGACGGATATCCGGAAATAACTATGGAGGTTGTCATGTTCAAGAAAGTATTGCTGGCGGCGTCATTGGCGGTTATCGGCGTTTCGTCTGCCGTGGCGCAGTCGGGCGACAAGATCGTGATCAAGATTGGCTACGGAACGGCCGGCGGTCCGATTCACGAGGGGGCGCTGGAGCTGAAGAAGCGGCTGCAGGCAGCGAACGGCCGGCTCGACGTGCAGGTCTTTCCCGGCGGCGCGCTGGGCTCCGAAGGAGAAATCATCGGCCAGTTGCAGACCGGCATGACCGACATGCTGCTGACGACGACCGGGCCGCTCGGGCAGCAGAACCCGATCTATTACGTGCTCGAAACACCGTACATCTTCATCAACTACGCGCAGGTGGACAAAGTGCTCGATGGTCCGGCCGGAGACAAGCTCCTCAAGGGGCTGGAAGCGAAAGGCCTGGTCGGCTTGGCTTTCTGGGAAAACGGCTTCCGGGAAATGTCGAACAACGCCCGCCCGATCAAGGCCCCGGCGGACCTGAAGGGATTGAAGATGCGCACGCAGCAGAATCGCCTGCACATGAAGTACTTCTCCGATCTCGGTGCCAATCCCACACCGTTGCCTTTCACCGAAATCTACAACGCGCTGGCGACCAAGATGGTCGATGGGCAGGAGAACCCGCTCTCGCTGATCGCCACCAACAAGTTCTACGAGCAGCAAAAGTACGTATCCCTGACCGATCACGTCTATTCGTCGGTCCCGGTCTATTACTCGAAGTCGAAGTGGGACAAGTTGCCTGCCGACGTCCAGAAGCTGGTGAAAGATACGGTGTATGACATGCGCCTGTGGCAGCGCAAGCTCGGCCGCGACCAGCAGAAGGCGTACGTCGCCGAGATTTCCAAGAAGTCCGAGGTGCTTGAACTGACCGACGCCGAGAAGGCTGCGTTCCAGAAGGCCGCCGAGCCGGCATTCGAGTGGGCCAAGAAAGAATACGGCGCGGCGTACGAATCGACTCTCAAGGAAGTGCTCGAGGCGGCGAAGTAGCCTCGCCGGGTTGTTCGGGCGATTGCCTCGGCAATGAGGCAATCGCGCGGAGAGCGAGCAGGTCACTATGGAGAGGTCAGCAATGAGCAGCATTAAGAACCCCAAGGGGCTTTCCGCTTGGCGGCGGATCGAAATAGCCATCTATGTGGTGCTGGGGATCGCCATGACGCTACTGATGTTCAGCAACGCGGTCATGCGTTACGTGTTCGATTCTTCGATCGTGTGGTCGGAAGAGGTCATTCGCTTGTTCTTTGTTCTGGCGATGTTCATCGCCATTACCGGCGGTTTCATCCGCAACGAGCACATCGGTTTCGACAGCCTGGCCAAGCGGCCGGGCGCATTCAACCTCATTTTCAAGGCGGTTACCGGCCTGTGCCTGGTCGTTGTCGGCGGGCTGCTGGCCTACGAAGGCGGGAAATTTACCCTGATGACCGGTGATGTGCCGTTGCCGGCGACCAACATGCCGACGTCGCTGTTCATGTGGCCGGGCGTGGTTGCAGGCGGGGTGTGGGTAGTGATCGGCCTGGCGAAGATCGCCGCCATCTTTGTGCGGAAGGAATCGGCATGAGCACGCTGTTCATATACCTGGCTATCTTCGGCGCGCTGTTCGCCGTCGGTTCGCCTGTAGTGTTGTCACTCGCCGCGGCGGCGGTGGCGATGCTCCTGATGAAGGGCGTTGACCTGATCGTCTTCGCCCAGAAATTCATGGTCTCGCTCGACAATTTCGGCCTGACCGCGATGTTCTTCTTCATTCTCGCCGGCGAGATCATGAACGGCGGCGGCATGACGCGACGCATCATCGCCGCCGTGTCGAAGCTCGTGAAGGATATCCCCGGCGGGCTGGCGATCGTCACGGTCGTTTCCTGCGGGGTTTTCGCCGCGATCAACGGGTCGGCCATCGCCACGATGCTGGCGATCGGCGCGATCATGTATCCGGCGATGGTACGCCAGGGCTATTCGCCGGCCTTCGCCGCGGCGACGATCGGCGCCGGCGGCGTGGTCGGGCCGATCATTCCGCCGTCGATCCCGATGATCGTCTATGGCTCGACGACCGGTGATTCCGTGGCGGCGTTGTTCGCCGGCGGCTTCCTGATCGGGACCTTCATTCTTTCGATGGAAGTAGCGGTCGCCTACCTCGTCTCGAAGAAACGCGGCTGGGGTGTCAACGTGCCCGAGATCGATTTCGGCGACACCAAGGGCATCGCCTGGGCGCTGGTCTTTCCGGTGATGATCATGGTGAGCATCACCTCCGGGATGATGACGGCGACGGAAACCGCCTCGATGGCCGTGATGTATGCCTGGTTCGTCGGCTCCTTCATCTACCGGGAATTCAAGATCCGCGAGTTGCCGACAATGATGGCGACAGCGATGAAAGGCTCGGCCGCGGTGATGGCCATCGTCGGCGCGGCGACGGCCGTCGGCTGGATTCTGACCTACGAGCGGGTGCCGCAGCAGGTCACCGAAACGCTGGTGGCGAACATCCAAGGGCCGTATGCGTTCATGGCGGTGTCGTTCGGCATCCTGTTCATCGTCGGGATGATCATGGACCTGACGCCGGCGATCCTGATCCTGACGCCGATCTTCATGGCGCCGGTCGCTGCATTCGGTGTCGATCCGATCTACTTCGGCGTCTTCTTCTGCGCCACGCTGACCGCAGGGCTGGTGACGCCGCCGGTGGGCACGCTGATCTATCTCGGCTGTTCGATGTCGGAAAGCCCGCTGAGCCAGGTCGTGAAGGAACTTGTCCCGTACATCGCGGCGATCTACATCGCGCTGTTCGTCTGCGTTGCCTTCCCGAATGTCATCACCTACGTGCCCAAGCAACTGCTCGGACTCTATTGAATCGGAGCCGATGATGAACTTGCCAATGCAAACCCATACCACCCGCGTGCTGGCGGTCGATATCGGCACCTCGTCCGTGCGGGCGATGGTGTACGACGCGACAGGGGCGATCCACGCCCGCGCGCAGATCGCCTACTCGACGATCCGGCCGGCGCAGTACCTGGAAGAGCAGGATCCCGATCTGGTGCGTGCCGAGGTCTATCGCGCCATCGCCCAGTGCCTGCAACAGGACGGGGCGAAGCCGGGCGAAATCGAAGCGATCAGCTTCTCGTCGCAGATGTACGGCGTGATCGCTCTTGATCACGCCCATCGCCCGCTCACGCGCAACATCCTCTGGTCGGACGGGCGCTCGGAGCCGCAGGCCGAGGCAATGAAAAAGTCACTCGGTGCCCGATGGCTCTACCCGGACACCGGCTGTCCGATGAACTCGATCTTCCCGTTCGCCAAGCTGCTTTGGCTCAAGTGCGAACAGCCGGAACTATTCCGCGCCGCCGCCCGTTTCGTGTCGATCAAGGAGTACGTGACCTTCCCGCTCATCGGCGAATGGTCTATCGACTATTCGATGGCTTCGTCCACGGGGTTGCTCGACATCCACGCGCACCGCTGGAGCACGAAGGCGCTGGACTACCTTGGTCTGCTGTCGGAGCGGCTGCCGTCGCCGGTATCAGGGACGCAGCGGTTCTCGCTGCAAGCCGGTTCCCCGCTGGCCGGCCTGGGTTTGCCGGAGGACGTTGCCGTCTTCCTCGGCGGCGGCGATGGTCCGCTGGCCAATCTGGGTGCGGGAGCCTCCTTGCCGGGAACGGTCAACATCGACCTCGGTACCTCCGGGGCGGCACGCTGCCTGGCAGAGCGGCCGACTGTCGACGACGCAGCGAGCCTATGGTGCTTCTGCCTGACCGAGGAGCTTTGGGCAAGCGGCGGCATCGTGACCAACGTCGGCAACGCCTACCAGTGGTTTGCCGGCAAGGTGCTCGGCACCGCCGGGATTGCCGAACGCGACGCCTACGCGATCATGGATCGTACGGCCGCCGAAATCGCGCCGGGGTGCGATGGGCTGTATTTCCTCCCCTATCTGCGCAAGGCGCGTTCGCCCTATTGGGACGGCCGGCTCAAGGGCACGATGTACGGACTCACGGCCGATCATTCGGCGGCGCACATGGCGCGCGCCATGCTCGAAGCGGTTGCCTTCGACCTGCGGACGATCGTCGGCGTCATGCGCAAGAAGCTGACCCTCGCGGAGCATGTCGTGCTGACCGGCGGGCTGGCGCGTTCGCCGATCATCCCGCAACTCCTCGCCGATGTCCTCGATGCCGAGATCCGGGTGCCGGCGGACGGCGAAGGATCGATCGCGGGCGCGGCGATTCTTGCACTGAACGGCCTGGGCGCCATCCCGGCGCTGTCTTTCATCGGCGAGGCGCGCACGGCGAAGACATACCGTCCCGACGCCGCGAATCGCGAACGCTACCACGCGGTTTACGCGGGCTACACCCGCCTCGTCGATCAGCTGCGAGGAATCAATCTCAATGAAAGGAACGTGTTGTGAAGGTTCTGGTGACCTCCAAGTCATTCGGCCGCGTTGCGCCCGATGCGCTTGAGCTGCTCAAGGAAAATGGCATCGAGATCGTCCGCGGCTCGCGGCCCTCGATGAACGCTGCCGAAATCGCCACCGAAATCGCCGGGTGCGACGCGCTCGTCGTCGGCAACGACACGGTCGATGCAGGCGTGTTCGCCGCCGCCGATCGCCTGCAAGTCGTGCATATGCACGGGACCGGCCTGGATGCGATCGATGTTGCTGCGGCGACAGAAAACGGCGTGCTGGTGGCCAACGCGCCGGGCGCCAACCGCAACGCTGTGGCCGAACTGACCGTCGCGCTGATGCTGGTCGCGGCGCGATCGATCGACAAGCACATCGAGATCCTCAAGGCCGGGCGCTGGGAGCGCACGGCAGGGCATGAGGTCTCCGGCAAGACCCTCGGCGTCATCGGCCTCGGCAACATCGGCCAGCGCATCGTCGAGCTGCTCTCCGGTTTCAACATGGGCGTCATCGGCTTTGACGTCTATCCCGACCGCGAATGGGCGGAGCGCGCTGCCGTTGCCCTGGCGCAATCGCCCGACGAGGTGTTTGCCGAAGCCGACTTCGTTGTTCTTGCGCTCTCGCTGAACGACAAGACCCGCAACTTCGTCGACGCCCGCCGTCTCGGCCTGATGAAGCCCAATGCCTATCTGATCAATACGGCACGCGGCGGTCTGGTCGATGACGAGGCCCTGTGCGTGGCCTTGCGCGAAAAAAGGCTTGCCGGCGCAGCCATCGACGTGTTCGACCCGGAACCGCTGTCACCCGATTCGCCCTTGCGCACCTCGGGTGCGACGCTGACGCCGCACCTGGCGGCGACGTCGGTCGAATCCGCCGGCAACGTCTCACGAATTGTCGCGCGCAATCTCATCGACGTGCTCCTGCACGGCCGGTCGGAGTGCGCCGTCAACCCCGGTGCGCTGGCGCGCCGCATAAGAAAAAAATGATCTAGCCAGTTCCCTCCCTCCCACAACTTGTCTTTTTGAAAAGGATGAATCATGACAATCCAGGGCTCGCTCGTCCCTAACATCACCATTTTCGACGCGTCCGGCAACATCGACGCAGCCAAAACCCGCTGGCACATGGACTGGATTTTTTCCAAGGGTGTCGACGGTCTCTTCCTGACCGGATCGTACGGCGCCGGTCCGCTGATGAGCACCGAGGAGCGCGTTTCGGTGTTCAAGATGGCGCGCCAGTCGGCTGACGGCTTCAAGAACAAGGTGCTGTTGCCGCACGTCGGCTGCATCGACACCAAGAACGCCGTCGAACTGGCCCAGGCCGCCGAGAAGATCGGCGTCGACGCCATCGGCGCCGTCCCGCCGTTCTACTACAAGCACACCGACGAGGTGGTCATCGAGTACTACAAGGCGATCATCGGCGCGGTGAAGCTGCCCGTGTATGCCTACAACAACCCGGAAACCTCGCGCTACACGTTCAACCTCAAGACGATCAAGACGCTGCAGGAATACGGCCTCGCCGGCATGAAGGACAGCCCGCTGTCGATCGGCCTGGTCTCTCAGGTCGCCTACGGCGCACAGGAAGCCGGCAAGGACTTCCAGCTGATCATCGGCACCTCCACCGGCTGGCTGCCGCTGGTGCACATGGGTGTCAAGGCGGCGATCGCCGGGATCAACAACTGGGCGCCGGAAATCATGACCGAACTGGTCCGTGCCACCTTCGCCGGCGAGTGGGACCGTGCGCGCAAGGCCTACCTGGTGATGATGGATCTGTCGGCCAAGCTGCACTTCACCGATTCGACGATCGCCTCGCACATGGCGCTGTACGCGCGCGGCTTCGACGCCGGCTTCCCGCGCAAGCCGATGATCATGCCGGGCTTCGACAATCCGAAGTATCGTGAGCTGCGTACCATCCTCGAAAAGGGCTTCGCCGAACTGGATCTGCCGTTCGAGACCGGCAGCTTCAAGGTGCCGGGGCTGTAAGGCCGTTCAGGCCGTTTCGGCACGGGGCGCGCTGGCGGCCCCGTGCCGGATCGGGGATAATCGCGGCCTATGGTGCACCAAGTGAATTTCATAACCGAAAAGTACGCCGACCTGCGCAAGTCCGAGGTGAAGGTCGCCGAGTACGTCTTGCAGAAGGCGGACGAGGTCATTCACTTTTCGGTGAGCCAGCTCGCCGAACAGGCGAAGGTCAGCGATCCCACCGTGATCCGCTTCTGCCGCGCCCTGGGGTTCAAGGGCTTCCAGGATTTCAAGATCCACCTGGCGCAGAGCATCATTCCGCCGGTGCGCACCATTCATGAGTCGATGAATGAGCAGGAGGAAGCGCCCGAACTCGTCCGCAAGGTCTTCGCGGCGAACCAGGACGCGATCCAGAGTACCCTGGGCACCCTCGATTTCGCGACGGTGCAGAAGGCCATCGAGGATCTGTCCCGCGCGGACAAGATCATCTTCCACGGGCTGGCCGGTTCCGCAGCGGTGGCGATGGACGCGCATCACAAGTTCTTCCGTATCGGCATTCCCTGCGAGTGGTACAGCGATACGCACATGGCGATCATGGCCGGGGCGATGATGAAGCCCGGGCAGGTATTTGTCGCCATTTCCCATTCCGGTTCGACGCACGACGTCATCGAATCGGTCCAGGCGGCGAAGAACGCCGGGGCGACGACGATCGGCATCGTCAGTTACGCCAAGTCGCCGCTGTCGAAGGTGGTGACGCATACCTTGCTGGTCGGATCGTCGGAAACCGGTTTCCGCTTCGAGCCGATGGCCTCGCGCATCGCGCAACTCTGCGTGATCGACGTCCTCTCCGTCGGTGTTTCCCTGCTGCGCAGCGATCAGGTCATCTCCAACCTGAACAAGTCGCGGGCGGCGATCGCCAACAAACGTTATTGACCTGGCTACGTGTCTTGCCCGCGGGCGGCAGGCCTCTTTCCCCTTTTGTCTTGTTTTTCCATGCATAGAGATATTCGCGCCGTAATTTTCGATAGTGACGGGACGCTCGTTGACAGCGAGGTTCCTGGGATGGACGCGCTCCATGAAATGGCTGTCGCCGCCGGCTTGACGCTGAGCCGCGCGGAGGCGCACGCGCGTTTTCGCGGTGGCCGCATGGCGGATATCGCCAACTGGATCGGGGCGCAGGTCGAGGATAAGCCCGAGGATTTCGAGGCCGAATTTACCCGGCAGTACCGGGCTACCATTGCGCAGCGGTTCAGGGAAAATCTCAGGGAAATCCCCGGGGCGTTCGATTTGCTGAGTCGCCTGGAAATCCCGTTCGGTGTCGCGACCAACGGCCCGCGGGAAAAGGTGTTGCTTACCCTGGAACTGACCGGTCTGCTGCCACTGGTGGGTGACCGGATCTTCAGTGCCTACGACGAGGGCAGTTTCAAGCCGGACCCGGGGTTGTTCCTCGCTGCAGCCCGGGGCTTGGGGCATGAGCCGCAGCATTGTGCGGTAGTGGAAGACAGCATCCCCGGGCTTGTCGCCGGCGTGGCCGCAGGCATGCATGTTTTTTCGTTGCACGGTCGAGATGGCGTGCCAGACGAAATCGCAGCGAAAGTCGTTTTCATCGGCTCGCTGTCGCATCTGAACGAGTATCTCTGATTGACACGGAGCGTGCTCAATCGCCACAGTTCAATGCACGGTCCAGTTGCTCTGCAACCGGCTGATCCGAAAGGCGAAATACGAAAATTTCGAACGAGCCCCCACGCGGGGCTGGAAACCGTAAAATAGCCGCCTTTATTTACCGGTTCAGGGTAGTCAGCCAATGTCCATCAAGTCCGACAAGTGGATTCGCCGCATGGCGGAGCAGCACGGCATGATCGAGCCGTTCGAGCCCGACCTGGTGCGCGAGATCGCCGGCCAGAAGATCGTGTCATACGGGACGTCGAGCTATGGCTACGATATCCGCTGCGCCGACGAGTTCCGGGTGTTCACCAACATCAACTCGACGATCGTCGATCCGAAAGCGTTCGATCCCCAGTCGTTCGTCGAGGTCTCGGGCAAGGGGTATTGCGTGATTCCGCCGAATTCCTTTGCCCTGGCGCGTACCGTCGAGTATTTCCGCATTCCGCGCAGCGTGCTGACCGTGTGTCTCGGCAAGAGCACCTACGCCCGCTGCGGCATCATCGTCAACGTCACGCCATTCGAACCCGAGTGGGAAGGGTACGTGACGCTGGAGTTCTCCAACACCACGCCGCTGCCGGCAAAGATCTACGCCGGCGAAGGCTGTGCCCAGGTGCTGTTCTTCGAGTCCGACGAGATCTGCGAGACCTCGTACAAGGATCGCGGCGGCAAGTACCAGGGGCAGGTCGGCGTGACGCTGCCGAAAATCTGAGCCTGCAATACTTTCGTCTTTTTTCCGTCCTGTTTTCTGACCCGCTGCGGCGGGTCGCTGCTTTTTGAAGGATAAAGCCATGCGCTTTCATTTCCCGGTCATCATCATCGACGAGGACTTCCGCTCGGAAAACGCCAGCGGCCTGGGCATCCGCGCCCTGGCGGCGGCGATAGAGAAGGAGGGAATGGAGGTGCTCGGCGTCACGAGCTATGGCGACCTGGCATCGTTCGCCCAGCAGCAGTCGCGGGCGAGCGCCTTCATCCTCTCGATCGATGACGAGGAACTGGCGCTGGAGCCGGAGGAGACGCTGGCTGAGCTGCGCGCCTTCGTCGCCGAGATACGCCATCGCAACCGCGAAATTCCGATCTTCCTGCACGGCGAGACGCGGACCTCGCGGCACATCCCGAACGACGTGCTGCGCGAACTGCACGGCTTCATCCACATGTACGAAGACACGCCGGAGTTCATCGCGCGCAGCATCAAGCGCGAGGCCAAGGCCTACCTCGACTCGCTGGCGCCGCCGTTCTTCCGCGCGCTGACGCACTACGCTGCAGACGGCTCGTACTCGTGGCATTGCCCCGGGCATTCGGGTGGGGTGGCTTTCCTCAAGTCGCCGGTCGGGCAGATGTTCCACCAGTTCTTCGGCGAGAACATGCTGCGTGCCGACGTCTGCAACGCGGTCGAGGAACTCGGGCAACTGCTCGACCACACGGGGCCGGTGGCGGCGTCCGAACGCAACGCCGCGCGCATCTTCAATTGCGATCACCTGTACTTCGTCACCAACGGCACGTCGACGTCGAACAAGATCGTCTGGCACTCGACCGTCGCGCCGGGAGACATCGTCGTCGTCGACCGCAACTGTCACAAATCGGTGCTGCATTCGATCATCATGACCGGCGCGATTCCGGTATTCCTGATGCCGACGCGCAACAACTACGGCATCATCGGGCCGATCCCGAAGTCGGAGTTTGCCTGGGAGAACATCCAGAAGAAGATCGCCGCCAACCCGTTCGCCAAGGACAAGAACGCCAAGCCGCGCGTGCTGACGATCACCCAGTCGACCTACGACGGCATCCTCTACAACGTCGAGGACATCAAGGACGAACTCGACGGCAAGATCGACACGCTGCATTTCGACGAAGCCTGGCTGCCGCACGCCGCCTTCCACGATTTCTACGGCGACTATCACGCGATCGGTGCCGACCGGCCGCGCTGCAAGGAATCGATGGTCTTCGCCACGCAGTCGACGCACAAACTGCTGGCGGGGCTGTCGCAGGCCTCGCAGATCCTGGTGCAGAACTCCGAGGAGCGCGAGCTCGACCGCAATGTCTTCAACGAAGCCTACCTGATGCACACGTCGACCTCACCGCAGTATTCGATCATCGCTTCGTGCGATGTGGCTGCGGCGATGATGGAAGAGCCGTCGGGAACGGCGCTGGTCGAGGAGTCGATCGCCGAGGCGCTCGATTTCCGCCGCGCGATGCGCAAGATCGAGGAAGAGTGGGGCGGCGACTGGTGGTTCAAGGTGTGGGGGCCGGATGACCTTTCCGAGGAAGGCATCGAGGAGCGCGAGGCGTGGATGCTGAAACCCGGCGAACGCTGGCATGGCTTCCAGCAGCTTTCCGACGGCTTCAACATGCTCGACCCGATCAAGGCGACGGTGATCACCCCGGGGCTGGATGTCGACGGCTCATTCTCCGAGCGCGGCATCCCGGCGGCGATCGTCACCAAGTACCTTGCCGAGCACGGGGTCATCGTCGAGAAGTGCGGACTCTATTCGTTCTTCATCATGTTCACCATCGGCATCACCAAGGGCCGCTGGAACACGATGGTCACCGAACTGCAGCAGTTCAAGGATGATTTCGACAAGAATCAGCCGCTGTGGAAGGTGTTGCCGGAGTTCGTGCAGAAGCATCCGTGCTACGAGCGCATCGGCCTGAAGGATTTGTGCCATCTGATTCACGGCGTCTATTCGGTCAACGACGTGGCGCGCCTGACCACCGAGATGTACTTGTCGGACATGGTGCCGGCGATGAAACCGACCGACGCCTTCTCCAGGATGGCGCACCGCGAAATCGACCGGGTGCCGATCGACGAACTCGAAGGGCGGATCACCAGCATCCTGCTGACACCCTATCCTCCGGGCATCCCGCTGCTGATCCCGGGCGAGCGCTTCAACGCGACGATCGTGCGCTATCTCAAGTTCGCGCAGCACTTCAACGAACAGTTCCCCGGTTTCGAGACCGACATTCACGGCCTCGTCAAGGAAGTGGTGAACGGCAAGGCGACGTACTACGTCGATTGCGTTCGCTGATTGCGGAATCCTTCCCCCGGAATCCTTCCCCAATTGACCGCCCGAGTGCAGGGGGCGGTCGGGCAGTCCCATCGCGCCAGAGCAGGCGATATCGGGCTGCTGACTTGCAGGATGTTCTGCAGGGGAACTCGGCAGGAGTTGGGCAACTCCTGGGCAACTCCTGCCGTTTGCGTTCCCTGTTCAGAAGATGTTTGGAGGTCCGGCTTTCCCTGAAACCTTCCGGCCGGCGACCAATCTGTTCGAGTCCTGGAGCCGGGTCAGGCTATGTAAGCCCCGCCGTTGATGTTCTGTGTCGTCCCCGTGATGTATCCGGCGTCTGCACTGGAAAGCCAAACGTACAGTGCCGCGATTTCTTCCGGCTTGCACTGGCGTTTCATGGGGACCGCTTCGGCCAGCTTCGCCTCGTTTTCAGGTGTTGAGCCCACGCGGATGTCGGTATCGACAACACCCGGGCAGATCGCGTTGGCGGTGATGCCGTATTGTGCGAACTCTCGGGCCAGGCCGCGCGTCAGGCCGATAACGCCCGCCTTCGCCGCCGCGTAGGACGTCTTCGAAAACACACCGCCGCCGTGCTGTGCGGTGACGGAAGACATGTTGACGATGCGTCCGTAGCCGCCTTCGATCATCTGAGGGATAAACGCCTGGCAGACGAGGAACGAACCGGTGCAGTTGACGGCGTAGACCCGGTTCCATTCCTCCAGGGAGAGTTCCAGGAATGACGACGGGGAAGGAATGCCGGCTACGTTGGCAATGGCACCGACCGGGGGCAGGTTTGATTCCATGACGGCCTTGGCCGCTGCATCGACCGACGTTTTGTCCCCGATGTTGCAGTGCATTGCAAGCACGGGTTGACCGAACTCGGATTTCACTTTCTCTGCGGCAATCTTCAGGGCTGCTTCATCGATATCGAGCATCGCGACCGCCCATCCTTCTTGAGCGTATCGGCGTGCTACGGCAAAACCGATCCCGCGAGGCGAGGCACATCCTGTGACAACAGCAGTCCGCTGACCAACTCCGGTTTGAAAACTCATCATGGATCCTTTCGTATGTTCGCGTTGAGCGATTTCTCGCTGCAATCTAGGTATTTCAGACAGACATCACTAACATGCTTAAGCGCGAATCATAGCCCGTCGATACAACCTCAGCGCATGATAAAAATTCACCGAGAGATGAGAAAAGGTCCCTTGGGTAGTGAGGAATGCCGCTCCATGAGCGGGCGGCAAGCGCCGGTCAGGAGGCGTTACTTCGCCCGTTGATAGACCACGAAGGTGTAGGCCAGGCCGTTTTCTGCGGCGAGCTGGCTACGTGATGTCTCTTTCCAATCCGCCGGCGGTACCTCGGGGAAGCAGCTGTCACCCTCGAAATCCGCCGTGAGTTCCGTCAGGTAGAGACGTTCGGCGAACGGCAGCGCCTGGCGGTATAGGTCGGCACCGCCGATGACGAAGGCCTCGTCCGAGGCCTCCACCTGTTTCAGTGCGTTTTCGAGTGATACCGCCAGCGTGGCGCCGGGAGCGGCGTACGCCGGATTGCGGCTGACGACGATGTTTTGCCGGCCGGGTAGCGGGCGGAATTTTTCCGGCAGCGATTCCCAGGTCTTCCGTCCCATGATGACCGGCTTGCCGCGTGTCGTTTCGCGGAAGTGGCGCATGTCGCCGGGCAGGTGCCAGAGCAACTGGTTGTCCTTGCCGATGACCCGATTGCGAGCGACGGCGGCGATTAATGACAACATGGTTGTTCTCCTCTGACAGCTATTGTGTTTCCGAGCTTGGATAAAGGGCTGTACTCGCTTCATGCAAGCAAGCGCTTTGTGTTGCGCGCTCCCGGCGAGAGCGGGTCTTGCATGGCGTAGTCGGCCGCAGGCGTTGTCTCCGCATGGGGGCATTGCGTAGCATGCAGCAAGTTTACTTGCGATTCATGTTCCGACAAAGCACGTCTCTGCCGGCAATTTTCTGGCATCGTTACATAGGGCGTGCGCAATGCGAAAATTCGAAACGAATCGGGAAAACGGCACTTGATTTCCGATAATGTCTGATCTTTCACGGAGTCGGATCATGACTGTTGACCAACTATGCCGATGGCACGTTTCGAAGGACGGCGAGGATTTCCGTCGGCGTGCGCTGGATGACATCCTGTCTGTGGCGGAAGAGGCGATTCGTGCCCGTGGTCATTTCGATTTCGTACTGGCCGGCGGCAGTACGCCGCGTACGATCTACGAATCGCTATGCAGGTTTTCCGCCGACTGGAAAAATTGGCATATCTACTTTGGCGACGAACGTTGTTTGCCGGATGAAAACGCCGAGCGAAATTCGCGGATGGCCGGTATCGCCTTGCTGAACCACGTGCCGATTCCTGCTGCGAATATCCATGCCATCAATGCGGGCGCCGGGCCGCAGTTTGCGGCGGCGGCCTATGCCCGGGATTTGCAGGGAGTGGGCGATTTCGATCTGGTGTTGCTCGGGTTGGGGGAAGACGGACATACCGCGAGTCTGTTCCCCGGCAACGACTGGGGAACGGGCGAGTGCTCGGCCGACGTGCTGCCGGTCTGCAATGCACCGAAACCTCCTGCTCATCGTGTCAGCTTGAGCGCCGCGCGCTTGAGCCGGGCCAGGAAAGTCCTCTTCCTGGTTGAAGGTGCATCCAAACGGCGTGCGCTGGGGAACTGGTTCAGCGGCCATGCCATTCCCGCAAGTGCGGTTTGCCCAACGGTCGGTGTCGATGTCCTCATTCATATGGATCCCGCCGATCTGCCTTTCGGCATGATGAAGCAATGACGGTTTCTCGATTTTGAAAAAGGGAAGAAAAAGCATGGATAAGCAAATGACTGCCACCCTTCCGCCAACGTCGGACGCGCTGGTGCTGTTCGGAGCGACAGGGGATCTGGCGTACAAAAAATTGTTTCCAGCGCTCTATGCGATGGTGAAAAACGGTGCATTGAGCGTACCTGTCGTCGGGGTCGCTTCCGCAAAATGGAACGAAGCCCGAGTGCGCGAAAGAATAGGCGAGAGTCTCAAGGCGCATGGCGGTATCGACGATTCGAAGGCGTTTGAACGCCTGCTTGGTCTGTTTCGTTTCGTCGGTGGTGACTATGCGGATGCACGCACCTTTGCGGCAATTCGAGCCGCGTTGCCGGGTGCGAGGAGTCCGGCGCACTATCTTGCCATTCCTCCCGCCATGTTCGAGACCGTCATTTCGGCAATCGGCGCATCTGGGCTGGGCGATGGTGCGCGGCTTATCGTCGAGAAACCCTTTGGCCGGGATCTCGCCTCGGCGCGTGAGCTCAACCGGATAGCGCTCTCCGTTTTTCCAGAAAGCTCGATCTTCCGCATCGATCACTACCTGGGCAAGGAAGCGATCATGAACATCTTGTATTTCCGGTTTGCCAACTCGTTTCTTGAACCGATCTGGAACCGGAATTACATACATAGCGTGTCAATCACGCTCTCCGAGGGCTTCGGCGTCGAGGGGCGCGGGGCCTTCTATGAAACGGCGGGTTGTCTGCGTGATGTCGTCCAGAACCACATGTTCCAGATTGTCGCGTTGTTGGCGATGGAGGCGCCGGCCTATCGTGGCTACGGCGCTGTGCAGGACAAAACGGCCGACGTGTTTCGCGCGATGCGCCCGATTGATCCCGGCGATCTCGTGCGGGGCCAGTACGCGGGGTATCGGGAGGAACCCGGCGTTGCTCCGGATTCGGATGTCGAAACTTTTTGTGCCTTGCGGATGCAGATCGACTCGTGGCGGTGGGCTGGTGTGCCGTGGTTTCTTCGTGCAGGGAAATCGCTTGCCGACACGGTGGCGGAAGTCGTGGTGAACCTGAAGTGTCCCCCGCAACGGCTGTTTGAAGATAGCGCCGGCCAGGATGGTTGTTCCAATTACCTGCGTTTCCGTATTGCGCCGGGGGCTGCCGTCGCCCTCGCCGCACGGGTCAAGAAAACCGGCGAGGAGTTCGTCGGCGAACAACACGAACTTTACTTGCAGAATGAGAGGCCGGGAGAGGCCTCGCCGTACGAACGGCTGCTGACCGAGGCGATGGCCGGAAACAGCGCCCTGTTTATCCGGCAGGATGCCGTCGAGGCCGCGTGGGCCGTTGTCGAGCCGGTGTTGCATCGGCACTCTCCGGCGATCTGCTATCCACGGGGCAGCTGGGGGCCGCAAGAAGCGGATTCGTTGGCCGCCCGGCACGGGGCCTGGATCAAGCCGGCTGCGTGTGATGGCTGAAGGAGGTTTTGTCGCGTGCGGCTACCCAACCTTGCCTGTTTCGGGTGGTTTTATACTGCCACCGGCGCTGGAATGTGCGGGTGCGGATCGTAGCCTTCGAGCGTGAAGTCCTCGAAGCGAAAGGCGAAGATGTCCCTGACCTCCGGGTTGAGGCGCATGGTCGGCTGCGCGCGCGGTTCGCGGGCGAGCTGCAGCTGCACCTGTTCCAGGTGGTTGCTGTAGAGGTGCGCGTCGCCGAGGGTGTGCACGAAGTCGCCCGGCTGATAGCCGCAGACCTGCGCCAGCATCAGGGTGAGCAGCGCGTAGGAGGCGATGTTGAACGGCACGCCGAGGAAGATGTCCGCGCTGCGCTGGTAGAGCTGGCAGGAGAGCTTTCCGTCGGCGACGTAGAACTGGAACAGCGCGTGGCAGGGCGGCAGCGCCATGCGGTCGACGTCGGACGGGTTCCAGGCGGTGACGATATGGCGGCGGGAATCGGGATTCTTCTTCAGGCCTTCGACGAGTTGCGCGATCTGGTCGATTTCCCGGCCGTCCGGCGTCTTCCAGTGCCGCCACTGGTGGCCGTAGACCGGGCCGAGGTCGCCGTTCTCGTCGGCCCACTCGTCCCAGATGCGCACGCCGTTCTCTTTCAGGTAGCGGATGTTGGTGTCGCCCTGCAGGAACCACAGGAGTTCGTGGATGATCGAGCGCAGATGCAGTTTCTTCGTCGTCAGCAGCGGGAAGCCGGCGCCGAGATCGAAGCGCATCTGCCAGCCGAAGACGGAGCGGGTGCCGGTGCCGGTACGGTCTGATTTCACGGCGCCGTGTTCGAGAACATGGCGCATCAGGTCGAGATAGGGGGTCATCGTGGTGCCGGAGTGGAAACGAAGGGGGCATTGTAATTGATGAGCGGAGGAGGGGGCGAGGCATGCTCCTGCGGCTTGCAGCGGCGGCCAATCGTTTTATACTCCCGGGATATCCACTCTTCTTCCATC
This sequence comes from Gammaproteobacteria bacterium, assembly GCA_029289235.1. Taxonomy (GTDB): domain Bacteria; phylum Pseudomonadota; class Gammaproteobacteria; order Burkholderiales; family Rhodocyclaceae; genus Propionivibrio. Next base: position 33,245 of record JARFTZ010000023.1, read on the forward strand.
GCCGGGGAGGCCGCCCGGCAAGGCGAGGTTTCATGATCCTCAATTTCTTTTCGTCGCGTCCGAATCATCCTCTCGGTGATGCCAAGGAGGTCAAACGCGTCCTGGCCGAGTTGCCGCTTGATCCGGTGAAGGCCGTCGATGAGGTCTTCGGCTGGTTCGAATCGCTGCGTCTGGCCGACGATTTCCGGCTGGACCATCTGTTCGATGTTGTGAGTCGTCTGGATGAGGCCGCACAGCAGCATTTGCGTCGCCTGTCGCGGGACTATCTGCAGCCGGCGAGGTTGTCGAAGAGTGAAGAGCGGCGCCTGTGGAACCTCTGCTACAACTATTGGGGTGAGGTCGCGGGGTTGTACGCGCGCTGCCTCGATGGTGTCCGGTTGAATGCGTCGGACAAAGGCAGCGAGGCGCTGAAGGCTAACCTTTCTCTTGTGGGCGCGCGCTTGCTCGCCGCCCGTTCGGCCCAGCTGAAATGGATCGATTTCCGGTATGGCGCGGTCGGCGAGGATATGTGGTGCGGCATCGGCCGGCCCTACCTGGCCGCGGAGGCCGGCGGTTACGCCCAGAAGCCGGTGCAGCTCTATCCCGGCGCCATCGGCATGACCAGCGTCGCGCAGCAGTATCTGCAAGTCTTGCTGCGTGCGTCGTCGTCGATGAACGCCCTGCTGCCCCTGGAAATCGAGCTCGCCGACCGGCTGATTGCGCATTTCCTTCCCGGTTTTCAGTTCTCCGGCGAGTGTTTTCCGGGAAGCGTGTATTGGGTCGATGCCGATGGCGGGTTGCCGCCGACGCGGCTCGCCCGGCTGCCCGCCCAGCCTTCGAAGTCGCTGCGTTTCTTTTCGCCGGGAACCGTGCCGCAGGCGCTGGGCGAACTGATTCATGTCGTCGAACGCGGGACCTTGCCGCCCGAACTGAATCTCGGCGGCGAGTATCCGGCACCTTCGTTGCTGAAGGTCTTGCGCCATCTGGCGCTCTATTGGGCGCCGGTGCCGCCGCAGCGCGAGCACGTTCGGCATGCCGTGAAGACGCGCATCGCCGTGTTGCAGGGTTTCTCCGACTGTCTGACCGTATTCGCCGGCGATGTCGCCCGGTTGGCGACGGAGCGCGGAGCGGAAAGCTGGGTTGTCGAGAACGTCAGCCTGGGCGGATTCTGTGCCGAGACCGGGACGGTCAGCGAATGCCTCCGGATCGGTGCGTTGTTGTGCATTCAACCGGAGGGCGGTGATAACTGGGTGTTGGGGATGGTTCGCCGCTTCAGCCTGACCCCGGAAGGGGTTGCCAGCATCGGCATCCAGACCTTGTCACGAAAAGCGCGCAGTATCGAGTTGCGCCCGCGGGCGTCGGGCTTGTTTGCTTCCGAAGCGATTCCGGCGATCTGGTTGAGCGACGAGAACTCCAGCGGCGAGTGGCGCCTGGCGTTGCCGCGCGGCAGTTTCGATGTCCGCCAGATGGTTGAATTCGTCGCGGACGGGCAACGCTACCAGCTGATGCCAATGGAGCTCGAGGAGTCGGGGACCGACTTCGACATCGGTCGTTATCGCGAGCAGGTCGCGGGGTAAACGGTCAGCGGTCAGCTTTGCTGATCGGCTTCCTTGAGCAACTGGAAAATCGCCCGGAAGTTGCGGGGCGGCTTGTCCTGCGTCTGTTCCTTGAGCGCGGCGCGGCGCAGTGAGCGCAGATGCTGCAGGTCGATCGATGGATAATTGTCGGCGATTCCCTGCAAAATTTTTTCGTCTTCCAGAAGGGCGGCCCGCAGTTTTTCCAGCCGGTGCAGGCGCGCAGTCTCGCTGGCCGATTCGCCGCGGGCGTCAGCCAGTGCGGCGCGGATCGGCTCGGTGTCGGTGTTGCGCATCAGCCGTCCGATGTATTGCATCTGCCGCCGCTTCGCTTCGTCCTGTCGGAGCATGCGCTGTGCGGTGACCACGGCGTCGCGCAGGTCGTCGGGCAGGGAGATCTTTTTCAGCCGGTCGGTCGGCAGCGCGACCAGGGCCTCCCCGAGTGCCTGAAGTTCTTCCATCGCGTGCTTGCGTTGGGTCTTGGAGAGCGGCTGTGATTCCGGCTGCGATTCGTCGTCGATGGCGGTCATGGGTGGTCAACGTTGTCTGGAGTGGCGGGGGAGGGTGGAGGGGCCCGGCGGATGGGCGGCGCGGGCTGTTATGATAGCGTTTTTGCCACACGCCCCGTCATCCATGTTACGAAAAGCCGCTCCGAAGCACTCCGACGCGAGGTTCTCGCATTCGCTCGATACGCTGCGCTCCTACGCCCAGGATGTGCTGAACCACGCCCGGAAATCCGGCGCCAGCGACTGCGAGGTCGATGTCTCCGAAGGATTCGGGCAGTCGGTCAGCGTTCGTTGCGGCGAAGTCGAGACCATCGAATACAACCGCGACAAGGGGATCGGCGTCACCGTCTATCTCGGCCAGCGCAAGGGACACGCCAGTACCTCGGATTTTTCCGCAGCCGCCTTGCGCGAGACGGTGGAGGCGGCGCTCAACATCGCCCGCTTCACCGCCGAAGACGACTGTGCCGGATTGCCGGACGCCGGCTTGCTGGCCAGCGGCGAGCAGGGCTTCGCCGATCTGGACCTTTACCACCCGTGGCGGTTGTCGGTCGATGATGGGGCGGAACTCGCCCGGCGCTGCGAACAGGCGGCGTTCGACGTCAGCCCGGAAATCACCAATTCCGAGGGGGCTTCGGTGTCGATCCAGGAAGGGCAGTTCATCTCCGCGAACAGCCTCGGGTTCATGGGCGGCTACCCGACGTCGCGGCATTACCTTTCTTGCTCGGTGATCGCCGGCAAGGATGACCATATGCAGCGCGACGACTGGTATTCGACGTCGCGCAGCCCCGATCGTCTGGCCTCGGCAGAGGAAATCGGCGACTACGCGGCGCGGCGTGCGTTGTCGCGGCTCGGTTCGCGCAAGATCAAGACGTGCAAGGCGCCTGTGCTGTTCGAGGCGCCGATCGCGGCGTCGCTGATCGCCAACTTCGTGCATTCCGTCAGTGGCGGCAGCCTGTACCGCAAGACCTCGTTCCTGGTTGACGCGCTGGGGCAGCGGATTTTTCCCGAGTGGCTGCAGATCAGCGAGCGCCCGCACCTGCGAGGTGCCTTGGCGAGCAGCATGTTCGACAATGACGGGGTGGCGACGCGCGAGCGTGACGTGGTGGTCGATGGCGTGCTGCAGGGCTACTTCCTCAGCACCTACACGGCGCGCAAGCTCGGCATGCAGACGACGGGCAACTCAGGCGGCTGCCACAACCTGATCGTTCAGCCGGGCGACGAGGATTTTCTCGGCCTGATCAAGCGAATGGATCGCGGTCTTCTTGTCACCGAGTTGCTCGGCCAGGGCGTCAATTACGTGACCGGCGATTACTCCCGGGGTGCGGCCGGGTACTGGGTGGAGGGCGGCGAAATCCGCCACGCTGTCGAGGAAATCACCATCGCCGGCAATCTGCGCGAGATGTTCCAGGGCATCGTCGCGGTCGGTAACGACGTCCTGATTCGCGGATCGCGGCAGGTCGGCTCGATCCTGGTCGACGGGATGCGCATCGCCGGGAGCTGATCGGCCGGACCTCCGGCTCCTGGTGACCCCCGGGTTTAATCGACGAGTCCGGCGAACAATGCTGTGGAAAGGTAGCGTTCGCCGAACGACGGGATGATCGCGACGATCAATTTGCCGGCGTTCTCCGGCCGTCGGGCAACCTCGATTGCCGCCCACAGCGCCGCGCCCGACGAAATTCCGACCAGCAGCCCCTCCTTCTGCGCGGCGGCGCGTGCCGTCGCCAGGGCGTTGTCGGCCGTGACGCGGATGACCTCGTCGTAGATTGCTGTATTCAGCACGTCCGGCACGAAGCCGGCGCCGATCCCCTGGATCGGATGCGGGCCCTTCTGTCCGCCCGAGAGTACCGGCGAGGCATCCGGTTCGACGGCGATGGCACGGAACGTCGGCTTGCGCGCCTTGATCACTTCGCCGATGCCGGTAATCGTGCCGCCGGTGCCGACGCCGGAAATCAGGATGTCCACCTGTCCGTCGGTATCCCGCCAGATCTCTTCGGCGGTCGTCTTGCGGTGGATTGCCGGATTGGCGGGGTTCTTGAACTGCTGCAGCAGCAGGTAGCGCGAGTCGGACGCCGCCAGTTCCTCGGCGCGCTTGATCGCGCCGCCCATGCCTTCCGGCCCCGGGGTGAGGATCAGCTCGGCGCCGAAGGCGCGCAACAGGGCGCGGCGCTCCTTGCTCATCGTTTCCGGCATCGTCAGCACCAGCTTGTAGCCACGTGCCGCGGCGACCATGGCCAGGGCGATGCCGGTGTTGCCGCTGGTCGGTTCGACGAGGATCGTATCGGGCTTGATCAGGCCGGCTTGTTCCGCTGCGCTGATCATTGCCTCGCCGATGCGGTCCTTGACGCTGTGCGCCGGGTTGAAGAATTCCAGTTTGGCGGCGATGGTGGCGACGGCGCCTTCGGCGATGCGGTTGATGCGCACGAGCGGGGTGTTGCCGATGAGGTCGGTGACGCTGTTGGCGATGTTCATGAGAGTCCTCCGGTCGATGGGTCGGGATCCTTCCTGCAGTGCGGCCAGCGCCGCCTGCGGGAGGAGAATGACGTCAATGTACCAGCGTGTAGACCAGCGTTGAACGACTTAATTTCTATATAAATATTCCCAAGGGGAATATTTGATGTCAAAAAATATCCCGATATCGAATATGTGCTTTGGGGGCGCGGGTCCGCGAATTGCCGCGGTCCGTGCTCTTGATCAGGACAGGTAGCCCAGCATTCGCGGAAACGCCAGCGCAAGGTCGGGAATGAAGGTGACGAGCAGCAGCGCGATGACCATCGCGCCGACCAGCCAGAGCACCCAGGAGACCGTATCCTCGATGCGGATGCCGGCGATCCGGCAGGTGACCATCAGGTTGATCGCCATCGGCGGAGTGAACTGGCCGATCGCCATGTTCATCGCCAGGATGATGCCGAACCATACCGGATCCCACTTGAAATGAATGATCACCGGGAGCAGGAACGGCACGAAGATGAACAGGATGGAGACGGCGTCGAGGAACATCCCGGCGATCATCAGCAGCACGGTGACAGCCAGGAGCACGATGGTTTCGTTCGAGGAAATCCCGATCAGGAGCGAACCGAGTGTTTCGAAGGCGCCTAGCGTGCTGCCTGCCCAGGCGAATACGCTGGCCAGGGCGATGATCAGCAGGATCACTCCGGAAACTTCCGCCGCTTCCGCCAGAACCTCGTAGATGGAGTCCCAGTTCAGCGTGCGGTAGACCACCAGGCCGACGAACAGGCCGTAGAACACGGCCACTACCGCCGCCTCGGTCGGGGTGAACATCCCGGAGCGCATCCCGCCGAGAATCAGCACCGGGGCGAGCAAGCCCCAGACGGCTTCCTTGAAGGTTTGCCAGAAACTGGTGGGTGGCGCATCGTCGGGATTGTCCTGCGTGCCGAAACCGTATCGGGCCGAAATCCACACGACCGGAATGATCAGCGCCAGGCCGGCCAGCAGGCCGGGAATCAGCCCGGCCGCGAACAGCGCGGGAACCGACGCTTCGGGTACCAGTACGCTGTAGAGAATGAAGACGATCGACGGCGGGATCAGGATTGCCGTCGATCCGGCGGCGGCGATCACGCTGGCGGAAAACGCCGCGGGGTAACCGGCGCGGAGCATGCCGGGAATCATTACCGTGGCGACGGCGGCTGCATCGGCGGGGCCCGAGCCGGATATGCCGCCGAGCACCATGCACACCAGGATTGCCGCGAGCGCCAGACCGCCGCGCCGCCGGCCGACAAGGGCGGTGGCGAAATGCACGAGACGCAGGGCGACGCCGGAACGCTCGAAAATCATTCCAGCGAGGATGAAAACCGGGATCGCCAGCAGCGGATATTTGGCGATGCCGGTGTAGACGCTGGTGGGAACCGACATCAGTCCCAGGTCGGCGAAGAATACCGCCGCCGTGGCGGAAAGCCCCATCGCAACGCCCAGCGGCACGCCGGCGAACATCAGCAGGAAAAATGAGAGGAAGAGGAGTGCGTTCATGCGGCATTCCTCCGTCTTGCCATGGCGAACAGGACCAGACGGACGACGATCAGCGCCGAAAGCAGCGGCAGCCAGGCGGTGTAGATCCACTGCGGCAGTCCGAGGCCGGGCGAGGTGACCTCGAACTCGAAATCGTCCAGCGCCATGCGGTAGCCGGTCCAGGTCAGGAGGGCGAACATTGCCACGTTGGCCAGCCATTCGAGCACCGCGCAGAGTGTCTTGCCGGCGCGCGGCAGCAGATCGACGAGCAGGGTGATGCGCACGTGGTGGCGCTCGGCGAAGGCTGTGACAGAACCTACCAGGGTGAGTACCAGCAGCAGGAATACGGAGATTTCCTCGGTGAAGGCGAAGGAGACGTTGGTCAGGTAGCGGACCAGCACGTTGGCGAAGGTGATGAGACAGAGAAGGGCCATGCAGCCGGCGGCGAAGGCGCGCTCGAACCGGGCCGGCCGGGAGGGGCCTGAGGATTTCATGGATAAGCCTTGATGCGGAAGATCGGAAAACGACCGGACGACCGCGGGGTCGTCCGGAGTGGCGGGCAACGTGAGCCGGTGTCCGCCGGGAGGTGCGCGTCGTGTCGCTGAATTACTTGGTGTTGGCGATCGCGGTCTCGGCTTTCTTGACCAGTTCCTTGCCGATCGTCGCCGTCCACTTGTCGAATACCGGGCGGGTGGCGTCCTGGAATGCCTTGCGCTGTTCGGGCGTCAGGCGGGTGATGGTCACGCCATTCTTCTCGATGCTCTTCAGCAGGTCGTCGTCGCCCGGGGTGATTCCCTTGCGTGCCGCAACCAGGTTCTCTGCGGCGGCCTGCTCCGCGGCTTCACGCACGGCCTTGCGGTCAGCTTCGCTCCAGGTCTTCCAGACTTGCTTGCTGACCACGAAGATCAGCGGATCGGCCATGTAGCCCCACAGCGTCAGGTGATTCTGGCCGAGGGTGTGCAGCTTGGCGATGCTGAAGACGGACAGCGGGTTCTCTTGACCGTCCACCGCCTTGGTGGCCAGCGCTGGCTGAGCGTCGGCCCAACTCATCTGCGTCGGGTTGGCACCCAGCGCAGTGAAGGAGTCAATGAAGATCGGCGAACCGACGATGCGAATCTTCATTCCCTTGAGATCGGCCGGCGAAGTGATCGGCTGCTTGGAGTTGGAAATTTCACGGAAGCCGTTTTCGCCGTAGGCCAGCGGAACGACGCCCTGCTTGTCCAGAATGGCGAAGAGGTCCTTGCCGACCTCGCCCTTGATCAGCGCGTCGAGTCCCTTGGCATCGGGAACGAGGAAGGGCAGGGAGAAAAGGTTGAGTTGCTTTACTTGCGGCGACCAGTTGATCGACGAACCGACGGCGAGGTCGATGACGCCCTGGCGGATCGCCGAGAACTCGCGGGTCTGGTCGCCGCCGACCAGGCTGGTGCCGGGATACTGCTTGACGTTGATGCGGCCGTCGGTCTTCTGCTTGATCAGTTCGGCCCAGCGCTCGCCGGCCTTGCCCCAGGTGAAGGCCGTGCCGAGGACCGTCGAGAGGCGGTATTCAGCCTTGTAGTCGGCCGCGTACAGGCTGGGTGAGGCCAGCGTCGTTGCCGCAACGGTGATGGCGAAGGCGGCGGTGCAAAGCTTGTTCATCGAGTTCCCCCTTGGTGGATATGAAAATAGTTTGGTCTGCGAGTTTAGGTGGGCCATCCGCGCCGCGTCAAGGAAACAAGCCGGTTTGCAGACGTTTTGCGCGTATGACGGAAAGAAAACCGGCGATAAGGGCAGGGCCCTTATCGCCAGGAACGGGCCCGAAAGGCGACCCGATTCAGGAGGGTGTCGGTTACAACGTCAGCGCCGGAATGAAGGCGAAAGCCAGTGTGGAGCCGAGGGCGACGACATAGAACGGAATGAGTTCGCGGGAGGCCTTGAGGATCGAGACGTTGGCAATCGAACTGGAGATGAACAGCGTCGTGCCGACCGGCGGGGTATAAAGCCCGATGGCGAGCGTCAGCACCATCACCAGGCCAAGTTGCGTCAGATCCAGCCCGATCGTCTCGGCCAGCGGCACGAAGATCGGCCCGAGCAGCAGGATCGCCGCCGGCAGGTCGATGAACATCCCGGCCACCAGCATGATCCCGATCAGCGAGAGGATGATCAGCCACGGCTCCTTCAGCGTCGACAGCGCCCATTCGGCGAACATCTGCGGCACCTGCGCGTAGGTCATCATCCAGCCGACCACCGCCGAGCCCATGATCACCAGCATCACCAC
>JARFTZ010000024.1 GCA_029289235.1 Gammaproteobacteria bacterium
CCTGATCGGCGCCTACCTGTTCTTCGTCATCGCCAACATCGTCACCGGCAACTGGTGGCACTTCGTCCCCAGGCCGCCCGGCATCCTGCGCCGCATCCTCATCCAGGCCCGCTGGTACGGGATCGGCATCTTCCGCGGCGAGCCACACCCGCACCACCCCTCGCCGGAGGAACACTTCAACGCCCTGCAGGCCATCACCTACTGGAAGGTCATGTACCTCCTCCTGCCGGTGAACCTGCTCACCGGGCTGATCTACCTCTACCCCGAGTTCGCCCCGGACACCCTGTTCGGCTTCGACGGCCTGCTGCCGATTGCCCTGGTGCACTACCTGTCCGCGGTGGCGCTGCTGCTCTTCCTGCTCTCGCACATCTACCTCGGCACCACCGGCAAGACCGTCGGGCAGATGTTCAAGATGATGATCACCGGCTGGCATGAGCATTGAGCCTGCGCCGCCCCGCTCACCGATTACCGACACACAAGGAGACCCCCATGAAAGCATCCCTGATCCTCGCCGCCGGCGGCCTGTCCGCCACCCTGTTGAGCGTGCCCGTCCAGGCTCTCGACGCCGCCGCGGCGGAAGCGCTGGCCAAGAAGGAAGGCTGCCTGAAGTGCCACGCCGTGGACAAGAAGAAGGACGCCATCTCGCTGAAGGATATTGCCAGGAAGCACGCCGGCAAGGCCGACGGCGAGGCGAAGATCCTGGCGCAGATCACCACCGGCCAGAAGGTCAAGCTGGAAGACGGCACCGAGGAGGAGCACAAGACCGTCAAGTCCAAGGATCAGGCCGCGCTCTCCAACATGATCCAGTGGATCCTGTCGTTGAAGTAGGAGCAATGCGAAAAACCGACCCAGTCACAGTTACAGCGAGGTGCTAAGAAATGAAACTGACGAGAAGATCATTCATCCAGTTTTCGGCGGCGACCGCCTGCCTGCTGGCGGCAGGGTGTTCGACCACGGTAATGCGCCCGGTTTCCGCGGCGATGATTCCACGCCGGGCCAATGGCAGTAGTGCGCCCAAGGGAGAGTGGATCGGCAGCACCTGCCAGGGGTGCACACAGTGGTGCGCGGTGCAGATATTTGTACAGAACGGGCGTGCCGTCCGGGTTCGTGGCAATCCGCTGTCGAAGACCAACCATGGTTACTGCTGTCCTCGCGGTCACCTGATCACGCAGCAAGTCTATGACCCCGATCGCGTCAAGGTGCCGATGAAGCGGACCAATCCGGTCAAAGGGCGGGGCGTCGATCCGAAATTCGTGCCGATCAGTTGGGACGAAGCGATGGATACGGTCGCCGAGAAGATGATGGAGTTGCGCCGTGCCAATGAGGGGCACAAGTTCATGTACATGCGAGGCCGCTATTCCTCGACGTCGACCGAGCTGCTGTACGGCACACTGCCCAAGATATTCGGCACGGGCAACTATTTTTCCCATAGCGCGCTCTGCGCCGAAGCGGAGAAGATGGGGCCGGGACTGACCCAGGGTTTCTTCGGTTATCGCGACTACGATCTGGCCCACACCAATTGCCTGGTGGTCTGGGGGCTCGATCCGCTGGCGTCGAACCGCATGGTGCCGAACACCATCCATTACTTCCACGAAATCATGGCGCGCGGGACGATCATCGCCATCGATCCACGTCTGTCGAACGCCGCGGCGAAGGCGCAGGAATGGCTGCCCCTCAAGCCGGGTACCGATGGTGCGCTGGCCGGCGCGATCGCCCATGTGCTACTGACCGAGGGGATGTGGAACAAGGAATTCGTTGGCGACTTCAAGAGCTTCTGGGGCGGCTTCAAGGCCGGCAAGACAGTCGGCGAGGACGAATTCGAGGAGAAGGAAACCCACGGCCTGATCAAGTGGTGGAACCTGGAACTCAAGGACCGGACGCCGGAATGGGCCGAGAAGGAGACGCTGATTCCCGCCGAGCAGATCGTCCGCGTGGCGCGAGCGATGGGCAAGGCGGCGCCGAAGACCATCGTCTGGATGGGGCCGGGCGCGGCGATGACGCCGCGTGGCACCTACGCGGCAATGGCGGTGCATGCGTTGAATGGCATCCTCGGGTCGATCGATGTCGAGGGCGGTGTCTGGCAGTCGAGCAGCGTGCCGATCGCCAAGTTTCCGAAACCCGACAAGTATGTCGACGAGGTGGCCAAGACCGCGAGCAAAGGCAAGAAGCTCGATGGGCGTGGCGCCAAGGACATGCCGGCGATGATGGGCGGCAAGCCGGGCAGCGGCGTGGTGACCAACAATGTGGCCAACGGACTGTTGAAGGATCCTGGCGCGATCAAGGTTTTCATGTCCTCGTGGTCGAACTTCAATTTCTCGGCCACTGGGGCGGACCGCTGGGACCGGGCAATGGCCAAGGTGCCGTTCTTCGTGCACATGGTGACCAACGCCTCCGAAATGACCCAGTTCGCCGACATCGTCCTGCCGGCAACCTTCAACTCCGCCGAAGGCTGGTCGGTGATCACCAACATGGGCAATGGCCACGGCTACGCCTCGCTGCAGCAGGGCGCGGTCAAGCGCCTGTGGGACGTCAAGCAAGAAGAAACCGAAGTGATGTGGCTGCTGGCCGAAAAGCTCAAGCAGAAGGGCTTTGCCAACCTGTTCGACTACTACTCGAAGGAGTTCAAGGATCCGGAAACCGGCAAGCATCCGACCAATGCGCTGGAGTTCTCGATCATCGCCGCGAAGATGAGCAGTTCGTCGCTGTGGATGCCGAAGGAGCCGGTCAAGGGCGATGCGCCGCTCAAGGGCTGGGACGACTACCGCGCCCGCGGCATGTTCAGCGGTCCGAAGTACACGTTGAAGAAAGGCTGGGGCGGCAAGTTCAACACGGTCAGCAAGAAGTTCGAGTTCTACAGCGAAACGGCGAAGAAGGGCCTGCTCGAACACGCCAAGAAGTACGAGACCAGCGTCGACGACATCATGGCCGTGTCCGGCTACGTGGCGCGTGGCGACGTCGCCTTCGTGCCGCACTACGAGCCGCCGAAACGGCATGGCAGCGAGGCCGAGTATCCCTTCACGTTCATCGACTACAAGTCGCGTCTCAACCGCGAAGGGCGCTCGGCGAACCTGACCTGGTATCAGGAGTTCAAGAAGGTTGATCCGGGTGACGTTTCGTGGGACGACGTGCTGAAGATGAACCCGGCGGACGGCGCGAAGCTTGGCCTGAAGACCGGCGACATGGTGCGTGTGAGTTCGACCACCGGATCGATCGTTGCCAGGTTACGGTTGTGGGAAGGCGTGCGTCCCGGCACGGTGACCAAGTGCTACGGCCAGGGGCACTGGGCCTACGGCCGCGTGGCGTCGGAGGATTACGGCAAGAAGGCGCGAGGCGCCAACAACAACGAAATCCTGGTCGACGATTACGACCGCCTGAGTGGCGCCACGGCGCGTAATGGCGGATTCACCGGCGTGCGCATCCAGAAGGTTGCGGTCTGACCCAACGAGCTTAGGAGACAAAAATGCGATTTGGAATGGTTATCGACCTGCAACGCTGCGTGGGATGCGGCGCCTGCGCCTTCGCCTGCAAGGCGGAAAACACCACGCGCGACCGCGATGCCGAGGACGGCCAGAGCTTCAACTGGGCCGACTTCGTGATGAAGACCGAAGGCACGTTCCCGAACACGAAACACTGGGTCATGCCGGTGCTGTGCAACCACTGCTCCGAGGCCGCCTGCGTCGAAGTCTGTCCGGTCAAGCCGAACAAGGCGATGTACAAGACGCCGGAGGGCATCACCCTGCACGATCCGTCGTTGTGCATCGGCTGCCGTGAGTGCCAGACGGCCTGCCCGTACAGCCACGAGGAACTCGACGCGGCCAGCCTCAGCGGCGAGACGTACAGCGTGATCAGCTTCAACGGGCGCTACAAGCCGCTGCATCCGAAGTGGGAGGACGGCACCGCGCTGATCGCCGGGGGAACCGCTTCGGGCGCCGAAACTGCGAAGAAAGCGGGCGTCGCCGTGCCGGCGATGAACGAGTACGAGTCGAAGGACGTCGGGCCGTTGCGCAAGAAGCGCATCGTCGAGAAATGCACGTTCTGCGCGCATCGCACGCTCAACGGCCTGCAACCGGCCTGTGTCGAGGTCTGTCCGTCCGAGGCGCGCATATTCGGCGATCAGGATGATCCGAACTCCGCGATTTCGAAAGTACTGGCGGCAAAGCAGAGCTTCGTTCTAAAACCGGAGGCCGGAACGCGTCCGAACGTGTTCTACGTTGGCAAGTACAGCGCGCGGTCATAGGCTGCGTCGGTCAGGAGCAACGTCATCCCGGCTTCCACCGGGATGATGTGTGCTGGATAATCGACGGCGTCGTTCACTGGCGCCACCTGCTTCGGAAGAAACATGACTACTTCAGAATTCGCTCGGACCGCGGCGATGGCCGACATGTGCCGGCTGCTTGCCGCCTGTTACTACGAACCCGCTCCGGAATTCTCCGAGGAGCGACTGTTCGACTCGCTGATTGAATCCGCCGGGCATATCGATGCCGATCTGGCAGCGCGTGCCCGCGACCTGAAATCGGCGTTCGAATCGGCTGCTCCTCAGGATTTGCTGGTCGACTATGCGCATTTGTTCCTCGGGCCGGTCGGCACGCTGGCCGTCCCTTACGAATCGGCATGGCTCGCCAAGGGGGGCGAATCGGTTGTCGACGTCATGCAGTCGCTTGACGATCTGTATGCCGACGGCGGTTTCGAGGTAGATCCGGAGTTTCGCGATCTCCCCGACCATTTGGCCGTGGAACTCGAGTTTCTTTACACCCTGCTGTTCCGCCGTGCCGCTGCCGTGCGCGATGAAGGTGATGCCGCTCTCAAGGAGCTTGATTCATTGACTGAGCGACTGATTGTCGGCCATCTTGACCGCTGGTTGCCGGACTTTCAGACTGCTGTTCTCGAAGGTGCGCAATGCCGCTTTTATCGTGAACTCGCCGACCTCACGGCGCTTTTCGTCAATGTGGCAAGAAGCGCCGGCTGACCAAGGCGGGTTGTGTCCTCTTGCTGAACCGGCCGGTCACAGCACGTTCAACGGGATCTTGAGGTAGCGCGTACCGTTCGATTCGGGTTCGGGCAGCCTGCCCGCGCGCATGTTGACCTGCACCGACGGCAGGATCAGCACCGGCATCTCGAGCGTCGCGTCGCGCTGCTGGCGCATGGCCACGAACTGGTCTTCCTGGACGCCGTCGTGGATGTGGATATTCGCTGCGCGTTGCTCGGCCACCGAGCTGACAAAAAGCGGTTCCCGATTGCCGGGAAGGTAGTCGTGGCACATGTAGAGCGTGGTATCTCCCGGCAGGCTGAGGATGCGCTGGATCGACCGGTAGAGCGTCCGCGCGTCGCCACCAGGGAAGTCGCAGCGTGCCGTGCCGTAGTCGGGCATGAACAGCGTGTCGCCGACAAAGGCAGCCGTCGTCGTTCCGTCGCTGACAACGTAGGTCAGGCAGGCGGGCGTATGACCCGGGGTGTGCAGCGCGCGGATTGTCAGCGAACCGACGGTGAGGGTTTCGTTGTCGGCGAGCAGCCGGTCGAACTGGCTGCCGTCGTGGGCGAATGCCGAATCGGTATTGAACAGCTTGCAAAAATACGACTGTATCGCTGTGATATTCGCGCCGATGGTGATTTTCCCGCCGAGCTTTTCCTTGATATACGGCGCGGCAGAGAGATGGTCCGCGTGGACGTGGGTCTCGAGAATCCATTCCAGTGTTACGTCCTTTTCGCGGACGCGTTCGATGATCTTGTCGGCCGACGCGGTGCTTGTGCGTCCTGCTTTCGGGTCGTAATCCAGCACACTGTCGATGATCGCGCCTTTCCGGCTGTTTTCATCGAACACGAGATAGCTGATGGTCTTGGTTGCCGGGTCGAAAAACCCTTCGACATCCAGTGAGGGGCGTGTTGCCATGTTTCGTTCCTTCGTTTTGGGACGGGATTGACTACATGTTTCCGAATACCTTGACGATCATGCTCGCCGCCGAACCCAGCAGGACAACGGCGAATCCACGCTGAATCGTAGTTTCAGATAAACGGGAAGACAATTTTCTGCCGGCGCCCATGCCCAGCGCGGTGGCCGCTGCGAAAAGTGCTGTCGTTGGCCAGGGCAACGACGCCCCGTTGGCGACGGCGACGACGATACCGCCGCTGCTGACCAGGGAAATTACCAGCAGCGAAGTGGCGACGATGCCGTGCATCGACGCGTTGGTGAAGCGGTGCATCGCGGGCACGATGACAAAACCGCCGCCGACGCCGAGCAGCCCGGTCATGAACCCGGTGAGCGCGCCGAACCCGGCGAAAAGACTGGCGGTGCGCCAAGTCCATCGGAAACGACCGGTGGTGGGGTCGATGCGTGCCATGGTGCGATCGGCGTCGTCTTGCGAGGCGCGTTTTTGCAGCGTTTGGCGAATGAGACGCGCTACTACGAACAGCGTCAGTCCGGCGAAAAGAACCAGCAGCAAGGTTGGCGGCAGACGTTGCGCGACGGCTAGGCCGACTTTGGTGAAAGGGATGCCGCCGATTACCATGACCAGAGCAGCCTTGTAGCGCACGAGCCCTTTGCGCAAACCGTCGAGAGCGCCGAGTGCGGCACCGCAGGCCACGGCGATCAGGGCGATGGGCGTCGCTTCCTGGACCGACCAACCCATGCCGTTGACTAGCGCGGGGACGGCCAGGATGCCGCCGCCGGCGCCGGTAAGTCCGAGCACGACGCCGACAACGACACCCAGGATCAGTGAAACTTCCATGATTTGCATTCCATCAGTCGGTCATGCCTTGCGGCGCTCCAGCCACTCGAAAATTCCCATTCCGGCGAGCATGGCACCGACGAAGAGCGCGCCTTGCTGAACCCCTTCGCCCAGCAGGACGAGCGCCGGCCCGGGACAGATGCCGGCAAGCCCCCAGCCGACACCGAAGGTCAGGCTGCCGAGGATCAGGCGGCGATCGAGTTGGCGGGCGGTGGGCAGTTGCATCGGCAGGCCGAGAAACGATGACCCCCGTTTTTTGGCAAGCGCGAAGGCGATGAGGCCGATGACGATGGCGCCTCCCATGACCAGTATCAGTGATGGGTCCCATTCGCCTGCAATGTCGAGAAAACCCAGAACCTTGGCGGGGTTGGTCATTCCTGAAACGATCAATCCAAGTCCGAAGGTCAGACCGGAGAGCAATGCAAAAAAGTTCGTCATGGGGTGGCCTCAGGCTAAAAGGTGGCGAACGATGAAGACGGTGACGAAGCCGGTCAGCATGAATGCGGCCGTTGCCACCAGCGAGCGCGGCGAGAGTCGTGAGATGCCGCAAACCCCGTGTCCGCTGGTGCATCCGGAGCCGTAGCGAGTGCCAATGCCGACGAGCAGTCCGGCGATGACGAGCATTCCGCTCCCGGTATCGATACGAATTTCCGGCAAGGGCGCGACTGTCTGGTAGAGCCAAGGCGCGGCGAGCAGGCCAATGAGAAACGCGCTTCGCCATGCCAGGTCGCCTTGTTTCGGGCGAAGAAGCCCGCCGATGATGCCGCTGATCCCGGCGATGCGTCCGTTCAGCAGTACGAAAATGGCGGCGGCCAGGCCGATCAGCACGCCGCCCGCCAGGGCGGAATAGGGGGTTAAATGGATCCAGTCGATAGTCATGTGTGTCGCGGTACTCGCGGATGAAAAGAGGAGTTTAAAAATAATTATATTATTAGTTTCTAATTTACTAGTTTGGTTCAATCCCGATAAACGGGCGCATCGGCATGGCTTTGGACACGAGGAGATGGTTTTTGTAACGCACTGTAACAGGCAGCGGTTGCGCAATGCTGCGATGCAAAAGGATCTCCAGGCGCAACACGCCGCTTACATCATGCGACTTTAATGGTGGCGTGGGGAAGGGGAAAACCTGAGGCCCCAAACCGGTAACCACGAAAAGGAGATAGTCATGAAAGCTACATCGATGTTGAAACGTCTTGCTCAAGTTGTCTTGCTCGGTACGGCCGTTGCCTCCGCCGTTGCAATTGCTCAACCAGGCCCGGGTGCAGGGTGGGGCGGCGGTTGGTGCGGTGGCCCTTATATGCAAGGCGGAATGGGGCCCGGCGGTGGCTGGGGCATGGGCCCGGGTGGCGGTCGCGGCATGGGCTATGGACGAGGCTATGGAATGGGCTACGGCATGGGGCCGGGGGCATGGGGTGGTCAGAATGCACCGGCCGGGCAGAACGCCGTCCGTGGTTGGGAACTCATGTCGCCGGTGGAACGCTCCGAGCAGATGGCGACGATGCATGCGGCGAAGACCTATGATGAATGCACGGCGATTCAAACGGAACATCGCGGCAAACTCGAGGTTCGTGCCAAGGAAAAGGGGCTGACGCTGATCGATCCACCTTTCAACCCCTGTGACAATCTGAAGGCTCGCGGTTTCATCAAATAATCCGGGCATTCTCTTATCGACGGAGTCCATTCATGTTTCGCCATCTTCTCCTCTCTGTTTCACTGCTCTCGGCGGCCGGTCATGTGCTGGCCGCCGATCCTCTGACCAAGGCGATGCAGGAAACCTACGCACCCTATCGCGTGGCGCTGTTCAAGACCAACGCCAACGCGCAGGAGGATGCCCGCAAGGCGGTAATTCAGGCGCAGCAGGGGTGGGCTCGCCTCACGGAGCAGTTTGGCGCCAACCCGCCGCCGCCCTACGCGGGCGACGGCGAACTGGCCGCTTCTCTGGCCGCGGTCGGCAAGGTGTACGTCAAGGCGCTTGGGGAGATCGAGGCCAACCAGCTGGCCGAAGCCCACGAAACACTGGAAGAGGTGCGCGACGTGATGGCCGACCTGCGCCGGCGCAACCAGGTGATCGTTTTCAGCGACCACATGAATGCTTATCACGCGGAAATGGAGCACGTCCTGAACGAGGGCGAAAAGCTACTGGCCGGGCCGAACGGCGCGTTGGAACTGGCGGCGAAGGTCGGCACGCTGGAGTACCTGGCTGGACGGGTGAAAAGCGAGGCGCCTGCGAATCTGCTGAAGAACGACGAATTCGTCGCCATGCACAAGGCGCTGGAGAAGTCGGTGGCCGATGTTAAGGCCGCGCTTTTTGCGCAGGACTCGGCTAAGTTGAAGGAGACGCTTGGCAAGCTCAAGCAGCCGTACTCGAAGATGTTCATCAAGTTTGGTTGAAAAAACATCCCGTCATTCCGGCGCAGGCCGGAATCCAGGTTTTCGGAGTACGAACTGGATCCCGGCCTGCGCCGGGATGACGGAGCGGGGTGCGTGATGGCGGCCCCGAGGGCGCAGAAAAAACAGGAGAAAAACAATGCCGCTGATCCGGGCAGAAAACATCACCAAGAACTACCGCGTCGGCGACATGGAGGTGCCGGCGCTCAAGGGCGTCAGTTTCGAGATCGGCGAGGGGGCCTTTGCCGCCTTCGTCGGTCCGTCGGGCAGCGGCAAGTCGACGCTGCTCAATCTGCTCGGCTGCCTCGATCATCCGACCAGCGGTACGCTAACGGTCAACGGAACCGACATCGCCACGCTGTCGCGCAGTGCGGCGGCGAGTTTCCGGGGCGAGCATCTGGGGTTTATTTTCCAGGACTTCAACCTGGTGCCGGTGCTGAGCGTGTACGAAAACATCGAATATCCGCTGCTGATGGTGCGTGGCTGGTCGCCGGAAAAGCGGCGTGAGCGGGTGCTCAAGGTCATCGACGCCGTCGGCATGAACGAGCAGGCGCACAAGCGGCCGGACCAGATCTCCGGCGGGCAGAAGCAGCGAGTCGCGGTGGCCCGGGCACTGGTCGGCGAGCCGAAACTGGTGTTGGCCGACGAACCGACGGCCAACCTCGACCACGACACGGCGTACCGGATTCTCGGGCTGATGAAGACGATGCGCGACAACTTCGGGACTTCGTTCATTTTTTCGACGCACGACCCGAAAATAATGGGCGAGGCCGAACTGACCTTCACCCTCGAAGACGGCCGTCTGGTGCAGGAAGGCGGTGCCGCATGACCTCCACGCTCAAGCTCGCTGCGCGCAATCTGCTGCGCTACCGTCGCCGCACGCTGCTCACCGCGCTGCTGATCATGCTCGGGGTGCTGGCGCTGCTGCTTTTCGTGGCCGCCGCCGGCTCGTTCAAGCAGACGATGGTCGGCTCGATCACCGACAGCATGCTCGGCCACCTGCAGGTCCACCGCAAGGGCTACACGCAGTCGATCGACAACCTGCCGCTCAACCTGAACCTGCAGCCCAACGCGGTCGGCAAGATCGAACTTGCCCTGAAAGCCGATCCGGACGTCGCGGCCTATTCGCTGCGGGTGAAGCTCGGGGCGATGTTCAGCAACTTCACCGAGAACACCAGCATCCGCCTGAACGGCGTCGATCCCGCCGCCGAGGACGCCGCCGTGCCGGCCCTGCGCCAGCGGATCAACGACGGCGACAAGACGGGCCCGCTGGTGGCGCCCGGCAAGGTGCTGATTCCGACGCTGATCGCGCGCGGGATGAAGGTGAATGTCGGCGACAACGTGGTGCTGGTGGTGACCAATGCGTCCGGCTCGGTCAACGGCAAGAACTTCGTCGTCGGCGGCATCCTCGACGGGGTCACAGGGCCCGGCGGCCGCGACGGCTACATCCATATCGACGATGCGCGAGAACTGTTGCGCATGGACAAGCCCGAGGTGATGGAAGTCGCCGTGTGCCTCAAGTCGCTGAAGTCGCTCTCCGCCGTGCAGCAGCGCCTGAACGCCGCACTTGGCGAAATCAGGAATAAGGAAGGCAAGCCGGCGACGGAACTGCACCTGTGGTCCGACCTGTCGCCGTTCGCCAACATTGTGAAGATGATCGACCTGATGACCCTGTTCATCCGCATCATGTTGATCGCCATCGTGCTGGTCAGCGTGATGAACGTGATGTTGATGGCGGTCTACGAGCGCATCCGAGAAATCGGCACGCTGGCGGCGATCGGCACGCAGCCGGGCAAACTGATGGCGATTTTCCTCAGCGAGGGGCTGTTGCTCGGTATCGTCGGCGCCGCGGCGGGCATCGCGTTGAGTTATGCGCTGGTCGGCTATCTCAACCTCAACCCGGTCGTTTTCGCCTTCGGCCGCGAGCAGATCACGCTGCGGCCGGTACTCGAACTCGTCGAGGTCGGCGGGGTACTGATCCTGGCGGTCGTGGTCTCGGCGCTGGCCAGCCTGCAGCCCGCCTGGCGCGCTGCGCGCATGGACCCGATCCAGGCCTTGCGTCACGTTTGATCGAGGAACGAACATGAAAACCAACAAACTGCTGGCCTTCGCCGCCCTGTGTTTCCCCCTTGTTGCGGCGGCGGTCGATGGCGTCGATCTGCTGAAGAAGGTCGACCGCAACCTGGAGCCGGAGTCCTACGAGTCGTACCGCAAGCTGATCAACATCGAACCGGACGGGGCGAAGAAGGAGTTCGTCATCTACTCGGTGAAGAAGGGCAAGGATCAGGTGGCGACACTGTTCCTCTCGCCGACCAGCGACAAGGGGCGCACCACGCTGCGCCAGGGCGACAACATGTGGCTGTACATCCCCAGCGTCGGCAAGCCGATGCGCATCACCAGCCTGCAATCGGTGACCGGCGGCGTCTTCAACAACGCCGACATCATGCGACTCGACTACGCGGTGGAGTACGACGTGAAGGCGGTGGAGGAGACGGGCGATACCTACCAGCTCGACCTCAAGGCCAAGACCGGCGAAGTGGCCTACGACCGGCTGAAGATGACGGTCGACAAGAAGCTCGTCTTGCCGACGCAGATCGAAGCTTACGCCTCCAGTGGGATGCTGATGAAAACCCTGTACTTCAAGGACATCAAGGACTTCGGCGGTGGCATCAAGCGCCCGGCGACGGTCGAGACCGACAGCCCGCTGTACAAGGGCTACAAGTCGGTGATGCTCTATTCGGGGCTGAAGAAGAAGGACTTCCCGGACGAGGTGTTCACGCAGGGCTTCATGGCGCGCATGGAGGAATTGCGCAAGTAAAGATGCGTATTTTCTCCGTCATCCCGGCGCAGGCCGGGATCCAACAGGGGCTCCGAAATTCTGGATTCCGGCCTGCGCCGGAATGACGGTAGCGGAACGGGATTCGGGGAATGAATACAGCCTTTTTGCTTTCTGCCGCGTTGCTTGGGCTGGCCATTCCGGCCAGCGCCGACGAATTCACCTTCGACGCCAGCGAATTCGAGAAGAAGCCCTTCGAGTTCTCCGGCTATCTTGAGCAGAAGGAAGAAGGGCTGAAGCTGCGCAGTTCCTCTCCGGCGTATTCGCTGGCCTATCCGGGGAGGTCGTCACAGAACCACCTGCTGCGCAGCACGACGACGCTGGAAATGGCCGGCAAGCTCAATCTCGACCCGGTCGTCGTCGATGTGCGCGCGCAGGCGTTCCATGCCGACGACCAGCTCGTCAGCAATTCTGATCGCGGCACGGTGATGGAAGGCGGCGTGCGCTGGAGCGCCGGCCCCGGCCTGACGGTCGACGTCGGCAAACGCGTGCAGCGCTGGGGCAAGGGCTACGCCTGGAGCCCGGTAGGCTTCATCGAGCGGCCGAAGGATGCGTCCGATCCGCAGTCGTCGCGGGAGGGCTTCGTGATGGCAAGCGCCGAATGGACGAAGAGCCTTGCCGGGCCGGTCAGCGCCGTCGGCCTCGGCGGCTTCGTCGTGCCCACCGACGGAAGCCGGCTGAACCAGGATTTCGGCGCCGAACGCGATCTCAACCCGGCGGCCAGGCTGTACCTGCTGGCGTGGGATACCGACATCGATTTCCTCTGGCGCGGCAAGGGCGCGCGGCCGGAGAGCTTCGGCATCGATTTTTCGCGCAACGTGACCTCGGCGCTGGAGGTGCATGGCGAGTGGGCGCGTTTCCGGGATGCGTCGCGCAACACCGTTTCGGCAAAGGGGGTGACGCAACAGACCGAATTCGATGCTACCTCCTGGCTCGTCGGCCTTCGCTACCTGACGCAGAGCGAGGTCACCTGGATCGTGGAGTATTACCGCAACGGTCTGGGCTATGACGCCGGCGAACTGGACGACTACTACACCTTCCTCGATACCGCGCTGGCCGACGGAGCTGCGTCGATGCTGGAAGAAAAGGCGCGGCGGGTCGCACAATCCGGCTACGGGCGACCGAATTCCGGCCAGGATTATCTCTACGCCAAGGCCAGCGTCAGCGAACCTTTCGGCTGGGTCTATGGCGCCGCGTCGCTGACCGCCATGACCAATCTCAAGGACCGCAGCTGGCAGCTGACCCCGGAGGTCAGCTACACCGGCTTCAACAACGTCGAGATCCGCGCTCGGGCGTTCTTCCAGCATGGCGCCTCGCACACCGAGTTCGGCGAGAAGACGGCGAGCCGACGGGTCGAGGTCTATGCGCGGTTTTTCTTCTGAGGAGCGTGAGTTCTCTGTTCTAACTGCCCAGAACGTAAAGACAGACGGAGATGGTGACGATGGAGCCGATGGTCGTGAACAGGATTACACGGGAGGCCAGCGCGGCGTTGCGCTCATAGAAACTGGCCAGCATGAAGGGGCCGGTTCCGGTAGGCAGCACACTGAGCAACAGGGCGGAATTCGCCCAGAATTTCGGCAGGTCGAATACGTAAAAGGCAAAAAAGGCGGTGATCAAGGGTTGAAGCAGCAGCTTGGCCAAAACAAGCTTTGCCGTGCCTTCGCATCGACCTTGCTGCCGTTGAGCGAGAAGCAATCCCAGTGAAACGAGCGCGCAAGGGCTGGCGGCCATGCCGAGCAACGACAGGAACTGGTTCGTTGCGGCCGGTAACGGAATGCCGCTGAGAGCCCAGAAGCCACCCAGCACGGGTGAAATAATCAGGGGGTTGCCGGCCAACGCCTTGCCGACCTTGGCGGCTGCCCGCAGTGGATGTTTCTCCTCCTGAAGACTGATCTCGACGAGAATGATCCCGATGCCGAAGAGGATGCAGGCAACAATCAGGGTGGCCACGACGGCCGGTACCAGGCCTTTTTCGCCGAACACCAGCACGCAGAGTGGAATGCCCATGAATCCGGTGTTGGCGTACGTGGTACTAAGCCCGTCGATGCACGCGTCAACGACGGTGTGTTGCTGTCTGACCCGGTAGGCTACAGTCGCCGCAAACAACAAGGTCCACGCCAGAGTAAGCGAGGCAACGAAACCAGGTTGCCAGATTTGTTCCCAGGTCGCCGTGGCCGTTACCTTGAACAGCAATGCGGGCAGGGCCAGCCATACGACGAAACGGCTGATTTCGGATGAGGCTGTTGCTCCCAGACGATTGGTGCGGCGACAGAGGTAACCGACCAGGATGAGTCCAAAAATTGGCAGGACGACGTCAATGATGGTGGACATGGCAACGCTTGGGAAAACGGTAGCTGTCAGCTGGAAGGGAATCTCTGATGTCCGATGCCATGGATCACGATTCGCTTGAAAGACAGCGGGAAGGCGTTCAACGGGCGAAGTCGAACAATAAATGGAAGTCAGGCAGTGTAATGATCACGCCGAGGACGATCAACAATCAGCGTGTTCCAGTGTTTTCACCAGCGCATGCAAGGTGTGGTTGACGGGCGTCGGTACGCCGAGTTCCAGGCCCTTTCGCACGATATAGCCGTTCAGCCAGTCGATCTCGGTGGGGCGGCCGCGTTTTATGTCCTGGGCCGTCGATGATGTCTGTTCGGCCATCGTTCGCGGGATGCGCTCGACGCCTTCCCAGACGTCGCCGACGGGGACGACGCCGGCCTGGGCGGCAACGGTCAAGCACTCATCGACCACCTCGCGCAAGATCTGCGCGATGCCTGGCTGTTGCACCAGCTTCGCGTACGGCAAACCGCTGATCGCCGAAAGGGCGTTGTAGGCACAGTTGATGATGAGCTTGGTCCACTGCACCCCGACGATGTTGTCCGAGATGTCGACCGGTACACCGGCCGAGGAGAAAAGCGTCGCAACAGCCTCGCTATCAGGTGATCTGCCGATGACCAGTTGCCCGCCGCCGTGGTGGCGCACGTGGCCGTCGCCGGCCATCGCCGTGGCGACATACACTGCGGCGGGGATGATCTCCTGCGGCAGGGTGGCGCGCAGCAATTCGGGATTCTCGATACCGTTCTGCAGACTGACGATCACGGCGTCAGGGCGCAGGAAGGGCGCCATCGCCGACGCGGCCGATGCGGTGTCGGAAGTCTTGACGCAGCAGAGCACGATGTCGGCGCCGCGCACCGCGGCTGGCTCCGTGCTGGCGGCGAGCGGGACATGGACGTCTGACTCGGCAGTCTGCTGGCGCAGCCCCTCGCGCCGGATTGCCTCGACATGGTGGTGGCGGCCGATCAGCGTCACCGCGTGACCAGCCTTGGCGAGCAGGCCGCCGTAATAGCAGCCGACGGCGCCCGCGCCCATGACGGCAATTTTCATCGGATTGTCCTTGGAATCGTCGGATTGAAGGGCGTGGACTGTAGCGTGAAACGTGGGTGAATGGACTGTCCGGGTTGCCGCGTCGGGAATCGCGTTCCAGAATGACGGGGTTTTCCACCCGAACCCGCCCACAAGAAAGCCAACAATGTCCTACACGAACTTCGATTACCGCCTCGAAAACCACATCGCCCGCATCACCATCAACCGTCCCAAGGCCTACAACGCGCTGGATCTGGAGTGCGTAAAGGAACTCTGCGACATCGTCAATCGCTGCGGCTCGGACCGCTCGGTGCGCGCCGTCGTGCTGACCGGGAGCGGCAGCAAGGCCTTCTGCGCCGGCGGCGACGTGGCCTCGTTCGCGAAAGACCCGGAGACCGTCGACCTGCTGCTCAAGGAAGTCACCGGCTACATGCACATGGCCATCGCACGGCTGACGGCGATGGACGCGCCGGTGATCGCGGCGGTCAATGGCGTGACCGCCGGTGCCGGCCTGGGCCTGGTCGCCGCGTGTGATCTGGCGATTGCCGCGGACAATGCCACCTTCGCCAGCGCCTACACGCTGATCGGCCTGACGCCGGACGGCAGCGCCAGTTACCTGCTACCGAGGCTGGTCGGCTACCGCCGGGCGATGGAACTGTTCATCACCAACCGCACGCTCTCCGCGCAGGAAGCGCTCGACTGGGGGCTGGTCAATCGCGTCGTGCCGCAGGCCGAGTTGATGAACGAGGTCGATACGCTGGCCGCGAAACTGGCTGCCGGGCCGACGCGGGCGTTCGGCGGGGTGAAGAAGCTGATGGCTCTGGCGATGAACGATTCGCTGGTCTCGCAGATGGAACGGGAGTCGCGCCAGATTGCCGAACTGAGCCGTACGCCAGACGGGCTGGAAGGTGTGCACGCCTTCGTCGAGAAGCGCCGACCCGGCTTTACCGGCTGATCGTGTGTAATATTAGAAAACAGTGATATTCTGGGGCCTGCAACGGCTCATGTGGTTCAACACGAAAGGACATGCCATGGAGAACGTCATCGTCATCGGCGCCAGCGCCAACGAGGAGCGGTATTCGAACAAGGCCATGAAGATGCTGGCCGACTACGGACACAACCCGATTCCGGTCGCCCCGGCGGTCGAGACGATCCTCGGCCGGAAGGTGTATGCCAAAGCGACGGACGCCCCCGGGAAGATCGACACCGTCACCATGTACGTCGGTCCGGCGCGACAGTCGGAAATCATCGAACAGATCCTCGCCATCAAGCCACGCCGGGTGATCTTCAACCCCGGCACGGAAAACCCGGAGGCCTACGACCGGCTCAAGGCAGAGAATATCGAACCGGTCGAGGCGTGCACGCTGGTTCTGCTGCGAACCGGGCAGTATTGAGGATTCGAGATGAAGCAGTCGGGAGCGTGTCGGCGGCTTAGCCGGCCGCGCCCGCCCGGTTCATTCTCCTTCCCAGCTTGCGCCCGAGGCGGTTGACCCACAGCGAGGCGAGAATCACCGCGCCGCCGAGCGCCAGCTTCTCCAGGTTGGCGTCGCGGTTCCAGATCAGCAGATTGACGATCAGCCCGGCCGGGACGTGCAGTTCGTTCATGATCGCCAGCGTGCCGGCGTCGACCAGCGTGCTGCCCTTGACCCACCAGTACATCCCCAGCGCGGTGGCGAACAACCCCATCCACACCAGCACGCCCCATTGCGCGGTCGTTTGCGGCAGCTTGGCCAAATCGCCGAAGAGCAGGAAGGACGGCAGCGCCAGCACCAGCGCGCCGAGAAAGAAGTGGCCGAAGAAATTGTGCAGCGGTACGTCGGTCGGGTACTTGGCGAGCAGTTGCCGGCACAGCACCTGGCCGGCGGCGAAGGTGGCGTTGGCCACCTGCAGGAGCAGGAAGCCGATCAGGTAGTCGCCCTCGATCTTGTGGAAGCGGATGATGATGCCGCCGGTCACCGCCACGCCCGCGGCGACCAGCGCCCACGGGTTGAAACGCTTCGCCAGGCCGTCGTCGAGCAGGGTGACGTAGATCGGCGTGAGCACGGTGAATAGCAGGACTTCCGGCACGGTCAGCACGGTGAAGCTGCGGTAGAGGCACAGGTAGGTCACGCCGAACTGCAACGCCCCCGCGAGCCAGAAGCCGCCGAGCAGCCGCCAGGGCAGGTTGCGCCAGCGGGTGAAGGGAATGAACACCAGCGCGGCAATGGCTACGCGCATCAGCACGGCAAAATCGCTGTCGACCTTGCCGGCGAGATACTGGCCGATCAGGCTGAACGAAAAGGCCCAGACGATGGTAACGAGAATGAGGTAGGGCATGGAGGCGGTTCGGAGTGGACTGCGGAAAACGGGTGATGATAACGCCTCGCGATGGCATGGCGGGGTTTCCTGATGGAAAAGGCACTGTTCAGGCGGCGTCTCGCCAACCCGGGGCGGGGGCTTGAACAATCGTTCGCCCTCAGGCAACAATCGCCGGGTCTTCGATGGCTGGAGAAGCCGGCCAGCCAGACAGCTGATCAGTCGATGTCGTGAAAATTGCCCGAAACCCCATTAAATGAACGTTTTTTGTTGCAGCCTATGAATCTGTTCACTGTCATCGAAGCCGTCGGCGTCTTCGCCTTTGCCTTTTCAGGGCTCGTTGAGGCCAGGCGGCGCGACATGGATCTCGTCGGCTTGTTCGTCGTTGCCCTGGTTACGGCATTTGGCGGAGGGACTTTGCGGGACCTGCTGCTCGATCGCACACCGTTGTTCTGGATTGAACACGACAATTACGCCGTGGCGATTCTTGGGATGGCGACGGTCTTTGCGCTTTTCCCCGTTACGGGGCGTTTTCCGCCTGTCGTGTTGCTGGTTGCGGATGCGCTTGGCCTTGGCCTGTTCAGCGTGGCCGGTGCCGGCTACGCGTTGGCCTCCGGCTGTTCGTTTTTCATTGCCGCGCTCATGGGCGTAATTACAGGCACCTTCGGCGGCGTGATTCGGGACATCCTGTGCAACGAACTTCCGTCCTTGTTTCAACAGACACCGCTTTATGCGACGTGCGCTTTCTCCGGTTGCTACTTCTATTTCCTGCTTTCCGGCCTTTCGCTCCCCGATGAGGTGGCGGCCTGGACGACGATTTTGTGCATCACCGCTTTTCGTCTGGCTGCGGTGCGTTGGCACTGGGTGTTGCCCGTTTCCCGGCACTGATCGGCCTCCCTTCGGTGGCAGTCGGCGGGGTCAGCGGGGTCAGGGGGGGGGCGCCGCAAGTGTATTCCCGCAACGTTGTTTCCACCTTTTCACCACGGAAACGGAGTTCTATCATCAATTGCCGGTCCGGCTTTTTTCGAGAGGGTGCCATGAAAATATCAAACGGCCTTGTTGCTACCGTTCTGGTCTGTCTTGCTCTCGGAGGATGCGCCACCAGCCGTTCCGTACTCGATGTCGCTGCTCCGGGTTCGCCTTCGCAAATTCAGCCGAATGGAAAAACGGTCTTGATCAATTTGCCGCGTGACGTGCGTGTGTTCCAGGTGTCGCCGCCATCGCCGGACATTCCTTCTCTCGATCCGAGCGAGCAACAGAATGATGCAATCCGGCTCCGGGCCGTCGGGAGAAAGAGAAATACGTTCGGCAAGGCATTGGGCGATATCCTGCTGGCCGAGGGAAAAACCGTCGAAACACTGACTTCTGCTGCCATTGCCAAGGCCTTTTCCGATAAGGGCTACCGGGGCATTGTGAACAAGAATGAGGCGACCAAAGACACTTTCGTGGTCGATGCGACCATCAACAAATTCTGGGCATGGATGAATCCCGGTTTCTGGGCCATCACCTTGAGTGCGGAAATTTCCACCGACCTGGCGGTCAAGTCATTGGAAGGCAGCGAAGTCAAGAAAGTGTCGGTGAAGGCTTCCGATAATTATCAGATCGCAACGGATGGCAACTGGATGGAAGTTGTCGACAACGCTCTGCGCCTTTATGTCGATGATTTGAAATCGAAACTGAAGTGAATGGCGCAGGGCGGGGGATCGGCATCCAGGCGCTCCTCCGGATTTGATCCGGATTGTTGTGATGGGCTCGCATCGAGTTTTCGGCGCTTGCCGCTGACACTCTCCGCCGCTGGCGGTTTTGTTTCTGGCAGGCAGGAAATGCTGTCAGCCGCGCCGCAGTGCAATGTGGTTGCGGATCATTGTGTGTGTGCGGCGGCGCAGGTCATCGCCATCGGACGCCGCGAGCCAGTTGTTGAACAGCCCGGTGGTGAAGGATAGCGTGTCGTAGGCGAGTGCTTCCGGGTCGAGGCCCGGGCGCAGTTTTCCGAGTTCGGCCGCCTTGGCGTAGACGGTTTTCAGGCGCGCGAGAAAGTCGAGGCAGGGCTTGTTCAGTTCCTGCAGCACACCGGTGAACTCGTCGACGTACTCGCAGCGTAGCGACATGATCTCGAACGTCTGGCGTACCAGCGGGTTGTTTTCCACAGCGCCGATGAATTGGAGCAGCGAGCGTTCGATGGCGTCCAGCGGGTCGGCAATGTCGGGCGAGTTCAGGGTGGCGCGCACCTCGTCGAGTTCCCGGGTCGATTCGTCGCGCATGGCGAAGAACAGCGCGGCCTTGTTCTCGAAGTGCCAATAGACGGCGCCGCGGCTGACGCCGGCGACGTGCGCCACCTTTTCCATCGTCGTCCGGCTGACGCCGCACTCGTGGAAGACGCAGCGGGCGGCGTCGATGATCTGGCGGCGGGTCTGTTCCGCCTCGGCTTTGGTCTTTCTGGCCATGTGTCCTGTTTCGGGAGGGGGGTTCTGCGCGGCGAATTGCCTTGCGTCTGAATCATACAGTCGTGATTGTATGTATAATAGCCGGCTATTCAAGTCTGGAGTTTTCCCCATGGCGTTCGTTCAGTTTTCAGCGACCCGGGTCGGGTTGCCGTTTGCGTTTTCTGTCGCATCGCTGGCCGTGATGTTCCTGGTCTCGGCTTGTTCCAGGGAGACTGCGGCGCCGCCGGCGACCACGCCGCCGCCGGTGCCGGTAACCGTCGTCGAAATGCAGCCGCAGAACCTGCCGACGACGATCGAACTGATGGCGCAGACGGAAGGAGCGAAGGAGACGGAGGTCCGGGCGCGCGTCGGCGGCATCCTGCTCAAGCGCCTGTACGAAGAGGGCGCTTCGGTGAAAGCCGGGCAGCCGCTGTTCCAGATCGACCCGGCGCCGTACGAGCTTGCGCTTGCCGAGGTGAAAGCCAAGGCCGAGCAGACGGCGCGCGAGGAGGCACGGCTGAAGGGGTTGCTGGCGCGGCAGGCAATCAGCCAGAAGGAATACGACGACGCCAATTCCGCCAACGCCATGGCGCAGGCGGCGCTGCGTCAGGCGCAGCTGAATCTCTCCTGGACCACGGTGACGGCGCCGGTGTCGGGCATTTCCGGGCGGGCGATCAAGTCAGAGGGCAGCCTGATCGGTACCGCCGACGCGACGCCGATCACTTCGATCTACCAGACGAATCCGATGTGGGTCCGCTTCGGCCTCTCGGAATCGGATACCGCGAGTCTGCCGGGCGGACAACTGAAGGCCGGCATGGTCGGGCGGGTCGAACTGATCCTCCCTGACAGCAGCATTTACGACAAGCCCGGCAAGATCAACTTCCTCGCATCGACAGTCGACACGACGCTCGGTACGCAGCAACTGCGCGCCGAATTCGACAACAAGGACAACCGCCTGTTGCCCGGGCAGTTCGTCCGCGTGCGCCTGCAGGTCGGCGAGCGGGCCGGCGTTTTCCTCGTGCCGCAGGCGGCGGTGATGCAGACGGAGCAGGCCCGCCTGGTGATGCTCGCCGGACCGGACAACAAGGTCGTTCCGCGCCCGGTGCAGACCGCCGAGTGGCAGGGCAGGGACTGGGTGATTACCCAGGGGTTGCAGGCCGGCGACAAGGTCATCGTCGATAACCTGATGAAGCTGCGTCCCGGCGTGACGGTGGCGCCGAGCGCGCCGCAGGCTCCGGCCCAGCAACCCGCGCAAGCGAAGCAATAAGGGCGCGCCAGAAAGGAACGGACCCTCCATGTCACGCTTTTTCATCAGTCGACCGATCTTTTCGTCGGTCATTTCGATCGTTATCGTCATCGCCGGAATCATGGCCGCGCGGGTGCTGCCGGTCGCGCAGTATCCCGAGATCACGCCGCCGACGGTGGTGATTTCCGCCTCCTACCCCGGCGCCTCGGCCGAGACGCTGGCCCGCACCGTCGCTGGGCCGATCGAGGAGCAACTCTCGGGCGTCGAGAACCTGATGTACTTCAACTCGACGGCCGCGTCCAACGGCAGCCTGTCGATCACTGCCTCGTTCGAAGTCGGGACCGACGTCGACATGGCGACGGTGAACGTCAACAACCGGGTCAAGATCGCCGAACCACGCCTGCCCGATGTCGTGCGCCAGTACGGCGTGACAGTGGCCAAGCGTTCCAACGACATCCTGATGGTCACCACGCTGATCTCGCCGGACAACAGCCTGAGCCCGCTGTACCTGTCGAACTACGCGCTGGTCAATATCCTGGACGACCTGAAGCGGATTCCCGGCGTCGGCGACGCGCAGATTTTCGGCGCGCTGGACTACTCGATGCGCATCTGGCTCAAGCCGGACAAGATGGCGCAGCTGGGCGTGACGACGACTGAGATTTCCAGTGCCGTTGCCGCCCAGAACAAGCAGAACGCCGCCGGCAAGATCGGCCAGGAGCCGGCGCCCGACGGCCAGCAACTCGTCTACACGGTGACCGCGAAAGGGCGGCTGACGACGCCGGAGGAATTCGGCAACATCGTCATCCGCGCCGGCGGCCCGAAGGGCGTACTCAAGCTCAAGGACGTGGCGCGGATCGAACTCGGAGCGCAGAGCTACGACGCCAGCACTGCGCTGCTCGGCAAGCCGGTGGTCGGCGTCGGCATCTTCATGCAGTCCGGCGCCAACGCGCTGGAGGTCGCCGAACTGGTGCGCCAGCGGATGGAGGAGCTCAAGCAGAAGTTCCCCGCCGGCATGGACTACGTGGTGCCTTTCGACACGACCAAGTTCGTGCAGGCGTCGATTACCGAGGTGATGCACACGCTGGTCGAGGCGCTGGTGATGGTCGCCATCGTCGTCTTCGTTTTCCTGCAGAACTGGCGGGCGACGCTGATCCCGATGGTCGCCGTGCCGGTATCCCTGATCGGCACCTTCGCCGGGCTGTGGCTGTTCGGCTTCTCGATCAACACGCTGACCCTGTTCGCCATGGTGCTGGCGATCGGTATCGTGGTCGACGACGCCATCGTGGTGCTGGAAAACGTAGAGCGCCTGATGTGGGAGCAGAAGATGCCGCCACGGGCGGCGGCCATCGAGGCCATGCGCGAGGTGTCGAGCGCGGTGGTGGCGATCGTCATGGTGCTCTGCGCGGTGTTCATTCCGGTCGCCTTCCTCGGCGGCATCGCCGGCAAGCTCTACCAGCAGTTTGCCGTCACCGTCGCCATCTCGGTGACGCTCTCGGGCGTCGTCGCGCTGACGCTGACGCCGGCGCTGTGCGCGCTGCTGCTGCAGGAGAAGCACGAAGAGCCGGCCTTCTTCCGCCCGTTCAACCGTTTCTTCGAGGGGCTGACCCGGGCATACACGGCGACGGTCAAGAAGACGCTGTATCACCGGATCATCGGTACCGTCGCCTGCCTGATCATCGTCGGCGGCAGCGTCGTGATGTTCCGCGCCGTGCCGGGCGGCTTCGTGCCGGCCGAGGACCAGGGCTACCTGATCAGCGCGCTGATGCTGCCCGACGGGGCCAGCCTGCAGCGGACGCGGGCCACCGGCCAGCAGTTCCAGGAAATGATCAAGCAGGATCCCGCAGTTGACCGGGTGTTCGTGATCGCCGGTAACGACATCGTCGGCGGCGGCGCCAAGCCGAACGCCGGTACCGTGTTCATTCCGCTGATGGACTGGGATGAGCGGTCTACCGACGCCGACACCCTGGCCAAAAAGTTCTCCGGCCTCGGCATGACCCTGCGCGACGGACTCGGGCTGGTGTTCAACCCGCCGGCGATTCGCGGACTGGGCGCGGCGGGCGGTTTCGAGGCCTACATCCAGGCGCGCGGCGACAGCAGTCCGCAGAAGCTCTCCAGCACGGTGCAGCAATTCATCGAGGCGCTGAAGAAACGGCCGGAACTGACCGGTATCAACACCTTCTTCCGGCCGACCTCACCGCAGGTGCATGTCGAGGTCGACGAGGCCAAGGCCATCTCCCTGGGGATTGCTGTTGCCGACGTCTATCAGACGCTGCAGGCGACCATGGGGTCGCTTTACGTGAATGACTTCAACCTCAACGGGCGGACCTATCGCGTGCAGATGCAGGCCGATGCGCGCTATCGCTCGCGCCCCGACGACATCGGCAAGATGTACGTCCGTGCCGCGAGCGGGGCGATGGTCCCGGTCTCCGCGCTGATCAAGGTGAAGACGATCGTCGGGCCGGAACAGCTGGAACGCTTCAACGGCTTCCTGGCGGCCAAGGTGATGGGCAACTCGGTGGCCAAGGTGAGTACCGGCGACGCGATCAAGATCGTCGAGACGGTGGCCAGGGAAACCCTGCCGGAAGGCTACGAGCTGGCCTGGACCGGTCAGGCCTTCCAGGAGAAACGGGCCGGGACGACCTCGGCGGTTGCCTTCGGCTTCGGTATCCTGATGGTCTTCCTGATCCTCGCCGCGCAATACGAAAAATGGTCGCTGCCGCTGGCGGTGATCATGGCCGTGCCCTTCGCGCTGTTCGGCGCGCTGGCGGCGGTGCTGCTGCGCGGGATGCCGAACGACATCTACTTCCAGATCGGCCTCGTTGTGCTCATCGGCCTGGCGGCGAAGAACGCCATCCTGATCGTCGAGTTCGCCGCGCAGAAGCGGGCGGAGGGGATGCACGTGCGGCAGGCCGCCCTCGAAGGCGCGCGCCTGCGCTTCCGGCCCATCGTGATGACCTCGGTGGCGTTCATCCTCGGCGTAGTGCCGCTGGTCAAGGCCACCGGCGCCGGCGCGGCGGCGCGCAAGTCAATGGGGACCGGCGTGTTCGGCGGGATGCTGGCGGCGACCTTCATCGCCACGATCTTCATCCCGATGTTCTTCAGCTGGCTCTCCGGCCGCCGGCGCCACGATCCACAACCGGCCGATATCCACCACGCTGCCGAAGAGGAGAAGAAGGCATGATGCGCGCGTTCGATGTTTCCCGCCGCTACGTACCTGCTGCCGCGCTGGCCGTCCTGCTGACTGGCTGCGCCGTCGGGCCTGATTACCAGCGGCCCGAAGCCGTGCTTCCTGGTGAATTCGCCGTGGCGACGTCGCAAGCCGATCAGCCGGCGGCGGCGGTCAAGAAAGACTGGTGGACGCTGTTCCAGGACGCCACGCTGAACGAACTGGTCACGCAGGCGCTGGCCTACAACCACGATCTGCTCTCCGCCGTAGCCCGTGTCGAGGAAGCCGAGGGGTTGGCGCGGGAAGCCAACGCCACGTTCTTCCCCCAAATCGACCTGAATGCCGGGGCGTCGCGTTCGCAGGTCAGCGAAGTCACCGCGATTCCGCTGTCCTCCTCCACGCCGCGCATCCGCGATGCACGCTCGGCGGCCTTGAAGACCAGCTTCGAAATCGACGTCTGGGGCAAGTTGCGCCGCGCCAACGAAGCCGCCCGCGCGCAGGTCCTGGCCAGCCGCTATGCGCGCGATACGGTCGAGCTGTCGGTCGCCGGCCTGGTGACCAGCGGCTACCTCTCGCTGCGCGCGGCCGACGCCAGTCTGGCGCTGACGCAGAACACATTCGAGGTTCGCGCGAAGAGCCTTGAGATCGTCAAGAGCCGCCTGCAGGCGGGTTCGGCCTCGCCGATCGAATTGCATCAGGCCGAAGGCAGCCTGGCCGCCGCCGAGGTCCAGCTGGTCGAGTTACGCCGGCTACGTGCCCTGGCGCAGAACCAGCTGGCGCTGCTGACCGGGAAACCGGATTTGCGCGTCGCTCCGGGCGATCTGCGGCAACTGCCGCTTCCGCCGGTGCCTCCCGCCGGTCTGCCGTCGGCGTTGCTGGAAGGGCGGCCGGATATCCGTCAGGCGGAAGAATCGCTGATCTCGGCCAACGCGC
Source organism: Gammaproteobacteria bacterium (assembly GCA_029289235.1). Classification (GTDB taxonomy): domain Bacteria; phylum Pseudomonadota; class Gammaproteobacteria; order Burkholderiales; family Rhodocyclaceae; genus Propionivibrio. The sequence continues at coordinate 25,373 of JARFTZ010000024.1, forward strand.
AGATCGGCGTGGCCAAGGCCGCGCTGTTCCCCAGCCTGTCGCTGACCGGCAGCCTGGGCAGCGAGAGTGCCGCCTTGAGCAATCTGTTTGCCGGAGGCGCCGGCACCTGGTCGCTTGGCCTCGCGGCGGCGATGCCGATCTTCGACGCCGGACGCAACGCCGCGCGCATCGATCAGGCCAGCGCAGTGCAGAAGCAGTCGCTGATCGCGTATCAGAAAGCGGTGCAGACGGCGTTCAAGGAGGTCAACGACGCGCTGGTCGGACTGCGCGAAAACGCCGAGAGCGAGCGGTCGCAGGACAAGCGCGTGCAGGCGGCGCAGAAGACGCTGGAACTGGCGCAAATCCGCTACGAGGCGGGGTACTCGGGTTTCCTCGACGTGCTCGACGCGCAGCGCAGCGCCAACGAAACGCTCCTGGCGTCCGTATCGACCCGCCAGTCGCGCCTGAACTCCGCAGTTGACCTGTTCAAGGCACTCGGCGGTGGCTGGCAGGATCGTTACCAGGCCGAGTCGGACGAAAACACCGGCCGGAAGCGGTAGGTTTCTACTTTGCTCAAGCCACTCATGCCGCCGTCTTGTGCGATGGCGTGTCCCGCAACTCGGAGAACAGCCAGTCGTGGAAGTTGCGGACCTTCGGCAGGTCCGCGCTTGATTTCAGCGTGTTGAACGAATAGCCGCTGACTTCCAGGCCGTCGAAACCGAACGGGGCGACGAGGCGGCCGGTTTCCAGTTCCCGCTCGGCCAGCAGCAGACTGTCCAGACAAACGCCGAGGCCGTCCGCCGCTGCGCTGAGCGCCATGAACGAACGGTCGAAGCGCAAGCCGCGCTTGAGATCGAGCTTCACCTCGGGGTGCTGGCGCGCCCAGTCCAGCCAGCTCACCAGGCAGACCTCGCTGTGGATCAGCGGGTGATGCTCCAGATCCGCCGGCACGTGGATCGGGTGCGGTCCGTTGGCCAGCGCCGGCGAACAGAGCGGGACAATCATCTCCGGGGGAAACGGTACGGCGATGATCCCCGGCGGCAGGATGTTCTTCGCACCGTAGCGGATATCGACATCGACGGTGCCGGCGATCAAGTCGACCGGATCCTTCGAGGCGTTCAGGCGTACGTCGATGTCCGGGTTGCGGGTGCTGAACCGTGCCAGTCGCGGCATCAGCCATTGGGTGGCGAAACTTGGCGTCGAGTGGATCGTCAGGATGTCGCTCTTCGTCGCCCGGCCGAGGTCGCGCGTCGCCGCCTCGATGCGCGCGAAGGCCGCCGATATCTCCTCCGCATAGCGTCGTCCGGCGTCGGTAAGGATCACCGCGCGATGCACCCGATGGAAGAGCTACACGCCGAATTGCTCCTCAAGAAACTTGACCTGATGGCTTATCGCCGATGGCGTGACGAACAACTCCTCGGCGGCCAGCGAGAACGACGAGAGGCGCGCGGCAGCCTCGAACGCCTGTACTGCCTTGAGCGAAACCCGGTTTGACATGGCGACCTCGTGTGAAATGAATTCAACTATTCCACATAATTATTCGTTTGTCCGGTAAAAATCAAGGGGGTAGTCTTTGCGTCACTTTCTGGCCGAGAAGAAGAGCAAAAGGAGAGGGCTGGCGAGGGGAGGGGAAGAGGATCTTCCTTTCCGGGATCACATGACCGAACAACCCAGCAAGGAGTCGCAGAATGGAAGAAACCGCGAGCCTGAGCTTCGACGCCCGCGTCGCCCGGCTCAAGAAACTAGCCAACGCCATGCGCATCAACGTGGTGGACATGGTGTACACCGCCCAGTCCGGGCACATCGGAGGTTCCCTGTCGGCGGCCGACTTCGTCACCGCCCTCTACTTCGACCTCATGAAGCTCGACCCGGCCAACCCCAAATGGGACGACCGCGACCGCTTCGTTCTCTCCAAAGGGCACGTCTGCCCCATCTGGTACTCGGCGCTGGCCATGCGCGGCTACTTCCCCGTTGAAGAACTCAAGACCCTGCGCAAGAACGCCAGCCGCCTGCAAGGCCACCCCATCGCCACCTACCTCCCCGGGCTGGATGCCTCCTCCGGCTCCCTCGGCCTCGGCTACGCCCAGGCCGTCGGCATCGCCATGGAAGGCAAACTGCTCAAGAAAAAGGACTACAAGGTCTACACCGTCCTTGGTGACGGCGAACTCAACGAAGGCGTCGTCTGGGAAAGCTCCCTCGCCGCCGCCAAATACCAGCTCGACAACCTCGTCGCCATCGTCGACGTCAACAACCTCCAGCTCGACGGCACCCTCGACGAAGTCCTCCCGATCGAACCGATCGACGCCAAATTCCGCGCCTTCGGCTTCGACGTCCTCACCATGGACGGCCACGACATGGCCGACGTCCTCACCACCCTCACCAAGGCCAAGCACGCCCGCCACGGCAAACCCACCGTCGTTCTCGCCCACACCGTCAAGGGCAAAGGCGTCAGCTTCATGGAAAACCAGCTCGACTGGCACGGCAAAGCCCCCAACGACGCCCAATACCAGCAAGCCATCGCCGAACTGCAAGGAGCTAACGCATGAACTTCGCCGCCGCCAAAGCCCCCACCCGTCGCGTCTTCGCCGAACGCATGACCCAGCGCGCCGAAGACGAAAAGGACTTCGTCGTCTTCGAATCCGACCTCGCCAAGTCCACCTACTCCTTCCTCTTCAAGGACAAATACCCCGAGCGCTACTTCAACATGGGCATTGCCGAGATCGGCACCGTCGCCTCCGCCGCCGGCATGGCCGCCGAAGGGCGCAACGTCATCGTCTGCGGCTACGGCGTCTTCATCACCATGCGCGCCCTCGAAGCCATCCGCTCCTTCATCTGCTACCCCCACCTCAACGTCAAGTTCCTCTCCAGCCACGGCGGCCTGACCGCGGCGATCGACGGCGTCACCCACCAGTCGACCGAAGACATCGCCTTCATGACCACCCTGCCGCAGATGAAAGTGCTCGTCCCGGCCGACAGCGCGGCGGCCTCGGCTGCATTCGACATCGCGCTGGCCACCCCCGGCCCGGTGTTCACCCGCCTCATGCGCGACCCCATGCACGAACTGTACGGCCCGAACGAAACGTTCAAACTTGGCGGCTCCAAGGTCGTGCGCAAGGGCAAGGACGTCACCCTCGCCACCTACGGCGACATGGTCTTCCAGTCGTTGATCGCCGCCGACGAACTCGCCAAGCAAGGCATCGACGCCGAAGTCATCGACTTCTACTCGCTCAAACCCTGGGACCAGGCCAC
>JARFTZ010000025.1 GCA_029289235.1 Gammaproteobacteria bacterium
TATCTGCTGCCGAACGGCTTTTCCTACCCGACGACGATCACCATGAGTTTTTTCCGCGCCGGCTACCGCGTTGCCTACGTGCCGATTCATACTCCACGCCGCATCGGCAAGAGCCACATCCGCCCAATTCGCGACGGGGTACGGTTCCTCATGATCATCATCAAGATCGGTACGCTGTTTTCCCCACTCCGGCTGTTCCTCCCGGTCAGTGCCGCCTTCTTCTTCACCGGACTCGGCTACTACCTCTACACCTTCCTGAGCAGCGGGCGCTTCACCAACATGAGCGCGCTGATGTTCATTTCGAGTATCCTGACCTTCCTCATCGGCATCGTATCGGAGCAGATCTCGGCGCTGCACTACAAAGATATAGATGTCACCAAAGACGCGGATTGAGCCGGTGCGCGTTCTGCTGACCAGTACGTCCTACCCGGCATCCGCCGAGGATTGGCAAGGGCGTTTCATCGCCAATATGGCAAAGGCGCTCGCACAACGAGAGGACGTATCCCTGGCACTCTGGGCACCACCGGGCGATCTGCCTGAGAAAACTGTTGCCGCCACAACGCAAGCCGACAACAACTTCCTTGAGCGCCTCTCGAAACAAGGGGGCATCGCCCATCTGCTACGAACGCGCAAGGCCATGGCGCTTGGCATTGCGATGGAATTGTTGTTCCGCCAGCGTCGTGCGCTCCGAAAGAACAAGCCGGACGTCGCCCACATCAACTGGCTGCAAAATGCCCTGCCGCTCTGGGCAACGACCACCCCTGCCTTGATCACCGTCCTTGGCACCGACTTCGCTCTGCTGCGCCTCCTCGGCATGAAGCTCGCATTGCGTTCCGTCCTCCGCCAACGGCGAGTAATTCTGGCTCCGAACGCTGAATGGATGGCGAATGAACTGGAGCGCTCGTTCGGCGATCTCGCCGAGGTCCGCCCGATTCCTTTCGGCGTCGACAATCCGTGGTTTGAAGTCGTACGCCCGCCTTCGCCGGCAAACCGACCGCGCTGGCTTGCCGTCACCCGGCTGACGAGGAACAAGATCGGCGATCTTTTTTCCTGGGGAGAAGGACTGTTCGGCGAAAACCGACAACTGCACCTGTTCGGGCCAATGCAGGAGCAAGTATCAATACCGGATTGGGTCAAGTACCACGGCCCGACACACCCCGCCGAACTGCTGCATGACTGGTTCCCCCGGGCGACCGGGCTCATCACCCTGAGCCGGCATGACGAAGGCCGACCGCAGGTGATGCTTGAGGCAATGGCCGCAGGGCTTCCGGTTATTGCCTCCGACCTGCCAGCACACCGCAACCTGATTACACACGGGCAGAATGGCTGGATTGCCCCGACACCCGATGCGCTGGTGGAAGCACTGATCCGACTTGAAGACAGTGGGGCAAACCAATGCCTCGGTACCAGTGCTCGGCGATGGGTCAAGGAACGCATCGGCAACTGGGACGATTGCGCCGAGCGTTATGTACAGGCCTACCGCGACCTGCTGGAGTCGGCATGATGGCCCAACAGAGCATCCTTCTGATCGGCGGTTCGGGATTCATCGGACGAGCGCTGGCAAGACGCCTGGCCGCCGAAGGATACGAAGTGCACATCCTCTCCCGAACCGGCACCAAAAGCACCGATCATCCGCCGGGCATAACCGAGCATTTAGGCGATCAAGGCGACAGCACCTTGGTTGCGCCTCTGCTCAAGAAATGTCGTCACGTATTTCATCTCGCCGCATCAACTACGCCTGCCGACACCGTCTGGCATCCGGCACGGGAAGCCGAGCAAAACCTGCTGCCCACGCTGCGTTTTCTCGAATGTGCGCAGGACTATCCGGAGAACCGCTACATATTCCTGTCGACGGGCGGTGCTTTTTACGGCGATGCCGCGCTGGCGAACGAAGAAACGCCTCCTCGTCCAACCTCTTACCACGGCGCAACAAAACTCGCTCTCGAACATTTCTTCGGCATACTTGGCCAAAGGCATCCCGGCAGCCTCACCGTTTTGCGCCCGAGCAATGTTTACGGCCCGCAGCAACCGCTACGCCCAGGTTTCGGCGTAATCCGAACGTTGCTCGAAAGAGCCCGAAACGGCGCCAAGATCACCGTCTTCGGTGACGGCAGCGCAGTACGCGATTATCTGTATATCGACGACCTGATCGACGCGTGCCTGCTCGCCATGGACAAACCGACAGGAACCTACAACATCGGATCCGGCAAAGGGCACTCGCTCCGTGACGTCCTGTCGATGATCGAGCAAGTGACGGGAATATCCCTCGAAATCGACCATCAGCCGCAAAGGGCATCCGACGTTCAGCGTATCGTCCTGGACACCCGTCGCGCCCGAGAACAGCTTGGGTGGCAGGCACACGTGCAGTTGCTGGAAGGTTTGCAACGTTGTTGGCGGGCGAGCAAATGACTCCTAAAGACGCAGGATCGCCGGCAGCGTCACATCCCGTTGTATCGGTATGCATCGCCAACTACAACGGTATCGATGTCATTGACGATTGCATTCGCTCGCTCATCAATCAACTCGGTTCGATACCAGTCGAAATCCTGATTCATGATGACGCATCGACTGACGGATCAGCTGACTACATCAAAGCACACTACCCCAATGCAACACTGATCGAGAGCTCCGATAACGTTGGCTTCTGTGTCGCGAACAATCGCCTGGCAGCCATTGCTCACGGCGATTACCTCCTGCTGCTCAACAACGACGCGATGTTGCTCCCTGACGCACTAAGCACGCTGCTCGCCGAAGCACAACGGTTAGGCCACCCAGCCATTCTCGGCCTGCCGCAATACAATGCCGACGGCGGAGAGCTACTCGATATCGGCAGTTGGCTGGACCCTTTCTACAACCCGGTGCCGAACCACAACCCAACACGCAACGACGTCGGAATGGTGATGGGCGCCTGCCTGTGGATCAATCGGAAACTGTGGAGTGAACTCGGCGGCTTTCCGGAGTGGTTCGGTTCGATAGGTGAAGATCTGTTTCTGTGCTGCTGCGCCCGTTTGGCTGGACATCCTGTTCGCGCGCTAGGCACCTCGGGCTACCGCCACCGCGTTGGGAAAAGCTTTGGGGGCGGCAAGGTGAGTGGAGGCCGTTTATCAAGTACCTTTCGTCGGCGCGCCCTGTCTGAGCGCAACAAGACGTTTGTCATGGCAACCACCTGCCCTACCCCATGGATAGTGTTACTTCTACCGTTACACCTTGCTTTGCTGTTGCTTGAAGGTGTTTTGCTTACGCTTATCAGGCACGATGACCGCTATATCAGGCAGATCTACCTGCCGGTATTCGGCGCACTGATCCGGCATCGTAAAGAAATTCGTACAGTGCGGACAACGGTATCGAAGAGTCGCAATCTCAAAGGAGCCCCCTTCTGTTTAGTATTCGACTGGATGCCCTACAAGCTACGAATGCTGTTCAGGCACGGGCTACCGCGTATTACCTGACAAGCAAATCGATTGCGACACTTCCCCAATTCCGCGCGTAATTGCCGTAGCCCCCCGTAACCAGTTCGCGGATCACGCTAGGTACACGCCTCCAGCGTCCGACAGGCAGATTTGCGCGACGTTCGAGATGGGCAATTTTCTCATCCAACTCTCTAGGGACCGATAAGCCTCGCCCCGTCAGACGCTCAGCTAACGCTTGCCAGAGGGCAACTTCATCGCGATACCACGCACTTCGGTCGACACCCAACGCCGTACGCGCTTCCTCAAAAAAGGACCTACGCAGCCCACCGACCACATTAGCATCATGCTGACGATAGGCGATCAGCGGCTCGCCAACGGCGACCAGACTACGAGGATTACCTGCGGCAGCAATAGCTGCCAACCAGGCATCGTGCGGCCAATCCCGGGGAATCGGCAGCGCGATGTCACGCAGGTGCGATTTGAACGCCAGTGTCGCTCCAGTAACAACACGATGCTTGAGGAGCACTGAGAACCCGCCATCAGAAGCAAAACGGTGTTGCTCCCTTCGGGTAAAGCTAACGCGCTCCCACATGCTGTAGCCAAGAGGCACCATGGCGGCGTCTACCAGACGTGCATCCGAAAAAACGGCCTGCACCTCCGGCGCGCACAGCGTCATTGAAAGCCGTTCAAGTTTGTCGGCACGCCAGACATCATCCTGATCCGCCAATGCAATTACTTCGCCTCCGCATTTTCCGATCGCATCCTCAAAATTCCCAGCCACTCCAAGAGCGCGAGAGCGCTTATGGATATGCACTGGGAAAGGGGCTCGTCGTGCAAAGTCATGAAGCAAACAGCAGGTGGCATCAGAAGAAGCGTCGTCACATGCGACGATCTCAAATGGCGGCAGAGCTTGTCCTGCCAGGCTATCAAGCAACTCCGGCAGGTAGCGAGCCCCATTACAAGTAGCGAGTGCTATCGAAAATTTAGGCATCAATGGATAGCCACGGTTTTCCGATTCGGGGCGGCGCTGCCAATCCGATACGTTCCCCATTCAAAGCGAGATTCGGGTTCCAGTTGGGATCATTTTGCAGCAGCATTCCCCAACGTTCCTGGAGCGAAGCAACCTCGCTCCGGAATCGTTCAAGCTTTTCTGGAGTGTCTTCCTGCCCTCGGCTGGCGGACTCAAAGTGATACAACTCGGCCTGCGGCAGCCAGAGATTTCGGTAGCCACGCTGCTGTACGCGCAAACAGAAGTCAACATCGTTAAAAGCGACAGCGAAACGCTCATCCATCCCTCCAACGTCATCCCAAACCTCTTTCCGAACGACAAGGCATGCAGCCGTCACGGCGGAAACGTTTTGCGGCAACCGTGCTCTATTTCCGTAGCCATTCGCTGTTCTAGGCCAACCACGATGCAAGTGTCCAGCAGCAACCCCATCCAGCAATACGCCGCCATGCTGAATCGTATCGTCTGGATAAAGAAGCTTGGCCCCAACGGCACCGATACCGCAGCGTAGCGCGTGAGCAACCATTGCTTGCAGCCAATCGGCTTTGATTGGGAGAACATCATTGTTCAACAAACAGATGACCTTGCCTGAACTCTGGCAAACAGCGGCATTATTGAGTACGGCAAAATTAAAAGCCCCCGACATGGGCAAAATTCTCGCCTGCCCCGATGACTGAAGCGAGGCTAGGTATTCCAACGTAGCAAGTTCTCGCGAGCCATTGTCGACAATCAAGATTTCGAAATCGGGATAGTCGGTTTTCTCGACGACCCCTTCGACACATTGCCGCAGCAGATCGATACGGTCGCGCGTGCAGATCACGACAGAGACCTTCGGAGGAGGATCGAGCTGAGGTAGTCGAACAAAGAAGTGTCCCGTATCGACGTGCACGACATCAGCCTGTACTCCTCGACGCCGCCAAGCCTCTTGCAGAACTTTCTTCCCAGCAACGACCGCGTACTGTTTGGCATCAACCGTAATTGCCGTTGACCCGGCAATAGCACGCCAGTGATAGAGCACATGCGGCAAGTGCCGGATTTTCTTTGATTGTAAAGACTCGGAGAAGCGCAGCGCGAAATCCCAGTCTTGCGCCCCCTCGAACCCTTCTCTGAACCCTCCTATTTCAACAGCACACTCTCGCCTATAGACACCTAAATGGCAGATCAAATTTTGCGCGTGGAACAGATCAGGATTCCAATCAGGCTTGAAGTAATGCCCAAATCGCCGTCCCTTGACATCGATCTTGTCCTCATCGCTGTAGAGGAGATCGAGCTCAGGATCGTTATTCAACGCCAAAGCAACATGATAAAGCGCGTGTTCCGACAGTTCGTCGTCATGATCGAGCAACGCGACAAACTCCCCCTGCGCCATTCCAAGTGCCGTATTGCTTGCGGCTGAGATATGACCGTTACGATTGCGATAAGTAACCCGGATACGGGAATCCTCACGAATCGCCTTCTCTAGAATCACTCGTACATGAGGAAGAGTGGAGGCATCATCAGCGATGCATAACTCCCAATCTGGGTAGAGTTGTTTTTCGACAGAGGCAATGGCGCGCTGCAAGAATTCGGCAGGCGGGTTGTAAACCGGCATCAGAACCGAAATCAAAGGCCGGTATGAGAAACGACCGATATGTTGCCGAATGAGTACTCGGTCGCTGTTACTCAACATGTCGTGGACACGAATCCATTCTCGGTACCCAATGTCCATTGAGATTAGATTTCGAAAAACTCGCGATACCCCCGTTATTCCTTCGCGCCTTACAAGACGAAAACCTTTTCTGATCAATTCAGCGAGGCCTCGGCCGTTGACGAAATCCAGCGTATTGCGGAGCAGACGCAACATTTCACCCCTCTCGCTTACGCTTAAACACCATTTGCACTAAGCGAGGCAGATTAGCCAGCAAGCGCAATGGCTTGGTAATTTGCCAGGAAACTGTATGTTTTATCCGATGTATCTCCGCTGAAAGCGGGCGAATTTGAGACTCAACGTGTTTAGCGTAAAGAAACTCTTCATGAGTCAGCTTCGAGCAGAAGGCGATAGTTGCAGATTGCGATTCACTGAGCGCGGGTTTGGTTTTAGCAACCCTAGCGTAGACCTGTAAGAGACGAGCCAAATTCGACGCGACGCCGAATTGTGCAACTGCAAGTTTTCGCAGAGGCTCGCCATATTCTGGCCGGTATTTTTCAAGCTCTGAGACAAAAGCACTAACCGTGTATTCCTTACGATAATAACGTCCGGAAAAATTACTAGTGCGCAATATTTCCAGATTATCTGGCGTCACCAAACCGTCGCCACCGTGAATATCGAAGACAAGAGGCACGCGACCACACAGCATTGCCTCAACAACGCCACGACCCAGCGAGACTACGAGGTCGGCCCCATTAATTGCATCAACCAGTTGCTTTTGTGGTGTCGCACCATCAGCACCACCAATGAAACGGATGGTCGCCCCCACAAACAGAGCAGCTTCACGCAAAATATTCTTCTTTGCATCGTTCATTCTGTTGCTTATTACCAAAATACGCTCTGGCCTTGAGCTAAGAGGCTTGATACAAGAAAAGCGCGATTCACTCACTAAATTCCGGACTATTTCAATCTTGTGACTTGGTATGCCTTTGTCTATCAAATTGGCACGCACCTCCTCGCTTATGGCAAGGTATTGAGCAATGCCACATTCAAACGGGGGAGGCTGCTCAAGAAAAGGCAAAACACCGAGCGAAGAGAAAACTATGGGCAGCTGTGGGAATACGGCACGAACATCTATCAAACACGAACTATGCTGTACGTGAGCAAGATCAAAACTCCGTGATTCGAGGGATTTTAGATCATCAGTCAGAAAGATATCTCGACCACAAAATCTATCCGCCCAAGCCCGATCGAGATGACGTGCATAGACAGCCAATTCACAACCACCTTCGCACAAAGCTTCAATCAGGGTCAGTAACAGCGTTTCTGATCCAGTCCAGCCATACAGGTAATTTGTCGCAAGGAGTACAGAAAACCTACCAGGGCGGCGATCAGAAAGAAGTTCAGGCGCTTGCGATGGCATTGAAGACATTTTCTACAACCCGACAAAAATAGTCAGCGAAACCAAGCATGCTCACAAGCCAGCTCTCCTTCCCATCGGGGAATACCTCGTCTGTTTGTTTCGGCAGCAACTTCAAAAGACAAACACCGATCGCATTCGTCATAAGGAAACAACACATCTCGGTCACAAATATTCGCCGAGACCCAATAGCGCCCTGGAACAAATGCAATGTGCGAAAGATGCAAGCTCAGGTTGGAAACTCTTCCGTTGAGCACAAGATCGTCGCGTACAGTATTCAGCAACGTTACAAGTTTGCCGCTTTCATCGCGAACGATCACCCCCAAGCCGTACTCCGTAGCCGTATCGAAGTCTTCTGAAAATTGCAGTTTGAAATTCAGGGCAAGGCTTCCACCAACGCTGACATAGTTATTATCTATATCTACCCGCACGATGGATATTAATCTGGGACGCCCTGAGGGATAGCGTGGATCAGTGTTTTGAAATGAAGCCGTAACAGCACCTTTCAAAACGCCAATGGAAGCAAGAGAGTTATCTATTTGAGCTAGGTAAGCACTACACACGACTCCTGCGTAGCCCGCATTCAACATTACTCCACTATCCAGCCAAAACACTTGCCGACAGAAATTCCTGACCGCTGGGATTGCATGGCTGACAAATAAAATAGTCATGCCATCATCCTGCATCTTCTTCATTAGCGAAAAAGAACGTTCTTGAAACTCGGCATCGCCAACTCCCAAAGCTTCATCCACGACTAGTATTTCAGGATCGACATGGACAGCCACTGAAAACGCCAACCGCACAAACATACCGCTCGAATACATCCGCACCGGTTGATCAATGAACTCGCCGATGTCAGCAAACGCTGCAATCTCATCGAAGCGCGCATCCATTTCATCTTTCGAGAGCCCCATCACCGCGCCTTGGAAATAGACGTTCTCCCGCCCCGTAAACTCAGGGTTAAAACCAGCCCCCAGTTCGAGCAGCGCAGAAATTCGCCCGTTCACCTTTACAGTTCCGGTCGTCGGTTTGAGAATCCCGCAGATCAGTTGCAGCAGCGTGCTCTTGCCGGAGCCGTTCCGTCCGATGATGCCAACCGTTTCCCCCTTCTTGATATCGAACGAAACGTCGTGCAGCGCGGTGAATTCGTTGTGGTATTTCTTCATCCCCAACGAGAGGAATTGCTTGATGCGATCGCCGGGATGACCGAAAAGACGGTAGGTCTTGCCGAGGTTCCGCACCGAGATGGCGATATCATCAGAGGACATCGGCGAACTCCTCGCGGCTGTGCTGGAAAAAGAAATTCCCGAGAATCGCTACCGCCAGCGAAATGACGAGTGCAACACCCCAAACAGACCATGGCGCCGGCTGGCCGGTTACCAGGCCTCGGGAGAACTCAATGACATGGCCCAGAGGGTTGAACTGGTAGAGCGGCCTGAGCATCCCCGGCACCGCGCTCACGGGGTAAAAAACGGGCGAGAGAAACATCAGCATCTGGATGAATACGGGGACGATCTGCGTCATGTCCTTGATGAACACCCCCCAAGCCCCGAGAAACCACGCGAATCCCGTCGCCAGCAATATCACGGGGATGAGCGCAAGCGGAAACAGCAGCACCTGAGCGTGGAAATTGCCGGTCCAGGCAAGTGCTGCGAGCAAGATCAAGAAATTGAAAAACGCGTGGACCAACGCAGCACCCAAAGGCACCAAGGGCAAAATCTGGACCGGGAAAATGATCTTCTTCACGAAACTTGGATAACCACGCACGGATGCGGGGGAACGTGAAACGGTTTCTGAGAAGATGTTGAAGACGATGAGTCCGCTGTAGAGAAATAGCCAGAACGGCAGCGCACTTTCCGCAATGCCACCCCGCGCCTGAAAAACCTGGCCGAAAACATAAGCGAATATGGTGAGCATCAGCAACGGGCTAAGGAATATCCACAAGACGCCAAACATGGCCCCTCGGTATCGCAACAGCACGTCACGCTTGACTAGCTGACCAAGCAAGTATCGGTTGTGCCAGATATCGGTCGATATCCGGATCGGATTCAAAATCATGGGCTCGACGCTTTGATGAATGTTCATGTCCCGTACACGATACTACCTACCGTCATAACAGGAACCTGGCGACTATAACTCAGTCTGATTGACAAGGCTCGTTTTGTAATTTCTGTAATTCGATCATCTCAGAACATCTTTGCATCCCCCATGGCCAACAGCAAAAAATACCAGATCACCGTCACCGCCCGCCCGCAGTACGTCGCCGAACAGTCGGCCCCCGACTCCGAGCGCTACGTGTTCGCCTACACGATCACCCTAGAAAACGTCGGCACGGTAACCGCGCAACTGATTTCGCGGCACTGGCTGATCACCGACGGCAACGCCAACGTGCAGGAGGTCCGCGGCCTCGGAGTGGTAGGCGAACAGCCGCTGCTGCAGCCGGGCGAGAAGTACGAATACACCAGCGGCTGCCAGCTCGACACGCCGGTCGGGATCATGCGCGGCAGCTACCAGATGGTCGCCGAGGACGGCACGGCGTTCGAGGCGGAGATTCCGGCGTTTACACTGGCGATTCCGCGAGTGTTGCACTGAGAGTAATTCAGGCTGCTGTAGCCAAACTGGCTGACTGCTTGCGCATGCCGCTGAAGACAGCGTCCGCCACATCCGTCGGAAAATCGTCCGGCAGTGATTCACTTACTTCGTCGATCACGGATTCTGTGCGCCCAATGACATCTTCGATCAACTTTTCTCCAACCTTGGCTCCCAGGCCGACCTGCTGCGCTTGCGCGATCCAATGCCGGCGCTGGATTTTATCGATCAGATAGTAATTGGTGCTGCCTCGAACGGCCATGGCCAGTTTGACTTTGCGGGGCGAAATCTGATTCTTTCCTTTCCCGATGACGGGATGTGCGGAAAGTACGTCATAGATCGGTGTCGCAACGTAACGACCGCCGGCAAGATGGGCGATGCTGAAGTTTTTTCCATGACCATCGGTAGCCGCCAGCACCCAAAAGATGATCTGCGTCTTGAAGAAGAGATTACGATCCTGCTCAGCATTCTCCGATCCCAGCAGGATTTCCATGATTCGCGCAATGCCGGGACCGCCGTCGGGCTGATACTTGAGTAACGGGGGCGTCCCCGTGGCTTGGCACATATCCTCCTGCGGCAGTCGAATAATCCAGCTCTTGTCGCTCGCCAAAGCGCGGTCGAACCGCTCGACGATCAGCGCTTTCTGATCTTCGAAACGGGCCACCTCGCAACGTGCGACTGGGATTCCGTAAGCCTCCATGATTTTTGAGCACAACCACTCGTTCTCCACCGATGTGCGCATATCGGCCTGCATATGGCCCACCAAGCCCATCGGAAGTTTGAAGATGTGCGTTGTCGGCGTGCTTCCACGGGGGAGAAGCCACTGGCCCTGATGACGCAACAAGGCCGTTTTCTCCTGCGCCCCCGCAATGGACAGCCGCAAGTCTTCCTCGCGGTGATTCTGTTGCCCCAGGGCTTGGGGAGACGTGGCGCTACGCAATCGTTGAGCAACCTCTGCCGTGCTCAACGCATCGCCGTTTATTTCATACACGTCCGAAGGTGCTTCATCCTCGGGGAGAAGCTGCAATGCGCCAACGCAGTCACGGCCCAGTCTCGCCAGCAGTTGAAAGGCGTCAATGCCTCCTGCCTGATGACGTTGCGCCAGACGCCGGCGAATCGCATCGCTGTCGGGCAAAAGGTTGTCAAAATACCCCGTGACGACATCTCCTTGGTAGGAGGCATTACCTGGCAGGAAAGGCAATGACAACGATAATGGACGAGACTGTTCGTCCGCGATCCAGTCATCGAAATACCCGAGGCGTTCGCCTTGTCGCGAGGACTCCCAATAGCCGACGGGAAGGCCATTCATCCAGATGTTCAGCCTCTGCGTCTTTGTGCGGCGCCCCATGGTTACCAACTTTCTTTTTTTCTTGTTGGAGCAACCAGACGGCCCGCTGTGGCGGCTGGCGTCTTCTTCCCGGTAGTCACGTCGTGGCCGCCAGTTCTAGACATCGAACCGCCAACGTCAGAGTGACTGTCTGGCGGCTCAATTCCGGTGCCAGAGGCACGAATCGCTTGATCCAGCGAAATCTCAACACCCAGCAGGCGCAGTACCACGAACAACCTGTCGAGCGTTGCCACGGCGGGATTGGCTTCAAAAGCAGCATAGCTTTGCTGGGTGATCCCCAGTTTTTCGCCCATGGCGGCCTGAGTCAGTCGTTTTTCCTTGCGAAATCCCTTAAGGATCAGGGGGAGTTGGCTAAGTGTTTTGATCGGATAACTCACGGTTGCCTCCGTTCGCGAACTCTCTGTTTCACAATCAAAAAGCTGTAAATGTTATTAACAGCCGATACGCTGTATATTACTTTTACAATATATAGACTGTAAATAGGAAAATCAGTTGAAAAAGTCGCTTCTTCCTGATCAGCATCAACCAAAGCGCCCGAGCAAGCGGATTTTCGAACCGCGCATGCGGGGTCGATGCGTTGCTAACGGACAAGAAAAAAGCCCCAAACCGGCATAGCTCGGGGCTTTTTGTTGGTAGCGTGCAGTTTACTACCGAACAACTCGCTGTTGGGGCCAATGAGCACTACTGCGTGTTGTTGCGGTTCAAGCGCCAAGCAGCCGTCTTGCCAACACTGACTGCATATCACGACGTCCATCGGCAATCAGGTAAATGATGACTTGGTTGCCTGCGACACGGTAGATCACTCGGTACGGCTTGAAGAAAGTCTGGCGATATTCTTTGGCCCCAAGGCCGACCAGTTCCTTCGGATAGCTACCGCGTTCCGGGAATTTGGACAGACTCTCCGCAACGACCATCAACTCATCCAACACATAGTTGGCGTTGGCCACGCAATCGAATTCGGAGATGTAATCGTGGATGGCCTCCAAGTCCTGCTCCGCGCCCTCGGTAAGCAGAACTTCGAACTTAGCGGACGTGCCTGCCATCAGACTGCGGCTCGCTTGGCGCGGAGACGGGCAACAACGTCAGCCACAGGCTTAACCCTGCCAGCGGCCACATCCTGATTGCCCAGCGCAAGGATTTTCAGGAGGGCCAGGGTTTCTTGCGTCTCTTCGAACGAGGCAACGTCCTGCAGGACAGCCTTCGCTTCACCGTTTTGGGTGATGACCATTGGTTCCCGCTGCTCCGCGAGGTGCGTCAGAACCTCCGCAGCGTTGGCTTTGAGATAGCTGATCGGCTTGACTTGTGATGAATAGCGCACGGCTGTGTCCTAGACTCAACAAAGACTTAATATAGTCTTTTTATGATCTTATAGCAAGATACCTGAATCGGATGCAGTCATGCCATCAAGGTGTTGAAGGCGATGAGATCAGCCAGTAGAAACCGATGTGCTCCTGTTCTAGCCGCAGTCCAGCGCGAATGCAGTTGTCGCGCAGGTCGTCGTAGAGGGCGCTCTCCTCGGGCGTGAGCCGGTGCAAGTCCACGCGAAGTGGCTTGTCCTCACTTCCCCAAATGGGATCGTGCGCATCAAGCGTGGCCCTGTCCATCAAGAACGAAACCACGTGGTCAAAGTGGGCGCGAAGCTGATCCAGAATGCCAAAGCCATATCAATTACCCCCAACGCTGGTGCGCGACATTCTCAACGGGCAGCAATCGAAGACGCTGAGCATGCGCTGGTTGAAAACGAATGAGTTGCCGTGGGACTGGGACGATCAGCAGGAATTCTTCGGGAGGTTCGACGCGTGAGTGGGTCTGATGGGCGACTGGTCGGCGGTGTTTACGGACAACCGTCGCCCGTAAACCCGCATGAATACGGGGGTTCGTGCTGTTACCAGGCACCGGTCAAACGGAGAAAAGAGAGGTTTTGGGCACGGAGTTCACCGAAAAAAGCCGGCGTCCGCGGCAAGAGGAACACAGCAACACAGCCACAACCCGCGCCAACACTGGCGTCTGCGGCCGATAAAGAAAAAGCCAGCGCGAGGCTGGCTTCTTCGGATTGGTGGGCCTCCCGTGAGTCGAACACGGCACCAACGGATTATGAGTCCGCTGCTCTAACCAGGCATGAGCTAGAGGCCCTGAAAACTGACTGCCTGCACCTGGGAAGTGCTGATTTACTGAAGATTCGTCATTCCGGCGAAGGCCGGAATCCAGAAAATTCAACAAACTGGACCCCGGCCTTCGCCGGGGTGACGAGTATTCCAGCGTTTCCCTAGCGCTTACCCGACTTTGCATGGTGCCGTGTAAGCGACTGTTGTTTACTGCATAAAACCCGTTCCGAACTGCCAACCACGAGCCCTCTGCTCTAACCAACGGAGCTACAGGCCCGGTGACAGGTCAACTGTTGCTGCTGTCGAGGAAGCTGCGCAGTTTGTCTGAACGCGACGGATGACGCAACTTCCGCAGCGCCTTGGCTTCGATTTGACGGATGCGCTCGCGCGTGACGTCGAACTGCTTGCCGACCTCCTCCAGCGTGTGGTCGGTGTTCATCTCGATACCGAAACGCATGCGCAGCACCTTGGCCTCGCGCGGGGTCAGGGTGTCGAGCACGTCCTTGGTGATCAGCCGCAGGCTGGAGAACAACGCGGCATCCGTGGGCGCCAGCGTCGCTCCGTCCTCGATGAAGTCGCCGAGGTGCGAGTCGTCATCGTCGCCGATCGGCGTTTCCATCGAGATCGGCTCCTTGCTGATCTTGAGGATCTTGCGGATCTTCTCTTCCGGCATGTCCATCTTCTTGGCCAGCGTCGCCGGATCGGCCTCGACACCCGTCTCCTGGAGGATCTGGCGGGAGATGCGGTTCATCTTGTTGATCGTCTCGATCATGTGCACCGGAATGCGGATGGTGCGGGCCTGGTCGGCGATCGAGCGGGTAATGGCCTGCCGGATCCACCATGTGGCGTAGGTCGAGAACTTGTAGCCGCGGCGGTATTCGAATTTATCCACCGCCTTCATCAGGCCGATGTTGCCTTCCTGAATCAGGTCGAGGAACTGCAGCCCGCGGTTGGTGTACTTCTTGGCGATCGAGATGACGAGACGGAGGTTCGCTTCGGTCATTTCGCGCTTGGCCCGGCGCGCCTTGGCTTCGCCGGTCGACATCTGCTTGTTGATGTCCTTCAGTTCCTTCAGCGGAATGCCGATGCGGTCCTGCAAGGCCAACAGTTTCTTTTGTTCTTCCTTGATGTTCGGCGCATTGCGCGTGAGAACCGCTGCGTAGCTTTTACCATTTGCGGCTTCGATCTCCTGGTCCGCCCAGTCGAGATTGAGTTCGTTGCCCGGGAACACCTTGATGAAATGCGGGCGCGGCATGCGTACCGTATCCACGCAGATACGCTGGATTTTCCGCTCGCACTGTCGCGCCTCCTCGACCATGCTCCGCACCGAGTCGCACAGGCGCTCGATCATCTTGGAGGTGAAGCGGATTCCCATCATCTCTTCCGAGATTTTTTCCTGATACTTCAGGTAGGTCTTGTCCTGAGAACCCTTCTTGAGCAACGCGGCATGGGCCTTTGCATGCAGTGACTTGATCACTTCCAGCTTGGCCAGGCCGTCTTCCTTGAGCTTGAGCAACGACGCCGACGCGGCGCCCTCGCCGCGATCGCCGCCGTCCTCGTCATCATCCTCTTCCTCGTCGTCGACGTCGCTTTCCACGTCCTCGACGGACTCTTCGAGCAGTTCCTCCTCGGCATTCGGATCGATCAGCCCATCGATCAACTCGTCGATGCGCATCTCGTCGTTGGCGATCTTCTCTGCGCAATCGAGGATTTCGGCGATGGTCGACGGACAGGCGGAAATCGCCTGGATCATGTGCTTGAGGCCATCTTCGATCCGCTTGGCGATCTCGATTTCACCTTCGCGGGTCAGCAACTCCACCGTCCCCATCTCGCGCATGTACATGCGCACCGGGTCGGTCGTGCGCCCGAACTCCGAATCGACGGTCGACAGCGCCTGCTCGGCCTGCTCTTCGACGTCGGCGTCATCGGCGGCGACTGTCGGCGAGGACTCCGACATGAGCAGTTGCTCGGCATCCGGGGCCACGTCGTAGACCTGGATCCCCATGTCGTTGAACGTGCTGATGATGCTTTCGATCTGTTCGGCATCGACGACATCGTCCGGCAGATGGTCGTTGACTTCCGAATAGGTCAGGAACCCGCGCTCCTTGCCCAGCTTGATCAGTGTCTTGAGCTGCGTCTTGCGCGCTTCCTCATCTGCTGGCGATGGCTGCGAGCCAACCTGCGCCAGAATATCGGCGGCCTTGGCCTTTGCCGATTTGTTGTTTGCTGCCTTTTCCCTTGCCATGACCTGTTCCCGGTTAGCGTCCCACTGGAAAAACCCTAGATTTTATCACAACTTACCGCACCCGATGACTCACTTGCGCATCCCCAGCGCCTGCAGGTACTCCTGCTTTTCCTCGCTGGACAGCCCGGCGACACCGAGTCGCCCGACCTTTTCCTGCAAGCGGGCGAATGCACGTTTTTTCTGCCCCTCGACGAGCCGGACCACCGCACCGTCGAATTCGTCGTCCACGTCGCCTTCGGCAAATGGTTGCTGCATTAGTTCGGCCGCCGCCTCCCGCAACACTGTTTCATCCTCGCCACCACGAAGCCTTTCGAGCAGGGACGCGTAACCGGGCACCGGATCTCCCATCGACAGGATCACCTTGCACAAATTCATCACCGCCCGCGCCTCGCCCGAATCATCGGGAAGCGCCTCCAGAGGCAAGCGCACCGCGAGTTCAGGCTTCTGCAGCAACAACCGCAACAACGGCCGGAAGAGCGACGGCGCGGGCCGTGATGCCCTGGCCGGCGCTGCCCTGGCCACCGGCTTGAGATCGCACAGTTTCTCGACTTCCGGCTGCGAGAAACCGCTGGCCTCGGCCAACCTCTTGACCAACTGTAGACGCAGCAGCGGCGTTTGCAAGCGCGCCAGCAACGGCTTGGCCTCCGCCACCAGGCGCGCCCGCCCCTCCGCACTGGTCATGTCGCAACGCGAGGCAAGCTCCTTGAGCAAGAATTCCGAAAGCGGCATGGCCTGGGCCACGAGCCGCTCGAAGGCCGCCGTCCCGTGCGCACGCACGTAACTGTCGGGATCTTCGAGCTCCGGCAGGAAGGCGAACGTCACGCTCTTCTGTTCGGGCAGCGCCTCCAGGCAGTTCTCCAGGGCGCGCCAGGCGGCCTTGCGCCCGGCTGCGTCGCCATCGAAACAGAACACGACGCGGTCCACCTGACGCAAGAGCTTTTGCACATGCACTCCCGTCGTCGCCGTCCCCAGCGTCGCCACCGCGTTGCCGACCCCGTGTTGCGCCAGGGCAACGACGTCCATGTAGCCTTCGACGACGATGGCCGCATTCTTCTCGCGCAACGCCTGTCGCGCCTGCGGCAGGCCAAACAGCTCGCGCCCCTTCTCGAACAGCGGGGTTTCGGGGGAATTGAGGTATTTGGGCTCTCCCGCCCCAAGCACCCGCCCGCCAAAGGCGATGACATCGCCCTTCGGGTTCACGATCGGGAACATCACCCGGTCGCGAAAGCGGTCGTACAGCCGGCCCTGGTCGTTGCGGATAACCAGCCCGGCCTGCTGCAGACCGCTCGCGGAATAGTCTTCGAAAACCGCGGCCAGATTCTGCCAGCCATCGGGCGCATAGCCGATGCCGAAGCGCTGTGCGATCTCGCCGCTGACCCCGCGCTGCTTGAGATAGGCAATGGCCTTTTCCGAGCGCTTCAGCTGCTCGTAGTAGTAGCGCGAAGCACGCGCCATCAGTTCGTTCAGCGCCGGAAGGCGCGGCCCATCGTGCGCCCGCGCGCCATCGTCCGGCACCTGCATCCCGACCCGCGCCGCCAGGTCCTTTATCGCATCGACGAACCCGAGCCCGGAATACTCCATGAGAAACCCGATCGCGGTGCCGTGCGCGCCACAGCCGAAGCAGTGATAGAACTGCTTCGTCGGACTGACGGTGAAAGACGGCGTCTTCTCGTTATGGAAGGGGCAACAGGCCGCGTAATTGGCACCGGCCTTGCGCAACGGCACGTGCGCATCAATCAGGTCGACGATATCGACCCGATGCAGCAACTCCTGGATGAACGACTCTGGGATCAATTCTTGAGAGCGCGCGCCGACTCAGGAGCGCACGCAATGGCAGTCACTTCGCCAATACCGCCCTGACCTGCTTCGACACCTCGGTCATGTCCGCACGACCGGCCAGGCGGGGTTTCAAAACCCCCATCACCTTGCCCATGTCACCCGGCCCGGCCGCGCCGGTTTCGGCGACAGCGGACTCGACCGCCGCCGCAATCTCTTCAGCCGAGAGCGAAGCCGGCATGTAGGCTTGCAGCACGTTCGCCTCGAACTGTTCCGCATCAACAAGATCCTGACGGCCCGCCGCCTGGTACTGGGCGATCGAATCACGACGCTGCTTGAGCATCTTGTCGATGACCGCAATCACCGCTGCGTCATCCAGCTGCACGCGCTCGTCGACTTCTTTCTGCTTGATTGCCGCGAGCAGCAGCCGGATCGCAGCGAGTCTTGCTGATTCCCGCGCCCGCATGGCGGCCTTCATGTCCTCGTTGATGCGTTCTTTCAGAGTCATCTCGGTATTCCTCGCAAAACCGGCCGTTATCGATCAGACGGGATCATACAGGGCACAGCAAACACGGAGCCCACAAGCGCGAAAAGCCGCCCGTACTCAAACAGGCGGCCACTCAGCGATCCGCAGTCCGATATCAGTAGAGCTTCGGGGGCAGCGTCTGGCTGCGCATGCGCTTGTGATGGCGCTTGACGGCAGCGGCGAGCTTGCGCTTGCGCTCGGCGGTGGGCTTTTCGTAAAACTCGCGGGCACGCAGCTCGGTCAGCAGACCGGTCTTTTCCACGGTACGCTTGAAACGGCGAATGGCTACTTCGAACGGCTCGTTTTCCTTGACGCGAATAGCAGGCATTAAATCGATCCTAAGTTCAATGTTCGACGGACAACAACTGAGCCAAGCATTATAAACAAAGAACGGACGAAACACCAAGAGGTACTCCAAGTTTTTTCACTACATCATTCAAGCCCCCCGTGACTGCTCGGGTAAAATCGCGCCCATGCTCATTCTCGGCATCGAATCTTCCTGCGACGAAACCGGCGTCGCCCTCTACGACACGGACCGCGGCCTCGTCGCCCACAGCCTGCATTCGCAGATCGCGATGCACCAGGAATACGGCGGCGTGGTGCCCGAACTGGCCTCGCGCGACCACATCCGGCGCACCGTCCCGCTGCTGCGCCGCGTTCTGGCGGACAGCGGGCGCGCGCTCGACGCCGTCGATGCCGTTGCCTACACTCAGGGACCGGGGCTCGCCGGCGCGCTGCTGGTCGGCGCCGCCTTCGCCGAAGGACTCGCCACGTCGCTCGGCATCCCGACCGTGCCCGTCCACCACCTTGAAGGCCACCTGCTTTCCCCGCTGCTTTCGCAGCGACCGCCGACCTTCCCCTTCGTCGCCCTGCTCGTCTCCGGCGGACACAGCCAGTTGATGCGCGTCAACGGCGTCGGGCGCTACCAGTTGCTTGGCGAAACGCTCGACGATGCCGCGGGAGAAGCCTTCGACAAGACCGCCAAACTGCTCGGACTCCCCTACCCCGGCGGTCCGGCGCTCTCCGCGTTGGCAGAACAAGGGCGCCCGGACATCTGCAAGTTTCCCCGGCCGATGCTCCATTCCGGCGATCTCGATTTCAGTTTCAGCGGCCTGAAGACCGCGGTCCTTACCCACGTGCGCGAGCTCGGCGACCTGGACGGGCGACAACGCGCCGACATCGCCCGCGGCTTCCAGGACGCGATTGTCGAGGTGCTGGTGAAGAAATCGATGCGCGCCCTGAAGAATTGCGGCCTGACCCAACTGGTCGTCGCCGGCGGCGTCGGCGCCAACCGGGAATTGCGTCGCCAGCTGGACGCTCGCGCAAGAAAAACCAGGATCGACGTGTATTACCCGGAGTTCGAGTTCTGCACCGACAATGGCGCGATGATTGCGCTCGCCGGGGCGTTGCGCTTTCAGGCCGGGCTCTCGATCAAGCCGCCCGGCGCCTTTGCCGTCCGGCCGCGCTGGCCGCTCAGCGAATTAACCAGCAACTGAGCAGCTGATCACGCTTTTTTCTTCGCACCGATTTTCGGTTCGGTACCGGCCATCAAACGCTGCAGGTTGGCCCAGTGCTTGACGATCAGCGAGATCGCGATGATGCCGACAACCGCCAGCAACGCACCGCTTCCCCACAGGAAAAAGGCGATGACCGGCGCTGCGGCCGCCGCCACCAACGCGGCCAGCGACGAATAGCGCAAGACGAAAGCAATCCCCAGCCAGATGCCCAGCGTAACCAATCCGAGGAGGGAATCGAGCGCCAACAGAACGCCGGCGGCCGTCGCCACGCCCTTGCCGCCCTTGAAGCGAAGGAACACGGGAAACAGGTGGCCAAAAAATACCGCCAACGCCACCAACCCGACCAACCCTTCCGAAAAACCGAACTTTGGCCCGAACTTCTGCGCCAGAAACACCGCCAGCCAGCCCTTGGCCATGTCGCCGAGCAAGGTCAGCGCGGCTGCGGCCTTGTTGCCGCTGCGCAGAACGTTGGTCGCCCCGGGATTCTTCGACCCGTAACTGCGCGGATCAGCCAGGCCGAAGAACCGGCTGCAGACCACGGCAAAAGGAACCGACCCCAACAGATACGCGGCCAGTACCGCCAACAAGACAATCACGAAATCGGGCATAAGAGGTCCTGATTTTTGGATGAAAGGGCTGAGGTAGAATGCGCACTCGCTCGGTGCCGTCCCTGTCGCACCGCGGCGCGATTTTACACCGACCCGCCCGGCGCCCACATGGACATCATCTTCATCGACGAACTCCGCCTCCCGACCCTGATCGGGATTTATCCGCGCGAACAGGTCGTGCCGCAAACCATCGAGGTTTCGCTGCAGATCGGCACGTCAACCCTGAACGCCGGCAGCAGCGACGACATCCGCGACACCATCGACTACGCCGTCGTCGTCGAGCGGCTGCGCGCCGACCTCGCGCACCAGCATTTCCACCTGCTCGAGAAGCTGGCCGAGCATGTCGCCAGCGTCATCCTCGACGACTTCGGCGCCACCTGGGTGCGCGTCACCATCGCCAAGATCGGCGTGATGCGTGGCGTGCGGCGCGCCGGCGTTGTCATCGAACGCAGCCGGCCCAGCGAGACTATTTGAGAGCCGCCTCGACGACCTTCGGTGCCAGCGCCCGCATCAGGTCGTGCGGATGGACGCCGACGAGGAATCCGCGCCTTCCACCATTGATGTAGATCAACGGCAGATCGAGGATCGTTTTCTCGATATAGACCGGCATCTTCTTCTTCGTACCGAACGGGCTGGTCCCTCCGACCAGAAAACCGGTGTGGCGATTCGCCACCTCCGGCTTGCACGGCTCGACGCGCTTGCAACCAATCTGCCGCGCCAGTTCCTTGGTTGAAACCTTGCAATCGCCGTGCATGAGGACGATCAACGGCTTCGCCGCCTCGTCCTCCATGACCAGCGTCTTGACCACCGCGTGCTCGTCGACGTTCAGTTCGCGTGCCGATACCCGCGTGCCGCCATGCTCCTCGTACTCGTAAAGATGCGTGGAATGGGCAATCCCGTGCTGGCGCAGGAATTTCGTCGCCGGGGTTTCGGGCGCGTGTTCCGATTTCACTTTTCTTCTCCGAAAGCGGTTGGGAAGTTCCGAAGCATAGCAGGACGCCAGCCGACTCAGGCGCGCGGGTGATGCTGCGCGTGCAGCGTCTTCAGCCGCTCGCGGGCGATGTGCGTGTAGATCTGCGTCGTCGAGATATCCGAATGACCGAGCAACAACTGCACGACGCGCAGATCGGCGCCGTGGTTGAGCAGATGCGTCGCGAAGGCATGGCGCAGGACGTGCGGCGACAGCCGCGCCGGCGGGATTCCAGCGACCAGCGCATAGCGCTTGACGAGTTGCCAGAAGGCCTGCCGCGTCATCGCCGCCCCGCGTCCCGTGACAAACAGGTCGTCGCTCTGCCGCCCGCCCAGGAGTTCATGTCGCGCTTCGCCGAGGTAGTCGCGCAAGCGGTCGATGGCCTGCTCGCCGAGCGGCACCAGGCGTTCCTTGCTGCCTTTGCCGAACACCCGCACCACGCCCATATCGAAACTGACCTCGTGCAGCTTCAGCCCCACCAGTTCGGAAACGCGCAAGCCCGTGGCGTAAAGCGTTTCCAGCATGGCCCGGTCGCGCACGCCGAGCGGAGTTTGGGCATCCGGCGCGGAAAGCAGCGCCTCGACATCGCGCTCCGAGAGCACTTTGGGCAATCGCGCCGGCTTGACCGGCATGGCGATTTTCAAGGTCGGATCGCGCCCAATCCGGCCGCGCGCGAGCAAATACCGGTAGAAGCGCCGCAACGATGAAATCGCCCGCGCCTGCGACGACGCCCGCCGCGTCTGCGAAAGCAGCGCCACGAAGCCGATCAGCGCCAGATCGTCGGCAGTCAGGAGAGAACTGGATCGCTGTTCCGCCAGCCAGCGCGAGAGAAGAAGCAGATCGCTGCGGTAGCTGGCCAACGACGCCTTGGCCAGCCCGTCTTCCAGCCAGAGAACGTCGCAAAAGGCGTCGATTTCGGCCAGATCGTCGGGAGAATCCTTGGAGAAGCGCAGGTTGATCGAAGATTCGTCATTCCGGCGCGGGCCGGAGTCCAGAAAGTCCAACGAACTGGACCCCGGCCTTCGCCGGGGTGACGAATTTTTCAGCGGTTCCTTAACGGCCTTGTTCATGCGCCAGCAGCCAGCGCTTCACGTCGAGCAGGAAACCGCCGCCCTGCCGGGCAAACCCGCCCAATCCGCCATTGGCCGCAACCACGCGATGACAGGGCACGACCACCGGATAGGGATTGGCGCCGCACGCCTGGCCAACCGCCCGCGGCGCGGTTTTCAGGAGATGCGCCAGATCGCCGTAGGTTCGCGTCTCGCGCTCCGGAATGGCGGCAATCTGCTCCCAGACGCGACGCTGGAAGCGCGTCCCGGCCGGGCGTAACGGCAATGAGAAAACGAAGTCCGGATCGGCCAGATAGGCCCGTAACTGGCGAACCGCCTCGGCCGCCAGCGCGTTGACGGGACCAACCTCGGGACACGGCGGCAGAAGCGCCAACGCCACGACTTCCTCATCATCACAACGCACCCCCAGGCAGAACCCGGGGGCGGCGATGATTGCCTGAAACGCTTGTTCCATGTTTCACCTCAGGAGGTGCTGACCATATTGAAGATTCGTCATTCCGGCGAAGGCCGGAAACCAGAAAATTCAACAAACTGGACCCCGGCCTTCGCCGGGGTGACGACTATTTCAGTGTATCCCTCATTGACGTACCTGCCCCGTGCCGAGCACCACCCATTTCTGGCTGGTCAGCCCTTCCAGCCCTACCGGCCCGCGGGCGTGTATCTTGTCGGTGGAAATCCCGATCTCCGCGCCGAGCCCGTATTCGAAACCATCGGCGAAGCGCGTCGACGCGTTGACCATGACCGACGCCGAATCGACTTCGCGCAGGAAGCGTAGCGCCTTGCTGTAGTTCTCGGTGACGATCGTATCGGTGTGATGCGAGCCATAGCGGTTGATGTGCGCAATCGCTTCGTCGAGCCCGGCAACCACCTTGACCGAAATGACCGGTGCAAGGAATTCGGTGGCGAAGTCCTCTTCGCTCGCCGGGACGGCCGACTTTGCCCACTCGCGCGTTTCGGCACAGCCGCGGATTTCCACGCCCTTGCCGGCAAGCATCGCTGCCACCGGCGGCAACAACTCCGCCGCGCGCGAACGGGCGACCAGCAGGGACTCGGTCGTGTTGCACGTGCCGTAACGCTGGGTCTTGGCGTTCTCGACGATCCGGACCGACATCGCCGTATCCGCCTCATCATCCAGATAGACGTGGCAGTTGCCGTCCAGATGCTGGATCATCGGCACCCGCGACTCGGCCAGCAGGCGAGCGATCAACCCCTTGCCGCCGCGCGGCACGATCACGTCGACGTACTCGCGCATGGTGATGAGTTGCCCGACGGCGGCACGGTCGGTGGTATCCACCACCTGCACGGCATGCGGCGGAAGACCGACGGCCGCAAGCGCCTCCTGCACGAGGGCGGCAATCGCCCGATTGCAGTGAATCGCCTCGGAGCCGCCGCGCAGGATCGCCGCGTTGCCCGATTTCAGGCACAGCGCCGCCGCGTCGGCAGTCACGTTGGGACGCGCTTCGTAGATGATCCCGATGACCCCCAACGGCACACGCATCCGCCCGACCTGGATGCCGCTCGGGCGGAACTTGAGGTCGGTGATTTCACCCACCGGATCGGGCAGTGTCGCCACCTGATCGACGCCGTCGGCCATCGCGGCCACGCTTTTCTCCGTCAGCGTCAGGCGATCGATCATCGCCGATTCAAGACCTGCCGCGCGCGCAGACTCCAGGTCCCTCTGATTTGCTTCGAGAAGTGCGCTAGAATCCCGCCTTATTGCGTTGGCCAGGGTGTTCAATGCGTTGTTCTTGGCACGGGTGTCGGCGCGGGCGATGTGGCGGGAGGCCTCCCGGGCTTGTACGCCGATCGTCGTCATGTACTGCTGGATATCCATGGCTACCTGTTTCGTTCGTTGGGCGAAAGGCAATTATAGCCACCGATACCGGGCCGAACTGAACAATTGAACCATTGAGGGAAATCGCACTCCTATGCTCACAGTTTCTTCACTTGCATCCGATATGAGCAAAAAACTGATTCTTCCCGCCGAGATCAAGGTCTGCGCGACCTGCAGCTACTGGGATGGCCAGCGAAAAGTCGACCCTGAACTGGGCGTCGTCGTCGTAGACGAAAGTTGCGAAGGCGAATGCCTGGTGCAAAGCAAATGCTGCCAGGGGCTCAATGACGAGTTCGAATGGCGCGATGATTGCCTCTGGGAGCATCTGGCGCCGGATGATCAGGCCCCGGACGAAGAAGAGAAGAAAAAGAACTAAAGAAACACTGGAACATCCGTCGCCCCGGCGAAGGCCGGGGTCCAGTTCGTTGAAGTTCCTGGATTCCGGCCTTCGCAGGAATGACGAATCTTCAATACATCAGCACTTCCCTGGTCTCCCCGAAAAACGCCCGGACAGCCGCATCCCGAGACGCAGGAATTCATCCCAGATATCGCCGCCGCCGATCCCCTTGACGAGACGATCGATGCGCGCCGCGGCGGCAAGCGCCGCGTTGGCCTGGACCGCATCGATCCGCTGCAGTGCAGACCGTAACGGCGACTGCCTCGGCCCCCAGACCCGCGCTTCCTTCAGCAAGACATCGACCGGCCGTCCCTGCGCGACGCCGTTCTTCACCTGCGCCAGCGCGCGCACTTCCTCGGTCATTGCCCACAGGATCAACGGCGGCGCCTCGCCCTCCTGGCGCAAACCTTCGAGCGTCCGGGCGAGGCGAACCACGTCGCCGGCCAACAAGGCCTCGCGCAAGCCATCGAGATCGTAGCGCGCCACGTTCAGCACCGCGTCGCGCACCTGTTCCAGCGTCAGACGGCCGGCAGGGTACAACAGTGCCAGCTTCTGGATTTCCTGATGGGCGGCGAGCAGGTTGCCCTCCACCCGCTCGGCGATGAAACGCAGACCGTCGTCGTCAGCGCTTTGCTGTTGCCGGCGCAATCGGCCGGCGATCCAGGCGGGGAGTTGCGCCAAGCCCGGCGGCGTCAGCTTGACCGTCACCCCGGCATCCGTCAGCGTCTTCAGCCAGACCGCCTTTTCATCCGCCCAATCGAGCCCCGGCAGTGTCACCAGCAGCACCGCGTCGGGCGACGGGCGGGCACAGTAGTCCTGCAGGGCGGCACTCCCGTCCCGCCCGGGCTTGCCGGTTGGAATGCGCAGATCGATCAGCTTGCTGCCGCCGAACAGCGACATGTTGCCCGCCGCGTGATGCAACTCGTTCCAGTTGAACCCGGCAATCGCCGTCAGCACCTCGCGTTCGGCAAAGCCCTGCTTCCGGGCCGCAACGCGGATGGCGTCCGCCGCTTCGATGACCAGCAGCGGCTCGTCGCCGTACACGGTGTAGATTGGCTTCAGCCCTTTCTCGAGATGGGCGAGGAGTTGCTCGCCGCCAAGCTGCATGACGCTCAGTCCGCTTCGACTTGCCGCTTGGGCTTGACGGTCGCCAGGCGCCGCAGTAATTGCTGGACGAGATCGTTCTCCATGTCCCGCCACAACAGGTCTTCTTCCTGTGTCTTGGCCAAGGTTGCCGAGTCGGCATAAGTGACATCCCGCGTCAGTTCGACGTAGCCCTGCGGCACAAAATCGCGACCTTTGGCATCGACGATCCGGTAAGCGTAACGGAGGCGCAACCGCTTCTCGCGAACACGCCCGGAACTGGAAAGCGAGACGATCACGGAGTCACGAAGCTCGCCAGCGGGAACAAACGTCGCCTGCGCTTCCTTGGCCGAGTCGGTAACCTGCACGCCGGAAGCCCGCACCTGCCGCTTCAACCCGGCGCCGATCACGTTATCGCCAGTGGCGAAATAGATGCTCTCGTAGGGAAGCGAATACGCTCCCCGCAACTGGAAGCCGCATGCCGACAACACCATGATCGTTGAGACAAGAA
This sequence comes from Gammaproteobacteria bacterium, assembly GCA_029289235.1. Classification (GTDB taxonomy): domain Bacteria; phylum Pseudomonadota; class Gammaproteobacteria; order Burkholderiales; family Rhodocyclaceae; genus Propionivibrio. The sequence continues at coordinate 26,043 of JARFTZ010000025.1, forward strand.
GCGCGCCGCGTACCGATCGGATCATTCAAAGACTCCCGCTCACTCAATCAGACAACGATATTGACGAGCCGTCCCGGCACCACCACCAGCTTCTTCGGCGCCTTGCCTTCCAGGTGCTTCTGCGCTACCTCGCTCGCCAGCGCCGCCGCCTCGATCGCGGCCTTGTCGGCACTCGCCGGCACGCGCAGGCTACCGCGCAGCTTGCCGTTGACCTGCAGCACCAATTCGATCTCGTCCTGCACCAACGCAGTTGCATCGGCCTTGGGGAACGCCTGTGCCCCCGCTTGGGCACCCGGATGCAGTTCCGCGTAAAGCGCCTCGCAAACATGCGGCACGATCGGATACAGCAGCAGCGCCACGGCTTCCAACGCCTCCTGGCGGACCGCACGCGCCGTCGGTGACACGTCGCTCAGCCTGGCATACGCATTGAGCAGTTCCATGACCGCGGCGATCGCGGTGTTGAATTGCTGACGACGACCGTAGTCGTCGGTCACCTTGTTGATCGTCTGGTGCAACTGGCGGCGGAACGCCTTCAGTTCAGGCGTCAGTTCGCCACCCGAGAACGCCGGCACGACACCCGCCGAAACATGCTCGAAGACGAGACGCCACACCCGCTTAAGGAAGCGGTAAGCGCCTTCGACGCCGGCATCGGACCATTCGAGCGACTGGTCGGGCGGGGAGGCGAACATGATGAACAGGCGCGCGGTATCGGCGCCGTACAGGTCGATCAGCGCCTGCGGGTCGACGCCGTTGTTCTTCGACTTCGACATCTTCTCGATGCCGCCGATCTGGACCGGTTGCCCGTCGGCGCGCAGCGTGGCCGCGACCGGACGGCCGCGCTCGTCGCATTGCAGCTCGACATCGGCCGGGTTGATCCAGTCCTTCTTGCCGCCCTCGCCTTCCCGGTAGAAGGTCGGCGCGACCACCATGCCCTGCGTCAGCAGATTGGCGAACGGCTCATCCAGCTTGTATTTTTCACCATTCGTGCCGAACAGGCCGACATCGCGCATCAGCTTGGTCCAGAAGCGCGAATAGAGCAGATGCAGAATGGCGTGCTCGATGCCGCCGATGTACTGGTCGATGCCGCCCTTGCACCAGTAGGCGACGCGCTCGTCGACCATGGCTTTGTCGTTGTCCGGGCAGCAGTAGCGCAGGAAGTACCACGACGACTCGACGAAGGTGTCCATCGTGTCGGTCTCGCGCCGCGCCGGCTTGCCGCACTTCGGGCAGGTGCATTCGTAGAATTCCGGCATCTTGGCCAGCGGGCTGCCGGCGCCGGTGACGGTGACGTTTTCGGGCAGCACGACCGGCAACTGGTCGTCGGGCACCGGCACGTCGCCGCAAGACTCGCAATGGATGATCGGGATCGGGCAGCCCCAGTAGCGCTGGCGCGAGATGCCCCAGTCGCGCAGACGGAACTGCACCTTCTTCTCGCCGAGGCCCTTGGCCGCGAGGTCGGAGGCGATCGCGTCGACGGCGGCCTTGTAAGCGAGGCCAGTGTATTTTCCGGAGTTAACGCAGTAGCCGTCCTTGGTCGCGTACCACTCTTCCCAGGCGTCGGTCGAGAACGGCTTCTCGTTGCCGTCCTTGTCTTTTTCGCCGATCACCTGCGCGATCTTCAGGCCGTACTTCTTGGCGAAGGCGAAGTCGCGCTCGTCGTGCGACGGCACGGCCATCACGGCGCCGTCGCCATAGCCCATCAGCACGTAGTTTCCGACCCAAACTTCGACCTGCTCACCGGTCAGCGGATGCGTGACGAAGATGCCGGTCGGCATGCCCTTCTTTTCCATCGTCGCAAGGTCTGCCTCGGCGACCCCGCCCTGCTTGCATTCCTCGATGAAGGCGGCGAGTTCGGGATTGTTCTTCGCGGCATAGGTCGCCAGCGGATGCTCGGCGGCGACTGCGACGAAGGTGACGCCCATGATCGTGTCGGCGCGGGTGGTGAATACCCACAGCTTGTCAGCCTTGCCGTCGAGTTCGTACGGGAAGCCAAAGCGCACGCCCTCGCTCTTGCCGATCCAGTTCTTCTGCATCAGCTTGACCTGCTCCGGCCAGCCGCCAAGCTGGTCGAGGTCGGCGAGCAGTTCCTCGGCGTAGGCGGTGATCTTCATGTAGTACATCGGGATTTCGCGCTTCTCGATCAGCGCGCCCGAGCGCCAGCCGCGCCCGTCGATCACCTGCTCGTTGGCCAGCACCGTCTGATCAATCGGATCCCAGTTCACCGTGCCGTAGCGCTTGTAGACCAGCCCTTTCTCGAACAGGCGGGTAAACAGCCACTGCTCCCAGCGGTAGTAGTCCGGCTTGCAGGTCGCCAGTTCCCGCTCCCAATCGAGGGCGAAACCGAGGCGATTAAGCTGCCCCTTCATGTACTCGATGTTCGAATACGTCCACTGCGCCGGCGGCACGTTGTTCTGGATCGCCGCGTTCTCCGCCGGCATGCCGAAGGCGTCCCAGCCCATCGGCTGCATCACGTTGAAGCCCTGCATCTTGTGGAAGCGCGAAAGCACATCCCCGATCGTGTAGTTGCGCACGTGCCCCATGTGCAGCTTGCC
>JARFTZ010000026.1 GCA_029289235.1 Gammaproteobacteria bacterium
GGCAAGGGCCCGCAGGCGGCGGTCGAATACGGCGCGGCGCACGGTGCGCTGGCGATGACCACCCCGGGCGACACCTCGATGGTGCGCGTCGAGGAAGTCGAGGCCGCCATGAAGGGCAAGGGCGCTCGCGTCATCCGGTAAGTCCAGGTTTCCCCCGCAGCGTCAACGCTGCAGACAAACTTTCGGCCCCTTCACGGGGCCGTTTTTTTGCCGGTACGGCTCATGCTTGGGCGAATCACCGTATAATTTCGGCCGGTCCCGCGGGCATATGATGATAACCAAAGCCGGCGTTTCCCCTAATTCCTGAATCGGTTTTTGTCTTTCATGCGCATTCTGCTCAGCAACGACGATGGCTATTTCGCTCCCGGTATCGAGCATCTCGCACGTGCCTTGTCAGCGATTGCCGATATCACGGTGGTCGCTCCCGAACGGGATCGCAGCGGCGCAAGCAATTCCCTGACGCTCGATCGCCCCCTGTCGCTCAGGCGATCGGCCAACGGTTTCTACTATGTGAACGGTACCCCCACGGACTGCGTGCATCTCGCCGTGACCGGGATGCTCGATGAATTGCCGGACATGGTGGTTTCGGGTATCAACAACGGTGCCAATATGGGCGACGACACGATCTATTCGGGAACAGTCGCCGCAGCGACAGAAGGCTTCCTGCTCGGCGTTCCGTCGGTCGCCGTCTCGTTGTGCAGCAAGGCCGGCGCGCATTACGAGACTGCCGCGCGCGTGGCGCTGGAAGTCGTGCAGATGATCCGGAATCGCCAGCAAGGCGAACCGCTCTTGCTCAACGTCAATGTCCCTGATGTGCCCTACGAGGCGTTGCGGGGAAGAACGGTGACCCGCCTCGGTCGACGGCACAAGGCGGAATCGGTGGTGAGATCGCTCACGCCACGCAATGAAACCGTCTATTGGGTGGGGGCTGCGGGTGAGGCTCAGGATGCCGGCGAGGGAACCGATTTTCATGCGGTGGCCAACTGCCAGGTGTCCATCACACCGCTGCAGATCGATCTGACCCATACCGGCCAGATGGGCATGGTCAGCGGCTGGTTGAAATCATGATGCGAAGCCCGGCCGGCGTCGGCATGACTTCGCAGCGAACGCGGGCGCGGATGATCGAGCGGCTGCGTGAGCGGGGGATTCGCGACGAGCAGGTTCTGGCGGCGATTGCCGCGGTACCCCGGCATTTGTTCGTCGAGGAAGCGTTGGCGTCGCGGGCCTACGAGGATACCGCGCTGCCGCTGGGTTTTTCGCAGACCATTTCACAGCCTTATGTGGTCGCGCGGATGATCGAACTCCTTCGCGAGGGGCGTGCCGGGCTCGGCAAGACGCTGGAAATCGGAGCGGGCTGTGGCTACCAGGCAGCTGTTCTCGCGCAGTTGACCAGCGAAGTTTACGCCGTTGAGCGGATCGAACCGCTGCTTGCCCGCGCGAAGCTGAATTTGCGGGCAATCAAGCAGTTTCGCGTGCGCCTCAAGTATGCCGATGGGCAGCAGGGCATTCCCGAGGCAGCGCCGTTCGACACGATCATCGTGGCCGCTGCCGCGCAGGGCGTGCCGCCCCTGCTTTTGCAGCAACTTGCGCTTGGTGGCAGAATGCTGTTGCCTTTGGGCTCGGCCTCGCAGCAACTGGTGCTGATCGAGAAGCGCGCCGAAGGCTATGTCGAATCCCGTCTGGACGACGTTCGTTTCGTTCCATTACTTCCAGGAGTCGAATGAAGAAGATTCTTTCTTTTGCCGCAATCGGGCGTATCTGCGTCTGGGGCGCTGCGGCTGTTCTCGCCGGATGTGCGAGCAAGTTTCCCGCACCCGTCGTCGAGCGCGGTGGTGTTGCTGCCACGGCGGTTTCCGGTCCGACGACATATACGGTCAAACCCGGCGATACGCTCTACAGCATTGCCCGCGATCACGGCATGGATCATCGCGAATTGATCGCGCTGAACAATATTGAAAATCCCAATCAGATCTCCGTCGGCCGTGTCCTGACGATCCGCCCGGCGGCCGCTGCACCGGCATCGGATGGGGTGACCACCGCTCCTGTGACTTCAGACGTGGTGACTGTCCGCCCGATTGATGGTGTTTCGGCCGACAGCAGTGCGGTGGGAACTGACAGTGCAGCGCTCAAGCGGGAACCGAAGGTTGGCAAGCTGCCTTATTCGGATGAAACGCTTGCCCAGGTGCAGGCCGAGGAACAGCAGAAGACAGTGGCGCTGGCGCCTCAGGATGCCACGACAGAACCTAAACCTGCAGAGAAGCCGTTGGAGAAACCCGTCGAATCCGCGTCGACGGGGGATGGGGTTCCGTGGATCTGGCCTGCCAGCGGAAAAATCGTTGGAACGTTCAGTGAAAACGGCAGCAAGGGGATCGACATCGCCGGCAAGGCCGGGGATCCGGTTGTTGCCGCCGGTGACGGGAGGGTTGTCTACAGTGGTACGGGTTTGCGCGGATATGGCAAGCTGGTGATCGTCAAGCACAATGACACCTACCTGTCGGCGTACGCGCACAATCAGAATATTCTGGTCAAGGAAGGCCAAACGGTCACCAAGGGGCAGAAGATCGCTGAAATGGGCAATACCGACGCCGACCAGGTCAAGTTGCATTTCGAGGTTCGCCGCCAGGGGAAACCGGTTGATCCACTGAAGCATCTGCCGCCACGATGACCATGACAGGGAATAGCGATCAAGAGTCCGATTTGATGGACAACGAGATGTCGCCGGAGGATGAGGCCGAGGAGGAGTTTCTGGCCGATCCGGAAGAGGAAGAGGCGACACCCGCACCGGAAGTCGAACTGCTGAATGACGTTACCCAGCACTATCTCAACGAAATCGGCGCCAAACCGCTATTCACTCCGCAAGAGGAGTATTCATGGGCATGCCGCGCCCGCCAGGGGGATTTCGTCGCGCGGCAGAAGATGATCGAGCACAACCTGCGGCTGGTGGTGAACATTGCCAAGCATTACCTTAACCGCGGCATTCCCCTGCTCGATCTGATCGAAGAGGGCAACCTCGGACTGATCCACGCCATCGAGAAGTTTGATCCGGAGCGCGGCTTCCGGTTTTCCACCTACGCAACGTGGTGGATCCGGCAAAGCATCGAACGGGCCATCATGAACCAGTCGCGGACCATTCGCCTGCCGGTGCACGTGGTCAAGGAAATCAACCTGATCCTGCGCGCTTTCCGGCACCTGGAAATGGCCAACGGCAAGGAAACCCGCCTGGAGCAGATCGCCCACCTGATCGATCGTTCGGTAGATGACGTGCGGCGGGCGATCTCGCTGAACGAACATATCGCCTCGCTCGATGCGCCCCTGGAAATCGACCCGGATCACACCATCGCCGACGCCATAGCGGACGAAAACGCGCAGGATCCCGAGGAACTGCTGCAGTCGTCCGAGGTCGGAAGTCTGGTCAATCAATGGGTCGAACAACTGACCGACAAGCAGCGGCGTGTTCTGGAGCGGCGCTACGGGCTCGGCGGTGCCGAGATCAGCACGCTGGAAGAAGTGGCGGCCGAACTCAACCTGACCCGCGAGCGGGTGCGCCAGATTCAGATCGAGGCGCTTGATCAGTTGCGCCGGGTCATCAAGCGCGGCGGCGTAACGCGCGATAACCTGATTTGACGTTTGCGGTCGTGGCGCGCGGCGTTTGTCGCAGCTGCGACGTGTATGCGTTGTCCCGAATTTTCCCGAAACCGGAAGTTCTGAAAAGGAAAGCATGAGATGAGCAAGAAGGTCGCGATATTCGATTCGTCCCTGCGAGATGGGGCCCAGGCCGAGGGAATCTCGTTCTCGGTCGAGGACAAGCTCAGGCTCCTCATTCTTCTCGACGAGCACGGCGTCGATTACATCGAGGCCGGGAATCCGGGATCCAATCCGAAGGATCTGGAATTCTTCGCCCGCGCCAAGGCTGTCGCGCTCAAGCATGCGAAACTGGCTGCGTTCGGCAGCACGCGGCGGCGCGACATCAAGGTCGAGCAGGACAGCAATGTCCAGTCGCTTCTCTTGGCGGATACGCCGGTCATCGTCATTTTCGGAAAGAGTTGGGATTTTCACGTTACCGACATCATCCGCACCACGCTGGAAGAAAACCTGGCGATGATTCGCGAGACGGTGGCCTTCTTCAAGGCCAAGGGCAAGGAAGTGGTCTACGATGCCGAGCATTTTTTTGACGGTTACAAGAACAATCCCGAATACGCCGTCAGGACGTTGCAGGCGGCGGTTGAAGGGGGCGCCGATGCGCTAGTCCTGTGCGATACCAACGGCGGGACCTTCCCGTCGGAAATCGGGGCGATCGTCGCCAAAATGGTCGGGATGTTCCCGGTGACGCTGGGCATCCATGCCCATAACGACTGCGGGATGGCCGTAGCCAACAGTGTGGCCGCGGTGGAAAATGGTGCCCGCCATGTGCAGGGAACCTACATTGGTTTTGGCGAGCGTTGCGGCAACGCCAACCTGTCGACGATCATCGCCAATCTCGGGGTCAAGCGTGATTTCGAGTGCCTGCCCGCGGATCAGTACCGGAACATCGTGCACGTGGCGCGGCATGTGGCGGCGATTTCCAACATCGCGCTCAACGAACGCGAGCCGTTCATCGGCAACAGCGCGTTCGCGCACAAGGGCGGGATGCACATCGACGGCGTCAACAAGGCATCGCACTCCTTCGAACACATCAACCCAGAACTGGTCGGCGGGCAGCGCCGCTTCCTGATGAGCGAGGTCTCCGGGCGGCGGATGATCCTGGACAAGATCTGGGAAGTCGATCCGAACGTCACCAAGGATGATCCTGTGACCGACCGCATCATGAAGCGGCTGAAGGAACTGGAGCATGAGGGTTACCAGTTCGAAGGTGCAGAGAGTTCGTTCGAGCTGGTTGTCCGCAAGCAACTGGGGCGCTACCGCTCGTTCTTCGAGCTGGAGCACTTCAAGATCATCGGCGAACAGCCGACCAAGGGCGAATTCGGCTCCTCGGCGATCATCAAGGTGAAGGTGGACGGCGAGGACGAGATCACCGCGGCGGAAGGCGATGGTCCGGTGCATGCGCTCGACAGCGCGCTGCGCAAGGCGCTGGAGACGTTCTATCCGGAACTGGCGAACGTGCACCTGACCGATTACAAGGTGCGCGTCATCAACGGCAAGGACGCCACGGCGGCAAAAGTGCGCGTGCTGCTGCAATCGACCGATGGCGACGCGATCTGGACGACTGTCGGCGTATCGACCGACATCATCGAGGCGAGCTGGCTGGCGCTGGTCGACTCGATCGAATATAAGCTGATCAAGCTCGAAGAAGCGAAGTTGTCCCGCAGAAATTAAAGAGGGGTTGGCGGCGCGAGCGCTGGCTCAGGGCGTTGCCGTGTTGGCTTCGCGAAGCGACTCGGCGAGCAGGAACACCGACATTGCGTAGAAGCTTGAGCGGTTGTAGCGGGTGATCACGTAGAAATTGTCGAAGCCGACCCAGTATTCGGTTGGCTGGGCGGGCGACTCCAGGTCGATGAGCGCGGCGAGCACGTCGGCCAGGCCTTCGGCGTTTGCCAGTGGAGTCACGCCTTGGTTCATGAGTTCGCCTAACGGTACTGCCGGCTTGATGCCGGCGGCGATCAGGTGGGAAGGATCCCCGCTGACGTCGGCCTGTATTGCGACCGGCGCCTTGGCTTGCCAGCCGTGCAGGTGCAGGAAGCGGGCAACGCTGCCGATGGCATCGGCCACGCTGCCGCGCAGGTCGATGCGGTCGTCGCCGTCGAAATCGACCGCGTAATTGCGCTGGCTGCTCGGCATGAACTGCGGGATACCGATGGCGCCGGCGTACGAGCCACGATAATCCAGCGGGCTGATACCGTTCTCCCGCGCCATCAGCAGGAAGTTTTCAAGTTCCTTGCGGAAGAACGGTGCGCGTGGCGGGTAATCGAAGGCCAGCGTGGTCAAGGCTTCCAGGACGCTGAATTTTCCCGTGTTGCGCCCGTATTCCGTCTCCACGCCGATGATTGCCACGATGATTTCCTGCGGTACGCCGTAGAGCGCCTCTGCGCGGATCAGTTCCGCCCGGTTTTCGCGCCAGAAGCGCAACCCGTGCGTCAGCCGCCGCTCATTGAGGAAGCGCTCGCGGTAACGCTGCCAGGAACGTTGCAGTTCCGGTACGGCCGCCGGGCGGATCGCCCGCAGAACAGTGGCGTTGGAGCGGACCGAGGCGAACTGCCGAGTCAAGTACGTGGTATCGAAACCGTGTTGCTGGTGCATTTGCTCGATGAATTCCTGAACCGCCGGCGATTCGCTGAAAGCCGGAGGCCTGGCCGGCTTCGCGCCGGATGTCTGGGTTGCGGTGGCGATTGTGGCGATGCTGAAAAGCAGGGCGGCAAGGATGGTTCTCAACGCGTTTTTCTCCTTCGCGACGCAAGTCGCTTCGTGCAATTTTGCAGCGCCCGCAGATGCTCGGGGCTGTTGGTTTCGCCATATCGCAGCGTCGCATAGCAGCCGGCGGCTTCCTTCGTGATCTCCGAGAGTTCCGGATGTTCCCGGCAAACGCGCTCCGCCAGGGCGAAAGGCCCTTCCCACGGCAAGCGGTGGATGCCGTGCCGCTCCAGAGCGCGGCAGAGGTCGAGCCACGCTCGCTGGTCCGCGGGCGCCTTCGTTCGCCGGCAAAGCATTCCGATTGCCACGAATGCCAAAATGAGTGTGCTGCCGGCGGCGAGCGCCAAGCTCATCATGCGCCAGTCGGGCGATTTCATGCCAATCCGGGACAGCACTTCACGCTGGCGCTGTGGATTGTACCCGATGACCCATTGGTTCCAGGCGTTGTTAGCCGCCTCCCAGCGGTGACGCAGCTGTTGCAGGCGGCGCAGCCAGTCGCCGTCGACGCGGACCAGCGCCGGCAGCGGATCGCCAGCGGGCAGCGCCGCGCCGATACCGCGCTCGATCCGCGACGGAGCCACTGCCGCGGTCGGATCAACGCGCGTCCAGCCTCTGCCTTCCAGCCAGATTTCGGCCCAGGCGTGGGCATCCGACTGGCGCACCGTCAGGTAGCCGTCGATCGGGTTGATCTCCCCACCCTGGTAGCCGGTGACGACGCGCGCGGGGATGCCGGCGGCACGCATCAGGACAACATAGGCTGCGGCGTAGTGTTCGCAGAATCCCCGGCGTGAATCGAAGAGGAATTCATCGATGGCGTGCTCGCCGAGAAGCGGCGGTTGCAGGGTGTAGAAGAATTTTTCATCGCGGAAGAATCGCAACGCAGCCGCGGAAATCCGTTCGGGGTCGCCGAGCGTTTCCTGCCATTCACGAGCTAGCTGGCGGGTGCGCGGGTTGAGATTGGCTGGGAGACGCAGCGATTGTGTGCGCATACGTGGTGTTTCGTCGCGATTCGCGGCATGGTCGAGCGCCGAGCGGAAGCTGTAGCGTGTCCGGTAGCGAACCGGTTCCCGGGCCAGCGTCTCGAAGGTCGGCCACAGCCCCGTGCCTTCCGGGAAACTGATCGGCAGGTCGAGCGCCAGCAGCCAGCGCTGGTTGTGTGGTTCCAGCGTCAGCGTGTAGTCGGCAAAGTTCGGCCGCAGGATTTCGACGGCCGCGGGTTTGTTCGCCGAACGCAAGGCGTTGCGTGGATTGGCGCGCCAGGTCAGACCGTCGTAGAGGTCGAGTACCGGTCCGCGCCAGTAGAGCTGCGATCGTGCGGGAAGCGGCGAGGTGAACTGCGCGCGGAAGGCGATTTCGCCCGACTGGATCAACTGGTTCAGTGACCCCGGCGACATGCGGTCGGAAAGCCCGGTCAGTCCGGCGTGCGCGTCCCGCGGCAGCCCCCAGAGCGGCCCTTGTACGCGCGGGAAGAATAGAAAAAAAACGAGCATCAGTGGCAGTGCCTGGGCGACCAGTGTGGCGGCGTCTCCAAGGATGCGACGGGGCGATGGCCCGCCACCGTTCATCCGGATCAATGTCGCTGTGAGCAGAATTGTTGTTGCGAACAGCCAGAGCCCGGTTGGAATGCTTTGGGAGTGGAAGTAGTGCGTCAGCAACAGGAAGAACCCGAGCATGACGATCACCAGTCCGTCGCGCCGGGCGTGCAACTCGAGCGGCTTGAGCGCCATGAAGAAGACCAGCAGGGCGACGCCGGCGTCGCGTCCGAAGAGCGTGCGATAGTGCCAGGCGATTCCTGCGGTGCCGGTGATGGCGATCAAGGCGAGCAGCCAGCGCGCGGGTAGGCGCGCGTTGCGCTGCCATAGCCAGGTTCGACCGATCAGCAGAGTGCTGAAAATCAGCGTCAACCAGAGCGGCAGATGTTCCGCGTGCGGCAGGCTTGTGGCGAGCGCGACGGCGAGCAGCCACGGAATCACGCCCCGCTCGAGCGGAACCGGCGCGGGCTTTTCTCGGCGGCGGTTTCTCCCGAGGATCGTCCGGATGCGCTCAATCACCATACAGTGCCAATGCCTCCAGGCAAACGCTGCGGTGCGTGGTCCCGGAACACGGGGGGATGCTCCGGCCGGGTAGGCGCAGTCCGTAACGGCGGTGCTCGCGCTCGGCGCGGACGACCCAGCCTGCCAGAAGCGACAAGCGTTTCTCCACGTCCGCCGCCTCCGGCGTAAGCGACCAGTCGAGCCACAATTCCTCGACGGCGCCGCCGTCGAACTGCTTGACTAGCAGAGGGCGATGCTCAATGTCGCGCGCAACGGCCTTCCACGCGATATGGCGGGGCGAGTCGTTCGATTGATGCTGGCGCAACCCGGAAAAATCTTCTTGTCCCGTTATTCCGGTCGTGCCGCCGCTTTGGCTGGCCGGCGAGGCGGGCGGGAACGGCGTTTCGATCGGCCTCGGATAGACGAGACAGGACAATGGCGGGTGCGGATAGCTCCACACGCGGAACAGGCCGAGCGGATAGCGCGACGCCAGGGTGATGCGCCCCGGATCGATCCGGCCGCGGCGCGTTGTCGCGAAAGGGACGGCGACTACGGTCTGCTCTTCCGGTGGCACGTCGCACAGAACCCCTCCGTTGCGTCCAATTGAAAACTCCAGCGCGTAACGCGGCAGGAGGCGTGCATTGTCGAGGTGAAGCTGGAAATACGCCGTTTCGCCTGAAAAAACCGGTTCAGCCCGGCCCGGATGCAGTTGCAGTTCAAGCAGGTTGCGGAAGGTGTGCACCATGCCGACGAGGCCGATACCGGCGAGTAGAAATACCAGCGCGTGGCCGAGGCTTAGATTGTAGTTGATGGCCCCGATCAGCATCACGACCAGCACGATGGCGTACAAAATACCGGCACCGGTGGGCAGGATGAAGATCCGGCGCCGGGTGAGCACGACCGGCAAGTGTTCATCGCGCCCGAGGCGGAACAGCCAGCGAGCGAAGCGCTCCCGGAATGACATCAGACGACCGGCACCGTTCTGACGAGGCCGGCGATGTCCTCCGGCCGCGCATGGCCGGCGCTGTCGGCGAGTTGCAGACGATGGCAGGCGACGCTGGGCAGAACGGCCTGGACGTCTTCGGGAACGACCATGTTCCGGCCGGCGAGAAAGGCCCAGGCGCGGGCGACGGCAAGCAAGGCCAGCGCCGCGCGCGGGCTGAGGCCGTGGATGAAGCGCGGGCTGTTGCGCGTCGCCTCGACCAGCGCCTGCACGTAATCGAGCAGTGCCGGAGAAGCATGCGTCGCCGCCGCCGCGCTTTGCAGCGGTCCGATCTGGTCCGGCGTCAACGCCGCTGCGAGGTCTGGCAGCGTGTCGCGCCGCCCGCCACCTTCAAGCAGAGCGCGTTCGGCTGCCCGGTCGGGGTAGCCGAGCTCCAGCCGCAGCAGGAAGCGGTCGAGTTGCGATTCCGGAAGCGGAAAGGTACCGATCTGGGTGGACGGATTCTGCGTGGCGATGACGAAGAAAGGCTCCGGCAGCGGCCGTGTCGCGCCCTCGACCGTCACCTGGCGTTCTTCCATGGCTTCGAGCAGGGCGCTCTGGGTTTTCGGCGTAGCCCGGTTGATTTCGTCGGCCAGAAGGACTTGCGAAAAGATCGGTCCGGGCAGGAAGCGGAAATCGCTGCGTTCGCGGTCGAAGATCGACAGGCCGATGACGTCGGCCGGCAGCATGTCGCTGGTGAACTGGATGCGCGAGAACTGCAATCCCATCAGACGTGCGAGCGTGTGCGCCAGCGTGGTCTTGCCGACGCCGGGCAGATCCTCGATCAGCAGGTGGCCGCGTGCCAACAGGCAGGCCAGCGCCAGGCGAACCTGAGCGTCCTTGCCGAGAATCACGCGATTGGCCGCGGCAATGACCTTGGCAAGTTGGGTTGAGTGGGGCGATGGCGTCATGGGCTTCCTGTGCGAGAGGGCTTGTCCTGATTCTAGCGTGTCATGTCTGGGATAATCCGACCTTTCCATTTCAGGAGCAGCCATGGGCGATGTACGTTTGGCAGGGGTGGTCGGCGCCGGGGTCATGGGGAGCGGGATTGCCCAGGCGTTTGCCGTTGCCGGCCTCCCGGTGATTCTGACCTCCCGTTCGGACGAAGGGTTGCAGCGCGCAATGACCATTATCTCAGGCAGCATGGACCGACTGATCAAGAAGGAGAAAATGACCGAGGCGGAGAAAGCCGAGGCGCTGGCCCGGATTTCGACAACACGGGATCTTTCCTCCGTTGCCGGCTGTGACATCGTGATCGAAGCGGTGAGCGAGGATGAGCCGCTCAAGGTTGAGTACTTCCGCCAACTTGATGTGCTCGTTGGTGTCGAAGCGATCCTTGCCAGCAATACCTCCTCGTTGTCGATCACACAACTGGCTGCGGCGACACGGCACACGCAACGGGTGATCGGTCTGCATTTCTTCAATCCGGTGCCGATGATGGATCTCGTCGAGGTGGTTCGCGGGGTGCGGACGGACGATTCGGTCGCCGCCGCCGCGGAGAACGTCGTGTTGCGGCTCGGCAAGGTGCCTGTGAGGGCGGCGAATCGCCCCGGGTTCGTGGTGAATCGACTGCTTTGTCCGATGATCAACGAGGCCGTTTTTGCCTTGGGCGAGGGGCTGGCGAGTGCTGCCGAGATCGACGAGGCGATGAGGCTCGGCGCCAATCATCCCATCGGTCCGTTGGCCTTGTGCGACCTGATCGGCCTGGATGTGCAGTTGGCGATCATGAAACGGCTCTTCGAACGCTTCGGCGAAGCAAAGTATCGGCCGGCGCCGTTGTTGCTCGAACTGGTCGAAGCGGGATATCTCGGCCGCAAGACGGGGCGGGGGTTTTTCGTGTACGACTGATTCCCTGTCAGCGAAAAGGGTTTTGGCGCGTTTTTCGTTTTCGCTCTGCGTTCCTTCGGTTAGAATTGTCCGACTATTTTTCAAGGTGCCTACTCATGAACCCGATTACTGGATCCATTGTCGCGATTGTCACCCCCATGCACGAGGACGGGAGCCTTGACCTGCCGTGCCTGCGCAAACTCGTCGATTTCCACGTTCAGGAAGGCACCGACGCCATCGTTGTCGTCGGGACGACGGGCGAGTCGCCGACGGTCGATGTCGAGGAACATCAGGAACTGATTCGCGTGGTCATCGAACAGGCCGCCGGGCGGATTCCGGTGATTGCCGGAACCGGCGCCAACTCGACGGCGGAAGCCATCGAGATGACCGAGTTCGCCAAGAGAGCGGGAGCCGACGCGGCACTGTCCGTCGTTCCCTATTACAACAAGCCGACTCAGGAAGGGCTCTATCGCCATTTCAAGGCGATTGCCGAGGCGGTCGATATTCCAGTCATTCTCTACAACGTGCCGGGACGTACCGTCGCGGATCTGGGCAACGAAACGACGCTGAGGCTGGCGCAGATTCCGAACATTGTCGGAATCAAGGATGCGACAGGCAACATGGAACGTGCTGCGGAACTGATCAATCGCGCGCCGCAAGGATTCTCGGTTTACAGCGGTGACGACGGGACGGCCTGTGCATTGATGCTGCTTGGCGGCCAAGGCAATATTTCAGTGGTCGCCAACGTCGCGCCGCGCCTGGTGCACGAAATGTGCGCCGCGGCTCTAGCCGGTGATCTGGTGAAGGCGCGGGAGCTCAATTTCCGCATGAGCGGGCTGAGCCGCCACCTGTTCTGCGAGGCCAACCCGATTCCTGTCAAGTGGGCGTGCCAGCAGATGGGCATGATGGAAGGCGGGATTCGTTTGCCGCTGACGCCGCTTTCGCCCGAATGCCACGAACGCGTCCGCAACGCCATGCGGCAGGCCGGGGTGCTGGCCTGATTTTCGGTTTTTCAGGGGTTTCGATGAGAGTTGTTGATTCGTGGCCGACGCGCTGTGCGTCGGCAGTAGTGGCAATCGGGCTGCTCGCCGGGTGTAACGGCGTTGGCCTTGAATCAAAGAAAATCGATTACAAGTCTGCATCGGCCGTCAAAGTGCCGACCCTGGAGGTGCCCCCCGACCTGACGTCGCCCACGCGTGACGACCGGTTCGTGGTGCCTGACACGGGAGGCAGAGGGTCGGCCACGTTCTCGGCGTACTCCGGCGAGCGCACGCAGGCAGCAGCCCAGAAGCAAAGCGATGTTCTGCCGAAGGTTGACAAGGTGCGTGTCGAGCGATCCGGGAATCAGCGCTGGCTGGTGGTCGACGAGAGCCCCGAGAAGCTGTGGGGAACGATCAAGGACTTCTGGCAGGAAATGGGATTCCTGATCAATCTCGAGTTGCCCGAAGCCGGGGTGATGGAGACGGACTGGGCGGAGAATCGTGCCAAGATCGGCGAGGATTTCCTCCGTAACCTTCTCGGGAAAGTTATCGATTCGTTGTACTCGACGCCGGAACGTGACAAATTCCGGACTCGCCTCGAGCCGGGTACGCAACCCGGGACGACCGAGGTCTACATCAGTCATCGTGGCATGTACGAAATTTACGTTACGGAAGCGAAGGATCAGACGCGGTGGCAACCGCGCGATGCAGATCCTGAACTGGAAGCCGAGATGCTGCGTCGCCTGATGGTCCGTTTCGGCAGCGACGACCGGCGATCGCAGATCGAGATGGCGGAAGCGAAGAGCCGCCCTGTCGAGCGCGCCAAGCTGGCCAAGGCGGCCAATGGCACCGGAGCCCTTGAAGTGCAGGAGTCGTTCGATCGTGCCTGGCGGCGCGTCGGTCTGGCACTGGATCGGGTCGGTTTCACCGTCGAGGATCGTGATCGGTCGAAAGGTCTGTACTTCGTTCGTTATGTTGACCCCGAAAGCGACGGGCAGAACAAGGATCCAGGGTTGCTCTCGAAGCTGGCTTTCTGGAAGGCGCCACCGCCCGATCCTCAAACACGTTATCGCGTTTTCCTGAAGGGCGAGGGTACGCTGACCACCGTGCAGGTTCTTTCCGTCGAGGGCGGTGTCGATCAGTCGGATACCGCGAAGAAGATACTGGGATTGTTGTTTGATCAGTTGAAGTGATGCGTTTTGCCTCGCTGGGGAGCGGCAGCCGCGGGAATGCCCTGGTTGTCGACTCCGGCGAAACGAAGCTGCTCATTGATTGCGGATTTTCCCTGCGCATGACTCTCAGCCGGCTTGCCCGGCTGGGCATTTCCGGCGAAGAAATCACCGCCATCCTGGTTACCCATGAGCACAGCGACCACATCGCCGGAGTGGGCCGCTTTGCCCGCCACTTCAAGGTGCCTGTCTATCTCACGCACGGAACCTGCGGGTTCTTGCGCGAGAATGATGTTTCGCTTCCTGACCCTCGTCTTGTTGATGGTCATTCCGGGTTCCGCGTCGGGGATCTTTCGATTACTCCCTATACTGTTCCACATGATGCACGCGAACCCGTGCAGTATGTCGTTTCCCGTGGACAAGTGCGTCTGGGAATTCTGACCGATTGCGGGGTTGTGACTCCCCACATCCTCGAGGTTCTTGACGGTGCGGATGGCCTGGTCCTTGAATGCAATCACGATGCCGGGATGCTTGCCGGGTCGGCCTATCCTGCGATGCTCAAGCGCCGGATTGCCGGAGATTTCGGTCATCTTGGCAACGCACAGTCCGTCTCACTGCTGGAAAAAATTGATCGCCGCCGACTGCGGCATGTTGTTGCAGCCCATCTCAGCGAAGAAAACAATCATCCGGAACTGGTCGTTGCCGCTCTGACGGAAGCTATCGCGAGTGATGTGCCGGAGATCAGCGTGGCTTCACAAGACGAGGGCTTCGGATGGTGTCGTCTCGTCTAGCGGCAAGTCCGAATAAATGAAAAAAGCCGGCATGATGCCGGCTTTAGCGTGGTGCAAAGCGCTTTCTTACTTCTGTGCAGCTTCTGCGGCAGGAGCTGCTTCGACAGGGGCGGCGGCGTCAGCAGCGGGGGCGGCTGGTGCCGGAGCCGCAGCATCAGCGGCCGGGGCTGCCGGTGCGGCTGCGTCGGCGGCAGGTGCGGCCGGCGTAGCTTCAGGGGCGGGAGTTGCGGCGGGAGCAGCGGGGGCAGGGGCGGGAGCCTCTTCCTGTTTGCCACAGGCGGTCAGGGTCAGCGCGACGAGAGCGGCAACGAGGAGCGAGTTTTTCATTTTTCTAATTCCTATCAAAAAATGACAACGACAAAAACAACGTACTGCTCTTATTAAAACGCTCCAACGTTGGAGCGGTTGACAGGAATTGTCGGAATTAAAAAAACATTGTCCCTTTGAGCGGGGAAACGCCTTCATAGTCCAAGCGTCGTGGCGCTGATGACGGTTCCACCCTCGTTCTGGATCTCCCGGAAGCGAAAAAGGTAGCTTTGGCAATCGGCCGCGCTGTCGATGACCACCTTCGAACGTACCTGGTCCTTGTGAAAACGGATCAGTGCATGGCAGTCATCGGCAATCAGCATGGCGTCGTTGGGAGTTCCTGAAAGCGGCGGGCATTCGACGACGATCATGCTGGCAGGATAGTCGCCGAGCAATCTGAACAGGCGAGGGCTGTTGCGGCGAAAGGGTTCGCCGTCACGCAGGATGATTTGCAGCGCGTTGTTCCGGTCGGAAGCAAGGAATTGACGCAGAATCAACGCATTTTCCGCGCGTTCCAGCCCGAGACGCGCCAAGTTTTCGTCAAAGATTCGCAGGGTCCGTTTGGCGAGCAGGAGGATTCCCTGCACGTGGCTGTCATGCTCGGACCAACTCGTGATTAGTCCCGGTTGCATCACTGATCTCCTGTGCGTTGGCAAGGTGACCGGCTATCGTAACGCAACCGGAACAGGGCTGGATCAGCCTTCGCGGCGTGCCGGGGCCGGGCGTCGCGCGGCGCCTGACTCGCGTGAATGCTTCGCGGGGGTGGCGGTCCGGTGGGCAGGCGCCGGTTTCGACGGATGCGCGTTTCTGCGGTCCGTCTGCGCACGCCAGTCAGCGCCGGCTTTTCCTTTTCCGGCACTGCTGCCGGGGCGCCCGTTCTTTGCGCCGGTACGTCCCGGTTTGGCGGAGGGACGGTGTGCCGGCTCGTGTCCGGGAATGACTTCCACGGGGATGGGCTGCTTGGTGAAGCGCTCGATCCGGCGCACGTGGAAGCCCTCGCCGTGATTGACGAGCGAGATGGCGATTCCGTTGCGTCCGGCGCGTCCGGTGCGGCCGATCCGGTGGACGTAGTCTTCGGCGAACTTGGGCAGATCGTAGTTGAAGACGTGGGTGATGCTCGGGACATCGATGCCGCGGGCGGCCACGTCGGTGGCGACGAGAATGCGTACATGCCCGCGGCGCATGGCGTTCAGCGTCCGGTTGCGTGCGCCCTGATGCATGTCGCCGTGCAGTGGCGCCGCGCTGAAGCCCGCTAGATTCAAACGGTCGGCCAGCGTGTCGGCCTCGCGCTTGGTTGCGGTGAAGACAACAGCCTGGTCGATGGCGACATCGCGCAACAGATGATCGAGCAGACGATTCTTGTGGGAAAGATCGTCCACGAAATGCAGGCGCTGCTCGATGTTTTCGTGCTTTGCGTGCGAGGCGGCGACGCTGATCTGGGTCGCGTCGCGGGTGATCTCGCGTGCGACGCGACCGACGGTGCCGTCGAGCGTCGCCGAGAACAGCAGTGTCTGCCGCGAAGCGGGCGTGGCGGCGACGACCTTTTCGATATCCTCGATGAAGCCCATGTCGAGCATCCGGTCGGCTTCGTCAAGGACGAGCATCTGCAACTCGGAAAAGTCGATTTTGCCCGACTCCATGTGGTCAATCAGGCGTCCGGGCGTGGCAACCAGGATTTCCGGGTTGCGCGCGAGGAGTTCCATCTGCTTTGGATAAGGCATGCCACCGAGAATCGCTACGGCCTTGAGATGGCGGATAAATTTCCCGTATTTCTCGGTTGCCGCCGTGACCTGTAGCGCGAGTTCGCGGGTTGGCGCGAGAACCAGCATCCGCGGCTTGGCAGGTTGGAACTGCACGCGCGGCCGATCCTTGCCGCGGCCGTTTGCCGGCTTGCCGTCGCGGGAACGCGGGCGGCCCAGCGGTACGAACGGGCGGCGTTCCTGCAGGGCCAGTTGGTGCAGCGCAGGCAGCATGAAGGCCGCGGTTTTGCCCGATCCGGTTTGCGAGGAAACCAACAGGTCGTGTCCGGCCAGGGCGGCGGGAATGGCTTGCGCCTGGACGGGGGTGGGCGTGGCGTAGCCGGCTTCGGTCAACGCGTTGAGCACGGCTTCGTGAAGCCCGAGTTCTGCAAAAGTCATCTGATTCTTTCGTAAGGGTCGGCACCGCGTTGCCCGCAAGGGAACACGGTCGCACATGGAAATGCAACGCTAACCATCGAACGAGCGAAGAATGATTCTGCTGACGCAGAGGAATTCGGACGTCTCGGCACAAAGCTTTGTGCCAGAGCGGTGCATCAGAAAGTGGCACCAGTAGGCAGGAGGGCTTTAGAAATGCAGCAAGGTTCGCGAAGCGCGTTTCCGTCGGGTCATGGACGAAACGTCCAGTCGACAGAGGCGCGGATTCTACCGGGCTAATCGGCTGACGTCGAGAAAAATCTGGGGAGGTCGGGGGAAAAAATTTCGGTGACCAGCACGTTTTGCTTGCCAAAGGTGAAGCGCGATCGTCTGGCCCACAGGGTGGGCGACGTCGTGCCGGTAAGCCGCAGGGCCTTTAACGCTCGCAAGTAGAGCGGATGCCGCCGGTCGATGCGGCACGCCGTCAGCGGGCCGCGCAGAAAGCCGGGGTGCGAGAAGAGCAGGGCACCGAGTGAGCGGTTGCCCAGGCGGGCCAGCCAGCGAGTCAGCGGGCCGCGGGGCTGCCGAGGGAGAATGGTGTGGGCGAATACGACGGGTTGGCCGTTGCAGAGCAGGACGACTTCGCGGGAGCGAGCGAGTTGTTTGGGTTTCAGGCGGAGCAAATAGGCCTCCTCGCGTGTTGGCCACGCCTGGTGCTGCGAGAGGCGCGTGAGCGAGAATGCCCCCAGTGCGCGAAGACGCTCCGTCAGTGAACTCCGGTCCGTAAGCCAGGGGCGAATGCGGGCGTTTTCCCGGGTGCGCAGGACACGCTTGCACCACCCGGCGCGGTCTTTCATCGGCATGCCGGTGGTTATCGCGGGGACGGCGAACGTTCCACGCCGCCGATGCGATGCCCCGCCTTGACTCCTTTTTCGGCGAACCAGCCGTGGTTCATCTCCAGCGCGAAACGCGCCGGTGCTGCTGCGCAATGATTGTTTTCGGTCTGCGGCTGCATGTTTTCAATGTTCAGGATTTTTCCCTGTTCGTCGAGGAAGGCCACCGACAGCGGGATAAAGGTGTTGCGCATCCACATGCAGTGCCGTTCGGCGCGAGGAAAGACGAACAGCATGCCCTGATTGGCAGGCATGCTTTTGCGCATCATCAGGCCTTGCATCCGGCTGCGCTGATCCGCCGCGACCTCGGCGTCGATCCGGTGAAAACTCGCGGTGAGTTCGATGCGCGGCATTTCGGCCAATGCCGGTGCCGTCAGAAATATGAACGCGGTGGCCAGGATCAGTTGGCGCATTATTGACTCCGTCGTTGGTGGGCGATCGGCGGGTTGTTGGCCCGCGGCGGCTATGGGTTCGGGCGATTCTTCGGCTTCGTCGTCGCGTTTGCCGGCTTGTGCGGTTTTTTCGTCGGGGTTGGCGCGACCTTCTTCCTGATGACTTCCTTTTTCGCCGGCTTCGGCTTGGAAACGTCGGGAGCGATGACGACCGGCGCATCTTTGTGTTCGGCTGCCTTCGGGACGCCGTGGGCCGGGAGTTGCCAGAGCGCGGCGGTGATCAGCGAGAGGAAGCCGGCAAGGCGCGTTCGCTTACTCATGGGTGAATCGGCGGGTTCGTTTTGGACGCATTATTCTAGACCAATCAGTGAAGTCCCTTACTCCTCTTCGACGAAGACTTCCTCACGCTTTTTCCGGATCGCCGGCAGGGCAATCGCAATCACCAGAGCGACGGCGAGAGCCAGCATCGTTGCGGCGATCGGCCGGGAGAGAAAAATGCTCCAGTCGCCACGAGCCATCAGCAAGGTGCGACGCAGGTTTTCCTCCATCATCGGGCCGAGGATGAAGCCCAGGATCAGCGGCGCCGGTTCGAAACCGAGCTTGTGGAAGAGGAAGCCGATGACGGCGAAAGCGGCAGCGCAATAGACGTCGAAGGTGTTGTTCGACAGCGTATAGACGCCGATGGCGCAGAACGCCATGATCGCCGGGAAGAGGAATCGGTAGGGTACGGTCAGCAGCTTGACCCAGATGCCGATCAGCGGCAGGTTGAGGATGACCAGCATCAGGTTGCCGACCCACATCGAGGTGATCAGCCCCCAGAACAGCGACGGGTTGCTGGTCATCACCTGCGGGCCGGGCTGGATGCCCATCAGCGTCATTGCGCCGATCATCAGGGCCATGACCGCGCTGGTCGGGATGCCGAGCGTGAGCATCGGGATGAAAGCGGTTTGCGCGCCGGCGTTGTTGGCGGCTTCCGGCGCGGCGACCCCCTGAATGGCGCCTTTGCCGAATTCTTCAGGATGCCGGGCCAGTTTTTTTTCGATCGTGTACGAGGAGAACGAGGCCAGGATCGGGCCGGCTCCGGGCAGCACTCCGAGCACGCAGCCAAGCAGCGTGCCGCGGAAGGCGGCCGGTGCCGATTCTCTGACGTCCTGTGCGGTGGGCATAAGTCCCGAAACCCGCTTGACCATGACATCGCGGTGCTGCGGAGGCTTGCCGAGGTTGGCGATGATTTCTCCGAAACTGAACAGTCCCATCGCGATGACCACGAAGCTGATACCGTCGGTCAGTTCCGGGATGTCGAAGCTGAAGCGCGGGACAGCGGTAATCGCATCGGTGTTGATCTGCCCGAGGAGGAGACCGAGCACCACCATCGCCAGCGCCTTGATGAACGATCCGGAGGCGAGCACGACCGCGCCGATCAGGCCGAGGAACATCAAGGCGCAGTACTCCGGCGCGCCGAATTCGAACGCCAGCTCGGTGAGCGGAGGAGCGAAGGCGGCGACGACCAGCGTGCCGATGGTGCCGGCGAAGAAGGAACTGAGGGCAGCAGTGGCCAGTGCTGCGCCCGCGCGTCCGCGCCGGGCCATCTGATAGCCGTCGAGCGCGGTGACGACGGAGGAGGCCTCGCCCGGAACGTTGATCAGGATGGCGGTCGTCGAGCCGCCGTATTGCGCGCCGTAGAAAACCCCGGCGAGCATGATCAGCGCCGACGTCGGCTCCAGCGAGTACATCGACGGCAGCAGCATGGCGATCGTGGCGATCGGGCCGAGGCCGGGCAGGACGCCGATCAGGGTGCCGAGCATGGCGCCGAGGAAGGCGTACCAAAGGTTGATCAGCGATAACGAGGTCTGGAAGCCAAGGGCAAGGTTGTTGAGGAGGTCCATTTTTTTGCTTTCTGGCGGTTCAGGCCGGCCAGAGCGGAATATTCAGTTGCAGCCCGTAAACGAACAGGCCGCAGGACAGCGCCGTCAGAATGACCGCGTTGAGCAAGGCGTCCCGCCAGGCGAATTCGCGGCTGCCCGCCGAGGTGATGACGATCATCGCCGGGAAGCTGATGAGAAAGCCGAGACGGGGCAGGGCGAAGCCAAAGAAAACGAGTGCGCCGACGATGCAGAGCAGCGGGCGCCAGGGAACTTTGCCAATCGGATCGCCGTTGTTGCCGTTTCGGGTCAGCGAGGTGTAGAGGATGGTGAATCCGAGCACGGCGAGGAGGGTGCCGAGGCCGAAGGGAAAGTAGCCGGGGCCGGGGCGTGAGGCGGAGCCGAAGTCATAGTTGGTGGCGCCGATGGCGAACGCTGCTCCGACGGCGACGAGCAGAACTCCGGAGACGAAATCGCGTTGGCTTCTTATTTTCATGGTCGATCCCTGCGGGCAGAACGGGGTCCGGAAGGCCGGTGAACGTGCCGTGGCGCCGATGGTCCGGTTCTGCAAAAACCACGATTTTACGCCGGGACTTCTTTATCCGTGCTGTTCAGAAGGTTTTCTTGATCTGGATCTGGTATTGACGCAGCTTCCGGTACAGGGTGGGCCTCGACATGCCGAGGTCCGAAGCCGTTTTCTTGATGTTGTAGCGATTGCACTCCAGCGCAGAAACGATCGCTGCATCCTCGGTCGTTTGCATCCGCGGGGCCTGAATTGGCAGCGGCGCGCCGAGATTCTCGTACTCGCGGTTTTCGAGGAGGCGTGAGACTATTTCCGCATCAACGTCCCGGCTTCCCGCAGTCACGGTCAGGCGTTCGATGAAATGCATCAATTCCCGGATGTTCCCTGGCCAGGGGTGACGCGCCAGTGCCGTGAATGCATCGGCGTTCAACTCGATACGCCGTTTGTATTGCTGGCCGTAGCGCCTGATGAATTCGCGCGCCAGGAACTCGACGTCACCGCTGCGCTGCTGCAGTTGCGGCAGGTTGAGCACCAGTACTTTCAGACGGTAGTAAAGATCCTGCCTGAACTGACCGGCTTCGATGAGTTGGGGGAGGTTGCGGTTGCACGCCGCGATGATGCGCACATCGACGGGAATGTTCTTTTCCCCGCCGAGACGCATGATCTGTTTCTCCTGGAGCACGCGCAGCAGGCGGCTTTGCCCGTATTTGTCCATCTCGGAGATTTCGTCGAGAAACAGCGTTCCACGATGTGCCATCTCGAAGAGTCCGGGCTTGCCCTTTTTCGTCGCGCCGGTAAAGGCTCCCTCGACGTAGCCGAACAACTCGCTTTCAAGGAGATTGGGCGGCAGGGCGGCGCAGTTGATCGCGACGAAGGGTCCGTGCCGGCGGTCGCTCAGGTTGTGAATGCCTTGCGCGAACAGCTCTTTGCCGGTTCCCGATTCGCCGATGATCAGGGTGGTCGCATCGGTGCGCGCGATTTCCGCGGCGATTCGCTTCGCTTCAACGATTTGCGGAGAGCGTCCCAGGATGTCCGCCAGGTTGTATTTCGCCTGGAACTTCCTGGCGAGCACTTCGTTGCGGATGGTCGCCTCGGCCTCCTGGATGCGGCTGATTTCCTGAAAGGTGATGAAGGCGCCAATCGGAGTCTGGTTCACGATGATCGGGCCGAGATTCAAGCTGAGCCAGGTGTTGTCCAGTTGCATCACATGCCCCCGGATCTCGTTGCCGGCCTTGATGCACCGGTCGATTTCAGGGAGATCCAGTAACGCGCTGACGGGTTGTCCCCGCAGATCGCGCGTTGAACAGTTCAGCAAACGCTGCGCCGCAGGGTTGATGATCTGGATGCGCTTGTCGCTATCGACGCTGATGATGCCTTCGAGCGAGAAGTCGATCAGCGCCTTGAACTTTCCGGATTCCTCCTTCTCGATCTGCCGTCCCTGCGCGATTTTCTTTGCTTCAAGGATCGCGTTCTTCGTTGAAAGTGGCCCTGACTGCAGCAGCGTTGCGCGCAGTCCGCGCTTCCTGGCCAGCGTGACTGTCCTGGTGCCGCCGAGAATGACGTCATGGTCGCGGTCGGCGACCGCGTCGACCATCACGGGAATGTCCTCGTTGGTCTGCAGACGATAGATCGTCAGGTCCACGTTGGTGATGCGGGCGACGATTTCGACGTCAGCCACCATGTTGTCGAACGCGATGAATGCCGCCTTGGGCCGCTCAAGTCCGGTTATTTCCCGGGCGTCCAGGAAAATGCGCGCGAGATCCTGCCCGGTGATGACGACCTCGACGAGCGGAATGTTGATTCCGGCAGCGAGGATCAGCATGGCCAGTCCGCCGCGCGCAATGATGACGTCAACGCCTTCGTGTTGCAGCTTTTCGGCAAGGTGCACGGCTTCGGCGAGGTGTGTCAGGTAAAGGTCGATTTCCCGCTGTAACTCCTGTTCCTTGCAGATTCTCCCGGCCTGCTGGAAAAAATCCGGGTCGGAGGTGATCAGCGCGATTTTCGGCATGGTGCTTGTCCGTAGAAGTAATTGTCGGCGTGATTACGAATGTAATAGGCGGAGTTTACACATGAAATGCACGTGCGGATGAAAACAACCATAAAACACGGCGTTATGAGGTGGCACAGGTTCTGCTAGAAGCTTGCCGAGGCGTGATTTATCCAAACAAACCTGTCAGGCGGAAAGGGAGGGCAGTGATGCGCGTGCTACTTAGAGAAGAGATTGAGCAGGACAAGTTGCCTGGGCGAATCATTCAGCGTGCCGTCGGGAAAAACTCGTCTTCCGACAGCAAGAAGATGACCGTTTCCTTCGCGCACTATTCGGCCGAAAGCGGGCCGATGGAACCGCATCAGCATGCCGAGGAGACCGTGTACATCATCGAGGCCAAGGACAGCTGGGTCAGGAAGGGGCCGTCGAAGGATTGCCTCAGTGAGAAAGTGATGCTGCGCAAGGATGCCGTGCTGCATTTCGACGAACTCGAATGGCACGTCTTTGAATATGGATCGGGCGGCTTTGTCGACGCGCTCTGTATTTACGGGCAGGTCGACAACATCCGTCCCGAAGAGATTCTTAACGCACCGAAGAACTGAAAAAGGAGAATCGGAATGACAAAGAAATATATTGGCGTGATCCCGCCGATCATCACGCCGGTCGACGAGCATGAAAACGTCGATGAAAAAGGGTTCCGCAAGCTGATCAGCCACTGCATCGAAAATGGCATCCATGGCATTTTCGTGGCCGGCTCGAACGGGGAGTGCCTTGCGCTGACACAGAAGGAACGCGATCGGGCGATCAAGATCGCGATCGACGAAACCGCCGGCCGGGTGCCGGTCATGGCCGGCGTGATGGACAGCAGCACGCGCCGCGTGATCGAGAACACCAAGCGACTCGAACAGCTGGGTGATGCCGCCGCCGTGATTACCCCGGTGTTTTACGCACGTCACGCGACGCAGGACGAGACGGTGCGGCACTTCGAGGATATCTCCCGGCAGACGGCCGCCGATCTGCTCATCTACAACATTCCGCCTTTTACGGGGCAAACCCTGAAAGCGGAAACCATCTTCAAGATTGCGAAGATCGACAAGGTCGTCGGCTACAAGGATACGTCGGGGTCTTTCCCGGATTTCCTGAAGTGCCTCTCCTATTTCAAGGGGACCGATTTCGTCCTGCATCAAGGCGCCACCAATCTGGCGGCTGCCAGCATGCTGCTCGGCGCCGACGGCTATATCCCCTCGATGGCCCCGCTGTTTCCGGAGCCGCACATCCGGATGTACGAGTATGGCCGCAAGGGCGACATCGCCAACACGATGGCCTGCAACGACATCATCTCGGAAATTTCGGCGATCTGGCCGATGACGAAGAGCCAGACGGCCTCGACCAAGTACGCGATCAGCCGGCTCGGCTTCTGCGACAAGCGCGTCATCCGACCGACCGAACCGATCCAGTCCGACGAGGAAAAGCGCATCGACGCGAAGATCGAAGAAATCTGGAAGCTGATCAAGGAATTCCGGGAGGTGAAGGCGTGAGCGTCGTCCTGCTGTCCCACCGTTTGTACGACGACGGAATGGCGGTTCTGGCGCAGGGCGCCCGAACCGTCGTGGCCGATTCGTCCGACCTGAGGAACAATCTCGATCTGGTCAGGGAGGCCGACGGCATCGTGCTGCGTGTCGGCCGCATCGGGCGCGAACTCATGGAGGCCTGCCCGAACCTGCGCGTCATTTCGCGCCCGGGCGTGGGCGTCGATACCGTCGATGTCGCGGCGGCGACCGAACTCGGCATTCCGGTGGTGGTTGCGCCGGGAACGAACCTGCGCTCCGTTGCCGAGCACGCCGTGGCGTTGATTTACGCGATCACCAAGAACGTCTGCGAAAGCCACGAGAAAACCGCCCGAGGCGAGTTCGGCATCCGCAACAAGTACGCCGCCATCGAACTGCTGGGCAAGCGCGTCGGCATCGTCGGTTTCGGCAACATTGGCAAGGAGACGGCGCGGATCTGCAGAAACAACGAGATGGACGTTTCCGTCTATGACCCCTTCGTTCCCGCCGAAGTCGTGGAAAAGCTCGGATACAGGCACGAGCCGGAATTGAATGGCCTGTTGCAAACGTGCGACGTCTTCTCGCTGCACATGCCGGCGACCAAGGAGACCGCAAACATGTTCGGCTCACCGCAGTTCGCCGCCATGAAGTCTGGAGCGTTTCTCGTTAACTGCGCGCGCGGCGAGATCGTGGACGAGGCGGCACTGTTCGAGGCGCTGAATTCGGGGCATCTGGCTGGGGCGGCCGTGGATGTGATGGCCGACGAGCCGATGAAGAAGGACAACAGACTTTTTTCCTTGCCCAATTTCATTGCCACGCCGCATATGGCCGCTCTGACCAAAGAATCGGCCTCGAGGACGTCAAGACTGACGGCTGAAGGAACGTTGGCCGTGCTGCGCGGCGAACGCTGGCCGCATGTGGCGAATCCCGAGGTGTATCAGCATTCCCGTTGGAAATAGTTCGCCACCGGTGGAGTCGTCCTGAGTGAAGGGGTGGCTCCGCTTCGAGCGAGGCAGCCGATTCCCGTCAAGTAAAACAGGGCCGACTTATAATCCAGCGATAGGCTATACTTCCGGCTTGTAATCACGAAGCGAAGGCTGACGGGGAAATTGCAGATAATGAGCGAACGCGAAATAGACCAGGCGTTGGTCGAGCGTGCACAAGCGGGCGACAAGCGCGCATTCGAGCAATTGGTCGGAAAGTACCAGCGCAAGCTGGGAAGACTGTTATCCCGTTTCATTCGCGACCAGGCCGAGGTTGAGGACGTTACCCAGGAGGCTTTTATCAAGGCCTATCGTGCGTTGCCCTCGTTTCGCGGTGAAAGTGCTTTCTATACGTGGCTTTACCGAATCGGCATCAATACGGCGAAGAACCATCTGGTTGCCAGAGGCCGGCGTGCGCCGACGTCCACCGAGTTTGATTCTGACGAGGCGGAGTCTTTTGACGATGCCGAACTCCTTCATGACATCAATACGCCCGAGCGGTTGCTGCAGTCGAAACAGATCGGGCAGACGGTCAATGCGGCCATGGAGGCGCTGCCTGACGAGTTGCGCAACGCGATCGTGCTCCGCGAGATCGAAGGTCTCAGTTATGAAGAGATCGCGGTCGAGATGAAGTGTCCGATCGGCACGGTTCGTTCCCGGATTTTCCGGGCGCGCGAGGCTGTTGCGGAGAAGTTGCGGCCGTTGCTGGATACCGCGCCTGATCAGCGATGGTAGTCAGTGGCGCTCCTGTCCGGATTTCACGACATGATTGACGTTCCCGGAAAAGTTGTTGGCGTTGATGGCGATCTGGCCACCGTCAGGGTGGATTCGCGGGGCGGTTGCGGGCGGTGTCACGAACCGGGAGGTTGTGGTGGCGTTCAACTGACACAGGTGTTTTGTGCCAGACCCGAGGACGTGACCGTTCCGAACCGCGAGCATGCCGCGGTCGGTGAGGATGTGGTGGTTTCCGTGTCGAGCGCCGCGCTTTATCGTGGGGTGATCGCGGGTTACGGCATTCCGCTGGTGGGCGTGCTGTTGGGCGCCATTGTCGGATCGACGGTCATTGGCAGCGACATGGGGGCAATCGTTTTTTCCGTGCTCGGGCTTGCCGGGGCATGGGGGATTGTCCACAGGCGCAGATTGAATCAACTGGATATCCAGTCGGACCTGAGCGCATCTCGTCGCAAGACGTAGTCTGCGTGGTCTGTACCTCCCCGGTCGCCATCGCGATGTTGTCGCTTACCTTGTTGTCCCGGCCGTATTGCCATTTGTGTCACGACATGGAGCAGGCGCTTTTGCCGGTGCTGGACGAGTTTTCCGTCGCTCTGGAAGTCGTCGATGTTGATTCGGACCCGGCGCTGGAGAATCTTTACGGCGAGGTGATTCCCGTGCTTTTGCACGAACATGTCGAACTGTGTCTTACGGTATTTGATATAAGCAAAGTCCGTGATTATTTGGGAAATAACTACGGGTTATAAAAAACCTAGTGTTTAAGCGGGTTTGCTGCTAGGTGTGTCTAAGGTTTTTTGTGTTTTGTCTAAGATTTCACCGCAGGGATCGGCGTAACAGTCTTTATTTTCTTGCTGCGCTGGTATCTATCATGCGCCTCGTCGGTGCGATGGCCTAGCAGCGATTTTGAGTCTAACCCTTGCTCTCCTGCATCAGTTGCCGTCTTGGCGCGGATGTCGTGGATGTGGACGTCGTGATAATCAAGCCCTGCGTCCTTTGTTGCAGCTATCCACC
>JARFTZ010000027.1 GCA_029289235.1 Gammaproteobacteria bacterium
GTGCCGATGCCTGTCGTGTCCTTGAGCTTCTGCTTCTGGCGCGGGTCGGTGACGAGCCTGGCGACGCCCTTCATGGCCTTGACCAGTTCGCCCTGCGTGTAGGGCTTGGGCGGCAAGGTCTTCAGCGCCTTCAGATCGACATGGCCGACCTGGCAGGACAATCCTGCTTGCAGTGCCGGTAGCACCTGGCTGCGCTGGGCGTCGTCGCCATCCGCATCGCCTTCCTCCTGCGCCGACAGTACCTGGCGCCACCCGGCCACAGCGATCTGCTTGCCCACGGCATGCAGCGACTGCCCGCCGCACGCGAACTGCGCCACCGTCCGGTCGAACTCGTGGTGGGGCAGGAACTGCGCCAGGTAATGCGCGCGGATCAGTCGGTAGACGGCCAGTTCCTTGTCGTTCATCGCCGAGAGGTTGGCCGGTTCCAGCGTCGGGATGATGCCGTGGTGCGCCGTGACCTTGCTGTCGTTCCAGGCGCGCGAGCGCTGAGCCGGGTCCAGGCGGTCGATCAAGGGGCGCAGGCCGGGATCGGTCTTGACCAGGCTGTCGAGAACGGTCGGCACCTCGGCCAGCATGCTCTCGGGCAGGTAGCCGGAATCCGAGCGTGGATAGGTCGTCGCCTTGTGCGTCTCGTACAGCGCCTGGGCGATGTCCAGGGTTTCCTGCACTTCCAGGCCCAACTGCTTGGAACACACCTCCTGCAGCGTGCCCAGGTCGAACGGCAGCGGCGGACCTTCGCGCACGCGCTCCGTCTCGACCGACACCACCTGGACGCTGCCGGCGGCGCGTATGCGGTCCGCAGCCTGCTGGGCGACCGGCTGCTGAAGGCAGCGACCGGCATCGTCGGTACAGCCTGGCGGCGGCGTCCAGCTCGCCGTGAAGGACTGCCCCGCATGGGACAGCACCACCTCGACGGCCCAGAACGGCACCGAAACGAAGCGTGCAATCTCGCGGTCGCGATCCACCACCAGCTTCAGCGTCGGCGTCTGCACCCGGCCAACCGACAGCACGCCGGTGTAGCCGGCCTGGCGTCCGAGCAACGTGAACAGTCGGCTCAGGTTCATGCCGATCAGCCAGTCGGCACGCGAGCGGGCCAGGGCCGAGTAGTACAGAGGGAGCGTCTCGGCCGACGGCCTCAGCGCGCCCAGCGCCTTGCGGATCGACGCATCGTTGAGCGCCGACAGCCACAGGCGCTGGATCGGCCCGCGATAGCTGCACAGCTCGATGATCTCGCGGGCGATCATCTCGCCCTCGCGGTCGGCGTCGGTGGCGATCACCAGGTCGCTGGCCTGGCCGACGAGCTGCTTGACGATCTTGAATTGCGCGGCGGTCGCGGCCTTGGGCTCGACACGCCAGCGCTCGGGGATGATGGGCAGGTGCTCAAGAGTCCAGCGGTTGTAGCGCTCGTCATAGCCCTCGGGTGGAACCGCTTCGACCAGATGGCCGATGCACCAGGTCACGACGATACCCATGCCGCTGTAGCAGCCGGAACCACGCTGGCCTGCCCCCAGCACGCGGGCGATGTCCTTGCCTTGCGAAGGCTTCTCGCACAGGAACACGCGCATGCTGAAGCCTCCTCGGGAATGTGCAGTTCATCGGATGGACAACAGCATGGCTGGGCCAGATGAGACCGGCAGCAAGGAAGCCGGATGGCATGGACACCGAATTGTGATCGGTAGAGGCATGGTTGCCGCAGTGGTAGGTGCGGGTCGCGGCAATATGAGGGACGGAAGATTCGTGTCGGGAGGGCGGCCTGGAACTCGGTGGGCCGCAGTGGAACTATCCCCTGGGGATAGCCCACTGGTGCAAGGCGGGCGTCTGACGGTTGCTACAGCCGCCCGCGATGCATGGTCATTGGCCCCCGGCCGGCTTGCCACTGAGGATCACCGCCTCGAGGCGGTACGGCAGGATGCCGATGCGCCGGGCCTCGATCTTGAAGGTGACGCGCTCGTTCTCGTCGGCGTCTTCCCATTCGTCGCGAACGGTACGGCCTTCGACCAGTACGCGCATGCCCTTCTGGTACAGCGACTGCCAACGCTCGGCATCGCGATGCCACAGCTCCACCGGTGCCCAGAAACCGCCGCGGTCCTCGTAGTCGCCATCCTTCTTCGGGATAGGGTTGTCGAAATAGACGTTCAGACGCAGCAGCCTGCGCGGTTCGTCGTTGCCGTTGGGGAATTCGCGGTACTCCGGCGCAGAACCGATGTTGCCCTCGCCGACGAAGTGCGTGCTCATGATGACTCCTTGGAGGTGGTGGGAATGGATGCGGCGTGCCCTTGGGTACGCCGCAGATAAGTCGCCTCGGCCTGTTCCATTCTGCTGGCGCATTCCAGGGCGAGGCGGGCGATGCTGTGGGTCAGGCTGATCTGCATGTTCACCACGATTCGCTGCAGTTCCATCGCATACAGGTCGTCGATCAGCGAGGCAGGTGTTGCGGAGTGATCAAGCAGCGATTCCCACAAGGCCACGCCCATGGACGAGCGGTCGAGGTTGCGCCAGCGTAAGAAGGTCGTCCCTGCGCCAGTCGTCTGCTGAGCCAGTTGCACGTCGAGCAGGTTGAAGGGATAGGCCCGTGCCTGTGGCAACACCTGTCGCAGAGCCAGAGCAATCAGTTCGTCGCGCAGCGATATGCATTGGCTGGCCCAGGTCTCCAGACTCCCCTTACCTTTAAAAGGTTGAAAAAGGCCTTTTAGGTAGCCAGCATGTTCCAGCCGCTGGAAGTCCGCCTGTCCCAACGCGATGAAGCGCTCAGGACGACCGGAAAAGAACGCTGCCGTCATGCCTTGGCACCTTCGTCTTGCTCTGCGGTGTCGGCTGCGCCACCCGCGATCCCTGATTCTAAGGCTTCCGTGATCGGTGCCTCGGGCCGGTTCCCCCGCCGTGCGACAGGTGGCGCAAAGCGCGAGCGGAGGGCGCCTTCGAGCACGTCCTGCGGCAGCTCGCCGAATTTCTCCAGCGCCGCCCGCGCCGCCGCGTTCTTCGCCGCGAAGTCGTCACGCGTTGTGCCAGAGTAGCGGTATTGCTGGGCCAACGAGAACAGGCTGCGCAGCGCATGTGCGCCGTCGTTAAGCCACCGCTCCAGTGTGCTGCGGTCGATCAGCGCCGTGTGGTGCGCCAGGATCAGCTTGCGCGCGAGGTCGTCGTAGTCAGCCAGCAGGTACACCGCCATGAAGCCAAGCTGCGCGTTGACGAAAAGTGGCAGCTTTATCGGCTGCATGTTCATGTTCTCGCCCAAAGACAACGCTGGCGGGACGTCGGCCAATGCCTGATCCACCTGTTCGCGCAAGGTCTGCAAGCGGGTCTTGGTATCGGTCAGCTTGTCCTCAATACGAAGCATCCACCAATCCGAGTAAGGATCGTCCTGCTCCGCACCACGCTTCATCTTGTTCATCACGCTGATGTAGCCGTTGAGGCCGATGATGCCGGGGCGCCCCTCGGCCGGTGCGCGGCCGTGCCAGATGCGCGATGCGTGGTGGGTATGCAGCGTCAGCGACATCGCGCTGCGCAGCGATCCGAGATTCAGTTGCAGGGGTTCGTTGGTCATGGAGACGACTCGCAGTGAATGAACGAGTCGCCAGCATCGGCAGCGGCCGGAAGGCTGTCAGTCAACAAACCGCCTCCGGTGTCCGCCCGGTTTACTTGCTGCGGAAGGCTTCCTGTGCTGCCCATCCCCTGGGGATAGCGCTTTGGTTAGGAATCGCTCAGTATTGACCTTAGCTGCGCGAGATAAGCACGCGCCGCCTCGCGGCTGGTGCCGGTGGGCGCAGGGGGTGATGACGGTGCAAGCGTCGTGGTTCGAGTCAGTGGCGGCGCTGACCCGCCTTCGCCCGCCCATGCCTTGAACTCTCCGCGAATCGCTTTCTGGATGATGCCGAACAGGTAGCCGGCCGGGTTTCGCACCGTGCTGCTGCGGCAGCGTGCTGCCCACTCGTCGAGCACCGCCTGCCGCTGAGTCTCATCCACCTGCTGCAAAGCGATCAGTGCGCCGGCCTGCTGTTCTTCCTTCAAACGCAGGAAGCGCTCGGGCAGTCGCAGGTTCTGCAGTGCCTTCGCGTGCGGTATTGTACGTACTTCATCAATACGGTCCTTACGTACTGTACGGTCCTCCTTCGGAATCCGAAGTGAGCCATCCGGCGCGGGTTTCGGCCCGACTTCGGATTCCGAAGACCGGCGTTCTCCATTCCGAAGAAGGGCTTCCTGCCCTTCTTCGGAATGGTATTCGACACCCTCCTGTGGATAATTCGCTGTCGTCCAATCATGCACGGCCATCTGCTGCGCCAGCACCTGCAAGCGCGTTGGCAGCGTGCGACCGCTGAGCATTGGGTCTTCGGCAATTTCCTTCAGCGTGTGCATGCCGACGATCTGTACTGCCTTGGCGGCATGGGTGAGGGCCTGGCTCACTAGGCCCAGATAGTCGGGGTCAAGCTGCATTGCCTCGAAGGGTGTCAGCGGTTGGTCGTGCAGGACATAGAGGTTGCCCATAATGCGGCCGGTCTTGCGGTCGCGGCGACGGCGCACCAAGCTGAGCCAGCGCGTCAGGCGCAGCAGCGTCAAGGCGCGCGCGACGGTCTCGTGCGAGGCCTGCGCTCCGCACGGCATCGACGCCAGGTAGGGCCGAAGCTGGTCATAGGTCGGAAAGGCCGTCACGCCGTCGTCGTTGAGCTGGAGGCGGAACACCTGCCAGGCATTGCGCTCCAGCGGCGTCAGGCACCGGTCGAGAAACAGCGCGCGCGGCACACTTTCATGGCGATTGCCGCTATACAGGAAACCGTCACAGGCTGGCGCGGTGCCTTGCGCCTTCGCCAGGTTCTGCAGCGCATCGTCGAACAGCGCCGACAGCACCATAGGACCACCGCGCCGTGGTTCGCCGCCCGTCGCCATGAGCTACACCAGCCCCTGGTCGATCCAGTTCCGTATCGCCGCCCAGGCTACCGACATCGGCAGCGCCAGGGTTTCGGCCAGGTCCATGGTCAGGCCCAGCATGGCCAGTTCGTCGTCCAGCGCGATATGACGCTCGGTGACCCCGGCCTTCCAGTGCTTCCAGAGGGCGGTTTCCTGCGCCTCGTCCAGTACCGGGTGCCGACCCTTGCGCTTGGGCAGCCCGAGGATGTCGCGCCGCAGAGCGACCTCCTGGTGCGTGAGCCCATGGAAGCGGCTCACCATCTCCGTGCTTGCTCCCAGACGCAGCATGCGGTCCACCGTGGCGATTTCCTGCTCCACGTCATACACCTGTGTCAGCAGTCGCTTCAACACCTCGCGGTTGACCGAGACCGAACACCACGACACCGTGGCGTTGACCAGTACGCTGACCAGGGCTGGATGCTTGAGCGCATCAAGCTCCTCTTCGCCAAAGCCCATCGCCTTGCAGCGGCGCAGTTGGCCATTGCGCAGATCGTGCAGTGCCTGGGCGATGACGGCCTGGTTGAGCGGATGGGGCGACGACATGGTGGTCTCCCTCGCTCAGGAACCATGGCCTGGATCAGCGCATGCCGCGCCGCTATCCAGGTCCAGCAGCCGGCGCGCTAGGCGCAGCAAGCGGAATAGCTTCACTAGGCCAGCATCGGTCAGGCGCATGGACGTTCCGTCGCTGCCGTGCAGCAGCGGCGCCAGGTCATCGGCCAGCCGCGCACGGTCTGGTCCTGCCACGGGTGCTGGTGCTGCGCTTAGCGCATGCAGCAGAGTCAGCACGGACTGTGCGAAGGCCGACAAGGCCTTCGCTTGCGCAAAGGGCGGAGTCACGCAAACAAAGCCGATGCCACGCTCACTGGGCTCGATGTGCTCGGCTACCGCCGCTTCCTCGGCGATCTCGCGGGCAAACTGCGCGATATGCACCCGGAGCCGGTTCGGCACGTCCAGTCCGGGTTCAATGTACCAGACGTCCGAGATGGGGTAGAGCCCACCGACCTGCACGGGAATTGCGCGCAGGGCATCTGTCTCGAAGTCGGGCCGATTATCTCCCAACTGGTCAGCCACCAGGCGCTGGATGGATTGCAGGCGTTCGGTGGTCGGTGCTGGGGATACGATGTGATCCCGCAAGCGCTCCGCATCGCTACCAGCCGCGGTAACCGCGGCGGGCTGTGCCGATGGTATCGCGGCAGTGGGACCAGTCGGTGCACCGGCCCGATGTGCAGTTGCCGCCGCTGGAGGTGGAGATACGGGCCGTGGTGTCGCAGACCCGATGGGGGCAATCGGGCTTATCGGCGACGGCTCGCCGGTCAGCACTCGCTGCCGGTTTTCGCTGTCGTCGATCTCCAGACTCAGCGTGTCATAGTCCGCTTCAAGCAGATCGGCCATCTGACCCACCAGTTCATCCTGCACTCGCTGGAGCGAGAAGCCGTTCGGCTGTGCGTCAAACTGCGACAGCACATCCTGGAACAGCGAGGCGAAGTCTGCGGTGAGGTGACGGCCCAAGGCGCGCTGCTCCCAGGTGCGCTCGCACGCTTTGCGTAGCACCGCGAGCCGTTCGATCTGATGCCGGCCCAGCCCGCCGTACAGCACCGTCGGTATTGCCGGCAGCAGGTAGCGGATCGCGTCCTGCATGCGGCTGATGTGCGACTGCTGCACCGGGTAACCATCGGCCGTCAGGCGCCTGGCGAGGTCGGACTGGGTCAGGGTGCTACCGGTTTCCTGCTCATAGAACTCGCGCGCCTTCTCGACTCCCAGGGCGCGCTCGATGAAGGTCAAGCTACCGCGCAGCTCGTTTTCCGCCAAATGGCCCGTCAAGGCGACGATCTCGCCCCGTTCCGGCCAGGGGCGGAACAGGCAGGAGATACGGAAGAACCGCTCTTGCTTGGTCTCAGCCCACAGTTCGCGAAGGATGGCCAGTCGCGTATTGCCGCCGTTGCGAATGATGAAGTGTTCTTCGCCTGGCCTGCGTGTGATTGCTGGTGGGGCATCCAGCCCGCGCTCGCGGATGGACGCCTTGATTTCCTCGTACGCCGGATTGCGCTTGACTCGAGGGTCGTGGTCATAGGGGCGCAACTGGTCCAGCGTCACGCTCATCGGCGTGTCGGCGATGGGGTCGCTCAAAGCCGTCATCGTCGGGCCTCCCCGCTCGAAGCAGGTGGTCATCAGCTTGGCGGCCATGTCCTGTGGGGTCAGATCAGCCAAGGCCACTCTCCTGAGTCGGTATCCGGCCGATGGTCGCCTGCCGATCGGCACGACGAAGCTGCGCACGGGCGTTGATCTCGGCACGATGGTCGCTCGCGGTCGAACTGGTGTAGATCGATGCGCAACCTGGCTTGGTGAACTTCAAGTGGCCGCCCGGAGTGCGTACCACATACCAACCTTCATCCAGGGCAAACTCGATCAGCGCCCGCAGCCGTTTATGGCCGCGTGCCAGTTCATGCGCGTTCGCCATGGCGGGCTCCCCTGGAATCATTGGACTTACCTGTCACCAGCGCGAAGCGCTCGCGCCATTGCGGAAATAATTCGCTGGCAAGCGTGCACATTGTCATCAGCGCCGAGGGCGCGACACGACCAGCGGGCTGGCGGAATTCCACCTGGTGCACCGGTAAGCCTCTCGTTGCCGCGCGCGGATAGGCCTCGATGGCTGGTACGTCGGTATCCAGTATCTGCACACCGGCCTGTTCCTGGAACAGCTGCCGCAGCGTCTGCTGAATCAGCCGGGCATTCGACGAGACCGGATGAACCCGGTTGATGAGCAGGTGCAGTGGGGGAGGCTCAATGCCGAGATGCCGATACGGCCCGATGTCCTCGATCAGTTGCAGGGTGCCGCGCCGCAGTTCACGTGCCGCTAGAATCTCCGGAGTTACCGGCGACAACGCTATGTTTGAGGCCAGTACAGCCATTTCCAGCAGGACGCTGCGTGCGCCTTGCGTGTCGATCAACAGCAGGTCATAGAACGGCGCCAGTGTCGGCAGCAGGTGTCGCAGCCGCAGGCGGCCGTCCGGCGCGTGCAGCAACAGCGTGTTCAGTTCTCCACGCTCGTCGTTCGATAGCACCAGATCAAGCCCCGAGATCGCGGTGCGCGACACCAGTTGGTCGATGCGACGCTCATTGAACGCCAGCAGTTCGTAGATTCCGGCAGGCGCACGCGCATCCAGAGCGAAATAGCTCGACAGCGTGGGCTGCACGTCCAGATCGAGCAACAACACGCGCAGCCCTGCGTCAGCAGCGAAACCTCCCAGGTTGGCCGCCGTTGTCGTTTTGCCTACACCACCCTTGGTGGAGATGATCGAAATGACCAGCATTGTCAAATTCCTCTTCGCGTGTTGGAGAGCTGAAGAGGATCAGCCGCGCTCACTGCGGCGCTCGGCGATCCACTGATCGATTTCTAGCGAATCCCAGCCGACTGCACGTATTCCCAGACGTATGGTTTTCGGAAATTTGCCTGCCTTCATCAGGTGGTAGATGTGGGCGCGCTTGAAGCCGGTCTTGATTTCGACTTCATCGCGGCGAAGGATACGGTGCTCACCCGCAGGCAGCGGAACTGGCTTCTCGGACATGACGGTCACTCCTTAGCGCTTACGAGCGCTTGTTTGGCGTGACTCGTAATTAACTAGAACTTCCCGAAGAAGAACACCGCAAATGCGGTATCCACGACCGCAGATTGCGACTTGAATCTCTTCATTAACTTGACTGCAACCTGCGGCGAGCCTGTGCGAACTTTGTTTGCAAGGTGCGCTCGGTGATGCCCATGAGGTTGCTGTGGCAGGCCGTCAAGGCGCTGATGATCGCGTCCTGGCTGTTGAAGCTGGAGTACGGGGCCCCAGAAGGAGTACGTCCGAGCATCAAAGTCAGCATTGCGCCGATAATGTTCAGGTAGGTGGTTTCCGCACGATCGCTGAGAGGGCTGAGCGGATTTGTGGGGTTATGGGGGTTATGGGGGTTGAGGGGGCTTTGCTTCTTTTGCTGTTCCTGGACCCCGTGCAACTGACGGCGGCACTGCTCAAGCTGAGACTTCAAAGCTTCCCGCTCGATTAGAAGCGAGTGTCCGCTCTCCACGGTGATCATCGGGTGGGCGATCCGTTCGTGACGTGAGAATAGGAAGGTCGGTCGTTGCCCGGGGTAGGTACGAAGCATCCAGCGCTTGAGGTCGACGTGGCGAATGGTCAGGTCGGGTGAGTCCAGCAGGGACGCATCGTTTATCGTGATGCCGTTCAGGCCATAGGGCAGCTCTCCGTGGAAAATGGCGTCGTAGATGCGATCGGTGCACAGGCGCAGCTCATTGCAACGCGGACATTCCAGTCTTGCCGGTACGCGCCCGAATCTGGCTGCCGCGAGAATATAGTCCTTGAACCGAAACAACCCGGCCCAGCGGATGGCCGCATCGATGGGCCGGTAGTACACCTCCGAAAGTGAACTTCCTTGCATACTGGCGCCTCCTTGTAGCCGCTATCGCATCAAAGCTCCTATCTGGCACCAGCCAAAGCCGGTCCGTGGAAAACCAATAGGTTGTATGCCAAATCGATTGATTTACATGCGATCATCATTGTTGAAAAGGACGCTGGCAAGACCCGTTGGGCATGGACTGTTCTCTTGGCGGTCTATGAACAGAAAACTTTCAGGGCCGCAACGCCTCCAGACGCGCCGATACGGACCCTGGCGGCAATTGCCAGACCCCATAAGCATGCTGATAGATAGAATAGGAATGAGCCGAGCCGCCGAGCGGAAAGGTCGTTCGATAGCAACTGTTGGGCGAGAAGCCGTCAATAGCAAAACATGGCGCGCCTAGGAGCGAGAAATTGCTCGCTCGCTGACTGAGGTGTTAAACTAGTCCATCAACCAGTCTAGGGGCTGCGTTGGTTACTCAAAAATTGTTTTATTCACAATAGCTTAGGGGTCGAATTCGATTCCCTTCACCCGCTCCAGATTTTTCTTCAATGGGCATCCACTGTGTGCCATAAGCTACTGTCTTAAAAGAGTTTTTTCTAGACGGTTGGCCGTTGAAATCCAAGCCTCCCCACGGGTGGGCCTGACTCAAGCTGCGGGGCTGTCGAACCCCGCCACCTTCGGCCGGCGCGTTTGTGATCATCTCAAGCGGGCCAACGCCGTGTCTGTATCCCGAAAATTCCCGCCTTGCTCGAAATGAATGCAAAAGGAATCGGCTGGCTGCTATTTTGAAAAATCAATGTTTCAATCCGGAAACACGTCATGGAGGAGTCGCGATGGACGAGAAAAAAGATCCGATGGTCCCGGACGGGGCGGTTAACCCCATCAATACCGATTACAAGGTCGGGCAGGACAACATTGTCGTGAATGTCGGCCCTTTCGGGCTTGATATCCACAACCGCGTGTTCGCCGTTTCAGGCTTGCTGGTGGTCGCCTTTGTCGTGCTAACGCTGGCCTTCCAGAATCAGGTCGAGCCGATGTTCAGTGGCATGCGCAGCTGGTTGACGTCGAATCTGGACTGGTTCTTCCTCAGCGCAGGAAACATTTTCGTGCTGGTGTGCCTGGCGGTGGCGCTCTCGCCACTGGGCCGCGTGCGTCTGGGGGGCACGGAAGCGGTGCCGGACTATTCCTATCTTGGCTGGTTCTCGATGCTTTTCGCTGCAGGCATGGGCATCGGGCTGATGTTTTTCGGCGTGTCCGAGCCGTTGTCGCATTTCGGCAGCGCGATGAATGGTACGGTGATCGAGAACGGCGTGCGTACCGACTGGGCGCCGCTCGCTGGCGCAGCGGGCGATGCTGCGACTGCCACCCGCCTGGGCATGGCCGCCACGATTTTCCACTGGGCGCTTCATCCGTGGGCGATATACGCTGTGCTGGCACTGGGACTGGCCCTGTTCTCGTTCAACAAGGGCCTGCCGCTGACGATCCGTTCGGTGTTCTACCCGTTGCTGGGCGAGCGCGTGTGGGGATGGTCGGGGCACGTCATCGACATCCTCGCGGTGCTGGCGACGCTCTTCGGTTTGGCGACTTCGCTCGGCTACGGTGCTGCGCAGGCCAGTTCGGGACTCAATTTCCTGTTCGGCGTGCCGTTGGGCGACACCACCCAGGTGCTGCTGGTCATCGGCATTACCGCAATTGCGTTGACATCGGTCGTTGCCGGGTTGGATGCGGGGGTCAAGCGTCTGTCCGAGATCAACATGGCGATCGCCCTGCTGTTGATGCTGTTCGTGATCTTCGTCGGGCCGACGCTCGATATCGCCAAAGGTTTTTTCAGCAACCTCGTTGCCTACATGCAGTACCTGCCGGCGCTCGCGAGCCCGTTCGGGCGTGACGACGTCAACTTCTCGCAGGGATGGACGTCCTTCTACTGGGCGTGGTGGATCTCCTGGTCGCCCTTCGTCGGCATGTTCATCGCGCGCGTGTCGCGCGGCCGCACCGTGCGCGAATTCATCGTTTCGGTATTGATCGTGCCTTCCCTGGCGTGCGTGCTGTGGATGACGGTGTTCGGCGAGACTGCGATCATCCAGCTGGTCCGGGACGGCTACGAGGCGGCGAGCAAGGCCGAGTTGCCGCTGCAACTATTCACCATGCTCGATGTGCTGCCGCTGGCGCAGATCACCTCCTTCATCGCCATCGTGCTGGTGGTGGTGTTCTTTGTTACCTCGTCCGACTCGGGCTCGCTCGTCATCGACGTGATTTCGGCGGGAGGCAAGGTCGATGCGCCTTTGCCGCAACGCGTCTTCTGGGCCGTGTTCGAAGGCTTGGTGGCGATTGCGCTGATTCTCGGCGGCGGCTTGGTAGCCCTCCAGGCAATGGCGGTGTCTACGGGGTTGCCCTTTACCGTTGTCTTGCTTGTGGCGAGCATGGCCATCCTCAAGGGGTTGGCCTCCGAGCCGCGCGTTTCCTGATCCTTGCGCTGCGAGCCGGGCTCGCAGCGCATTTGCCGGATGAAACCATGCAGGTCGAACAGCTTGAAATTCTCGACTTCCTCCGTACCCATCCGCCGTTTTGCGACCTGCCGGAAGATGCGCTGCAGAACGTGGCGGTCGCTGTCGACGTGCGCTATTACAAGGCTGGCGAGAAAATCGTCGAGTTCGGTCAGACGGCCGAGTTCTGGCACGTGGTGCGCAGTGGTGCGGTCGAGGTTTTTCGGCGAAATGGCACGCTGTACAACCGCCTGACGGCGGGCGGCTACTTCGGCGAATTCGGTCTGCTGCGCCACGGCCGTGTGCGCTTTCCGGCGCAGGCGCTGGAGGACACGCTGCTGTACCTGATTCCGCAGCCGGTGTTCCTCGAGCTGTTCGAGAAGCATGAGGTTTTTGCCGACTACGTCGAAATCGAGGATCGCACGCGTCTGCGTCAGGTCGTGTCGCGCCGTGCCGACGCCAACGACCTGATGTCGGCCACGGTCGAGGGCCTCGTGAGCCGCACGGCCGTGACGCTGGGCAGCGGCGCAACTGCCCGGGAGGCGGCGCAGCGCATGGCGGAGGAAGGCGTGTCCTCGCTATTGATCGTCGATGACAATCCTGATGTGCCCGACCTTCCCCTGCTGTCGGGCATCCTGACGGACCGTGATCTGCGCACCCGCCTGCTGGCCCCGGGCCTCCCCTACGATACGCCGGTGGCCGGGATCATGACCGCCGGCGTGGCCACGGTCGCCCACAACCAGCTGGTCTTTGAAGCCATGCTGGCGATGCTGCGCCGCAACGTGCATCACTTGCCGGTGATGAAGAACCAGCGGCCGCTCGGCATCATCGCCCTGTCGGACATCATCCGCTATGAATCACGCAACAGCCTGTTCGTGGTCGGCAGCATTTTCCGCCAGCAATCGGTGGATGAGCTCGCCGCGCTGGTGCCCGATGTGCGCGCGTGCTTCGTGCGCATGCTGGGCGAGGACGCGAGTTCGCACATGGTCGGCAGCGCGATGGCGGCGATCGGGCGCAGCTTCAAGCAGCGCCTGCTGGAGCTGGGCGAGGCCCAACTCGGCCCGCCTCCCGTGGCATACTGCTTTCTCGCCCTCGGCTCGATGGCGCGGCAGGAGCAACTGATCGTCACGGACCAAGACAACGCGCTGGTGCTGGACAACCGTTTCGATCCGGCACGTCACGACGCCTACTTCAAGGCGCTTGCCACCTTCGTCTGCGATGGGCTGGCGCGCTGTGGCTACAGCTACTGCAGCGGTGGGGTGATGGCGACCAACGAGAGATGGCGTCAGCCGCTGAGAGCGTGGGAGCGCACCTTCACCGACTGGATCGAGCGTCCGACGCCGGAGTCGCTGCTCAATGCCGGCATCTTCTTCGACCTCGATGGCGTGTGGGGGCAAGTGGAGTGGGCTTCGCGCCTGCGCGAACTGATCGCGCGCAAGGCCAAGGGCAATTCGCGCTTTCTCGCCTGCATGGCGCGCAACGCGCTGTTGCGTACGCCGCCGCTGGGCTTCTTCAAGGACTTCGTGGTCGAGTCCGATGGCCGCCACAGCCGGGTGATCAACATCAAGCGCCGCGGAACGGCGCCGCTCTCCGACCTGGTCCGGGTACATGGGCTGGCGATCGGTTCGATGGCGCTGAACTCCTTCGAGCGCCTGAAGGACATCATTGACGCGGCGATCCTGCCGCTTGGCCGTGGCCAGGATCTGTACGATGCGCTCGAATTCATCTCCATGGTGCGCGGGCGTCATCAGGCCGAGGACCTTGCCGCCGGGGCCGATCCCGACAACAGCATCGATCCGGAGAAGTTGTCTGAATTCGAACGCAAGAGCCTGCGCGACGCCTTCCAGATTCTGAGCAACGCGCAGAAATTCCTCAAATACCGCTACCACCCGGGACGGGCCAACTGAGGACGAGGGCGCGCGATGCTGCACCGCGGAGATCTGACGGATAGGTCAGGAGGCATTATCCGCCGGGAGCGCAAGCCGCTTCCCGGGCCGGACTGGCCGCGGCGTTTCGCCGACCTGGCCGCGGGTGCGCGCGATTCCCGGTTACGGACTTTCTATGCCCGCGGAACGCTAGCAGGTGATGCGCCGCTGAAGGATGTGCCGATGGTCGCGCTTGACGTCGAAACCACCGGCCTGAATCCCGAGCGCGACGAGATCGTGAGCATCGGCGTGGTGCCGATGATGCTCGATCGCATCGCTTCCAGTGCCTCGCGCTACTGGGTTGTGCGACCACGCTCCGGACTTGATCCGGACTCGGTCACGATCCATGCGATCACGCACGCCCAGATCGATGCGGCTCCCGATCTTGAGGCGATTGTCGATGATTTGCTCGCGGCGCTGGCGGGGCGCGTCGTCGTCGTGCACTGCAAGGAGATCGAACGCAGCTTTCTCGACCTTGCGCTGAGGGCGCGTATCGGCGAGGGGCTTCAGTTTCCGGTCATCGACACCATGGAGTTGGAAGCCCGTCTGCATCGTCAGTCACCGCCAGGCTTCTTTGCGCGCCTGCTGGGGCGGAAGCCCCCGCCTGTGTCGATCCGCCTGGCCGACAGTCGCGAACGCTACGGTTTGCCGCGCTACCGCGCTCATCATGCGTTGACCGACGCGCTCGCTACCGCCGAATTGTTGCAGGCACAGGTGGCGCACCGGTTCAGCCCGGAGATGCTGGTGCGTGAACTGTGGCAGTGACCCATTTACTTGCCCGAAGGGGACGGCCGTTTGCGTGGCTGGGTCGGCTGATCTAGCCTTCAAGGGGAAAGCGGCTTTTCCGGAGGCCGCCGAAAGCGAGGAGGCCATGCGCGTAGTTCCCCAGTTGTCGCCTGATGCCGGGCGCGCCCAGGCAGCTTTGGTTGCCTCCTTGCAGCGGACCCTGGCAGCGAGAGGCGCCGTGCGCCTGATCGAGACGCATATCTCCTACGTACTGCTCGTTGGGCGGACGGCGTACAAGATCAAGAAGGCGGTGAATCTCGGCTTCCTGGATTTTTCCACGCTGAAGAAACGCCGGCGCTATTGCGAGGAGGAATTGCGGCTCAATCGGCGCCTCGCGCCGGAGCTCTATCGCGCGGTGGTGGCGCTGACCGGAGCGCCCGATGCGCCACAGATCGGTGGTGCTGGCGTGCCGCTCGAGTACGCGGTGGAGATGCGCCGCTTCGCCCAGTCGGCATTGCTCTCCAGTCGC
The DNA here is from genome assembly GCA_029289235.1 of Gammaproteobacteria bacterium. GTDB lineage: Bacteria > Pseudomonadota > Gammaproteobacteria > Burkholderiales > Rhodocyclaceae > Propionivibrio. Next base: position 14,961 of record JARFTZ010000027.1, read on the forward strand.
CTGGCGAGCAAGCGCCTGCCACCGCAAGTGATCGATCTGCTGGCCGCGCGTGTTGCCGAGTTTCACATGCAGACTGAGTGTTGTCCGCCCGACGCGGGCTTCGGGTCTCCAGAGGCCGTGTGGGCGCCGGTTGCGGAGAATTTCAGGCAGCTACGCCGGCTTCTTCCTGCAAGCGGATACGCGGGGAGCTTGCAAGCACTCGAGGCGTGGAGCCGCGATCGCTGCGCGGATTTCGCAGACCTGATCACTGCTCGCAAGCTTGATGGGAGGGTGCGCGAATGCCACGGCGATCTGCATCTGGGAAACGTTGCGCTCATCCACGGGGAGCCGGTGATCTTCGACTGCATCGAGTTCAACCCGGAACTGCGCTGGATAGATGTCATCAACGAAGTTGCCTTCATGACGATGGATCTCGAAGAACGTGGGCGACCCGATTACGCTCGCCGTTTCCTCGATCGCTGGCTGGAGGAAACCGGCGATTGCGGCGGTTTGGCACTATTGACCTTCTATCAGAGTTATCGGGCGTTGGTCCGCGCCAAGGTCGCGGCGATTCGGGCATCGCAGGAAGCGCCGGAGAACCGTCATCATGACCGGGCGGTTTGTGATCAATACATCGCCTGCGCCCAGCGCGCGATGTACGGGCGCCAACGTTTCCTGGGCTTGATGCACGGGGTGTCCGGTGCAGGAAAAAGCTGGGTGTCACAGATCCTGCTGGAGACGACCGGGGCGGTGCGTCTGCGCTCCGATGTCGAGCGCAAGCGGCTGGCCGGCCTGGCGGCACGCGGCAACAGCCATTCCGTGTCAGGGGGGATCTATGGTCCGGAGATGACGGCGGCGACCTATGCGCGCCTGGCGGAACAGGCGCGGACAGTCCTCGCTGCCGGCTTCCCTGTCGTCGTCGACGCAGCCAGTCTCGCCGCGTGGCAGCGGCGCCTTTTCCGTTCGCTGGCGGCGGAACAGGGCATCCCTTTCCGGCTGATCGACTGCCTGGCGCCGGAAACTGTTCTGCGTCAGCGTCTGGCTGCGCGCGCCCGCGCTGGCAGCGATCCCTCGGAGGCGGATTGTGCCGTTCTGACGGAGCAGTTGCGTTCGCAGGAGCCGCTCTCTGTCGACGAGTACGTTGATTGCCTGCGGGTAGCGACCGAAGACATCACGCGTGAGGATTTGTCGCGCCACTTGGCCGGGTTTCCGGGGAATCCCTCGGCGGGCACATGCTAAAATCGCCCGCTTTTCAAAAAGACCGGCGGAGATGCTCCCATGAACCAAGGTTTGGAAACCGAAACCCGGGAGACGGAAGGCGTTTACACAGCGGGGCGGGCCGGGCACATCCGCAGTTTCGTGCTGCGCCAGGGCCGCGTCTCGAACGCGCAGCAGCGTTACTACGACGAGATGATGGCGAAGATCGGCATTCCCTATGCCGCCTCGCTGCTCGACCTCGATGCCGTGTTCGGGCGCAGTGCGCCGCACATTCTCGAAATCGGTTTCGGCATGGGCGAGACCTCGGCGGCGATCGCCGAGGCCAACCCGCAGAATGACTACATCGGCGTCGAGGTGCACACGCCGGGCGTCGGCAGCCTGTGCAAGCTGATCGCCGAAAGGAGCCTCTCCAACCAGCGCATCATCCAGCATGACGCGGTCGAGGTGTTGCGCGACATGATTCCCGAGGGCTCGCTCGACGGCGTGCATATCTTCTTTCCCGATCCGTGGCCGAAGGCTCGCCACCACAAGCGCCGGCTGATCAAGCCGACCCTGGTGGCGACGCTGGCCCGGCGCTTGAAGCCGGGCGGTTACATCCACTGCGCGACAGACTGGGAGAACTACGCCGAGCAAATGCTCGACGTCCTGTCGGCCGAACCGTTGCTGGAAAATACTGCCGACGGCTACGCCCCGCGCCCGGACTATCGGCCGTTGACCAAGTTCGAGCAGCGCGGCATCCGCCTTGGGCACGGCGTCTGGGATCTGGTGTTTCGCCGCAAGGCCTGATCACTCGAGCCGGAACGTGTAGGACCAGGTGTCCGACGCTCCCGGCAGGTGGCCAATCGCGTAGAAGCCCTTGATGGCGGCGTTGTCGAGGATCGGGTACCCGCTGCTGGATACCACGCGGACATCCTCGACGTTCCCGTTTGCAGCCAGTTCGACGAACAGGACGACCGTTCCCTCGATCCCGCTCGCGCGCGCCTGCTCAGGGTAGAACACGTACTCGGACAGTTTCTTGTGCACGGCGCGAATTTCGCGGCGGGTGAGCGGTTTGGTTCCTCGTGTCCCGGCTTTTTTCTCCACCACCGGGGGAGGGAGTTTTGGCGCTTCCTTGTGCGGGGCTTCCTCCTCGATCGTGTTCTTCAGCAGCGACTCCGGGGTGGGGGGCGGCTCTGCCGGCCGGACGGGCTCGGGGGGCAGACGTAATACGGCGTGGAGCACCGGTCGGGGTGTGGGAGTGGTTGGCCTGAATGCCTCGAAGACCAGCACGCTGCCGTGCAGGACAAGCGAGAGCGTTAGGGCGATAATCAGGCGAAGCGGCATGGGTCCGGTATTTTGCAACAAATGGGAAGGAAGCGGTCCGGGAGTGTTTGATGCGTGACGTGCGTATGTGCCTGAAGGTGCTGTTGTTCGGCTTGTGTTTTTTGTCTGGCGTGGCGCGGGCCGCCTTGCCCGATCCAGTGGCTTTCAGTTGGGCGGTTGAACGCAGGGATATCGCCAGGGTTCAAGAATGGCTTGATGAAGGGCTCGATCCGGATTTCGAAGGAAGCCAGTTCGGCACTGGCCTGATGAACGCGGCCTGGCACGGCAACATCGAAATGATGCAGCTGTTCCTGTCGCGTGGAGCCAACCCGCGCCGGGGCAACCGCAACGGCGAGCAGGCGCTGCAACTGGCAGCGTGGAACGGGCATGTCGAAGCGGTGAAGTGGCTGATCGACAACGGCGCGCCGGTGAATCGCGACGGCAACCACTGGGGCGCCTTGCACTATGCCGTATTCAACGGCCACACCGAACTGGCGAAATATCTGATCGAGCGCGGAGCGAACGTGAACGCGCGTTCTCCCAATGGCTCGACGCCGCTGATGATGGCTGCGCGCGAAGGGCGCGAGGAAATCGCCAGGACGCTTCTCGAGTCGGGGGCCGACACGCGGGCGAAGAACGACTGGGGCGACACGTCTCTCGTGCTGGCGATGCGCTACGACCATTATCGGCTGGGCAAGATGATTTCCTCGCCGGAAGAGTTCGCAATCGCGGTCAAGGCACCGAAGGAGGATTTCGGCGAGCCGGTCAAGTCGGCCGCGGCGCCGAGCGAGATCGAGGTGCTGCTGCAAAAGATTCGCGAAGCCGAGGCTGAAGGGGTGCCGAGCGAACACCTGCACGTCGAACTGCGCCGCGTCGTCGAGGACGTTCGCGCCAAGGCGTTGGCCCGGCGGGCCGCCCGGCGGCCTGCGCCACTGCCGTATCAGGGCAAGTCGGTTGTCATCACCGCCAAGCGCAACCAGTTCGGCGGAGAGCGGGCGCAGATAACTGCCAGCCGCCCGTCAGGCAACGTGGCAAAACCGGCGAATGCGAACAAGGGCGAGCCCGTGCCGGTTGACCGGCTGGCGATCCAGGCGCGCATTGCCGACCTGATGCGGCAAATCCGCCTGGCCGAGGCGCAGGGACGTCCCGCCGAGGCGCTGCGGCAGGAACTTTACGAGGCGGTGGAAGCGCAGAAATAGACGGTGGCCGAATTCGAGCGGCAGATGTGAACAAATTCACAGCACGATTATTCGAAGGTGGTTACCTTGCCTCAACCTGCCACCCCTCGGTGAGTCGATTGCCATGAACAGAATCCTTGCCTCAATCCTTGCCACGACGGCCGTGTTGTCCGGATCCGCCAGCGCCAGTCTCGTCGTCAACGGCAATCTGGCCGACTGGCAAATCGACCACAACACCTGGGCTTCTTCGCTCCCCGGGGTGCATTACACGGTGGAGGACACCACCGGCAATGCAAATACCTATCTCGATCCGGGATTCGGCGGCCAGGCCTACGACGCTGAGGCACTCTACGCGACGATCCAGGACGGTGCGCTGTGGATCGCGCTGATCACCGGGCACGATCCGGCAACTTCCAATAATCCGGCGCGAAACGCCTATGGCGCTGGCGACTTCGCCATCGATTTCGGCAAGGACGGCAGCTACGAACTGGGGATCAATGTCGTCAACAACTTTTCCGGCGGCAAGCTCGGCGGCGTGTATGGCAATCCGGTGTGGGCGTACGGCCTCTGGGATGCGAATGGAGCCGAAGTCGCGAAGTCCGGGCTAATCGCCGATCCGCTGCATCCTACCTCGTTGCTTGGCGGAACGTTGATTGGCACGGCAGCATACGATTATTCCAAGAATGGCGCCGGCGGCTATGGTTCGTGGAACAGCGACAAGCACTATTTCTACGAAGTCAGCCTGGATCTCGATTTGCTGTATGCGGCGGGCTGGGACGGCAGCGAGTTCAACATCCACTGGACGCAAGATTGCGCCAACGACAGCATCATCGTCGACCCTGGATTCGCCGTGCCGGAGCCGGGCTCGCTGGCGTTGCTCGGTGTCGGCATGGTCGGCCTGATCGGCGGCAGCCTGCGTCGCCGTAAGGACCGCTGAGAGCGGCGATTACGCCAGGAACATTTCCAGCAGCCGGTTGAGGAAGCGCTGGCCGCGCCGGGTCGGGGCAATCCGTCCGGGCTCGCGCACGAGCAGCCCTTCATCTTCCGCCCGACGCAGGATCGTTTCGACGGCAAGCAGCAGTTGCGCGGTACGCGCTTCGAACAGTGCGGGATCGAAGCCCTCGATGAGGCGGAGGGCGTTCATCATGAACTCGAACGGCAGGTCGGCCGCCGGGACGGAAAATTCGTCCTGCAGCGGACGGCCTTCGGCAACGCCGGCGAGGTACTGCTTCGGCTGCTTCCAGCGCATCTGGCGGCGAACTTCCCATGCATTGCCGTCGTGCAGCGTCAGCTTGCCGTGTGCGCCGGCACCGATGCCGAGGTAGTCGCCGAAGGTCCAGTAGTTGAGGTTGTGCCGGCATTGGCGACCGGGGCGGGCGAAGGCAGAGGTTTCGTAGTGCGCGAAGCCGCCAGCGGCCAGGCGTGCCTCGATGGCCTCCTGCATGTCGGCGCAGCGGTCGGGATCGGGCAGGGACGGCGGTACTGCGGCGAAGGCCGTGTTCGGCTCAATGGTCAACTGGTAGCAGGATAGGTGTGTCGGGCCGAAGGCGAGTGCCTGTTCGACATCGGCAAGTGCCTGGTCGATGGTCTGCCCCGGCAGGCCGTACATCAGGTCGAGGTTGAAATTGTCGAAGTGGCGGGCGGCGATCTCGATGGCCCGGCGTGCTTCATCGCCGTCGTGAATGCGCCCGAGCGCCTTGAGGTGGGCATCATCGAAGCTCTGGATGCCGAGCGAGAGGCGGTTGATGCCGGCGGCGCGGAACGCGGCGAACTTGCCGGCTTCGACGGTGCCGGGATTGGCTTCGAGAGTGATTTCGGCGTCATGCATCAGCGGCAGGCGGGTGCGGAGGGCGGTCAGCAGCGTGTCGATCCCCTCGCCCGAGAGCAGGCTTGGCGTGCCGCCGCCGAGGAAGATGCTGACGATCTTGCGTCCCCAGACAAGCGGCAGTGCCGATTCGAGGTCGGCGACGAGCGCGGCGAGATAGCCGGCTTCGGGAATATTTTCCCGGACCGCATGCGAATTGAAGTCGCAGTAAGGGCACTTCTGCACGCACCACGGAATGTGCACGTACAGCGAGAGCGGCAGCGGAGTGCGGAACTCCAGCGTGCCGTCTTGCTTTTCGCTTCTTCCGGCGGGATGGATCGGGATGGTGCGCGGGTTTTTCCTGTCGCTCATGAACGCCGGGTCTTCAGCCGTTCCACGAGTTGTGCCAGCGCCCGACCACGATGCGAGCGCCGGTTCTTCTCGGCGGCGTCGAGTTCCGCCGCGGTGGCGCCGGCGTCAGGCAGGAAGAAATACGGGTCGTAGCCAAAACCGCCCAGGCCACGTGGCACGTCGACGATTTCGCCGTGCCATTCGCCCTCGACGATGACCGGTTGCGGATCGTCGGCGTGGCGGACGAACACCAGCACGCAGACGTAATGCGCGCGCCGGTCGCTCTTGTCGGCGAGATCGGCGACCAGCTTCTCGTTGTTGCGTTCGTCGGATTTTGGCTCGCCGGCATAGCGGGCGGAAAAGACGCCCGGCGCGCCGCCGAGGGCGTGCACACACAGGCCGGAGTCGTCGGCCAGCGCCGGCAGGCCGGTGCAGGCCGCCGCGTGGCGGGCCTTGGCCAGCGCGTTTTCGACGAAGGTGACGTGCGGCTCCTCGCATTCGGGAACGTCGAGTTCCTTCTGCGGGATCGTCTCCCAGCCGAGTGGCGCAAGCATCTGGCCGAACTCGCGCAGCTTGCCGGGGTTGTTCGAGGCGACGACGAGCTTCATGCGGCGAGCGCCTCTTTCTGCTTGGCGATCAGCTCGCCGATGCCGGCTTCCGCCATGTCGACCAACTGGTTCATCTGGGCGCGGGTGAACGGCTCGCCTTCGGCGGTGCCCTGGATTTCGACGATGCCGCCGGCACCGGTCATGATCACGTTCATGTCGGTGTCGCAGGCCGAGTCTTCCGGGTAGTCGAGGTCGAGTACCAATTGGCCCTCGAAGATGCCGACCGAGACGGCGGCGACATGGTCGCGCACCGGGCTGGCCGCCAGCTTGCCTTCGGCGACGAGCTTGGCGCAGGCGTCGTTCAGTGCCAGCCAGGCGCCAGTGATCGACGCGCAGCGGGTGCCGCCGTCGGCCTGCAGGACGTCGCAGTCGAGGGTGATCTGGCGTTCGCCGAGCGCGGCTAGGTCGGTGACGGCGCGCAGCGAGCGGCCGATCAGGCGCTGGATTTCCAGCGTCCGCCCGGACTGCTTGCCCTTGGCGGCTTCGCGCGCCGTGCGCGTGTGCGTCGAGCGCGGCAGCATGCCGTATTCGGCGGTGACCCAGCCCTGGCCCTTGCCGCGCAGGAAGGATGGCACCGACTCTTCGACGCTGGCGGTGCACAGCACCTTGGTGTTGCCCATCTCGATGAGCACCGAGCCTTCGGCGTGGCAGGTGAATTGGCGGGTGATGCGGACGTCGCGCAGTTGTTCGGGTTGGCGTTGGCTGGGGCGCATGGCTTTCCTATTTCGAGTACTTCTGGATGGTGGAACGGATTTCGTTGATGGCGCGCTCGATCTCGTCGTCGGTGAGTTCGGTCTTGTATTTCGGATTGCGGCCGAATTCGTCGAGACGGGTGGTAAGCGCGCCGAGCGGCATGGTCTGGGTGTGGATCGCCGAGGATTGACCGGATCCCGGTTCGACGTAGGTGTCTTCCCAGCGCACGGCGATGACCGACAGGTTGTCGGCATTCGTACCGCCGCGGTCGTCGGCGATATCCATCAGTTCGGGAACGGCCTTCATCAGGTTCGGCGTCGCCAGCGCAGAGCCCAGCACGTCGTCCGGGAAAAGCCCCCACAGGCCATCGGTGCACAGCGCGATGACGTCGCCGGCCTCCAGCGGGGTCTTGCGCGAGAGCTCGATCTCCGGATCCTGGCGCCCGCCGAGGCAGCTGTATACCTTGTTGCGGTCGGGGTGATACGCCGCCTGCGCTTCACTGATCAGCCCCTGGTCGATCAGCAACTGCACGCGCGAGTGGTCGCGGGTACGGGTCAGCGTCGTTCCTTCGCGGAATACATACAGACGGGAGTCGCCCGCATGCGCCCAGTGGGCGATGTTGTCCTGGATGATGCAGGCGACACAGGTCGTACGCGGCGAGTCATCCAGCCGGTGGGCCTCGGTGAAGTCCATGATCGCATGGTGCGCGTTGAGCATCGCCCGGTTGAGGAAGGTGAACGGCTCGTGGATTTTCGGGTTGGCCTCGCGCTGAAAGGCCTCGGTTACCGACTGCACGGCAATCTGCGCGGCGATTTCACCGTAGTAGTGCCCGCCCATGCCGTCGGCGATGACCATCATCAGCGCGTCGCGCGAGTAACAGTGGGCCAGACGGTCCTCGTTGTTTTTGCGCTTGCCCTGCCGTGACTCCTGGTAGATGGTGAATTTCACTCAGGTTCCGCCTTTCCTTTGAATTTTCCGACGACGTGATCGAGCCAGGTCTTCTTGCTGCTGGCAGCCTGTGCCGGAGGCTTGGGCGCGGCGACCGGCTCGGTCAGGGCCTTCTGCAGGGCGAACGCGCTCTGCGGGCGATAGAGATGGTTCAGGCACAGGCACCAGTCGATGGTTTCCAGCAACTGGTCGGAGAACTGCCCCTCCCAGCGCACCATGGCCGGCACCAGCTTGTCCTTTTCCTTGCGGCTGTCCGCGGCCTGCGGCGCCGAGGCGGCGAGGCAGGCGTACATCGCCGCACCGACGCTGTAGATGTCGCTCCACGGCCCGAGCAGCTCGCGCTGGTGGTAGTGCTCGGGCGAAGCGAAACCCGGGGTGTACATCGGCTTGAGCATTGGCGTGTCGCTGGCCAGCGTCTGCCGCGCGGCACCGAAGTCGATCAGTACCGGGATGGTCTCGTTGCGCATGTAGATGTTCGACGGCTTCAGGTCGAGGTGCAGCAGCTTGTTCGCATGCACCTCGCGCAGCCCGTTGAGCAGCTTGGTGAACACGTTGCGCATGAAGTTCTCGGTGATCACCCCGCGGTTCTTCTGGATGACCTCCTGCAGCGTGCGCCCGTGTTCGTATTCCATCACCATGTAGACGGTATTGTTGGCGCGGAAGAAGTTGAGCACGCGGACCACGTTCGGGTGTGACAGCTTGGCCAGTGCGCGCCCTTCCTCGAAGAAGCATTTCATGCCGTAGCGGAACGCCGGCATGTGTTCGTCGCTGATGGTCGGGGTGACTTGTCCCTCGGAACGGAGGGCCAGGCTGTTCGGCAGATACTCCTTGATCGCGACGTGCTGCCCCTGGCCGTCGGTCGCCAGATAGACGATCGAAAATCCTCCGAGAGAGAGCTGGTGTTCGATGCGGTACTCGTCGAGTTGGAAGCCGGAAGGCAGCGCGTGGTTGGCTTGTTGCGCCATTAGTATCAAAGCTATGATGTGGGTTTTCCGGCCATTTTCGGGCTTTGGCAGAATGCTGTAAAGCCGGCCGGCTCTTCCGACACGTTTCCCGGGACTCATCCATGATCTACAGCATGACCGGCTATGCCGCCAGAACCCTTGATCTCGAATGCGGTGCGCTGCAGATCGAACTCAAGAGCGTCAATTCCCGCTATCTCGATATCCAGTTCCGTGTTTGCGAGGAACTGCGCGTGGCCGAGCCTGCGCTGCGGGAGATGTTCGGAGCGCGGCTGGCGCGCGGCAAACTGGAATGCCGGATGGGATTTTCCGCCTCGTCAGCGCGCGCCCAGGCGACGGTGCTGAACGCCGACCTGCTGCAGCGCCTCAAGGCGTTCGACGCGCAAGTGCGTGGCGAGTTGCCCGATGCGGCGCCGTTGTCGGTCAGCGACGTGCTGCGCTGGCCGGGCATGTTCGGCGACGACTCGCTCGATAGCGCGACGCTGGTTCCGGCGGCCCTCGCTCTGGCGAAGGAGGCGCTGGACGACTTCACCGCCAGTCGTGCGCGCGAAGGCGAGAAGCTCGCCGCGGTGATCATGGAGCGCGTGGCGCGCATGCGCGCGCTGGTGCGCGAGGTCGAGCCACGGATTCCGGCGGCCCAGGCCGCTTTCCAGGAAAAACTCAAACAGCGGCTGGCCGAGGCGCTTGGCTCTGCCGATGATGAGCGGATTCGCCAGGAGGTCGCGGTGTTCGCCGTGCGCATTGACGTGGCCGAGGAACTGGCCCGCCTCTCTACGCACCTCGACGAGGTCGAGCGCGTCCTGGCTGCGGGCGGGGCGTGCGGCAAGCGCCTCGACTTCCTGATGCAGGAACTCAACCGCGAGGCCAATACGCTCGGTTCCAAGTCGGTGGTCGCCGAAGTCTCGCAGACGGCGATGGAACTCAAGCTGCTGATCGAGCAGATGCGCGAGCAGATCCAGAATCTGGAATAACGAGTGCCGGAATTGCGGGGGACGGCAGCCGCGACCGCCCTCGCTGTTCGTCAGCAGGGCGGCGTGCTGGCGCTGCTCCGGGAAAACGACGCAAGCACGAGCAAGGCTGCGGCCTGAGCAAGAATTCGCAGAAGTGTCCGGAGCGGCAGGTCGTCGTCCTCAATCAGGTCCTGCAGGGTCAGCATCGTTGCCATCTCCAAAAATCGGCACGTTATCTGCCTTCTCCCGCCTGGTCTGTGCAATAAGTCACAGTCGTGCCGTGGTCGAATTGAACTTTCCGGTTTGTTGACTAGGCTTCATCAACGGGGCGGAAAATCATTCGTCAGTTTGCGGGCTCTCTTCTCGATGGAGGTGTGCGTTGGGCGAACAGGAGATGTATGACATTCCGGCTCTTCGGGCGAAGATGCTGGCCCATCTGGGTGAGCGTGCCAAGGATTATCCCGAGGCGCTGGAGAAGCGCTTTCCGCGCATCCTCGCCAAGCTGGTGGAGGTGTGGGGCAAGCCTGCGGCGGACACCTATCTGGACAGCCTGATGGTTTCGGATCGCCCGAGTCGCCAGGGGTTTCCGCTTGAGGTGGCAAGCGAAATCCTTCGGCTGTCGATGATTCACAGCACGCTGCAGGTTCAGAAGCCCGCGGCGCCGAAAGGCGGGGCGGGGCAGTTCGGCAGTGATTTCGACGATTTCGCCGAACGGCGTTCGAGCCGGTGAAATTACAGGGTGATCACCTTCTGCGCGCGCGCTTGCGCCTCGACGATTCCCGGCATGTTGCCGATTTCGCCGACCCGGACCGTGTCGGTCAGACGGTAGTGTTCGAGGCAGGTGCGGCAGGTGATCAGCGGCACGCCGGCGTTCGATAGCGCCGCGAGTTCGGCCAGGCAGGGTGACCCCTCGGCGACCAGCTTGACCCCGTCAGCGTAGAAAAGGATCGCCTGCGGGTGCTGGCCGAGTTCGAGCAGCGTGCGCAGGTAATTGGTTGCCAGCTTGAGGCGCAGCGCTTCGTCGGCGTGGCCGAGGCCGTACTGGCTGAAGACGATGGCGGTGTGGGCGAAGTCGTTGCTCAAGAAGGGCCTCATGCGCTGACGGTGATGACCGGCGCGCCGGCCTGCATGCGTCCGACGATGGCGGCCGCGGCGAAGCCTTGCGCGTGGAAGCGCGCCAGCACGCCGTCGGCACATTCCGGGGCGACCGAGGCGAGCAGGCCGCCGCTGGTCTGCGCGTCGGCCATGATCCGGCGCAGCCAGTCTGGGACGGCGGCGGCGAAACTGACGTCGGCGCCGAAACTGGCGAGGTTGCGGGCGATGGCGCCGGGGCCGATGCCCTGTTGGGCGAAGCCGATGGCGTCGGGCAGTAGCGGCAGCTTGCCCGCGTCAACAAAGGCGCCGAGTTGCGCGCCGCGGCACAGTTCGAGCAGATGCCCGAGCAGGCCGAAGCCGGTGACGTCGGTCAGCGCATGCACGCCGTCGAGCGCGGCGAGTTCGGCGCCGATGGTATTGAGCTGGGTGGTCGTCTCCAGTAGTTGCCGGTAGCCGTTTTCGTCGAGTACGCCTTTCTTCATCGCGGTTCCCAGAATGCCGATGCCCAGCGGCTTGCCGAGGATCAGCACGTCGCCGTCGCGGGCGTGGCTGTTGCGCTTGACCTTGTCCGGATGCACCAGACCGAGCGCGACGAGGCCGTAGATCGGCTCCGGCGCGTCGATCGAGTGGCCGCCAGCGAGCGGGATGCCGGCGCGCGCGCAGACGCTGGCGCCACCGGCCATGATCTGCTGGATGGCCTCCATCGGCAGGGTGTTGATCGGCATGCCGACGATCGCCAGCGCGAGAATCGGCTTGCCGCCCATGGCGTAGATGTCGGAGATGGCGTTGGTCGCGGCGATGCAGCCGAAGTCGAAGGGGTCGTCGACGATCGGCATGAAGAAGTCGGTGGTCGCGACCAGTGCCTGCTCGTCGTTGAGACGATAGACGGCGGCGTCGTCGGACGTCTCGGTGCCGACCAGCAGGTCGGGGAAGCACTGCGTCTGCGGCAGCGCCTTGAGCATGTCGGCGAGCACGGCGGGGGCGATCTTGCAGCCACAGCCGCCGCCGTGGGAGAGTTGGGTCAGGCGAATGTTTTCCATAGGGGCCTCGTTTAGCCTCGTTTACAATCCGGCAATTATCCGTCGTTTGTTCTTCCATGAAAAACCAGCTTGCCACCCTGGCCGACATTGATCGCTTTTCCTGCGTCATCGACGTGCGGACGCCCGCCGAATTTGCCGAGGACCACCTTCCCGGGGCGATCAACGCGCCGGTGCTGAGCGACGATGAGCGCGTCGTCGTCGGCACGATGTACAAGCAGGTCTCGCCGTTCGAAGCGACCAAATATGGCGCGGCGCTGGTGGCGAAGAACATCGCGCATCATCTCGAAACGCTCTTTGCCGACAAGCCGATCAACTGGAAACCGTTGATCTATTGCTGGCGTGGCGGCAAGCGCTCGGGCTCGATGACCACCTGGTTCCGCCTGATCGGCTGGAAGGCCTGCCAGTTGCAGGGGGGTTACAAGGCGTATCGGCATCATGTGCTGGAGCGCCTGGATGTGCTGCCCGGGCAGTTCCGTTTCCTCGTGCTCGCCGGCCTGACCGGCAGCGGCAAGACCCGGCTGCTGCGCGCGCTAGGCGGGCAGGGCGCGCAAATCCTCGACCTTGAAGACCTGGCCCGGCATCGCGGCTCGCTGCTCGGCGCCCAGCCGGGCGAGGCACAGCCGAGCCAGAAGGGTTTCGACAGCCGTCTCGTGCAGGCGCTGGCAGGCCTCGATCCGTCACGTCCGGTGTTCGTCGAGGCGGAGAGCAAGAAAATCGGCCAGGTCCAGTTGCCGGAATCGATGATGCGTGCGATGGCCGGTTCCGATTGCATCCGCGTCGAAGCGAGCATCGACGACCGCGTCGATTTTCTCTGTGATGACTATGCCAACTTGCTCGACGACCCGGAGCGGTTCAAGGCGCTGTTGTCGTGCCTCGTCGAGTTGCATGGCAAGCAGGTGATTGCGCACTGGCACGATCTGGTCGATGCCAGGGCCAAGCCGGAACTGTTCCGTGAACTGATCGAGCGGCACTACGATCCGGCCTACCGACGCAGCAGTCGAGGTCTGTTTCCGAAGCTGCCGCAGGCGCAAGCGTTTGTTTTCCGGCCGAACGCGGATGACCTCAGCGCGGAGGCGGCCAGGTTACTGGCGAGGATTGGCTGAGTCTTCGTTTCGCGTGTGATTGCCATGTCAACCGTCAAGCAAGTTCGAAAATTATGGAATATTGTTCCATGTATTATTCTTTGTTGTATATTATCGGAACATCATTCCTGTATTTGAGCTGGTAATGAACGCGAACTCAATCAGAAGCATCGAAGCGCGGTTGTACACGATTCCCCTGCCGGAAATCCTCTCCGATGCCAAGCATGGCGACCATACGCATTTCGAGTTGGTTACGGTAACTGTCACGTTGCATGATGGACAGCAGGGTACGGGATACACCTATACGGGCGGAAAAGGTGGGCATGCGATTCAGGCGATGGTTCGTTACGATCTCGCGCCGGCCCTGATAGGAAAAGACGCCTCCGGCATCGACGAGATTTTCGATTTCATGGAATGGCACGTCCATTACGTGGGGCGCGGTGGTATCGCGGCGTTCGCCACGTCGGCGATCGATATCGCGCTCTGGGATATCCGTTGCCGGGCGAAGGGGCTTCCGCTCTGGAGAGTGGCCGGCGGTGCGGGCAATTCGACGCGGGCGTATTGCGGCGGGATCGATCTCGGGTTCTCGCTAGAAAAGTTGTTGTGCAGCATCCAGGGGTATCTCGACCGTGGGTTCAACGGCGTCAAGATCAAGGTCGGGCGCCCCGACCTTGCCGATGATGTCGCGCGGGTCGAGGCCGTGCGCAAACTGGTCGGACCGGATGTGACCTTCATGGTCGATGCCAACTATTCCATGACTGTCGAACAGGCGATCGCCGCGGCACGGGCCTTCAAACCCAGCGACATCTACTGGTTCGAAGAGCCGATCATTCCTGATGACTACTCCGGCTATGCTCGGATTGCGCTGGAAACCGGCGTGCCTCTGGCGATGGGCGAGAACCTGCACACGCTGCACGAGTTCGGTTATGCCTTCGAACAATCCAGGCTCTCTTATATCCAGCCCGATGCGTCGAATTGCGGCGGCATCACCGGCTGGTTGAAAGTGGCCGAACTGTCACGGCGTTATGGCCTCCCGGTTTGCACGCACGGCATGCAGGAGCTTCACGTCAGCCTGCTCTCGGCACAACCGAACGCCGGTTGGCTTGAAGTTCACAGCTTTCCGATCGACGCCTATACCGCCCGGCCGCTGGTCGTCGAGAACTGC
>JARFTZ010000028.1 GCA_029289235.1 Gammaproteobacteria bacterium
TGGTGTTGAAGGCTGCGATGGGCGCGTTTCATGGATCACCCAGAGGGTGCGGGCTTGCAACGGGCAGATCGGGTGGATTTCGACCCTCGCGTGCGGCTGGAATTTCGCGGCACGCAGCTCAGTTCCGACGGCGGCCTTCTGGTGATGCGCGAGCTTGATGACGCGCTCGGGTTGTCCGATTTGGCGTCAGCGGCGCTGCGCGATACTCGCTCTGGCAAGAACACGGTCCATCGGCTCGACGGCCTGTTCCGGCAATCAGTCTTTGGGCGGCTGGCCGGATACGAGGATGTCAACGACGCCAACCGTCTCGCCTGCGATCCGGTCATGCGCCAAGTTGTCGGCGGCAGAGCGGTCGATGCACAAGCGGCCTCGGCATCGCAGATGGGACGGTTCGAGACCGAGACGCTGGCTCTGGCCGGGAACCGTGCCGCGCTGGCCGACCTGAACGGGCAATGGATCGACCGGTTCCATGACCGTAACGGGCTGAAGTACATCGTTCTGGACATGGACAGCTCGGTCAGCCCGACCCATGGCGACCAGGAAGGGTCCGCCTGGAATGGCCATTTCGACTGTAGCTGCTATCACCCCAACTTTCTGTTCAACCAGTTCGGGATGCTGGAACGCTGCGCCCTGCGCCATGGCAACGTCCACAGCGCCGATGGCTGGCGTGATGTTCTCGACCCCGTCATTGCGCGCTACGCGGAGCGCGACCTTGGTGGCAGGTTCTTCCGGGCCGATGCTGCCTACGCGATCCCGGCGATCTATGAGCGATTGGAAGAAGCGCGGTTCTTCTACGCCATCCGGCTGCCCGCAAACGCGGTCCTCAAGGACAAGATCGCGCATCGGCTAACGCGCCCTGTCGGGCGGCCGTCACTGACCAAGGTCAAGCGGTTCTTCGAGGAATTCGAGTATCAGGCGGCGTCCTGGGACAAGGAACGCCGGGTGATCGCCAAGATCGAATGGCATCCGGGCGAACTGTTCCCGCGTGTCGGCTTCATCGTCACCAACCTGCCGATGGAGCCGGACTGGGTGGTGCGGTTCTACAACCAGCGCGGCACCGCCGAGCAGCACATCAAAGAGGGCAAATACGCCTTTCGCTGGACGCGGCTGTCGTGCCGGAAGTTCCGCGACAATGAGGTGCGGCTGCAACTGCACGCCCTGGCGTACAACCTGGCCACCTTCTTGCGCTGCATCGAGCTGCCCGAGGCCATGGCCGACTGGTCGTTGACCAGCCTGCAACTGAAGCTGATCAAGATCGGGGCACGTGTGGTCCGTCACGCCCGCACCATCACCTTCCAGCTGGCCGAGGTCGCTGTCACCGGCACGATGGTACGCGCCATCCTCGCCGCTATCCGCCGATTGCGAGCGCCACCGCTATGCGCATGATCGCGATCCACGCTCAAACTGAACGAAAGCGGCTGGACAGATCTGTCCGCTGCGCTGAAAAACGCCGCCCCTGGGCAAGGAAACAGCGGCTTCGCGGTCTGATCCGTCCAGATCCAGCAGTCTGCGCGACCGCAGGTGCCGCTTGCGGCAGAAAATCCTTGTCTAGCGCTCGGATACAGGCGATCTTCACCTCAAACGACACGCCACTTGGGGAATGCAGGAT
>JARFTZ010000029.1 GCA_029289235.1 Gammaproteobacteria bacterium
TTGCTTGAACTCTTCCCGGTGATACCGCCTGCGCCGTATCGGTTTCTGTATTTCCATCGATCGTGTCCACCATGTTTTCTAGCGGACACGATCTTCCCGGTCTAAACCCTCAATTCATAGATGACTTCGCCGGGGGCTTACTGGTTAACGCCCAAGTCGATGGAAGCTCATCCGGGTTCAGTGGGATATCACTCATCCTCGCCCCTCGCCAACAACACCCCCCGCCTCGCCAACCGCTCCCGTGCCTCCACCAGCGCCTCGTGCAGCCTTTGTTCCAACTCCGCCTTGGGCGGCAGTTCGGTCCAGTATTCGGCGACGGTGATGCCGTCCTTGTGCATCTGCAGCAGTTCCACCTGTTCGCGGCTGGATTCGGCGCAGAGGATCAGGCCGATGGGGGCTTCTTCGTCGGGCTGGCGCTCGTGCTTGTCCAGCCATTTGAGGTAGAGCTCCATCTGGCCCTTGTGGGCGGCCTTGAAGCGACCGAGCTTGAGTTCGATGGCGACCAGCCGGCGCAGGCGGCGGTGGAAGAAGAGCAGGTCGAGGTAGAAATCCTCGCCGTCGATGACCATGCGCTTCTGGCGCTCGACGAAGGCGAAGCCGCGGCCGAGTTCGAGGATGAAAGCTTCGAGCTGGCGCAGGATGGCGGTTTCCAGGTCGGCTTCGTCGTAGCCCTGGCGCAGGCCGAGGAAATCGAGGAAGTAAGGGTCCTTGAAGACCTGTGCGGGTGATGTGCCGGCGGCGGCTGATGAGGGTGATAAGGCCGCGGCCGCGACCAAGGCGTTCGCTTCGGGCGCCTGGGCGCTGGCAATGACCCGGCGCTCGAAGGCCTTGCGTTCGATCTGCTGGCGCAGTTCACGCACGCTCCAGCGCTCCAGGCTGGCTTGTTCGGCGTAGTGCTGCCGGGCTTCGGCCGACTTGAGCGGCAACAGTGCGACGACATGGCTCCAGCTCAATTGTCGTGACAGCGTCGCGACAATTGCCCCATCGGTAAAAGCCTGGGCAAACTGCACCATGCGGCGCAGGTTCTTGGCTTCGAAGCCGCGGCCGAATTCGCCGGCCAGGCGCTCGCCCAAACGGTCCATCAACTGGGCGCCGTACTGGGCACGGGCGCCGCCCAGCACTTCACTGGCGAGGCGCTGGCCGATGCGCCAGTAAAGCAGGGTCAGTTCGGCGTTGACCGCCGCTGCCAGGCGTTGCCGGCTGGCGGCGATGAGGTCGCGCAGTTCGTCGTGCAGGGGTTCCAGCGGGACCGGCGACAGCAGTTCGGTTCCACTCATGCCAAGACCTCGCTCTCCTCGTCGTCGGGCAGAACGTCGTCCAACACCAGGTCAGGGTCTTCACCGAGGTCGTCGAGCAGCGCACGCAGCTCGGCGACGGCGGCATTCAGCTCGCGTAGGGCCAGCCGGGCGACCAAGGCGGGTTCGTCGCGCTGGGCTTCGGCGGTTTCGGCACTGTCGTCCTTGAGCCAGCTGATGTCCAGGTTGTCGCCTCGGGCGGCGATCTGCGCGCGGGTGAATTTGCGCCAGCGGCCGGTTTCGCCGGTATCGACGCGGCGGGCCAGGGCTGCAGGGCCGCCCTGCGGGTCGTCGCCGAAAACGTCCTCGAACTTGTCGCGCGGGGTGTCGGCGGGGGCATCGTCCGGAGTGCGGAAGTAGTCGCGGCTGAAGGGGGTGCGCTTGCCGAACTGGGGCATGTTGGCGCGCATGTCGTAAACCCAGACTTCCTTGGTGTTGCCCTTGTCCGTTTCCCCACGGGTGAAGAACAGCACGTTGGTCTTGACGCCCTGGGCGTAGAAGATGCCGGTGGGCAGGCGCAGGAGGGTGTGCAGGTTGCACTTGTCCATCAGGTCGCGGCGGATATCGGTGCCGACATTGCTTTCAAAGAGCACGTTGTCGGGCAGCACCACGGCGGCACGGCCGCCGGGCTTGAGGCCGCGGTAGATGTGCTGGAGGAAGGCGAACTGCTTGTTGCTGGTGATGTGGGTGAGGTCGCCACGGGTGGGCAGGCCGCCGCCTTTCTTGGTGCCGAAGGGCGGATTGGAGAGGATCAGCGAGGCCGGCGGCAGCTGCTTGTAGTCGTCGCTAAGGGTGTCGCCGTAGGTCACGCCGCCTTCGATGCCGTGCAAGAGCATGTTCATCAGGGCCAGACGGTGGGTGTCCTGAACCAGTTCCATGCCGTAGAAGGTCAGTTTGCGGTAGCGGCGCTGGGTGGCGTCGTCGAGGCCGTCAAAATCGTTGTGGCGGCGCAGGTAGTTGTTGGCGGCAATCAGGAAGCCGCAGGTGCCGGCCGCCGGGTCCTGGATCACGTCGTCGAGTTGCGGCTTCATCACGGCAACGATGGCGTCGATCAGGTCGCGGGGCGTGAAGTACTGGCCGGCGCCGCTCTTCTTTTCTCTGGCATTGCGCTCCAGCAGGTCTTCGTAGAGATCGCCGAGGTCGTCGCGGTCTACGCTGTACCAGTCCAGCGCATCGATGTCGGTGACCAGCTTGCTGAGCGTGGCCGGCTTGGTGATGAAAGTGTTGGCGTTGGCGTACACCTCCTGCACGGCGCCGCGCCCGTGCAGGCCGTAATCCAGCAGCATTTCCTTGTAGGTATCCAGCCGCTCGGGGGCGGAGGCGTTGAGCAGATCGTCCCAGCGGGTGCCGGGCTGTTCGACCGGCGGCTCGTTTTTCTTGGGGCGCTTCCAGACCTTGAGCCGGTCTTCCTGGCCGGTTTCCTTCATCATTTTAAGGAACAGCAGGTAGGTCAGCTCGCTGAGGTACTGGTGGTAGGTCACCCCGTCGTCGCGCAGTACATGGCAGAGCGACCAGAGTTTTGCGCCGATGTCGATGGCGGCAGTGCGGTTAGTCATGGGTCTGGGAATGGGTGGAATGGATGTTATGCAGACTCGGGCTGGGCGGCCCAAAGCGCGTCATTGAAGGCGGCCAGCACCGGCTGGAGCTGGCCGTTGAAAATCTTGTCGAGGCGACTGAAACCGCCGCCTTCGCGTTTGAAGATGAGGTCGGGGTCATCCAGCGCCGCGCAGTCTACCAGTACGTTGGCCTTGGTCTGCGCGGCGATGCGCTTGAGCCAATCGCGCTGCGGTGTAGTCCAGGGCGTACCGCCGGGGGGATGGGCCAGCAGCTGTTGCAAGGCATGGTCGACCCGCTCGCCGTAGGGCAACAACGGATCGCCGATGGCGGCCTGACGGATGTAGCCGACGATGCGAGCGGCGATGTCCTGGTTGGTGAGTTCGCGCCAGGCGGTGGCGAGGCTGGTTTCGGTGAAACCGGCGGCATCCAGCGCCAGCACCAGCTCGCGCAACTGGGCGCGGGTGAGGTCGCGCGGGCGGGTGAGTACGGTCAGCAGTGCGGGGATATCGTTACTGTGGCTCTTGAGGTAGTCGCCGAATTCGCGCAGGTAGTCTTCCGGCTTATGCGCCTTGCCGTAACCACGCTCGACACGCTCGAAGCGATCCGGGTGGTCGGAAACGTACATGGTGCGGGGCGTGCCGTTGGATTGGCGGTCGAGCAGTTCGCCGAGACCGGGGTGCTGAATGAACCAGTTGGCCACGTCAGCAAGCGGCAGGGTTTTCAGCTTCTGGATGAATTCCTGCGGCGCCATGCCTGCTTTGGTTTCAAAGTTCTGCATATCCTGCGTCGAAAGGTGACGTTTCTTGCGTTGCAGCTTGGCCAGGAACTGGTCGCGTGCCAGTGCCGTTGCCGCCTCGTCCTTGAGGGTGGCGAGTTCCTCGGCCAACTGGGTGAATCCGATCTTGGCATTGACCACCGGCTGCATGGCGGTCATGTTGCCCACGGCTTCGAAGATGCGCACGGCATCGAAGACGCGGAAGGACTCCTTGTCCTCGGCACCGCCAAAGTCGCACAGACGGGTGGCGCGCCCGAGCATCTGGTCGAACAGGATGCGGCTGTTCACCTGGCGCAGGAAAACCAGGTTGCAGATTTCGGGCACATCGACGCCGGTGGTCAGCAGATCGACGGTGACGGCGACATTGGGCAAACGCTCGTTCTTGTAGCGGCGGATCAATTGCAGGGGCTTGTCGGCGGCGCCGGTGATCTTGATGACGGCGTCGTCCTCGACGCTGCCGTACTGCTTTTTGAAGGCTTGTTTGAGCAGATCGACGACCAGGTCGGCATGGCTGTCGCTGACGCAGAAGATCAGCGTCTTGCGGCGTAAGGCCGGGTCCAGTTCCTGGGCCAGATAGTCACAGATGACCTCATTGAAGGCGCGGGTGATGACCTTGCGGTTGAAGTCCTCGACCTTGAGTTTGATTTCATCGGGCGCCTTGAAGAGCTCGATCTGCTGGCGACCGGTGTCATAGACCTTGACCGGTTCGCCGACCCGCCAGGTCATGCCGTGGGAGGAGAGCTCGGTATGGATTTGCACCGGTGGCTCGTAATCGACCAGGTAGCCGTCGATCACCGCTTCACGGTAACTGTAGGTGAAGGCCGGCGCACCGAAAATCTGCGTGGTGTGCAGTGCGGGGGTGGCAGTGAGGCCGACCTTGACCGCGTCGAAGTAATCGAGAATGCGCCGGTATTTGGAGATGTAGTCGTCGTAGCCGCGGAAACTCAGCTCGGTTTCCGACAACTCGCGATCCAGCAGGTAGCCGCGATGGCATTCATCGACGACGATGCAGTCGTATTGGTCGATGGGCGGCGGCGCGTTTTCGTCTGCGTACAGAACGCGTTGCACCATCCCTTGCACGGTGGCGATATGCACGGCGGTATCGCCGTCCGGCTGTGGATGCTCCAGCTCCTTGATACCGAAGATGTCGGCGAAGGTTTGCAGCTTCTCCATACGCGTGTCCTTGAACGCGTTGGCGGCCTGTTCGCCCAGGGCGGAACGATCCACAAGAAACAGGATGCGGCGGAACCGCTGGGCCTTGAGCAGACGATAGATCAGCGCGATGCAAGTCTTGGTCTTGCCGGTACCGGTGGCCATGGCCAGCAGAATGGCGCGCTGGTTATCGGCAATGGCAGCCTCGGCCGCGCGGATAGCCTGTTCCTGATACGGGCGCAAGGGAAAGCCGTAGTCAAAGCTGGTTCGGTCGAGTTCGGCATGGGCCTGGGCAAGGTCTTGTTGAAGCAGTGCCTTTAGGCCGTCGGGCGTATACCAGCCGTCCAGGGCGTGGCTCAGATTTTCCGGCTGGCGCAGGTCGCAGAACCAGACGCCGCTTTGTTGCGCCAACTGGCGCAGGTAGGGACGGCCGTTGGACGAAAAGGCAAACGGCACGCGAAAGGCGCCATCAGCACCGTAGTTGGTAAGAGGCAGTTCAGTTTCCGGGGACGGCTTGAATCCGCGGCTGTAGCGCTTGGCTTGTTGCAGTGCAGCGGAAACGTCCAGGTGTTTGCGTTTGGCTTCGACGACCGCGACCGGCTGCAGGCCGATGAACAGCACGTAGTCTGCCGGGCCGGTTTCAGTGGGCCACTCGGCAATGGCCAGATTCTGGCTACGCTGCGGCCGGGCGCCTTTAGCAAAGGTCAGGTGAATTGAATCGACGGTCCAGCCGGCGGCGGCGAGTTGCTCGTCAATGATTTTGCGGGTGTCCGATTCGCTTAGCTTGAGGGTGGTCGCCGCGCTGTTGGCCGCTTCGACCAGTTGAGCCACCACTTGCGGCGACTGGTTGCTGGCTTGTACCTGAATGGCCTCCAGTCGCTGCGCCAGTTGGTGCTTGGCGCTCTCTGCTTCGGCTGCCATGGCTTCCCAGATGGCGCGCTCTTCCTCCGTCTGTTGCACACGCGCCTGGGTCGCCGCCAGTGCCTGCGTTGCATCCTGATGCGCTGCGCGAAATGCCGTGAGTTCCTGCCGTAAAGCCTCAAGTTCGGCCTTGAGTTCAGCGCTTTCATCAGCGGGCGGCACCGGCGGAATGAAGGGGCCGGACTTGAACTCAGGTTCTTTGAACGTCCGGTGAAACCAGATCCCCAACTGCCAGGCCAGACGCATCGCCATCAGGGCCGTGCGATGGTCCCCGGCCAGCGTGTGGTTGGCGTCGTTGCCAGCCTTGCGGATTTCGTGAAACAGCCCGCCGACTTCGCGCGGCAAAATACCGTGATCCTGCAGACGGCGCAGTAGATCGATCTGCCTTTCATCCGCCGAGGTGTACAGGCCAACCCTGGAGGCCACCGACTGAGCCATCCCCTCGGCAAGCTGGCGAAGTTTCAGAAGACAGGTATTCGGGTCGTCGGCAAAGTAACGCTCGGCCAGCATGCCCAGTCGCTCAAGCTGCTCGTCGTGGGTTCTGAGCTGCGAGAAATTGCTTCTCAGGCGAACGATGGTCATGAATGCCCTCTATCCCTTCTCGTTCCTGACACCCCGGCCGGCGCTGACGAAATCCAAGCGTCCTTGCTCAATCTGAGCCGAGAAATAGTACTTGAGCGCTTTGCGATTTCCATTGGGTTATCGAATTGAATTGCACATCGCGATGGATTCATGCTTACGTGCACGCTCGGCGAGTTTTATCCAAACGGCACTGGAGGGGCGTTGATGCCGATATTTCGTCCGTTTGCCGCCATTCTCCTCGGGCGAACAATCAACCACGGAATGCGTAATTTTACCCGGGGGATGGGTAATCGGCGCACAAGGGAAATATTCTGGGAATGATCGCCACCGGCAGCTTCGGCCGATTTGCCACAACCACACGAACTCACTTCCGACCTTTCACCAAACGCCAACAATCCGAATCGGAGACAGGAAAACTTCCACAACGGTGCCACTTTGATCTTCAATCCCGACGCTCAGCGCGATTTTCCGGGGTGGCCGGACGTACCACTGCTCGCAGATTCGAACGAGATCCATATAGGCGGGCTTCTCGGTAAAACCTTTCATCAGTTCCGTAGTAAGTCGGTGGTTGGCTACGTGAAGATACGCACCGGGCGTGTCGAGGCTGATCGAACTTGCCTCGGCAATCAGCGGTTTCTGGAACATCCAGCGAGGGATCGCTACACCTTTTCGATCGATGGGAGCCATCTCGTCAAACAGGGGCGCCATCAGATCGATGACCCAGCCATCCACTTCGATCCAGCAGTGATAGCGCGAGCTATCGGAGAAAACGCCATCGGCTTCCAGTCGCCCGAATACCAGCGAGAAGTTGGTCGGCGTCAGCAGGTTGTACCCGGCCACGCCGGCTACCGGGCATGCCGAAGCGATTTTGTGGTGCTTCTTGAGCAGGAACGCGCCGGCGACGGCTAAGAACAGGCTGGCCTTGGCCGGATCGACTTGCTCATTTTTCACTACCGCATGAATGGTCCGAAAAAGTCGCTCGTACTCGGGAAGGGTAATCGGCGGAGTGGCACGTTTTGGCATGTAAGGCTCTTGGTGGGGAAAGTCATGGGCGCGACATTATCCAGCGCCCGCGCGGTAACGCAAAACATCAGGGCAAATGCATGAAGTCCGTGAGCACCGCTTGATGTCATTCCGGCGAAGGCCGGAATCCAGGCTTTCGGAGCACAAACAGGATCCCGGCCTGCGCCGGGATGACGGAGTACTCGCGATGCGTGCGTACGGCAGCCTCTTGAAAGAGGGTGAGAAGCTGTTCATGCAATTGACATAGCATAAATTCTCCCCCTTCCGGAATCAGGTTGATAACAGATCCTGCGGCAGCTTCGAGGCCATCATTTTCTTCCGGTCGATGATGCGCCCATCGACGATGAAGGTGCCGTCGCCAACGGCGTGAACGGTGCGTTTCTCCTTGCGTTCGGTGTCGAGCCAGGCGGCAACGCCCTCGAGCACGACAATGTTGTGCTTTGGTATGAAATCGATGACCTTGCACTCGATGTTGGCAAGGCACTCCTTGATCAGGGGCGATTTGACATGTTTGGCCGGTGCCCGCGTGAGATTGAAGCGGGTGAACTTGTCCGTATCCGCCCCCGAGCAGGTGCCGATGCCAACCACCTTGTCCAGCAGGTCGACGGTGGGTATCGCGATGACGCACTCCTGATTCTTGTGCAAGGCCGCGAACGAGTAGTTCCAGCTTCCCGTCGTGATGGCGAATTGCGGCATGAAGTCGATCACCATGGTCCACGAGATGGTCATGATGTTGTCTTTATCAGCATCATGGGTCGTAACCAGAACAACCGGCCCGGACTCCATCAGGGTGAAGGCCCTGCTCAGTTTCAACGGGCGCATGAGAACACCTCCGATCGCCATTCCCGTAGCGAAACGGGGTGGCGACTCGCATCACCACCCCGCGTTCTTCCCCCCTTCACCAGGCGGACATCACCCAAGCCCGTGCTTGGCCTTGCTGGCCTGCTCCTGCGGCTTGAACAGGTTGAAGCGCGGCAGGAACTTGTCCCAGTCGATGATGTGGCCGTCGATCTCGGGGCCGTCGACGCAGGCGTGCTTGCGCACCAGCTTGCCTTCGAGATTCACCGGCACCATGCACGCGCCGCACATGCCCGTCGCATCGACCATGATCGAGTTGAGGCTGGCGACGGTCTTGACGCCGTAGGGACGGGTGAGATCGCTGACGGCGCGCATCATCAGCGGCGGGCCGATGGTGACGACTTCGGCGATCTCGCGCCCCTTGCTCTTCTTGCCGTTCTTGAGCATTTCTTCGAGCGGCGTGGAGACGAAGCCCTTGATGCCGAAGCTGCCGTCGTTGCTGCAGTAGATCACGTCGAGCAGGTCGCCGAACTCGGCCTGCAGCTTGCCGACGCGCTCGTTCTCCTTGGTCCAGAACAGGAGGTCGGCGCTGCGGAAGCCGGCGATCAGGGTGACGTGGTTGCCCTTGCGCAAGTGCTCGCGAGCAATCGGGTACACCGGCGGCAGGCCAACGCCGCCGGCGGTGAACACCACCGTCTGTTTCTTCGCATCGTAGCTGTGCAGTTCGCTCGGCTGGCCGAGCGGCCCGGCGATACCGGTGAAGGCCTCGCCAATCTGCATCCGGTTGATCTCGATGCTGCTGGTGCCCATGCCCTGCACCACGAGACAGATGGTGCCGGCCTTGGCGTCCCAGTCGGCCAGCGTCAGCGGGATCAGCTCGCCGTTCGGCCAGGCCAGCACGCGCACGAACTGCCCGGCGCGGGCGGCGCGGGCGATCATCGGCGCATGCACGATGAACTCGACGATGCCGGTGCTGAGTTCGATCTTGTCGACGATCGTCTGCGGCGCCGCGCTGAGTTCGGTGTAGTGCCGGGCGCTCTCGACCCGTTTCCGGATTTCTTCCGGCGCCATGTCGATCTCGCCGACGATCTCGCGCGCCGCCGCCTGCCCGTCGCCGGCGGCACGGACCGCCGTGGAACCGCCGCGGGCCGCATCGCCGCCTGAGTAGATCCCCTCCAGCGACGTCTTCTGCGAACCCCGGGCGCCGAGGTCGATGGTGCCCCACTTGGTCGTCTTCAGGCTCGGCTCGGAATCCTTGATGATCGGGTTCGGATCGTTGCCGAGCGCCATGATCACCAGATCGGCCTTCATCAGTTCCCTCTCGCCGGTAGCGACGGGGCTGCGGCGGCCGGAAGCATCCGGCTCGCCGAGCGCCATCACTTCGAGCATCGCGCCGGTGACGAAGTTGGTCTTGTCGTCGCCGACGAACTCGCACGGCGAGCGCAGCACCTTGAGCTGGATGCCCTCCTCCAACGCGTGGTGCAGTTCCTCGACCCGTGCCGGCATCTCGCTCTGCGTGCGGCGATAGACGATGGTGACGTTGCCGCCGAGGCGCCGCGCGGTGCGCGACGCGTCCATCGCGGTGTTGCCGCCGCCGATGATGATAACCTCCTTGCCCTTCGTTTCCGGCAGCGGCGTTTCATAGTCCTCGCGCAGCCCCTGCATGAGATTCACGCGCGTCAGGAACTCGTTGGCCGACATGACGTTGAGCAGGTGCTCGCCGGGCACGTTCATGAAGCGCGGCAGTCCGGCGCCGGTGCCGACGAAGATCTTCCAGAAGCCGGCTTCGCGCAGGTCGTGCAAGGTCGCCGTCTTGCCGACGACGAAGTTGGAGACGAACTTGCCGCCGAGCAGCTTGATCTTGCCGACCACATCGTCGATCAGCTCGTTGGGCAGGCGGAACTCGGGGATGCCGTAGCGCAGCACGCCGCCGAGCGCGTGGAAGGCTTCGAAGATGGTGACCGGAAAGCCTTCCACGGCCAGCAGGTAGGCGTTGATCAGGCCGGCCGGGCCGGAACCGACCACGGCGATCGGCGGCTTCTCGGCCTTGGCCCAAGGGTCGGGGAAGCCGGCAAAGCGCGCCGCGATGCCGTCCGGATTGACCACCTTCTCGCGTTGCGGCAGGAACCATTCGAGCTGGCCGATCTCGATCGGCTGCTTGGCGTGCGCGCAAACGCCCTGGCACTGCAGTTCCTGCGGACAGACGCGCCCCGTCACGTTCGGCAGCGGGTTGCAGTTCTCGATCAGCTCCATCGCCTCGCGGAAGCGCCCGTTTCCGAGCAGGTTCAGCACCTCCGGAATGTGGATCTTGACCGGGCAACCTCCCTTCGGCTCGAACTTGCCGGGCACGTGCACGCCGACTTCGCAGGGCTTTTCGTCGCACTGCTTGTCGCGCAGCACTTCGAGCCAGACGATCATGTCGACTTCCCGCGCCGTGTAGCCGAGGTTCATGTAGCCGAGATAGCCCTGGTTGACCAGGTCGAAGTCGCTGGACCGCTCCTCCGGCGAGCGGATGTACGGCGGAATGAAGCTTTCCGCCGGCCAGTTCGCCGACAGCCCCTTGAACATCAGGTAGCGGCCCGAGAGATGCTTGTCGAGCGCCTTGATGAACTTGCGTTTCAGGCCGAGCGGCACTTTCCAGACGAAGCGCATGAGGATCTTGCTCATGTCGTCGTCGCGCAGCAGCAGGTCCCAGAAGACATGGATGAACTCGGCGGAGAGTTCGTCCTGCTGGAACTCGGCAACGATCGCGCCGGCGCCTTCGGAGATGAACAGCTCGCGGAACGCCTGCGGGTCGTTGAGCAGGCGCCGCCGCAGGAGATCCAGTTGCTTGTTGAAGGTGCCGACGGCGGGCGTCTGCTCGAGGGCCTCGACCTGCGAGCGCGTGGCGTCCAGCGCGTTGCTGGCCTCCCGGTAGCGCTGCAGGTCGTCCTGACCGAATTGAGAGGCTCCGTTGCTCATCGAATGATCTCCGCATCGCAGTTGGCCGATACCCGCTTGATGCGGGCCTTCAGCTCGGGGGTCACGGTCACTTTCTCCAACGCCCCCGGGATCAGGCGGGCGACCTCGCGGCTCTCGCCGTCGATGACCATCCGCGTTTTCTCGAACAGTTCCGGGATGTCCTGGTAGCAGGTCTTGCAGTTGGTGCACTTGGACGAATCCTCGATCGTCACCAGCGCCTCGGCGACTGCAGTCGCGGCACCGGCCGCGGCTGGTACCGCCGTGCCACCGCCGACCGGAACGATCGGAATGGTCTTCGCGCCGCCAACGGGCGCCTTGCTCGACGCGGCGAGTTCCGACATCGCCCGGGCGATCGCGTCGAGCGAGGTATCGTGCTGCTTGGCGGACTCCTTGACCTGCGCCTGCAGCGCGTCGATCGCCGCGCGGTGGCTGGCGTCCATCGTCGCGACGTGGAAGCCGGCGAGGTATTGCAGCATCCGCCAGTTCTTGCGCCGCTCTTCGATGAGCGCGACGATCGACGGGGACACACTCATCCGGACCAACTTCCGGTTCGCATCGACCGAATACACGAACGGCGTCTTGCCTTCCCGCGCTTCGACCGGCAAATCGATGAACTCGACGACCGGCACGAGGTTTTGCGCATCGGCCGGCAACTTCCTGAACTGCTTCTTGAAGCGGATTTCGCCGAGAGCGAAGCTGGCCGGCGTGAGATCGATTTCCATCAGCTGCACGGCGCCGGCGTCGTCCAGATATTCCAGCGAGGTCTTCGCCCAAGTCTTGTCCGGGTCCGGGTTGCCGTCGAGCGAGAACCACTCGTGCAGCGTCTTGCCCTTGCGCGGGTCATGCACGAACACCGGGTTCATCCGGCTCTCCACGGCCAGGCGCGCCTGCCGCGCCGAGACGTTGTCGGCGATGCCGTGTTCGCCCTGGCACGGGGTGTAGACGTCGAGCACCGCCGGGCCGTCGGCGTAGGAGATCAGTTCCATGGTGTTCTTCAGGAAGTGCCCCTGCAGCGCCGTGGTCGTCGAGCAGACGAAGACGTTGGGGTGGAACGAGGCGATCAGGCCGAGTTCCTTGCGCGACTCCTGCTTGCCGCTGTGCGCCCCACCGTGCCGTGCCAGATCCGAGTCCTGCCCGGTAAAGCTTGACGTGGACGCCTGCCCGCCGGTGTTGGAATACGCCCCGGTATTGAGCACCAGCATCTTCACCGGCGTGTTGCTGGCGAGGATGCGCGAGAAGGCGCCGAAGCCGATGTCGTAGGTTGCGCCGTCGCCGCCGATGGTCAGCACCGTCGGCATCAGCGCCAGTTCCTCCTTGGAGAACTGGTTCCACGAAAGGAAGCGCAATTCCTTGTCGTGCTGCTCGGGCACGTAGGCGTCGTCCAGTTCGAGGCGCGCGAGGCGCATGGCCTTGACGTCCGGCGCGTTCTGCGCGGCGACCCCCTCGAAGATGCCCTTGGCGAGCGGCTGCGCGTCCTGGAACAGGCTATTCACCCACGGGTCGTTGTAGGCGTTGAACGGGAAGGTCGAGGCATAAACGCTGCTGCAGCCCGTCGAGTTGGCGATGATCGCCCCGGCCGGGCCGTTGCCGGTCGGGCCACCTTCGTAGAGGTACAGGCGTTTCTCCAGCGTGGCGAGCAACTCGCCGATGCGCTGGCTGCGTTCGGTCTCCTTCTTGCCGAGCGTCTTCTGCTTGGCGACGAGATCGGCAATCAGCTCTTCCAGTTCGGCGATGTGGTCTTGCCGCCGCTTTTCTGTGATCGCATGGTTGGTCGCGACGACCAGACGGATCGCGGTGACCTCGCCGCAGCCGCGACAGCCGCCGTGGCCGCCGGTGGTCGAGTAGTAGTTGTCGCGGTCGAGCAGCATGCGCTTTATCTCGCCGCCGGACTGGACGGCGCCATCGACGAAGCGCGCCGGGGTGTTCGGCGTTTTGCTCATGAAATCGAAGCGGTGCTGCAGGGTGCTCTGCAACGCCGCGTCCTGCTCCTGCGCCGACAGCGCGCCGGGGCCACAGACGTCGATGCACTCGAGACAGCCCGTGCACTTCCACGGATCGACCGTCACCGAATACAGCCCGCCGCTGCCAGGGCTGGCCTTCTCGGCGGCGTCGAAGAACGGCCGCGTGCGGGCCACCGGATAGGCCGCCAGCAGATCGACGAGCTTGCTGAAGTTGCCGAGCAGGGTCGCCTGGCGTGTCGGCAGGCTGGACGCCGCCTCGGCGACCAGCTCGTGGAACGGCCGTGCATCCTTGGTCCGGCGATAGGCCTCGCGCACCGCCTCGGCCACGGCGTAGACCTGCCCGCGCATCGCATCGCGCTGCGCCTCGGTGATGTCGAGCTGGCGGATGCCGGTGAACAGCAGTTCGTGGATTTCATGCACCGTGTTCGGAATCGCCGCATCCGGGCAGACCAGCGTGCATTCCATGCAGCCGGTGCACAGGTCGGGGTTGAACAGCGGCGCGTTGCGGCGGAACAGCCCCTTGTCCTTCGAGCCGGCGGTGCCGGCCGGCATGAACAGCCCGGCGCCCGGCAGCACCGGCGCCTCGGCGATGGTGCCTTCGCGGAACGGTGTGGCGATCATGTCGTTGAAGTACTCGCGGTCGAACAGGCCACAGGCGGCAGCGCCGTCGGGCTGGCACATCGATGCGGAGAGCGAGACGTTGCGCAGGGCGATCGGTGCCGGCTTGGCGTCGATCTTGGTGAAGGCCGCCTTGTCGTAGTCGACGCGGATCGTCGCCTCGATGCCCTCCTTGATCACTTCCATGTTGCCTTCAACGACCGCCGCGCCCTTGCTGCCGAACTTCTTGGCGATCTGCTTGCGCACCTTCTCCAGGATGGCCTTCGGCGTCGCGCCGGCCGAGACCTGCTTGACGTGCCCGGCGACGGCGCCGATGAAGGCGATGCCCATCATCCGCGTGGCCAGTTCCGGCGTCGGCGCGTGTTTCTTGGCCACGGCAAAGGCGTCGATGATAAAGAAGTTGATCTTCTTCTCGCGGATCGTCTGCCGGGCCTTCGCCGGCAGATCCTCCCACACCTGTTCCGGCGCGGCGTTCGACTGCAGGATGAAGGTACCCCCCTCGGCCAGCCCTTTCAGCGGGTTGGTATGCACGAACGAGCGGTGGTCCGGCGAGATGACGACTTCCACGTCCTCCAGTTCGGCGTTGGTAATCTTGATCGGTTCAGGCGAGAGCGTGATGTAGAAGTTCGTCGGCGCGCCGCTCTTCTCCGAACCGTACTTCGGCGCCGACTTCGAATGCATGTCGAGCACGCCGGCAAGGATGTCGGTGAGCAGTTTGCCGGAGGCAATCGTGCCGTAGCCACCGACCGAGTGGAAGCGCACGCGGAAGGCGGAATCCGGCAACAGGCGCGGATTAGGCTCGGTGTCCAGCGCCATCAGTTCGGTTTCCGGATACGCGGCCTTCAACTTCTTCTGCAGCTCGGCCATGCGCGGGTTCGGGTTCTTCGAGAAGAACTGCGAGCCGAGGTAGATCAATGAAGCGGTCTTGCCGGTTTCCATCGCCTTGAACGCGGCGACGAGGTGGCGCGGTTGCAGGTCGTGGCCGCCGAGGCCGAAGATGGCCGTGGTGATCCGCGGCGTGGCCTTGATCGCCGGGATGCCGGCGTGGCGTTCGGCTTCGCCCTTCTTCAACTCGCCATTCTCACGGGCCTTGAACAACGCCTGGGTGACCAGCGGGGTCAGTGCCGCCTGATCGGAACGCTCCAGCACCGTAACGGCCTTCTTGCCGGCTAGCGCGGCGACCACTTCGGCTTCCGGGAACGGTTGCAGCAGCTTGATCGCCACGAGGCCGACCTTCTTGCCCTGGCTGCGCAGGTGGGTAACGACGGCTTCGACGTCGTCGCAGACCGAGCCGAGCCCGACCATCACGGTCTCGGCGTCATCGCACATGTAGGTGTGCACCGGCGAGTAGGTGCGGCCGGTCAGCGCCGAGTATTCGGCCATCGCCTGGCGCACCAGCGCCGGCACGGCGCTGGCGAAGTGCGTGCGGTGGTCTACGGCGCCAGCCTGGAAGTCCGGCTGGTTCTGGACCGGCCCGGTCAGGCCCGGGTTGTTGACGTCAACAAGCGCCGGCACGAGCTGGCGGGTGCCCTTCTCGAAAGCGTTGAGCCACTGGCGCCGCCACTGGCCGTGCAACTCTTCCGGTAGCCAGCCAAGGGTTTTCTCGACAAGCTTGCCGTCGTTGTCCTTCTCGACCTTGGCGGCGTTGCCGTCGAGGAACTTCTTCAGCGCGGCAAGGTTGGCTTCGGTGATGTCCGCCGCGTGGCGGGTAAGGTACTGGTTCAACTGGAACACGCGACCTTTGGAACCAAACAGAATTTCTTGCGCCAAAGTCGGACAGGGGATTCGGCCCGCTGGATCGCCGAGGTAATCGCGAAGCAGTTCCGGTTCCGGCAGCAGCGCCTCGCTCATCATGTGGCTGGTGGCGAAACCGTCCATCGCATTGGCAACGGGGATCAGCGACAGCGCCGAGGTGCGGTAGGAGATCGCCGCCAGGTCCGCGGCTTCCTGCGGATTCGAACCGAAGAGAATGGTGTAGCCGGATTGCAGCAGGGCATAGACGTCGTCGTGCCCGGCCATCACGTTCAGCGAGTGCTTGGAAACGACGCGCGCCGCCACCTGCAGCACGAAGCCGCCGACCTTCTTGCCGACCGTCACGAAGTGCGACTCCATGGCGTACAGGATGCCCTGGCTCGACGAGGCATTGGAGATGAACTGTCCTCCGGTCAAGGCCGCGCCCAGCGCCCCGCTCTGTGCCGAATGTTCCCCTTCGGGCTCGAAGAAGAAGGGGTGCTTGCCCCACACATTCACGCCGCCTTCCGCCCGGAACGCCTCGTAAAGTTCGGCGATCTCGGTCGACGGGGTAATCGGATAGCCGATCACGCCACCGCACACGTTGCTCATCACGTGCGCGACGGCGCCGTTGCCATGGATGACGCTGGGAATGCCGGGATACTTCGCTTTCTTGACTTTCATGGTTGGATATCCAGATGAAGGTTAGGAAATTCAACCGGGCAGGCGAACGCCTTCCGGTTTGCGCGGAACCAAACGACACAACAAAGGAAAAGGGAGCGCCTCGCGGTTGCCGCAAGGCAAAAGAAGAGGTATCGCCACCGCCGTTGCAGCAGTGACGCTGATTGACCCACCGAAGCACACCCTGACCATATCGCCTCCGTATCTGAGTTTTCGGAGTTTCTGGGCACAAATGAATTTGTGCAAATATGGAACAACAATCTGACGCTTTGGAACGAGGCATTCTACTACCAAGCAGCGCCTTATCGTCCAGAAAAATCAGGAAGACGTTGCCGGACAATAACCGATAGCCACATAAAACAAAACCGCGCAAGTGGCGCGGTTTTGTGCTGTTGGTATCCACCACAGCATCCCCGGGTTTAGTATCCGGAAGCAGGAAACCAAACCTGGCGAAAGGCAACAAAACGCACTTTGATGCAGTATCGAATATCCCTTCCGCTTATTTGGAGTCGATCTTTTGATATCTATACACTTGCTTCCTCGTCGGCTTGATGCTGATCGGCACCTTGCCCGCTTCCAGCGCCGACCCGCCCTTTCCGCCCAGGATGAACGGCACAAGACGCCCGTCATCGAGCCTGACAATCCCCGCAACGGGGGAGGGTGCGAATCCGCCTCCGGCAAATTCTGACCATCGAGAGGTATCGCCCGCGCGCAGCCCCCCCGTAAGGAAATCCACAGCATAGCCTCGCGCAGTTCCAAGGTTGGAACATTGGTTGGCCGCCGTGGTCGGATCCGTCGGCTGGAAGGTGCTGAAATAGGTTACGCCCCCCGTCGTCACCGGAGTCGTGATGACCTGCTCCTTGGTCGTACTACCCTCCGAGTAAAGCTTCATGACCCAGCCTTTCGCGCCCACCGGCATCGTCGAATAATCCTGGCTAGTGTCGGTCACGTCCACCAAGGAACATCCTGAAGTCAGCAAGTTGTCTCCAGCGGCATCACAATCGTTGCCGTTGATTGCCGTGGGCGTTGAACCGTAGTCATCGTAGATGCCGTAGAAACGGTTTCGCACCGTTGCCGCAGTGCTGGTCCCAAGCGGATGCTCCCTATCGCCGGTTCCCAGGAGGACCAGATTCACCGAACCCAGCGTTATAACGTCTGCGGCATACATGATCTTGCGAGCCGTGGCGGCGTCGCTCCAGTCTGCCAGGTAGGCAAGGCGATGGAGCGCCCAGCCAGCGGGTGCCAACCCCGCAAAACTGGCACCGGAACTGACGTTGATACGCCACAAGCTTCCTCGCGTATCACCCGCATACACATAGTCCGTATAACCATCGAGATTGACATCGACCGGCGTGACATCGGAGATCACACGCCCAGCGACGACGGAACTGTCGTAACTCGTCAGGTCGATGTATTTGACCAGCGCACCGGTATCGGCGTTAAGCACGAAAACCCCCTGTCCTTTCGTGCTCGTACCGCAACGCCCGGTGCCGGTCACCTGATTGTCAACATCCTCGCACGCGTCATAACCAGCACCGAAAACAAGGTAGATTGTCGAGTCCCCCTTCAGTCTCATGATTCGCGGCGTTGACCATGTCTGGCCAATGTTGGCGACTCCCGACCCCCCGATGCAACCCGAGTCGCTCGATGTCGGACAACCGAATTTCCACTTCAGCGCCGGCGTGCTTGCCTCCGTCCCAGCGGGCCGTGTTGTCGCATCGAATGCATAAATCATGCGGCCGCCACGACGCATCGACGGATAAAGCCAGAGTCTCGATACGGCGCCGGCAGCATTGCGCTCCTGATAAGCACCAATGGAACCATCAAAGAAATAGTCGCGCTGCGTGGGCGTTGGGTCATCAGTCACCGTTGGGTACGCCACTTTCGGACTGTTTTCCTTCAGGCGGGCGAATTTCGGGAAAAACTCCGGAGCGACGAACGCCCAAAGTTCTCTCCCCGGCACCGTCCCCACCGGGGACGTAGTGCGGTTTCCGTCAACGGCATGCAGCATGCCGTCTCCTGCCCCGTAGTAAACAACAATGTCGTCCGTGGTTCCGGTGCCGTAGTTGATGGCGAGAGGACGCGAATGCACGACGTCGCCATGCGCCGTCGGACGCGTGTAGGACTGCGACGCCGACAAACCATCCGTCGGCGGGCTTTGCGTCGCCCCGTTATAAAACTCGTAGAGGTTCCCGGTCACACTGGGAGGACCGTCACCCAAATTGCCGCCGGCGACCCAGTTCACGAGATTGGCCGGGATCGAGTTGATATTGCCTGACGTGAAGTCCACAAGCGAGGCACAGTCCGTCGTCGCACAACTCTTGATGAGTCGTCCACAGTAGGTCGGTGATTGACCGGTGCCACAAATCTGTTTGCGCAGCCACAATCCAGCGCCGCCCTTTTCAACGAGGTTACCGTCCGGCCAGTCAGAAAACGATGAGAAAGTGGTGTTGACACCATCACTCGGCGGCGTCGTACATCCGTTCTCAGGGGTCTGGCTGGTCGGTACCCTAGTCCAATAGGCCGTTCCATTGACCGGCCAGTTGCTCGTGTCGGCATCCCAGAAGCTGACGGCGCACTGCCGGATAAACCCTGTCGTTGCCGTATCGATCGCCGGATTGTCTTTCGCGTCGGCCATATAAACGTTGTTGGCCGAATCGATGGCGAACTTGTACTGCTTGAGGTTGCCGTTCCAGCGCTGATATGCCTGCGCATTGGGCCGGAACATGCCGACGAAGACCTGGTTCAGATAGGTTCCCTGGGTATTCACGCTCACGGGCAACGACGCCGAGGCAAAGACGCTGTTCGTTGCGGCGATCGACAGGAAAATATCCTTGATGCCGTCGATCAGCTTCTTGAGATTGCCGTCAACTTCGTAATAACCAGCGGCGCCCGTCCCCCCTTCCTTGGCCATCGATTGGAGCAGTTTTTTCTGACTCAGCCAGTCGCTGTTCTGAACCGTTCCCGGTGCGTAGATGTTTACGGCAAAGGTGAAGACCGGCTGCTGGTCAATGACGCTGCTGACGTCGGTCGTCGCCAGAAACTTTGTCCAGACGTCACCAAGCCGGTGCGAGTTGACGTTGGAACCGGCGCAGCAGATGGGCGAAGCCGAAGTATTGTTCAGTCCGGTGAGCAGGCTCGGGCTGTCTGCATTCGGCCAGTTGTTTCCGAAAAAGATGATGTAATTCTTCCCGCAAGCGTTGTCACCGGAAATGGGACTTTGATAAAGGCCGGCGATTTTGTCGCCATTAACAAATGCGTCTTCATCGGCATACAACGTGTGGTCGGTATAGCGCTGGGGGCCAAACGCCGCCCGGCTAATCGGTGTCCCCTGGCCATCATTGGGCGTGGTCGGCGAGTCGTTGATGGCTCGCTTCGGGTCCGTATATCCCCCGAAGTACTTGAATGCCTCGAAAAGGGCCTCGCCGTACGAAGCGCTTGAGGCAGCCTTGAAGGCCGGTGCGTTGATGTTGGCAATAATTGCATCAAGGTCTTCAATGATGCTCTGACAATTTGCCGCATTGAGCGGCAAAATAGCCCGGCGGATATACCCGGACAAAATCTGGTTGTTTCCGTTGGCACCTTTATCTGGCGAGAGGAATTCAAGTCCGACGTTGACGTCAAGCGGTGTGCTCGAATTGCAGACAAGTTCATTGAGCACCAGTTTGATGGCCGCCGCCTCAACCTGTCCTTGCTTTAGCGTTGCGCTCGGGTCCGAGCCGAAAATCTGGTTGACGTACCCTTGGCACGCGGCATCGCCACCACAAGCTTCCCATGCGCCGATCGTTCCGCCCTGGGTATTGCGCCTCCAGCCGGCCTGCGCCCAGTTGGACGTATTGTCCAGAAGCATCAGGACCTTGGGAGCATTCTGGTTCGAACTGCCCGACACGTAGAGATCGATGTCTTCGGCACAAGCCGGAAAAACAAATCCGGCCAGCATCACAACAGCGATGCGCATTTTTTTCTTGCAAACAGGCGTCATGACGACTCTCCAGTATTGGCGGGCGAAACAAAAGCTAGTTGCATGACGACTGGGCATCCGGGACCGTCAGTCGTTGTTCAAGCCCTTCTGCCATATTCAGCATGACGCCGGTGTTCACATCCGACGCAGCCGGAACAACACTCGCCTGCAACTCCCAAAGAGTGGCGGCGCACAACGACTCCCCTTCGGTGACTGCCGAGTTCGTACTCACTATCGTCAGGGGGGAAGAACTCGAACCGGTAAAACACGCGACATCATTCGGCGCAACGACGGGGATACCGCCGGAGACGACAACCAGTTCGGATTTCGGAATTACTCGATAGCGCTTGCAGTCGGGCTTGCTGATCGTAACGTTGTAGTTCGCCATGCCAACGTTGACCGTCGTGGTGGTCGGTCCCGTCGCCGACGCGAACGTCGACGTATTCGCCGCCGCATCGAACGCATAGACGGCGGCCGCTTCCGCTTCCTTGCGGATCTGTTCGTTCCCGACAATCTTGAGATTGGTGTTTGAAAGCCGAAAGGCCGAGATTGCGAGCAGCGTCATCAAGATCAGCATGATCAGGCCCACGATCAGCGTCGCTCCGGCTTGACGTCGGCACGGGGTTGGCTCGGTCATTTGAATCTCCTTCCGGAAGAGTTGACGAAGCCGATGTAGCTCGAAAAGACATGGCGCTTGAACGAGTCGCTCGGTGTGACCGAATAGTCGTCCATGACAAGTTCCTTGTCGTTCGAGTACCCCGGGGTAGCTGTGGGGGCACGTACCAGAATCCAGATCCGGACACCCATCGCGTCGCTCCACGTGCAAGCGGTACTGCAAGCGCCGGGCGACTGATGAAATTCATCGGCAGTGCCATCGTTGTTGGTATCAAAACCGTATTGGAACTGGATGTTTTCGATGCCGTCCGCAAGCGTGGTGACTGTATAAGCCGGAGTACCCGCTACCGCCGCTGCCACCATGTCGGCGCGAACGAGATTATTCGACGTATCGACGTAGTACAGGCTCTTGTAGAACCGACGTATCGGCGCCGTACCATTTACATCACAGGCAATTCCTCCTGCGAGGCGTTTTTTCAGCGTCGCGAAGGTCGCCGCGCTGCCGAGATCGAGAACGAATGGTGTCGTAACGTACTCGCTGCCGCATTCGGAAACCTGAATATAGGCTTCACTAGCGCTCGACGTCTTGGGGTCGCATCCTGTTTCTGCCGTCGGTCCGGAAACGCAAGTGCTGGCACGATAAATGACTATGGCATCAGAATCGGCTTTTCGGGGGGGCAAGGTGGTACCCGAAAAACATGCATCGAGGTTGGTATCATTCTGATTGCTTCCACGCACATGAAACGTGAGAGAGTCACTCCAGTCCGCAACACTATTGGAACATGAGGTGGTCGCAACTGTACCGGCAGGCGTGGCCAGCGTTCCATAATAGCCGGCGAGCGCGAGATCGTCCCGGAGCACGGATAACGCGTAGCGTCCGTTTTCAAGGATGCCCGCCGCGCGATCGATCTCCCGACGATTGGCACTGGTATTGACAAAGAGTGCCGTAAGTGCCGCGAGGACAAGCAACCCCAAGGCGATGGCAACCATCAACTCGACCAGGGTGAGTCCACACTGGGCCGCCAAAAACGCTGGCGAGGAGCGACCTGCCAACTGACTGCGTGTGAAACGACGAGGAGGTAGCTTGATCATCTCTCACGCATCCAGTTTCGGAACCAATACACGCACCACTGCGGCACGCTTGAGTCCTGTGCCATAGTCATTATCCGAGGCACAACCGGCAGCATAGCTCCCGGTGGCCGGATCTGCGGTCGGCACCAACCCCTGCCACACGACTACCACGTAGTATTCACCCAAAGCATCAAGCTGCGACGGCGAAACACTGACGATACATCCTCTCGCGCCAAGCATGGCGCCGATCTTGGAGCCCGCAATTTGTTCTGCGGCGCCGGAGATGGCCAGCGCCCACTGGCAGACCTGCAATTCCGCACCGGTCTCTGTCTCGCAGTCCGACACGCCGGTATATCCTGTGTCTCCATCCGGCCCCACCGTGGTCGTCATCGCCGCCCCCCCCGGAAGCGACGGGGGCCAGAGGGCCGGACAGTACGCCGCGCGACGACCGCAATCGGTTCTCCATGTCCTGAACCAACGACAAGGCTTGAGCGCGCTGATAGGACTCCATCTCCATGACACTCACTTTGGCTTGCAGTCCGCTGAGACCGAGCAATCCAATGGCAAGAATCACCAGCGTCACCAGGACCTCGATAAGCGAAAAGCCCGCTTCCCGGAGAAGTCTGGGCCGACAGACGAATCCATTGACTCCGATCAACATGAGCCGTCTCCTTCGGCCACACATATTCTGCCGGAAGCTTCCGCGCGGACTTTCCGTTGTTTCAACGTACCCTCAGCCGCAACAGTAATGATCTGAGTGCTTCCAGATAACCGCCCTAACGCCGTGTAGCCCAGTGCTGGCGAGGCCGGGGAAAACGTCACCGAGCCGAGGGATTCTTGCGTTCTCACCGAGGTAGTACCGTCCGCGAGCAGAACGCTCCATCCATTCGAAAGATCGGAAGAATTTGGCGACAAGGTAACGCTGCTGTTCCGTTTGATCGCCTCGGACCGCGCAAGCAACAAACTCTCATAGAGCGCGGATGCCGCCGCCCTGACCCGCTGCGCGGCGATCAGTTCCTGGAACGACGGGACGGCAAGAGAAGCCAGAATCGCCAAAACTGCGACGACGACCATCAACTCGACGAGCGAAAAACCCTGCATCGCCTTGGCATAGGGGATGCGATGGTCGGTTCTCATCGTACTTACCAGCATGTTCCAGGGGTCTTGGCTCCCGCTTGCGACAGAGCCAGAGGAATCGAAGCCGACGTACCGCACTTGTCCGCCAGCATGGTTGCGGAAATCGGCGTTGCAGTCACACTGAATATCGGTGGCGATGCAGTGTTGTCCGCCGTCACTACAAACTGATAATCGGAGCTTATCTCGGCGGGTGAAGAAAACGAGGGCACAAGCGCACCAAGTGAGGTCGCGTAGGCGCGTTTATCGTTCAGGTATGCCTGTTGCCGATTTGCCAGATCGGACAGTACGGCCTTGGCAGCCGCCCGCTTGCTTCGGCGAATGTAGTCCTGATAAGACGGAAATGCTATTGCGGCCAGAATGCCGATAACGGCTACGGCAACCATCAACTCGATCAGAGTAAATCCTGCCCGCTTTTTCATTACCGCCGCTCCCCAAACGCTCTCTTCTTAGCTTTCAATCGCCGGCACTACCACATGGACATGACGCGCAGCACTCATACTGGACAAGCCCTGCCCGCACCATTGCTGGTCTGGGACACCCGGGTCATCGACACTGCCAGTATATAACGTTCCTAATATTACTTTAGCAATAATTCTCTGGAGCCCGCGCCACTTTTTTACTTCAGGGAAACATAAAAAAATTGAGCATTTTCTTGAAAATGACGCAAGCCGACCAGGCTCACCGCACAATTCAGACGTAAAAATTCCTTTTTTCACCCAGATCGCGCACTCCGGGATGTTTCTCGAGTTCGTCCTCGAGAAGATCAACCCCAAGCCCCGGCCGGTCGGAGAGATGCAGTACGCCATCGCTGACATCCAGCGGATGGCTGATTACTTCATCACGCCAGGGCACGTCATTGACCATGAACTCGCAGCGGAAGAAATTCGGGATGCTGGCGCAAACGTGCGCGCTGGCCAGCGTGCTCAACGGGCCGTTGGGATTGTGCGGCGCGACGAGCACGCCATAGGCCTCGGCCATGGTCGCGATGCGCTTCATCTCGCTGGGACCGCCGCAGCGCGTGATGTCCGGCATGATGACATCGCAGATGTGATTCTCCAGAACCGGGCGGAAGCCATGCCGCGTGTAATGGCGTTCGCCGACGCAAATCGGCACCGCAGACGGAAGACGCTCGCGGAACGCCTTGAGCGTTTGCGCGCTTTCGGGGCCGGCGGGCTCCTCGTACCAGGTCACGCCCAAGGGCGCCAGGCGCTCGGCCATCTTCACCGCCACCTCGAAGTTCAGCATGGCGTGCGTCTCGATCATCATGTCGAATTCCGGACCGACGGCGTCACGCACTGCCTTCGTCACTTCGAACGCCAGATCCTGCTGTTCCTTGGTCAGGGTCAGGTTGGTGTGCAGATCCTCGCCGTAGAGGTAGTTGGTGTGGGCAAACGGATCGAATTTCAGACCGGTGAATCCAAGCTCCTTTACCCGTAGCGCCTGCCGCGCGTAATCCGCACCGGAATGACCTCCGCCGGTAAACCAGTAGTTCGCGTAGAGCAGGATGTCTTTCCTGAAGGCGCCGCCGAGCAGTTCGTAACAGGGCATCCCGTAGAACTTCGCCTTGAGATCGAGCAGCGCCATGTCGAGACCGCTGATCGCGCAGAGACTAGCGCCGTAAGGGCCGATCCAGTTGAGGTCGCGATAGAGCTTCGTCCAGATGAAGTCGGTGCGCAAGGGATCGAGACCGATCACGCGCTCGCCAACGTGCTTTGCCGCCGCCTCGATGATCGGGCTGCCGGGCCAGTTCGTGGCTTCGCCGACGCCGGTGTGGCCGGTGTCGGTATAGACCTTCATCAGGGTCCAGTTGTATTTCACGCCCTCGACGAGCCAGACCTTCACTTCAGTAATTTTCATGAGATTCGATTCCGTTCCGTTGCCGTAAAACTCGGGATGGAGCGGCGGTGTGCCGCTCCGCAATCACAGGATTCCGAACTTCTCCCACGCGGCCTGCGCCCCCATTCCGCCCTTGATGGCTTCAAAGACCCGCTTCTCCCCGTACGCTTTTTGCCATGCCGCGTGGATCACCTCCTTCTCGATCTCCTGCGGAATCACGCAAACGCCATCAAGGTCGCCAAAAATGATGTCACCCGGATTAACCGTCACCTCGCCCATCTTGATCGTGCATCGGTAGTCGATCACCTTGCCCCGCGGCCGTTGGTCCTGCGCGTAGCGGCCATAGGAAAACACCGGCAGGCCGACTTCCAGGATGCCGCGCGTGTCGCGGGAATAGCCATCGACCACCACACCGGCCGCACCCCGGTTCTTCGCGCAGGTACTCATCAGTTCCCCCCAGAGAGCATAGTCTGGCGAAGAGCCCGTACAGACATAGACCTCATTCTTTTTCAGGTTGTCGAGCGCCTGGAGCATCAGCCCGAATGGCCGGTTGAAAAGATCATTCCGTCGCCCCGGCCCTTCGCCGCCCCGGTCATCCGCTTCCAGGACGGGCATCGCCCGCCCGACGACGACCATGTCCTCTCGGAGCGGCTGGATGCGTGGGGAAAGGAATTGATGCGTGCGCCCCATGATGTCCATCACATCGCCGATCACCGCGCTGAACAGCCCTGTGCGGCAAAGGGTAAAAAGCTCGTCATCATCGCGCCACTGGGGAATCGAAAAATCACTCATGAACACTCCTTCCTACGGTTGATGGCCATAAACTATCCACCTGTAGGATACCTTAAAAAGCATGAGAGATTCAGCTGGCAGGATCGACCCCGGGAAGAGCACGCCCCGGTTGTCTTCCCGTCGGCGGGCACCTACATCTGGACCGCGTCGCGCTGCGCAACGCCGTGATTGAGCATGGCGGATACCGGCGCCAGGAAATGTTGCTCCATGGCGTCGCTCGCGGCTGCCGCGTCGCGAGCGCAGATTGCCTGGACGAGGCGATCATGCAGCAACACGATGCTGCTGTCGGTATGGCTGTTGATCATGCTGCGCATCCCGATGCGCATCGACTCCTCGAGCGGCGCGCGCAAGGCAAGCAACTGGATCTTGAACAAGGGGTTGTGCACCGCTTCGGCAATCGCCACATGCAGGGCGAAGTCGCATTTGATCCATTCCGGGTCGGTCAACGGCAAATCATGCAAGCGCTTCCCGGCGTCACGAATCCGCGCCAGATCGTCGTCCGTGCCGTTCAGCGCGGCCAGCGCGGCCATCTGGGTCTCAATGGCGCGGCGCAGCTCCAGGATCTGTTGCGCCGTGACCTGGCTCGTCGCCGCAGCGTAGGAGAAGAACATCGCGAGGACGGCGGAATCGAGTTCCTTGATTCGCGGCTTCTTGCCGCTCTGGATCGAAAGCACGCCGATCGCCGCC
The DNA here is from genome assembly GCA_029289235.1 of Gammaproteobacteria bacterium. Taxonomy (GTDB): domain Bacteria; phylum Pseudomonadota; class Gammaproteobacteria; order Burkholderiales; family Rhodocyclaceae; genus Propionivibrio. Next base: position 26,155 of record JARFTZ010000029.1, read on the forward strand.
AGCGCGCGATACGACTCCCGAACCACGTTGCGGCTGACGTTGAGGAGCTGCGAGACCTGGCCTTCACTGGGAACAACGTCGCCAACCCGCAACTGCCTGTCGGAGATCAGGCCGATGAGAAAACGGATGACCTGATCCGACAGCGTGTCCTTCTTCACCACGGGTACCGCGTAGTCTTCCATCATGTCCACGCCCAAATAGGGAGGGATTCTACTGAAAGACCCGGCACTTTCGCAGGGAACCAACCGCCCCCGCCGATCGCAGGGCAGGAAAACTGCGATCCTGCCCTGTATTGCAACGCCTTACCGGAAAAACTCGCCAACCCGGTCGAACACTTCATGCGCCGCGCCGTGCCGGTTCACCTTCAGCACATCTTCCAGCTTCTCGATCTGGCGGATCATCTGTTCGAGGCGGGCATCTTCGTTGACGGTCAGCCAGATGCGGCTGGTCTTGCCACTGCCCACCGGCATGCAGAGAATGCCTTCGACGTTGTAGGCGCGCCGCGAGAACAGGCCGACGATATGCGACATCACGCCGGCATGGTTGTTGACGTCCAGTTCCAGAACGGCGTGCGCCTGGCCGGCATCGTGGTGTTTTTTGGTAATCGAGTTCATCTCAGTCTCCAATCATGTCCTTGTTGGCGGCACCGGGGGCGACCATCGGCAACACCTGTTCGTGGCGGTCGATGCTGGCGTGGATGAACATCGGTCCGCGCACCGCGAACGCCGCCTGCAATGCCGCCTTGGGATCGCTCGCGGTGTCGAGATCGAGCGTCTGCCAGCCGAAGCCTTCGGCGATCTTGAGAAAATCCGGCACGCCCTTGAACTTCGAGGAGAAGATGCGCTCGCCGTAGAACAGCGTCTGCTGCTGGAAGACGAGGCCCAGCGAGGCGTTGTTCATCAGCACGACCTTGACGTTGGCGTTCTCTTCCGCGGCCGTGGCGAGTTCCTGGATGTTCATCAGGATGCTGCCGTCGCCCGTGAAGCAGACCACCGTCCGTTCCGGCTGCGCCATCGCCGCGCCGATCGCCGCCGGCAGACCGAAGCCCATCGTGCCGAGGCCGCCGGACGTGAGCCACTGGTGCGGCCGGCGCAACGGGTAGGCCTGCGCCACCCACATCTGGTGCTGGCCAACGTCGGTGGCGATGACCGCCTCGTCGTCCACGCATTCCGCGACGGCGCGAATCAGGCCGTACGGCGTGCGCGGATCGTCGGCGCCCGGCGTCTGCAGCGGACAGGTCGACTTCAGTTCGCCGACGCGGCCGAGCCACGCGGTGCGCAAATCCTGCTTGACCTGTGGCAGGAGGCGGCCGAGCACCTCCTTGACGTCACCTCGTATGCCGACATGCGCGGTCTTGATCTTGTCCAGCTCGGCACGATCGATGTCGATGTGAATGATCTTGGCGCCCGGGCAGAACGCGGCCACCTTGCCGGTGGCGCGGTCGTCGAAACGCGCCCCAACGGCGATCAGCAGGTCGCACTCATCCAGCGCCAGGTTGGTACAGCGCGCGCCATGCATGCCGAGCATGCCGAGCGAGAGCGCGTGATCGACCGGCATCGCCCCGAGCGCCATCAGCGTCATCACCGTCGGCAGGCTGGCCTTTTCGGCGAGTTGAACGGCCTCCGCCGAGCCGCCGGAATGCACCACACCACCGCCAAGGTAGAGAATCGGCCGTTGCGCCGCGTTGATCATCGCCGCCGCCGCCGCAATCGACTCGGCGTCAGCTTCGGCGGCCGGATCGCGACGCCCCGGCTCGGGCCACTCCGTCACTTCGATGCGCTCGTTCTGCACGTCCTTGGGAATGTCGACCAGCACCGGCCCCGGACGCCCCGACGCGGCGATGCGGAAGGCCTTGGGGATCACCTCGAGCAGTTCCTGCGCGGAGCTGACGAGAAAATTGTGCTTGGTGATCGGAATCGTCAGGCCGTAGGCATCGACCTCCTGGAAAGCGTCGGTACCGATCAGCGAGGTCGCCACCTGCCCGGTGATCGCCACCATCGGAATCGAATCGAGCTTGGCGTCGGCGATCGCCGTCAGCAGGTTGGTCGCGCCGGGGCCGGAGGTCGCCAAGCAGACGGCCACCTCGCCGGTCGCCCGCGCCGCGCCCTGCGCCATGAAGCCGGCGCCCTGCTCGTGGCGGGTCAGCACGTGCTCGATCAGTTTCGACTGTGACAGCGCGTCGTAGAACGGCAGGATTGCGCCGCCCGGGATGCCGGGAATGCGGCGGATGCCCTGCCGTTCCAGCAGGCGCACGACGATCTGTGACCCGGTCAGGGTTTCTGTGGTGTCTTGACTCATTGACATCTCCTTTCGATGGGACGGGGATGCCGGTTTGACGTTTGCGGGGGCAGAAACGAAAACCCCCGCTCGGTTTGCACCGGCGGGGGTTTGTGAAGTATTTGGTTTCGGTCTCTGTTTCGCTTACCTTCTTCTGCCCCTCGACGGTGCGCGCGGTACTACTACGCGTACTACTTCTACTACGCGTACTACCGGTACTGCACGAATCGAAATGACCAGCGCCATCGACGCCAGTGCGGCGACGAGGAAGGAAACAGTGGCGATCAGGTCAAGTGCGGGCATTTCCGTGATCCAGAAAAGTGCGTGTGGAGCGATTAGATACGAGGTCGGCGAAAAAAACAACCACTTTCTATACGTGGTTTCAGCTGACCATATGGAACATCGCGAAGCGCTTGTCGAGGATGAAGGGCTCGATCACCCGGTTGACCGTGGCGAAATGATCCATCGTCATATGCTTCTGGAACGCCGCCTCGTCGTCATAGACCTCGAAGAGGAAGAAATGCGCTGGGTCCTTTTCGTCGACGGTCACGTCGAAGCGACGGCAGCCGGGCTCCTTCTCGACGGAGCTGCGGGCATTGATCAGCATGGCCGCCTGGAAATCGGCAACGTGCTCGGGTTTGACCTGGAAATGGACGGTGACAACGTACATGGCTGCATTCCTTCGGAGTGGGTGAGTGGGAAAGTCAGTGCCGGGCGATTCTATCACCCCGCCGGACGAGGATTTTCCTCCCTTCCTCAAGCCCTCCGAAGCAAACCGACAGGATGAGGATCGGCCACCAGAACGAAGCATCGAAGGCCTGCGTCGAGAACATCCATTGCCCCGGCGGCGAAAAGACGATCAGCAGCAGCAAGCCGATCTCGGAAATCAGCCCTGGCAACAGGAAGCGGTTCCCCGACAGCGAAAACGAGAAGACCGATTCCCGCGGATGCCGGCAAAGGAAGACGTTGACCACCTGCGCGGCAACGATCGCGGCCAGGCAGGCCGTCGTCGCCTGCAGATAGAGCGGGTCGTGCGCGGCCAACGGAGAACCGTAGCTCCAGCCGCCTGCCCGGAGCACGAGGAAGAACGCAATCAGCGACACCGCCGCCTGCAACGGCCCGAGCCACAGATAGGCGCGTGCGACCAGCGCCCAGGAGAGCAGGCGCTCATCCGGCCGGCGCGGTGGCTGACGCATTACTTCCGGATCGGGTTTCTCCGCGCCGAGGGCCAGCGCCGGCAGCATGTCCGTGCCGAGGTCGACGGCCAGTATCTGGATCACGGTCAGCGGCAAGGGGATGCGCAGCAGGACGTAGGCGAGATAGGGGACGATCTCCGGGATGTTCGAGGTGAGGATGTAGGTCATGAACTTGCGGATGTTCTCGAACACCGCCCGCCCCTCCTCCACGGCATTGACGATGCTCGCGAAGTTGTCGTCGAGCAGGATCATGTCGGCGGCCGACTTGGCCACATCGGTTCCGGCCAGCCCCATGGCCACGCCGATGTGCGCGGATTTGAGCGCCGGCGCGTCATTGACCCCGTCGCCGGTCACCGCGACGATTTCGCCCTTGCGCTTCAGGGCTTCGACGACGAGCATCTTCTGCTCGGCGGTGACGCGGGCGAAGATCACGTGCGGGCTGTCGAGCACCATCTGTAGCTGCGAACGACTCATCTTGCGCAGCGCTTCGCCGAGCACTACCCGCGTCCGCTCGCCATTCCTCTCGCCATTTTTGCTTCCGTTGCCGACGGGAGGCACCAGTCCGATCTCGCGGGCGATCGCCAGCGCGGTATGCGGATGATCGCCGGTAATCATGATCACCTTGATGCCCGCCGACTGGCAGCGGGCGATGGCTTCCGGCACTTCCGGGCGCGGCGGATCGTAGAGCCCGATCAACCCGGAGAGCACCAGCCCTGACTCCCGCGCATCCTCGTCCGGACCGAGCCGGCGCCAGGCGAAAGCCAGCACGCGCAGGCCGGCATCAGCCATGCGCTGTTGCGCATCGACCGCATGATGGCGGCCGTGCCGGTCGAGTGATATTTCCTCACCGTCGATCTCGATCGACTCGCACAACGGCAGTAACGTCTCGGGCGCGCCCTTGCAGAACAGCCAGCGCTCGCCGGCATGCTCGACAACGACCGACATGCGCCGTCGCTCGCTGTCAAAAGGGATCTCGCCGGTCGTGGCGAACCCGTCCGCAGGCAACGCCGCCTGGCCGAATTCGAACAACGCCACCTCCATCGGATCGCCGAGCCAGACGGTCTGACCATCGCGCACCCCCTGCTTCAGGCTGTGGCAACTCGCGGCGTTGCGTTGCAGGCATACCATCCCCGGCGTTTCCATAGGAATGTGCTGATTTAGTGAAGATTCGTCATTCCGGCGAAGGCCGGAATCCAGAAAACTCAACGAACTGAACCCCGGCCTTCGCCCGGGTGACGAAGATATCAGTGCTTCCCTGGACATCCCTTCAACCGCCTGCCCGTTGACCCACACCTCGCGCACGGCCATCCGGTTCTGCGTCAGTGTGCCCGTCTTGTCGCTGCAGATCACTGTCGTCGCGCCGAGCGTCTCCACCGCCGGCAGGTGGCGGATCAGTGCGTTGCGCCGCGCCATGCGCTGGGTGGCCATCGCCAGTGACAGGGTGACGGTCGGCAACAAGCCTTCCGGCACATTGGCGACGATGATGCCGATGGCGAACATCAGGTTGGCCCAGAACGGAAAACCGAGCGCCACGCCGACGACGAAGAAGAACACACCGAGGCCCGTGGCGAAGATGGCCACCAGCCGCGAAAGTCGACGGATTTCCTGCTGCAGGTGCGACACGCTCTTGTCGGCCGTCTGCGTCAGGTGGGCGATCTTGCCGAACTCGGTGTGCATGCCGGTGGCGAAGACCACCGCCAGCCCTTCACCGGACACCAGCGACGTGCCGGCGAGCAAGACGTTGCGCGTTTCCAGCATGCCGGCCCCCTCGCCTTCTTCGCCTTCTTCCGCGCTGCGCGCCTTGGGCCGTGACTCGCCGGTGATCGTCGCGGCATTGACCCGGATGCCGTTGCCGGAAATCAGGCGGCAGTCGGCCGGCACGTTGTCGCCGGCTTCGAGAACAATGATGTCGCCGGGCACCAGTTGCTCGCCGGGAACGGTGGTCAGCTGCCCGTCGCGCATCACCTTGACTTCCTGCGGCAACAGCTGGCGCAGCGCGTCGATCGCCTTCTCGGCGCGGTATTCCTGCCAGAAGGAGAACGAGCCGTTGATCAGGATGACGGTGACGATCGCCGCGCCGAGTTGCCACATGCCCTCGCCCGGACTGTAGCTTTCGGCAAAAAAAGCCAGTCCCGCCGCCACCCACAGGATGAGGGCGAAGAAGTGCGTGAACTCACGGGCGAACCGCCGCCACTCGGCTTCGCCGCCAATCTCGGCCAGGCGGTTTTCCCCGTATTCACGCAGGCGTCGTGCGGCCTCGCCGGACGACAGGCCGGTTTCCGCTGTGCGCAAGCTCTGCAGCGCGTCGAGGATGGATAGGTGGGCCAGATGCATACTGCCAGCTTAGGCCACGCCGAAGGGGCTTTCCACGGAGCAGTTACAATCGAAGCACCCGCCGCAAAGGTTTGCGGTTATCTGATGCGCGGAAACCGGCGCTTCAGCAACTACCCACGCCAGAAATCACAAACTGCCGCAGCAATGCAATCAGCGTGCGTTGTCGTGCGCCAGGAAACGCAGCGCCTCGGTCAGTTCAACGCTCAGGTCGTGCAGGGTGTTGAGTCCCAGCTCGACCTCGGCGCTTTCGCCGCGCGCATGCAGCAGGAGCAGTTCTTCGGCCTGTTGATGCACCCGTTCGTGCCGCGCCATGACGCCCCGCAAGCCCGGATCGGTCGCGTACCAGGCGAAGCCCTCGTTTCCGAACCAGGCACAGAATCGGCACGCCTGACGATCAAGCAGCGGCGGCTCGCGGCGTTCACCGCGGAGAAAACGCTGCAGCGCGGACAGCCAGTGGCGATGCTCGACGATGGCGAACAGCAGCGGAACCGTGCCCGGCCCAGGCGCACGCGCCCGCCACTGTATCCATGCCGGGTCCGGTTGCCAGGTCCGCACCCACGCAGTGAGATCGTCTGCCGGCATCGGTCGCGCGATCCCGAATCCCTGCGCTTGTTCGCAGCCCATCAGGATCAACAATTCGCCGTGCTCGACCGTCTCCACCCCCTCGGCAACCACATCGCGCCGGAAGGCCTTCGCCAGACTCAGCACGCCCTGGATGATGGCCAGGTCCTCGGGATCGTCGAGCATGTCGCGCACGAAGCTCTGGTCGATCTTCAGGATGTCGGCCGGCAGGCGACGCAGGTAGGTCAGCGAGGAATAGCCGGTACCGAAATCATCGAGGGCGAAGCGCACGCCGAGTTCGCGGCAGGCGTTCATGATCTCGCGGGCGTGCATCAGGTCGTCGAGCAGGCTCGTCTCGAGCACCTCCAGTTCCAGGCGCGACGGCGGCACGTCGGGATGGACGGCCAGCGATTCGCGCAGGCCGGCAACGAAATCGGGGTGCTGCATCTGGCGCGAAGCGATATTGACGCTGACCGGAATATCCAGCCCGAGATGCCGCCAGGCGGCCATCTGCCGCAGCGCAGTGTTGATCACCCAGCCCCCGATAGCAACACCGAGCGGACGATTTTCAACCACCGGCAGGAATTCGCCGGGCAGCAACAGGCCGCGCTGCGGGTGCTGCCAGCGGATCAACGCTTCGGCGCCGACGACGCGCCCGGTCTTCATGTTCACTCGCGGCTGGTAGTGGAGGACGAACTCGCCGCGATCGAAGGCGCGGCGGATATGCTCGATCGTCTCGCGCTGACTCTGGAGTTCGGCATCCTGATCCACGTCGAACAGGCAGGTGCAGTTCTTGCCAAGTTGCTTGGCCGAGTACATGGCCTGGTCGGCATGGCGCAGAAGTTGGTCGGCATCGGCTCCGTCATGGGGATAGAGCGTGTAGCCGATGCTCGCCGATACGCGCAACACGACCTCGTCGATTTCCACCGGATCGGCCGCGGCACGCAACAGACGGGCGAGTACAGGCTGGCATTCGGCCGCCGAATTCAGATCGACGAGAACGGCGGCGAATTCGTCGCCGCCCAGCCGCGCCAGGATGTCGCCCTCGCGCAGCACGCCACGCATGCGGTGCGCCAGCGCGACGAGCAGGCTGTCGCCGACGTTGTGGCCATGCTGGTCGTTGATCGCCTTGAAGCCGTCGAGATCGAGATAGATCACAGCCAGCTGGTTGTCGCGCCGCACCGCCTGGGCCATGGCCTGGTGCAGATGCTCGCCGAAGAGCAATCGGTTCGGCAGGTTGGTCAGCACGTCGTAGTGCGCGATGTGCTCAAGCTGCTGCTGGTGGCTCTTGAGTTGGGTGATGTCGGAAAACAGCCCGACGTAGTGCCGGATCTTGCCGCTCGCGTCGCGCACCGCGCTGATATTCAGCATTTCGGGATATATTTCGCCGCCCTTGCGCCGGTTCCAGACCTCGCCGTACCAGTGACCTTTCTCGAGCAGAGTCCGCCACATCTCGGCATAGAAATCCGCCGTCTGCCAGCCGGAGTTGAGCAGGCGCGGGTTGCGTCCGAGGACCTCCTCCCGGGCATAGCCGGTAATCCCGGTAAAGGCCTGATTGACGTCGAGAATGTTGGCGTTCGCGTCGGTGATCACGATTCCCTCGCGGGCGTGGGAAAAGACGCTGGCGGCCAGTTGCAGGCGGGCTTCGGCCTGCCGCTGCTGGGTGATATCGACGTAGGCCATGACCATGCCGTAGCGGGGATGCTCTATTGGCGTGGCGCTGACGCTGAGCCAGCGGCTCCCGGTCGGCGAACGCACCTCGAAGGTGACATCCTGGACCGGGCGTCCCTCGGCAAACGCGCGGACACTGGCGTAGGCTCCCTGTGGCATCGGCTTACCGTCGGGCAGGAACAGTTCCACGTCCCCGCCTTCGAGCTTGTGCACCAGAAACTCGGCGCGGCCCAGCCCGAGCATCTGTTCCGACGCCGCGTTGCATTCGATGATTCGCCCTTCGCGGTCGAGCAACGCCACGCCGATGGGCAAAATGCCGAAGATGGTGCGCAGACGCGCCTCGCTGCCGGCGATCACCGCCTCGCTTTCCTTGCGCGCGGAGATGTCCTGATGCGTCCCGGACATGCGCAACGGTTTGCCGTCAGGCGTCCATTCCACGACGCGTCCGCGGTCCTGCACCCAGACCCAGTGCCCGTCGCGATGGCGCATGCGCACCTCGCAGTCGTAGGTTTCCGTTTCCCGCCGGAAGCAACGGCGCAGCAGCTCGTTCGCGCGATCGAGGTCGTCCGGGTGCGCCAGCCGGTTCCAGGCATCAATACTCAAGGGGCCGAGATCAGCGAGGTTGTGACCGACAATCTCCGCCCAGCGCTCGTTGAATGTAACCTCGCCGCTCTGCACGTTCCACTCCCACGTCCCGACATCGGTCGCCCAGATCACGTCGGCAAGATGCTGCTTCTCTTGCCGCAGCTGCGATTCGGCGAGACGCAATTGCCGGCGCTGCCAGCCGAGGCGCGCCAGCGCAGCGGTCAACAGCAAGAGAAGAATCGACAGGGCAACGATCCAGTCTCGATGCTGTTGCCACAGATCGAGCAGCGTGATCTCCGGTGTCGGGGTATCGGCAAACGCAGGTAACGCTTCAAGGAACAACAACAAAAACGCGGGAAGGCACTTCATTCAATCGACCCTGCAGGCGTTGAAGTCAGCGACTTCACGCCAGTGCGGCACGGGGGCGGTTCTCCGCCTTCTTGGCGTGCCTGGAAAAACGAAAGGGCGGATTCTCCCATTGCGCGGGCAGGAAAGAAAGTCCTGCCCGCGCCGCTGCCCAGCCCGACTGCGCCCCTATCGCCGGCGCGCAGCCGGAATCCTCTCCGCAGCAGCGCTTACCGCAACGCCTTATCCACCACCTCGAACACGTCGCGCGACAATCCGTCCTGTCGATGCAGGCTCTCGAGAGCTGCCCGCGCCTGCGCCTGCCGGCCGGCGTCGAACTTCTTCCAGCGATCGAAACAGCGGGCGAGACGCGCGGCGACCTGCGGATTGACAGGATCGAGCGCGGCGATGCGGCCAGCGAGGAAGCGGTAGCCGCTGCCGTCGGCGGCATGAAAGTGCCGGTGGTTGCCACCGAACGTGCGCAGCAGCGAATAAACCTTGTTCGGATTCTTCAGATCGAAGGCCGGGTGCCGCGTGAGTTCTTCCACGCGCTGCGGCGTATCCGGCAGACAGCTCGCGGCCTGCACCGCCAGCCACTTGTCGACGACCAGCGCCTCGTGCTGCCAGCGCCGGTAAAAATCGGCCAGCGCCTGCCCGCCCTCGTCGCCCGGATTGTTCGCCAGCACGGCAAGCGCGGCGAACTGGTCGGTCATGTTATCGGCGGTGAGGAATTGGCCGAAGGCCAGCGCGCGATTACCGGAAGTATCGGTGCGGTTCAGGTAATCGAGGCAGAGGTTGCGCAGGCGCCGCCGCCCGGCCTCGGCCGTTTCCGCCCGATAGTCGCCAACCGGCGCCAGACGCGTGTACAGCGTGCGGAAATCGGCTTCCAGCGCCACTGCCAGCGTTCGCGCCAGGCCGCTGCGTGCGAGGAACAGCGCCTCGGGGTCGACCACCTCCATCTGTTCGGCCAGCGTCGCTTCGCCCGGCAAGGTCAGCGCTTCGGCGATGAACGCCGGATCGCTGTCGCCGAGCAGCACCTTGCGCGCCGCGTCTATGACGCTGGCGGGGCAGTCGGCTGTTGCTCCTTCGCTGATTCGTTGCGCATTGGCCAGGATCAGCCGCCCGAACAGGCGTTGCCCGGCCTCCCAGCGGTTGAACGGGTCGCTGTCGTGCGCCAGCAGGTGCGCGAGGTCGGCGTCGCTGTACGGGTAGTCGAGGACGACCGGCGCCGAGAAGTTGCGCAGCAGCGAGGGCACCGGCGCGGCGGGAACGTTTTCGAAGACGAAGGTTTGCTCGGGCTCGGTGAGTTGCAATACAACGGTTTGCCTTGATTCTCCGTCATCCCGGCGAAGGCCGGGATCCAGTTCGTTCTCCGCAATCCTGGATTCCGGCTTCCGCCGGAATGACGGTGTTTGAACCGTCAGATCGAGATTTTCACCGTCCGGCCCGACCAGGCCGACGGCGACGGGAATCAGGTACGGCGTTTTCTCGGGCTGCCCCGGCGTCGGCGCACAGGATTGGGCCAGCGTCAGCATGTAGCGGCGGTTCCCTGCGTCGTACGTGCCGCGTGCCGTGACGCGCGGCGTTCCGGCCTGGTGATACCAGGCCATGAACGGGGTGAAGTCGAAGCCTGACGCCGCCGCCATCGCCGCGACGAAGTCGTCGCAGGTCACCGCCTGCCCGTCGTGCCGCTCGAAGTAGATGTCCATTCCCTTGCGGAAGGCTTCGCGGCCGATCAGCGTCTGGATCATGCGCACGACCTCGGCACCCTTCTCATACACCGTCGCCGTGTAGAAGTTGTTGATCTCGACGTAGGTCGACGGGCGTACCGGATGCGCCATCGGGCCGGCATCCTCGGGGAACTGCATGGCGCGCAGGCCGCGCACCTCGCGGATGCGGGCAACCTGCCGACTGTGCGTGTCGGCGCCGAACTCCTGGTCGCGGAACACCGTCAGCCCTTCCTTCAGCGAAAGCTGGAACCAGTCGCGGCAGGTGACGCGGTTGCCAGTCCAGTTGTGGAAGTATTCGTGCGCGACGACGCGGTCGATGTTCTCGAAGTCCGTGTCCGTCGCCAGATCGGCGCGCGCCAGCACGTACTTGGTGTTGAAGATGTTGAGGCCCTTGTTCTCCATCGCCCCCATGTTGAAGTCGCCGACGGCGACGATCATGTAGTGGTCGAGGTCGCATTCGAGGCCGAAACGCTGCTCGTCCCAGCGCATCGATTTCTTCAAGGCCTCCATCGCGTGCGCGCACTGGTCGAGCTTGCCGGGTTCGACGAAGATCGCCAGCAGCACGTCGCGGCCCGACGCCGTGCGGTAGGTATCACGCAACACGTCGAGCTTGCCGGCGACCATCGCGAACAGGTAGCTCGGCTTGCGGAACGGATCTTCCCAGGTGGCGAAATGGCGACCTTCGTCCTCACCTCCCTCGTCGCCGGAAGCCACCGGGTTGCCGTTGGCCAGCAGGATCGGGAACGTCGCCTTGTCCGCATGCAGCGTCACCGTGTAGCGCGCCATCACGTCAGGACGATCGATGAACCAGGTGATGCGCCGGAAGCCTTCCGGCTCGCACTGCGTGAAGTAGCCGTCGCGCGAGCGGTAAAAACCGGAAAGCTGCGTGTTCTTGTCGGGCTGGATGCGTACCGTCGTTTTCAGCACGAAGCGGTCGGGCACCTCGGCGATCGTCAGCCGGTTGCCCTCGATGCTGAATTCGCTCGCCGCCAGAGTCCGGCCATCAATATCGACCGCCAACGTCTCAAGATCCTCGCCATCGAGCGCCAGCGGAACACGCGCGGCAAGCGCAGGATTGCGCTGGACGTCGAGCAGCGCCGTGGTGATCGTTCCCGTCTCGCGGACATCGACATCGAGCTTGACTGCATCGATCAGGAACGGCGGCGGCGTGTAGTCTTCAAGACGGATCGGGGTAGGCGTATCGTGGGACATGTCGGCAACATCGAAAAAAATCGGGAAGGCCGGAATGATACCGGAACCCGGCGTCACGAACTTTTCTGCAAGGTGGCTGACAAAGAGCCATCGGCCGCGCCGAACCCGCTGGCGTGCCGAGTCAGGAATCCATTACAACCAGACAGTTAGAGGAAATAATATGACAACCAACATCGTCACCCTCGGCGGCAACCCCATCAAGGTCGTCGGCAACTTCCCGCAAAAAGGCCAGACCGCTCCCGATTTCTCGCTCGTCGCCAACGACCTCACCGACGTCCCGCTCAAGCAGTTCGACGACAAGCGCAAGGTGCTGAACATCTTCCCGAGCATCGACACGCCGACCTGCGCCACCTCGGTGCGCACCTTCAACAAGCGCGCCAGCGAACTGCCGAATACCGTCGTGCTGTGCATTTCCGCCGACCTGCCGTTCGCCCAGAAACGTTTCTGCGGCGCCGAAGGACTGACCAATGTCATCTCCCTGTCGACGATGCGCGGCCGCGAGTTCATCCATGACTACGGCGTCGAGCTTTCGACCGGCCCGCTGGTCGGCGTCGCCGCGCGCGCCGTCATCGTCCTCGACGAGCACAACAAGGTGCTGCACAGCGAACTGGTTTCGGAAATCAAGAACGAGCCGGATTACGATGCGGCCGTAAAGGCGCTGGTCTGAACCTTCGGGAAGCGCTGATTCATTGAAGATTCGTCATTCCGGCGAAGGCCGGAATCCAGGAATTCAATGCACTGGACCCCGGCCGTCGCCGGGGTGACGAACAGTTCGAGTCTGCCGGTTTTCTTGTTTTCCTTATCGGTCAGCGCGCCGCCCAGGCGTTGAAACGCTGCTCCAGGGACTCTCCATACTCCGTCCAGAAACGCGTATCGACGACGACGGCGTGGGCGTTGTTCTGCGGCGCATTGGGCAGTTCGCCAAGCGGCTTCTTGCTGACCAGCGTCAGAGCCTTCTTGCTCGCCGGCCCGTAGGCAATCGTCTCCGAAAACACCTTCTGGTTCTCCGGCCGGCTGGCGAAGGCGATGAATTTCTGCGCCTCCGCGACATTGCGGCTGCCCCGCGGGATTGCCCAATAATCGAAATCGTAGATGTTGCCGTCCCAGACGATCTTCAGGTTCTTGCCTTCCTTCTGCGCGTTCGCAATGCGCCCGTTGTAGGCGGTACTCATCACCACATCGCCGGCAACGAGATATTGCGCCGGTTGCGCACCCGCCTCCCACCACTGGATGTGGGGCTTCAGCTGATCAAGCTTCTTGAAGGCGCGATCCACACCGGCCGACGTGCCCAGGGTTTTGTACACTTCCTTGCGATCCACGCCGTCAGCCAGCAGGGCAATTTCCAGGGAGTAAAGCGCGCCCTTGTGCATCGCCCTCTTGCCCGGGAATTTCTTCACGTCCCAGAAATCCTTCCAGCTCGTCGGCCCCTTCTTGAGTCGATCGCCGTCGTAGGCGAGCACGGTCGACCAGACAAATATGCCCGCACCGCAGGGCTGGACGGCGCCGTCAATCAGATCTTTGCCCTCACCGATCTTTGCTGGGTCGATCTGCTCGAACAAACCTTCCTCGCAACCGCGCGCGAGTTCGGACGAACCGACCTCGACGACGTCCCAGTTGACGCTGCGCGTATCGACCATCGCCTTGATCTTCGCCAATTCGCCGCTGTACTCGCCGGCGACCAGTTTGACGCCCGTTGTTTTCTGGTAAGGCTCGTAGAAGGCTTTGGTCTGGGCATCCTTGTTGTTGCCGCCGAACGAGACGACGACCAGATCGGCGGCCAGGACCGGTGCCGCCGCGCAAGCAAGGGTGAAGAAAAAAGAAACGGAAGCGGAAAGAACAGCTTTTTTCATGCGATTCATGCGGACTCCCTTACGGTTCACGAAACATTACAGGAAGAGCGGAACGTCGACTCCCGTTCCCGATAAAGAACGCCGGGCATCACGCACAGCATCTCGAAAGCCAGGTTGGCGGCCAGCAGGGCCGTCGTGCCGTACGGGTCGTAGGGCGGGGACACCTCGACGACATCCGCACCGACGAGATTCAGCCCGCGCAGCCCGCGGACGATTTGCAGCGCCTGCGGCGCAGTCAGCCCGCCCACTTCCGGCGTCCCTGTTCCGGGGGCGAAGGCCGGATCGACGCCGTCGATATCGAAACTCAGATACACCGGCCCGTCGCCGAGTTGCGCAACCACCTCGCGCATCAGCGGCGCCAGCGACCTGAACCAGCATTCTTCGGCCGGCACAACGCGAAATCCCCGTTCCCGGCTCCAGTCGAAATCCTCCGCGGTATAGCCGCTGCCGCGCAAGCCGATCTGCACGACCCGGTGACAATCCAGCAAGCCCTCCTCGACGGCGCGGCGGAAGGTAGTCCCGTGCGCGATCTTCTCGCCGAACATCGTGTCGTTGATATCCGAATGCGCATCGACGTGAACCAGGCCGACCTTGCCGTGACGCTCATGCATCGCGCGCAGCAGCGGCAGGGTAATGGTATGGTCGCCACCGAGGGTGATCGGGCGGCATCCGTTGGCGATCAGCGCCGAGGCGCCCTCCTCGATGCGCGCGATCGAGTCGTGCAGCGAATAGGGATTGATCGCGATATCGCCGACATCGGCCACGCGCAGCGAATCGAACGGCGCCGCCCGCGTCGCCATGTTGTAGGGACGAATCAGCGCCGATTCGGCACGAATCTGGCGCGGTCCGAGCCGCGTGCCCGAGCGGTTCGACGTGCCGAGATCGAAAGGCACCCCGACGAAACACACATCGAGGTTCTCTGTGTTCTCGACGAGCGGCAAACGCAACATCGTCGCCACGCCGCCGAAACGCGGCATGGCATTGCCGCTGAGCGGCTGAAACAATCCTTCGACTGGCATTTCCTTCTCCAACACCCAACAAGGTTGACGCGAGCCAGTCTACGTCCCGAAACAACCGGATTGAATGACGAACAGCAAACGTTTACATTGATTCCTTTCAATGTATTTACCCCCATGATCGGACAACTGAGCGACCTTGACCTGCGCCTGATCCGCGTCTTCCTGACGGTCGTCCAGGCCGGCGGCATCAGCCAGGCGCAGACGCTGCTCAACGTCGGCCAGCCGACAATCAGCACGCAATTGGCGACGCTCGAAACGCGGCTCGGCTTCCGGCTGTGCCAGCGCGGCCGCAGTGGTTTCCAGTTGACCGACAAGGGCCGGTGGTTCGTCGAAATGAGCCGCGAGCTGCTGCGCACCGTCGAGAATTTCGAACGCCAGGCGCGGAATATCGGCAAGCAGCTGGTCGGCACGCTGGACATCGGCTTGATCGGGCACACGCCGATCGCCCAGAACATCCGCCTCAGCCAGGCCATCCGCCGCTTCCGGGAACGCAACGAGGCCGTCCGCTTCAACATCGGCATCCACGCCCCGCGTGATCTCGAGGAGCGCCTGCTCAACGGCAGCATCCAGATCGCCATCGGCTATTTCTGGCACCGCGCGCCGGCGCTCGACTACACGCCGCTGTTCATCGAACGGCAGATCGCCTACTGCGGACATACCCACCCGCTCTTTCCGGACGCCGGCCAACTCGCCGCAAGCGATGTCAGCGACCACGACTGGGCGTGGCGCAGCTACGCGCTTCCGGCCTCGATGCCGGCCACGCCGCCGCACCGCACCACGGCCATCGCCGACAACATGGAGGCCATCGCGCTGCTGATCATGTCCGGCCATCTCGGCTATCTGCCACAGCACTTCGCCGAACCCTACGTATCGCTCGGGCTGATGGCGCCGCTCAACCCGTCGCTCTTCCAGTACGACGTCACCTTCCACCTCGTTTGCAGAAAACCTCGCCGCCTCGACGAGATCACCAGGGCTTTCCTGGCCGACCTGAAAACGACCTACCTCGACACCCCATGACGCCCCCCACGCCCGCCTTCCCGCTTGTTCCGCACCCGGCAACCCCGGCCCCGGCGATCCGCTGCATAGAAGCGACGGTCGTTTTCCGTCAGCGCCGCATCGTCTTCCACTACTGCCTGCGCGGCGACATCGCCCGCCTGCGCATTCCGGCGCAACAAGGTCCGGCTCGCGTCGACAATCTCTGGGAACACACGTGTTTCGAGGCCTTCGTCGGGAGCGACGGCGAAACCGCTTATCGCGAATTCAATTTTTCCCCGTCCGGGCAATGGGCCGCCTACGACTTCAGCGACTACCGCCAGCGATTGCCCCGCGAGGTGGCGATGCCGGTGCCGGAAATCTCCTTCTGCCAGACCGATGGCCGACTCGAACTGGAAGCCGCCCTCACCTTATCGGCGCTGCCGGCCGCGCCAGCCGGGGGCGCCTGGCGTATCGGCCTCACGGCGGTCGTCGAATCCGCCGACACGATCGACGGCGGCCACAGTTACTGGGCGCTGAAACACCCCGCCGCACGCCCGGATTTCCATGACCGCGAGGGATTCATTGTTGAACTCCCAGGGTCCGCGGAATAACGCTGGTCATGCACCGCGCCGTATCAACACTGCCAGAAGAACCGGGCCGGAAGGGACTCTTCGCTGCCCCAGTCATCAACCCGGCAACCGAATCCGGTACGGCGCACCTGAACCATCGCTTGCCGCCTTGCTCAAATACGGCAATCAAAGGCGTCCTGTGAAGCAGCATAGCCACAAACTTCACCTGGGGTGGCGCGGCCTCAGGACCTCGCGTCATCACCGTTTGCCGGAACAGGGAAACAACCCATGCTCGATCACGACCTTGCCGCCTTCATCCAGTCCGGCGTCAGCATCACCCTGGCCGCGTGCGCGCCGGGAAGGTTGCCGAGCATGAGCCGCGGCTATGCCTGCATGCCGCTCGACAGCGACGCAATCGGAATTGTTCTTCCCCGTTCGCAAGCTGCTGAAGCGCTCGACAACATCCGCCTGACGGGGCGAGTCGCGGTGGCCTTCAGCCAGCCGACCACCAACCGGACGACCCAACTCAAGGGCACCGATGCCCGCATCGCCGCCTTCGACCCGGCTGACGAGCCTCTGGTCCGCAAGCACATCAACGACTTCGTGCCCGAGGCCATCGCGCTGGGGACGCCGGAAGAAATGGTGCGCGCGCTGCTCTCCTACGAGCGCAACGATCTGGTGATGGTTGTCTTCACGCCGACCAGCAGTTTCGACCAGACGCCGGGACCGAAGGCCGGCCAACCCTTGCTGGCCACGCTATGACACTCCGCCTCGATTCCCTCCGCGAATGCCTGGAAGGGATCATTCCCGGCCACATCGTCACCTGCGATCCGGGCGGAATGCCCAACGTCGCCTTCCTGTCGCAGGCCGAGTACGTCGACAACGAGCACATCGCCCTCTCCTATCAGTTTTTCAACACCACCCGGCGCAACGTGCTCGCCGGCTCGCCCGTCCGCCTGCTGCTGACCAGCCATCTGACCGCCCGGCAATACCGCCTCTCGCTGCAATACCTGCGGACCGAAACAGCCGGGCCGCTGTTCGAGCGGATGAAGGCAAAACTCGCGGGCATTGCCGCGCACAGCGGCATGGCCGGCATCTTTCGCCTGCTCGGCGCCGACATCTACCGCGTGCTGGACATCGCCCCCGTTCCGGGCGGCTCCATCAGCCCGCCTCAACCGGCCGTCAACTGCCTGAACGCCCTGCGGCGCTCGACCGATCGCCTGGGCAACTGCGCCAACCTCGAATGCCTGCTCGAAAAGGCCGTGGACTGCCTGGAAAAGGAATTCGGCATCAATCATCTGATGCTGCTGATGCACGACGAGGCACGCGGCTGCCTGTTCACGCTGGCGAGCCGCGGTTACGCGCAATCCGGCATCGGCTCGGAAATCCCGGTCGGTTCCGGCCTGATCGGCATCTGCGCCCGCGAGCGCTCGCCGATCCGCATCGGCTTCATGACCAGCGAGTATGCCTACGGCCGCACCGTGCGCGACGGACTGGCCGCCGCCGGCCAGATCGACGCACTGGAAACTGCCATCCCGCTGCCCGGCCTGCCCAACGCCGCCAGCCAGATGGCCATCCCCATCGTCGCCGACGACCGGCTGCTCGGCGTCATTTACGTCGAAAGCCTCGCCGATCTGCATTTCGGTTACGACGAGGAAGATGCGCTGGTCGTCTTCGCCGGCCACCTCGGCCTGGCGATGCTGCATCACCAGATAACGGACGAAACGCCGGACGAAACGCCTGTCAACGAGCGCCCGCCGGTGCAGCTCCAGGGCACGCCGCTGACCGTGCGCCACTTTGCCACCAACGACAGCATCTTTCTCGACGACGACTACCTGATCAAGGGCGTGGCCGGCGCCATCCTCTGGGCGCTGCTCGACGACTTCACCCAGCGCGGGCGCACCAGCTTCACCAACAAGGGCCTGCGGGTCGATTCCCGCATCCGCCTGCCGGGCGCCAGCGATAACCTCGAAGCCCGCCTCGTTCTGCTGCAACGCCGACTGGCGGAACGCAACGCCGGCATCGCCATCGACAAGACCGGACGCGGTCGTTTCACGCTGACCGTCGAGCGCCCGCTGACTCTTGCTGAGAGCTGATTTTTCACGCCAGGCAACCGCCTTTCTTAAATCTTCATTCAGCATTTCTTAAAAGATTCGTAAGCGGGCGCCGCGCCCCTTGTCCGGTTTTCTTGCCCGCCTAGACTTCCGTCCACACCAACGACAGGAGTCGCCATGAACACTTTTTCAAACGCCGTCGAGCCGCTGAGGCTGTACGAACAGCTGCTGCTGATCCGTGCCTACGAGAACGCCATCGTCCGGGGCAGTACGGAGGGCCGCATTCCCGGCACCTGCACTTCGGTCGGTCAGGAAGCCGCCGCCGTGGGCGCCATCAATGCGCTCAGTGCAGACGACCTGATCCTGACCAATCACCGCAGCGCCGGCCACCTGCTGGCGCGCGGCGCGGACCCCGGCCGCATGCTGGCCGAAGTCATGGGCCGTCGCGACGGCTATTGCATGGGCAAGAGCGGATCGCTGCACATCTCAGTCAAGGAACTCGGTGTCGTGCTGACGACAACGATCGTCGGCGGCGAACTCTCCCTCGCGCCCGGCGTCGCCCTCGCCCAAACGATGCAGGGGCGCCCCGGCATCGTCGCCTGTTTCTTCGGTGATGGCGCCGCCTGCGAAGGCAGTTTCCACGAGTCGCTTAACCTCGCTGCCCTGTGGAACCTGCCGGTGCTTTACATCTGTGAGAACAACCAGTGGCAGGCTTTCGTCCATCGGCGCGAAGCGATGAGCCGGGAACGCGTCGCCGACTGGGGCGCCGGCTACGGCATCCCGGTACGAACCGTCGACGGCAACGACGTCTTCGCCGTGCTCGAGGCTACCCGCGAAGCCGCCTCGCAAGTACGCGACACCCGCCGCCCGGCGCTGCTCGAAATGACGACATACCGGACGCGCGGCCATTTCGAGCCGGATGATCAGGGTTACGTCGACAAGGCTGAACTGGCTGCCTGGCTGGCGCGCGACCCGATCGCTATCTGCCGCGATCGGCTGATCGCCGCCGGCCGCCTCGCCCCGGCCGCCGACGCAGAGCTTGCCGCCCGGGTCGACTCCCGCATCGCCACGGCCGTCGCATTTGCCGCCGCCTCCCCCTTCCCCGCTGTCGAGGAACTCACCCTCGATGTCTACGCCTGAGGACACCATGCCCACACTGACCCTTAATGATGCCGTCGGCCTCGCACTGGCCGAAGAAATGCGCCGCGACCACAAGGTCATCGCCTTCGGCGAAGGTATCGCCACCAAGCGCCATGAACTCGTCACCGAGTTCGGCGCCCTCCGTGTCCGCAACACGCCGCTGGCCGAAGGCATCATCGCCGGAACGGCGGTTGGCGCCGCAGCCGGCGGCCTGCGCCCGGTCGCCGACCTGCTCTTCGCTCCCTTCCTCTGCTACGCCATGGACGAACTGGTGAACAGCGCCGGCAAGCTTCGCTACATGTCGGGCGGCCAATTCAGCTTTCCGCTGGTTACCCTGGCCATGACCGGTGCCGGCTGGGGAATCGGCGCCCAGCACAACCACAACATCGAAGCCTGGTTCGTGCATAGCCCGGGGCTCAAGGTCGTCATGCCGAGCACCCCGGCCGACGCCCGCGGACTGCTCAAGGCCGCCATACGCGACGACAACCCGGTCGTGTTCCTGCTCGACATCGGCCTGCTCTACCAGCCGGGAGAAGTGCCGCACGAGGCCGACCCAATGCCGCTCGGCCAGGCGGCCACGTTACGCTCCGGCAACGATGTCAGCCTCATTTCCTACGGCAAGACCGTGCATCACTGCGAGCAGGCGGCGGAGTCCCTGGCGACCGAAGGAATCACAGCCGAAGTCATCGACCTGCGCAGCCTCAAGCCGCTCGACGAAGCAGCCATCCTCGCCACCGCCCGCAAAACCGGCCGCGTCGTGGTCGTGCACGAAGCCAACCGCCTGTGCGGCGTCGGTGCCGAAGTCGCAGCACTGCTCGCCGAGCAAGCCTTTACCCGCCTCAAGGCCCCCGTTATCCGCCTCGGCGGCCCGGACGCCCCCGTGCCATCCAGTTTCCCTCTCGAACAGGCCACTGTTCCGCAAGCCGACGCCATTGCCGCTGCTGCCCGGCGGCTTAGCGCGCCACAACCCGCATAACCCGAACAAAAGGAGAAAGCCATGAACCCCAGCCCCCAGACACTGACAGCTACCCTGATCACCTGCGTCCTCGTTAGCGGCACAGCCCTGGCTGGCGAGGCCGATACTGCACGCGTGAAGCGAGGGGCCCAATTGGCAGCCTTCGGCGGCTGCGTCGACTGCCACACACCGTTCAAACCCGGCCCCAACGGACCGGAAAAGGACATGGCACGGGGCCTCTCCGGCCACCCGGCCGAGCTCGCACTGCCGCCGCCACCCAGGCTCGACGGCCCCTGGAACTGGGGCGGCTCCGGCAGCATGACCGCCTTCGTCGGACCCTGGGGTATTTCCTACTCCACAAACCTGACGCCGGACCGGGAAACTGGCATCGGCGCCTGGAGCGAAAAGGACTTCATCCAGGCCATGCGCAAGGGCAAGCACCTCGGCGTCGGCCGCCCGATCATGCCGCCGATGCCCTGGCAATCGGTGGGCTCGCTGCCCGATTCGGATCTGCGCGCACTCTTCGCCTATCTCAAGGCGCAACCGCCGTTAAAGAACAAGGTGCCGGAGTACGTTCCGCCGGCAACGAGAGAGCGTTGACGCCTGTTCTGCACGTCTTCACCTGAGCGACCGGATTTGCCTCCGCAACATCAGGCCGGCGGGAAGGAGGGTTTTCGTTTCCTCTGACGAAGGTTATATTGGCTAAAAGGCGTTCCGGAAAACGTTCGGTCATTGCCAAAAAGACCTTTTCAAGGGGGAAGGGATGCGCGCAGTCTCCGCCAGCACCTCGAATCTCGATCCGTACAGGGCAGGTGTCGAATTGGGGGAGTCCGTCGCCTCGATCGAGCCCGAGGTGGTTTTTCTGTTTTCGTCAATCCAGTACGCCGTCCCGGACCTGCTCGAAGGTTTGCACGACGCCGTCGGCCGGGACGACCTGATCGTTTTCGGCAACAGCGGCGACGGCTGTTTCGAGACGGCGGGGGTTTTCGACTTCGGCGCCGCCGTCCTGGCGCTCACCTCGAAGGGGCATGTGCGCTGGAAAATCGACGTCTTGACCGGCCTGAAGGATGGTTTCGTTGAAAGACTCGGCAGCTTGCTCAGCCATTTGGCAAGCGCGTCCGAGGTGCCGCAGTTTGCCTATCTCGTAACGGACTTCAGGGTCGACGCCGGACAGATCGAGACGACGCTGCAAAAATACGCCACTTTCCCGATCGTCGGCGGGCTCGCCATGGACGACCGCCGGGGCCTGGGCAGCTACGTCTACATCAATCGCGAGGTCCGCAGCGATACGCTGGCGCTGCTTTCGGCGTACGGCGACATCGGTTTCTCGATTGCGCTCGGCAATGCGCAGCGCCCGATCGGGCACCCCGGGCACATCGACGCCGCTGCCGCCAACCAGGTCAGGCAGATCGACGGCATCAGCGCCGCCGCCTTCATCGAGCGGGAGACCGGCAAGCCGGTTCTCCAGTCCGATCGCGGCGTGCTTTCGGTCAGGCTTATGGATTCCGCCGCCCTCGATGAAGGCCGCCTGCGTTCGATCATGCTGAAGGCTCAGTCCTCGCCGGGCGCCATCGGCTTTTTCGGCGGCATGGAGAGCGGCGACTGGCTGCAGGTCTGCCAGGCGAACCCGGAACAGATGCTTGGCGAAGTCGAACAGATCGCCGTGTCGCTGCGTGAGCGGGGCAAGGCGCCGGCCGGCGCGCTGATCGTGAGCTGCACCGGACGGAAATCCTTTCTCGGGAAGGAAATCGAACGCGAGGTCGACGCACTAAACCGTGCCTTTCCGCCTGGACTTCCGCTGGCCGGTTTCCCGTCACGGGGAGAAATCGCGCCGTTACCGCGCCATGACGGTTACACGCACACCCTGTTCCACAACATGACCTACGTCGTGCTGCTCATCTGGCAGTGAACGCATGAAGCCGCGCTATCTCAGCCTGATCCCGGCGCCGCCCGCCGGCTTCGAAACCGGACCGGTCGGCAAGCGGGAACTGCTCTCGGGCATCGTCGTGCTTCTCGCGCCGGATCGCGAGACGGCGTGCGCGCTTCTGCCGGACTTTTGCGCGCGGGTCGAGGGCATTGTTGTCACCTTCGGTGCCCCGGCGGTCGAACAACTCGGCCCCCTGCTCTGGCACGTCAGCCTGCCCCGGGAGGCGGCAGATCAGGGAACGCCGCTCCTCCAGATTGCGCGCGAGGCGATCGATCGCGCGAGTCAGTTCCGCAACGCGGCGCGCGTGGCCACGCTGGCGCAGGAGCGCCTCGTCGCCGAACAGGCCTTGCGTTCGGAGGATTACCAACGCGTGACCAACGCGCTGCACGAACAGGTCAACCTGCTGGCGGAAAGCGAAAAAAAGCTGCAGACCATTCTCGACAGCGTCGACGCCTGCATCTACCTCAAGGACGACCGTTATCGCTATCTGTTCGCCAACCGTGCCGTCAGGCTGCTGCTCGGCCGGGAAGCCGCCGGTATCATCGGATTCGAAGACAGCGAGTTTTTCGACCCGGCCACGGCGGAGGCGATCAGGAGGAACGACGCGCGAGTCATCGACTATGGGGAAACGCTGGTAACGGAGGAAACCAACACGATCCTCGCCTCGGGGAAGACGATCACCTACCGCTCGACGAAGATCCCCCTCATCGACGGCGAAGGCCGCATCTACGCGCTCTGCGGCATATCGACCGACATCACGCTGCTGAAGGAGCGCGAGGCGCATCTCCAGTATCTCGCCCACTACGACATGCTCACCGCGCTGCCCAACCGGGTACTGCTCGCCGACCGGCTGAACCTGGCGATGACGCAGGCACGGCGGCGCGGCCAGTTGCTCGCGGTCGCCTACCTCGATCTCGACGGCTTCAAGGTCGTCAATGACCGCTACGGGCACGGCATCGGCGATCAGTTTCTCGTGGCGCTGGCCGGACGGTTGAAACAGATGTTGCGGGAAGGCGACACGTTCGCCCGGCTCGGAGGCGACGAGTTCATCGCCGTGCTGCCCGACCTGCCGGACAGTGCGGCCGGAGTGCCTCTGCTGACGCGCCTGCTCGCCAACGCCGCGGAGCCGGTGCAACTCGGCGACCTGACGCTGAGCGTCACGGCCAGCCTCGGCGCCACCTTCTATCCGCAAGCCGACGAAGTCGACGCCGACCAGTTGCTGCGCCAGGCCGACCAGGCGATGTATCAGGCCAAGCTCGCCGGGAAAAACCGCTTTCATCTCTTCGACACCGAGAAGGACCGTTCGGCACGCGGCATGCACGAGAGTCTCGAACACATTCGCCAGGCCCTGGCCGCGCGGCAGTTCCTCCTCCACTACCAGCCCAAGGTCAACATGCGATCCGGGGAGATCATCGGCGTCGAGGCGCTGATCCGCTGGCAGCAGCCGCAGCGGGGATTGCTTCCACCCGGCGTTTTCCTGCCGGTCATCGAAAACCACGCAATGGCCGTCGACCTCGGCGAATGGGTCATCGACACCGCGCTTGCCCAGATCGATACTTGGCGAAGCGCGGGTCTGGACATGCCGGTCAGCGTCAACGTCTGCGCCCGGCATCTTCTGCATCCGGCTTTTTCCCCGCGACTCTTCGAACTCCTCGCGCAACACCCGGCGATTCCGCCCGACCGGCTGGAAATCGAGATCCTCGAAACGAGCGCGCTGGAAGACCTCGCGCAGGTTTCCCGCGTGATCGACGAATGCCGGAGCCGCGGTGTCCGCTTTTCGCTCGACGATTTCGGGACCGGCTATTCGTCGCTGAGCTACCTCAAACGCCTGCCCGTCGATCAGATCAAGCTCGACCGGAGCTTCGTCAACGACATGCTCGTCGATCCCGACGACCTCACCATTCTCGACGGTGTAATCAGCCTGGCCACCGCCTTCGACCTCCAGATCATCGCCGAAGGCGTCGAATCGACGGAGCACGGCAGCATGCTGCTGCAACTGGGCTGCGAATTCGGCCAGGGGTATGGAATCGCCAAGCCCATGCCGGGAAACGAGTTGCAGGACTGGGTGGAGAACTGGCGCCCCGACACGCTGTGGCGCAACACCCGCCCGGTCCCGCGCGACGCCTTGCCGCTGCTCTACGCCATCACCGAACACCGCGCCTGGGCCAAGGACGTCGAGGCCGCCGCCAGGATCAACCGGCAGGACATTCCGGCGCTCCGCCACCCCTGCCAACTCGGCGACTGGTTACGCTCCGCCCGCGCGGAAAGAAAGATCAGCCAGACTACCCGGCGGGAACTGGAACGCCTGCACGACAAAGTACACCGACTGGCCAACGAACTTGCATCCGGCGAAGCCGCCGGTTTGCCCGATCAAGAACAGCGCCTCGATGCTTTCACGGACGCCGTGGATGCGCTGGTCACCGGCCTCCAGCGCGCAATGGAAAAGCGACGGTGATCACCCCCCGCCCAGCACCTTGAACAGCGTCATGCGGTTGCTCTGCTCGGTCAGTTGCAGGGCGATCAGACTCTTTTGCGCGGTGTAGAGCGAGCGCTGCGAATCGAGAACGTTCAGGTAGCTGTCGGCACCGGAACGGTAGCGCTCGGTCGACAGCTTCAGGCTGCTGGCATAGGCGTCGACTTCCGCCTTTTGCGCCGCCATGCGCTCGGCCAGCGTCCCGCGCACCGACAAGGCGTCGCTCACCTCGCGGAATGCCGTCTGCACGGCTTTTTCGTAGGTCGCCACCTGGATGTCGCGGGTCGTTTCGGCCACCGACAACGCGGCGCTCAGCTTGCCGGCGTTGAAAATCGGCAGCGTCAGCGTCGGCACGAAGGTCCACGCGCGCGTTGCCGCGTCGAAAAGACTGTTGAGACTGGAACTGCTGCTACCGACGCTACCGGTCAGCGTGATCGACGGGAAGAAGGCCGCCCGCGCCGCGCCGATGTCGGCGTTGGAGCCGATCAACGTGTGCTCGGCCGAGACGATGTCGGGACGGCGCAGCAGTACCTCCGACGACACCCCGCCTGGCACCTCCAGCAGCGCCAGGGCGCTGGCACCGACACCACTATCCGGCGCTGGCAGGAGATCCTTCGGCACGGTCGTCCCGACCAGCAGGTTCAACGCATTGCCGGCCTGTTCGACCAGCCCCTGGTAATTCGCCACGTCGCCGCGCGCCGCTTCGGTCGTCGCCTGCGCCTGCACGACCGTCAGGCGCGACGAACCGCCGAGTTCCTGCTGTTTGCGCGTCAGCTCCAGCGTCTTGCTGCGGCTCTCGTAGGTTTCCTGCGCCAGTTTCAGCAAGTCCAGATCCGCCGCCAGCGTCAGCCAGGCGTTGGTCACCTCGGCGATCAGGCTGGTGCGCACGCTGCGCTGCGTCGCTTCGGTGGCGAGGAAATCCTGCAGCGCGGCGTCCTTCAGATTCGTCAGTCGCCCGAAGAAATCGAGCTCGTACGAGGTAACGCCCAGTCCGACGCTGTACTTGCGCGAGATGGCGCCCTCGTAGCGCGACGAACTGCCGCCGGCCGAGGCGCTGACCGAGGGCAACAGCGCGGCGCCTTCGATCTGATACTGCGCCCGCGCCTTTTCGATGTTCAGCGCGGCGATACGCAGATCGCGATTGTTTTCCAGCGCCAGCGCGACGACTTTCTTCAGCCGTTCGTTGGTGATCACGCGCTGCCAGTCGAGTCCTTCAATGGCTTGCGTGGCAACGGAATCCCCATTGACGGCGGCGGGCACCGGCAGCTCCGGCCGCAGATAGTCCGGCGCGAGGTTGGCGCAGCCGCCAAGCAGGGCGAGGCAGAGCGAAAGGGCAATGACATGAGGACGCATCAGGCATCTCCTTCGGCGTTCGCGGCTACCAGACCCGGGACATCGGACGCCTTGCGCCGCCGCTCGAACAACCGGCAAACGAGGACAAAGAACAGCGGCACGAAGATCAGCCCGAGCACCGTGGCCGTCGCCATGCCGCCGAGCACGCCGGTGCCGATGGCGCGGCGGCTGGCCGAACCGGCGCCGCTGCTGAAAGCCAGCGGCAGCACGCCGAACATGAAGGCCAGCGAGGTCATCAGGATCGGCCGCAGGCGCAGGCGCACCGCTTCCAGGGTCGCGTCGACCAGCGACTTGCCCTGCTCGCGCAGCGCCTTGGCGAACTCGACGATGAGGATCGCGTTCTTCGCCGACAGGCCGACGGTGGTCAGCAGGCCGATCTGGAAGTAGACGTCGTTCTCCAGTCCGGCCAGCCAGGTCGCCAGCACCGCGCCGATGACCCCGAGCGGCACCACGAGCAACACCGAGAACGGCACCGTCCAGCTCTCGTACAGCGCGGCGAGACAAAGGAAGACAAAGAGGATCGAGATGGCGTAGAGCGCCGGCGCCTGCGATCCGGCGAGGCGTTCCTGGTACGACTGCCCGGCCCACTCGTAACCGATGCCCTGCGGCAACTGCTTGACGATCTCCTCGACCGCCGCCATGGCGTCGCCGGAGCTCACGCCTTCGGCCGCCGAACCGACGATTTCGTAGGAGGACATGCCGCTGTAGCGTTCCAGGCGGGGCGAGCCGTAGGTCCAGCGGGTACTGGCGAAGGTGGTCATCGGCACCATTTCGCCGACGCTGTTGCGGACGTGCCAGCGGCGCAGGTCGTCCGGATTCATGCGGAACGGGGCATCGCCCTGCACATACACCCGCTTGACGCGGGAGCGGTCGATGAAGTCATTGACGTAGGTCCCGCCGAGCGCCGTCGACAACGTGCTGTTGATGTCGCTCGTCGCGAGTTTCATCGCCGAGGCCTTGCGGTCGTCGATGTCCACCGCGAACTGGGCAACGTCGTCCAGCCCGCTCAGGCGCACCTGCGCCAGCCGCTTGTCCTGTCGCGCCAGTTGCAGAAACTGGTCGCGCGCCTTCACCAGGGCATCATGGCCGCTGCCGGCGAGATCCTGCAGTTCGACCGTGAAACCGGCGCTCGACCCGAGGCCGCGGATCGCCGCCGGGAGGAAGACGAAGACGCGGGCGTCGCGAATCCGGGAGAGGTCGGCGGTCATCTTGCGGGCAAGCGACGCGGCGTCCTGCCCCTTGCCCTCGCGCTCGCCCCAGTCCTTGAGCTTGATGAAACCATTGGCGGAGGCCTGATCGCCGTTGAGGCCGACGATCGTCAGGTACTCCGTAACCTCCGGCTGTTGGGAGAAATAGCTTTCGACCTCGCGCAACACCGCGTCCGTGCGGGTGTACGACGACCCCGCCGGCATCTGGACCATCATCATCAAACGCCCCTGGTCCTCGTCCGGGAGGAACGACGTCGGCAACTTGACGAAGGAGACGCCGAGCACGCCGAGGATCAGCGCATAGATCAGCATGAAGCGCTTGCCGCGCTGCAGGATGCCGCCCACGCCCCGCTCGTAGCGTCCGCTTCCTGCGGTGAACGAGCGGTTGAACCAGGCGAAGAAACGCTGCACCGGGCCGTGCGGCTTGGTGTCTTCATGATGATCGACATCCGACAGGCGCAGCAGCGACGCGCACAGCGCCGGCGTCAGCGTCATGGCGACGAAGACCGAGAGCAGCATCGAGGAAACGATGGTGATCGAGAACTGGCGGTAGATGACGCCGGTCGAGCCGCCGAAGAAGGCCATCGGGATGAATACCGCCGAGAGCACCAGCGCGATGCCGACCAGCGCGCCCGTGATTTCCTGCATCGATTCGCGCGTCGCCTCCCTCGCCTGCAGGCCGCGCTCGGTCATCAGTCGCTCGACGTTCTCGACGACGACGATCGCGTCATCGACCAGCAGGCCGATCGCCAGCACCATGCCGAACATGGTCAGCGTGTTGATCGAGTAGCCGAACGCCGCCAGCACGCCGAAGGTGCCGAGCAGTACGACGGGTACCGTAATCGCCGGGATCAGTGTGGCACGCAGGTTCTGCATGAACAGGTACATGACCGCGACGACGAGGATGATCGCCTCGATCAGCGTGATCGCCACTTCCTCGATCGACACCTTGATGAACGGCGTCGTGTCGTAGGGGACGACGGCGCGCATCTGGTCTGGGAAGTACGGCTCCATTTCCGCAATCTTCGCTTTCACCGCCTCGGCGACGCCGAGCTCGTTGGCCCCGGTCGCCAGCTTGATGCCCATTCCGGTCATCGGCTTGCCGTTGAGGCGCCCCTGGATCGAGTAGCTCTCGGCACCCAGTTCGACACGCGCCACGTCGCCGAGGCGCACCACCGTGCCGTCGCTCGCCGACTTGATCACCACGTTCCTGAATTCCTCGACGGACGTCAGCCGGCTGCGCGCCGAGATCGTCGCGTTGATCAACTGCCCCGGCGCCGCCGGCAGGCCGCCGAGTTGCCCGGCCGACACCTGGGTGTTCTGCGCCGTCAGCGCGCTGCTGATGTCGGACGGCATCAGCGCGTACTTCTCCAGCTTGCCCGGATCGAGCCAGATGCGCATCGCGTAGCCGGAGCCGAAGGTCTGCACCTCGCCGACGCCGTCGATGCGGCTGATCACATCGACGAGGTTCGAGGCCACGTAGTCGCCGATATCGACCGCCGTCACGTTGGGGTTGTCGGACACCAGCGAGACGACGAGCAGGTTGTCCGTCCCGGCCTTGGTCACCGTCACGCCCTGGTTCTGCACCGATTGCGGCAGGCGCGACATCGCCTGCTGCACCTTGTTCTGCACCTGCATCAGCGCAACGTCGGAATTGGTGCCGGCGGTGAAGCTGAGCGTCACCCGCGCCCGGCCGTTCGAGTCGCTGGTCGAGGACATCGACTGCATGCGGTCGAGCCCCTTCATTTGCTGTTCGATGATCTGCGTCACCGAGTCCTCGACGGTCTTGGCCGACGCGCCGGAATACGTCGCGGAGACCGAAATCTGCGTCGGCGCGATGTCCGGGTACTGCTCCAGCGACAGGCGCCCGATCGACAGCGCGCCGGCGAGCATGATGACGATCGCGATCACCCAGGCGAAGATCGGACGGTCGATAAAGAAACGGGCCATCGTTCTCTCCTCAACCCGCCGCTGCCGGCGCTTTGGTGGCAGATGCAGGCGCCGGCTTGGCATTCACCTTTGCGTTCAAATCAACGGCGACTGCACTCACCGCCTGCCCTGGCCGTACCTTGCCCGAACCCTCGACGATCACTTTGTCCCCGGCAGCCAGCCCGGCCGTCACGCGCCAGCTTTTATCCACGGTTTCGGCGACAGTGACGCTGCGCAACTCGACCTTGCCGTCGTCGCCCACCACCAGCGCGGTCGCCCGCCCGGCGTTGTCGCGGCCGATGCCTTGCTGCGGCACCAGCAACGCCTCCGGATCGGTACCCAGCCCGAGCGTCGCCCGCACGTACATCCCCGGCATCAGCAAACGCTCCGGGTTTGGCACCAGCGCCCGCAGGGTCACCGTGCCGGTGCCCTCATTGACCGTCACGCCGCTGAACTGCAGCTTGCCTTCATGCTTGTAGACGCTGCCGTCCTCGAGCACCAGCCGGATGCGCGCCGAGCTGTCGCCATCGGTCTTCAACCGCCCGCTCGCCGCGGCCTTGCGCAACTGCAGCACTTCGGCGCTCGACTGCGGGATATCGACGTAGATCGGGTCGAGTTGCTGCACCGTGGTCAGAGCCGTCTCCTGATTGGCCGTCACCAGCGCGCCTTGCGTCACTGACGAAGTTTCGACCCGGCCGCCGATCGGCGAGGTGATGCGCGTTCGTTCCAGATTGATGCTCGCCGTTTCCAGCGCCGCTTTTGCCGCGGCGAGATCGGCTTCCGCCTGATGCAGGCTGGCCTGCGCATCCTCGTGATCCTGCTTGCTGATCGCCTCGATCGCGAGCAGCTCGGCCTGCCGTTGCGCCTTCAACCGTGCCGCGTTGAGCGTCGCCTCGGCGCGCGCCACGCTGGCCTTGGCGCTGGCGTGCGCGGCTTGGTAACTCGCCGGGTCGATCTGGTAGAGCAGTTCGCCCGCCTTGACCATCGCCCCCTCGGTGAAAGCGCGCTTCTGCACGATGCCGCCGACCTGCGGGCGAATCTGCGCAACCATATACGCCGTCGTCCGTCCCGACAGTTCGGTGCTCAGGGCCAATGGTTGCGTGGCCAGCGTCACGACGCCGACTTCGGGCGGCTTGGTCGCCGTACTCACGGCCGACTGGCTCTCGTTGCAACCAGAGAGGGAAAGACTGCCCAGCGCCAGCGCAGCGACCAGGGCAAGGGAGGAAAAACGAAATGACTTCGGGACGCGCTCGACGCTCACGGAAAGCTCCTCGATGACCGGTTTCGCCGTGATGCCATCCGCCAACACCGCGAACGATGAATGCATCACGATCATGAACAGAGAAGGAGTCGGAACACTGCACAGCGGCAAGGCACGCTCCGACGGAAAACCACCCCCGCCATTATCGGGGCGGCACGGTTGCAAACGATTACGCTTGGAGCAGTAAATATTTCCAAACGTTTCAATCGCGGGGAGGCTTAACGGAAATTGACCGGCGGCGGAACCGCTGCCATCGCCCCGCCATCGCCGCAAAACTCGCTGCAAAAGCCGCCTCCCGAACGTGTATCATGCGAACCTTTCCGGCACGCTGGGTCCGCGGCCGGGATTCCTTTTTTCTGCCGCCAGCCATCCAAAAACACCCTAAGCCAACCGCCCTGCCGGAGCACGCATGTCCCATACCGTTCCCCGCCTGGAATTGATCGGAATCACCAAGCGCTACCCGACCATCGTCGCCAACGAGGACGTGAGCCTCACCGTGCTGCCGGGCGAGATCCACGCGGTGCTGGGCGAGAACGGCGCGGGCAAGAGCACGCTGATGAAGATCATCTACGGGGCAGTGAAGGCCGACGCCGGCACGGTGCTGCTCGACGGGCACGAGGTGAACATCGCCAACCCGGCGCAGGCCCGGCGACTCGGCATCGGCATGGTCTTCCAGCATTTCTCGCTGTTCGAGACGCTGACCGTCGCCGAGAACATCGCGCTGGTGCTCGACGAACCGTTCGACCTGCCGGCGCTGGCCACGCGTGTCAAGGAAGTGTCGGAACACTACGGCCTGCCGCTCGACCCGAACCGGATGGTGCATAGCCTCTCCGTCGGCGAACGGCAGCGGGTGGAGATCGTGCGCTGCCTGCTGCAGAAGCCGAAGCTGCTGATCCTCGACGAGCCGACCTCGGTGCTTACGCCGCAGGCGGTCGTCAAGCTGTTCGAGACGCTGCGCCAATTGGCCTCCGAAGGCGTGTCGATCCTCTACATCAGCCACAAGCTGCACGAAATCCAGTCGCTCTGCGACCACGCGACGATCCTGCGCAACGGCAAGGTCACCGGCAAGGCCGTCCCGCGGGAGGAAACGCCCGGCAGCCTGGCGCGGATGATGATCGGCCGCGAACTGCCGGTGTGCGAGGCGCCGATCTACGAGGGGGAACACCGCCCGGTGCTGACCGTGGAAGGCCTCACTCTGGAACCGACTTCGCCGTTCGGCACGGCGCTGAAGGACATCTCGCTGACCGTCAACGCGGGCGAGATTCTCGGCATCGCCGGCATCTCGGGCAACGGGCAGGCCGAACTGCTCTTGGCGCTGTCCGGCGAAGTGACGGTCGAGAAGGAAACGATCCGCCTCGACGGCAAGCCGATCGGCCACCTCAATTCCGGCCAGCGGCGCAACCGCGGCATCGTCTACGTGCCGGAAGAACGCCTCGGCCGCGGCGCGGTACCGCCGCTGTCGCTCTCGCACAACGCACTGCTCACCGCGCACCGCCAGGGCATGAAGAACTGGGGCCTGGTGCGCTACGGCAAGGCGCGGGACTACGCCGACGAATGCGTCAACCGCTTCGACGTGCGCGGTGCCGACGCCTCGACCAATGCCCGCTCGCTTTCCGGCGGCAACCTGCAGAAGTTCATCGTCGGTCGCGAGATCATGCTGAAGCCCGAGGTAATGATCGTCGCCCAGCCGACCTGGGGTGTCGACGTCGGCGCTTCCGCGATCCTGCGCCAGGCGCTGCTCGACCTCTCGCGCACCGGGGTGGCGATCCTGGTGGTTTCCGAGGAACTGGAGGAACTGTTCGAGATCGCCGACCGCATCGCCGTGCTCGCCCAGGGCCGCCTGTCGCCGGCACAGCCGCGCGCGGAACTCAACGCGGAGAAGGTCGGCCTGCAGATGGCCGGCCTGTTCGATCATGCTGACGACGGCCGCACCGCCGCATCGATGGAGTTGAATAATGCATCTGCTTGAACCCCGGCCCCATCCCTCGCGCGTGATGCGCTGGACCGCGCCGCTGATCGCCGTGGCGGCGACCCTGTTGACCGGCTCCTTCCTCTTCTGGACGCTCGGCAAACCGGTGTTGACCTCGTTCCACGTCTTCTTCATCCAGCCGCTGGAAACCGGCTACGGCTGGAGCGAACTGCTGATCAAGGCCTGCCCGCTGATCCTCATCGCGCAGGGACTGGCCATCGGCTTCAAGGCGCGCATCTACAACATCGGCGCAGAGGGGCAGCTGATCGTCGGCGCGCTCTTCGGCGGCGGCGTGGCGATCACCACCGAGGGGATGGACGCCGCCTGGATCGTCCCGGCGATGGTCGTCGCCGGCGCCATCGGCGGCGCGCTGTGGGGCGCGATTCCGGCGCTGCTGAGGACGCGCTTCAATGCCTCGGAAACGCTGACCACGCTGATGCTCAGCTACGTCGCCAGCCTGATCCTCGCCTACATGGTCAACGGCCCCTGGCGCGACCCGGAGGGGATGAACTTCCCGCAGTCGATCATGTTCGGCGACAGCGCCCTCTTCTCGATCCTCCTTGAAGGTTCGCGGGTCAATACCTCGCTGTTCATCACCCTCGCCGCCGTGCTGCTGTTCTGGATCTTCAACGCCAAGAGCTTCATGCACTTCCAGATCGAAGTCGGCGGACTGGCGCCAGCCGCCTCGCACTACGCCGGTTTCTCGGCCAAGCAGACGGTGTGGTTCTGCCTCGTGATGTCGGGCCTCACAGCGGGGATTGCCGGCGTTGGCGAAATCGCCGGGCCGGTCGGGCAACTGAACCTGAACATCTCGCCGGGCTACGGCTTCGCCGCGATCATCGTTGCCTACCTCGGCCGGCTGCACGCGCTCGGCATCGTCCTCGCCGGTTTCCTGATGGCGCTGATCTACCTCGGCGGCGAAGCCGCGCAGGTCAGCCTCCAAATGCCCTACGCCATCACCGGCATCTTCCAGGGCATGCTGCTTTTCTTCCTGCTCGGCTCGGACGTGTTCATCGACAACCGCATTCGCCGCCTCGTATAACCGGGACGCGTATCACATTCCACAAGCCATGATCGAACATCTCATCCCCATCCTGGCCGGCACCCTTGGCGCCGCCGTGCCGCTCATCTTCGCCGGCCTCGGCGAACTCGTCGCCGAACGCACCGGCGTGATCAACCTCGGCGTCGAAGGCATGATGCTGGTCGGAGCCATCGCCGGCTTCGCCGCCGCCGCCGAAAGCGGCTACGGTGTCACGGCCGGCCTGCCCGCGGGCGCATTGGCCGGCGCGGCCACGGCGATGATCTTCGGCTTCTTCGCGCTCTCGCTGGCGGCCAACCAGGCGGCCTGCGGCCTGGCGCTGACGATCTTCGGCATCGGCCTTTCGGCGTTCATCGGCCAGCACTACGTCGCCTACAGCCTGCCGGGCCTGAAGCCGATCGCCATCCCGCTGCTCTCAGACATCCCGCTGCTCGGCCCGATCCTGTTCAAGCAGGACTGGGTCGTCTATCTCTCGTTCCTGGCCTTTGCCGGCATCGCCTGGACGCTGGCAAAAACCCGTCTCGGCCTGCTGCTCAAGGCCATCGGCGAATCGCCGGAATCGGCGCACGCCATCGGCTACCCGGTAATCAGCATCCGTTTCGGCGCGGTGGCCTTTGGCGGCGCGATGGCAGGGATCGCGGGTGCGTATCTTTCCACCGTCTACACGCCGCTGTGGGTGCAAAACATGAGCGCCGGTCGCGGCTGGATCGCCGTCGCGCTGGTCGTCTTCGCCTCGTGGAAGCCGGCCCGGCTG
The DNA here is from genome assembly GCA_029289235.1 of Gammaproteobacteria bacterium. Classification (GTDB taxonomy): domain Bacteria; phylum Pseudomonadota; class Gammaproteobacteria; order Burkholderiales; family Rhodocyclaceae; genus Propionivibrio. Next base: position 60,541 of record JARFTZ010000029.1, read on the forward strand.
ATGCTCGGCGCCTACCTGTTCGGCGCGGTGACGATCCTGCAGTTCCATGCGCAGGGCCTCGGCATCATGGTCCCGGTGCAGTTTCTCGCCGCCCTGCCCTACGTGGCGACGATCGTCGTGCTGGTCGTCATCTCGCGCGACCGCCGCGTTCTGCAGAACAACCTGCCGGCGTCGCTCGGCAAGCCGTTTCTGCCGTAACCCCGCAAGGCCCGCCACAGAGACGCTGAGGCGCAGAGGAAACGCGGAGAAAAACCATGGTTTTCAGAATTTTTCTCTGCGAAAACTCTGCGTCTCTGTGACTCTATGGTAGGTGTTCATCCGTTCACAATCTTGCCGTTCACGCAAGATGCTTGCGGAAATGCGCCAGCGTCCGCTCCCATGAAAGCTTGGCGGCCTCGGCGTTGTAGCGCGGAGTCGAGTCGTTGTGGAAACCATGCTGTGTGCCCGGATAGGTGTGCACCTGGTAATCCACCCCGGCAGCCTTCAGTGCCGCCTCGAATGCCGGATAGGTGGCATTGATCCGCTCGTCGTGTTCGGCCAGGTGGCACACCAGCGGCGCCTTGATGTTGGCGACACTGGCCGTGTCCGCCGCAACCCCGTAGTAAGGCGCGCCGGCCTGCATGTCGGCGCCGAGCGTCGCCGCAAGATAATTGACAATGCCGCCGCCGTAGCAGAACCCTGTCACGCCGAGCTTTTTCGTCGACAGCGCGTGGTTCTTCAGGAAAACCGCGCTGTTCAGCAGATCGGTGCGCAGCTTTGGCTGATCCAGCTTCGCCTGCATGGCACGCCCGTCGTCGTCATTGCCGGGATAGCCGCCGAGCGGATGCAGGCCGTCCGGCGCGAGCGCCAGAAAACCTTCGACGGCCAGCCGGCGAGCCACATCCTCGATATAGGGGTTGAGGCCACGGTTTTCATGCACCACCAGGACGGCCGGGAACGGCCCATTGCCCGTCGGCTGGACGAGATAGCCGCGCATCGTGCCCGAATTGCCGCCCGGCGACGGATAAGTCACATACGAGCCCTTCAGGCGGGTATCGGCAAAGGAAATCGTCTGCGCCTGCGCATAGTTCGGCAGCAGCGACTCGGCCATGGCCAGCGCGGACCCGCCGACGACGACCATCGCGGCTGCGCGCGAGAGGAACTCGCGCCGGTCGATGCGGCCGTGGCAGTACTCGTCGTAAAGATCGAAAACCCGCTGGTCGATTTCCTGCTGGGTGATACCTTGCGGCGATGCCGCAGTTTCATTGCGCGATTCGCTCATGGTTCGGCTCCTGGATAGGTGGTTGACCGGTGGTACACATCGCCAGCGCTAGACAACTTTTTTTTCCGGAAGTGCCTCCGTCAGACCCTATCGTCGGGCAGGCGATCATCTATGCTTAATCCATGAACTACAGCAAACTCTCCCGCTATTTTCTACCCGGCGACAAATCAACGCGAAGGGCACTCCCCACTGGGCTGGTGGCGCTTATCGCGCTCGCCGCGGCGGACTTTTCCCTTGGAGAAGATTACCGCCTGCATAGCCTTTATCTGTTCCCGTTCGCCTATATCGCGATACACTGCGCCCGTCCCGGCATGGCGGTTTTCGCTGGCGCAGTAACGTTCGGCCTGCAATCAACGGTTCTGCTCCAGTATCCGATCCCGCTGCACACGAAGCTGGTCTCGTTGCTGGTGTCGCTGAGCGTCGTATGCCTGACCGGAGGTCTGGCCCGGTCATTGCGAAACACTCTGCGCACCACTTATCACAACGCGACTCACGACACACTGACCGGTTTGCACAACCGACGCAGCTTCGATGATCTTCTGGCCATGGAAATCTCCCGCCAAAAGCGCTTCGGTTCGTGTTTCTCGCTGTTGCTTCTCGACCTTGACCGGTTCAAGGAGCTCAACGACACGCACGGCCATGCTGCTGGCGACCACGCCCTGCGCCTGACAGCCGAAGCATTGAAACGCTGCACGCGCGAATCGGACACGGTGGCCCGACTCGGCGGAGACGAATTCATCGTCCTGCTGCCCAACGCCTCCCAGGCCGATTGCGCCACAATTGTCGCGCACATTGCGCAACGCATCAGGGAAGCCATGGCCACTGCGGGCTACACGATTACCGCCAGCATGGGCACGAAGACATTCGACACACAACCCGATAGCGCAGAAAACGCCCTTAGGCAGGTCGACGATGCGCTCTACGCAGCCAAGGCAGGCGGCCGCAACCTGTGCGTCAACCGGTAGAATCGGACGCTACACTCCACCTCCCGATAACCCGGCCACCAAGTTTTCCGATCGCATGACATTTCCCTCCTCCCGCGAACCCTCCCGCTTCCAATCCCGCCTGCTCTGGCTGACCGCGGCCGCCGCCCTGCTGATCCTGCTCAACCACTTCCTGCCGCACATCGAGGCCTGGCTGGCGCCGAGCGATGCCACGCCACGGATCGTCACCGCGCGCGGCGATCTCGCCGCCGATGAAAAGGCGACGATCGAACTGTTCGAGAAGGCCAGGGACTCGGTGGTGTTCATCACGACGCGGTCGCAGGTGCGCGACTTCTGGACGCGCAACGTGTTCACCGTGCCGCGCGGTACCGGCTCCGGTTTCATCTGGGACGACGCCGGTCATGTCATCACCAATTTCCACGTCATCGAGAATGCCAGCGAAGCGATCGTCCGCCTGGCCGACGGGCGCGACTACCAGGCCGGGCTGGTCGGCACCAGTCCGGCGCACGACATTGCGGTGTTGCGCATCGGCGTCGGCTTCAAGCGGCCGCCTCCGGTACCGCTCGGCACCAGCAACGACTTGCGCGTCGGCCAGAAGGTGTTCGCCATCGGCAACCCCTTCGGTCTCGACTGGACGCTGACCAGCGGCATCGTTTCGGCGCTCGACCGCTCGCTCGGCGGGAATGATGGCAACAGCGGAGGCCGTAGCGTCGAACACCTGATCCAGACCGACGCGGCGATCAACCCCGGCAACTCGGGCGGCCCGCTGCTCGATTCAGCCGGCCGGCTGATCGGCATCAACACCGCCATCTACAGCCCGAGCGGCGCCTCGGCCGGCATCGGTTTCGCCGTCCCGGTCGACACCGTCGCCCGCGTCGTGCCGCAACTGATCGCCAAGGGGAAATACATCCGGCCGGTGCTGGGCATCCAGATCGACGACGGGCTCAACGAACGCCTGATTCGCACGTTCGGCACGCAGGGCGTCTATGTCCTCAAGGTCAGCCCGGGATCGGCCGCGGATACTGCAGGTCTCAAGGGGGCGCAAGTTACCCGGGATGGGCGGATCGCCCCCGGCGACATCATCACGGCGATCAACGGCAAGCTGGTGGACAGTGTGGCCCGTTACCTGTCGCGCATGGACGATCTCCAGATCGGCGAAACGGTCAGCCTGTCCGTCACGCGCGGTGAGCAGAAGCTGGAAATCCAGGCCACCCTGCAGCCGGAATCCTAGCCATTCAGGAAGATTCGGGCTCCCGCCCCAATCCCAAGCGTGACAATGTCTTCAGTGAATGCTAGGGTTACGCATAAGGGCCGGTTTCTCTGTAGCGGAGAAACGAACATGAGGCAGTTCGCCCATTTGCCTGTTATCGCGCCAACCAGACATAGGAGCATGAGATCATGAGCATCAAAGACGCGGTCAAGGAAAACATTGCTTACAGCAAGGAATTGATTGAAGCAGGAATTGATGGTGCCAATTCAGCACGCAAAGAAGTCCTGGAAGCCGAAGAAACCACCGACCTGGTAGCAACGGCAGCACAGGAATCCTGGCAGCCGGCCACCATTGGCGTCCTCGCCGGCGCCATCTGCGGCGTCCTCGCCGACGACCGCAAGCCGGTTCGCGGCGTCATTGCCGGTGGATTGCTGGGCGCCGTGCTCGGATTTGCCGGAAGTTTCGCCTGGAAAACGCGGCCGATCACCTCGGCCATGGCCCACAAGGCGGGCAAGCGCATCACTCAGGTGCGCGACGGGCACTGGCTGAGCAAGCATCCGATCAACTACGGCTGATTGGCCGACCACCATTGAGAAAAGGCCAGTCCTGCGGGACTGGCCTTTTCGCTTATGCGAGCGCGGATCGCTTACTGCACCCCATAGACGAGATCCCTGAGGAAGAGGGAGACCTGGGGCACGTAGGTGATGATCATGAGGAAGGAGAGGACGGCGAGGACGAAGGGGATCAGCTGCTTGATCATCTGATCGAGCGAGATTTTCGCCACCGTACAGGCGGCGAAGAGATTGACACCGAACGGCGGGGTGATCATCCCCATCGCAAGATTCACCACCATGATCGTCCCGAAATGCACCGGATCAACCCCGAACTTCGCCGCCACCGGCACCAGGATCGGCGCCAGCACGATGATC
>JARFTZ010000030.1 GCA_029289235.1 Gammaproteobacteria bacterium
ATCCGCGAGCCACAGGCATTTTCCCTTGCTTTCCTTCTGGATCGCTGCGAGCAGTTGCGCGTGTTCAGCCTGTTCGGTTTCGTCGGCCTTCAGGATGCGCAATACGCGAGGAGCGTCCGGAGCGAGACCGTGTGTCAGTGCTTCAGCCCCGGCAACGTCTTGCAGTGGCGCGGGATTTTCTTCGGAGTCGGTGATCAGGCTTTCCTGGCCGCGCGTCATCGCGATATAGACATCGGCCAGAATTTCCGCGTCGAGCAAGGCGCCGTGCAGCGTTCGTTTCGAGTTGTCGATGCCGTAGCGGTCGCACAGGACGTCGAGGTTGTTTTTCTTGCCCGGATGGAGATCCTTGGCGAGGCGCAGGGAATCGATGATGCCGCGGCATACGGTTTCGATCGGCGCCATGTCGAGCCGCGCCAGTTCGGCGTTGATGAAGCCGATATCGAACGGTGCGTTGTGAATGATCAATTCGGCGCCACGTACGAAGTCGAGGAACTCCTCGGCAATTTCCGCGAAACGGGGCTTGTCCTGCAGAAACTCCAGGCTGATGCCGTGCACCGCCAGTGCGCCGGCGTCGATATCCCGGTCCGGGTTGGTGTAACGGTGGAAATGCCGATGAGTGAGGCGCCGGTTGCGCATTTCGACGCAGCCGACTTCGATGATTCGGTGGCCGAGCCTGTGTTCCAGGCCGGTGGTTTCGGTATCAAGGAAAATTTGGCGCATATCGTTGGAAGTCAGTTGGAGCGCTGAGCGGAAAGCAGGTCGTCGATGCCTCGGTTGGCCAGTTGATCGGCTCGTTCATTACCCGGGTGTCCCGCGTGGCCTTTGACCCAGACCCACTCGATCCGGTGTTGCGCCACCAGTTTGTCGAGCTGTTGCCAGAGATCGGCGTTCTTCACGGGCTTCTTGTCGGCAGTACGCCAGCCGTTACGCTTCCAGTTGTGAATCCATTGGCTGATTCCTTTCTGGACATATTGCGAGTCGGTGTGGAGCCGCGCTTCGACCGGGCGCTTGAGGGCTTCGAGCGCGCGGATCACCGCCGTGAGTTCCATGCGATTGTTGGTGGTGTCGGGCTCGCCGCCCCACAGTTCCTTCTCTGCTTCGCCCGCTTTGAGTATTGCGCCCCAGCCGCCCGGGCCAGGATTGCCGCGGCATCCGCCGTCGGTAAAAATATCTATGCTTGCGTCAGATGCCACGCTTTTCGCTTCCTTTGTGAATGATGGGGGTCAGCGCCTTGGCGGGCGCCTTTTTCTGGTTCCAGGCCGGCATGATCAGGCGCATTCCCTTTACGCGCTTGATGGCTCGCAGCAGGTACACGCCGCCGGCAAAGCTCCACCAGCGATCACCGGCCGCTTCGAGGAAATGCCAGCGATGGAGCCATTTTTCGTTCTGGCAGGGCGGGGCGTAGCAACCGAAGTTGCCCCGATCGACTTCGAAATTGAGCAGTTGCAGCCAGTCTTTCAGACGAAGGACGGAGATGTAGTCACCGTTCATGGGAAACGTGTCCGGGCATTTGGGCAGTTTCCGCCGCACTCCCCAAAGCGATAACGGGTTGAAGCCGGTGACGACCAGTTGTCCGTCGGGGATGAGGATGCGCTCGACTTCGCGCAGGATCTGGTGCGGGTCGTCGTGGAATTCGAGAATATGCGGCAAGACGACCAGATCGATGCTGTTGGCGGCGAAAGGCAGTTCGCGCAGGTCGCAGAGAACGTCGACCCTGCCGTTTTCTCCGGCAATCTGACGCAAGGGAATCCGGTTGTGCGCAAGCAACGGGATTTGGGGCAACCCGAGCTGCAATGCGTTGTATCCGAAGAGGTCGTCAACCACGGCGTCGATCTTGTCCTGTTCCCAGGTGATGACGTAGCGACCCTGGGGGGTCGAAAGCCACTCATCGATGCCGGTTATTGACATTTTTCGCTGTTCTCTCAAAATCGGGCCATGTTTGACGTCGTGCGAATATCCGCGTTCAAGGATAACTACATCTGGCTGCTGCGCAAAGGCGGCTCGGCGGTTGTCGTTGACCCCGGCGATGCCGGTCCTGTCCTGGAGGTGCTCAAGCGTGAAGGGCTGGCGCTGGGGGCCATCCTCGTGACGCATCATCATCAGGACCATCAGGGCGGAATTGCCGCCTTGCTGGAGCATTCCCGCGCCGAGGTGTTTGGTCCGGCTGCGGAGTCTATCACAGGCCTTTCGCGCCCTCTGGGCGGGGGTGAGACGGTGCGCCCCGCGTCGTTGGGGATCGAGTTCGAGGTCATTGCGGTTCCCGGACATACCTCCGGGCACCTGGCCTATCTCGCGGCGGGCCACCTCTTTTGCGGCGATACGTTGTTCACCGGTGGCTGCGGACGCATCTTCGAGGGCACTCCGGCGCAAATGTTCGACTCGCTGTCGCGACTGGCTGCCTTGCCGGATGAAACGCAGGTCTTCTGTGCCCATGAATACACGGAATCGAATCTGCGTTTTGCGCTGGCTGTCGAGCCGGACAATCAGCCGTTGCGTGATCGGGTTGCAGAGGTCGCTGCCTGCCGTTCCCGGGGAGCGGCAACCGTTCCGGCGACGCTCGCGCTTGAGAAGGCGACCAATCCATTCCTGCGCTGCAGCGAACCCGCGGTGCGGGCGGCGGCGAAAAGGCAGGGCGCATTGTCGGACGAGCCCGTCGAGGTGTTCGCTGCCCTCCGCGCCTGGAAAAACAGTTTTTAGCAGCTGCTATTGAGCGATTTTTTCGGCGCCTTGCAGCGCTTTGTGCAGCGTGTCGAGAACCCGCGCCGTATTGAACGGCTTGACGATGAACCCTGCTGCGCCGCCCTGGATCGATTCCTGAACATTTTCAACGCTTGGGTTGCCGGTGATCATGATGACCTTGATTCGCGGGTGGCGTTCCTGGATGTATTGCAGGACTTCGATGCCGTCCATCTCCGGCATCATGACGTCGAGAAACACGACGTCCGGAAAGGTTCGTTCCACCAGGTCGAGGGCGATCGTTCCGTTTTTGGCTTCCCCGACCACCTGGCAACTTTCGCTGCGCAGAATGCCGCGTAGCAGGGTGCGCATCAGGTCGTTGTCGTCGACGATCAGCACTTTGGGGGATCGGTGAGTCATGGATTGCAAGATTCGCTCATTGGGTCTGCGGGCGCGCCGCGCATTGTAAACGTTATGAATCGCAACCGGTGAGGCGAATCGCAATACGGCGCGTTTACACTACGCTTTTCCAAGGCGATTGATCGAGGGTGCTATGTGCCAACTTCTGGGAATGAACTGCAATGTTCCCACCGACATTTGCTTCTCTTTCACTGGCTTCCAGGCCCGAGGGGGTGGCACTGATATCCACCGCGACGGTTGGGGGATTGCCTTTTTCGAGGGCAACGGCGTGCGGCTTTTCCTCGATCCACAACCTTCGTGGGGGTCTCCCGTGGCGGAACTGGTCCGCCACTATCCGATTCGATCGCTCAACGTCATCGCGCACATCCGCAAGGCTACTCAAGGGCCAACCGGACTCGAAAATACCCATCCGTTCATGCGCGAACTGTGGGGGCGGTACTGGATTTTCGCGCACAACGGGAACCTGCTTGACTACGCGCCGGAACTCGACGGGAGTTTCTTGCCCGTCGGCCAGACCGACAGCGAACGCGCCTTCTGCCACTTGCTGCAAACACTGCGCGTTTCCTTTCCCGGCGGGATGCCTGGCCGCGAGGCCTTGTGCGATGTGCTGGATCGATTCGCGGCGGAGGTGGGCGGCTACGGCACCTTCAACTTCCTGCTCTCGAATGGAGATTGTCTGTTTGCCCACCGGGCTACCGACTTGCACTACATCGTCAGGCAGGCGCCGTTTCCGGTTGCGCATCTCAAGGATGAGGATCTGGCTGTGGATTTCAACGAGGTAACGACGCCCGATGACCGGGTCGCCCTGATTGCGACCGTGCCGTTGACCGACAACGAACTCTGGACGCCGTTGCCGATCGGCCGCGTTGCGATGTTCTTCGAAGGTGAATGTCACCGCGGGTAAACGCGTTGCTTTATCGAACCGAACGGATGTGATTGCATCGCGCAGACCTCGGGTCGGGTCTTTTCAATACCATCAGAATATTGCCTCCGCCATTTACTGCGGGTCGGTTTTTCGTTATAATCCAACGGTTTTCCGCTCGCTCCTTCGGGGGCAAATTACAGGGATGGGCGTTTCGCCCATTTTTCTTTTGTGGCCATGGATTTGATCGAGATTATCGAAAAAACGGTTGTCGGACTCGGCTTCGAGGTGGTGGATGTCGAACAGAGTCCGCGCGGGCGAGTGCTGCGTGTCTTTATCGACAAGCTGGATAAGGCGGGCGGCATTGATGTCGACGATTGCGCCCTGGTGAGCAATCAGCTTTCACGGGTTCTGGCTGTCGAGAACGTCGATTACGACCGGCTCGAAATTTCATCGCCGGGGCTCGATCGGGTGCTGAAGAAGCAGGCTGATTTCGAGCGGTTCGCCGGTTCGGAAATCAACCTGCGCTTACGGTTGCCAATGAACGGGCGGAGGAACTTCAACGGCGTCCTGCACGGTATGCGGGACGGCAAGGTGCATTTGACGATCGACACGGGTGAGGTTGAGCTTGAGTTCGGTAATATCGACAAGGCGCGGCTGGTTCCAAAGTTCGACTGACGATTAAAGGCTGGATTAGGGGGTTGTAAGACAATGAGTCGCGAAATTTTGCTGCTGGTCGACGTGCTGGCCCGCGAGAAAAACGTCTCCAAGGAGATCGTCTTCGGTGCTTTGGAGTTGGCGCTTGCGTCGGCGACCAAGAAGCGTATTCACGACGATGCGGATGTGCGCGTGGTCGTCGATCGGGAAACCGGTGATTTCGAGAGCTTCCGTCGCTGGGAGGTCGTGCCCGACGAAGAGTTCATTCATGAAGCCCAGCATGTTGCGCTCTCCGACGCCCGCAAGCAGGATCCGGAAGTCGAAGTGGGCGATTTCCTCGAGGAAACGCTGGAGCCGATCGACTTCGGGCGGATTGGCGCGCAGGCGGCCAAGCAGGTGATCCTGCAGAAGATTCGCGATGCCGAGCGCGACCAGATCCTGAACGACTTCCTTGAGCGCAAGGAACATCTGGTTACGGGAACCATCAAGCGCATGGAGCGGGGTAACGCCATTGTCGAGGCCGGCAAGGTCGAGGCCGTTTTGCCTCGCGACCAGATGATCCCGCGTGAAAACCTGCGCGTTGGCGATCGCGTCAAGGCCTACCTGCTTCGCGTGGATCGTCAGGCCCGCGGGCCGCAACTGATCCTGTCGCGGACCGCCCCCGAGTTCATCATCAAGTTGTTCGAGATGGAAGTGCCGGAAGTAGATGACGGCCTTCTCGAAATCAAGGCGGCTGCGCGCGATGCCGGCATGCGAGCGAAAATCGCCGTCAAATCCAATGACCTGCGGATCGACCCGATCGGCACCTGTGTCGGCATGCGCGGCATGCGCGTTACCGCCGTGACCAACGAGCTCGCCGGTGAGCGCGTGGATATCGTGCTTTGGTCTGCCGACCCGGCCCAGTTCGTGGTCGGTGCGCTGGCGCCGGCGGAAGTGCTTTCGGTCGTGGTTGATGAGGACCGGCACAGCATGGACGTCGTTGTAGACGAGGCGAATCTGGCGGTAGCGATCGGTCGTGGCGGTCAGAATGTACGACTCGCATCGGAATTGACCGGCTGGGCCATCAACCTGATGACGGAAGAGGAGTCGCAAACCCGGCTCGAAGCCGAGTCCGCCGCCATTCGCGTGCTGTTCATGGAAAAGCTCGACGTCGACGAAGATGTGGCGAACGTGCTCATCAACGAAGGTTTTTCGACCCTGGAAGAGGTCGCCTACGTCCCGCTGCATGAAATGCTCGAGATCGAGGCGTTCGACGAGGCAATGGTGCAGGAACTGCGCGAGCGTGCGCGCAACGTGTTGCTGACGGAAGCGATCGTTGCAGAGGAGCAGATTGGCGACGTGTCGGAAGACATGCTCAATCTCGAAGGCATGGACAAGCAACTGGCCGGGAAACTGGCCACCCATGGCATCAAGACGCGCGATGACCTGGCGGACCTGGCGATCGACGAGTTGACCGAGATGACCGGTGTCGACGCCGATCGTGCCAAACAATTGATTACCACGGCGCGCGCGCACTGGTTCGAATAAGCCGTAAAGAGTACGCAGAAAAGAGGAATCCACATGGCGCAAACAAGCGTTGCCCAATTTGCTACCGATCTCAAGATGCCCGCTACGGCGTTGCTTGAGCAGCTCCAGATGGCCGGTGTGGCCAAAAACAAGGTGGATGACCTGCTGACCGAGCAGGACAAGTCCAAACTGCTCGATTATCTGCGTCGCTCGCACGGCGAAGCCGATTCGAAAACCAAGATAACCCTGACGCGACGGGAAACCTCCGAGATTCGCGCGCAGGATTCGCACGGAAAGTCTCGTACCGTCCAGGTCGAGGTGCGCAAGAAGCGCGTGCTGGTCAAGCGGGATCCGGCCGAGCTTCGCGCCGAGATGCTGGCTGCGGCGAAAGCTGCTGCTCCGGCGCCTGTCGCGCCTTCCGCTCCGCCAGTCGTCGCTGAAGAGAAAGTCGTGGAGGCACCGGTGGAGGAGAAAATCGTCGAGGCGGTTCAGCCCGAGATTTCAGTGGCGCCGGAACCTGTTGTCGAGATTGCACCGCCTGTCGAGCCGGTTCCCGAGCCGGAAAAGGTTGAACCCGTCAAGGCTGAAACGATCGCGCAACCGGTTGAGTTGCCTTCAGCGCCGACGCCAGCGCCTGAAGAAAGCGTGCAGGTTGAAAGCAAGGGGAAACACGCCCCGAAGAGCAAGGAGAAGGTTGGCAAGACGCCGCCGGAACGGCCTGCCGCCGCCAAGGCTCAGCCGAAGAAAGTGATCACGCGAGCCTCGATCATCGGCGAGGAGCAGCAGCGTCTGCGCGCCGAAGAAGAGAGACGTTTCGCCGAATTGCGCGCGCGCCAGGAGGCCGAGTTCCTCGAGAAGCAGCAGCGTGCGGCGGAACTGGTCCGGCTGAAGAAAGAGGCCGAAGAAAAGGCGGTTGCCGCCCGTGCCGCTGAAGCTGCAAAAGTGGCGGCTGCAAAAACCGCCAGCGGAAAACCCGAGGAAAAAGGCGAGAAGGCTGATCGAAGCGCACGGAAGCCCGATGCCAAGCCGGGCGTCGCGGAGAAAAAAGGCAGCGAAAAGAAAGGTGGGTGGAAGAGCGAGGAAGGCGGCAAGCGGCAAGGGCAGGGCATCAAGACGCGCGGTGGCGCTGCGGGTAGCGAATGGCGCGACGGCAAGCACGGCAAGCGCAACAACCGCAACGCCGAGTCCGATCAGGCGCATGCTTTCCAGGCGCCGACGGAAGCAGTCATCCACGACGTCCAGGTGCCAGAAACGATCTCGGTTTCCGATCTGGCGCACAAGATGGCGGTGAAAGCCATCGAAGTCATCAAGACGCTCATGAAGATGGGTTCGATGGTGACGATCAACCAGGTGCTCGACCAGGAAACGGCGATGATCGTCGTCGAGGAGATGGGGCATCGCGCATTTGCGGCCAAACTCGACGATCCGGACGCGTTCCTCGAAGACACCGAACACAAGGATGCGCCGCAACTGCCGCGCGCACCGGTGGTGACCGTCATGGGGCACGTCGATCACGGCAAGACCTCGCTGCTCGATTACATCCGCCGCACACGTGTTGCGTCGGGCGAGGCTGGCGGCATTACCCAGCACATCGGCGCCTATCACGTGGAAACGGCGCGTGGCATGGTGACCTTCCTCGACACCCCGGGTCACGAAGCCTTTACGGCGATGCGAGCGCGCGGTGCGAAGGCCACCGATATCGTCATTCTGGTCGTTGCTGCGGACGATGGCGTGATGCCGCAGACACGTGAGGCGATCCACCACGCCAAGGCGGCGGGTGTCCCGATCGTCGTGGCGGTCAACAAGATCGACAAACCCGAAGCCAATCCGGATCGGGTGAAGCAGGAACTGGTCGCGGAATCTGTCGTGCCCGAAGAGTATGGCGGCGATTCGCCGTTCATCAACGTCTCCGCAAAGACCGGGGCGGGGATCGACGATTTGCTCGAAAACGTGTTGCTGCAGGCCGAAGTGCTCGAATTGAAGGCTCCGGTGGACACTCCGGCGAAGGGTTTGATCATCGAAGCGCGTCTCGACAAGGGGCGCGGGCCGGTGGCGACCATGCTGGTTCAGTCCGGCACCCTGCGTCAAGGCGACGTGTTGCTCACCGGACAGGTGTTCGGGCGTATCCGTGCGATGCTCGACGAGAACGGGAAGCCGATCAAGGAAGCCGGACCGTCGATCCCGGTTGAAATCCTCGGTCTCTCGGATGTGCCCTCGGCGGGGCAGGACGCCATGGTCCTTGTCGACGAGCGCAAGGCGCGTGAAATCGCGTTGTTCCGTCAAGGCAAGTTCCGCGACGTGAAACTCGCCACCAAGCAGGCGGCAAACCTCGAGAACATCCTCGACCAGATGGGTGAATCCGAAACCAAGACGCTGGCCCTGATCATCAAGGCCGACGTGCAAGGTTCGCAGGAAGCTCTCGTTCAGTCCTTGCAGAAGCTGTCGACGGACGAAGTCAAGGTCAATGTCATTCACTCGGCGGTTGGCGCGATCAGCGAATCGGACGTCAACCTGGCGCAGGCCTCGAAGGCGGTCATCATCGGCTTCAATACCCGTGCCGACGCAGGCGCCCGCAAGGCCGCCGAAAACCTGGGTGTCGACATCCGCTACTACAACATCATCTACGATGCCGTCGATGAAGTGAAGGCGGCGCTGTCCGGCATGCTGGCTCCGGAGAAGAAGGAAGAGATTACGGGTCTCGTCGAGATCCGGCAGGTTTTCCGTGCTTCGAAGATCGGCACGATCGCCGGCTGCTATGTGCTGGAGGGAGTCATCAAGCGCTCCTCGCGCGCCCGTCTGCTACGCGACAACGTCGTCATCTGGGAAGGCGAGCTCGAGTCGCTCAAACGCTTCAAGGACGATGTCAAGGAAGTGCGCGCCAATTTTGAGTGCGGTCTGTCGTTGAAGAACTACAGCAACTATCAGGAAGGCGATCAGCTCGAAGTCTACGACCTGACTGAAGTCGCGCGCTCGCTCTAAGGGTTGTCATCGTGCCTGCAAACAAGAGCTTTTCGCGTCGCGACCGGGTCTCCGAGCAGATCCGGCGCGAACTCGCGGAGTTGATTCGTACCGAATTGAAGGACCCGCGCGTGGGCATGGTCAGCATCACCGGCGTCGAGGTGTCGGCGGACTACGCCCATGCGAAGGTGTTCTTCAGCAGCATGGCGGGCAGGGAACACCTTTCCTCGGTACTCACCGGCCTGCAGAAGGCCGCGGGGTTCTTGCGGCGGGAACTCGGGCGGCGCATTACCATCCATTCCACGCCGCAATTGCATTTCGTCTTCGACGAGTCGCTTGAGCGAGGCGCTGACCTCTCCCGTCTGATCGAGGAGGCTGTTTCAGTATCCAGAGCCTCGGACGCGTCATCCGATTCCACAGAAAACTGACTTGATTCAGAACGTCCGGCCAAAGCGTGTCTGGCGCCGCGTTGACGGCGTCCTTTTGCTCGACAAGCCCAAAGGGGTGACTTCGAATACCGCCCTGCAGATGGCTCGCCGGCTTTTTTGCGCCGCCAAGGCCGGGCATACCGGAACACTCGACCCGATGGCAACCGGGCTGTTGCCGCTCTGTTTCGGCGAAGCCACCAAGTTTTCCGCTGACCTCCTGGAGGCGGACAAGACGTACGAAGCCGATGTCTGCTTCGGGATCACTACCGACACAGGCGATGCCGAGGGGCAGGTGCTGGAGCGTTGTACCGCGCAGATCGACAGGCAACAACTGGATGCTGTCTTGCCCCGGTTTCGCGGCAAGATCCTTCAGGTGCCACCGATGTACTCGGCGCTAAAGAGGGACGGCCAGCCGCTTTACCGACTGGCCCGACAAGGGGTCGAGGTTGAACGCGAGGCTCGCGAAGTAACGATCAGCGAATTGCTGGTGCTCGATAGCGCGGAGGATCGCTGTCGCCTGCGGGTGACTTGCAGCAAGGGAACCTACATCCGGACGCTGGCCGAGGATATCGGCCGGGCGTTGCACTGCGGAGCGCATCTGACCGCGTTGCGGCGGGTGGTCGTGGGAGATCTGACCCTGGCCAGCGCGGTATCGCTGGAAACGTTGAATGCCCTTGCAGAGGATGAGCGTGTCCACCATCTGCTGCCACCGGACGCTTTGCTGCAGAGCTTGCCGGTAGCGAATCTGGACGGTCCGGCTGCGGCCCGCTTTACCCATGGCAATCCTGTCGAGTTGCCGGACTTGCCGTCCGGTAAGTGCCGCGTCTATCACCTCGGGCAACTGCTTGGCGTTGGCGTGTCCGATGGCGCCGGGCGGCTGCAACCGAGCCGTCTGGTTTCCTCCGCCTGAGTTCTGCGTAAATGTCGATAACGTCATTTCTCGCGTGTCGGCTCCATATCGTGATGTAGAATTTTCCGATGACTGATGAATTCTTCATGCGCGAGGCATTGTCGCTGGCCCGGGCGGCGGAATGCCTTGGAGAGGTTCCCGTGGGGGCCGTTGTCGTTCTCGACGGCAAGATCGTCGGACGTGGTTTCAACGCGCCCATTGGCGAATCCGATCCGACGGCGCACGCTGAAATCGCTGCACTCCGGGATGCTGCAAGGACTCTGGAGAATTATCGTCTGCCGGGTTGCGAGCTTTTCGTGACGCTGGAGCCGTGCGCCATGTGTGCAGGAGCGATCCTGCATTCGCGGATATCTCGCGTTGTCTACGGTGCGCGCGACCCCAAAACCGGTGTGCATGGCAGCGTGGTCGACCTGTTTGCCGTTGAACGCCTGAATCATCACACCGAAGTTGTCGGCGGCGTCCTCGCGGATGAGTGCGGGCAACTCCTGTCGGGATTTTTCGCCGCGCGGCGGGCCAAGAAGGCAGGCCAGGGATGATTATCCGGATTTCTCTTGCCGAACAGACCTTGACACTGTTCGATGCGGCGGGGAACCAACTGCGCAATTACCCCGTATCGACGGCGGCTCGGGGGGCGGGAGAGGTGCGGGGAAGTTTCTGCACCCCGCGTGGAAAACACCTCGTTCGCGCCAGGATCGGCGGTGGCCTGCCGGAAAACACGGTGTTCAGGGGGCGGCGCCCGACGGGAGAGGTCTACAACCAGGATTTGGCGAGAGTGCATCCTGACCGGGACTGGATACTGACCCGGATTCTCTGGCTTTCCGGGTGCGAGCCTGGAAAAAATCGCCTCGGCGACGTCGATACGATGCGTCGATACATCTACATTCACGGATGCCCGGATAGTGAACCGGTCGGGACGCCGCGATCGCATGGGTGCATTCGCATGCGCAACCGGGATATCGTCGAGTTGTTCGACCTTGTCCCGCCGTTCACGTCAGTGGAAATCGCCTGATCCGGTAGGTCGATCGATCAGTGATCAGTCAGTCAGGCGTTTCGACCAGTGTCACGTTTCCGAGGACGCCGCGCGCGCCGCGCCGATCGTCCGCGACGAGTTCACCGTTTCCGATCGTCCCCTCCAGAATGACCGCCAGCCCGTCGTAACCACCTTCAGGCGAGGGTGCTGTGCTGGCAATGATGCCGCAAGGCTGTGCTTCCGACGATCCTGCCGGGTAGATCGATCCGCCGGCGGGGAGGCCTCCTTCGGCGTGGAAGCGGTACAGGTGCCTTTTGACCTTGCCGAGGTATTGCGTACGGGCGACGACTTCCTGTCCGGGGTAGCAGCCCTTATGGAAACTGACGCCGCCAATCTTGTCGTAATTGACCATCTGCGGCACGAAGGCTTCTTTGGTGGCCTCGGTGATGAGGGGGATGCCCGCCTGGATATCGAGCCAGAGCCACGCCGGCACGCCTGCGGGGACGGCGATTTGCGCCAGTGACTCCCACACGGAATGGGCTGTCGCGCTGTTGGCGATGATGATGAAGCGCCCTTCGGCAAGGCGAATTACCTTAGTCGTTGCGTTCGATGCGGTGTTCATCGGAACAGTTGGCATGGGCAAGCCAGCTTGCAGCAAGGCGGCTTCCGCTTGCGGGCCGGCGACACCCAGACATTGGAGATCCGACGATCGATCGACGATTTTGACCTTGGAGCGCAGCACGTACATCTGCAGGCGTTTCAGGATGAACGTCCGGAGGTCGGCGGAAAGCAGACCGAGATAGCCGCTGTCGTTCCTTGACAGGATGAAACTGGCCAGCATCCGGCCTTTGGGCGAACACCATGCTGCGTACTGGGCGGCATTCTTGCCGAGATGGTTGACGTCACTCGTCAGTTGGTTGTGCAGGAAGGTTTGAGCATCCTCTCCCGAGCATTCGAATGGAGCGAGATGCGTCAGCGGGCAGAGAACGGTCGCCTCGCGGGCGGCTGATAATTCCCCGGCCTGGTTGCCGAAATCAACGATCTGTTCGTTGTCGAACTGCGCGCCGCGCGCAGCGAGGTAGGTCTGCCAGTCGGGAGTCATGTCTTTTCCTTTGCGTTATGCTGTTGCGCCCGGGTTGAAAATTGCCCTGGAACGTGGCGATTACGACCCGGGAAACCGGCCTCCGGTTCAGTCCTGCGGTCTTCGGCTATTATATCGCCTCGCTGATTTCCCCCTCCGGTGTTTCCCCATTGCGTTCCTTCCTACAATGCTTCGACTGCTTAGACTCCTGTTGCTAGGTGTAGTCCTGGTGTCGGCCTGCGCCGCCGGCGGGTTCTACTGGCTGGTCTCGAAGCCCTTGCCGCTTGCTGACGAGCGAATCGAGTTCAGTGTCACGCCGGGCAGCGGCATGCGCGCCGCGGCGCGGGAAGTAGTTGCTGCCGGGGTTCCCTTCGAGCCTTTGGCGCTGGTCGTGCTGGGGCGTTTGCTGCGTGTCGATGCGTCGATCAAGGCGGGGAGTTACGAGATTACCCGGGGTGAATCGCTGCTTGATCTGCTGAAAAAATTGACGCGTGGCGACGTGACGCTGTCCGAGATCGTCTTCCCCGAAGGTTGGACCTTCCGCCAGATACGTGAGCGACTGGATGCGCACCCCGACGTGACGCACGCCTCGACCGGGCTGAGCGACATGGAGATCATGCGTCTGATTGGCGCAGACGGCGAATCGCTGGAAGGCTGGATTTTTCCCGACACCTATTTGTTTGCGAAGAATTCACGGGATATCGAGGTGCTGGCCCGCGCTCATCACGCGATGCAGCGGCACCTGGCGCAGGCATGGGAGAGTCGGGCGCCGGGACTTCCTTTGGCTACCCCTTATCAGGCGCTGGTCCTGGCATCGATCGTGGAGAAGGAAACGGGGCGCGAGCAGGATCGTCCCTTGGTGGCCGCCGTCTTCATCAATCGCCTGAAGCGGGGCATGCTCCTGCAAACGGACCCGAGCGTCATCTACGGGCTTGGCCAAGGTTTCGATGGCAACCTGCGCAAGCGGGATCTGCTTGCCGATACTCCTTACAACACCTATACCCGCGCGGGCCTGCCGCCGACGCCGATTGCCATGCCGGGGCTGGCTTCGATCAAGGCCGTATTGCATCCAGCGGAGAGTTCTGCGCTTTATTTCGTCGCGCGCGGCGACGGAAGCAGCCATTTCTCGCAAACGCTCGACGAACACAACAACGCCGTTAACCGCTTTCAGCGCAAATCGCGATAAGGAGAAACTACGTGCCCCAAGACATGACGCGCCCGCGCGGGAAGTTCATTACCTTCGAGGGAATCGACGGCGCCGGGAAAAGCACGCATATCGCGACGGTTGTTGACCTCTTGCAGCGCAAGGGACTCGAGGTGGTGGCGACGCGCGAACCGGGCGGCACCTCTCTTGGTGAAAAGTTGCGCGAACTCTTGCTGCACGAACCGATGCATCTCGAAACCGAAGCACTGTTGATGTTCGCCGCGCGGCGTGAACACCTCGCGCAGGTCATCGAGCCCGCCCTGGCGCGTGGCGCGTGGGTCGTCTGCGACCGTTTCAGCGATGCGACCTATGCCTATCAGGGCGGGGGGCGCGGGCTGGATAAGGCCAAGTTTCTCGCCCTGGAAGGGTGGGTGCATGGCCATTTGCAACCCGACCTTACCTTTTTGTTCGATCTTCCTCCCGAAGTTGCCGGCGAACGGATCGCCAAGGATGGGCGCGATCTCGACAAGTTTGAACGAGAAGTTGTCGATTTTCACCTGCGCGTCCGGCAGGCGTATCTGGAGCGGGCAGCATCGGCGCCGTCGCGGATTGCCGTAATCAATGCTGGGCAGCCGATCGAATCAATAAAGAAAGAGGTTGAATATTACGTTGTAAGCCGCTGTTTATGAATGTTATCGATCTTCACGAAGAGGTCTG
The DNA here is from genome assembly GCA_029289235.1 of Gammaproteobacteria bacterium. Lineage (GTDB taxonomy): Bacteria > Pseudomonadota > Gammaproteobacteria > Burkholderiales > Rhodocyclaceae > Propionivibrio. The sequence goes on from JARFTZ010000030.1 coordinate 14,330, forward strand.
GAAGCGGCTCGGCGCGCGACGGGCCAACTTGCCGCACGCGCTGCTTCTCACCGGGCCGCGCGGCATAGGCAAGTTCGCCCTGGCTCGCAGTTTTGCGGAATCGCTGCTTTGCGAAAACCCCTCGGTCTCCCAGGTCGCCTGCGGCGCCTGCCTGGCCTGTGGCTGGCTGCAACAGGGGAATCACCCGGATTTCCGGCTGATTCAGCCCGAAGCCATGGACGACGGCGAAGAAGCGGCATCCGGTGCGGCTGCAGGCACGAAAAAGAAACCGAGTCAGCAGATCACGATCGATCAGATCCGGGGCCTCGACGAATTCCTGCACGTCGGTACGCATCGCCACGGCGTGCGTATCGTCCTGATATGTCCTGCGGAGGCGATGAACCGTTCGACAGCCAATTCACTTCTTAAGTCACTCGAAGAGCCATCGTCAAGTACATTGTTTTTATTGGTTTCTGATGATTCTGAGCGTTTGCTGCCGACGATCCGCAGTCGTTGCCAGCATCTTCCCGTAACGGTCCCGGAGCACGCCCGTGCCACGGCGTGGGTGGCCGATGCCGGCGTCGACGATCCGGCACGCTGGCTTGCGCTTGCCGGTGGCGCGCCGTTCCTGGCCGTCGAACTCGGCGGCGGAGAGGAGCGCGTTCTGGTCGACGCGCTTGTCGCGGAATTGGCAAAGGGCCGTCAGCTTGATCCCATGGGAACTGCTGCGGCCATCGACAAAGTGATCAAGGCGGAGAAGCGTCCTGTGCCGCTGAAGCGCGCGGTCGAATGGATCCAGAAATGGCTCGCCGACTTGCTTCTCCTCAAGGTCGGAGGCGAGCCGCGATATTTCACGGCGCAAGTTTCGGTCCTGCGGGAGTCGTGCCGCTTTACCTCGCTGTCCGGCGTGTTGGCATTCAGTCGTAAAGCGCTACAATACCGCCAGCATTGCGAGCAACCGGTGAATAGCCGACTCTTTTTCGAGGATGTTTTCCTGAATTACGCAGCGTTGTTCAGTTCCGACCGAGACAGCAACTAATGGCCTCAGCCCCTGAATCCCGACCTGTTGCGCCGCGCCCGAGCGTTCTGTCGCTGAACATCAACTCGAAATCGGCGCTGTACGCAGCCTACATGCCGTTTTTGCGCAATGGCGGAATCTTCATCCCGACGACCCGCAGCTATAACATCGGCGACGAGGTTTTCATGCTGCTCGCGTTGATGGATGATCCGACGAAGTTGCCCATTGCCGGAACCGTGGTCTGGATCACGCCACCAGGGGCGCAAAACAGCAAGGCCCAAGGCATCGGGGTGCAGTTCAAGAGCGACGAGAGCGGTATCGAGGCCAAGCGCAAGATCGAAGGTCTTCTGGGCGGCGTGATGCAGTCGAGTCGGCCGACTCATACCATGTAATGCAGACACGATCGATGCTTGTTGACTCGCATTGCCACCTCGATTTGCCCGAACTGGCGGGAAACCTGAACCAGATCCTCGATTCGATGCAGTTGGCCGACGTCGGCTGTGCGGTCTGCATTGGCGTGACGCTGGAGGACTTCCCGCGACTCCTTTCAATCGCCGAAACCTGTCCCCGGGTTTTCGCCACCGTGGGCGTGCATCCGGAAAACACCGGCGTGCAAGAGCCTACCGTCGACGATCTGGTGACACTGGCCGGGCATCCCAGGGTGATCGGCATCGGCGAGACCGGTCTCGATTACTACTGGCACAAGGATGCGCCCGAGTGGCAGCGCGACCGGTTCCGGACGCATATCCGGGCGGCGCGCGCGGCCGGCAAGCCGCTGGTCGTCCATAATCGCGATGCAACCGCGGATACGTTGCGCGTGCTGAAAGAGGAAGATGCAGGCGAGGTCGGCGGCGTTCTGCACTGTTTCACCGAAACCTGGGAGGTTGCGCAGGCGGCCCTGGACCTCGGTTTCCACATCTCGATATCCGGCATCGTCACGTTCAAGAATGCCCAGCTGGTCAAGGACGTCGCCCGCCGCGTTCCGCTCGACCGTCTGCTCGTCGAGACCGACGCGCCCTACCTCGCCCCGGTGCCCTTCCGCGGGAAACTGAATCAACCCGCCTACGTCAGGAAGGTCGCCGAGGAGATCGCCCGCTTGCGCGAGGTTTCCTGCGAGGAGATCGCCAGGGCGACGACGGACAATTTCTTTCGCCTGTTCCAGGCAGCCCAAACAGTGAACTGACCATGAAAAATCGCTTATTTGCCGGCCTGATTGTCCTCCTTCTCCCGTTTGCCGCTCTTGCCGGAGCGCTCGATGACCTCGAAGAAGCGATGATTCGGCACGACCCGGATGCGGCCATCAGTCTCATCAAACGTGGAATCGACATAAACACGGTGGACAAACAGGGCGACACGCTGCTGATCCAGGCGGTCAAACATGACATGCCGCAACTGTTCGACTATCTTTTGCAGCACCGGGCGCGGCTTAATACGCGCAACCGCAATGGTGAAACGGCCTTGAGCATCGCGGCTTATCACGGGCGCGAGCCATTCGTCCGGAGATTGGTGGAGGCTGGCGCGGAGATCAATTTCTTTGGCTGGCCGCCGCTCTCCTATGCCGCGTACAACGGGCACACGAAGATCGTCGAGTATTTGATCAGCCGTGGCGCGGAAATTGACGGGAAAACGGAGAACGGTTCGACCGCCCTGTTTTTCGCCGCCCGCTTCGGTCATATCGACACGGTCAAGGCGCTGCTCAAGCACGGTGCCGATTCGACGGTCATCAACGAAAACGATGAAACAGCCGTCGATTGGGCATTGAAGGGCCGGAATACCGACATCGAGGACCTTCTCCGTAAAGCCGGGGGGCGGTCGGGTAAATCGGTGACGATCGAACTGTCGAAGTAGGGCTGCGCCGGATTACGGGTTACCCGGAGGGTTGTCCAGCAAAGGGCGAGGCAAGCGGGAAGGGGCGCCTTGCCGCCACAGCTGGAAGTTGAGCGCCAGCAGAACACTCAGCAGGACAGCGGCCCCCGTGTTGTGAGCGACTGCCAGTGAAAGCGGCAAGGACAGCAAAACGTTGGCGATCCCCAAGCCGATCTGTACCAGTAGCGTCAGTCCGAGCACGATTCCCCAGCTTTTCCACGCTGGCAGGCGGTACAGCCCGACTGCCAGCGTTCCCGTCACCAGTGCGACGATCAGTGCGCCGATCCGGTGCGACCAGTGGATGGCAACCAACGCCGTCCCGGGCAGGAAGTCGCCGGCACCGGTCCGACCCAGTTCGCGGTGCAGGCTGAACGCCGCGCCGAAATCCATGTCCGGAACCCAGGCGTCCAGACAGGTCGGGAAATCGTTGCAGATGAGCGCCGCGTAATTGCTGCTCACCCAGCCGCCGAGGGCAATCTGCACGACGACGGCAAGGAGGGAGAGCAGGGCAAGCAAGCGCAGCGGTCCCGGGCCGGAGGCATCTTGCCGAGCGGCGGACGTCTGGCGGAAAAGCAGCAGCCAGACGAGCAGGGCCAAGGTGGCCATGCCGCCAAGAAGATGAGCGGTGACGACGACCGGCCTGAGTTGCAGCGTGACTGTCCACATCCCGAGCAATGCCTGCAGAACGACGATACCGAGCAGGGCGGTGGCGGCCCAAGGGGACTCGCTCGCCGTTCGGCGGTTCTTCCACGCCATGCCCGCGATCGCTGTGATCAGCAGTCCGAGAACGCCGGCGAAGTAGCGGTGGATCATTTCCTTCCACGCCTTGTGCGTTTCCACCGGCTTCCCGGGGAAGGCCTGTTGTGCGATGGAATGCTCGCGGGCGGTGTCGGGCACGCCGATCAGGTGACCGTAGCACCCCGGCCAGTCGGGGCAGCCGAGCCCGGCATCGGAAAGGCGGACGTAGGCGCCGAGCGAAATCACGCCCAGCGCCAGCAGTGTCGCGGCGAGGATCAGAGTGCGGTAGAGGCGCATGGTCCTTACGCGAAATGGTCAGCCAGCAGCGCCGCGAACAACAGCGTCAGGTAGATGATCGACCAGCGGAAGGTGCGCCGCGCCAGAGCGTCGCTGTAGCGGAGGCAGAGCGCGATCGAGTGGCCCAGGAAGATGGCGCCGAGGAGTATTGCGGCGGTGAGGTAACCGGGGCCGCTCATGCCGATCGCGTAGGGAACGGTCGACGCCGCGCACAGCAGGACGACGTAGAACAGGCTGTGCCGGCAGGTGTGCGCGATACCGTGCGTGACAGGCAGCATCGGCAGGCCGGCCTTGGCGTAATCGTCGCGGCGGTAGCAGGCCAGCGCCCAGAAGTGCGGTGGGGTCCATACGAAGACGATGAGGAAGAGCGCCAGAGCGCCTGCGGACACCGATCCGGTGATGGCAGTCCAGCCGAGCAACGGCGGCATGGCGCCCGCCGCGCCACCGATGACGATATTCATGGGTGTCGTTGGTTTGAGCAGGACCGTGTAAATCACGGCGTAACCGAAGAAGGTGGCCAGGGTCAGCCACATCGTCAGTGGGTTGACCAGCGCGTACAGCAGCCACAGTCCGCAGCCGCCGACCAGCATCGCCAGCGTCATTGTCTCGGCCGCGGAAGCTGCGCCGCGCGCCGTCGGGCGCCAGCGCGTACGCACCATCATCGCGTCGACGGTCCGTTCGACGAGGCAGTTGACTGCCGCCGCCGCGCCGGCGACCAGCGCGATGCCTGCCGAGGCAGCCAGGAAGCGCCCGAACGGCGGAAAATCGGGCGAGGCGAGGAACATGCCGATCATCGCAGTGAATACGATCAGACTGTTGACGCGCGGCTTGCACAGCGTGAAGAAATCGGCCAGCCGCTCTCCGATCCGGCGCGGGGTGTCGATGGCGTTGATGGCGTTGATGGCGCTGATGGTCTTGGGCGAACTGTTTCGTGTCGTGGCGGACATGGCGTACCTCCCCTCGTTCAGCGGATCCAGGAATACTTCAACAGGCGCTCCATGTCCTTGAGAATGCTCCTGGCGTCGATTGGTTCGCCGTAGCGCATCATGACGTTGCCAAGCGGGTCGGCGACGAAGACGGCCGGAGCGAAATCGTCGAGGGCCTGGCGCCAGGCGGATTCGTCTTCGGTCGCAGGCGATACGACTGTCAGGGCTTGTTGCTGCTGGATCGGTGCGGTGCCTGTTGCTATGACTACGCGCTGCACGCGTTCCTGGTTCTTGCCGAGCGCCGCGTGGGCTCGCTGCAGTTGCTGAAGGGCAGCCAGGCATGTCTGCGTGCAACCGTCGCGCGCCGGGACGATCAGCAACCATTTCCCATGCAGTGCTCCCGCACTCGGCAGCGTGCGTGGCGGCTGGATCAGTTCGCCATGGTTGCGCAGCGCGACCGGACGCCATCCCGACCAGTAGAGGCCCGAACCGATGGCGAACGGCAGCACGAACACTGCGGCCAAGGCCAACAGACTCCAGCGGGACGAAGTCATGAGATGCGGACCGGGGCCGGGCATGCCGATGGCCTGCCCGGCGTCCGGCGGATTTGAGAAAGCGCTCTTCATGGTTTTCTCCTTAACCCGTGATACAGCCAGAGCGCCACGGTGGTGGCCGCGAAACTCCACCATTGCAAGGCGTAGCCGAGGTTGGTCAGGCGCCGGTCGTCGGGTCGCGGCCACTCTCGCACGAACCCACCCGCGGTGCTGTCGGCGGACATCTGGATGACCACCGGCTGAACGGGAAAGCCGGCCAGCCTGGCGTATCTTTCCATGTCGAGGTTCTGCCAGACTTGTGGCCACTCGCCATCGCTGATCTCTTCCTTGAGCGTGAAGAAGCGGGAGGTCGGCACGATAGCCTGGCCCGACACTTCGACAGGGGCTCGCGGCGTGGCGACTTCCGGCACCCGCTCCCTTTCGGCCGGGCCTGGAATCCAGCCGCGATTGACCAGCACGCGGACATCGCTGCCTTCGATTCGCAGCGGCGTGACGACGTGGAATCCGGCGCGTTGCTGATGAATCCGGTTGTCGATCAGGATCTGGCGTTCCGGCTCGTAGGTGCCTCGGGCCACGACCTGGCGGTAGCGCAGCGTCTCGGCTGCGACCCGTCCGGCGGGAGTCGGCACGGCCGGACCGGACGCGAGGGCGTCGAACTGCTGCTGCCGCTCGGCTTTCACGCTGGCCTTGTTCCATTGCCACTGCCCGGCGGCGATGAACAACGGGACGAGCAGGGCCGCAGCCAGCGTGGGCGCCCAGCGGGGACGGAAGCGCCGGGTTGGTGCCGCGCGTCCGGAGCGCGCATAATCGCCGCTGCCCTCTTCACGGGAGCCGTTCATGCTGAAGCTGGTCGTCGTTCTCATCCTGGTGGGCGTCATGGGTAGTCTGTTCTCGGCGCTGTTCTTTCTCCTGCGCGACCGGGGCGCCAGCCGTCGCACGGTCAAGGCACTAACCTTTCGGGTCGGGCTGTCGATGGTGCTGTTTGCGTTGTTGATGCTGGCGTTCCGCGCGGGATGGATACCCGGCCATGGCCAGTAGGAGCGGCAGGCAGTCGCGAATCAGCCGGTGGAAGCGTTTCAGTGCTGCGTCTTCGGCACCCCGGGCGGATGCCTGTCCTGTAGGGCGGCGCCTGCCGCCGGGCGTGGAGTGGTGATGCGCGCGAACGTGGTGTGTCAGCATGATCAGGGAATCTCCGCTGCGGGTGACGCTTTCGCGTCGTCCAACTTGAAAAAGGCATATGCCAGGGTGATGGTTTGTACGTCCTTGTCGATGCCCGGCTTGACCGTGAAGGCTAGCGGCAACTCCCTGGTTTCTCCCGGATCCAGCGCCTGTTGGCTGAAACAGAAACATTCGAGCTTTTCGAAGCTCGCGGCGGCGAGTCCCGGAGAAACGCTGGGTACTGCTTGCGCGACGACGGGCTTGTCGGAGAGGTTGCGGACGCGGTAGCTGACGTGGTGCAGCTCGCCCGGATGCACCTCCAGCCGGGCGGTTTGCGGCGTGATCGCCCAAGTCAGGCCGGGCATCACGGTACTGGTGAATTCAACGGCCACGACGCGGTGCGTATCGCCGGCGGTCTGCGTGGTGATGACGTTGGTGGCGGCGGAGGTCCTCCCGTTCAGGCCCGTCAGCTCGCAGAATACGTCGTAGAGCGGCACCAGCGCAAAACCGAAACCGAAGAACAGGGCGGTGACGCCGAGCAGCATGACGGCCATCCGGCGGTTTTTCGTCCAGGGAGCGCTCGGGCTCGGCATGTCCGGGTCCTAAAGCCAGTAAACGAAGACGAAGAGGAGCAGCCAGACCACGTCCACGAAGTGCCAGTACCAGGCCACCGCCTCGAAGGCGAAATGCCGCCGCGCCGTAAAGTGCCCGAACAAGGCGCGCCAGAAAATGACGAAGAGCATGGCGGTGCCGAGCATGACGTGGACGCCGTGGAACCCCGTGAGCAAGTAGAACGTGGCGCCGTAGATGCCGTCGCGGATTGAGAAGGCGGCATCGCCGTATTCGTGTATCTGCAAGGCAATGAACAAGGCGCCCAGAATGACGGTCAGCGCCAGGCCGAGCAAGAGCTGGTTTTTCCTCCCCTGCAGCACGCCCCAGTGCGCCCAGGTGACCGTGGCGCCGGAGGAGAGCAGGATCAGCGTGTTGAGCGCCGGGAGGCCCCACGCCGCGACCGGGGTGATGGTGGCGTCCGTTCCGGGTCCGGCGGTCGGCCAGGAGGCGGAGAAACCCGGCCACAGTATCTGCGCATCGGCCAGCATCGGTACTGCCAGGTTGCGGGCGTAGAAGAGGGCGCCGAAGAACCCGGCGAAGAACATGACTTCGGAGAAGATGAACCACACCATGCCCCAGCGGAACGACGTCTCGACCTGTTCGGCATGCTTTCCCGCCTGTGTTTCGTCGATTACGTCGCCGAACCAGCCGATCAGCATGATCAGCAGGATGCCGGCGCCGATCGCCACGAGATACGGCCCGACGGGCTGTTCGTTGAGCAGCAGGGCGAAACCCGCACCCAACGAGAGCAGGGCGACCGATCCGACCAGCGGCCAGATCGAGGAAGCCGGGACGTAGTAGGTTGCAGGGTGCGGATGGGTTTCCATGGTGGATGCTCCCACTATCGACGTTGTATCCCGCACGCGTTCATATCATCCGTCATTCCGGCGAAAGCCGGAATCCAGGTTTTCGGAGCACGGCCTGGATCCCGGCTTTCGCCGGGATGACGGAGCTTTCCATTCGTGTTCATCTTTGCTCCTACTTGATGTGCGGCGGCGTGACGAACGAGTGGTACGGCGGTGGCGAGCTGAGCGTCCATTCCAGCGTGTCGGCGCCTTCCCACGGCTTGTCGGCGGCCGGCGTGCCGCGCCGGATGCACTGGACGACGTTGTACAGGAACAGCAACTGGCTGACGCCGAGCATGAAGCCGCCGATGCTGGAAATCATGTTGAAATCGGCGAACTGCAGCGCGTAGTCGGGAATGCGCCGCGGCATGCCGGCGAGACCGAGGAAGTGCATCGGGAAGAATGTGATGTTGAAGGCGATCGCGGTCAGCCAGAAATGCAGCTTGCCGAGCGTTTCGTTGTACATGCGCCCGCTCCACTTCGGCAGCCAGTAATACACGCCGGCCATGATGGCCATTGCCGATCCCGAGAAGAGCACGTAATGAAAGTGGGCGACGACGTAATAGGTATCCTGCAACTGGATGTCGACCGGTACCAGGGCCAGCACCAGGCCGCTGAAGCCGCCGATGGTGAACAGGCAGACGAAGGCGATCGAGAAGAGCATCGGCGTTTCAAAGGTGATCGAACCGCGCCACAGCGTGGCCACCCAGTTGAAGACCTTCACCCCGGTGGGAATGGCGATGAGCATCGTCGTGTACATGAAGAAGAGTTGCCCGCCGACCGGCATGCCGGTGGTGAACATGTGGTGCGCCCAGACGATGAACGACAGGAAGGCGATCGAGGCCACGGCATAGACCATCGACGCATAGCCGAACAGCGGCTTCCTGGCGAACGCCGGGATGGTCGTCGAGATGATGCCGAAGGCCGGCAGGATCATGATGTACACCTCGGGATGGCCGAAGAACCAGAAGATGTGCTGGAACATCACCGGGTCGCCGCCGCCCGCGGCGTTGAAGAAATGCGTGCCGAAATGCCGGTCGGTGAGCAGCATGGTGATCGCGGCGGCCAGCACGGGCATCACCGCCACGAGCAGGAATGCCGTGATCAGCCAGGTCCACACGAACAGCGGCATCTTCATCAGTGTCATCCCCGGCGCGCGCATGTTGAGGATGGTTGTGATGATGTTGATTGCCCCCATGATCGACGAAATGCCAAGGATATGGATGGCCAGGATCGATATGTCATAGGCCATGCCGCCCTGGATGTAGAGCGGCGGATACATCGTCCAGCCGCCCGAGATCGCGCCGCCGGGGACGAAGAAGGTGGCGATGAGCAGGATGCCGGCGGCCGGCAGCAGCCAGAAGCTCCAGTTGTTGAGGCGCGGGAAGGCCATGTCCGGGGCGCCGATCATCAGCGGAATCTGCCAGTTGGCGAAGCCGACCAGCGCCGGCATGATCGCCCCGAAGATCATTATCAGGCCATGCATCGTCGTCAGCTGGTTGAATACCTCGGGCTGGAACAACTGCAGGCCGGGCTGGAACAGTTCGGCGCGGACCAGCATCGCCAGTGCGCCGGCGAAGAAGAACATGAACAGGCTGAACCACAGGTACAGCGTGCCGATGTCCTTGTGGTTGGTGCTGGCCAGCCAACGCGCGATGCCGGTCGGGGCGTCGTGTTCGTCGTGGTGGGATGCGGTATCGGAGATCGTCGTGGTGTTCATGCCTGACTCCTGATTACTTGCGCCGCGCCGCGACGTCGGCCGGCTGTACGGCGTCACCGGTCCGGTTGCCCCAGGTGTTGCGTTCGTAGGTGATGACGGCCGCCAGGTCGAGATCGGACAGCTGCTTGCCGAAGGCGGCCATCGCCGTGTTGATCTTGCCGTTCAGCACGATATCGATGTGCGCTGCCTTGTCGCCGGTGGCCAGCTTCGACCCGGCCAGCGCCGGAAAGACGTTGGGGATGCCCATCCCGTTGGCCTGGTGGCAGACCAGGCAGTTGGCGGCATAGACCTTCTCACCCATAACCTTGAGATCGTCCAGCGCATACGTCTTCGCGGCGTTTGCCGCGGCCGCCGCCGCGAGCTCTTTCTGCTCCTGCATCCAGGACGCGAACTGCGTATCGGTGACCACGTTGACCACCACCGGCATGAAGCCGTGTCCGACACCGCACAATTCCGTGCATTGCCCGCGGTAGGTGCCCGGCGTCTCGGCCCGGAACCAGGTCTCGCGGATGAAGCCGGGAATGGCGTCCTGCTTGATCCCCAATGCCGGAACGGCCCACGAATGGATGACGTCGCTGGCCGTCGTGACAAGGCGGATCTTCTTCCCGGCAGGCACGACCAGCGGACGGTCGACTTCCAGCAGATAATGCTCGCCCTTGGGCTGCGTTCCCTCGATCTGCTCGCGCGGCGTCGAGGTGTTGCTCATGAAGCGGACGCCTTCGCCGAAATACTCGTACTCCCATTTCCACTGGTGGCCGGTGACCTTGATTGTCAAGTCTTCCCTGGCCGCATCCTTCATCGCCACGACCAGACGCGTCGCCGGCCAGGCCATGGCGATCAGGATCAGCGTCGGCACGGCGGTCCAGGCAATCTCCAGCGTCCGGTTGTCGTGGAACCTCGCCGGCGGGTGCCCGAGCGACTTGCGGTGGCGAATCAGGGCGATGCCCATCGGCACGAATACGACGATAACGATGCCCAGAATGATCCACAGGATCAATGAATGCAGGTCGTGGATGTCCCGTGCGACAAGGGAGGCCGGCGGGGGGAGGTTAATGGCGAGTTCGGCGCCGACCGGCGCGGCGGAGAGGACCGACGAAACAATCGGCAGAACCATGCTTGCACGGAAGAATGGGCCGGCCCGCCGGCCGGGAGAACTCGGCGTATCCAATGTGTTTCCTCCCAGTCGCAACGTAACGTGGGGGTAACTGCCGGAAAAAAGCCTGCGACAGGCTTACCGACTCTGACCGTTTTTCGGTGGAAAGTTCATTGCCATAGGCGAGGTGCCTGTCCGCCGGCTACAGGGCCGGCAAAGGGACTTGTTCGGTGTTCACAGCCTCGATGGCAACCACAACCTCTTCCGGCACCAGCCGCTCGGGAAGCGGTGAACAGAACCAGAGCTTGTTGCCCTCGCTGTCGAGAAAGCTGCCGACGTAGAAGCCTTCTTCGGGGTAGGCCTGGACCGCATCGCTGATCGTTACTTCGCGCTCGCGCAACGCCTTTTCCGTTTGCGGAGCGTCGTTGCTGGCGAAGGTGATGCGCGGATTGAGTTGGGCGCTCGGCCGGGCATACCAGCCGGAATCCGTCGGCTTGAGCATCACGATGACGTTGGCGAACAGGAAGCCGACCTGGCGTTCTCCTTCGAAGGCGGGTTCCAGCCCGAGCGTTTCGCCGTAGAACCGCCTGGCTCGCGCAAGGTCGTCCACTGCCAAAGCCACCACCTTGAGTCTTTGGAATCCGAGTGGGTTCATGGTTGACCTCCTTTCATGGGGGCGTCAAATGCGCTCCCAGAGGGTGACCTCCGAGAGCACATGCTGGAACTTGCGCCGGGTCTCGCGGATGACGAAGGGAACCGACTGCGGTTCTCGTGCCAGCCGGAAATGCTTGCCGAGAATGGCCTTCAGGCCGTCGAGCGTGGTGAAGTTCTCGCCATCCTTCTTGAAGCCGCCGAGCCAGTCCTCGCGTTTGGTGTGTTCGGGCAGCCAGGTGTAGGGCGAGGCAATCAGCAACAGGCCGCCGGGGTTCAGCCGCTCATGCACTGCTTCGAGGAACCTGGCCGGGCTGTACAGGCGGTCGATCAGGTTGGCGGCGAGGATCAGGTCGTAGCCGGCGAACACCGGCTTGAGGTTGCAGGCGTCGCCCTGAAAGAATTCGACCCGGTCCGCGACGGCGTCCAGCCCGAACTCGGCGAGGCTGTGTTCCTTCCATGCGAGCAGTTCGCCTTCCTCGACGAGCGTGTAGCGTAGCCGCCCGCGTTCGATCAGCTCGAAGCCCAGGCGGATGAAGCTGGTCGAGAAGTCGATGCCGGTGACGTGCTCGAAGTGCCTTGCCAGCTCGAAGGTGCCGCGGCCGGCGGCGCAGCCGACGTCCAGCGCCTTGCGTGCCGGGCGGTCACCCATCGCCTCGATGGCGAGGCGGGCCAATGCGCGCGGGAAGTTGGGTACGCCGAGGTATTCGTCGCCGTAGTGGAACTCGGCGTAGTCGGAAACCAGCCGGTCGGTCTCGTAATGCGAGGTCTGCATGCGCGCCGGCGCGTCGGCAACGACGTAGCGCAGCCCGGCGTGCTGGAAGAAGTGGCGGCGGAAGGCGTAGCGTGAGGCGGTGATCGCTTCGTTGCCGCAGGAAATCCACGAGCCGCCCTTGATCAGGTTGTGCCGGTCGTCGAAGGTCGGCACCGTGAAGTCGTCGTAGATCGCGTGCGTGCGGAAGCCGTCGAAGGGGTAGGTCGGCGTCTCCATCCACTGCCAGACGTTTCCGACCACGTCGAAGAACGGTCCGTGCGCGAATTCGGTGACCGGGCAGGACGAGGCGTAGTGGTCGAGCTGCAGGTTGGCCGCGGCGACGCGTTCGTCAGGAAGTCCGTCGGCGCCCGCGTAGCGGCACAGCGCCTGCCACTCGTCCTCGGTCGGCAGGCGCACCGGCAGGCCGCTTTCGCGCGCCTTCCACTGGCAGAACGCCTTGGCCTCGTGGTAGTTGGTTTCCGCCGGCCAATCCCACGGCATCGGCACTTCTTCGAGCATCAGGCGCAGGCGCCATTCATCGCCGTCGCGGACCCAGAAGGTCGGATGTCCGGCCTGCGTGAAGTTCCGCCAGGCCAGGCCTTCCTCCTGCCACAGCGCGTCGTCCCCGTAGCCGCCGGCCTCGACGAAGGCCAGGAATTCGCGGTTGGAGACAAGGTAGCGGCTGGCCTGGAAGGCCTCGACGCGGGCGTCATGGCGGCCGAATTCGTTGTCCCAGCCATAGACGATCGGGGCGTCGATGTCGCGGCCGAGGTGAACGTCCGACGCCGGCACGGCTACGAGTTCGTTTTCGGGCGCCGGGCCAGTCTTGCGGCAAGGTTCCCACGCCGGATGCGGCTTCACGTATTTCAAGGCGTGCTGGCGGATCAGCACTGACGAGGTTTCGAGGTGGATGCGCTCATGCTCGATGCCCATCACGATGATCCACCACGGGCTGTCCCAGCCGATCGGCAGCGACAGCGGCTGCGTGCGGATCGCCCGGTCGACCATCTCGCGCACCGCATGGCGGTAGGCCTTCACGGCCTCGACGGCGGGCCAGTCGTAGCGCGCGTCGTTGAGGTCGTCCCAGCTCATCTCGTCGACGCCGATGGCGAACATCGACTCGAAGGCGGGGTTGATGCGCTGGTCCATCCCCCCGGCCAGCACCAGCTTGTTGATAAAGAAGGTCGCCGTGTGTCCGAGGTAGAAGATCAAGGGATGGCGCAGCGAGATCGGCTTGCGGTAGTAGGCCTCGTCGCAGGTCAGCACCTCGAACAACTGCTCGTAGCGGTCGAAGGTGGCGTGGAAATAGCGGAGGATTTCGGCGCGCTTCTGCTCGCCGTCGGCACCTGCCAGCAACGGGGATCTCGGAAAGAGAAGGGCCTTCAAGGAGCGACTCATCGCAACCGGTGTCAATCAAGCCGCCAACTTCAGGGCGATCTTGGCAACGTGGGCGCCCTGGAAGCGGGCGATGGCGAGTTCGTTTTCGCTTGGCTGTCGTTTTCCGTCACCGCCGGCCAGCGTGCCGGCTCCGTACGGCGAACCGCCGGTAATTTCGCTCATGTTGGTCAGCTCCTGGCAGGAGTAGGGCACACCGACGATGATCATCCCGTGGTGCAGCAGGGTATTGTGGAACGAGGAGATCGTGGTCTCCTGCCCGCCGTGCTGGGTTCCGGTGGAGGTGAACACGCTGCCGATCTTGCCTATCAGCCCGCCAGCCATCCACAGTCGTCCCGTCTGGTCCAGGAAGTTGCGCATCTGCGCGCACATGTTGCCGAAGCGCGTCGGCGTGCCGAAGATGATCGCGTCGTAGCCGGCGAGGTCATCCACCGTGGCAACCGGCGCTGCCTGGTCGATCTTTGCGCCGACCCGGCGCGCGACGTCCTCGGTCATCAGCTCCGGGACACGCTTGATGTCGACCGAACTGCCTGCAATCCCGCGCGCGCCGTCCGCCACCGCGTTGGCGAGCGTTTCGATGTGGCCGTACATGCTGTAGTAGAGCACCAGTATCTTCGCCATGCTTGTTCTCCTTCGTGGAATGAATCAGTTGTCGTCGAAACGGTCGTCGCGGACCTGCACCCTGCCGTCCACGATGCGTACCGGGAAGGTTGCGATCGGCTCATAGGCCGGTGCGGACAATGCCGCGCCATCGACCAGGGAAAACCGCGCCTGGTGTGCCGGGCAGGTGATTTCGAGGCCGTTGACCGTTCCTTCGGAGAGCGTCTCGGCTTCGTGGGAACACAGATCCTCGATCGCGTAGTACTCGCCATCGACGTTAAATACGGCGATCCGGGTGCCGCCGGCGTCAACCGCGCGCCGCGTTCCCGGCGGGAAGTCGGTGCTTGCGGCAACGTCGGTCCAGTCGTCCATGGCGAGTCCCCTTGCGTTTCTCCCTCCCCTTGGAGGGGGAGGAGTCTGTTTGCATCGCTTCAGAGCATTCCCAACTGCAGCCGTGCCGCTTCGCTCATGCGTTCCTGCGACCACGGCGGGTCCCAAACCAGTTCCACCTCGGCGTCGCTGACGCCTTCCACCTGCCGGACCACGTACTCCACGGTTTCCGGCAGACTCTCCGCAACGGGGCAGGCCGGCGCGGTCAAGGTCATGCGAACGTGAACCACGCCCGTTGCTTCGTCTGCCTCCAGCCCGTAGATCAATCCGAGGTCGTAGATATTGACCGGGATCTCCGGGTCGTAAACGTTGCGTAGTTCGGCGATCACGCGGGATTCGATCGTTTCTTGCGCAGGTTCGTTCCCTGCCGGTTCCAAAGTGTCCATGCGCTACTCCGTTGTCGCCGGCGTGGCCTGGTCGTGGAGCGCCGCGCGCAGGGTGTGCCAAGGCAGCGTGGCGCACTTGATGCGCGCGGGGAACTCCCGTACGCCGGCCAGCACCTGCAGCTTGCCGAGCGCTTCGGCACTCGCCATCGCCCGTTGTTCGTCGGCATCGGTCAGCAATGCGTGGAAACCGGCGAACAATGCCTCGGCCTGCGCTTCGCTCTTGCCTTTCAGCACTTCACACATCAGGGAGGCGGAGGCGGTCGATATCGCGCAGCCGGCACCTTCGAAGCGGACGTCCTCGATGACGCCGTCGGCGACCTTGAGGTATAGCGTCAGCCTGTCTCCGCACAACGGGTTGAAACCCTCGGCGTAGTGGTTGTGGCCGGGCAGCGGGCCGAAATTGCGCGGCCGGCGGCCGTGGTCGATGATCACCTCCTGGTAGAGGTCGCGCAGGTCGCTCATCGCCCGAATACCTCCCGGACCTTGACCAGCGCGGCGAACAGGGCATCCACCTCGGCGGCCGTGTTGTAAAGGGCAAACGAAGCACGAACCGTGGCCGGCACGCCGAAGCGTTCCATGACCGGCATCGCGCAGTGATGGCCGGTGCGCACAGCGACGCCTTCGTGGTCGAGAATGGTGCCGACGTCGTGGGCATGCACGTCGTCGAGGACAAAGGACAGGATGCAGGATTTCTCAGGTGCCGTGCCGATCAGGCGCAGACCGGGAACCTCTGGCGCGAGTGCCGTGGCATGCTGGAGCAGGGCGTGCTCGTGCGCGGCGATGGCGTCCAGCCCGATTCCGGCAACGTAGTTGATGGCCGCACCGAGCCCGATGGCGCCGGCGATATTTGGTGTTCCGGCCTCGAACTTGTACGGCAGGTCGTTCCACGTGCTCCTGGCGAAGGTCACCTGCCGGATCATGTCGCCACCGCCTTGCCAGGGCGGCATCGATTCGAGCAGTGCCGCCTTGCCGTAGAGCACGCCGATGCCGGTCGGCCCATAGAGCTTGTGTCCGGAGAAGGCATAGAAGTCGCAGTCGAGCGCCTGCACGTCGACCGGCAGGTGCGGCGCCGCTTGCGCACCGTCGACCAGCGCCACGGCGCCGTGCGCGTGGGCGAGGGCGATCATTTCGCGCACCGGATTGATCGTGCCGAGGGCGTTGGAAACGTGGGTGATGGCCACGATCCGGGTGTGCGGGCCGAGGCGGCGTTCGAACGATTCCTGGTTAAGTTCGCCGGCGTCGGTGATCGAGGCGATGCGCAGGACCGCGCCGCTGCGTTCGCAGAGCAGTTGCCAGGGCACGATGTTGGAGTGATGCTCCATGCCGGTGATGAGGATTTCGTCGCCGGGCTTGAGGCGCTGGCCGAAGCTGGCGGCGACGAGGTTGATGGCCTCGGTGGTGCCGCGCACGAAGACGATTTCCTCGCGTTTCGCCGCATTGACGAAGCGCTGAACTTCGTCTCGGGCGCCTTCGTAGGCGTCCGTCGCCTCCTGGCTCAGGGAGTGGATGCCGCGATGCACGTTGGCGTTGGTCTCGGCGTAGTAGCGTGCCTCGCGCTCGATCACGCAGCGCGGCTTCTGGCTGGTGGCGGCGTTGTCGAGATAGACCAGCGGCTTGCCATGCACGCGGCGTTCGAGGATCGGAAAGTCGCCGCGCAGGCGCATCACGTCGAAGGTTGGCGATTCGTTCTTCACGGCAAGGCCTCCAGCGATTGCGGCAGACGCGTGCGAATCAGGCCGTCGAGGTGTTGGCGCAAGGACGGCAGTTCGACGCGCTGGATCATCTCGGCGGCGAAGGCGTAGGTCAGCAGCGCGCGTGCCGTCGCGTCGTCCAGGCCGCGCGAGCGCAGGTAGAAGACCTGATCGGCGTCGAGCTGGCCGACCGTTGCGGCGTGGCTGCATTTGACGTCGTCGGCCCAGATCTCGAGCTGCGGCTTGGTGTCGATCTCGGCGAGTTCCGAGAGCAGCAGGTTGCGGTTGGTCTGCGCGGCGTCGCTCTTCTGCGCGCCGGGATGGACGACCAGCCGGCCGTTGAACACACCGCGTCCGGCGCCGTCCAGCACGCCCTTGTACAGCTCGCGGCTGGTGCAGCGAGGCTGGTTGTGGTCAATGCGCGTGTGGTGGTCGATGTGGCGGCGTCCGTCGGGCAGGTACAGGCCGTCGAGCGTGCATTCGGCGCCGGCGCCGTCGAGCGCGACGCGGATGTCGGCGCGCGCCAGCGCTGCGCCGAGGGCGAACGAGGTCGAGGCGAAACGGCTTTCCGCCGCCAGTTGGGCGTTGATCGCGGCAACGTGGCAGGACCTGGTGTTTTCCTGCTGCAGCTTGTGGTGCACAATCCGGGCTCGCTCGGCGAGCGCGATGTCCGTCACCGTATTGGTGAAGCAGGAGGTTGTTCCCGTCCCCACGTGGTGTTCGACGATGGTGGCGCAGCTGTCGGGCTCGGCGACGATCAGGTTGCGGGTGTGAACGGCGAGCTTGTCGCTGGTGGTGACGAACAGCAGATGGATCGGCGCTTCCAGGCGGGTTCCTCGTGCCAGGTGCACGCAGACGCCATCGGTCATGCAGGCCGCATTGAGCGCGGCGAAGGCGGACGGGTAGTCGTCCACGTGGCCAAGCTGTGCGGCCAGCCCGCGCGGGTTCCGTTCCAGCAGGACGGCCAGGCTGGTGAGGGTTGCGCCGTCCGGCAGCGCGTCGGTGCGCGAGAGGTCGGGGACGTGGCGGCCATCGACGAAGACAACGAGATGGGCGCCGGGCAGCGCCAGCGCCCCGATGGCCGACCTGTCGATCACTGCCGAGGTGCAAGCCGCCAGAGTGAACAGACCGTTCTCGATGGGCGCCACGCTGGTGTACTTCCAGTCTTCGCTGCGCAGCGTCGGGAACCCCATTTCCATGAAGCGTTGCATCGCCTGGTCGCGCAGGTGAGCGAGCCACGGCCGCTGTCGGCCGGGCAGGGTATCGCGGATGCGCCTGAACTCGTCGAGAAAGTGGTGGCAGGCATCCCGACGTGTCGCGGACAGGGGGGCGTTCATGAAGCGGTCTCTCCCGTAGTGCCAGGACCGGGTGCCGCGATTTGCATTTCGTCCACCCAGGCGTAACCGCGCCGTTCCAGTTCCTGCGCCAGTCCCGGTCCGCCGGACAGCGCGATGCGCCCGTGCGACAGCACATGCACCCGGTCCGGCACCACGTAGTCGAGCAGTCGCTGGTAATGCGTGACCAGGATGATGGCGCGCTGCGGGCTGCGCATCGATTCGATGCCGTCGGCGACGACTTTCAGTGCGTCGATGTCGAGGCCCGAGTCGGTCTCGTCGAGGATCGCCAGCTTCGGTTCGAGCAGCGCCATCTGCAGGATTTCGTTGCGTTTCTTTTCGCCGCCGGAGAAGCCCTGGTTCACCGGGCGGTAGAGCAGCGCCTCGTCCATGCCCATCAGCTTCAGCCGGTCGCGTACCAGCGCGAGGAAATCCATCGCGTCGAGTTCCGCTTCGCCGCGATGCTTGCGCAGTGCGTTGAGCGCCGACTTGAGCAGGTAGATGTTGGCGACGCCAGGAATTTCCACCGGGTACTGGAAGGCGAGGAAGATGCCTTCGCGCGCGCGCTCCTCGGGCGGCAGGGCGAGCAGGTCTCGGCCGAGATAGCGGACTTCGCCCCGGGTCACGGTGAAACTATCGCGGCCGGCCAGCACCTGCGCCAGCGTGCTCTTGCCGGAGCCGTTCGGTCCCATCACCGCATGTACTTCGCCGGCTTGCACGGCAAGATCGAGGCCGTGCAGGATCGGCTTGTCGTCGACGCTGACGTGCAGGTTGCGGATTTCGAGCATGGCCTTTGCCTTCCTTCCTCCTACCCTACGCTGCCTTCCAGGCTGATCCCCAGCAGCTTCTGTGCTTCCACCGCGAATTCCATCGGCAGCTCCTTGAACACCTCCTTGCAGAAGCCGTTCACGATCATCGCTACAGCATCCTCGGCGGAGATGCCGCGGCTCTGGCAATAGAACAACTGGTCCTCGCCGATGCGCGAAGTCGAGGCTTCGTGTTCCACCTGCGCCGTCGGATTCTTGACTTCGATATAGGGGAAGGTATGCGCCGCGCACCGGTCGCCCAGCAGCAGCGAATCGCACTGCGAATAATTGCGCGCACCGACCGCGCTCTTCGCCACCTTTACCAGTCCCCGGTAGGCGTTGCGGCCGTGGCCGGCGGAGATGCCCTTGGAAACGATCGTGCTCTTCGTGTTGCGGCCGATATGGATCATCTTGGTGCCGGTGTCGGCCTGCTGGTAATGGTTGGTCAGCGCCACCGAGTGGAATTCGCCGATCGCGTTGTCGCCCTGCAGGATCACGCTCGGGTACTTCCAGGTGATCGCCGAACCGGTCTCGACCTGCGTCCAGGAGATCTTCGAGTTGGCGCCGCGGCAGTCGCCGCGCTTGGTGACGAAGTTGTAGATGCCGCCCTTTCCGTCCCTGTCGCCGGGGTACCAGTTCTGCACCGTGGCGTAGCGAATCTGCGCATCCTCGAGGGCGACCAGTTCGACGACCGCCGCGTGCAGCTGGTTCTCGTCGCGCATCGGCGCCGTACAGCCTTCGAGGTAGCTCACGTAGGCGCCCTTGTCGGCGATGATCAGCGTCCGCTCGAACTGCCCGGTCTTCATGGCGTTGATGCGGAAATAGGTGGACAGCTCCATCGGGCAGCGGACGCCCTCCGGCACGTAGACGAACGAACCGTCGGAGAACACGGCGGAGTTCAGCGTGGCGTAGAAATTGTCGGTCGCCGGCACCACGGAGCCCAGATATTTCTTCACCAGTTCGGGGTGATCGCGCACCGCCTCGGAGATCGAGCAGAAGATCACGCCCGCCTTGGCC
>JARFTZ010000031.1 GCA_029289235.1 Gammaproteobacteria bacterium
TCCCAATCGCTGCTGCTCCGAAGAGGAACCAAGATACCGGGCTACCCCGCTGACTTCCACGTGCGTGACTTTCTTGATTGTGTCAAGACGCGTGCCCTGACCCGGGCCAACGCCGACGCGGCGTGCTGGGCGCATATCGCCTGCCATGCGGCAAACATCGCTCTTTTCCTTAATCGCAAGGTCAAGTATGACCCGAAGAAGAATGAATTCATTGGCGACGAGCAGGCCAACCGGTTGCGTTCAGAGGCCCTGCGGGAACCATGGCGAATATAGCGTCGGATATTTCGAAGGAAACCATTCAAGCTACGAGGACAATCATGATAATCAATAAACGATATTCCCCCTGGTGCGTTATTCTCATCATAGTTGCTATGTCAGCCGGAACCGTCGCTCAGGATCGGCCGGCTGCGGACGTGAAACAGCGCGACTTGATCGCCGTGCTGCAATCAGATGCTCCTAAGAGTGAGAAAGCCATCACCTGTAAGAAACTTGCCATCTATGGCACCGAGCAATCCGTCCCCGCCCTCGCGCCGCTGCTGGCGGACAAGGAACTGGCGTCGTGGGCGCGGATCGCGCTCGAGGCGATCCCCGGAACCGCCGCTGACACCGCGCTACGCAACGCGCTGGGCAAGTTGCAGGGCCGGCTGCTTGTTGGAGTGATAAATTCGATTGCAGTGCGTCGGGATGTCGGCGCCGTTGACACCATCGTGCAGAAACTCGATGATGCCAACGCTTCCGTCGCATCGGCCGCCGCCGTGGCGTTGGGGCACATCGGCGGCGAGAAGGCAGCCAAGGCACTGACGAAATCCCTCGCCATTGCGCCGTCCGGCGTTCGGTCGGCGGTGGCCGAAGGCTGCATTCTATGTGCGGAGCGGTTCCTGGCACACGACAGGACTGCTGAAGCCGTCAAGCTGTACGACACGGTTCGCAAAGCGGACGTGCCAGATCAGAGACACCTGGAGGCAATCCGCGGCGCTATTCTGGCCCGCCAGTCGGCCGGTCTGCCCCTGTTGATCAAGCAGTTGCGATCGGAAGACAAAAAGAGGCTCGGTATCGGATTGCGCACGGCCCGTGAGCTTCCCGGCCGCAACGTGACCGAGGCTTTGGCAGTCGAACTGAATCGCTTGAATCCGGACCGGCGTCCCCTGCTGCTGTTGGCCCTGGCCGACCGTAGCGACTCTGCTGTTCTACCGATCGTTCACAAAGCGGCTCAGAGCAGCCCGAAGGAGTTGCGCATCACGGCCATCAACATCCTCATCCGCTTGGGTGATGTCTCGTGCGTGCCGGTCTTGCTGAAGGCCGCGACCGAGGATGATGCCAAGCTGGAACAAGCAGCTATGGAGACGCTCGTCAGACTGCCTGGCAAAGACGTGGATGCCGACCTTCTCGCCCGCCTCCCGCAAGCGCGAGGCAAACTCCAACAAGTTCTCATTGAGTTGTCTGGCCAGAGGCAAATTAGCAGTGCTCTTCCTGCGGTCGTCTTGAGCCTTCACGATGTTGATGCCGAGATTCGCGGTGCGGCTGTACGTACAATCAGCATTATCGGCCA
>JARFTZ010000032.1 GCA_029289235.1 Gammaproteobacteria bacterium
TGCTTGAACTCTTCCCGGTGATACCGCCTGCGCCGTATCGGTTTCTGTATTTCCATCGATCGTGTCCACCATGTTTTCTAGCGGACACGATCTTCCCGGTCTAAACCCTCAATTCATAGATGACTTCGCCGGGGGCTTACAGATCGTTGAAACACAGGCGCGACGTTGGTTGGATTACCCGTTGATGTGCATCATTCATCGGGAATCGCCAGCCATAGATTCGTCCCGATCGACCATAGGCAATGACATCATGGCCCGCGATTTCGTCCACAGTTCGAGGCGCTCCGCGAGTTTCAACGTAGCTTGGCGCGGCGCAGACTGTCATGGAGTACGAGGCGATGCGACGGGCAAGTAGACTGGTACTACTCTCCAGAGGTCCGTTGCGTATCACCAGGTCGAAGTCATCTTCTTGCACGTTGACAAGACGGTCGTTGAAGTCGAGTTCCAGGGCCAACTCCGGATGGTGTAGTGCCAGATTCGCCAGCACCGGTGCCACGCAACTCCGCCCGAACAATACGGGCATGGAAACACGCAATCGGCCACTCACGCTTTTTCGTCCAGAATCGATCATCGATTTTCCTGTGCGGATTTCCTCCAAAGCGCGCGAGCAGCGTTCGTAGAATAGTTGGCCGTCCTCGGTCAGGCTCTGGCTACGGGTAGTCCTGTGAAACAGGAGAACACCGAGGCGGGCCTCCAGTTTCGCCACAGTCTTACCGACGGCCGAACGAGATAAATTCAAGCGCGCCGCAGCCGCAGAAAATCCGCCTGAATTTACCGCCTCCACAAAGACTGCGATTCCTGCCAAGTCATCGTTCATCGGCTCAATTGTAGAACTTTTAGATACATTCGTAGTTAACATTATCGCCACTGTCGCCTCCAGGGCAATGTTACTGTTATTTTCCCTGCCGGAATCGGCACTGCTTTGGAGATGAGCATGAGCAAGTTGATGAAATACTGGACGATGGATGCGATTGGGCGAGATCGCCTCTCATTGGCAACAACGGAGGTTCCTCGCCCTGGGGTGAGCGAAGTTCTGGTTAAGGTTTCCGCAGTTTCACTCAATTATCGAGACAAGCTGGTAATCGAAACGGGCATGGGTTTGTCGCTGGCTTTCCCCTTTGTGCCGGGATCAGATATGTCTGGCGTAGTCGAAGCAGTTGGTGCTGCTGTTACCCGTTTCAAACCGGGAGACAGAGTAATCTCGACCTTCGCCCCCGATTGGGTGGACGGCCTCAATGTCGGCAATGCGCGTCAGCCGCCTTCTAAGACCCTTGCGGGCTTCTACCCCGGCGTTCTTTCGGAGTACGTTTGCTTTTCCGAAGAGTGGTTATCGGCAGCCCCCCATAGTCTTGACGATGATGAAGCTAGTACTTTGCCCTGCGCGGCACTGACCGCTTGGTCTGCGTTGGCTGAACGAAGCATTGTGCGTCCAGATCAGATTGTCGTCGTGCATGGCACTGGCGGCGTCGCGCTGTTCGGTCTACAGATCGCCAAAGCCCAAGGGGCGCGCGTGATCGTTGTCTCCGGAAGTGACGAAAAGATTGCCAGAGCAAAGACTCTCGGTGCGACACACGGAGTCAATCGCCAGACAGAAGACTGGGTTGAGGCAGTCTATCAGCTTACGGACAATCGTGGCGCTGACCATATTCTGGAGACCATCGGTGGAACCCATCTTGGTCAGTCGATCAAAGCTGCGGCTGTTGGCGGGCACATTTCGGTGATTGGTGTATTTGATGGTTTCGAGATATCCGGTCCTGTCGGCCCGCTGATGCTGAAAGGGGTAACGATACAGGGCATCGGTGTTGGTCATCGCCGAGCGCTGGAAAATCTCACGAATGCTATCGACCAGCACAAGATCAAGCCCGTGATTGATGCATGCTATGCATTCGCTGATTTGCCGGTCGCCCTGAATCACCTTGATCGCGGGGCATTCGGCAAGATTGTTGTAAGAATTGCGTAAACATGGTCGTTTATTTGAAGCCATGCCGCAGCAGATGTCCGGTGGGTGCGTTTGACGGAACACAAAACCTGAGCAGGTCTCTCACGTCGGGTATATGGTGACATGTTCGAACGGCTCCATTCTGCAGTATTGCCGGCGTAGAAATTGGTGGGGTGAACGACCGGCATGGCCGATAACCGCCCCGACAGCTGTCAGCCTTCACGCAGCGCCCGGCGCAAAATCTTGCCGATGTTCGTCTTCGGCAACTCGTCGCGGAACTCGACCTGCGTCGGCACTTTGTAGCGCGTCAGGTTCGCCCGGCACAGGGCGATCAACTGCTCGGCCGTCAGCGATGGTTCCCGGCGCACGACGAACAGCTTCACCGCCTCGCCGGTCTTCGCGTCGGGCACGCCGATGGCCGCCACGTCGGCAACGCCGGGATGCATTGCCGCCACCTCTTCCACCTCGTTGGGATAGACGTTGAAGCCCGAAACCAGGATCAGGTCCTTCTTGCGGTCTACCAGGCGCAGATAGCCGTCACCGTTCATGGCCACCAGGTCGCCAGTGCGCAGGAAGCCGTCGGGGGTGAAAACAGCGGTCGTTTCGGCCGGCTGGTTGTAGTAGCCCTTCATCACCTGCGGCCCGCGCACGCAGAGCTCCCCCGTTTCCCCGAGCGGCACGTCGTTGCCGTCGTCATTACGGATCACCACGTCGGTCGACGGCACGGGCAGACCGATCGCGCCGTTGTATTCGGGCAGGTCGATCGGATTGACAGTCACCGCCGGCGAGGTCTCGGTCAGGCCGTAGGCTTCGATCAGCGCCTTGCCGGTCAATGCCTTCCAGCGTTCGGCGACCGGTTTCTGCACCGCCGTCCCGCCGCCGAGCGAGACTTTCAGGCGCGAGAAGTCGAGCCGGCGAAAGCGCTCGTCATTGAGCAGGGCGTTGAACAGCGTGTTGACCCCGGTGACGATGGTGAATGGATGACGCGCCAGTTCGGCGACGAACGCCGGGATGTCGCGCGGATTGGTGATCAGCAGGTTGGTCGCGCCGACGCGGATCATCAGGAAGCAGTTCGCGGTCATCGCGAAGATGTGATACAGCGGCAGCGCCGTGACGATCAGTTCACCGTCATCGGTCACCACCGAGCGCACCCAGGCGTGCGCCTGCAGCAGATTGGCCAGCATGTTGCCGTGCGTCAGCATCGCCCCCTTGCTGACGCCCGTCGTGCCGCCGGTGTATTGCAGGAAGGCGATATCGTCGCGCGTCACCGTCACCGGTTCGAAGCGATGGCGCGAGCCGGCGGAAAGGCAGTCGCGGAAGTCCGTACACGCTTCCAATCGCCAGGCCGGCACCTTGCGCAGGACGTGCTTGACGAAAAAGTTGATCGCCGGCCCCTTGGGAAAACCGAGCATGTCGCCGAGCCGCGCCATCACCACGTGCCGGATCGCCGTCCCCGGCAACGCCTGTTCGAGGGTGTGGGCGAAGTTTTCCAGGATGACGATGGTTTCCGCGCCGGAATCGGCCAGCTGATGCTGCAGCTCGCGGGCCGTGTACATCGGGTTGCAATTCACCACGACACAGCCGGCACGCAGGGCGCCGAACATGCAGACGGGGTATTGCAGGAGATTCGGCAGCATGATCGCCACGCGCGAACCACGCGGCAGTTTCAGTACGGATTGCAGGTAGGCGGCGAACCGGCGCGAGGCTTCGTCCAGTTGGCCGTAGGTCAGCGAGGCGCCCATGTTGAGGTAGGCCACGCGCTCGCTGAAACGCGCCACGCTGCGTTCGAGCAGATCGACCAGCGACCCATATTCGCCCGGATCGATCTCCACGGGGATGCCGGGCGGGTAGCTCTTCAGCCAGATTTTTTCCATCACTCGACCTCGATCAGCGTCGCATCGGCGAACAGCAGTGCCGCGCGCACCGGCATCTGCGGAAAGACGCGCACCACGGCAGCGCGGTAGGCGGCCATCTGGGTGCGATATTCCGGCAGCCGCGCCGTGTCGCCGCCCGAACTCTTGTAGTCGAGGACCCAGACCGCGTCGTCGAGTTCAACCAGCCGGTCGACGCGCTGCAAGTTCCCCGCGCCGTCGGCGAGCTCGACCTCGTTCCACGCGCGCCGGTAACGTTGCGGGTCGAAAAACGCCGCCAGATGGCCGGCGGCGAGGAGTCGCTCGGCGACGGGCAGCACGCGCCGATACTCCGCGTCCGCAAAGCCCAGCGCTGTCCACCAGTCGGCATCGTCGGCCACGCCTTCGGTGCGGCGCTCCAGCAAGGCGTGCAGCAGGATGCCGAAACGCGCGGCGGCGTCCGGTGGCGTGCGCCGTTCGCCGACTGCGGGCAAGGGCACGGAGGCAACGCCATCGATCGCGCCTGGCAAATCCTCCGTAACCACCGCAACCGTCGGCAGATCGTCGCCGTAAGCGAGTTCCGCGTCCAGTTTCTCCAGTGCCGCCTGCAGCCGGCGATACGGAGTCTCGCCACGCTCCTTGCTGCTTTCGCAACCGCTGGCGATGAACACCTGCCGTGCGCGGGTGATCGCCACGTAGAGAAGATTCAGTTCCTCGCGCCGAGCCGCGGCCGCTTCAGCGTCGAACAGCGGCTGCCGCGCCGCGCCGCGATCGGCCTGGCGTCCGTAGAAAGACAGATGACACGGCGCCGGCGCGTCTGGCGACCAGTCGACGAGTACGTCCCACGCCTCGCCGTTGCGCGACGACTCGTTGGCGCCGAGCAGCCAGACGATCGGCGCCTCCAGCCCCTTGGCGCCGTGGATGGTCAGGATGCGCACGCGCCCGGCATCGGCCTGCTCCGCGGCGATCTCGCCCTCGTCCGGCGCGTCGTTGGCATCGGCGTCGCGCAGGTCGCGCAGCTCGTCGATGAAGCGCGGCAGGCTCGGATAGCGCCCGCCGTCGATGTCGAGCGCCAGTTGCAGCAAGGCACGCAGATTGGCCTCGACACCGGCCGCCATCGCCGCCGGGACGGCGCTGCGATAGCGCGCCAGCACCTCGCCCTGATGGAAGACGCGGTCGAGCAGATCGTGCGCCGGCAAGCGCCCGGCGACGGCCAGCCACTCGCCGAGCAGCCGTGCCGCCCGCGCCAGCCGGGCCGTCGTTGCGTCACCGGCCGCCACGCCGAGCAACCGCTGCCACCACGCCCCTTCCGGGCGCGTGGCGAGAACGAGCAGTTCCTCGTCGCTACAGGCGAACAGCGGCGAGCGCAGCGCGTGCGCCAGTTTCAGGTTGTCGGCCGGCGTGACGAGGAATTCGAGCAGCGCCACCATGTCGCGCACTTCCAGCGCCGCCAGCAGGCCGCCGCGCGAGCCGGCGTCGAACGGGATGCCGGCTGCCGAAAGCGCGCGCTCGTAGCCGGCGAGATGCGTGCGCGAACGCACCAGCAGCATGATGTCGCCGAAGCGCGCCGGGCGGCGCACGCTCGTCCCGTCCGCCCCCTTCGCGTCGATCTGCCAGGCCTCGCCGCCGCGCCCGACGATCGCGTTGATCCTCGCCGCCAGCGCCTCCGCCTCGCGGGCGCGGCGCAGGTCTTCCGGCTCGACATCGGGCTCGGTCAGCGGATCGCGCAAGCCGACGCGCGCTGGCGCTTCTTCCGCGCGCGCTTCCGCCGCTTCGTCCACGACAGCGTGACCGAACAACGGCAACAGTTCGACCCGTCCCGGCAGGTTCCCGGCCAGCGAGGCCTGCGCGCGGAACGGCGCGAACTCGGGCACGCCGAGAAACAGCGCGTTCACGACATCAATCACCGGTTTCGCGTTGCGCCGCGTCACGTCCTGCTCGCAGCGCACGGCATTGAACTCGCGCTCGAGGAAATCGGCGGCGACGGCAAACAGCCGCGGCTCGGCGCGACGGAAGCGGTAGATCGACTGCTTGGGATCGCCGACGAGGAAGACGCCCGGCCGCGCCGTGTCGGAATACGCCGCCAGCCAGGCGAGCAGGATCTGCCATTGCAGCGGGTTGGTATCCTGGAACTCGTCGAGCAGCACGTGCTTGTAGCGCGCGTCGAGCCGCGCCTGCAGGAACGCCGCCGTCTCGTCGTCGCGCAGCAGTTGCAGCACTCGCCACTCGGCATCGACAAAATCGATCTGGCGCCGCGCCTGCTTGAAGGCATCGACGTGCGCCAGGAAGGCGGCGAAGACGGCGCAAGCCTGCCGGTTGAAGGCCAGGATGCGCTCGGCGGTCTGCCGCTCCAGGCAGGCGATCACCCGCGCGCCGAGCTGCGCATGCAATTCGAGGAAGCGCTCCGCGCCGGCCGGAGTGAAACGCTTGTCGAGCGCCTTGCTCGCCTTTCGCGCCCGCAGGGTGTTCTCCTTGGTCAACAGCACGGCGCGCAGGCCCTCGAACGCCTCCTCGTCATTCCGGCGCACGCCGGAATCCAGCACGGCGCGCAAGCCCCCGGCGACATCCTGGTCGGTCTTCAGGTCGCTCTGTTCGAGAAAGCCGAGATAGGCGTGAAAGTCCAGCGCCCAGCCCTCGGCAAAAAACCCGGCGAGCGCCTCGCCCGGCTCGCCCGCGTCGAGTTGGTCGCGCAGCGCGGCGATGACCTGCCCGGCGACATCCGCCGCCGCATCGCCGAAGGCCAGCCATTCGCTGCGCCGATCGAGCGCGCGGCGGATCAGCCGGCGCGTCGACTCAAGCCCGGCGTCGTCGAGCAGACCGACGAAGGCCTGCGTCGCTTCATCCTCCGGTTTCTTGGCGAGTGTGGCGGCGAACGACTGCCAGAGCTCGTCGAACAGCCGCGAGTCGGCATCGACCAGCGTCGCTCCGGCGAGGTTGGCCGACAGCGGCGCGGCGTCGACGAGTTGCAGGAACCAGCCGTGGAAGGTGTTGACCGTCAGCGCCGGCTGCGCCGCCAGCACGCGCTCGTACAGCCCGCGCGCGACGCGCAGCGCATCGCGGTCCGGCGCAACGCCGCGCTCGTCGAGGAAGCCCGCCACCTGCGTGTCGCTGCCGGTCGCCAGCAAATGCAGCCAGTCGACGACGCGTTCCTCGATCTCGCGCGCGGCCTTGCGCGTGAAGGTGATCGCCAGGATCTCGCCGGGCGCCACGCCGGCCAGCAGCAAGCGCACGATGCGCGAAGCGAGCAGCCAGGTCTTGCCGCTGCCGGCACAGGCCTCGACAACGACGCTGCGCGCCGGATCGAGCGCCTGCCGGATCAGGCTTGAAGAATTTGTCACTGATGATCGCTCCGCTGTTTCACTTCGTCACATTGTCGCCATTCTCCACGAAGCCCGGACCGTCGGGCAATGCGGCAAAGGCAACGGTCCTGTTGCCAGGCGACGACAGCCTTGCCGCGCGGGGTATCAACGATCGACCCGCTTGCCGACCGCCCAACGTCGCCGCGACACGACACCTTCGCCCCGAGAATATCCGGAATAAAACCCTAACCGACTGATTGCAAAGGAAACAATTAACCTGGCATGGCACATGCAAAGGCACCGGTCGGAGGCCATGGCCCCGCGCGGGACAGGCAGCCTTCTTTTTTCATTTCTGGAGATTTACCATGCGGAATCAAATCAAACAGCAACTCGGCCCGATCATCGTCTGCGCCCTGATCGCCGCTGCCGTTCTCCTGGCGTTCGTTCCACATTCCCAGGCGCAGAACGCCCCAGCGACCGCCGCGCCGACGGGACAGGCCAGCTTCTCCGTACTGGACGTCAATCAGGATGGAGCCATCGACAAGAAGGAAGCAGCTGCCAGCGCGGCGGTAGCCAAAGTGTTCGACGTCGCCGACGCAAACAAGGACGGCGTTCTTTCGCCGGAGGAATATGCCAAGGCGGCGACGGCGAAATAATGAGTCCTGGCCCGGGTCGGCGTCACGAACCCCGATCCGGGGCACGCTCAGGTGAAGTCCCGACGGCACAGTCCGCGCATCTCGCACCACGCGCAGACGCGCTCGAGACCGTGCGCCGGCAAGCGGGCTCCCGCATGCAGCGCGTCGAATGCGGCGACCAGCCGCTGCCCTTGGGCCTCGGCCGCCACTCTCAGGTTTTCAGCCTCGTCACCGCTCGAAACGGCGAGCACCCGCTCGTCGTCGAGCGCGACGTAGGCCGCCTGCGCGGCGTTCCCGTGCATCAGCGCGTAGGCCGGCAGCTGCACGTCGTCCTTCAGCCGGTCGCGAATGACCTTGGCTGCCTGCGTCTTGTAGTCGTAGAGCGCGGAAGCGCCGTCATTCCCTCTGTCGATGCGATCGATGCGCCCGTACAGTTCGACGCTGCCACCCTCGGCCAGAGGCAGGACGCGGCTGACCTTCGCTTCCGCCTGCGCCCAGCGCCAGCCTTCCCTCTCCCGCTCGCGCTGCCAGGCCAGGTAGCCCGGCAGGCGCTTTTCCCAGCGCTGTCGCCAGCCGGTGGCCAGAAAATTGTCGGCCACCGCCGGCGCGAAGACCTCGGCGACACACGCCCGCAGCGCCTGCAGCCCGGCGTCCTCCGACAACGCGGAAACGCTCGGATGCTGCTGATGAAAGCGTTCCAGCACGCGGTGCACCAGTTCGCCGTAATCGCTCTTGGCCATTTCCTCGCTGACCTCGTCCATTTCGCCGAGGCCGAGCACATATCGGGCGAAGAAACGGTACGGGCAGGCGACGAGGCTGGCGTAGGCGCTGACCGATACGCGCACCGGTATCCGCGTTGACGGAGCCACCGGCGCCGCGGACCGCGTCGGCTCAGCCGCGGTGGCGGGGTCCGGCGTCGCCTCGCTGCGGACCGGCAACGGCCGGCGCAGCAGATCGTCGCCCCAGGCGAGCTGGTGCAGTGTCGAGAGCAACGACAATTCCGGCGCGAGAAGGTTGGCTTCGCCGTCCTGCACCGATTGCCAGGTGACCGTCACGCGCGGAACGGTGGCCAGCAGCAGTTCGAGGTCGCGCTTGAGCTCCCGCTCGTCGTCCGCGCGCGTGCGCAGCCCCAGTTCGCGGCGCACCGACTGGTTGAAGAAGGCCGCATGCCCGCCCGGCGCAAGTTGCCGGGCGTCGCCGCCGAGCAGCAGCGCGGCGTCGAAACGGCGCAGGCAGACGGCGTTGAGCGGCGTCACGACGATCGGGCTGGCGATGCTGCCGTCGCGGAAGCTGCCGCCCTCGAACTCGCGATTGAGCCAGTCACGCCAGGTCGGGAAGGCAAACTCCGCGGTGCTGCCCGCCAGTTCCTGCCCGCGTTTTTCCAGCAGATCGAGCACCGCCTGGCCGGCGACATCATCACGCAAGGCGTCCAGCGCGCCGATCGCGTCGAGCGCCTTCGTCAGGCGGCCGATCCAGCGCGACAGGGGCGCCGGCCGGGCATTCAACAAGGTGGTCGCCGCTTCGATGCGGTCGAGCAGCGCCAGCCCCACGGCTTTCCCATCATCCGCCGCTTCGAGCAGGCAACGGCGGATGCGCACGATGCCGGCCTTGACCGACGCCCGCCGGATGGCGGCTTCGAGGGAAAAAACAGCGGCCCGGCGCGCGTCCGCGTCGATATCCGAAAAAACGAACGGCGACTTGCACAGGTCGAGCAGATCGCGGTGATAGGCGTTGCCCGCCGCCGTTTCGATCAGCGCGTCGACCACCGCCGCCGCGCGCGAGGTCGACAACAGCCAGCCCGTTTCGTCGCTGACCAGAACGCCTTCGCGTTCGAGCAGCGCGCGTACCCGCCGGGCGGTCAGCCGGTCCTGCGCCACCAGCGCGATGCGCCGCAGCCCCGCCTGCAGCCAGTCACCGACCTGCGCCACGGCGGCCTGCGCCTCGTGCTCGCGGCCGCTGGTCGGGACAAACTGCACGCGACCACGCAGCGGGCTTTCGGGAAAGCGTTGCGCGATCTCGGCGGCGCGCTCGTACACCGGCGAGGACAACGCCGCGGGCCAGGCGGCGTCGAGCGTTGCCAGCAGCGGCGTCGAGCAGGTTTCGCGCGGCGCGGGATGGATGATCTGCAGCGGCTGCGCCCCGGCGTAACGGCGCAGGAATTCGCGTTCAGCCGCATCGAGCGATTCCCCCGGCGCGGCGTCAAGCAGGACGAACAGGGGCTGCGGCGATTCTGCCTCGGCGGCCTGCCGCGCCAGTTCGGCAAGGCGCAGGCGATAGACCGCGGCGGTATCGGGCGCGCCTGCCGCCGCGAGGGCGCGCCAGAGTTCATGCACGACGCGCGCCTCGAACGCCAGCGGCGAGGAATTGCGCAGGGCGTAGGCCTCCTGTAACTGGTCGGCGAGTTCGCCGTCGCCGGCCGGCAACGCGACGGCCGCCGCCGTCAGCTCGTCGAACAGCGCCGCCATTTCGGCCGCAATGCCCCACAACGCCGCCTCGTCGAACCAGCCCTTGCCGCGCAGCGCTTCGTAAAGCAGCACGAGGCGCTGACTGACCGGCAGGGGCTCGGGGATGCCCGCCAGCGGCGCGGCATTCACCCAGTTCTTGAGGGTGTCGAAACGGGGGAGCAGCAATGGGGAGGACGATACGGCCGCCATCCTGACCAGCGCCGCGCGCAGTTCGACGGCCATCGGCAGCGCCGGCACCAGCACCCGCAACGCGGAAAGGTCGCCATCCCGCGCCCACGGCGCCGCGCCGTCGAGCAGCAAGCGTGCCGCCGCTTCATAGAAGGCCTCGCCGGGAGGCAAGGCGCACGCCGTCAACTCTGCGGGAGCGTGCTCCATCGACAGTGCCTGGCTCAACGCTCCAGCTTGTCGAGCTTGTCGGCCACGCCGTTCCAGGCATCGGCGTCGTCCAGCGGTTCCTTGCGCTCCGCGATGACCGGCCAGGTCTTCGCCAACTCGGCGTTCAGCGCGATGAAGCCGTGCATGGCGTCCGGCACGTCATCCTCGGCGAAAATCGCCGAGGCCGGGCATTCGGCGACGCACAAGGTGCAGTCGATGCACTCCTCCGGGTCAATGACCAGGAAATTCGGCCCCTCGTGGAAGCAATCCACCGGACACACATCCACACAATCGGTGTACTTGCACTTGATGCAATTCTCGGTAACGACGTAGGCCATGACGAACCTCTCCATTCTTGGCTGATTGCAGGGGGGAAGACTATAGCGCAACGGCTTCCTCGAGAAGGGCGCGAGACGGCGCCCACACTCGCTGAGACACGAAGGCTCCCGGCCGGTTCAGGAATCGCGGTGCTGTAACAGGTGACGGAACAGCCAGCTGCGCGGCGGCTCGACGCCGGTGCGTACGTAAGCGAGGGGGCTTGGCTCCAGGAGGAAGCGCCGTTGCAGTTCACCCTCCCCGCGCTGCCCGGCAAAGAGGATCCGGTCGCCCGAGAGCAGTTGCATGTCTTCCGCCGGCAAGGGAATCTCCTTCTTTTTGCGCAACAGCAGCAAAGGAACGGCACTGATCCGGTCCGGCGGGTGCTCCGGATTGATCAACAGGTCGCCGATGGTCAGCGGCGGATCGACCTCCGGCGCCAGCGCCTCGCGCAGCCCGGCGTAGGACGCGAAACAGTCGAACACCCACATGAACGGCACTTTCTCGCCGACATGCCGTTCGAGCAGTTCGCCGGTCCGCCGCGCCATGTCCCCGCTGTCCTCGTCCAGGTACTTGAGGAAGCGGATCAGCAGCGGCGAGGTGAGCAACTGGCGCGCCTTGTGCGAAACGACCTCCGCCTTGACGAAACGCAGGTTGGCCATCGACGCATCGATCAGACTGGCGTTGGCCACGTTGGCCTGGCGGATGACGACATAGACCTCGGGGTTGATCGATCGCGCCCGCGTCACCGTCGCCAGGTTCAGCGCATCGCTTTCCGTGCAGACGACGATGCCGACTGCCTTCCTGACTTCGGCAGCGACCATCTCGCGGGTCACGCCGGCCTGGTACTGCAGCGCGGCGTTTTCGCCCTGCTTGCGCGCGTCGAGTTCGACCAGCGATGAAGTCACGCCGGCGCTGCCCAGCGCAGAAACGAAATACTCGGCAAAACTGCCGGAACCGAAGACGACCCAGTGCCCCTTCGGCAGGTTGAGCGGCTCCGGCCGCACACCGCCGGGCAGACCCGACAGCCACTCGATCACCCGCAGGCGCTCCGGCGAACCCATGTCCAGGTTGATGTTGTTAGCGAAGCTCTGGAACGGGTTGATCAGCTCGATGTTGCGGAAGGATTCAAGGTTGGCCTGGGCAATCTGCGTATGCACCCGGGCAATAATCCGCAACGACGGATTAAGCACCGTCCCGCCGATGGCGACGGACTGGTTGGTGTCATCAGTGCCCGAGAGCGCCACCATCGCCACACATTTGCGATGCGTCACGCCGGCGTCGACGAGCACGTCCGGCAAACGCCCGTCGGCGGCAAGGAAAAGCGGTGGGTACTGGAACTCCTCGATCTCGATGCGCGCGGCCCGCTCCGCCCGCAGCTCGACGATCACCATGCGCTGCCCCATGCGATCGAGCATGCGGGCCAGCATGATGCCGCTCTGCCCATAGCCAACGATCAGGACAAACGGCTCCTGCAGCGCCGCCACGCGCAAGGCGAAGCGTCGGCGAGCCACCGCATCGCGCAGCGTCTGATCCTGCGAAAGGTGAAAGATGCTGCCGAGCGCATAGGCCCAGGCCACCACGCACAGGTAGATGCAGACGATCGTCCAGGCGCGCTGCGGATCGGAGAACGTATGCGGCAATTCGCCGAAGCCGATCGTCGTCGCCGTATAGCTGATGAAATAGAGCGCGTGGAAGAAACCGATGCGGACGACATTGCCGTTTTCGTCGACGCCGGGGATCAGCACCAGCCCCCATACCGATACCGCATAGGCGATGATCAGGACGATCAGCGGCCGCCGCAGCCGCCGCAGAATGACGAAAAGAACCTCGTTCACGCGTCGCCCTCGCCGTTCAGCGGGTCTGGCGCAAGGTCTCGCTGATCAGCAGAATCACCGAAATGAGGTTGGCCACGAGCGCGCCGCCGCTCAGCGAAACGACCGTCGACATCGTTTCCCCGGTCATCGCCAGGTCGTTGATGTTGACCTGCCAGGCCCAGAAGCAGGATGCCGCCAGCAGTTGCAGCATGGCCACCATGCTCGTTGCCAGATGGGTCGCCCCGATGTGCGTGCGATCGCCGAACTTCATGACCAGGGCAATCAGATTGACGACGACCGCGGCGAACAGATGGCCCGCGTCATGAACTTTCACGTTGTCGATTTCACCGATGAAAAAGCCGAAATTCAGCGTACAGGCAAAAATGACGAAAAACCCGAAGATGACTTTTTCCAGATTCATTCCAATGCCCTGTCCCGGAAGGTTGAAGTGTTGTATTTGCGGCGATCATACGGAGTCGGGAAAGGGCTGTAAATCGTTGGAAATGATGGATTGACGCCCGACGCGGCGCCCCCTGCCCTGTTTCCACCGGAACGCTCCGCGCTTCCAAACGCATTTTTTTTTAGCTAGGATAGAACTTCGGTCGGGCATCGCCCCTCTACCTTCCCATTCCAACGACTCCACCCCAAGAGGCATTCGATGAGTGAACACATCCATTACGTCACCGACGACACCTTTGCTGCCGAGGTCCAGCAGGCATCGCAACCGGTTCTGCTCGACTTCTGGGCCGAATGGTGCGGCCCCTGCAAGATGATCGCACCGATTCTCGACGAGATTGCCGCCCAGTATGCCGGCCGCCTGAAAGTCGCCAAGCTGAACATCGACGACAACCCGACAACGCCGGCCAATTTCGCCGTGCGCGGCATCCCCACGCTGATGCTGTTCAAGAACGGCAACGTCGAAGCCACCAAGGTCGGTGCGATCTCCAAGTCGCAACTCACCGCCTTTATTGACAGTCACCTGTAAACTGGCTAACCTCCGCCTGGAAGTCGCGGCCCCCTCCCAAAACAGAGAGACAATCAGGCCCGGCCCTGCTTTCAGGCGTTGATTTCCGTCACGACCCGGTCGAGACACAGCAGCAAAATTCCCGGCAACACCCAAATCACACATCCGCATCCCTGTTCGCGTCGTTCACGCAACGACCCCCGGTATCCCCGGCTATCCTTTCTCCATACTCCACACATGCATTTATCCGAACTCAAAGCCCTTCATGTCAGCCAACTGCTCGACATGGCCGTCGCCAACGACATCGAAGGCGCCAACCGGCTGCGCAAACACGAACTGATCTTCGCCCTGCTGAAGAACCAGGCGAAGAAAGGAGAAACGATCTTCGGTGACGGCACGCTGGAAACCCTGCCGGACGGCTTTGGCTTCCTGCGCTCGCCGGACACGTCCTATCTGGCCAGCACCGACGACATCTACGTCAGCCCGAGCCAGATTCGCCGCTTCAACCTGCACACCGGCGATACCATCGAAGGCGAGATCCGCACGCCGAAGGACGGCGAACGCTACTTCGCGCTGGTCAAGGTCGACCGGATCAACGGCGAGCCACCGGAAGCGTCGAAGAACAAAATCCTGTTCGAAAACCTGACGCCGCTGCACCCGGATCAGCACATCAAGCTCGAGCGCGAAATGCGCGGCGAGGAAAACACCACCAGCCGCATCATCGACATCATTTCGCCGATCGGAAAAGGCCAGCGCGGCCTGCTCGTATCCAGCCCGAAGAGCGGCAAGACGGTGATGATGCAGCACATCGCCCACGCCATCACCGCCAACCACCCGGACATCAACCTGATCGTGCTGCTGATCGACGAGCGCCCGGAAGAAGTTACCGAGATGACCCGCTCGGTACGCGGCGAGGTCGTCGCCTCGACCTTCGACGAGCCGGCCACCCGCCACGTCCAGGTTGCCGAAATGGTCATCGAGAAGGCCAAGCGTCTCGTCGAACACAAGAAGGATGTGGTCATCCTGCTCGACTCGATCACCCGCCTCGCCCGCGCCTACAACACCGTGCAACCCGCGTCCGGCAAGGTCCTGACCGGCGGCGTCGATGCCAACGCGTTGCAAAAGCCGAAGCGCTTCTTCGGCGCCGCGCGCAACATCGAGGAAGGCGGCTCGCTGACGATCATCGCCACCGCGTTGATCGACACCGGCAGTCGCATGGACGACGTGATCTACGAGGAATTCAAGGGCACCGGCAACATGGAGATCCACCTGGATCGCCGCATGGCCGAAAAACGCGTCTATCCGGCGATCAACGTCAACCGCTCGGGCACCCGCCGCGAAGAACTGCTGCTGATGCCCGACGTCCTGCAAAAGATGTGGGTCCTGCGCAAGCTGCTCTATAACATGGACGACCTCGAGGCGATGGAATTCCTTCTCGACAAAATCAAGGCCACGAAGACCAACAACGAATTCTTCGATTCGATGCGCCGCTGACATCAACACACCGCTTGTTGATTCGATTGCCAAGCGAAGAAAAAACAAGGATAATCCCGCGTTTTCCGGAGTCGGCCACCGACGCAACATTCGTTTGCATCGAGCCGGCTAGATTTGACCAGAAGGAATTTCCAAGATGAAATCCGATATCCATCCCGATTACAACGAAATCGACGTCACCTGCTCGTGCGGCAACACCTTCAAGACGAAGTCGACGATGAAAAAGGCGTTGCACGTCGAAGTCTGCGCCGCGTGCCATCCGTTCTACACCGGCAAGCAGAAGATCATCGACACCGCTGGCCGCGTCGAGAAGTTCAACAAGAAGTACGGCGCCAAGGCCAAGGCGGCCTGAGACACAGCCCGAGGCGAGTTTGCGGACTCGAAAAAAGGCAGCCGCCGGGCTGCCTTTTTTGTTTGAGCGGCAAACCAGCCAACAACGCCTGCCATGCCCTTTCTTGAGGAAAAACAACGGTTTCGCGGGATAGCCCTGCCGCCCAGCGGCTGGGTCCTGACCCTGCTGCTCGTCGTTTACATCTTCACCGGACTGATTGGTCACGATCCGTGGAAGCATGATGATGCAATTACCATCGGCATTGCCTACGACATTGCCGAACATGGAAACTGGCTGACCCTGCAGCTTGCCGGCAGACCCTACCCCGACGCGCCGCTGTATTACTGGATCGCCGCGACGCTCGGGCAGTTGTTCTCCTGGCTGCTCCCGTTCCACGACGCCGCCCGCCTGGCCAGCGGAATCTTCACCCTGCTGACGCTTGAGTTCGTCCTGCTGGCCGCACGGGAACTGCATGGCAAGGACCAGGCCGCCGCCGCGCCACTGATTCTCGCCGGCAGCATTGGTTTCCTTTTCCACGCGCACGAGGCCCAGCCAATGCTCGCCGCCCTCACCGCGCACACGGCGGCCTACTGGGGGCTCACCTTGCTGCCCCGGGCCCGATGGCGCGCGGGAGCCATTTTCGGCTGCGCACTCGCCTTCGGATTCCTGGTAAACGGCCTGCTGCCCATCCTGACGCTCGTACCGGTTGCAGCCATCGTTCTGGCCAAATCGGACTCCCCGCTGGCTGACGCCGGAACGCTTCTGGCCGGAATCCTCGTCGGTGCAATTCCGTGCGGTCTCTGGCTGGTGGCAGTCAATAACGTTTCCCCTGAGTACCTGGCCAGCTTCTTCCAGGCGGAAATCACGGCACTCACTCGCCCGGTCACCCCGGCGACCAACCTCTCGCGCTATCTCGGACTGCTGCTCTGGTATGCCTGGCCTGCCCTGCCGCTGGCCGCCTGGGCACTCTGGAGCAAGCGCAGGATGTTGAGCTCGCGGGAAATCGCCATCCCGGCGGTATCGTTTTTCGCCATCCTGACCCTTCTCGTGAGTTTTGTCGGGATGCGCAGCGCCATCGCGCTGCTCCTGCTGCCGCCACTGGTTTTGCTCGCGGTTCCCGGCATTGGATCACTGCGCCGCGGCGCGGCCAACGCCTTCAACTGGTTCGGGATGACTACTTTCACCCTGTTCGCGGCAATCGCCTGGATCGGCTGGAGCGCACAGGTCTTCGGCTGGCCGGAGCGATTGGCACAACGTGCTGTCCGCCTGCACAGCGGATTCGTCGGCGAATTTGATCTTCTGGCCTTCGGCCTGGCCCTGACGTTCACCGGGATCTGGTTCTGGATGATCGTCACGACGCCACGCTCGCCGATGCGCAGCATCATGCACTGGATGGCCGGCCTGACCCTGTTCTGGCTCCTCCTGGCCAGCCTGTGGATGCCATGGATCGATTACGGGAAGACCTTCCGCGCCGTTTCCGCATCGCTGAAAGAGGAATTGCCGGGAAAACTCGACTGCGTTGCCGGCGCCAATCTGCCGCTCGCCTTCCGCGCCTCTCTCGATTATTTCGAAGGCATCCGCACACTGCCGCAAAAGAGCGACGAGGCGGCAAAATGCTCCTGGCTGCTGGTACAGGGCAACGTTCGCGATCTCGGCAGTCTCGCGGCCTCGGGCTGGAAAGAGGTATGGAGCGGCAACCGGCCGAGCGACCGGCGTTCGAGCGACAAATTCCATCTGTTCAAGCGCGCTCGCAAGGCCAACCCGCCGCCCAGCCTGACGAACCTCGAAGCGGAAACTCCACCTCCCGACGCGCTGACGCCGACACGCATTCCGGCGGAGTGAGCCGCTACTGAAACCGCAGTCGCCTCTACAGGCGGATGAATTTCTCGCGGTAGTACTTCAATTCCTCGATCGATTCGCGGATATCGGCCAGCGCCGTATGCGCCGATTCCTTCTCGAAGCCCTTGGCCACCTCGGGCGCCCAGCGCCGGCAAAGTTCCTTCAGGGTGCTGACGTCGATGTTGCGGTAATGGAACCAGTCCTCCAG
The DNA here is from genome assembly GCA_029289235.1 of Gammaproteobacteria bacterium. Lineage (GTDB taxonomy): Bacteria > Pseudomonadota > Gammaproteobacteria > Burkholderiales > Rhodocyclaceae > Propionivibrio. Next base: position 17,532 of record JARFTZ010000032.1, read on the forward strand.
CACCGGCATGTAGCGCACCATGAAGCGCCGGTCCTGGCCGATCGAGTTGCCGCACATCGGACTGATGCGCTTGGCCACGTACTCCTGCATGAACGCCAGCGCCGCCGCTTCGACCGCCGCCTCGTCGAGCGTTGAGGCACGAACCCGCTCGATCAGACCGGATTTGCCGTGCGTGTTCTTGTTCCAGTCGTCCATCGCATCAAGCACCTCGTCCGACTGATGCACGGCCCAGACCGGCGATTCGGCAACGGTGACGAGATTGCCGTCAGTGACGATCATCGCCATCTCGATGATGCGATCGCGCTCCGGATCGAGGCCGGTCATCTCCATGTCCAGCCAAACGAGATGATTTTCGCTCTGTGCCATATAATCGGTCCCTCTCGAAAAACCCGCATTCTGGCACAGCTTGATGCTCAACTCCCTCAACTCCTTTTCCGTCGTCTTCCTTGCCGCCCTGGCCCTGATGATCGCGTTGCGCCTGTGGCTCGGCCTGCGCCAGATCACGCACATCCTCCGGCATCGCGACGCCGTGCCGCCGCAGTTCGCCGATCGCGTCTCGATCTACGCGCACCAGAAGGCTGCCGATTACAGCGTCACCCGCACCCGCTTCGGACGCCTCGGGCTGGCCGTGGAAGTCGCCGTCCTCCTCGCCTTCACCTTCGGCGGCGGGCTGCAACTGCTGCACGATTTCTGGTCGGCACGACTCGACGGACTGAGCTACGGTGTGGCACTGATCGTCAGCGTGATGACGATCTCCGGCCTCATTGACCTGCCCCTGTCGCTGTACACCCAGTTCGTCATCGAGGAACGCTTCGGTTTCAACCGGATGACCCTGCGCCTGTTCTTTTCCGACCTCGCCAAGCAACTCGCGCTGGGACTCATCATCGGCATCCCGGTGCTGCTCGCCGTGTTGTGGCTGATGACGCAGATGGGCGCGAACTGGTGGCTCTACGTCTGGCTGTTCTGGTGCGGCTTCAACCTGCTGATCCTGTTTATCTACCCGGCGTGGATCGCGCCGCTGTTCAACAAATTCACGCCGCTGGAGGACGATGCGCTTAAGCAGCGCATCGAGGCCTTGCTGAACCGTTGCGGTTTCGCCAGTTCCGGACTGTTCGTGATGGACGGCTCGAAGCGTTCGGCGCACGGCAACGCCTACTTCACCGGCTTCGGCAAGACCAAGCGCATCGTCTTCTTCGACACCCTGCTCGGCCGCCTGCAGCCCGAGGAAGTGGAAGCCGTGCTCGCCCACGAACTGGGGCATTTCCGCCATCGGCACATCGTCAAGCGGATCGTGCTGATTTTCGCGATGACCCTGCTGCTGCTCTTCGCTCTCGGTCAACTCATGCTCACCGACTGGTTCTTCGCCGGCCTCGGCGTCAATGCAGGCGGTGCGCATAACACCGCGATGGCTCTGATCCTGTTCTTCCTCACCGTACCGGTCTTCACCTTCCTCGCCACGCCGCTGGCCAGCCTGCTTTCCCGCCGTCACGAGTACGAGGCCGACCGCTACGCCGCCGATCACGCTTCCGCTGCCGATCTGGTACAGGCGCTGGTCAAGCTGTACGAGGACAACGCCGCGACCCTGACGCCCGATCCGCTGCACTCCCTGTTCTACGACTCGCATCCGCCCGCCGCGCTGCGCATCGCCCGCCTGACCGCCTCCACGTGAAGCTCGAAGGCACCGTCGTCGCCGCGCACGGCCGGCACTATCTCGTCGAACTGGCCGACGGCGGCACCCTGCCCTGCTTTCCGCGCGGCAAGAAAAGCGACCTGGCCTGCGGCGACCGCGTCACCGTTGCGCGCAGCGGCGATGCGCAGGGGGTTATCGAGAGCGTGCTGCCGCGGCAGACCCTGCTCTACCGCTCGAACGAGTTCCGCCAGAAACTGATCGCAGCGAACGTCACGCAGATTGTCATCGTTGTCGCCACCGAGCCGTCGTTCTCCGAAGAACTGATCACCCGCTGCCTGGTCGCCGCCGAGAGCCAGGACATACGCGCGCTGATCGTGCTGAACAAGTGCGACCTGAGCGAGCGGCTGCTGCAGGCCGAAGCAACACTCGCCCCGTTTGCCCGGCTCGGTTATCCGCAGCTGCATCTCTGCGCGAAGACCAGCGTCGAGCCGCTGCGTCCGCTGCTGGCCGGGCAGACAAGCGTCCTCGTCGGCCAGTCGGGCATGGGCAAGTCGACACTGGTCAACGCTCTGATCCCCGACGCCAACGCCCGCACCCGCGAGATTTCCGAGGCGCTCGACTCAGGCAAGCACACCACCACGCACGCCACGCTGTACCGCATCGACGACGAATCCGCCCTCATCGATTCCCCCGGACTGCAGGAATTCGGTCTGCACCACCTGTCGGGCGGCGAACTTGAACACGGTTTTCGCGAGTTCCGGGAGTTCATCGGCCAGTGCCGCTTCCGCAATTGCCGGCACGACAAGGAGCCCGGATGTGTTATCCGCCAGGCTGTCGAATCCGGACAGATCGACTCCGGGCGGTACGCAAGTTTTCGTACGCTGTGCCGGGAAACAGGCCAATAAAGAGGCGAACGAAACGAGAGGGAAACAAAAGCTGCGATTAGCCGGTTACATCGTGGTAAGCTGTCCCGCCCTTCGGATTGAATCAGTTTCATACGCGCTATGGATACGCCCGTCACGACACCGGCACACGACGCCCGCAATCTCTTGAAAACGCTGCAGGAGCGTTTCCAGGTCTTCCGCGACTTCCAGCCGCTCGCCATCGGCATCGACAAGCAGTTGCATGCGGCGGACGCCAGCCTCAATCGCAAGGTTCTTCGCCTCGCGCTTGGCATGCATACCAACTCGTATCGCTACCTGAAGTCGATGGAAAAGGCGACGCAGCGCTTCAATCTGGACGGCACGCCCGGTGCCGAGGTTCCGGAGGAGCATCGCAAGCACGCCGCCGATATCCTGCGCGAACGCTTCAAGAAGGAAGTCGCCCGGCGCAAGGCGCAGAAGGAAGCCGAGGCTGCGGAAAAGCAACGCACCGAAAAACTGAACCAACTGATGCAGAAGTTCGGCAAGAGAAACTGAGCGAGACGGCTACCCGGGGAACCTGCCGAAAAACAGCTCGCCCTGCTTCGCTGTGTCCCACTCCGCAATCAGGCGCCACGCGCGCGAGCTGTCCTGCAACACCACATGCCAACGACCCGCGATATCTGCGGTGAGTGGCGCTGCATAGAACCCGCTTTCCTCTGCCAGAGTCAGCCGGAATGACTGGTCGAGGCCGCTTCGCGTCGGATGCGACAGCGTCAGCAGCAAGCTCTCCGGCAGTTGCGCCAACTGGCCGGGCTGCAGCGAGACGCGCAAAAGACGGCGCGCCGAATCGATAGAGACTACCGCCGTCACTCCCAGCGCCGCGGCCTGCCGGTCACGCGCCGTCACCTGGTTGATCGCCAGTCCCTGCTTGTAGTAGTCGTCCGTCACCAGCCCGTCGTTGCTGCGCAACGCCAGCCAGACGGTAATCGCCGCCGCGACGATCACGATGAACGGCCCGGCCATCAGCAGCCAGGGCCAGCGATGCCGGTACCAGGGAGCGGCGGGAGCAATGGGGGAACGCAGTGGCGTCATGGCATGTAGAACGTCGATTTTTCCTGAACGACGATACGGTCGTTTTCAAGGGCGCGCACGTCGAAGATGATCTTGCTTGATCCCTTCGGCGCCGCCCCATCCTTGACCGACGCCACCACGACAAAGTTCCGGCTCGACGCCGCGGGAACCTCCAGCGTCGTCTCGCCGACGATTTTTATCCCGTCGATCCCCGCGACAGCAACGGCATAACGGCGGGGCTGCTCGTCGGTGTTCATCACGTGCAACTGGAAGACATTCTCGATCCGCTCATCGTCCGCCTCGCGATAAAGCGTCGCCCGATCACGGATCACATCGACCTTGAGCGGCAGGCGGGTCGCCAGGCTCCACAGCGTGGCGCCGACGAGCAGCAGCAGGATCGTGGCGTAGATCAAGGTGCGCGGCCGCAGCAGATGCGCGACGATGTCGCGGCCGGAATAATGGCGCGCCAGCGCGTTTTCCGTCGAATAGCGGATCAGGCCGCGCGGGAGCTTCACCTTGTCCATCACCTCGTCGCAGGCATCGATGCACGCAGCACAGGCGATGCACTCGAGCTGCAGCCCCTTGCGGATGTCGATACCCGTCGGGCAGACCTGCACGCACAAGCCGCAGTCGATGCAGTCGCCCTGGCGGACCGCCGGATCGGCATTCTTGCGGCGCGGACCGCGTGGCTCGCCACGCTCCGGGTCGTAGCCGATGATCAGCGTATCCGGGTCGAACATCACGCTCTGGAAACGCGCGTAGGGGCAAAGATACTTGCACATCTGCTCGCGCATGAAGCCGGCCATCAGGTAGAGGAAGCCCGAATAGAAGAAAATCCAGAAGATTTCCCAACCGCCGAGGGAAAAAGCGCCCACGGAGACCACGAGTTCGCGAATCGGCGTGAAATAACCGACGAAGGTGAATCCGGTCCATAAAGCAACCGCCGCCCAAAGCAGATGCTTGACGACTTTCAGGCGGAACTTGCGCGCCGACAGCGGCTGCGCATCGAGCTTCATCCGCGCCGGACGGTCGCCCTCGACCTTCCGTTCGATCCACATGAAGATCTCGGTATACACCGTCTGCGGACAGGCGTAGCCGCAGAACAGGCGCCCGCCGATCGCCGTGACCAGGAACAGCAGATACGCCGAAATCACCAGCAGGACGGCGAGGTAGATCGCGTCCTGCGGCCAGAAGACCATCCCGAAGATGTAGAACTTGCGCTCGACCAGATGGAAGAGCACAGCCTGCCGGTCGCCCCAGTCGAGCCAGCACAACCCGTAGAACAGCGCCTGGGTCAGCCACACCATGATCCAGCGCCAGTTGTTGAACAGCCCGCGAACGCCACGGGCATAGACCTTCCGCCGTTTTTCGTAGAGACCGACGGTATTCACCGGTTGGGATTGAGGAGTAGCCATCTTGTCCGTGGCGATGCGCCAGAAAGGTCCGAAACGTCGGCGACGGGCAGCGTTCACGCCGCCCGCGCGTCACCTGGTCATTTGGCCGCCGAGCCCGAACTCAGGCCGAGCACGTAAGCCGCCAGCACGTGGATCTTGGCTTCGCCCAGGAAGTCCTTCCATGCCGGCATCTGGTTGTTGCGCCCGTTAACGATGGTCTCGACGATCTTCGCCTCCGAACTGCCGTAGAGCCACACCTTGTCGGTCAGGTTCGGCGCGCCGAGCGCCGTCATCCCCTTGCCTTCCGGCCCGTGGCAGGCGATGCACACCGCGGCGTAGCGCTCCTTGCCCTTGGCCGCCAGCTCCGCGTTGTGCGAAAGGCCAGAGAGCGAGCGCACGTAACTGGCGATTTCCTTGGCCCCCGCCTCGCCGCCCACGGCATCAGGATTGCCGCCGTACGGCGGCATCATCCCGATCCGGCCGTTGGTGATCGTCTCGATGATCTGTTCCGGCTCGCCGCCCCACTGCCAATCCTTGTCGGTCAGGTTGGGATAGCCCTTGTCGCGCGAACCCTGCGCCGTCGCACCGTGGCATTGCATGCAGTAGGTCTGGTAGAGGCGCCCGCCCATCTCCATGGCGTCCTTGTCAGCCGCCACCGTCGCCAGGTCCATCTTCAAGTATTTCTCGAACAGCGGCCGGATTTCCGCCTCGACGCGCTCGACCTCCTTCTTGTGCTCATTGGCCGTACTCCAGTTGAACACGCCCGGGAAACGCCCCAGCGCCGGATAGAGCGCGACATATACGAGGGCGAAAACGACCGTGGCGTAGAACAGCCACATCCACCAGCGCGGCAACGGGTTGTTGTACTCCTGCAGCGTTTCATCCCAAACATGGCCGGTGGTATCGGTGGTCGGCCCGCCCCGCCGTGCCTGGCTCTGCGTCCATAGGAAGACGGCACAGGCAACGATGCTGATCAGGACGATCAGGATGACGTACCAGTTCCAGAACTCATTCACAAAATCGCTCATGGTTTTTTCCTTTGTCCCTCACCGGAAGAAAGCCCGAGTTCGGCGCGTTCGGCCTCAACGTCCGAAAACGGCAGATTGGCGGCTTCCTCGAAGCGTTTCTTGCTACCCCTGTAGCCGTAGGCCCACCAGACGATGCCGAGAAAGGTGATGAACGAAATCACCGTCACCGCGGAGCGCAAGTCGTTGATGTTGATGTCCATGGCCTAGCGAACGCCCTTCAGTTCGAGCCCGAGTCCCTGCAGGTAGGCAATCAGCGCGTCCATCTCCGTCTTGCCTTCCAGTTCCTTGGCGGCGCCGGCGATCTCTTCGTCCGTGTAAGGCACGCCGACCTTGCGCAGCGCCTCCATCTTGCCGGCAATGCTTGCCCCATCCGCCGGCGTCCTGCCAAGCCAGGCGAAGGCCGGCATGTTCGACTCGGGGACCACGTCGCGCGGATTGATCAGGTGCGCGCGGTGCCACTCGTCGGAGTAGCGGCCGCCGACCCGGGCGAGGTCCGGCCCGGTACGCTTCGACCCCCACTGGAACGGATGGTCATAGACGAACTCGCCGGCCACCGAATAGTGGCCGTAGCGCTCCGTCTCGGCGCGGAACGGACGGATCATCTGCGAATGGCAGAGGAAGCAGCCCTCGCGGATATAGATGTCGCGCCCGGTCAGGCGCAAGGGACTGTAAGGCTTCAGCCCTTCGACCGGCGTGGTGGTCGATTTCTGGAAGAACAGCGGCACAATCTCCAGCAAGCCGCCGACGCTGACCACCAGGACGGTCAGGACGATCAGCAGGGCCAGGTTGCGTTCGATCGAATCGTGGGTCAGTTTCATTTTCCGATTCCCCTTCTCAAGCGTGATGTCCCGCAGGCAACAAGACGGGCGCATCCTCGATCTTGCCGCCGGCCATCGTCTTGACCATGTTGTAGGCCATGATCAGCATCCCGGACAGGAACAGCACGCCGCCCATCAGGCGAATGCCCCAGAACGGATAGGACACCTTGACCGACTCGACGAAGCTGTAGGCCAGCGTGCCGTCGGCATTGACCGTGCGCCACATCAGCCCTTGCATCACGCCGGAAATCCACATCGAGGCGATGTACAGCACGATGCCGATCGTCGATACCCAGAAGTGCACGGTGATCAGCTTGACGCTGAACATCTCGGGCTTGCCGAACAGGCGCGGCAGCAGGTAGTAGATCGAGCCGATGGAAATCATCGCCACCCAGCCGAGCGCGCCGGAATGCACGTGGCCGATCGTCCAGTCGGTGTAGTGCGAGAGAGCGTTGACCGTCTTGATCGACATCATCGGCCCTTCGAACGTGGACATCCCGTAGAACGACAGCGAGGTGATCAGGAACTTCAGGATCGGATCGTCTCGCAGCTTATGCCAGGCGCCGGAGAGCGTCATGATGCCGTTGATCATCCCGCCCCACGACGGGGCCAGCAGGATAAGCGAGAAGATCATGCCGAGGGACTGCGTCCAGTCCGGCAGCGCCGTGTAGTGCAGATGGTGCGGGCCGGCCCACATGTAGGTGAAGATCAGCGCCCAGAAGTGCACCACCGAGAGGCGGTAGGAATAGACGGGGCGCTCGGCCTGTTTCGGCACGAAGTAGTACATCATCCCGAGGAAGCCGGCGGTCAGGAAGAAACCGACCGCGTTGTGCCCGTACCACCACTGGATCATCGCGTCCTGCACCCCGGCGTAGGCCGAGTAGGACTTGGTCAGCGACACCGGAATCGCCGCGCTGTTGACGATGTGCAGCAGCGCCACAGCAAGAATGAAACCGCCGTAGAACCAGTTGGCGACGTAGATGTGCGACACCTTGCGCTTGAAAATCGTGCCGAAGAAGACGACCGCGTAGGCGACCCAGACGGCGGCGATGAGGATGTCGATCGGCCACTCCAGTTCCGCGTACTCCTTGCCTTGCGTCATCCCGAGCGGCAAGGTGATGGCCGCCAGGACGATCACCAGTTGCCACCCCCAGAAGGTGAAAGCTGCCAGCTTGTCGCAGAACAGACGGGCATGACAGGTACGCTGGACCACGTAGTACGAGGTTCCCATCAACGCGCAACCGCCGAAGGCGAAGATGACGGCGTTGGTATGCAACGGGCGAAGCCGCCCGAAGTGCAGGAAGCCGATATTGAGATCCGGCCAGACCAGCTGCGCCGCGATGATCACGCCGACGAGCATGCCGACGATGCCCCAGATCACCGCCATCACGGTGAATTGCCTCACCACCTTGTAGTTGTACGCCGACTGAGTTTCCGCCATGAACTCACCTCATCAGTATCGAAGGAACCGGTTTGTGCCACCCGCACGACACACCTGCTTTGAGAAACTATAGACCGCCCGCCGTGGCTTTATTCTGCTTCCGCATCTTCGGGCGAAAAAAAACCATGTCGCCAACAATGCCTTTGGCGAATCTTGATTGACATGGATCAAACCGTCAACATCCCCGTCAGAAACACCGCTTATCCGCCACTCTTAAACACTGTCTATTATCGCAACTTGTAATAAAAATTGACATACATCAATCGAAATTGGCAACATAGGAAACAATCCCATCCACCGCCTGTGGTTTTTTGACAACCTGCCCGTGAAAGAACTGAGAACCTGCACCGCCTGGCGCGGCAACGCCGACTGCCTGGCCTGCGACGGCCATGAAAACGCCTTCTTCGCCGGGCTTCCGCCCGACGCGGTCGCGGGCCTGGATGTCGACGTGCACAATGTTGCGTTTTCGTCCGGAGAAGCGCTCTACCCGGCCGGCACGCGGGCCGATCATCTCTGGGTACTGCGAAGCGGCGCAGTCAAACTGCTGGCCACAGCCTTCGACGGCGAGCAACGCATCGTACGGGTGCTAAAACCGGGTGATATCGCGGGGATCGAAGGCTTGCTGGCCGGGAACTACGCGCACACCGCAATCAGCGTCGGCGAAGTCCATGCCTGCCGGACGCCACTCCGCGCCGTGCAGCGGCTCTGCCTAGCCCAGGCCGGTTTCCAGTGGAGCCTGATGCAGCGCTGGCAAGCGTCGGTGCGCGACGCCGAACAGTGGCTGGTGGACATGACCAGCACTGGCGCCACCGCCCGCGTGCGCATGGCGCGCCTGTTGCTCCGCCTGCGCGACGGCGAGAGCAACCGCATCTACAACTTCAGCCGCGAAGACCTCGGCCTCATGCTCGGCACGACGGTCGAGACGGCCAGCCGGATCATCGCCGCCTTCCTGCGCGAACGCCTGCTGGTCAGGCGCGAGCCTGCCGACCGCTTCTACGACGCTGATATCGTCCGACTGGAGACGGTGGCGCAGGAACGCTGAACCGCCCCGTCACTCATCCGCTTTCCCCCGCTCGGGTTTGTCGTCGTCCATCAGGACGCGGTGCCCCGGCCCTTCGAGATCGTCGTACTGACCGCTCTTCAACGACCACCAGAACGCCGCACCGATAACGAAGACCAGGACCACGGACAAAGGAATCAGCAGATACAGGATTTCCATCGCCGCTCACCCCTTTCCCGGCTTCTGCAGACGCAGCGAATTGAGGACCACCAGCAGCGAACTGCCGGACATACCGATGCCGGCCATCCAGGGCGTGACCCAGCCGACCATGGCCAACGGCAAGGCCACGAAGTTGTAGACGAACGACCAGACGAGGTTCTGGCGAATCACCCGCAGGGCTCGCCGCGCGAGCCGATAACCGCGGCTCAACTGCATCAGGTTCTCGGAGAGCAGGATCAGGTCGGCCTGCGTGCGGGCCAGTTGCGAACCGCTCCCCATGGCCACCGAAACCTGCGCCCGGGCCAGCACCGGCGCATCATTCACCCCGTCGCCAACCATCGCCACCACCGCGCCCTGCGCCTGCAGCGCTTCGACGTAGGCATGCTTTTCCAGCGGCGTCGCCCCGGCACGCACCGCATCGATACCCAGCGCCCCGGCCACCCGCGCCGCCACCGGCGCCGCATCCCCCGTCAGCAAGGCCACTTGGCGTCCCGCAGCCCGCAACTCGGCGATCATCGCCGCGGCATCGGGGCGAATCGCATCGCCAAAGCGCAACAGCGCCAGCCAGCCTGCTTCGTCGGCCAGGGCGATCACCGTATCGCCGCAATCCAGCAGCGCCTGCGCCGCCGCAGGCAGAGGCTGACCGTGCAAGTCGCCGACCCATGCAGGGCGGCCGACACGCACTGTTCGCCCGTCGAAAACCGCCTGCATCCCGCAGCCCGGCGAATTGCTCGCCGCCTCGACATGAACGGCACTACCTACAGCTTCCCGCAGGGCAACACCGAAGGGATGCTCTGACGTCTGCTCGATCGCCGCGGCCAAATCGGTGCATGCCAGCCTGTTCAGTCGACCGAGCGGCAACACCTCCAGCAGCACGGGGCGCCCCAGCGTCAGCGTGCCGGTTTTGTCAAAGACGAAATGCGTCGCCCGCGCCAGGGTTTCGACGGCATGACTGCGCGTCACCAGCAGCCCGATGCGCGCCATCGCGCCGCTGGCGATGGTCAGCGCCACCGGCGTCGCCAGCGACAAGGCACACGGACAGGTCACCACCAGCACCGAGACGGTGATCCACAGCGTCTTGGCTGGATCAATGAACCACCACGCCACCGCCACCGCCGCCGCAACCAGCAGCAAAGCCTGGATGAAGCGCGCCGCGATGCGGTCGGCCAGTTGCACGATGCGCGGCCGTTCCAGCGAAGCCCGTTCCATCAGCTGGATGATCGCCGCCAGCCGCGTCGTCTCGCCGACCTGCTCGACCCGCAAATAGAGCGGCCCCTCGACATTAACCGCCCCACCGATCACCGACGCGCCCGGCACCTTGACCACGGGAACGCTCTCCCCGGTCAGCAATGCCTCGTTGGCGCTGCTCCGCCCCTCAACGACGACCCCGTCGGCCGGAATCGTCTCGCCCGGGCGCACCAGCACCACGTCGCCGGGGCGCAACTCGGCGGCCATCACCTGCACGACGCTCCGATCATCCGGATAGGCGGCGACACGCGCAGCGAACGCCGGCATCAACCTGGCCAGCGCCTCGGTCACGCTCACCGCGCGCTGTCGCGCCGTCATTTCCAGATACCGCCCGCCGAGCAGGAAGAAAACAAACATCGTCACCGAATCGAAATAGACCTCGCCGGACGCCGTCAATGTGGCCCAGACGCTGGCAATGAACGCCGCGCCGACGCCAAGCGCCACCGGCACGTCCATGCCCACCCGCCGCAGGCGCAGATCCCGCCAGGCGCCGCGAAAGAACGGCGCCGCCGAGTACGCCACCACCGGCAGGGTCAGCACGAAGCTTGCCCAGCGCATCAGCGATTCGATGTCGGCGCTCATGTCGCCTTCGCCAGCCAGATAGACGGGCACGGCGTACATCATCACCTGCATCATCCCGAAGCCGGCGACGAAGACGCGCCAGAGCGCGTTGCGCCGCTCCTTGCGCGCCAGCTCCTCGCTGCGCGCCACGTCGTACGGATGCGCCGAATAACCGATCGCCGCGATCGCCGCCAGCACCGCCGAGAGCTTCGCCCGCGCCTCATCCCAGCGCACCCGCGCCCGCCGCGAAGCGAAATTGATCTCGATGCCGAGCACGCCGGGCTGCCGCGCGACATGCTGCTCGATCAGCCAGATGCAGGCAGCACAGGTAATCCCGTCGATGATCAGTGCCGCCTCGCGCTCCGACTCGCCGAGCTCGCGCACGAAGGTTTTCTGGAAGTCCGCATGGTCGAAAAGCGCCAGCCCGGCGAGTTGCGCCGGCATCGCTTCGCGCGGCGACTCCGGCAGCGCGTCGCGATTGCGGTAGTAGTCGCCCAGTCCGTTGTCGATGATCGCCTTGGCTACCGCCTGGCAGCCGACGCAACACATGCGCCGCATCCGGCCGTCGATCTCGACGACCAGCTCAACACCTGCCGGCACCGGCAAACCGCAGTGATAACAGTGATCCTCACTCATCAAAAACAGGAATCCCTTGCGGAGAAATTCTTCGAACGCGCCAACGAATCGGAGATGGAACGGAGGCCGGAGAGTATATGCCAGTTCACCCGGGGAATTTTTCGATGAAAAGCTTGGCATCACCGGGGCATTCAAGCTCATCCATCCGGACCAAGGCCTTGAAACGCCGGTATAATTCCTCCCTTTTCGTCCCCTCGGCGACACCTCGCTCCTGATGCTCGTTTTCCGCGGTTATTCTCGTCCGGCCCCGCAAGCCACGGCTCTGACCATCGGCAACTTCGATGGCGTCCACCTTGGCCACCGCGCCTTGCTGGCGAGGCTCAAAGCCGTCGCGCAACGCGAGCAACTACTCCCCGCAGCATTGACCTTCGAGCCGCACCCGCGCGAATTCTTTGCCCCGGAATCGGCGCCGGCGCGGTTGTCTACCCTGCGCGAAAAACTCGAAATGCTTGCCGAGGAGGGCGTCGGACTGGCCTGCGTCTGCCACTTCAATACTGGCTTCGCGCATCTCGAGGCCGAGGAATTCATCGAGCGGCTACTGGTCGGCTGCCTGCGGGTAAAGCATCTCATCGTCGGCGATGATTTCCGCTTTGGTTCAAAACGGCGCGGCAACTTCTCAATGCTTCAGGAGGCCGGACGCCACCACGGTTTCACGCTCGAATCCGTAACCAGCGTCATGATCGACGGCGTGCGTGTATCCAGTTCCGCCGTCCGCGCGGCACTTGCCGAGGGGCGCATGGAAGACGCCGCCCGCTTCCTCGGGCGGCCCTACGTGATCGACGGCCGCGTGGTGCAAGGCCGGCAACTCGGCCGGCTGCTGGGCGTCCCGACCGCTAACATCCGGATCAAGCACACCAACCCCCCGCTGGTCGGCGTCTATGTCGCCGAAGTACACGGCCTGGCGAACGGGCCGCACCGTGGCGTTGCCAATATCGGTTTCCGCCCGAGCATCGACCGCGGGACCAACCCGATACTGGAAATCCACCTCTTCGATTTTGACGGAGACATTTACGGCGCACACCTTTCCGTGCGCTTCCTGCACAAGCTGCGCGACGAGAAGAAATTTCCGGATATCGACGCGTTGAAGTCCCAGATTTCCCAAGACCTTGAATCCGCAAGGCAGTATTTCACGCACTGAGTGACCGCCATGGCTGACTACAAACACACGCTGAACCTGACCGACACCCCCTTCCCGATGCGCGGCGATCTCGCCAAGCGCGAACCCCAATGGGTTGCCGACTGGCAGAAGAAAAAGCTCTACGAAAAAATCCGCAAGGCCGCCAAGGGCCGCCCGCGCTTCGTCCTGCATGACGGCCCGCCCTACGCCAACGGCGACATTCACATCGGCCACGCGGTCAACAAGATCCTCAAGGACATCATCGTCCGCTCGAAGACGCTCGCCGGCTTCGACGCGCCCTACGTGCCGGGCTGGGATTGCCACGGCCTGCCGATCGAGCACCAGATCGAGAAACTGCACGGCAAGCACATTCCGGGCGACAAGGTGCGCGAACTCTGCCGCACCTTCGCCAACGAGCAAGTCGAACGGCAGAAGAAGGACTTCATCCGCCTCGGCGTTCTCGGCGAATGGGACAACCCCTACCTGACGCTGGCCTACAAGACCGAAGCCGACGAGATCCGCGCGCTCGGCAAGATTCTGGAGAAAGGCTACCTGTACCAGGGCCTGAAGCCGGTCAACTGGTGCCTCGACTGCGGTTCGGCGCTCGCCGAGGCCGAGGTCGAATACGAGGACAAGACGTCCCACGCCATCGACGTGCCGTTCGAGGTGCATCCGAACCACGCCGAGAAGCTCGCCAAGGCATTCGGCCTCACCCACCTGCGCGGCCCGGCCTTCGCCGTCATCTGGACGACGACGCCCTGGACGCTGCCGGCCAACGAGGCGGTCAGCGCCCACCCGGAATTCACGTATGACCTGATCGAAACGCCGAAGGGCACGCTGATCCTAGTGCGCGAACTGGCAGAGGACTGCCTCAAGCGTTACGGCCTCGAAGGCACAGTGGTCGGCTCGACCAAGGGGAGCGACCTGGAACATGTCCTGCTCAAGCACCCCTTCTACGAACGCGACGTCGCCATCATCTGCGGCACGCACGTTACCGTCGAAGCCGGTACCGGCCTCGTGCACACTGCCCCGGCGCACGGTGCCGACGACTACCAGATCGGCAAGGCTTACGGCCTGCCGGTGAACAACCCGGTCGGCGACGACGGCCGTTTCCTTCCCAACACGCCGGCACTGTCCGTATCCCCGCTAGCCGGCAAGACCGTCTGGGAAGCCAACCCGCTGGTATTGCAGGAACTCGAAGCACGCGACCGCCTGCTCAAGACCGAAAAGATCACGCACAGCTACCCGCACTGCTGGCGGCACAAGACGCCGATCATCTTCCGCGCCACGACGCAATGGTTCATCGGCATGGACCACAAGGACAAGGAAGACGCGGCGACGCTGCGCTGGATCGCCGAGCGCGCCGTCGACGAGACGCAGTTCTTCCCGGCCTGGGGCCGCGCCCGTCTCGAGGCGATGATGAAGACCCGACCGGACTGGTGCGTCTCGCGCCAGCGTAACTGGGGCGTGCCGATCCCCTTCTTCCTGCACAAGGAAACCGGCGCGCTGCACCCGCGCACGGCGGAACTCATCGAGGAAGTCGCGCTGCGTGTCGAAAAGGCCGGCATCGAAGCCTGGTTCTCGCTCGACGCCAAGGAACTTCTCGGTGACGAAGCCGACCAGTACCGCAAGATGAAGGACACGCTCGACGTCTGGTTCGACTCCGGCGTCACCCACCTTTCGGTGATGCGCGGTTCGCACAAGGAACAATGCGCCTTCCCGGCCGACCTTTACCTCGAAGGCTCTGATCAACATCGCGGCTGGTTCCAGAGCTCGCTGCTGACCGGCTGCGCCATCGACGGGCGCGCCCCGTACAAGTCGCTGCTGACGCACGGCTTCGTCGTCGACGGCAAGGGCCGCAAGATGTCGAAATCGATGGGCAACGTCATCGCCCCGCAGAAGGTCTCCGACACCCTCGGCGCCGACATTCTGCGCCTGTGGGCAGCGGCCACCGACTACTCCGGTGAACTGTCGATCTCGGACGAAATCCTCAAGCGCGTTGTCGAGGCCTACCGCCGCATCCGCAACACGCTACGCTTCCTGCTGGCCAACACTTCGGACTTCGACGCGACGAAGGACATGCTGCCGTTCGACCAGTGGCTGGAGATCGACCGCTACGCGCTGGCCATGACGCGCCAGCTGCAGGTGCAGTGCGAGGAAGACTACGGCAAGTACGAATTCCACCGCGTCGTCCAGGCGTTGCAGACCTTCTGCTCGGAAGACCTCGGCGGCTTCTACCTCGACATCCTCAAGGATCGTCTCTACACCACGGCGGCGACGTCGAAGGCCCGCCGCTCGGCGCAAAGCGCGCTGTGGCACATCACGCAGACTTTCGTGAAACTGATGGCGCCGATCCTCTCCTTCACCGCCGAGGAGGTCTGGCAAGCGATTAATAACGACGCCGACGACTCGATCATGCTGCACACCTGGCAGCCGCTGCCGGTGCTCGCTGACGAAGTGGTGCTGCTCGACAAGTGGAGCAAGATCCGCACGTACCGCGCCGACGTCACCCGCGCCTTGGAAGAATTGCGCATCGAAGGCAAGATCGGCTCGTCGCTGCAGGCCGAAGTCACCCTGCACGCCGACGGCGAGAAGTTCGACCTCCTGAACTCGCTGGCCGACGACCTGCGCTTTGTCTTCATCTGTTCGAAGACGACGCTTGTCCGCAGCACTGAGGAAAAGGTCGAGTGCGCCCCGCTGTCGTATGCCAAGTGCGAGCGCTGCTGGCACGTGCGCGAGGACGTCGGCGCCGACTCGGCGCATCCGGAGATTTGCGGCCGCTGCGTCAGCAACCTGCACGGCGAGGGCGAACCACGTGCCTGCGCGTAACATCAAGCCGTGGCTGTGGCTGGCCGGGATCATCATCCTGCTCGACCAGCTCAGCAAGTGGATCGTCCTCGGCAATCTGCGCCCGGGCGATTCGCGTTACGTCGCGCCGTTCTGGAACTGGGTGCTGACCTTCAACCCCGGCGCGGCATTCAGCTTCCTCTCCGATGCAGGCGGCTGGCAGCGCTGGTTCTTTACCGTGCTGGCGCTTGGCGTCTCGGGCTGGATCGTCTCCCTGCTACGCAAGCACAGCGGCGAATTCCGCCTCTCGCTCGCGCTCACCCTGGTTCTCGGAGGCGCGCTCGGCAACGTCATCGACCGCATCCGCTTCGGCGCCGTCGTCGACTTCATCCAGTGGCACGCCGCCGGCTACTACTGGCCGGCGTTCAATCTCGCCGACTCGGCGATCACCCTCGGCGCCGTATTGTTGCTTTGGGATCAATTCTTCGGGAAACCCGCCCGCGACTAGACGGTCGAAGTGTTTCCAAAACATTCAGGTCAGTCCATTCATGGAAATCATTCTCGCCAACCCGCGCGGCTTCTGCGCCGGCGTCGAACGCGCCATCGCCATCGTCGAACGCGCCATCGAAAAATTCGGCGCACCGATCTACGTCCGGCACGAAGTCGTGCATAACAAGTTCGTCTGCGACAGCCTGCGCGAAGAAGGCGCGATTTTTGTCGACGAGCTGGATGAGGTTCCGGCGGGCGCCACCGTCATCTTCAGCGCGCACGGCGTCTCGAGATCGGTCCGTGAAGAAGCCGAACAACGCGGCCTGCGTATCTTCGACGCCACCTGCCCGCTGGTCACCAAGGTGCACAACCAGGTTGCCCGGATGCGCAAGGAAGGGCGCGAGATCATCATGATCGGGCACAAGGGCCACCCGGAAGTTGAAGGAACGATGGGGCAAAGCACGAGCGGCATGTATCTGGTCGAAACCGTCGATGACGTGCGCAACCTGCAGATCGCGGAAGACACCTCGCTAGCCTACGTCACCCAAACCACCCTGTCCGTCGACGACGCCGCCCAGGTAGTCGCCGCGCTGAAAGAGCGCTTCCCGGCGATCGTCGGCCCGAAGGGCGACGACATCTGCTACGCGACGCAGAACCGGCAGGACGCGGTTAAGTCACTGGCCGAGCGTTGCGAGACGATCATCGTCGTAGGCAGCCCGAACAGCTCCAACTCGAACCGGCTCCGCGAAGTCGCCCTGGCGCGTGGGAAAACGGCTGTCCTGATCGAAGCGCCTGACGACCTCGACAACGAATTGATATCCCGCGCCACATCAATCGGCATTACGGCCGGCGCCTCGGCACCAGAGGTTCTGGTGGAAAGAATTGTCGACCGGATCACCCGTCTCTCCCCCGGCGTCACTTCGACGGATCACTCCGGCGTCGCGGAAAACATAACGTTCAGCCTGCCGAAGGAACTCATCTGAGTCCCGCGGACAGGAAAATCGCGGCGTGCAGAGGCGTTCATGGTCCCTCAATACCGCCTTGTAGCTTCCATTCTTGTTTCTACACTGCTACACGCCGTCGCATACTTTCTCGGCACAACGTCTATCGATATGCCGCGACAGCAAGCGCCAATCACAAATGGCGATAAAATTCGGGCTGTCTTCGCTCGCCCGGATCGATCACTTCCGACGAAAATCACAGCAAGAAAGCAATCTCCCATTCTCAATACTGGAGAAAGCATCGATTCCGCGAGAGGCGACGCCTGGAGGAGTACCATCGCAACAACGCCGCCCGAAACATCTCGCCTACATTTGCCACAGACCAGCGAGGCCTTTCTTCCACAGGAATATCTCACCCGCCAGCCACGCCCTCAGAGCGAACTCTCTCTAGAAGACATCACCCAGCCAGAACAACCGGGGACGTTTCAAATGCATCTCTGGATCAACCGCCGTGGGGAAACCGTTTACATTGAAACCGGTGAAACGACCGCACCCAAGCGATTCGTCGAGCAAATCGCCGCACGCTTCGAAACCACCCGCTTCGCACCAGGAGAGCGTCACGGCGTCGCTGTTGCCAGCATAATCCGGATCGAAATCAGTTACTGAATCCACCGCCGCCAAACTTAACGGTTCCAGCACTCCGTGCTGCTTAGGGTCGCATCCGCCACCGACTTCTGGTTGCTCTGATTGACTCTCAACTTCCCGCACCTGTCGCCGGCTTGTCCATTTTTGGGAACCGCCTGAATCTGGAATGCTGTGGACGTAGCATCCACAACAAAGCTGATGTTGTAGAACTTGGTCGAGCCTTCCTTTGGCGCCTCCGTCACCGGCAACGCCGCACCAACGTAGGTACCGTTCTGCGTGTAGAAACGCTCCAGGAATTGGGCATTCTCCAGCAGCACCGTTTTCGCATCAGCCCGACGGGCCCGGGCCACATATTCCTGATAACTCGGATACGCCACCGTCGCGAGAATTGCGACGATGCCGATTACCACCATCAGTTCGATCAGGGAAAAACCGTCTTCCTGCCTCATACTCAGAATCCTTTCCGGTTACTGTAGCTGCCGCCATGCTGTACGCGGCCGTGTCGTCGTTCCCTTTTCAACGACGACCTCGACACCACCTGTCGTTCCACTGGCAATCTTGTATTCCTTCTCTCCACCGGAAATGATCGCAGGGCTCTTGATAATGCCTTCTGACGACTTGATCGCGTTTGCCGGCACCGTTACTTGCTGACCATCAATCGTGACAGTCACGTAGTCCGCATTGTTGATGATTCCATCGCCGTTGACGTCGTAAACAGAATAGGAAGGCCGATTACCGGTTTCCGCATCGAACTCCCAGATCCAACTGGTGCCACCGAAATCGCACGGCGACGCACTGGGAACCATCGAGGTAAATATCACTCGCTTGTTGCGCAGAATCGGATATGTCACAACCCGCTCGCCAGAACCCGATGTGAGATTCATATACCAGCCCCGCTTTGCGCCACTACCAGACCAGGTAATTGCCCCCAGATCATCGGTGATTTTGTATTCCTCACCGGACTCCGTTGTACCCACCAGGATGGAGTGCTTCTGCAGAACGTTATTCTTTTCAGCGGCAGTATCGACAGATGCAGCCGTAATAGCATCATTACTTCCGCCGCTGCCCGTCTTGTCCCATATCGCATAAAGCGTCTGCTGTGACGTCGTCGAATCATCATCCTTCTCGAAATATTTCCCGGTTCCGAAATAGACGA
Source organism: Gammaproteobacteria bacterium (assembly GCA_029289235.1). GTDB lineage: Bacteria > Pseudomonadota > Gammaproteobacteria > Burkholderiales > Rhodocyclaceae > Propionivibrio. The sequence goes on from JARFTZ010000032.1 coordinate 36,576, forward strand.
GATACCCGCCATTAGGATGGACTCCGACATCAAGCCCTCCGGTAATCGGCTGTCGATTGCCGGTGTCATCAAAAGCGGTAAATAGCGGAGCGGGATTTCCGCCGGACTGATTATCGACCGCCCAACTATTGGTATTCGTGCTCGAAACGTCGAACTTCCAGAGATTTCCTCGCAGATCACCCGCAAAAATCGCAGACAACGCCCCCGTACCCGTGTCAAATATCGCCGCAGGCGCCGACAAACCATTCGGGCTGGCGGTCGAGCCCTGATTGACGTCGATTTTCTTGATCAGCGTCCCGTCACTTAACTTGACTATGTACAAAACCGCTTTTCCAGTCGCCGCGCCATAACCGTTTCCGAATACTGCAGCCCAATCGCCATTGGCCATCCGGGCGATGACAGGCTGGCCGAAGGTGTAGCCTAGATCAGCATCTCCATCCTGCCCGGTACCGGAAATGTAGTCCTTGTCCGTGAACTCCCACATGACGGTTTCTGCCGCAGTGAGTGCCGCGTAATTGGTTTGCGTATTCGCCACGGACGAACTTGAGATAGTTGATCCTGTTCCAGCAAAGCTCTTCGTCAAATCGAGCGCAAATATGCCCTTACCCCCGGCCGCGGCGGCCCCGACGACGACGGTTCGCCACGCAGCACCGGTTCCCTTGTCAATGTATGCATCCCCGACGACAAGGTTTCCATCAAGCAAATACCGGTGCGACATCCCATAGCTCAGCAAATTGCGCAACGGGCTGCTATCGGCACCGCTGGCACAGCCAGTCGTGCCTGTTTCATCTTGGCAAATGAGCCAGCCTGGAATATAGGTAAAAATTTCGTTGCCGTTCTGTGCATCGATCGCATGCATCATCCCGTCGTTGGAATTGACTACTATCAACGGATTCTTGACAGCACCTGAGGTTGTCACCAATTTGGTATCGAAGAACGATCCATACGTAGCGGAACCGGTGAAAGCAGCCATGTCGCCATAGTAGAAATTCTGGTTGCCGAGGAAAACAGGATCGGAATTGATGATATCCCCCATCAAGGACGTCGGTCTCGGCCGATAAATTCCCGAATCGAAAACACCATCGTTATTGCTGTCCTTTAGTTCCTGCGACTGATCGCCACGCAGATAATCCAGCGCCGACGATGAAGACTCCGCCGCATTTGCGGTATCCAGAGCGTCCTTCTGTTTACTGGAGAGATTGCTCCATTCGAAATCCACACCTTTCGGACTAGCCGAACGATTCAGGGTATAGACACGCCGGTCCGATGCCGACGGGATTTTCGCGGGAAGCCCGGCATCCCAAGCCAAGGTTCCGAGACTCACGTTTTGATTCGCATCCTGCTCGAGAGGGTAGGCCAACACCTGCCCGCTCCAGTCAGAAGCCTTGAACCGCGCCTGATAGACGAAGGTGCCTGTATCCAGCCGCGTCGAGTTTGTTGCAATTGCCGACGATGACGACGCGTCGCCAAGCGACTCCTTCAACGCCGAACCGAGTGCCAGATCCAGGCCCGCCGGATTGCGAACTTCGAAAAAGTTGTCGGGGACCCCGTCAGACCCCGGTGTGCGCGATGCGTCGTTGATCTTGATATCCCAGTTCGGCCAGGCCGCATATTTCGCCGTGTAATACAGCGGGTTTTTCAATAGCGCAGCACTACCGGTCGTCGATGGCGTATAGGCGACCCACGTTGGATCTGTCCAAGACGCGACGGGCTTTGTAAATTCACTGCTGGACGAGTATGTCGAATGGTTCGCATTCCCCGGCCGCAACACGTTCAGAACAGATCCATCGGCCGACGTACCCGAAATAACGTAACCGTATTTCAGAGCATGTCCTGCTGCAGCGGTCATCGAAGCAACCTTGATATACAGGGTGCTGGAATCGGGGTTCGCCGGCATACCATTTTGTCCCGCATAGGGCGCACAGGAACTGCCTACGCAATAACGCAAGTGCACCACCCCATCCATGTCATAGTCGTTACCCCACGTGGAATCCTCCCACATGATTTTGAAACTACCCGACGTCGACGTCGTCTGCGGCTCGACCTCCAGATCGACCATGCTGCACGCTCGCCACCCCGAACTACTCAGACCGGCACTTCCGTTCGAGTTCGCCTGGCAGAACGGCATGAACTTGATCTCATACGATCCCACCTTGGCCGTGAAATCCGGCAAGTTCTCGGCAAGAGCAATAGCAAACGTACTTAGTGGCTGCCGCGCCGCGTAATCCGGGTTGGACGCTCCCCAAAGTGTGGTTCGCTTGCTGCTGTACCCTGGCCGCAAGTCGTAAAGGCCAGACCCCAACGCCAATCCCCCCATGTGGTAGCTTCCCTCGACACTCGGCACCTCCGGGCAGATTCCTGAAGCAAGGTGCAACGAACTTAGCGTTTTTTCCGAACACGTCGACTGATAGTCCGATGCGCCAGTAACACTGCCGATCATGAAATCGCCACTCAGATTTTCATGCGACGAGTCAGCCATCATGTCAGTCAATTCAGCTGTCGTTTTAACCCATCCCAGATCATGGCCCGTTTCGTCGTAGTCGAACGAATTCAAACCAGTCGAAATCATTACGATGTTGCATTTTGCACACCACTCGGTCGCAGGGATAGGATCTTTCCACGAGAGCTGCGGCAAACCGGCGACGAAACCGGCATCGTTACCGTTGAATGCAGAGGTTGGCGATGCAGCACTCGCCGACGTGGCGGTACTCGTCGTTGCGTTCCCCGCTCGCAAATAGCGCAATGACTCCAAGTACATTTCGGAAATCGGGTTTCCCCAGTCGATACACTGTCCGTTGGCAAAAGACGTAGTTCCTGGGCTGTTACAAACGCTGTCGTATTTGCTGCCGTCCCAGCCGATGATACGCAATCGGTTCAGGGTTCCGATTATTCCGCCACTAGATGGCAGATCATCGGAACTGGACGCACTTCTCGCCAAACCCTGCCTGTTGACAAATTGTCCGGTACAAAAATCGATCTCATCCTCCGAGTTAGCCACAAACCCCTCGCCGGACACAGAGCAATCGTAATTGTTAGGGTACTTACCGCTGCTATTGCTCAACTTGCCAACGTTTTTTCGCAGAACACCGCCCGACTTGTTATGCGCCCAGCTTCCTGTCATGAGGCCGAACTTGAGGCTCAATGAAACGTCGGCGTCGCCATACTGCTGCAGCAGACCGATCGGCTTCTTCGCCGTCCCCTTCGGATACGTTTTGCACTTCGGGCCAGGTCCGTTGATCGTATCTGTGCCTCCTGCGTCGTCGCACACCTTGACTCGTACGTTCAGGGTTTCTCGCAGGCTTCCAGGCTTCGTTCCACTCCCCGTTCCACACTGAGGATGTTCGTTCGCGGCCCACAGGCGATATTGCCCGTTGGCGATTTGCATAACAGGAGGATTAGTCGACGATTTCGATGCAGAGGCACCGTCGTTCGTCAGATTACAGAAGCTGATCGCAGACTGATCATTGTATGGAGTGAACCTGTTCATCTCCGTTGTGGTGCCTGGGTTGAATACCTTCGCAAACGCGTGCACATCACGTGGCAGGTGAGCCCGTTCGAGGACAGTGGCACTCTCAGAGTCCGTCGAGCGATAACCGCCGTACATCACCTTACGCAACACATCAACCCGCGTCATACTGGCCCAGTTGAGCAGGTTGCCGCTCCACTTGTTGCTGCAAACGTACTGTGTCTTGCTAGCAGTAGTTCCATCGGGGAAGGAGACAGTCACTGTTTCACTCGTTGCCGCCGCCGTCGCCTCGAACCGACTGTTCTGGTACGTATAGCACTTCCGCGGGTTGAAATACCCGTCGTATTCAATGTACGGAACAAACGACGTATCGAGAAAACCGTCGCTGTCAAGGTCCGAGTAGTCGGAGTACGCTTTCATGAATAGCTGATGGTCCCGCGACGCCACCAGCATCACACGCGGGTCAGCCTGCGCGCTGATGAAAAGCGGGTCTTGTGCAATTACTCCAGCGTTCGTGGCGACGGATAAAAACAATGCCACGAAGGCAAAGAAAACTCGTTTCACGATGACCTCCTCTTAGCTGCAACCACGGTCATAAAAGGTTTGAAGAATCACGACTGCCTCGGTCGTTCGCCCTTGTCCACGTGCAGTGATCTTGTAGATAGTCCGTGGGGGAGGAGGTGGCCATTTGACTGATCCCGCCGCACACGACACCGTCTGATACTCCTCGATGACATACCGGGGTTGTGCCTGCCCTGACAGCACGGCGTTGCTTTCGGCCGTCGTGATCGATTTGGTGGTCCAATCATGCGTATCCCGCCAGTACAACTCTTCAAGTTGTCCGCTTGGTGAGGTGTCCAACCCCTTGAAATAAGCTCCGCTCGTACCTCCGGTAGAGGTAAACTCCGGCAGCACCGCACCTGCGAGAAACTGCTGCGCCTCTCTCAAAGCATACTCAGCCGCTTCAAATGCCAAGGCGCGGTCCCGAGTGTTCCCGGCCATACGCTCCTCGAACACGCTGGTATTCATCACGCTCAATGCCAGGATCGTGATCATTACGAGCATCAACAATGAAGTAATGAGGGTAATCCCCCGTTGCCTGGATTGGCTGCATCCTTTTTTCATGGCAAACGATTCCTGATGCCGATATTGGTAACGAAGTCACGCCGCAAGCGCTTATCCGTAACCGACACGCCGTTGAACATGTAGGTCTTGCTTTCAGGCCCGGTATTATCGGCCTCACTGCGCACGGAAAATTGCACCCGAAGCCCAACCACCTGACTCCAATCGGCAACAGCACCAAGTGTTGTACCGGTAGACATCACTTCCGCATCAGCTGCGCCATTCGCATCTGTATCGGTCTTCACCGACAGAACCTGCAGGTCATAGACGTTGCCTGCAACATCGCTAACCGCCGTAGCCGCACCGTTGTAGGTCACTTCATAAAGCATCGGCTGATTGAGCGTAGGATGGATTCCAACGAAGAAGTGTTTCTCGCCATAGGCAAAAACCAAAGCCTCGGAACCGTACGCTTTAGTGAGTTTCTCGTCAGTGTTCTTTGAATTTGCATGCGCGATCGTTACGGAGCCAGTACTGACGTTGGTCGCCGCAAAAATATCCACACTCGCACAATCGGCAATGACGAGAATCTGATCTGCAGCCCAACCACACGGGTTGGAACCAATCTGAATGTTGGCGTTGTTGGCCGTCATGTTGCCCGTAAGTTTTCTCTGACACGACCCGATTCCGCGAATCTGGATAACGTCCGTTCCAGCTACGCGTACAACCCCTGTCGGGTTAACCCACCCCGTTCCATTGTCAAAAACCTGAATGCCGCTTCCCGCGGGTGCAGTCACATCGACAACACCGTCTTTATTGACATCCGCGATGATCGTCGGATTAACGTCTGTTGAATTGGCACATCCTGTATACCCCGCCTGCCGAACCTCACGCGTCAGTCGCTCCATGGCGATGCGCCCATCCTCCTGGATTCGCGCCACCGCGTCGTTTGCAGTGAATACGGGCCGGGAACTGATGAACGTATAGAGGATGCCTCCAATAATCAGCAACCCAAGTGCCATTGCGACCATGAGTTCGACAATCGAAAGCCCCGTCTGAGCCAATTTCGTCCTGCACTGCAAGGCTCGCATCAAAGCTCTCCCCGGAAAACAAACTGTTCGGTAGCGCCGCCCCCGGCGGCTTTCGAATCGTCCCACTGAACCGTTATCGTGAAGAATGTCGTATTTGTCATCGCAACTATTCCCACACCAGAAGGCAATTTTCCGATTTCTGCCTGCCATTGAGTCTTGTCGTTGGCCGCAATCGTATTGGTTGCTGTCGTACTCGTGCTGTATTCGCCGTTCAGAGCAACCTGACGGTTCTGTCGCATCCGCTCGGCCATGTCATACGCCAGGAAACTCGCCTGCGTCCGGTACTGGGAACTGTGCGTATTTTTTAACCCGGTGGTCAGCAAGCCGGCAACACCGAGCAACCCGAAACAGATAATGACGATGGCAACCAGGATTTCGATCAACGAGAAACCTTGTTCGATCTTTCTTTGACTCATGGACACACCCCGCCCTCTGCAACCCGAACCCTACCGGAAGACGAAACTGAGACGACACGCGAGTTTTGTTCTGAAACGCAGACAGTAACACTCCCCGTAGCCCCCAAATCAGATGCTCCCGTTGGTGAAAACTGAACGGCATTCTGCAGATCAGCCGGATTATCGCTTCCCAGCATCGTCACGTTGCCGCCGGGAGGGTCGAAGACCTTAATGGGAGTGCCTGCCGTAGCGTAAATTATCCATCCGATCGACCAGTCATTTCCGTTGTTCATGCATGTCGACTGATCCTGACTCTTGCATACCGAGACGTCCCTCCCCAACTTGACTGACTCGCTTCTCGCGGTAGCAAAAGCAACAGAAAGACTATTCGCCGCGGATTGAATCCTCATCCGATCCATAAGGCCGTTAAAAGCAGGAATAGCCAGAACTGCCAGAATTCCCAGCAAGGCAACGGTGATCATCAACTCGATCAGCGTGAAACCCGCGACTGCGCGCTTCAATGAGAACACGTTTACAGGCCTCCCTACGTTTGTTGGCATTTCCTGGAACCTTTGCTCATGCACCCGAACCGGTGTACACCCTTATCCGGATCACCCCCAATGTAGAGAATTCACGGGAAACTCGCATATCGTTGCCGAATGAACGGTCCTGCTCACGCGACAAATGGACGAACACCAAGCCACCGAGGCCCGGCTTATCCGTCACTAAGATTAAACACAGGAAGGGAGAGGACATGAAAAAGCCCACACGAGGTGGGCTAAATCGGAATGGTGCCGCTGACCGGAATCGAACTGGTGACCTTCGCATTACGAATGCTCAATAAACTGTATTTATTCGCGTTGATTGATGTTTTGTTGTTGGCCTTAAAGCCTTGCAAATACTATCCTTCGTAGAATCTCGTTGTTTTGTTGTATTGCTCCGTGTTGATAGATATACTTCAAATGTGCCTACATGGTGCCTACACAACGGGGCGAATGATGAACAAGCGAGAAAACTTCACTGCTGGTCGGATAGCTGCCTTCAAGTGCGAACCAGGTAAAACTCAGCACATTTATTGGGACGGGAAAACACCGGGGTTAGGTTTGCGAGTTACCCCGGCTGGCATCAAGTCATTCATCTTCGAGACTCGCCTAAACGGAAAAACGTTGCGAATGACCATTGGCGATGTACGCACATGGGCAATAGACGCAGCACAGCAAGAAGCCACACGCCTAAAGGCGATGACCGACAAAGGCGACGACCCGCGCCAAGTGAAGGCCGAGAAGTTGGCCGAGACGGAAGCCAAGCGAGAGAAAGCGAAGAACGCTGAAGCGCCAGCCTTAGAGGTGTGGCAATCCTATCTGGTAGCCAAAACCCCACGGTGGAGCGCCAGAAGCCTGATAGACCACCAACGACTCGCCGCCGAAGGCGGAAAACTAAAGACTCGCGGAAGGAAGAAGGGGGAAGGCGACAAGACGAACCCCGGCATTCTGCTTCCACTTCTCCGATTGCCCTTGGCTGAAATCGACGCTGATGCTGTGCGCCAATGGCTAAAAAACGAGACAACCCGACCGACACAGGCGAATAATGCTTTCGTCCGACTCCGGGCTTTCCTGAACTGGTGCGCCGACCGGCCAGACCTCCGAGACTTCATCCACGCCGATGCTTGTACAGCCCGCATAGCGCGCGATGAATTACCGAAACAGAAGGCCAAGGATGATTGTCTACAGCGCGAGCAGTTGGCCTTATGGTTCCAACATGTTCAGGCGCTACAAAACATCGTGCAGTCGGCCTACCTTCAGGCGTTGCTGCTGACTGGCGCTAGGCGCGAGGAATTGGCGGGGCTGACGTGGGATAACGTCGACTTCCAATGGAAAAGCCTGACCATTAGAGACAAGGTGGAAGGCGAACGAACCATCCCGCTAACGCCCTACGTTGCATCTCTGCTGGCTGCTCTGCCTCGTCGTAATGAGTGGGTGTTCAGTAGCCCCATGGCTGCATCTGGACGGCTTCAAGAGCCGCGCATTGGTCACCGCAAGGCACTGATAGCCGCTGGCCTGCCTGCACTAACTCTGCATGGCCTGCGCCGTTCCTTTGGTACGCTGGCCGAATGGGTTGAATGCCCTGCTGGCGTGTCGGCGCAAATCATGGGACATAAACCAACCGCCATAGCAGAGAAGCATTACCGGAAACGCCCGCTCGATTTGCTGCGCATGTGGCACACGAAAATTGAAGCATGGATTCTTGAACAGGCCGGGATTGAGCAACCCTACGAGAACGCTACCAGCCTGCAACTTGTGAAGGGTAGTACCGCCGCCTGACGGTTTCAGGCAAGCGGGAAGCCCAAGATGATGGAGCATCAAGGGCAACCCTGACCAATCATCACTTTAGGAGAAGTGAATCATGACTGAAATGGATACTAACGCAACCAAAGACCTGATTGACGACGGCACGAATGTGACCATCGGAAAGAATCGTTCACAAATCGCAATTGATGCCGCTGCCGAAATAGAGGAGCTTTGCAGCGTGATGCGGGCAATAACCAAGAAGTATGACGGAGTGGACTTTCCAATTCGTGGGCTGTCATTACGTGTTCAGGACTTGAGCGCCATCATCATGGGCGCATTGTGCGATGACAGAGAAGACACGCGGGAACTAGCCTATCGTCTCACCGGTGAGCGACTAGAAGGAGCGACAGCATGAACACATCGAAGCCATACGGGGCCAATGCTGTTAACGACCTGTCAAAATTCATGAAGGTTGCCAAGAACAATCCAAAAGCGTTGAACGCGCTGGAAGATGAAATTAACGAAGGCCATGCTGTAATTGACGCTGCTGCCGACTCGCCTATCCTTTTCTTGAACAAGAGACTTGCATCATTCCTGTAGCGTTTAAAGCCGCGCCTAGTCCGACGGGACGAACGCCGGGCACCTTCACCCGGCTGGCGCGGTCCTGGTTGAAGGAAGCATGGGAAGGCGTGCGCATGGAAGATGATGCAGTTCTACGGCTGCTAAACAAGCCGATGTCCGAGTGGGGCTTTGACGAACTTCGAGACGGTTTATGGCACTGATGGAAGAAGGAGCGAAGGAAATTGCTCAGACCGTCATCGACGCGGCCAAGGGCGGCGACTTGAGCGCAGCACGTCTAGTCTTGGAACGCCTAGCGCCACCCATGCGAGAGCGGCCCATAACGATCAGTCTGCCCGATACACAAAGCACCGATGGAATTAGCGCGGCTCAGCAAGCAATTCTGGAGGCTGTCGGGGCGGGCGAATTACTGCCGAGTGAAGGCGTCACGCTGGCGGGGATTGTCGAATCGCGGCGCAAGGCCATGGAAACAAAAGAACTTGAAGCGCGGATTAGCGCACTGGAGGCCAAAAAATGAAACTTGAACAACGATTAACGAAGCTGGAAAAGCAGTATCAACCATCCGACGAGCCGATAACAATCATCATCCGGGCGCTTGTCGCTGCTGACGAAGGGAAACCGCGAGAGCCACAACCGGAAGTCATCGGGGCCGGGACGATGGGGGGCGATTGGCACTTAAGCCGCATTCCTAGTGAATCGGTCGAAGATTTCACCGAGCGCGCAAAGGAATCAGTACCAAGGAACAAAGGCGGGTTAGTCCCGGTAATTCTTCTTGAGTACGCCAATTAGCTAGAAGGTTTTACGTGATGAGACCCACCTTTACGGTGGGTTTTCTTTTTCACAGCAATTAGTCTAACAATTCAACATGAAGCTTTGCAGCAAAACGGAATGCAAGGCATACCGATATTAGGGGGAGTCATGCGGAAGGCAATCTTGATGGCGCTGTGCGTTATTTCAAGCTGTGCGTCTGCACAGATGGTGCTTCAAGCGGATAGTGCAGCACTTCAGCCACAAATCGGACGCGATGAAAACGGCTTTTCGTCATGCGGAGTTCGCGGCGTGGTCATAGTGTCAAGGGCGCAATACTGGGATGCCTATGATTTTTCGGCAATGGTTCGCCTTGATCTTCCCTACGGTATGTTGAAAGCTGGTAAGTCCAGAACCCCTGCCCAAGAAGCTGTGAAAGGCAAATTCAGCACGAAATCAGTAGTGCCACCACCTGTTAATTTTTGGTTCGCCCAAGAGAACGAAGGAAAACCACTTACACCGATCAAGACTATCCCTGCTGAAACGAAGGGCTACATTCTTGAGCTAGCAAATATTGGCGATACGCTTCGGGGCATTCTGGCGATGATTCATGGGGAGCGCATGCAGTTCGCGATCCGCTACAAGAACGAACCTGCCGACGTGGTAGTTGCTTTCGCGGCGCAGATGCCAGACTACGAACGTGCTCCGCTCATGAAGTGTATTAAGGAAGTCGGCAACAGAATGGCAAAACTAGCCATCAATAAATAAACGACTGCCTAACAAAACCTACATCACGCCTACACAAGAGCCAGAAAGCAAAAAGCCAACCCCGAAGAGTTGGCCTAAGTGCTTGATTCTATTGGTGCCGCTGACCGGAATCGAACTGGTGACCTTCGCATTACGAATGCGCTGCTCTACCGACTGAGCTACAGCGGCGTCCAAGGCCGCGCATTATACGATAGCCAACACCTTTTGCAAACGCTCACGCTGATCTTGAAAAGAAATCTGCCGCAAAGGACGACCACAGCCTCAATCCAGCCTTGCCAGCTTCGATTTCGCCAGCGGCGGATTTTTCGCAAAGTACTTGCGAATCCCGGCAATGATCGCTTCCGCCATCTTGTCCTGATAGGCATTATCGTTAAGGCGTTTCTCCTCATCCGGATTTGAGATAAACGCCGTTTCGACCAGAATCGATGGGATGTCGGGGGCTTTCAGGACGGCGAATCCCGCCTGTTCGACATGGGGCTTGTGCAGACGATTGATGCCGCCAAGCTCGTTCAACACTTCCTTCCCCAGCTTGAGGCTGTCGCTGATAGTGGCCGTCTGGGACAAATCCAGCAAGGTGCGGGCAAGGACCGGATCCTTGACATCGAGGTTGACGCCGCCGATCAGGTCCGCCGAATTTTCGCGCTGGGCGAGATATCGCGCGGCCGAACTGGTTGCCCCATTTTCTGACAGAACGAACACGGACGATCCGTTGGCATCCGGACGGGTGAATGCATCGGCGTGAATCGAGACGAAAAGATCGGAACGTATCCGGCGCGCTTTCTGTACCCGCGTCTGCAACGGGACAAAGTAATCGGTGTTGCGGGTCAGCACGGCGCGCATGTTCGGCTCAGCATCTATCTTCGCCTTGAGCCGCTTGGCGATGGCCAGCGTCACGTGTTTCTCGTAGCTGCCCCCTCGGCCCACCGCGCCAGGGTCTTCTCCGCCATGACCGGGATCGAGTGTGATCGTTATCAGACGATCAACGATCGGCTTGTCCGAACGCTTTTCTGCCCTTCCGGAATCTTGGGCAGTTCCCTCCGTGTTCTCAGCCAGCGCACTTTCCGGTGGATTGTTGCGATCGTTCTTTTCCAGCAGTTGCATCAGAGGATCAGGCGGAGTCGCTGGATAAACGTCGAGGACCAGACGATGCCCGTAGTTTCCGACCGGCGGAAGCTCGAACACCTGCGGCTTGACCTCGGCCTTCAGCTCCATCACCAGCCTGACGATGCCCGGCTTGAAGCGTCCTGCGCGCAGGACCTTGATGTTCGGGTCATCCGGCATGATCTTGCTCGCCAGGCCATCGAGTACGCTGCTGAATTCGATTCCTTCCAGATCGACTACCAGTCGCTCCGGGTCCTTGACAATGAAGTGCGAAAACTTGAGCGGCGCGCCGAGTTCGATCGTCACGCGGGTGTAATCGTCGGCCGGCCAGACGCGCACCGCCAGCACGCCGGCAGTGCGGTTCAGCGCGGCGCGGGATACGGGGGTGACAGACAGGAGAAGCGAAGCACCGGCCAGCTTAATCAGGCTGCGGCGCCCGGGATGAGGCTTTTGAGGGTATTCAGACATGATTGCCCTCGCTCGGTGTGTGCAGACAACTCAAGAACGCGGCCGGAATGATGATGATTTTTCGGGAAGCGGAAGACGAGCACGAGGTCGGCCGGCGGAACGTGGCCCGCGGCTTTTTCCGGCCATTCAACCAAACAGACCGAGTCGTTGCGGAAATACTCGCCCAAACCAGCATCGACAAACTCTTCAGTGTCGTTGAAACGATAAAAATCAAAGTGATACCAGTATATGCTCGAAACTACGTAAACTTCAACCAGCGTGTAGGTAGGGCTTTTCACCGGCCCGTGATGTCCCAGCTGACGGAGCATCGCGCGCACCAGCGTTGTCTTGCCTGCACCAAGATCCCCGTCCAGCCAAACCACCGTGCCTGCGTCAAGCAGCGGCGCCAGGCGTCCTCCCAGCGCGACTGTCGCGGCCTCATCGGGCAGCGCCAGGGTTAGCGAGGAAAGCGGCGAGGAAAGCGGCGGGGAAAGGCTATGATTCGGGCTATGCAAAACGACGTCTCCACGATTCGAGCAACCACCGAGCCCGCCGCAGGCCAGTTGGACGGCGAGACACTGGTTCGGCAGATCAAACGCTGGGGGAAGGATCTCGGATTCAGCGCCATCGGCATTGCCGAACCGGATGTTTCGGCGGCCGCCGACAGGTTACGCCGCTGGCTCGATCTCGGGCGTCACGGCGGGCTGGATTATATGGCCAAACACGCTGATCTGCGCGCCGGTCCGGACAGCCTCGTGCCCGCGACCCGATCGGTCATCACCGCTGCCCTGCCCTACTGGCCGTACGCAGCGTCAGCAAGCGACGTGCTGGCGGAGCCGGCGAAAGGATATGTGTCGCGCTACGCGCTCGGTCGCGATTATCACAAGACCGTACGCAGCCGCCTGCAGCGGCTCGCCGAAAGCATTCGGGCCGAACTGGCGACAACCGCGCCTGACACGGAATTCAGCTTTCGCGTTTTCTCCGATTCTGCACCGGTGATGGAGGTCGAATTTGCACATAATTCCGGCATCGCCTGGCGCGGAAAGCATACGATTTCGCTGACGCGCACCGGTTCCTGGCACTTCCTCGGGGAAATCTACACGTCGCTTGCCCTGCCGCCTGACCCGCCAGCCGTGGACCATTGCGGAAACTGCACCCGTTGCATCGCCAGTTGCCCGACCTTGGCGATCGTCGCGCCTTACGAGGTCGATGCGCGGCTATGCATTTCGTATCTGACGATCGAGCTTCAGGGGTCCATTCCCGTCCCGTTGCGCCCAGCCATAGGCAATCGAATTTACGGGTGCGACGATTGCCAGCTTTGTTGCCCGTGGAACCGCTTCGCCAAGATCGGCGATCCTGATTTCACGCCGCGCAACGATCTAGACACATCAAGGCTCGTCAGCTTGTTTTCGTGGAGCCAGCAGGAATTTGAACAGCGACTCGCTGGAAGCCCGATCCGGCGCATCGGCCACGAGCGCTGGCTGCGCAATATCGCAGTGGCGCTCGGCAATGCGCCGGCCACGCAAGAAGCCATCGCGGCACTCAACGCCCGTGCCGACCACCCCTCGGAACTGGTCCGCGAACACGTCGCCTGGGCATTGTCCAGAATCAGCCAAGCGGCTTGATTTTCTGAACTTTTCAGATACCATTTGGTAGGCGCGTTTTGTCGTTGTCTTTCCATTCTCGGAACCTTCATATCGACAGCGTGCGGCGCATGAACCCAGGCTGGCCCATAAAAAACCAGCCGCTGAAACAGGGCAAACCCGTCGAAAGGCGGGGACGCAAAGTCACCGGCCTAACGCCCGCGGGGCAATGGCAGCGGAACCACCAGAAAACGAGGTTGATCGTGAGTCGTTACACCGGAATCACCCACACTGCTGGCCGGATTGAGCCTTCCTTCAGGAGACAGGTTTTCGCCCTGCTCTGTTCCTCTTTTGAAACAGCGTTTCAACGCCGGTTGCTGGCGGATTTTTGCGCAAGGTAATCGCCATGAGCAAGCCTTTATCGAATGTGAGCCGGGTTGTCTCTCTTAACGGTCTCGGGCGGAACCGCAGCCCTGGCCTGCGCGTCTTGAACGAATGCCGCGATATTCTTGTAGAAGGGTTGTGCAACTGGCTACGTGACGTCGCGCCTGCGGTCTCGGGAGAGTTGTTCGTTCTCGCCGACTCGACACGCGAGCGACTTCAACAGACCCGCTATCTGGATCTGCGTGCAGACATCGAGAAAGACTGGCAGCACTTTGTCGGGACGTTTCGCCGCAATCTCTCCGCCGAGGCCGAACAGCGTCAGGACGAGATACTCGGCGGCGGCGAAAAGGACAGCCCTGCCCTCGAGATTCCGGACTTCGAGGGGTTGCAACTGATCGATGACAACGATCTTTCCCAACACATCGTCATCAGGGAATTCTCGGCCCAGCTGGAAGAGACGTGCGACGAGGAGCTCTATACACTCAACCGGCGGGTCGCCGCCTTGCTCGGCCAGGAGGACAAAGCCGACGCATCGGGCAACCCGCTCGCCCCTGCTGCGATCTGCCACGCGCTTTCTGACTCCTGCACATCGATCGGCTCCGACCCGGAATCGCGTCTGATCCTGCTGCGCCGGATCGAACGTCACCTCCACGTATCCCTGCCAGGCATCTACAAGCGGATCAACGACTACCTTGTAGAGCGCGGCATTCTGCCAGATCTCAAGCGCACCTTCCGCCGCCCGTCAGGCGCAAACCGCGAAGCCTCGGTAACCGACAAGGTCACGTCCGCAGCAACACCCCATGCAGCCGAAAGTTCCGTCCCCCCGGTCACTGAGAGTTCCATCCTCGATGCCTTGCAGCGACTGGCGCTGGCGCGCTCGGCCCACAACCCCGGCGGTTTATCGGGACAAATCCATGCGCAAGCCGGTATCGCGACGGCGCCGATGCCGGGCACCGGCAGCATGGCCACGACGCCGCCCCCCGTCGATGCGGCTGCCATCAGCCATATTCTGCTGAATTCCCTGAACAGCCTGCAGCACGCCGCCCCACCTTCAGGGGGGAGCGCCGTCGTCAACCAGGTGCGACTCGTTCGCGACTCGGACGATGCCAAGCAGGCCACCGGCCTCGAAGCCGTGACGATGGATATCGTCGCCATGCTTTTCGACATCATATTCGACGATGCGCGCATTCCGCTGGCGGTCAAGGCCCTTCTCAGCCGCCTGCAGATTCCGGTACTCAAGGTCGCCATGCTCAATCCCGGCTTCTTTGCCGACCGACAGCATCCAACCCGGCGCTTTCTTGGCTGCGTTTCAGGCATTGCGATCCGCTGGGGCGACCGTGTCGATGAAAGCGACCCCTTCTACGCCAAACTATCCGATCTGGTGGATCGCATCCAGGCCGAATTCGAGCAGGACGTCGGTATTTTCGGCACTGCTCTCGACGAACTGGAAGCATTCGTCAATGCGCGGGAAGAGGAAGAGAACGACACCGCACTCGTGGCGGCAAACACCGTCATTCGCCACGAAATCGAGGCCGAGGCGTGGGAGCGCGCCCATCAGGCGGTTCGCGTTTTCTTGCGAGAGACGCCGCAACCGGCCCCGGTCGAAAGTTTTCTTGAGGAGCACTGGGCCGCAGTCTTGCGCAAAATTGCCGTCAGCGACAGCGACACCGCAGAGACCGACTGGCGCATGGCCTGCGAGGTCATGAAAGATCTGGCGTGGAGCATCATCCCCAAGAAGATTCCGGACGATCGCCTGAAATTGATTGGCTTGCTCCCGCGTCTGCTGGCCTCACTCAACAAGGGGCTGGACTCGATCGACATTACCGCCGAGCAACGCAACGCGTTCTTTGACGTATTGGTAAAGCATCACTCCGCAGCATTGAAGGGGGAATCAGCCGGAGCGGCGCAAGCCGATACATCCTCCGAATCCAACAAGGAGGAGGCCGCGCCAATCACGCCACCGAGCGAGGGGGATCTGTTGGTGATGCGCAGCGTCGACCATGGCGTTCAGGTGGAAGAAATCGTTCTCGTCGGCGCCAGCCCCGTCTGGCGTGCCGACGACCGCGACATCGCCCGCCAGGTTGAAGAGCTGAAACGCGGCAGTTGGGTCGAGTTTATCGACGAGGAGGGAAACACCAGCCGCGAGCGGCTGAACTGGATCAGCCCGCAACGCGGCATCCTGCTTTTCAGCAATCACCGCTCGGCCAAGGCCATTTCAATCGCGCCGGATGCGCTTGTACGCCAGATCCGCGAAGGCAAGGCGGCTCTCCTCCGTGAAGATCCGTTGTTCGAGCGGGCCTTGAGCGGCGCGCTGGAATCGATCAACGCGGAGTAAGCCGACGCAGCTTCAGCGCGCTACCGGCCGCGAGGGATCGGAGCACCACTCGCTCCAGGAGCCGGCATACAGCCGCGCCCCGGGAAGACCGGCGATTTCCATTGCCAGCAAATTGTGGCAGGCGGTAACGCCCGAGCCGCAATACATGATGGTTTGGTCCGGCTCGGTTCCGGCAAGCACGGCGAGATACTGCTGGCGCAGCTCCGCTGCCGCACGGAACCCGCCTTGCTCATCGAGGTTGTCGCGAAAGAAACGGTTGCGCGCGCCGGGAATGTGCCCGCCGACCGGATCCAGCGTTTCGTTTTCCCCACGAAAACGGTCCGGCCCGCGAGCGTCGATCAGGACGAACTCGTTCTTTCCCAAATTGGCCTCGACCTCGGCAGCCGTGGCGACCCGGTCGCGCAGTTCGATTTCAAATACCTTTGCAGCCCGCTCCGGCACCTCCGTGGTTAATGCCCGGCCCTCCTGAACCCAGCGCCGAATGCTGCCGTCGAGAACGGCCACGCGGTCGTGCCCCAGCCAGCGCAGCAGCCACCACAGGCGCACGGCGTACATGCCGCCATCGTCGTCGTAGACCACCACCTGCGTCGTCCGTGAAATGCCCGCGGCCCCAAGCTTTTCCGCGAGCAGCCGGGGATCGGGCAGCGGATGCCGCCCGTTCCGCCCGGTCATCGCAGCCGACAGGTCGCGATCGAGATGCATGAACACTGCACCGGGAAGATGCCCCTTGGCGTACTCGCGCTCACCATAGCCAACATCGGAGAGCTGATGCCGGCAATCGACGGTCACCCACTGCGGATCGTTCAGGTGATCGACAAGCTGCGAACAGGCAATCAGGGTTGAAAAACTCACGCCACGGCCTCCTGCGCGTCAAGCCATGCCTCGGCCTCGGCCGGCTCGTCGAAAACGCGCATCTCGGCGCTGACGAAAATTTGGGACAGCCACGCACTCCAGGCCACCCACTGGCTTTGCGTGACCACCGCAATGCGGTTGAAATCGTTACTATGCGCCCGGGCAAAGGCAATATCCTCCCACGCGACATCCAGCGTGAAATCCGCCATTTCGCGCAGATCGAACAGCAGATCGACCGCCCCTTCGAACTTCACCTTGTAGCTCACCATGTCCTCGAACTCCTTGAAGTCCGCCAGGGTGAACTCTCCATAAACATTGACCGAAACACGGTTGCTCTGGTGCTGGATGACAATCATGGCAATTTCTCCTTTAGCACGTGGACAGATGTCCTCAATCCTGATCCGCCGGGTTGGCCCGTGATAACCAGCTGGAAATGACGCCGCTGGCAACAATCAGCGCGATGGCCGACCACGCAGCCGCCGAGAGCGTCTCCTGCCAGAACAGCATACCGAAAAGACTGGCAAAGATCACTGTTGAATAGGCGAGACTCGCCGAAACAAGCGTGTTGCCGCGTTTGTACGCCCGGGTCATGACCAGTTGAGCGGCCGTCCCGAAGGCTCCCACACCCAGCAACAGCCAGCCGCCCGCCCAGTCGATCGGGTGAAACTCGAAAAACAACATCCATGTCGCGCCAATTACCGTCGTCACCAAAGCGAAGTAAAAGACAATGCGCTCTTCCACCTCGCCGCGCGCACCGAGTTCCTTGACATTGAGGTAGGCCACGCCGGCTACCATGCCGCTGGCCAAGCCGATTACGCCGCCGAGCAACTGGTCCGCAGCAAAAGTCGGCCGAAGCAAGAGGGTGACCCCCACGAAACCGAGGGCCAGCGCACAGAGCATATCCATCTGCAGACGCGCCTTGCCGAACAGTACAAGGTAGATCGCCAGAAACAACGGAGAGGTATATGAAAGCGTCACCGCGGTCGCCAGCGGCAGCAAGCTGACTGCGTAGAAGTACAACATCAGCGCCATGCAACCGCTGCCACTGCGCAACACATGCAAGCGCCACAGCGGCGTCCGGACTGGAATGCGCCGAACCATCACCAGGGGAATCATGAACAGCAAGTTGATCAGGGAGCGATAGAAGACGACTTCCGCAGCCGAAAATCGTACGGCTGCCAGTTTCACGCACACTCCCATGCACGCGAAGAAGAAACTGGCGACGATCATCCACAACGACTGCATCGTTCTTTACCGGGAGAGTTTCGATTCACCCAAGGCACTGTGGCGAATCGACGGGAGAGGAGACGACATTCTACCGTCGCCCAATCACCTTTCCAATTGACCTGAGTGCTATCCTTAAGCTATTTTTCAACGTTTTAGCCGCGCCCAAGCCATGGCAAAACCACCCGCGAAAGATCCGATCGCCGACGAGGCGCCACACGTCGCCGCAGACTTGAAATTCGAGGCCGCGCTAGCGGAGCTCGAGACCATCGTACAGAACATGGAGGGCGGGAACCTGTCGCTGGAAGACTCGATCACCGCCTACCGCCGGGGCAGCGCCTTGCTTGCGCATTGCCAGCGGCAACTCAACGACGCCGAACGCAAGATCCAGATCCTCGACGACGGCGTATTGCGTGATTTTGATCCATTGAACGGGGACGCTCGATGAACACCACTTGCCCTTCGGCTGGAAACAGCCCTGCCTTCATCGACTGGATGGCCCTCGTCCAGGGAAGGATCGAGGCTGCACTGGCACGTTTTCTGCCGCCCCAGGAAGCCATCCCGGGACGCCTGCACCAGGCCATGCGCTATTCCTGCCTGAACGGAGGGAAGCGCATTCGCCCGTTGCTGGCGTTTGCTGCGGGCGAACTGACCGGTGCAAGCGCGGAGAAGCTGGAAGTTGTCTCCTGCGCCGTCGAAATGATCCACGCCTACTCGCTGGTGCACGACGACCTGCCGTGCATGGACAACGATGTCCTGCGACGCGGGCGCCCGACCTGCCACGTCGAATTCGGCGAGGCCACCGCCCTGCTCGTCGGCGACAGTCTGCAGGCGCTGGCCTTCGAGTTGCTCGCCCGCGAAAAACTCGGCGAGCCCAGTGTCCAGATCGAGATGCTTCGCCTGCTGACCCACGCCAGCGGTTCGCTCGGCATGGCCGGCGGCCAGGCCATCGACCTTGACGCGGTCGGTCGTGAACTCGAACTGCCGGAACTCGAACTCATGCACGCGCTGAAGACCGGCGCCCTGATTCGCGCTGCGGTGATGCTCGGCGCGCTCTGCGGCACGCCGCTCTCGGGAGAGGAGCGGAACGCCCTCGACCGCTTTGCCAAACGTGCCGGCCTGCTCTTTCAGGTCGTCGACGACATTCTCGATTGCACGGCCAGCACCGCGACGCTCGGGAAAACCGCAGGAAAAGACTCGGCCGCCGACAAACCGACCTATGTCGGACTGATGGGGCTGGAACAAGCCCGCAGTTTTGCTGACGAACTCCGGAAGCAGGCCCTGGACGCCCTCGGCGTATTCGGGGATCGAGCCCACCGCCTGGTCGAAATAAGCGACTTCATCACCCATCGGAAGTTCTGAACGGGTCTCTCTTTGACGGACGCGCAGCCCCATCATGCCGGACCACAACAAGCCATGAACACTTATCCTCTGCTCGACACCATCAGCAACCCGTGCGACCTGCGCGCCCTGGAGCGCAAGCAACTGCCCGAACTGGCCGAGGAACTGCGCAACTTTCTCGTCGAATCTGTTTCCCGGACGGGCGGGCACTTCTCCTCAAACCTCGGTACGGTGGAACTGACGATCGCCCTGCACTACGTCTTCGACACCCCGAGCGACCGTCTTGTCTGGGACGTCGGGCACCAGACCTACGTCCACAAGATTCTCACCGGGCGCCGGGCCGGCATGGCCAAGTTGCGCACTCACGGCGGCGTCTCGGGATTCCCGAAGCGGAGCGAGAGCGCGTACGACACGTTCGGCGTCGGACATTCGTCCACCTCGATCTCCGCAGCCCTGGGAATGGCACAGGCATCCAAGCTCAACGGTGACGACCGGCGCACGGTAGCCATCATCGGCGATGGCGCGATGTCTGCCGGCCAGGCTTTCGAGGCGTTGAACAACGCCGGTGTCGCCGACGCGGACATGCTGGTCATCCTCAACGACAACGACATGTCGATCTCGCCGCCGGTCGGCGCGCTCAACAAATACCTCGCCCGCATTCTTTCGGGCAGCGCCTTCAACGCCGCACGGCGGGCCGGCGAGAAAGTGCTCGGTGTCTCGCCTTCGCTGCTCGAATTCGCCAACCGCGTCGAGGAACACGTCAAGGGGATGCTCACCCCGGGTACCCTGTTCGAGGAACTCGGTTTCAACTACATCGGACCGATCGACGGCCACGACCTCGATTCGCTGATCCCAACGCTGCAGAACCTGCAAAAGCTCAAGGGGCCGCAGTTCCTCCACGTCATCACCCGCAAGGGGCAAGGCTACAAGCTCGCCGAGGCGGACCCGATCCTCTACCACGGCGTCTCGAAATTCCAGCCGGACGTCGGCATCGAAGGGGGCAAGGCCGGAGGGAAGCCGACCTATACGCAGATCTTCGGCCAATGGCTGTGCGACATGGCCAGCGTCGAACCAAAACTGGTGGCCGTCACCCCGGCGATGGGCGAAGGCTCAGGCATGATGGAGTTTGCCGAACGTTATCCCGATCGCTACTTCGATGTCGGCATCGCCGAGCAACATGCCATAACCTTCGCCGCCGGCCTGGCCTGCGAGGGAATGCGTCCGGTAGTTGCCATCTACTCGACGTTCCTCCAGCGCGGCTATGACCAGTTGCTGCACGATGTCGCCCTGCAGAACCTGCCGGTGGTCTTCGCACTCGATCGCGGCGGACTTGTCGGCGCCGACGGACCGACGCATCACGGCACATTCGACTTGTCCTACGTCACCTGCATCCCGAACATGACCGTCATGACACCGAGCGACGAAGAGGAATGCCGACGGATGCTGACGACCGCGCTGCGCAGCAACGGCCCGTGCGCGGTACGCTACCCGCGCGGCACCGGCCCCGGCGTCCCGACACAACCCGCCCTGATCGATCTGCCGATCGGCAAGGGAGAAATCCGGCGCCGCGGCAAGGACATCGCCCTGCTCGCCTTTGGCAGCATGCTCGGCCCCGCCCTGCAAGCCGCAGGCGAACTCGACGCGACAGTCGCCAACATGCGCTTTGTCAAACCGATCGACCGCGAACTGATCCTCGAACTCGCCAAGGAACATTCTCTGCTTATCAGCATCGAAGAGAACGTGGTAATCGGTGGCGCCGGCGCTGAAGTTGCCCGGGTCCTGCACGAAGCGGGAAGTCCGGTGCGCCTCGCGAGAATGGGGCTACCGGACCGCTTCATCGATCACGGTGACCAATTCCGCCTGCTTGCCGAAGCCGGACTCGACAAGGCAGGGATCATCCAGACCGCCCGGACTTACCAGGAAATACAATGAAAGAGAAACACCCCGTCGCTGCGATGGAGGACGTCCAAGGCCTTGCGGACACCCGCCGCCTGGCGATCAATCGCGTCGGCATCAAGTCGATCCGCCATCCGGTCAAGGTACTCGACCGCACAGGCGGCATCCAGCACACGATAGCCGTGTTCAACATGTACGTCGGCCTGCCGCATAATTTCAAAGGCACGCACATGTCGCGCTTCGTCGAGATACTCAACAGCCACGAACGCGAAATCTCGGTGGAGAATTTCCCGGCGATGTTGCGCGAGATGGTCCGCAAACTTGAAGCCGAGACGGGCCATATCGAAATGAATTTTCCCTACTTCATCAACAAGGCGGCGCCGGTCTCCGGTGTCCAGAGCCTGATCGATTACGACGTCACGCTGATCGGGGAAATCTGCCACGGCGAGATCGCGTCGACCATCAAGGTCGTGGTTCCGGTCACCAGCCTGTGCCCGTGCTCGAAGAAAATATCCGAGCGGGGAGCGCACAACCAGCGGTCACACGTGACCATAACCGCCCGCCTCCTTGATCACATCTGGATAGAAGAAATCGTTCAACTGGTTGAAAGCGAGGCGTCCTGCGAGCTTTACGGACTGCTCAAGCGCCCCGACGAGAAGTACGTCACCGAGCGCGCCTACGACAACCCGAAGTTCGTCGAAGACATGGTGCGTGATGTCGCGGCACGACTCAACGCGGAAAAGCGCATCGCCGCATACGTGGTCGAATCGGAAAACTTCGAATCGATCCACAACCACTCGGCGTACGCACTGATCGAAAAAACGAAACACCCTTCCGAATAGGCCTGGCGTTTCGCCGGTTTACGTCGTGAACGCAAAACGGGGTGGCATCGCCGATGCCGCCCCGCTTTTTGTCGTCCTGCGGAAGAGGCCTATCAGGCGCTCGTCTTCGCCTTGTGCGACAGTTTTTCCTTGATACGCGCCGACTTGCCGGAACGCTCGCGCAGATAGTACAGCTTGGCGCGACGCACATCACCGCGACGCTTCACTTCGATCGAGGCGACCAGCGGGGAGTACGTCTGGAATGTCCGCTCCACGCCCTCACCGGACGATATTTTGCGCACGATGAAGCTGGAATTGAGGCCGCGGTTACGCTTGGCGATCACCACGCCTTCATAGGCCTGCAGACGCTCGCGCGAACCTTCCTTGACCTTGACCTGAACGACGACTGTGTCCCCCGGAGCGAATTCGGGGATGGTTTTGCCCAGACGGGCGATTTCTTCTTGCTCAAGTTGCGCTATCAGATTCATTGTGGAACTCCTTTTTAGTTTACTGACCGCATTGCTCCTGATACTGCGCCAGGAGTTGCGTTTCCTCTTTTGACAGCTTCCGTCCGTCCAACAGTTCCGGACGTCGCTGCCACGTCCGCCCCAGCGCCTGCATCAGACGCCAACGGCGAATTGCTTCGTGGTGCCCGGACAACAGCACGTCCGGGACCCGCTGGCCTTCGTATACCTCTGGCCGCGTATAGTGCGGGCAATCCAGCAAACCCGCAACAAACGAATCCTGTGTTGCCGACTCGGCGTCGTTGAGCACGCCGGGCAACTGCCTGACAATGGCATCCAGCAACGCCATCGCCGGGATTTCCCCGCCCGAAAGCACGAAATCCCCGATCGAAACCTCCTCATCGACGCAGCGTTCGATCAACCGCTCGTCAACACCTTCGTAACGACCACAGAGAAGTACCATTCCCTTGCCGCCCGCCACGTCTTCCACCATTTCCATGACGCGCTGGTGGGTCAGTGGGTTTCCTTGCGGGGACAGATATACAACCCGGCTTTCCGCAACCCCATCCGACAACTGACGCGCCTTGGCAAAACGAATCGCTGCTTCCAGCGGCCCTGGCATCATCACCATCCCGGGCCCGCCACCGTAAGGCCGGTCATCAACCGTCCGGTGGTTGTCCGTCGAAAAATCGCGCGGATTGGTACAGGACAGATTCCAGCGACCTTCTTCACGCGCCCGTCTTGTCACCCCGGATTGCGTCAACGCAACGAACATTTCGGGAAACAAGGTCACGACATCGGCCACAAAAGGCCTGTCAGTAACGCCGTGGACTACGCGCTCCTTTACCAATCCGCCCTTACCAATCCTGTTCCCAGTCAACACGCATGCGACCGGCTGGCAAATCCACGTCCAACACAACCGCCCCAACGAATGGAAGGAGTTGTTCCCGCTCACCGGCAACGCCAACGCGGAGCACATCGTTCGCTGGGGTTTCGATCAGGCCAAGCACGCGCCCCAGCACAACCCCTTGCGTATTGATGACCTCCAGCCCGATCAGATCCGCCCAATAATACTCGCCCGGATCCGTTGCAGGCAGTTCCGAACGTGGCGCACCTACCAGCTTCCCGCAAGAAGCCTCGGCGGCAGTACGGTCAGAAAGACCTTCGATCGATGCCAGGAGAAGGCCGGACTGAACCCTGCACTTGCTGACTTTGCAACAGATCCAGTTTTCCGAAGGAGAGCTTTCCGCACCAATCCACCAGTGCCGCATTTTTGCGATTCGCCCTGGATCGTCTGCGAAGAGATGGAGCTTGACAGCGCCATTCAGCCCGTACGCATCGACGATCTTGCCCAAGACGATGAACTCATCCATGCCAGGCGGAACAGCAGAAGCCTCGGACAACAGATCAGGCAGCGGCTTTGACTGACGCGGTTTGCTTGACCAGGCGAGCAACGGTCGGCGACAGTTGCGCGCCTTGCTGTTGCCAATAGCTCAAACGGTCTGCAGCCACACGCAGCCCCTCTTCGTTGGCAGCAGCCATCGGGTTGTAGAAGCCGATGCGCTCAATGAAGCGCCCGTCACGGCGCGCACGGGAGTCGGCCACGACCAGATTGTAGAAAGGACGCTTCTTCGCGCCACCACGTGCAAGACGAATGACTACCATAGGTTTTCTTCCGAATTCAGAAAAAGAGCGAGATTATAACCAGAAAGCAAGAAAAAACAAGCCGATATTCAATTGAACGGCACGACAGCGCCCGTTTCGGCGGACACGTCGATGACACGGGTCAAAGGCTTCACGATATACTTTTTGCACTCTCCCACTCATGGCGTTTCTGGCCCGTGAATGATCCTACCTCCGCAAGGAACAAGGCAGACTTCGGAGTTATCGACCCCGCTGCGGAGTCTGCTGTCGACACGTCCGCAGCGGAGATTCCATCGCTACAGGACGAGCTGGAGTCGCTTGATGGCCAAAGCATCCAGCGGCAACTTGCCACGATCCAAAGGCTTTACAGGCGCAGCCTTTCGATCGTGGACTCTTCCATCCCGTCACTGATACATACCTCAGCCAAGCCCCTTCCATCGACGCCCCCGCTGCAACTGCTTCTGAAATCGCCGCTGACGGGCAGCTTTCTCCGCCTTTTCAGCGACTCCCTCAGTGGCAACGACAACGCCGCAGAGGGCAGGGAGGGGATTCTGTACGGGGCTCTCGACACCACGGCTCAGCGCATCCTGATCGGTCTTTTGACCTCACATCGCGTCGACAAGGGGCTGTGGCGGCAATTTCATCAAATCTTCCAACTGGCACGGGCAAACCACTCAGCTCAAACCAATTCAGATCGGTCGGACCGCACATTTCGCGACGTTTACTTCGGCACCGTCTTGCTCGGCTGCACCCAGCCGGCCTGTGCCTCGACAGCAGAAGTGGCATTTCTAAATACCTATTTCCGACGCCACGCCGGGGCAATCGAAGTCCACTACCGAGCGCCTGAAACCATCACCGACGATTTCTGGATTCCCCCCCAGAGCGATGTACCCGCGCTGTCGTGTTCCCGCAAACGCCCGCCACCGGACACGGCCGTTCTATGCTTCTCAAGCAGCGGACTTTCCCGGTTGATCCGCAGTCACCTCGTGCAGCTCGACAGCGGTACGCCACCGAGCGAATTGCAACTCGCTGATTTCGCTGCCACCCCTACGGGGGAAAGCGCCCTGCGGCACGTAGCGGAATTCCTCGACAATCCCAGGACGCGTCGCTTTCCGCGGCGCAGGCAAAACTATCGAGGAGAAATGTGCTTTGGAATAGAGCATGTCTTCCAGGTCCGCTCCGAGCCAACGAGGCGCACACCGTCATCGTACTGGATGATCATCAACGAAAGTCCGGACGGTTACGCGGCCATGCACATCTCGGGCAAAGCAATTCCAAGTTCTGCCGGAGACATCGCCGCACTGCGAACCGAGAACTCTGATAACTGGCAACTATGCCTGATCCGCTGGATGCATTCGGCCAATCCGGAACACCACGAACTGGGTTTGCAGATAATCGCCACGCGCTTCATTCCGGCGAAAGTCACCGCGACGCCAGCACCTGGCCTCTCCCTCCTTCAACAATCTGCCCTGTACTTCCCGCCGACACCACCCGTGCATGGGCACGAAGCACTATTGCTCCCTGCCGAGGCACGACAGAGCGCAAACAATGCGTTGATATTGATCATTGAACAGGGCAACGTGTCGGTACGCGAAATCCGCCTCGGCCCGCTCGAGGAACGAACCCCCAGAATCGATATATTCCGGATCGCCCCAGCGTAGGGGATGCTTCACACAACGCCAGTCAAGGCACGTCTTATCGACCACCCCGGAATTCTGCAAGCGTGGCCGCCAACAAGGCGCCAACCAGAACCATCGCCCACGACAGATACAGCCAAAGGAGAAATATCGGCACGGTGGCGAAGGCGCCATATACCAGCGTAATCGAGGGGAAATGAGACAAATACAACTCAAACCCCTTCTGCATCAACAGGAATCCGAGCGCAGCAAACGAACCGCCGGCAACCGCATCGCACAGACGGACCCGTTTTGCAGGAACGACACGATAGAGTCCGGCGAAGAAAATGGCGGCCACTAACACGCCGGTTGCTTTCGAAAGGAGCTTGTGCAGCCACTGCTGTTCCACGATCAGCCCGGACGAGAGCGTCACCGCGAAGGAAATGCCCGCAACGACGTAGGCGACGGCCAGTGGCCACAGAACGATCAGCCCGCCATACAAGCCGATACGACGCCACCAGGATCGCTTTTGCGAAGTGCGCCAGACGTGGTTGAACGCGCGCTCGACCGTCTGCAGCAGCAGAAAGGCGGACAGGACCAGCACCAGAAGCCCGGCGACCGTGACATTCAACGCCTTCTGCGAAAACACCAGAATGTGCTGGATGATCAGGCCGGCACTACGTTCCGGCAACATGTTGCGAACGATCCCTTCCAGTTCATCGACCATCACCAGAAACGACGGCATCGCCGACATTGTCCCGAGCAAAACCGCCACCAGAGGAACGAGTGACAGGAGCGTCGTGAACGCCAGACTGCCGCAGACCTGATCAAAATCCTCGGCAACGAATCGACGCCAAATCCGTGCAACGAAACACCGGAAACGGGAAAGTCGACGTTTCATCCGGAAATCGAACCGGCTCGACCAGTTTGCGCCCTGACGCCGGGCCTTCAAGCCAGTTCGGCGAGGATGCTGCTCGAAGCGTAAACCTTCTCGCCGATAACCACCTTGACCTGGGCATCCAGTGGAAGATAAAGATCCACACGCGAGCCGAAGCGGATGAATCCGAAACGCTCGCCGGCTTCCAGAGCTTTTCCCGGAGCGACGTAGTTGAGAATACGACGGGCAATCAGGCCGGCAATCTGCACACAGGTCACATCCTGTCCATCAGGCGTTTTCAGATGCAGCGCGCAACGTTCGTTCTCCAGCGACGCCTTGTCGAGATCCGCATTCAAGAAACGCCCGGGGTTATACCACTTGTTCTCGACAGAACTCCGGAGCGGCGCACGGTTGGAATGGACATTGAACACGTTCATGAACACACTGACTTTCAGCGCACGACGGTTCAGGTAGGGATCCCGGGTTTCCTCGACGACCACGATCCGGCCATCGGCAGGCGCCAGGACGCTTTTCTCCCCGCCGGCAATCACCCGCGCCGGATCACGGAAAAACTGCAGGCAGAAAATGAAAACCAACCAGAACGGCATCGACCAGAATCCGGCGGCGGACGCGATCAATGCAAGAACCAACGAGCCGGCGATGAACGGCCAGCCCTCTCTAGCGATAAATGGATGCGGATAATTCATTTGAGGCAGCAGGAAGTTGCGGGGATTAGACTGAGCCGGACGGGGCTCGGGCGGCGTTTGTCAACACCGCCCGCCCCCCGCAGACTCCTGACTTGACCTGGATCAGTTCTTGGTCTGGTCAACCAGCTTGTTTTTCTTGATCCACGGCATCATGTCGCGCAGCTTTTCGCCGACCGTTTCGATCTGGTGGGCGGCCATCAGCCGCCGACGGGCCGTCATCGACGGGTAATTGGTTTTCCCCTCTTCGATGAACATCTTGGCGTAGTCGCCGTTCTGGATGCGCTTGAGCGCTGCGCGCATGGCCTGACGCGAAGCATCATTGATGACTTCGGGACCTGTCACGTACTCGCCGTACTCGGCATTGTTCGAGATCGAGTAGTTCATGTTGGCGATGCCGCCCTCGTACATCAGGTCGACGATCAGCTTCAGTTCGTGCAGGCACTCGAAGTAGGCCATTTCCGGCGCATACCCGGCTTCCGTCAGCGTTTCGAAGCCGACTTTCACGAGTTCGACCGCGCCGCCGCAGAGAACGCACTGTTCGCCGAACAGGTCGGTTTCTGTTTCCTCGCGGAAAGTCGTTTCGATCACGCCGCCCTTCGTTCCGCCATTGGCCGCGGCGTACGACAGGGCAATGTCACGCGCCTTCTTCGAAGTATCCTGATGCACGGCGATCAACGAGGGAACGCCGCCACCCTTGAGGTACTCGGAACGGACGGTATGGCCAGGCCCTTTCGGTGCGACCATGATCACGTCCAGATCGGCGCGCGGCACAACCTGGTTGTAGTGGATGTTGAAACCGTGGGCAAAAGCCAGCGCCGCACCCTTCTTGATATTCGGCTCGACGTCGTTGTAGTAAACGGCCGGGATATTTTCGTCCGGCAACAGCATCATCACGACATCCGCGCCCTTAACCGCCTTGGCCACTTCCTCCACCTTAAGCCCGGCCTTCTCGACCTTGCTCCACGAGGCGCCTCCCTTGCGCAGACCGACCGTCACCTTTACGCCCGAATCGCTCAGATTCTGGGCGTGGGCATGGCCTTGCGAACCATAGCCTATGATGGCGACTTTCTTGCCCTTGATCAGGGACAGATCCGCATCCTTGTCGTAATAAACCTTCATGCTATTCCTCTCGAGTTAAGAACTTGGTAAATCAGACTTTCAGAACCCGGTCGCCACGGCCGATGCCGCTGACGCCCGTACGTACGGTTTCAAGGATCAGATCCCCGTCGATGGCCTGGATGAAAGAATCCAGTTTCGAACCGCTCCCGGTCAATTCGATAACGTAGGTTGCATCGGTAACATCAATGATGCGCCCGCGGTAGATGTCGGCCATCCGTTTCATTTCCTCGCGATCCTTGCCGGTGGCACGCACCTTGATCAACATCAACTCGCGCTCGATGTGCGCCGCCTCGGAGAGGTCCACCACCTTGATGACATCAATCAATTTGTTGAGCTGCTTGGTAATCTGCTCGATGATCTCATCGCTGCCGGATGTCACGATGGTCAGCCGGGACAGCGAAGAATCCTCGGTCGGAGCCACCGTCAACGTCTCGATATTATAACCTCGCGCCGAAAAAAGCCCGGCGACCCGCGAGAGCGCCCCCGCTTCGTTCTCAAGCAGGATGGAAATGATGTGTCGCATGTTGTCGCTCCCTCTTACAGATTCTCGTCAGCCAGGACCATCTCGGCCAAGCCCTTGCCCGCGGCCACCATCGGAAAGACATTCGCCTCCCGGGCCGTGCGGATATCGAGGAAAACCAGATCGTCCTTGTGGTCCACAAATGCCCGCTTCAGCGCCGGCTCCACATCTTCCGGCCTCTCGACGCGGATACCTACGTGACCGTAGGCCTCGGCGAGCTTCACGAAATCGGGAATCGAATCCATGTAAGTCTGCGAATAGCGCCGGCTGTAGAACATCTCCTGCCACTGGCGGACCATTCCCAGATAGCGGTTGTTCAGGTTGATGATCTTGATCGGCAGACCGAACTGTTTGGCCGTCGACAGCTCCTGGATGCACATCTGGATCGAGCCGTCACCGGTCACGCACGCCACCTGCCTGTCAGGATTGGCAAAAGCCGCACCGATCGCGTAGGGCAGCCCCACCCCCATCGTTCCCAGACCACCCGAGTTCAGCCAGCGGCGCGGCTTGTCGAACTTGTAGTATTGCGCCGCCCACATCTGGTGCTGGCCGACGTCGGAGGTAATGATCGCATCCCCCCTGGTCACTTCCCAGAGTTTCTCGATCACGTACTGCGGCATGATCGCATCCTTCATTCCGTACTTCATGCACTGCCGCGCCCGCCAGTTCTCGATCTCCGCCCACCAATCGGAGATGTCCTTCCGTTCCTGCTCGGCTTCGAGCAGGCGAACCATCTCGCCGAGCACGTCTGACACGTTGCCGACGATCGGCACATCAACACGCACACGCTTCGAAATAGACGACGGATCAATGTCAACGTGAATGATCTTGCGCGGAACCGTTGCAAAATCCTCGGGATTGCCGATCACGCGATCATCGAAGCGCGTTCCAACAGCCAGCAACACATCACAGTGCTGCATTGCGAGGTTGGCTTCCAGCGTACCGTGCATGCCTGGCATGCCGAGGAATTGACGGTCGGTGCCGGGGTAACCACCGAGCCCCATCAGGGTATTGGTGATCGGGAATCCCAGCAGGCGGGTCAAGCGCGTCAGCTGCTCGGCTGCATTAGCCAGAATCACGCCGCCACCGGTGTAGATCATCGGCCGCTTTGCGCCGAGCAGCAACTGGACTGCCTTCTTGATCTGCCCCGAGTGTCCCTTGATCACCGGATTGTACGAGCGCAACTTGATTTCCGCGGGGTACTCGAACTTGCATTTCGCGGCGGTAATGTCCTTCGGCACATCGACGACCACCGGCCCAGGGCGACCGGTATTGGCGATGTAGAACGCCTTCTTGATGGTGGCCGCCAGATCGCGTACATCCTTGACCAGAAAATTATGCTTTACGCACGGCCTCGTAATACCGACCGTGTCGCACTCCTGAAAGGCATCCTGGCCGATGTAGGTGGTCGGCACCTGGCCGGAGATAACCACCAGCGGAATCGAGTCCATGTAGGCGGTGGCGATTCCGGTGACCGCATTCGTCGCCCCGGGGCCGGACGTGACCATCGCCACCCCGACGCGCTGCGTCGAGCGTGAATAGGCGTCAGCCGCATGCACCGCAGCCTGTTCATGCCTGACAAGGATGTGCTTGACCTTGTCCTGCTTGAACAATTCATCGTAGATGTGCAGGACAGATCCGCCCGGATAGCCGAAAACGTAGTCGACCTTTTCTTCCTGCAGGCACCTGATTACAATCTCTGCACCGGTCATCATGGTCATGGTTTTTGCCTTACAAAGAGAACTCTGGAAAAAGCTGGTAACGTTAAGGCCTAGACCTTTTTTGGTCAAGACTCGCGTCATCGACGCCTGCGCTCCGGCGCAAACCTCATCTCGATTTCCCCTGGGACACTGATTCTGGCCAGCCAACGCGAATTGTCGGACTTTCTCGCAGCTTCGGAGCGGCGCGCCTTCAAGCAGGCCATGTTCGCTGTCCGCAACGAAGAGACGGCGCTCGACCTCGTGCAGGATTCCATGTTGAAACTTGCCGAGAAATATGGCGATCGCCCGGCGGAAGAGCTTCCGCTACTGTTCCAGCGCATCATGCAGAACACCATCCGGGACCACTACCGCCGCAGCAAGATCCGCTCGCTCTGGACAACCCTGCTCTCCGCTTTCAGTTCGGACAACGAAGATGATCACGATCCGCTGGAAACGATCGAGGTCGAAGCAGAGTCGTTCACCCACGACACCCCGGATGGAAGGTTCCAACAAGCACAACTTCTTGATATAATTGAAAAAGAAATAAAACAATTGCCCACGCGTCAACGCGAAGCCTTTCTCATGCGTTATTGGGAAGACATGGATGTCGCAGAGACTGCTGCTGCAATGGGCTGCTCGGAAGGCAGCGTCAAGACACACTGTTCGCGTGCCACGCACACGCTGGCAAGCGCACTGAAAGCAAAGGGAATCACGCTATGAACGAGCAACATTTCGCCTACAAGGTCAGGCAGCACCTGAATCGCGGTGTGCATGACCTTCGTCCGGAAACGCTGGACCGGCTTGCTGCTGCCCGTGCACTGGCACTCAACCACCAGAAACAACCCGCAAAGTCACCGGTCCTTGCTGCTGTTGGCGGCATTTTCTCGTTCGACTCAGTCGTTCCCCGTTTCACCCAGATCCTTGCAGGACTGGCCTTGTTGTTGTGCGCTGCCTATTCAACCTACTGGGTTGCCGACCAGCAAGTAAAGGAACTCGGGGATATCGACTCAGCAATCCTTGCTGATGAACTGCCCATTGGCGCATTCACCGACAAAGGCTTTGCCGCATGGCTAAGAAGCACCTCGTCGGAATAATACTGGGCACCTTCATGTCGCTGAATGGCTGGTCGCAAACGACCGGCCCGTCTGTTATCGCCACACCGCCACAACCTACCTGGAGCGAATTGACGGTAGCCCAGAAAATAGTTCTCGCACCGTTAAGCGACGAATGGGACTCCCTTGAGGCTTATCGCCAGAAAACGTGGATTGGTATCGCCGCCCGTTTTTCGTCCATGACCCCGGAAGAGCAGCGACGCGTTCAGAGCCAGATGCAAGAGTGGCGAAAAATGACGCCGGAGCAGCGACGCCGGGCCCGGGAAAATTTCAAGAGCACGAGCCAGCTGACAGCCGAACAACGGCAAAAACTCAAGCAAAAGTGGGAAGAGTACTTGAGCTTGCCGGTCGAAGAAAAAGAGAAACTCAAGCAACTAGCGGCCGGAAAATCAGTTTCCAGACCCGCTCAGCCGCTGGTACCCATCAGCACCGTCCCGCCGGCCAAATCCAAACTGCCACCGCTCAATCTGTCGCCCCTCTCGCCGCTCCCGAAGCCCGTCGGAAAGCCGGACAGGAAGCAATGAGAAGGGGACCAACGAATACGGATTCTCTTCCTGGCATCGTCCGGCGCCTTGCAAGCATGACCTACGACGCCCTTCTATTGCTCGGAATCGTGGCTGTCACGCTGCTTCTTCCCCACACCCTGATCAGTCACTGGCTGCATCGCGTTGCAACCCCTCTGCTTCTCTGGGCTCACCTTTTTCTTGTATTGCTCGTCTATTTTTATTGGTTCTGGACCCACGGCGGACAGACGCTGGCAATGAAAACCTGGCGAACCCGCGTTGTCGACTGCAAAGGACGTCCGCTCCGGCCGCTGCACGCGCTATTACGCTTTCTTCTCTGCTGGCCGAGCATCGGTCTCTTCGGCATTGGCCTGCTCTGGGCGTTTCTTGACCGAGACAGGCAATTTCTCCACGACCGTCTCGCGGGTACGCGTATTGTCTTTTCCTGACGGCCCGGACTAGCGACGCTCGAACCACCAGATCATGCCGACAGCCGCGAGCATGAACAATGCCGAAGGCGCGATCGCACTGAGGAATGGAGACCAACTATTGATCGCCCCGAGGTTCGAGAACAACCCGTTGAGCATGTGGAACAACACCCCGAGCATCACGCCGGTGAATATCTTCAGGCTTACCCCGCTAACGCGGTCGTGCGTATATCCGAACGGCAATGCCAGCGCCACCATGACAAGTGCTGCCAAGGGATAAACCAGTTTCTTCCACATGGCGATGTCGTAACGCTGGGTCTTTTGCTTGTTCTCGGAGAGATGCCGCGTATACGCCGCGAGATGCAACAACGACATCCGCTCCGGCGAGACCATCAGCACTGACAGAATGTCCGGGTTGAGCGCCGAGCGCCACTCCAGATCCGGCAGTCGCACCAGTTCGGCCCGCTCGTCCATGATACTGGTCCTGACAACCTTGGACAGCCGCCAACTCGCTGGCGGGATATAGACACCCTCCTCCGCCTCGGTCACCGAGCGCAACCTGGCGTCCTTGTCGAAATCGTAAATGCGAATACCCTGGAGGCGTGTATCCGGAAGAACCGTGCGTACGTTGATGAAACTGCGCTCGTCGCGCACCCAGAGACCGCTGCGCAGTTCCTGCCCAACCGCCTTGCCCCGCTCCTGAAGGCGCATTTGCTGCGCAGCGCGTTCCGACGGCGGAGCAACAGCCTCGCCAATAACGAAGGTGAGCAGCGCGAACACGGCCGCCACCATTATCAGGCTGGAGAGGAGACTCCGCGTCGACATGCCCGACGCCCGCAGCACGGTGATTTCGGAATGCCGGGCCAGCGTCGACAGCGCGTACAGCGTTCCGATCAGCACCGCCACCGGCATCAGTTCATAAACTCGCCCAGGCATGCGCAACAGGACAAACGCGACGGCATGATGCAACTGGTAAGCGCCCTTCCCGACGCTTTTTACCTCGTTGATCATGTCGAAGAAACCAAACAGCGCCAGGAAGGCCACCAGGACCAGCAGGATTGCCCCGGAAACTTCGCGCGCCAGATAACGGCGGTAGATCTTCATCGGAAAAACCTGGCGAAAGAAAGTACGGCAATGCGCCGGAAGAACAGCAATGGCAGCAGGCAGAACATGAAGAGATGAATGCCGACGAGGCCGGCCTCGAACGAAACCCGGCCGCTTGCCACCCAGGCCTGGCCGACGGTCATCAGGTTGTTGTAAACGAGATAGGTGAAGAGCGCGAGCAGCATGTTCGCGGAGCGACCGGCGCGCGGATTGACAAAGGAGAGCGGAATCGCCAGCAATGCCAGGATGATCGCCGATACCGGCATCCCGATGCGCCACAGCAATTCGGCGCGATACCGTGGCTCATCGTTGTCCAGCAACTCCAGCGTGGGCGTGCTCTTTGGGGTTTTCTCGATTCCACGCGCTTCCTTGGTCTCGACGCGCACGGCGTAACGTCCGTACTCCATGATCCGGAACTCCGCCGATCCCGGCTCCATCTCGTAGCGACGACCGTTCTCCAGCACGATGAACCGGTCGCCGTTCTCGGCGATTTCCTGATACCCCGTCGCGGCCATCGTCACGCCGAGGCGCTGGTTTTGCACCGAACTGACGAACACGTTCTTGACATGGCTTTCATCATCGGCGACCCCTTCGACAAAAATCACACGATCCCCGGACGACGATTCCTGGAAGGCGCCCGGTGTCGCCTGGCTGGCATCGCGCCGCGTTTCGAGGTTGCCCCGATACTCGGCGCTTTTCGACAGCGCCCAGGGGGATGCGAAGAACGACAGGGCCGCGATCGCCACGACCAGAGGAAGGATGAACGCCATCACCGGCCGTACCCAGGCGGTGAGCGAAACACCGCAGGAAAACCACACCACCATTTCCGAATCGCGGTAGCTGCGGGATAGCGCAAGCAGGATGGCAATGAACGTCGACAACGAAAGCAGGGTCGGTATGTAGTTCAGAGCCGAAAAACCGAGCAAGGCCACTACTGCCTCCGGCGCAATCGAACCCTCGGCGGCATCGCCGAGCAAACGGATCAGTTGCGTCGTAAGAAGTATGGCGAACAGCGCAATGAAGACGCCGGCCGCCGACTGGGTGAATTCGCGCCGGATCGCGCGCTGGAAGATCATGTTTTGACTGGGAGAAATACTGCAGTGATAATCGGCGTCTTCGATCCCGAGCAGGAGAAGCCGGTGGAATTTAGCATAAAACGCCAGGGCCCGGCGGAACACAGCGGCTGTTTCGTCGTCGGCATCTTTGAATCCCGCAAACTCGCGGATGGCCATGGATTCGGCGAGGCCACCCGTCGCTTCCTTCAGGAGATTCTCGCCACCGGCGACATGGACGGCAAGGCGGGAACCACTCTGCTTCTTCGCAATGTTCCCTCGCTGCCCGGCGAACGCCTGCTCCTCGTCGGTCTCGGCAAGGAAAAGGAGTTCCGCGAAAAGGAATACGGCGCGGCAGTCCGCACCGCCATCAAGGCACTCCGGGACACCGGCGCATCCGACGCCACCATTCACCTGACCCGGATCGCGGTGAAGAAGCGGAGCGCCGCCTGGCGCATCCGGCAGGCGGCCGCCGTCGCCAGCGAGACGCTCTACCGCTTCGACCAGTTCAAGAGCAAGAAGGAAGACAAGCGGCGGCTCACCAGACTGGCTTTCAGCATCGACGACAAGATCAAGGACGCCCAGGCAGCACAGGCGCTTGCCCAAGGGCGCGCGATTGGCGAAGGAATCGCCCTGGCCCGCACGCTCGGCAACCTGCCGGGCAACGTCTGCACGCCGGCCTATCTGGCCGATTCGGCGCAGAAAATCGCCGAAGAACACCTGCTGGAGTGCCAGATCCTCGAACGGGGCGAAATGGAAGCCCTCGGCATGCATTCGCTGCTCTCGGTCGCCAAAGGCTCGCACCTGCCGCCCAAACTGATCATCGTGCATTACCGCGGCGGCAAAGCTGACGAAAAACCTGTCGTCCTGGTCGGCAAGGGCATCACCTTCGACACCGGCGGCATTTCGCTGAAACCCGGCGAAGGCATGGACGAGATGAAATTCGACATGTGCGGCGCAGCGAGCGTACTCGGGACACTCAAGGCCGTAGCACTGCTGCAGTTGCCGATCAACCTGACCGTGATCGTTCCGAGCGTCGAGAACATGCCTGGCGGCGCGGCCAGCAAACCCGGCGACATCGTCACCTCGCTCTCCGGCCAGACCATCGAGATTCTCAACACCGACGCCGAAGGCCGCCTCATCCTCTGTGACGCACTGACCTTCGCCGAACGCTTCCACCCGCAGACAGTCGTCGACGTCGCCACGCTGACCGGCGCCTGCGTCATTGCGCTCGGCAACGTCGCCACGGGGCTGTTCGCCAACGACGACGCACTGGCAGCGGAACTGCTGGAAGCCGGCGCCACCGCCGGCGACCGCGCCTGGCAGTTGCCGTTGTGGGACGACTATCAGGAGCAACTCAAGAGCAACTTCGCCGACATGGCGAACATCGGCGGCCGCCCCGCCGGCAGCGTCACGGCAGCGTGTTTCCTGTCGCGCTTCGCCAAGAAGTTTTCCTGGGCCCACCTCGACATCGCCGGAACGGCATGGAAATCGGGAGCCGAAAAGGGGGCAACCGGCCGCCCGGTATCGCTGCTCGTTCATTTCCTGCTCGAACGTACCGGGAAACTGCATTGACACAGGTTTTCTTCTATCACAACGCCGCCGACCGTATTGCGGCCATTGCGGCGCTGATAGGCAAAGCCTACCGGCAACACAAACCGGTGCTCGTGTATGCCCCGGAAGCCCCCGTTGCCGGCGCGCTCGACCGCCAGTTGTGGCTGCAACCACCGACCGGGTTCATTCCGCACGTCAGCAGCTCTTCGCCGCTGGCCGACGAAACGCCGGTCATCATCACCGGCGACCCGGAATCGGCCCGGCAGCATGAGCGGCTGATCAATCTGTCCGAAGAAGTACCTCCCGGATTCGCCCGATTCACCAGTCTCATCGAGGTCGTCGGGCAAGAAGCAAACGAGCGTCAGTCGGCGCGCGCACGGGTCAAGTTCTACAAGGACCGCGGCTACGCCATCCAGTATTTCGACCTCGCGGAGAAGCCCGCATGAGCGCTCAGGACGCCCCTTCCGAGAACCCGGTAATCCATGCATTGCAAGGCCGTCGCAGACGGAGCTTCCTGGCGATGAAGCGGGAGGCGCCGCTCGACATCGATACCGTGCCGGCAGAAAGCGAAGAAGACGATATCCCCGTCCTCACCGAGGTAATCTCAGCAGACGCCCCGGTCGAAGCGGAAACGGTCGCGCAGGAAGAACTTCCCGGCGTCGACCCGATGATCGCCTTGGAGTCACGCATCGAGGAACTGGCTGCCGACATGGCCCGCGCCATCGCCGAGCAGATGGCCTACGAACTGCCGACCCTGATCGAGGCAACCTTGCTCAATGCCGGAACCGAACTGCGCAACGGCATCACGGCAACGATGGAAACCGCACTGAGGGAGTACATCGCGCAGCGCAAACAGCTGAACCTCCCGCTCGACGGCGCCGAAGACATCAACACCCCCGCCAACAACTGGCGCTGAGCTTGCCGAAAAGCAAGCGGCGCCAATCGCGGGAGCGGTGAACGCCATCCGGTATAATCGCGCGTTTTCTCACAAACACTATCTCCGCCACAGTTGCGCACCCGATCCTATGGAACTCGCCAAGAGCTTTGAGCCGGCCGACATCGAACGTCGCTGGTACCCCGACTGGGAGGCCAAGGGCTATTTCGCCGCCGGCCTCGACGCGAACAAATCCGACGCCTTCTGCATCCTGCTGCCGCCGCCGAACGTGACCGGCACGCTGCACATGGGGCACGGCTTCAATCAGGCGATCATGGATGCGCTGACGCGCTACCACCGCATGCGCGGCGACAACACGCTGTGGCAACCCGGCACCGACCACGCGGGGATTGCGACGCAAATCGTCGTCGAACGCCAGCTCGATGGACAAGGCATTTCGCGTCACGACCTCGGCCGCGAGAAGTTCCTCGAAAAAGTCTGGGAGTGGAAGGAATACTCCGGCAACACCATCACCCGCCAGATGCGCCGCCTCGGCACCTCGCCGGACTGGACGCGCGAGCGCTTCACGATGGACGCGGGCCTGTCCAAGATCGTCACCGAGACCTTCGTGCGCCTGTACAACGAAGGGCTGATCTATCGCGGCAAGCGCCTCGTCAACTGGGACCCGGTGCTGCACACCGCGGTGTCCGACCTCGAAGTGGTGAGCGAGGAAGAAGACGGCTTCATGTGGCACATCCGTTACCCGCTGGCCGATGGCTCTGGCGAACTGACGGTCGCCACCACCCGCCCTGAGACCATGCTCGGCGACACCGCCGTGATGGTGCACCCGGAGGACGAGCGCTACAAGCACCTGATCGGCAAGATGGTGAAGCTGCCGCTCACCGACCGCGAGATCCCGATCATCGCCGACGCCTACGTCGACCTCGAGTTCGGCACGGGCTGCGTCAAGGTCACGCCGGCGCACGATTTCAACGACTACGCGGTCGGCCAGCGCCACAAGCTGCCGATCATTTCGATCCTGACGCTCAACGCGAAGATCAACGACAACGCCCCGGAAAAATACCGCGGCATGGACCGTTTCGACGCGCGCAAGGCCGTCGTTGCCGACCTCGAAGCCGCCGGGGTACTGGTCAAGGTCGACAAGCACAAGCTGAAGGTGCCACGCGGCGACCGTACCGGCGTCGTCATCGAGCCGATGCTCACCGACCAGTGGTTCGTCGCCATGTCCAAGCCCGGCGCAGACGGTACCAGCATCGTCGGCAAGGCCCTTGAATGCGTGGCTTCCGGCGAGATCAAGTTCGTCCCGGAGAACTGGGTCAACACCTACAACCAGTGGCTGAACAACATCCAGGACTGGTGCATCTCGCGGCAACTCTGGTGGGGCCACCAGATTCCGGCTTGGTACGGCGAAAACGGCGAAGTCTTCGTCGCCCACAACGAGGACGAAGCGCGCGCCCAGGCCGACAAGATCGGCTATGCCGGCCCGTTGATGCGCGACCCGGACGTCCTCGACACCTGGTACTCCTCCGCGCTGTGGCCGTTCTCGACGCTGGACTGGACGCCTGAGTGGCCGGAGAAATCGAACCAGGCACTTGATCTCTACCTGCCGTCGACGGTGCTCGTCACCGGCTTCGACATCATCTTCTTCTGGGTGGCGCGCATGGTCATGATGACCAAGCACATCACCGGCAAGATCCCGTTCAAGCACGTCTATGTGCATGGCCTGATCCGCGACGCGGAAGGCCAGAAGATGAGCAAGTCCAAGGGCAACGTGCTCGATCCGATCGACCTGATCGACGGCATCGGCATCGAGGGCCTGGTCAAGAAGCGCACCACCGGCCTGATGAACCCGAAACAGGCCGAGCAGATCGAGAAGCGCACGCGCAAGGAATTCCCGGAAGGCATCCCCTCCTTCGGCACCGATGCGCTCCGCTTCACCTTCCTCTCGCTGGCCAGTCCCGGCCGCGACATCAAGTTCGACCTGCACCGCTGCGAGGGCTACCGCAATTTCTGCAACAAGCTGTGGAACGCCACGCGCTTTGTGCTGATGAACACCGAAGGCCACGATTGCGGCATCGATCCGGACGCCGTGCCTGATATGAGCCCGGACGGACTGCGTTTCTCGTTCGCCGACCGCTGGATCGTCAGCCGTCTGCAGCGCACCGAGGCCGAAATCGAGCAGCATTTCGCTGATTACCGTTTCGATCTGCTGGCCCGCGCCATCTACGAATTCGTCTGGGACGAGTTCTGCGACTGGTATCTGGAACTCGCCAAGGTGCAGATCCAGAACGGCACGCCGGAAGAAGCCCGCGCCACCCGCCGCACGCTGGTACGGGTGCTGGAAACCGTGCTGCGCCTCGCGCATCCGCTGATCCCGTTCATCACCGAGGAACTGTGGCAGGCCGTCGCTCCGCTTGCGCACTGCAAGACGCATGAGTCGATCATGCTCGCCGCGTATCCGAAGGCCGACCCGCTGAAATTCAACGAAGCCAGCGAAGCCAAGGTGCAGCAACTCAAGGACATCGCCTACGCCTGCCGCAACCTGCGCGGCGAGATGGGTATTTCGCCGGCGCAGAAGGTGCCGCTGATCGCCAGCGGCGATACCGAGGTCTTGCAGCGCTGCGCCCGCTATCTCAAGGCGCTGGCCAAGCTTTCCGAGGTGCAGATCGTCGAGCAGATGCCAGAGGACGCCAACGCGCCAATCGCCGTGGTCGGCGAGATTCGCCTGATGCTGAAGATCGAGATCGACGTCGCTGCCGAGACCGAGCGCCTCGCCAAGGAAATCGCCCGACTCGAAGGCGAGATCGTGAAAGCGACGGCGAAACTCGCCAACGAGAGCTTCGTCGCCCGCGCGCCAGCGCAAGTCGTCGAACAGGAGAAGAAGCGTCTTGCCGATTTCAGCGCAACAGTCGAGAAGCTCAAGCCGCAACTGGCGCGACTGAAGGGCTGAGCGCCGGAAACCGCTCGCGCCAACGCCCCGGACGCTTCCCGGGGCGTTTTTGTTTCTTCCGACCGGGCCAAGCGTCGACTATCCTGAAAATCGTTCCAATGACGCGAGGTTCGCCATGTCCGCCGACCCTTTCGATCTCGCACGTTTTGTCGAGGCCCAAGCCCCGGTCTACGAAAACGCGCTAGCGGAATTACGCGCCGGCAGAAAGCGATCACACTGGATGTGGTTCATTTTCCCGCAGATTCGCGGCCTGGGCATCAGTCCAACCGCGCAGTACTACGCCCTCAGCGGTTTGGAGGAAGCGCGCGCCTACCTCGCCCATCCGCTGCTCGGAGCACGACTGCTGGCCTGCACGGCGGCGGTTACTGCGCATCGGGGAAGCGGTGTCAGCGGTATTTTCGGTTCACCGGACGACCTGAAATTCCGCTCGTCGATGACCCTGTTCGAACTCGCCGCGGACGACCCGTCGGAATTCTCGCGCGCGCTCGATACGCTCTGCGCCGGCGAGCGCGACGAAATCACCCGTTCCATCGTTCTGGGCCATCGCTGATCTGGTAGATTGCCCGGTTTTCAACGACCGACCAACGTCATGACGGCTTCCGCACCCCGCGACGATTTCGACCGGCGCGCCGCCACCTGGGACGACGACCCGATGAAAACCGCGCGTGCACGCGCAGTCGCCGACGCCATCCAGACCCACCTTCCCGACCTCGCCTCGATGAGGGGCTTCGAATACGGCTGCGGCACCGGCCTGCTCAGTTTCGCGCTGCAGTCGTCGCTGCGCGAGATCGTGCTGGCCGACAACTCGGACGGCATGCTCGACGTGCTGCGATGCAAGATCGACAGCGCACAAATCAACAACATGAAGCCGATCCGCCTCGACCTGTCGACCGACCCACTGCCGGGACAGCAATTCGATCTCGCCTGCTCGCTGATGACCCTGCACCACATCCCGGACACCGACGACATTCTGCGGAAGCTGCACGCGCTGCTGGCCGACTTTGGTCACTTGTGCATCGCCGACCTCGACCGCGAGGACGGCTCGTTTCACGGGGAGGGGTTCGACGGGCACAACGGCTTTGACCGGGCGGATCTTGCACGCCGGGCGGAACACGCCGGATTCACCAACGTCGCCTTCTCGACCGTATTCACCATCAACAAGGGGCTGCCGGAGAAGAGCTACCCGGTGTTTCTGATGTACGCGCAAAAACGCGCAGGAAAACCCTGACATCTACGGCGCCGTATCTCCGTCGCGCCGCGCGCCGTTCCCCTCTTCGCCCGTCCCGCTTTTCGCCGCCAGGCCGAGACGCTGCATCTGAATATCCGCCAGCGCGCTGTAAAGCGGCGGGCTGAACAGGCGCGAGACCAGCGAGGCGAGCATGGCTACGGCCATCAGGCTGATAACCATCTCGTGGCCATCGATCATTTCCATCACGATGATGAACGACGTCAGCGGCGCCTGTGTCACCGCCGCCAGGAATCCGGCCATGCACAGGGCGTAGATCGACAGCGCACCGACCGATCCGAGCAGGAAATGCACATCCGCGCCGATCCCGACGCCGACGGCAAGGCTCGGCGCGAAGATGCCTCCGGGAATCCCGCTTAGGAAGGAAAACACCGTGGCGGCGAACTTCACCGGCGCGTAATACCACGGCAGGTTCATCGCGCCCTCAAGCGTGCTTTGGGTGTAAAGGTAGCCCGACCCATGCGCCGCGCCGTTGCTGACCGCCCCCAGCAACGCCACCATCAGCCCACAAAAACCGGCCCAGTAATACGGATGCTGCTGGCGAAAAAGGCTCACCCTGCCCTTGCCCGGCTTCGCCGCGCGGACGAGAATGCGGCTGAACACCCCGCCTGCGATTCCACAGGCCAAGGCACAGACGAAGACCGGCCAGAGAATGTGGTAATCGATGCTGTCGACTGCCAGTCGCCCGAAGTAGATGTAGTTGCCCTGGATCGAGATCGAAATCAGGCCGGCCAGGACGATCGCCGAGATCAACACCCCGTTGGTTTTTTCCTCGAAACGCTTGCCGAGTTCCTCGATCGCGAAAACGATTCCGGCCAGCGGCGTGTTGAACGCCGCGGCGATTCCCGCGGCGCCGCCAGCCAGGATGAGATGCTTGGCGAAGCGCGGCGAGCGCTTGGGGAGAAAACGCCGGAAGGCGTACATCA
This sequence comes from Gammaproteobacteria bacterium, assembly GCA_029289235.1. Taxonomy (GTDB): domain Bacteria; phylum Pseudomonadota; class Gammaproteobacteria; order Burkholderiales; family Rhodocyclaceae; genus Propionivibrio. Next base: position 79,370 of record JARFTZ010000032.1, read on the forward strand.
TGCTCGCCCCGACCTGCACCGACGGCCCCTCCCGTCCAATCGAAAAACCGGAAGCCAGCCCGAGCACGCCGAGAAGAACCTTCCCAAAGGCGATCCTGACTGACACGAAAAAGCTGATCTTCTCGCCTTCCGCCTCGTCCCTGAGCGCCGCGATGACCTGCGGGATGCCGCTGCCCTCTGCACCGCGAAACAGGGTGCGGGTCATCCAGGCAATCCCCATCCCGGCCAGAGGGCAGAGGAACAGCGTCATCCACCAGAACCGACGGACTCCTTGATTGAAATAGTCAATTGCGTGTTCGGTAAGACGGGAAAAAGCAACGACGACCAATCCGGTGACCACAGCCGCCAGCCAGATGACCGCCCGTTCTCTCCAGGCCTTGCGATCGGCGAGGCGGTGACGGGATAAAACAGTGAGCATTTCGGAACAACCAGTGTTCAGGGGGAACGGCGAATTATACGCCCGAGATTCTGCGCCCAATGGGCGAGGACGAGTTCGAGCAGGAAGCACAAAAGAACGGTTGACCGACCGAATATTATCGATAATAGTATCGATAATATTCGGTCATTGCAGCGCAGCTTTTCGTTCCGGTTCATCACATATCGAACAACACGGAGAGGTCTGGCATGAAAGATGAAGAATTGCAGCAACTGTGCCGGGAAATCCGCGCCGACATCGTCAGGATGATCGGCCGGGTAAAGTCCGGCCATCCCGGCGGATCGCTTTCCTGCGCCGAAATACTGGCGACGCTCTATTTCCGCGAAATGAGCGCGAATCCGGCCACTCCGCCCGGGCAGCGAGACAAATGCGTCCTGTGCAAGGGGCACGCCGCCCCCGCGCTTTACGCCGTTCTGGCCCGCCGCGGCTATTTCCCGCGCGAGGAACTGGAAACGCTGCGCCGGCTGGGATCCCGCCTGCAGGGCCACCCCGACATGAAGAAGACCCCCGGCGTCGACGCCTCGACCGGCTCGCTCGGACAAGGATGCTCGATCGCGGTCGGCATGGCGCTCGGCGCACGCCTCAAGGGCTCCGCGCAACGAATCTTCGCCGTGGTCGGTGACGGCGAGATGCAGGAAGGACAGTTCTGGGAAGCAATGATGTCGGCAGCGCACTTCGGGCTGACCAACCTCACCGTCATCCTCGACCACAACGGCCTGCAGATCGACGGTGCCAACGACGACGTGATGAACCTGGGCGACATCAGGGCCAAGCTGCTGGCCTTCGGCTTCGACGTCATCGAGGTCGACGGTCACGACACCATTCAATTGCTCGATGCCTACGCCAGGAAAACGGACAAGCCGAAGTTCATTCTGGCGGAAACCGTCAAGGGCAAAGGCGTCTCCTTCATGGAGAACCAGGCGGGCTGGCACGGCAAGGCGCCCAGCGCGGACGAGACCGAGCAGGCACTGGCGGAACTGGAGGCCTGAGATGAGCGCACTCAAAATCAGGGGAACGAAAGCAATCCGGGTCGCCTACGGCGAGGCACTGGCCGAACTCGGCGGCGAACGCCCCGACCTTGTCGTGCTCGATGCCGACCTGGCGCACGCGACCACCACCTGCGTCTTTGGCGAAAAATATCCGCAGCGCTTTTTCAATCTCGGCATTGCCGAGCAGAACATGATGGGCGTCGCCGCCGGACTGGCCATCAGCGGCCTGACGCCGGTCGCCAGCACCTTTTCCATCTTCGGTGCCGGGCGCGCCTTCGAGCAGGTACGCAACAGCATCTGTTACCCGCATCTCAACGTCACGCTGGCGCTCACGCACAACGGCCTGACCGTCGGCGAGGATGGCGGCAGCCACCAGAGCATCGAGGATATTTCTCTGATGCGCAGCATTCCCGGGATGACCGTGCTCGTTCCCTGCGACGCCATCGAGATGCGCAAGGCGCTGCGCGCAGCCATCGACCACCCCGGGCCGGTTTACATCCGCGTCACCCGCCCGCCGGCGCCCTACTTCACCGAGGACGACGCGCCCTTCACCATCGGCAAGGCCAACACCCTGCGCGAAGGGAGCGACATCACCCTCATCGCCACCGGGTTGATGGTGTGTCAGGCGTTGCTCGCCGCGGAGCAGCTGGAGAAGGACGGGATCAGCGCTGCGGTGATCAACATGCACACGATCAAGCCGATCGACGGCGAAGCGATCATCGCTGCGGCGAAAAAGACCGGCCACCTGATCACCGTGGAGGACCATTCCATCATCGGCGGACTCGGCTCCGCGGTGGCGGAGGTTCTCGCCGAAAGTTGCCCGGCACGTCTGCGCCGCATCGGCCTTCAGGACTGCTTCGGCCAATCCGGGACGCCCGATGCACTGCTCGAACACTACGGCCTGACCGCCCCGCACATCGCCGAAAACGCACGCAAATTCCTGGGAGAGAAAGCATGAACACAAACAAGGTGAGTGTCGCCGGCTTCGAGGGGGAAGGATTGAAACGTGTCGTCGAAAGCGGCGACTGGTTCGTCGGCATCAAGAACTGGAAGCCGGCCAACGACGCAGCCCATTTCGACAACATGGAACGCCACATGCAGACCGATGAGGTCTTCGTCCTGCTCGAAGGCGGCTGCACGCTCCTCGTCGACCACTCGCCCGACAACAACTGCTCGGACATCCGCTGCGTCCCGATGGAAAAAAACAAGGTATATTGCATCCACCCATCGGTCTGGCATAACACCATTACCACCAAGGACGCCAAACTGATCCTTATGGAAAACAGGAACACCTCCATGGACAACAGCGAGGTCCGGACACTGTCATCGGGAGAGATCACCGCTCTGCGCAAGCAACTCTGAGCCGGGCCGGCGGAAAAAAAAAGAGAACGGGACGGAAAAGGGATGTCCACACGCAAGGAAACCTCGAGCAAGGTCGACGAGCTATACAAGCGGCTGAAAAAGCAGATCGTCATGTCCGAACTGCAACCCGGCCAGCAACTGGTGGAGCTTGAACTCGCCGGCACCCTCGGCTGCAGCCAGAGCACCGTGCGCGAAGCCTTGCTGCGCCTTCAGGAAGACGGACTGATTCAGCGCCAGGGCTATCGCGGCACCACCGTAGCGCCGATCAGCCCGGTCGAGTCCGAGATCTTTCTCGAACTGCGCCGGATGCTTGAAATGCGCGCCGCACGGCTCTCGCTGGAGCACCTGACGGACGCCAAGCTCGCCATCCTGCGCGGCATTGTCGACGCCATGGAACAGGCCGCACAGGCGGACGACGGATACGCGCTGTTCGAGAAAGACCTCGAATTCCACATGCAGCTGTTCGAGATCGCCAACCTGCCGGCGCTGACACCGGTACTGATGCGCTGCTCGGTCGTCAATCACCGCAACAAGATCGCCCAGTCGGGGAACCGCCGCGCCCTGCTCGAAACCGCGCAGCGGCATCGCAACATCATCGCGGCACTGCAGGCCGGCGACGCGGACATTGCGGCGGAAATCGTCGGCCACCACGTCTCGAGCATCTTCGGCACCAAAGACAACGGCCCCGCTGCCGACCTCGCGCCGGAAAACCGGATGTCCGGGCCGATGCGCGACCTGTTCGTTCGCATGTCGATCGACGAGGCGAAATTCCCGGACGTCACCACCCTGCCGGCAGAGGAAGGCCGAAAGATCTTCGAGATACGTCATGCGCGCTGGAACCGGATCGACACCTCCCGCTACGATATCGAGCACTTCGAGATTCCGCGGAATCCGTTTTCCCGGCACCCGTCGCAGCCCATTCCTGCCGTGCGCATCCAGACGGCAAAAACGGAAGCGAGGGGAAGGCTGCTATATCTGCACGGTGGCGGCTGGACATTCGGCAGTATTGCGTCGTTCATGGGCATCATGGCGCGCCTTGCCGAGCGCACCGGCTTCGCCGTCTACGGCATCGAGTACGCCCTGGCGCCGGAACGCCCGTTTCCCTACGGCCTCAACGATTGCACCTGGGCCTGGCGCTGGCTGCGCGGACAGGACACTTCCGGACTCCACTGGCTTGTTGCGGGCGACTCCTCAGGGGCAAACCTCGCCCTGGCGATGATGCTCGACCTGCGCAGCCTCGACGAATTACTCCCGGACGGCGCAGCCTTGATTTACGGCGCATACAGCGACGCAAGGGAGACCGAATCGCAACGCCTTTTCGGTCAGGGAGCCTTTGGGCTGACGACAGCCCGGATGACCTGGTTTCGCAACAACTACCAGGCGGGAGGGATTCCCGATTTCGCACGGCAACGCATGTTTCCGGTCGAAGCGGACCTGCACAACCTCCCCCCGCTGCTCATCGTCGCCGCGGAACTGGACCCGTTGCGCGACGACAGCATCCTGCTGGCGCGAAAGCTTGCGCAGACCAACACCCCATTCGAGTTCAGACAAGTCCCGGGCGTGATCCACAACTTCCTGCACTGGAGCGAAGCGCTCCCGGAAGCCGTCGCTACCCTGGACGCCATCGCTGCTTTCATGCAGGCGCGCAACAGCAAATAGTCATTGTTTCAACCCAAAGCAACCAAGGAGCAGGAAAACAGCATGCGGTAAATCTCAAACCAACCAGAATGGGGGTCCAACATGTTCAAGAAATCCACACTCGGCATCGTCCTCGCCACCGCGCTTTCAGGATTCGCCGCCAGCCACGCCTGGGCGCAATCCACCGTAAACTTCTGGTACCACTTCGACAATCCGGAAAGCATCAAGCTGATGGACGAACTGGTCGCCAGCTTCGAGGGCAAGAACCCGGGCATCAAGGTCAAGGCGGAGAACATCCCCTGGAACAACTACTACGACAAGCTGTTCACCTCGATCGTCGGCGGCAAGGCCCCTGACGTGGCGATGGTCAAGCTGGCGCAGCAGCCGCAGCTGATCGAAATGGACGCCCTCGAACCGATCGACAAGCGGGTCGCATCATGGCCCGGAAAGGACGATCTCGGCGACAACCTGCTGAACATCAACAAGGGCCCGGACGGCAAGCAATATTATCTGCCGCTGCAGTATGTCGTAGTTTATCTGTACTACCGCGCCGACCTCTTCGCCAATGCCGGGCTGCAACCACCGGCCACCTGCGAGGATTTCCTCGATGCGGCGAAGAAGCTCACGCTTCCGGCCAGCGCCAATAACGGCGTCGAACTCTTCGGTTTCGGGATGCGCGGCGGCAAGGGCGGCTACGACAACTGGGGACCGTTCGTGCTCTCGCAATCCGAGCTGACCCCGGGCGGAATGACCACGCCGAAAGCGATTGCCGCCAACAACTGGTACGTCGACCTGTTCCGCAAGGAAAAAGTCGCGCCACCTTCGGCCCCGAACGACGGTTTCAATGAAATCATCAGCACCTTCAAGTCGGGACGCACGGCGATGATCTTCCATCACATCGGCTCCTCGAAGACGATGGTTGCCGCGCTCGGCGACAAGGTCTCGGCCGTGCCGGCGCCGTCCTGCAACGGTGGCCGCTGGACCTCATTCGGCGACGAATCGACGGCGCTGTTCAAGGCTTCGAAGAACAAGGATGCCGCCTGGAAATGGATGTCCTTCCTCAGCGAAGGCGAGAACAACGTGAAGTTCAACAAGGCCACCGGACAGATGACCGTGACCCGCAGCGGATCGGAAAAAGCGGCCTTCGAACCGCGCTTCGTCAAGGCCACCGTCGACTCACTGCCGTTCGCCAAGACGCTGCCCGCCGTGCCGCAGACCGCCGATTTCGTGAATACGGTGTGGCCGGTCAACATGCAGCGCGCACTCACCGGCGAAATCACGCCCGAGCAGATGATGACGACGATCGAGAAGCACTACACAACCAAGTAAACAACCGCTGAGCTCCGTCACCCCGGCGCAGGCCGGGGTCCAGTTCGTTCTCCGAAAACCTGGATTCCGGCCTGCGCCGGAATGACGGATTCATCTGCCCGGATTGAAACCGACAGAAGGGAGACCATGAGCCACCGTTCCAGCCTCCGCCGCATGCCCTACTGGCTCCTGTCTCCCGCCGTGCTGGCCACGCTGATCGTCGTCTTCTACCCGATGCTGCAGGCGGGCATCACCAGCCTCTATTACGAAATCCTGTGGAAACCGAAAGCCACCCGCTTCATCGGTCTCGACAACTTCATCGCCATCGCCCGCGACCCGGTTTTCTGGGCCTCGCTCGGGCGTACCGCGCTGTGGATCGGTATCACCGTTCCTCTGCAACTGGCGCTCGGCTTTGTCACCGCGCTGCTGCTCAACCAGCAATTCCGCTGGCGGACGCTGGCGCGCAGTCTGATCCTGATCCCCTGGGCACTGCCGAGCGTGGTCATCGGCCTGATGTGGTCGTGGATCTACCACCCGCAGGTCGGCCTGCTCAACGACTTGCTGCTGCGCGTGGGGATGCTCAACAGCGCCATTCCCTGGCTGGCCGACCCGGCCACGGCGCTGTACTCGATCATCGCCGCGCTGGTCTGGCAGGGCTTTCCTTTCTTCGCGATCATGATCCTGGCCGGACTACAGACCATCCCGGCCAACCTCTACGAGGCCGCGGCAATCGACGGAGCAACGACGTGGCAACAGTTCGTCGAAATCACCCTGCCGGGACTCAAGAGCGTGCTGGTCACGGCGGTGATGCTGCGGATCATCTGGGTCGCCAATTCAATGGACGTCATCTACGTGATGACCGGCGGCGGCCCCGGCTACGCCACGCACACGCTGCCGCTCTACGCCTTCAAGCGCACCTACAGCAGCATGGACTTCGGCTACGGCTCGGCGCTGGCGGTCACCTTCGCGCTGCTCCTGCTCGGTTTCATCGTGCTCTACCTGCGCCGCATGGGGAGGGAAATGGAATGAGAACCGCGAAGACCTCCTTCAGCCGCCGCCTGTTGCTGCTGCATCTGCCGATGGCCTTGATCGTCCTCTTCGCCATCGGCCCCTACCTGTGGATGCTGATCACCTCGCTAAAACAGGAGTCGACGCTCTTCTCGGCCCATCGCAGCCTGCTGCCCGAGGTCGTGACCATCGAGAACTATGTCCGCCTGTTCGCCAAAACCGACTTCCTCAAGAACCTCGGCCACAGCTTCATCGTCGCCAGTGGCGCCGTCGTCCTCGGCCTCTCCGTCAGCATCACCGCGGCCTACTCGTTCTCGCGCTACCGTTTCGCCGGGCGTCACCTGCTGATGCTGACCTTCCTGCTGATCAACATGTTTCCCGTGGTGCTCCTGATCATCCCGCTGTTCATCATCATGCGCCACCTGCAACTGCTCGACACGCACCTCGGGCTGATCCTGGCCCATTCGACCTTCGCCATCCCGTTCGCCACCTGGATGATGATCAGCTACTTCAACGCCGTGCCGCGCAGCCTCGACGAAGCCGCGCAGGTCGACGGTTGCCGCCCCTTCGGCGCCATGCTGCGCGTGGTGCTGCCAGTCACGCTGCCGGGCATCATCGCCACCGGCATCTACATCTTCATCACCTCGTGGAACGAATACCTCTACGCCTCGGTATTGGCCGGGCAGGACGTACGCGTGCTCACCGTCGCCATCCAGACGCTGATCGGGGAATATGAAATTGCCTGGGGACTGCTCACCGGCGGCGGGGTCGTCGGCGCGCTGCCGGTCACCGTGCTGTTCATGTTCATCCAGCGACGCCTGATCGCCGGGATGACTCAAGGCGCGGTCAAAGGATAAAAGGGATAAACAAGAACGAAAGGTTGGTCAATGAGTGCAGTCAGCCTGAAAAACGTCTTCAAGAGCTATGACGCCACGCCGGTGATCCACGGGGTGGATCTCGACATCCGGGACGGCGAGTTCATCGTCTTCGTCGGCCCGTCGGGCTGCGGCAAGAGCACCTTGATGCGCATGGTCGCTGGACTCGAGGACATCACCGCCGGCGAGATCCTGATCGACGGGCAAGTGGTCAACGACCTGCCGCCGCGGGACCGCGACATCGCCATGGTCTTCCAGGATTACGCGCTCTACCCGAACAAGACGGTTTTCGAGAACATGGCCTTTGGGCTGCGCCTGCGCAAAACCCCGGCGGACCGGATCAAGGAATGCGTTCATTCCGCCGCCGAGACACTGCAGATCAGCCACCTGCTCGAACGCCTGCCCAAGGCACTCTCCGGCGGGCAGCGTCAGCGCGTGGCCATGGGCCGGGCCATCGTGCGCCAGCCCAAGGTGTTCCTGTTCGACGAACCGCTGTCCAACCTCGACGCCCTGCTGCGCAACCAGGTCCGCGCCGAGATCAAGAAGCTGCACCACCGCCTCAAAGGCACGACCATCTACGTCACGCACGACCAGGTCGAGGCGATGACGCTGGCCGACCGCATCGTCGTCCTCCGTGCCGGCGTCATCGTGCAGGTCGGGACGCCCGACGAGATCTACCACCAGCCGCGCCACCGCTTCGTCGCCGGGTTCACCGGGTCGCCTCCGATGAATTTCGTCGACGCCGGCGTCGTCGCGGGAGACGGACGCCCCATGCTGAATCTGGATGGCACCCATTACCTGCCGCTTCCCGATGCCCTGTTGCCGGCGATCCAGGATCGCCTCGGGACCGAGGTGGATTTCGGTATCCGCCCGGAAAACCTGCATCTGGCCGATTCCGCCACACCCGCCGACTGGCCGAAGCTGTCGCTGCAGGTGGAACTGATCGAGCCGATGGGCGCGGAGAACCTCGTACATTTCGCCCTCGGCCAGCACGCCATCGTCGGGCGCTTCGGCAACGCGGTCCGGCCTGCACCTGGCACGCAGATCGAGGTCGCCATCGAACCGGAGAAAATGCATCTGTTCGACAAGGCGAGCGGCGCCACCCTGAATTCTTTCTGACACTCGCACGTTCCGCCCGTCATTTTCGACCCACGGCAGGACGACCGGGAAGCCTCGCCCGCGTATAATTCCGCTCGCTCTTCCCTGTTACTCGCCCTGCCCTGCCGCAAAAGGCCGGCCGCAGGCGTTCTTTTCCCGAACACCGACATGCACGCTCAAGGCAGCCGTTTCCCGTCCCTGAACGGACGACCGCGTTTCGTCCACTGGGGGCTCCTGCTCGCCCTGACAATCCTGTTCGCCGCACTCTTCGATGCCGCCAGGCTACCCGCCGCGCTCCTCCTCGGCGCCATGCTTGGGGCGATCCTGATTGCCATCGCCGACGGCACGCCACGAATTCCGCGCCGCGCTTTCGTCATCGCACAGGGCGTGATCGGTTGCCTGGTCGCCCGCAGCATCACGCCGGAGATTCTCGTCTCCCTGCGTCACGACTGGCTGCTCTTTCTCTCGGTGACCATCACGGTCATCCTCGTGTGCGCCGGGATGGGCTGGATTCTGGCGCGTAAGCAACTCCTGCCGGGAACGACGGCCATCTGGGCCTGCTCGCCGGGAGGCGCCGCCGTCATGACACTGATGTCCGACGCCTACGGCGGCGACATGCGCCTCGTCGCGGTCATGCAGTATCTTCGCGTAGCCATGGTGACCGTGCTGGCGACCGTCGTCGCGCATTTCTGGATGGGCGGCACGCAGGACTGCCAGAGCATCTTCGCCGACTGGCTGCAGCCGGTTGCCTGGCACGACCTGGGGGGCACGCTGCTGCTCGCCACAGCGGGCGCATTCGTTGCACAGCGCCTCAAAATCCCCGGCGGCGCCATTCTGGCCCCGCTGCTCATCGGCGCCACGCTGCAGGCCAACGGCATCATGAGCATCGTCCTGCCGCCGTGGATACTTGCGCCGACCTACATCGCGCTGGGCTGGGCCATCGGCCTGCGCTTCTCACGGCAGACAATCGGCCAGGCGGCGCGGGCGCTCCCGTCGATGATCGTTTCGATTGTTTTCCTGATCGCCGCCTGCGCCGGCATCGCCGTAATCGTCGCCCACCTGACCCATCTTGATCCGCTGACGGCCTATCTCGCGACAAGTCCCGGCGGACTCGACTCGGTCGCCGTCATCGCGGCTTCATCGAGCGTCAATGTTCCGTTCGTGATGGCCTTTCAGACAGCGCGTTTTCTGATGGTGGTACTGACCGGTCCGGCGCTGGCGAAATACATGGCCCGCCGCTTGCAGGAAAGCGAGAAAGCCTGAAGCCCCCCGGCATTCGCCGGGGGTGTCAGCAAGCCTCAGAACGCCCCCATTTCCTTGAGGATGAAGGCGCTCATGTGGTTCGCCACGGTGACGACCTTGTGCGAGAAAAGCGGCCAGTCGGCGCAGTCGCTGACGAAATCGCCAACGATGTGCGCACGCCCGAACCGCCGCCAGTGGATACCGTCGAGCGAGCCGCCCGCGACGCCGGACGCGGAGACGACGAGCTGATCGCCGGCCAGGCCTTCCATCAGCATCTTCTTCGCCGCTGCCTTGTCGAACGCTTCGACGACAAGCTCGCAATCGCCGAACAGCGACTTGCAGTTGGACTCATCGACGCGCACGACGATTGCCTCGACCTCGATTTCCGGTCGGATGCGCTGCAGGTTCTCACGCAGCGCCTCGACCTTGGGGCGGCCGATCTGGTCCTGAAAAAAAAACTGCCTGTTGAGGTTCGACGGCTCGACGCAGTCAAAATCGACGATACGCAACGCCTTGACGCCACTGCGCACGAGATTCAGGGCAACGTTGGAACCGATGCCGCCCGCGCCGGCAATTCCAATTTTCATCGCCTTCACAGTGCTGCCTCCCAATCCTTGAACACGGGTTGATAACGCCGGGCGACGATGGCCGCGGCGACTTCATCAACGCTGCGCGCGTCGGTGATCTCGAACTGCAATGCCGAATCGGTCTGCTGCTTGATCGGAATCGCATAGCCGCCGACGCCGGTGCTCGAACCGGCCGAGAAGCGCGTGGCACCGAGCGTGAGCAAGCGGTCGCGGAATGCCGCCCGCTCGCGCGTCGACAAGGTGATGCCGGCACGCGGCAGAAAGACGCGCAGCGCCGTCATCAACTGCACGAAGAGACGGTCGCCGACATTCTGTGTCGCCGAGAAGCCGCCCTCCGCCTCGTTGATGCGCGGCAGAGATACCGCCACTTCCGTCTGCAGATAGCTGGTTTCGAGATAACGCGCGTGCAGGCCGGTAAAGAACATCTCGCGGCGCGGTTCGGCCAGCCCGAGCAGCGGGCCGATATTGACCGTGCGCAAGCCGGCCTCGGCGGCGCGTGCCGGCGCATCCAGCCGCCACGCGAAGTCGCGCTTCTTGCCGCCAAGATGGACGGCCTTGTAGACGACCGGATCGTAGGTCTCCTGGAAGACCGTCATCCCGTCCACGCCGGCCGCCTTGAGTTGCGCGTATTCCTCGGTATGCAGCGGGTAAATCTCGATCGATACCGAGGCGAAGTACTTCTTGAGTACGGCCACCGCGTCGCAAAGATACTCGGGCGGCGTCGTGCGCCGGTCTTCGCCGGTGAGGATCAGTACGTGCTGCATGCCGGTGCGCGCAATCGCCTCGGCCTCGCGTTCGATCTCGGCGAGCGAGAGCACGAGACGCGGGATCTCGTTGGAGACGTTGAAGCCGCAGTAGGCGCAGCGGTTCTTGCAGTGGTTCGACAGATAGAGCGGGATGAACATCTGGATCGTCCGCCCGAAATGCTGCACGGTGAGCTGCTGCGCCCGCTGCGCGATGGCTTCGAGATGGTCACCGGCACACGGGCTCAGGAGCGTCAGAAAATCCATCGCGCCAAACGACGGTTTGGCGAGGCTGCGCGTGACATCGGCGTCGCTCACGCCGGCGAAGAAGCGCTCGAAATCGAAGCCTTGATAGTCGGAAAGCGTTTCCTGAAACGACATGTCGCCTCCTAATCGTCAAGAAAGCCGGTGAGCGGTGAGGATGCCTGCGCAGTCGCCGACTCGGCGGCCATGTCGGCCAGGAAGGCCATCCGCCCGGCTTCGACGGCGAGCGAAAACGCGCGTCCGGTCGATGCCGGATCGGCCGCCGTGGCAATCGCGGTATTGACCAGCACCGCCGCCGCGCCCATCTCCATCGCTGCCGCCGCATGTGACGGCCGGCCGATACCGGCATCGACGATGATCGGCAAACGGCAATGCGCGATCAGCAGCTCGATGAGCATCTTCGTTTCCAGCCCGCGATTGGTGCCGATCGGCGCGCCGAGCGGCATGATGGCCGCCGCGCCAACGTCTTCCAGCCGCTTGGCTAGCGTGAGATCGGGCAGGACATACGGCAACACGACGAAGCCCTCGCGCGCGAGGATCTCGGTCGCCTTGAGCGTCTCCCAGTTGTCCGGCATCAGCATCTGCATGTCGGTGATGACTTCGATCTTGATGAAGTCGCCGCAGCCGGCCGCCCGCGCGATCCGGGCGATACGCACCGCCTGCTCGGCGTCACGCGCACCCGAGGTGTTCGGCAAGAGCGTCACGTTCTTGGGAATGAAGTCGAGGATATTCTCGGCGCGCCCCGACTGATCGACACGGCGCAGCGCGACGGTGATCATCTGCGAGCCGCTCGCCGCCAGCATGGCCGGAATCTGGTCGTTGCTGGCGAACTTGCCTGTGCCGGTAAACAGGCGGTTGGTGAAGCGCACGCCGCCCAGGATCAATGCATCGTCAGCCATCGCTCAACCTCCCCCGACGAAGGACAGCAGTTCAAGTCGGTCGCCGGCGACGAGCGAGGTGGTTGCCCATTCGCCCTGCGGCACGATGCTCCGGTTGAGTTCGACGACCAGCGAAGCCGCCGGAAGTCCTTTCTGTTGCACGAAGTCGGCGAGCGACGCGGAGGACAGATTCTCCGGCGCGCCATTGACGATCAGTTCCATAGACATCTCCCAAAGGACCAATGAAAAAGCCGCTTGCCCCTGGGGAAGGGCAAGCGGCTTTTCGGAAGCCTGGAACCGGGAACCTGACTGGCGAAACCGGATCGTCTTGACTTGTCCACTTCCCTTCGCCGGCATTACCCGGATCAGGTTCATAGGGTTGGACAAAGTCCTCTCAGCAACAGCGCACCCCTAGCGACCGGGGCTTTATAGACGGTAAGGCCTTTGGGTGTCAAGCAACTACAGGACTCGTAACTACAGGACTCGTCATTCCGGCGAAGGCCGGAATCCAGAAAATCCAACGAACTGGACCCCGGCCTTCGCCGGGATGACGGATTGTTCTACGGTTCTTTGGCTGAACGTCTGCCGCCAGTCCTGTGCAGGCCGGCGGCACGAAACAATCAGAGCAGGCTCTTCAACAGCCTTCCCATTTCCGACGGATTGCGGGTGACCTTGAAGCCGCACTCCTCCATGATCGCCAGCTTGGCCTCGGCCGTATCGGCGCCGCCGGAGATCAGCGCCCCAGCGTGGCCCATGCGCTTGCCCGCCGGTGCCGTCACGCCGGCGATGAAGCCGACCACCGGTTTCTTCATGTGCTTCTTGCACCAGTAAGCGGCTTCGGCCTCGTCCGGCCCGCCGATCTCGCCGATCATGATCACCGCGTCGGTGTCCGGGTCGTCGTTGAACATCTTCATCACGTCGATGTGCTTGAGCCCGTTGATCGGGTCGCCGCCGATGCCGACGGCCGACGACTGGCCGATACCCAGCTCCGTGAGCTGGGCCACCGATTCATAGGTCAGCGTGCCGGAGCGCGAAACGATGCCGATCCGCCCTTTCTTGTGGATGTGCCCGGGCATGATGCCGATCTTGATTTCGTCGGGGGTGATGAGGCCGGGGCAGTTCGGGCCGAGCAGCAGGGTTTCTTTGCCGCCCCTGGCGACCTTTTCCTTCATCTTGTTGCGCACGAGCAGCATGTCGCGCACCGGGATGCCTTCGGTGATGCAGATGACCAGGTCGAGTTCCGCTTCGACGGCTTCCCAGATGGCGTCCGCCGCGCCGGCGGGCGGGACGTAGATCACCGAGACGGTGGCGCCGGTTTCTTGTTTCGCTTCCTTCACCGAGGCGTAGATGGGGATGTCGAAGATCGATTCGCCCGCTTTCTTCGGATTGACGCCGGCGACGAAGCAGGCCTTGCCGTTGGCGTATTCCTGGCACTTTTCGGTATGAAACTGGCCGGTCTTGCCGGTGATGCCCTGGGTGATGACCCGGGTGTCCTTGTTGATGAGTATCGACATGTTGTGTTCTCTCCCTTACTGGACGGCGGCGACGATCTTGGTGGCGGCTTCGGCCATGGTGTCGGCGGAGATGATCGGCAGGCCCGACTCCTTGAGCAGCTGCTTGCCAAGCTCCTCGTTGGTGCCTTTCATGCGCACGACGAGTGGCACGTTGAGGTGGGTCTCCTTCACCGCGGCGATGACACCGTTGGCGATGGTGTCGCACTTCATGATGCCGCCGAAGATGTTGACCAGGATGCCTTTGACGTTCTTGTTGCCGAGCATGATCTTGAAGGCCTCGGTGACCTTCTCGGTGCTGGCGCCCCCGCCGACGTCGAGGAAGTTGGCCGGTTCGCCGCCGAACAGCTTGATGGTGTCCATGGTGGCCATGGCCAGGCCGGCGCCGTTGACCAGGCAGCCGATATTGCCGTCCAGCGAGATGTAGGCGAGGCCGAACTTGGAGGCTTCGATTTCGTTCGGATCTTCCTCGTCGAGGTCGCGGTAGGCGAAGATGGCTTCCTGCCGGTAGAGGGCGTTGTCGTCGAAGTTGAACTTGGCGTCGAGCGCCTTGATCGTTCCGTTGCCTTCCAGGATCAGCGGGTTGATCTCGGCGAGCGAGGCGTCGGTCTCCATGTAGCAGGTGTAGAGGCCCTTGAGCAGGGTGACGGCCTGCGGCAGGGAGGCCTCGGGGATGCCGATGCCGGCGGCGAGTTCGCGCGCCTGGCCGTCGGTGAGGCCGGTCAGCGGATCGACGAAGACCTTGAGAATCTTCTCCGGCGTGGCGTGGGCGACTTCCTCGATGTCCATGCCTCCTTCGGAGGAAGCCATCATCACGACCTTCTGCGAAGCGCGGTCGGTCAGCGCGGCGACGTAGTATTCCTTCCTGATGTCGGCGCCCTCCTCGATGAGCAGGCGACGGACCTTCTGCCCTTCGGGCCCGGTCTGGTGCGTCACCAGTTGCATGCCGAGAATCTGGCTGGCGTACTGCCGGACTTCGTCGAGCGATTTGGCGACCTTGACGCCGCCGCCCTTGCCGCGCCCGCCGGCGTGAATCTGGGCTTTCACCACCCAGACCTTGCCGCTCAGCGTCTCGGCGGCTTTCACCGCGTCGTCGACGCTCGCGCAAAAAACGCCGCGGGGTACGTTAACGCCGTACTTGCGCAGCAATTCCTTTCCCTGATATTCGTGGATCTTCATGCGGCACCCTCTTTTGAACTTGGATTACATGCCTTGGGCAGGGGCCCCTGCCCGGGGGTTGGGTCGCGGTACCAGCGCGGATAAAAACGCCTGACCACGTCCGAATCTGTAGCAAGTGCATGACAACGATCAAGGTGAAAAGGTTTCTTTTCCGACTCGCCGTGCTTCATTTCGCCGGCGAAAGTCTGGAAAGCGGCCGTCGGAACGGCCATCAGCAACTCGCTCAGGTGCGCACAGCCGCGCGTATCGCCGAACAGGTTCTTGACGGCCTTGAGGAAGCCCTTGAACAGGTTCAAGCCGATGATCTGCCGGTAATCGGGGAGGATTTGCTCGCAAACGCCCGTGAACGGCGTGTAGTCGGCACAGGCCACCACGTCGACGACGTTCATTGCGTTGTCGATCGTCACGCGCACACTGATGTCGTGGACCGGAACGCCGGCCTTGCGCACGCCGCTGCGCAGGTTCAGATCCTGATCCTTGACGTCGACGAGATGCGCCTCGATGTCCCACAGGCCATCGTCGCGGCGGAAACCTTCAAAGGTGATCGAACGGGTGTGTTTGCGTGCACGTTGAGCGGTGGGTGGAGGCAAAGGCATTGTCAGTTCCATCGGTTACGGTTCATCGGTTCCAGCATAAGCGTTTTTCGCCGCCAATGCCGGTCCTGGCCATTACAGCAGCCGTCCGCGCGCGCCTCTCTTGGCGGCCTCTCTTGCGCAGGAAAGGCCGGAAGTATGCCTATAATCCGGCCTCGCCCTCGTACCGCACATCCGCGCTCCCGATCCATGCTCGACATCCTGTCCACCACCGCGCCCATTTACCTGGCCATCGCCGTCGGCTATTTCGCCGCACGATTCGGCCTGTTCGACAAGGCAGGGCTGCGCGTGATGGGCAAGTTCGTCATCTACATCGCGCTGCCCGCGATGCTGCTCAACGCCCTGATGCAGCGCCGTGTCGACGAGATGCTCAACGTGACCTACGTGCTGGTCTATGCGGCGGGATCGCTGATCAACATGGCCGTCGCCCTCTGGTGGGCGCGCCGGCTCGCGCCCGGCGAACCCACCGCCCGCCCGTATATCGCCCTGGGCATGTCCTGCTCGAACAGCGGCTTCGTCGGCTTCCCGATCATGCTGCTCGCCCTGCCCGCCGTCGCCGACATCGCGCTCGCGCTGAACATGCTGGTCGAGAACATCCTGCTGCTGCCACTGTTGCTGTCATTGGCCGAACAGGGCGAGTCGTCCGGCGGCAGCCGGCTGGGGAACATCGGGCAGACGATCTGGCGCCTGCGCAAGAACCCGCTGATCGTCGCGATCTTCGTCGCCTTCGGCCTCTCGCTGCTGGAGGTGAAGCTGCCGGCGGCGCTCGGCCGCACCGTCTCGCTGTTCGCGCAGGCCAGCATCGCTGTCGCGCTGTTCGTCATCGGCGGCACGCTTTACGGGATGCCGTTCAAGGGCGTCAAGGCGCGGGTTTTTTCGATTACCGCCGGCAAGCTCCTGCTTCACCCGCTACTCATCTGGCTCGCGCTATCGGCCGCCGTGGCGCTCGGCCTGCCTGCCCTGCCGACCGAACTGCGCAGCGCATTGATCCTCACCGGAGCACTGCCGATCATGAGCATTTACCCCATCCTGGCCATGCGTCACGGCCACGAGGGTTTTGCCGCGGCGGCTCTGCTGGCGACGACAACGCTCTCGTTCTTCACGCTCAGCGCACTGATCGGTCTGTTGCAGCCCTGACCCGCTCAGACGAGTTCGTCCATCACGGCCAGCAGCGCTTCCTTGTCGCGAAAGACTTCTTCCTCCAGACGCTCGACCCGCCCGCCATCGCGCAACACGAACACCTGCTCGGCCAGCCGGTGCGCCTGACTCAGGCTGTGCGAGACGACAACCAGCGTATAGCGCGTCTTCAGCTCGACGAGCAGTTCCTCGATCTGCCGCGCGGCCTTGAAATCGAGCGATGCGGTCGGCTCGTCGAGGAGCAGGACTTCCGGGCGCAGCGCCAGCGCTCGCGCCAGGCACAGGCGCTGCTGCTGCCCGCCGGAAAGACTCGCCGCCGGCGCGGCGAGGCGGTCGCCGACCTCGTTCCACAAATGCACATCGCGCAAGGCCTGCTCCATGCGCGCCTCGCACTCGTCGGCAGGCAGGTTCAGCACCGTCCGCAGCGGCAGTATGACGTTGCGCGCCACGGACAACGGCAGCACGTTCGGCGACTGGAACACCATGCCCGCCTGGCGCCGCAGGGTCTCGACGACGGTTCCCGGCGCATAGGCATCCACCCAGTCACCGCCGAGTTGCAATGACACTTGCCCGCGTGTCACGCAGCCGGGAAAGCATTCGTTGAGCCGGTTGATCGCCCGCAGCAAGGTGGTCTTTCCCGAGCCGGAGCGGCCAAGCAGGAAGGTCGGACCGCCCTGGCCGATCTCAAGGTTCAGATTATCGATGACCGTCCGCCCGCCGAAGGCGACCGAAAGATCCTCGATGCGGATCGCGCACGAATTCATTGAGAACGTCCCGTTTTCCATCGCGTTTCCAGATGAGCGCGCAACAGGCGCGCAACAGCGAACAGGCCGCCGGTGATGCACAAAAGAACCAGCGCCGCGGCGAACGCCTGCGCCAGCTGGGCCGGCGTCTGATACTCGGCGGCCAGATAGTAGATGTGGAACGGCAAGGCTTCGTACTTGCCGAACAGCGACGACGGCGCCCCGGCGTTGGCCACCACGCCGGTGAGCAGGATCACCGCAGTGTCCTCGGCGGCCCGCCCGACGGCCAGGATCACCCCGCCGAAGATGCCGTGCAGGGCAGCCGGCAGCAGAATCCGACCGACGACCTGACCGTGCGACAGCCCGAGGCAGGCGCCGGCCAGCCGCAGTTCATGCGGCACGCTCTCCAGCGCCAGACGCGTGGTGCTGATCAGATACGGCAGCACCAGCAGGGCAAGACACCCTGCCGAGAGCAGCAGGCCGGTGTTGGCCGCCGGCGCGACGGTCTTGCGCAGCAGGAGAATCAGCGCGAAGCCGAACAATCCCATCAGGATCGACGGAATCCCGGCCAGCAGATCGACGCAGAAGGACAATGCGGCACGCTGACGCGGGCTGGCGAATTCCGCCTGATAGACGCCGCTGGCGATTCCGAGCGGCACGGCAATCGCCGTCGCCAGCAGCACCAGCGCGACCGTGCCGAGACACGCCGGCCACAGGCCGTCGAAAACCGGCGCACCCCGCAGCACGGCGTCGAGCGGCGGTGTGTCGCCGAAGAACAAGGCCAGCGACCAGCCCGGCACGCCGCGCCACAGAAGAAACGCCAGCAGCGTCAGCAACACTGCCGGGACGAGCACGCTCGCCCCCCAGGCGAACAGGCGCAACATGCGCTCCATGGCGCTACGCCGCCTGGCCGCGCCAGCGGCGCAACAGCAAATGCACAAACGCCGTCACGACGAAGAGGATCAGCCCGCTGGCGAACAGCGACGCGTAGGCCAGGTCCTGGCTGTCGGTGGCCACTACCAGCGCGATGTGCGAGGTCAACGTCCGCAGCGGATCGAGCAATGAGTGCGGCACCCGTGCCGCATTGCCGGCAAGCATCAGCGGAATCAGCGTATCGCCGACGGCCCGCCCGAAGCCGAGCGCCAGCGCTGCCGCCAGACCGCGCCGGGAAAGCGGCAGGGTCAGGCGCAGCAACTGCTGCACCGGTGAAAATCCCAGCGCCGCTGCACTCGGGCCGATCTCCGCCTGCACCTGCCGGAACTGCGCATCAACGAGCAGGACGATCGTCGGCAGGACCAGAACGCTCAACGTCAGCGCCGCAGCCAGCCAGGAAAACCCGGAGCCGTAAAAGGCGTCGCGGATCAGCGGCACCAGCAGGAATACCGACACCAGGCCATACACCACGGTGGGCACGCTGGTCATGAAACGAACGGCCGCCAATAACGGCCTGGCCGCACGGACCGGCCCCGCGCCGTGGGCGAAACAGCAGACGCCCAGCGCCAGCGGGAAGGCCAGCAGCAATGCCGAGGACGCCAGACAGAACGAGCCGAGCAGCATCGGCAGGATGCCGAACTGGCCGCGCAACGGCTGCCAGCGCCAGGACAGCAGCGAAGCCAGCGCGTCGCCGCGGAACACCGGCAAGGAAAACCAGAGCAGGAAAGCGAACACCGCGACGACGGCCAGCGCCGACACGGCAGCGGCAGCGAACAGCAACGACCGCGGAAGGGCGCCGTCCCGTGTCGGAACAGCCCCGCCAGCCGGCGTCACAGCGGCAGATACCCCGCCGCCGCGGTCATCCGCTTGCCCTCGTCCCCGAGGATGTAGTTGATGAACGCCGCCGTCAGCCCCTGCGGCTCGCCCTTGGTGTTCATGTACAGCTTGCGCACGACGGGATACGTGCCGGAACGCGCGTTGTCCTGCGTCGGCAAGACGCCGTCGAGGGCGGGCGCCTTGAGCGTGTCATCGATGTGACCGATCGAAACGTAGCCGATGGCGTCGGCGTCGCCGGCGAGGGCCGACTTCATCGCCCCGTTGGAGGCCACGACGTTGGCGCTGTCGGCGATAACGCCCTTCTTCAGCAGTTTCTCCCAGAAGACCTCGCGCGTGCCGCTCGCTTCGTCACGGGTGAAGACGTGGATGGCCGCATCGCGCCCGCCGACAGCCTTCCAGTTGGTAATCTTGCCGGCGAAAATCTCCTGAACCTGCACGGCGGTCAGTCCGGCCACCGGGTTCTTTGGATTGACCACTGCCGCCACGCCGTCGATGGCGAAGGCAAACGACTTGAGCCCGTACTTGGCAACTTCCGCGTCGGTCAATGCCCGCCCGGTGTTGCCGATATCGACGAGACCCTCGCCGACCTTCTGCACGCCGACACCCGAGCCACCGGCCGCGACGGTGATGCGAATCGAAGGGTTCGACTGCATGATGCGCTTGGCCGCAGCGTTCATCACCGGAATGTGCGCCGTGCCGCCGGCAATGTCGATCTTGCCATTCTGGCCGGCGAATGACGCCAGGTCAGCCGCCCCGGCAAGGGGTGAAAACGCATACAAACCGGCAGACAGCACCAGGGTCAGGCAACGCGACATTACTGAATTGCGCATGATCATCTCTTTCTCGAACGAGGGAAAAAACGGCCGATATTATCGGCCAAACGCGCGATGTCCTCCACGCTTTGGATCACCTGCGCCCCGCCTGGGGTACACAAAACAAAAGCGACAGCCGGTCTCCCGGCTGCCGCCCATGCGTCCGAGGCCTGCCCGCTCAGGCCGGGAACTGCGCGAAGTTCTGTCCGGTCGAGGCGAGCACCCCGAGCCAGGCCGGGCTGTTGAGGTCGAGCTGCTTCTTCTGGCTCGCCAGCAGGCCGATCGGCACGTGGGTGAAGACGCCGTGATGCTGGCCGATCACCAGACCGGTCTTGCCCGCCATTGCGGCATGGACGGCATTGCGCGCATAGAAGTCGCAGAGCACCGCGTCGTCGGCGCAGGCCGGGACGCTGCGGATCATGTAGCTCGGATCGAAGTAACGCAGGGCGAAGGGGATGCCCTCGGCCTTGAAATAGGATTCGATGCGGTCACGCAGGAAGATGCCGATATCCTTCGACTTGAGGTTGCCGGAAGCGTCGTACTTGTCTTCGCCACCGGCCATCAGGTGCTGTCCCGCCCCCTCCGCCACCAGGATGACGGCGTGCGCACGCCGGAGCATGCGCTCCTTCAACGCCACGAGGAAACCGTCTTCGCCGTCGAGAACGAAAGGCACCTCGGGAACCAGCGTGAAGTTGACGTCCTGACTGGCTACCGTCGCGCCGGCTGCTATGAAGCCGGCATGGCGCCCCATGATCTTCACCACGGAGATGCCATTGAACACGCTGTGCGCCTCGGTATGCGCGCAAGCGATCGCCTTGGCCGCCTCTTCCACCGCCGTGACATAACCGAACGTCCGGGTGACGAAAGCCACGTCGTTGTCGATGGTCTTCGGCACGCCGACTACTGCCAGGGCATGGCCGCGCGAGCGGGCTTCCTCGAACAGTTCCGCGCCGCCGCGCTGGGTACCGTCGCCGCCGACGACGAACAGGATGTCCACCTTGCGCCGGATCAGGTTGTCGACCGCCACGCTGACGTCAACCGGCCCGCGCGAGGTGTTGAGCACCGTGCCGCCTTCCTTGTGGATGTCCTCGACGAATTCCGGCGTCAGCGGGATCGGCTCCGAGCCGCGCCACGGATCAAGCCCCTGGTAGCCGTTGGTGAAACCGAGAATCTCGCGCACGCCGTAGCCGTGGTAGAGCTGCAGGACCAGCGAGCGGATGACGTTGTTCAGGCCGGGACACAGGCCGCCACACGTCACGACACCGGCGCGGGTTTTCTTCGGATCGAAAAACAGCTTTTCGCGCGGCCCGGCCACTTCGAAGAAAAGCTCCTCCGCCGGCGGCGCATCGGGATCGACGATGACGCTGCAAGGCACGCGCGCCTTATCGCTGACGTGGTAATCGAGCGGTGACGGGTAACGGGCTTCGCCCAGTACGGTGATGTCCATGGTTCTTATCCAGAAAGACGGGTTAAAGCAAACCGCAAGTATCACTGACAGCCCGGGCTTCGGTCAATTGAAACGGCGTTTCAAAAAAGCCCACCGCCGAACCATTTCCATCACTTGCTGTCGCTTTTAAGAGCGCAAGGCGCCGTTGCGCGGGCCAAAGCCGTTTGCCCTTAGGCGCCCCATATGCAAGACTGAAAAATCACGCACCGCCTCCGCCCACCGCGCAACCTCGATCAACCGCCGAGGAGAAGGGAGATGCCACATGGAAAAACCGGACAGCAGCGTGCAGGACAACACCCTGGCCTGGTTCGACGATCCGCTCTGGTACAAGGACGCGATCATCTACGAACTGCACATCAAGGCGTTCTTCGACAGCAAGGGCGACGGGATGGGCGACTTCCGGGGACTGACCGAGAAGCTTGATTACCTGCAGGATCTCGGCGTCAACACGCTGTGGCTGCTGCCGTTCTACCCGTCCCCGCTGAAGGACGACGGCTACGACATCTCGGACTATCGCAACGTCCACCCCCAGTACGGGACGCTGGCCGACGCCCGCCAGTTCGTGCGCGAGGCGCACCGCCGCGGGCTGAAGGTCATCACCGAACTGGTCATCAACCATACCTCCGACCAGCACCCGTGGTTCCAGGCCGCCCGCAGCGCCCCGGCCGGATCGAAAAAGCGCGACTTCTACGTCTGGAGCGACACCGACAAGAAATTCCCGGAGACCCGGATCATCTTCACCGACACCGAGAAATCGAACTGGACCTGGGACGAAGTCGCCGGCGCCTACTACTGGCACCGCTTCTTCTCGCACCAGCCCGACCTCAACCACAACAACCCGGAGGTCGTCAGAGCGGTGATCCGCATCATGCGCTTCTGGTTCGACCTCGGAGTCGACGGGCTGCGGCTCGACGCGATCCCCTACCTCTGCGTGCGCGAGGGCACCAGCAACGAGAACCTCCCGGAAACGCACGCGGTGATCAAGCAGATGCGCGCGGTGATCGACTCGCGCTACGAGAATCGCCTGCTCCTGGCCGAAGCCAACCAGTGGCCCGAGGACGTGCGCGAATACTTCGGCGACGGCGACGAGTGCCACATGGCCTACCACTTCCCGCTGATGCCGCGCATCTACATGGCCGTAGCGCAGGAGGACCGGCACCCGGTCGTCGAGATCATGCAGCAGACGCCGGACATCCCGCCGACCTGCCAGTGGGCCATCTTCCTGCGCAACCACGACGAACTGACGCTGGAAATGGTCACCCACCGCGAGCGTGACTACATGTACGAGATGTACGCCGCCGACCAGCGCATGCGCATCAACGTCGGCATCCGCCGGCGCCTGGCGCCACTGATGGAAAACAACCGCGACAAGATCGAACTGGTCAACTTCCTCCTGATGACCCTGCCCGGCTCGCCGATCATCTACTACGGCGACGAGATCGGCATGGGCGACAACATCTACCTCGGCGACCGCAACGGAGTGCGCACGCCGATGCAATGGTCGCCGGATCGCAACGCCGGCTTCTCGCGCGCCGATCCGCAACGCCTCTACCTGCCGCCGGTCATGGACCCGATCTACGGCTACGAGGCGGTCAATGTCGAGGCGCAGAGCCGCAATCCGTCGTCGCTGCTGCACTGGACCCGGCGCCTGATCGCCGTGCGCAAGAACTACAAGGCGTTCGGGCGCGGCACGCTGCGCTTCCTCGACCCGGGCAACCGCAAGGTGCTGGCGTACACCCGCGAATGGGGCGAGGAAATCATCCTCTGCGTGGTCAACCTCTCGCGCTCGGCGCAGCCGGTCGAACTCGATCTCGCAACCTGGAAGGGGCGCGTGCCGGTCGAACTGATGGGACGCACCTCGTTCCCGCCGGTGGGCACCTCGCCGTACCTGTTCACGCTCAAGGGCTACGGCTACTACAGCTTCCGCCTGACCACCGATGCCGAGGTTCCCTACTGGCACGAAAGCCACCTGCCGCGCGCCGAGTTGCCGGTGCTGGTGCTGACCGAGGGCTGGCTGACCTTCCTCGGCGGACGCTCGGATGCCAGCATGGTGCGGCGGACCATCGCGGCGGCCACCACCGACCAGTTGCAGCACGAGGTGCTCGGCCCCTACCTTGCCAGCAAGCGCTGGTTCTCCTCGCGCAGCCAGCCGATCGAAAGCATCCGCCTGGTCGAAAGCGCCGAGTGGACGACCGAGCGTGGCAGCTGGCTGGTGACCGTGCTCGAAGTCCGGCCCCGCGGCGACGCCCCGCAGCTGTACTTCCTGCCGCTGGCCATCTGCTGGGAAGACGACGTCAGCGAGGAAAAATTGCAGGCGCTCGCTCCCTGGACGCTCGCCCGGGTGCGCCAGCGCGCCCGCGTCGGCCTGCTCTACGGCGCCTTCGGCGACGACGGCTTCTGTCGCGCCTTGGTGCGCAGCATCGGCCGCGACCTCGACCTGCCGCTCGGCAAGTCGCGCGTCGAGTTCCGCGCCGGGCCGGCCTACGCGCCGCTCGCGGAGGGTGCCGACACGCCCGTGCGCCACCCGTTGCTCGAACAGAGCAACACGACGATCTACTTCGGCAACCAGTTTTTCTTCAAGGGCTACCGACGCCTGCAGGAAGGCACCAACACCGAGATCGAGATGGGACGCTTCCTCACCGAAACCTCCCCGTTCAGCCATATCGTCCGGCTCGCCGGATCGATCGAACTGCGCCGCGCCGACGGCAGTGTGCTGACGCTCGGCCTGCTCCAGTCCTACGTCGAGCACCAGCACAATGTCTGGAACTTCACTGTCGACTACGTCGAACGCTTCCTCGCCGACCGCCTTTCCCCGGCCACGACGGACACCCCGCCCGACGACACGCAACCGGCGACACCGCACGGCTTCTTCCTCTCGCTGATGCAACTGCTCGGCCAGCGCACCGGTGAGTTGCACCGGGCCCTGAGCCAGACCACCGGGGACGCCGCCTTCGACCCGGAACCGGTCAGCGCGGCCGACCTCGCGCGCTGGAGCGACGAGGCCCGCGAGCGGCTGACCGGCGTGCTGAATGCGCTGGAAGCGCGCTGCGCGGACCTGCCGCCAACCGCAGGCGATCCCTGCCGGCAGCTGCTCGAGCATCGCCAGGCCCTGCTCGACCGCCTCGCGCCGCAGCGCCTGCAAGGCGCGGCCGAATCCGGAGTAAAGATCCGCTGCCACGGCGACTATAACCTCGGGCAACTCCTGCTGGCGCAGAACGACTTTCTGATCACCGACTTCGAGGGCAACACGGCGGTTCCGCTCGAAATGCGCCGGCGCAAGACGACTCCGCTGCACGACGTGGCGACGATGCTCGGCTGCTTCACCTACGCCGCGGCCGTGGCGGTCAACCACGCCACGCAGGAACGCCCGGACGACCGCCACCGCCTCGGCCCGCTCGCGCAGGCCTGGGAGAGGGAAACCGCCGCCGCCTTCCTTTCCGGCTACCACGCCGCCTGCTGCGAAACCCCCACCCTGTTCGGCGAACCGGAAGCCGCGCGCGCGCTACTGGAATTCATGCGCCTCGACCACCTGGTCGGCAAGCTCGCCGATGAGCTGTCAACCCATCCGGAATGGCTGCCGATCCCGCTGTTCGGCATCCTGCGTCTGCTCGATGCCGACGCGACGGGCGAGACACCGACCCCCTATAACGAATAACAACGGAGACCCCCATGCCCCAACCCATCACCACCGTCTGGCCCGGTTCGCCCGCCCCGCGCGGGGCCGCCTGGGACGGCGAAGGCGTCAACTTCTCGCTGTTCTCGGAACACGCCGAGGCTGTCGACCTGTGCCTGTTCGACCCGGCCGGGCGCCAGGAGGTGCAACGCATCCGCATGCCGGAGCGCACCGACCAGATCTGGCATTGCTACCTGCCGGAAGCCCGTCCCGGCCTGCTCTACGGCTACCGCGTGCACGGCCCCTACGATCCGGCGCGCGGCCATCGTTTCAACCCGAACAAGCTGCTCATCGAGCCCTACGCCAAGGACATCATCGGGCGCACCGCCTGGCACGATTCGCACTTCGGCTACCGGGTCGGCCATCGCCACGCCGACCTCTCCTTCGACCGGCGCGACAACGCCGCGCTGATGCCGAAATGCCGTGTCATCGACCCGGCCTTCACCTGGGGCGACGACCGCTCGCCGAAGATCCCGTGGGCCGACATGGTGGTCTACGAACTGCACGTGCGCGGCTTCACGAAAAACCATCCCAACGTGCCGCCGGCGCTGCGCGGCACCTACGCCGGACTGGCCACCGCGCCGGTCATCGAGCACCTGCGCTCGCTGGGCGTCACCTCGGTCGAACTGATGCCGGTACATTCCTTCGTCGACGACCGCCACCTGGTCGAACGCGGCCTGCGCAACTACTGGGGCTACAACTCGATCGGCTTTTTCGCCCCCGACCAGCGCTACAGCGCCAGCGGCGTGGTCAGCGAATTCAAGACAATGGTCAAGACGCTGCACTCGGCCGGCATCGAGGTCATCCTCGACGTGGTCTACAACCACACCGCCGAAGGCAACCACCTCGGCCCGACGCTGTCGTTTCGCGGCATCGACAACGCCTCCTACTACCGTCTGGTGGCCGACGACCCGCGCTACTACATGGACTTCACCGGCTGCGGCAACACACTCAACCTGCAGCAGCCGCGCGTACTCCAGCTGATCATGGATTCGCTGCGCTACTGGGTGCTGGAGATGCACGTCGACGGCTTCCGCTTCGACCTCGCCTCGGCGCTTGCGCGGGAGCTGCACGCGGTCGACCGCCTCGGCTCCTTCTTTGACATCCTGATGCAGGACCCGGTGCTGTCGCAGGTCAAGCTGATCGCCGAGCCGTGGGACCTCGGCGAAGGCGGCTACCAGGTCGGCAACTTCCCGGTCGGCTGGGCCGAGTGGAACGACCGCTACCGCGACACCATGCGCGCCTACTGGAAGGGCGACGGCGGCCTGATCGGCGACTTCGCCCGCCGGCTGACCGGCTCCAGCGACCTGTATGAACACAGCGGCCGCAAGCCCTACGCCAGTGTCAACTTCATCACCGCCCACGACGGTTTCACCCTGCACGACCTGGTCAGCTACAACGGCAAGCACAACGAGGCCAACGGCGAAGAGAACCGCGACGGCACCGACAACAACAACGCCTGGAACTGCGGCGAGGAAGGACCGACGCAGAAGGCCTCGATCAACACCCTGCGCGCCCGGCAGAAGCGTAACATGATCGCCACGCTGCTGTTTTCGCAGGGCGTGCCGATGCTCCTCGCCGGCGACGAACTGGGCCGCACGCAGCGGGGCAACAACAACGCCTATTGCCAGGACAACGAGCTAAGCTGGCTCAACTGGGAGCTTTCGGCCGAAGACCGGCAGTTCCTCGCCTTCGTCCGCCGCGCCATCGCGTTGCGCAAGGCTCACCCGGTGTTCCGCCGACGCAGCTTCTTCCAGGGGCGTTCGATTCGCGGCACCGGGGTCAAGGACCTGTTCTGGGTCACCCCCGAGGGCACGGAAATGACCGACGAGGAATGGACTCAGCATTTCGCCCGCTGCCTCGGGGTGCTGCTCTCCGGCCAGGAAATCAACGAGCGCGGCCCGCGCGGCGAGATCATCCGCGACGACAACTGCCTGCTGCTGATCAACGCCCACCACGAAGCCATCCCCTTCCGCCTGCCGGAAACGACTCCGGGGACAATCTGGCACACCGAGCTCGACACGCACCACAAGGGCGGCCTGCAGAGCAATGGCAAATTCAATGGCGGCGACAGCTACCGTCTCGCCGGCCGCACCCTGGCCCTGCTGATCCAGCGAGGCAAGGCATGAAGCACCGCCATGACATGCCGTTCGGCAGCGAACTCCTGCCCGGAGGGGGCGTGCGCTTCCGCCTCTGGGCGCCCCGCATCGCCGAAGTTCGCCTGTCCCTGGCGGACAACGCATTTCCTCTGCCAATGGAGAAGGACCACGCCGGCTGGCACTTGCTGACGGTTCCCGACGCCGTCGCCGGCACCCGCTACGCCTTCGTCCTGCCCGACGGTCTGCATGTCCCCGACCCCGCCTCGCGCAGCAACCCCGACGACGTGCACGCCCCCTCCGAAGTCGTCGACCCGCAGGCCTTCGACTGGCCCGACGACGGCTGGCGCGGCCGCCCGTGGGAAGAGGCGGTGATCTACGAACTGCACGTCGGCACGTTCTCCCCTTCGGGCGACTTCGCCGGCGTCATCGACCGGCTCGATTACCTCGTCGACCTCGGCGTCACCGCCATCGAGCTGATGCCGCTCGCCGACTTCCCCGGCCATCGCGGCTGGGGCTACGACGGGGTGCTGCCCTTCGCCCCCGAATCCGCCTACGGCCGCCCGGACGACCTCAAGCGCCTGATCGCCGCCGCGCACACCCGCGGCCTGATGGTCCTGCTCGACGTCGTCTACAACCACTTCGGGCCGGAAGGCAACTACCTGCACGCCTACGCCCGCGAGTTCTTCAACCCGCGCCACCACACCCCGTGGGGCGCGGCGATCAACTTCGACGGTCCGCATAACCGCACGGTGCGCGATTTCTTCATCCACAACGCGCTGTTCTGGCTGGAGGAATACCGCTTCGACGGGCTGCGCCTCGACGCCGTGCACGCCATCTGCGACGACAGCGCGACGCACCTCGTCAGCGAAATCGCCGCCGCCATTCGCCGTGGCCCCGGCCGTGACCGGCATGTCTACCTGATCCTGGAGAACGAGGACAACACGGCGCACCACCTCGAACGCCAAGCCGGGCAAACCCGAAACACGGCCACGGCCCAGTGGAACGACGACATCCACCACGCCTTCCACGTGCTCGCCACCGGCGAAACCGACGGCTACTACGTCGATTACGCGACCGATCCGGCCGGCCAGCTGGCCCGCTGCCTGAGCGAAGGCTTCGCCTTCCAGGGCGACCCGTCGCCGTTCCGCGACGGCGCCCGGCGCGGCGAACCGAGCGCGCACCTGCCGCCCGGCGCCTTCATCGACTTCCTGCAGAACCACGACCAGATCGGCAACCGCGCCTTCGGCGAGCGGCTGTGCCACCTCGCCCCCGCCGCCGCGCTCGACGCGCTGACGGCCGTCCTGCTGCTCGCACCGCAGCCGCCGATGCTGTTCATGGGCGAGGAATTCGCCGCGGCGCAGCCCTTCCTCTTCTTCTGCAATTTCGGCCCGGAACTGGCGCAGGCGGTGACCGACGGCCGTCGTCGCGAATTCGCCCGTTTCGCGAAGTTCGCCGACCCGGCCGTCCGCGAACGCATCCCCGACCCGAACGCCGAGAGCACCTTCGCCGCCTGCATGCTCGACTGGAACGCCCGGGAGCTGCCGGGCCACCGCGAACGGCTGGCGCTGCATCGGCAACTGCTCATCCTCCGCCATCGCCACCTCGTCCCGCGCCTGGCCGGCATGGCGGGTGGTCAGGGCGAGGTTACCCGCCTGGGCGAACGAGGCCTCTCGATTGCCTGGACGCTAGGCGACAAAAGCCGTTGGACCTTGCTCGCCAACCCCGCCAACCTACCCGTCGCCCATGCGCCGGTTCCCCAAGGGCAGTGTGTTTTCGCGGTGCCCTGGTGGAATCCTGCGCCGCACGGCGGCTATGTCACGCTGCCGCCCTGGTCGGCAGCGTGGTTCCTGACGGAGCCTGAAAAACGATGAACACATCCCACGCCAGCGACCCGTTGCGCCTGTTGTCCAAGCATTGCGGCCTGACCGAGTTCTACGCCGACATCTACGGCACACGCCATGCAACCTCGGAAGAAACCCGGCGCACTCTGCTCGCCGCCATGGGCATCGATATCGAAACGACGCCGCCCGAGGAATGGCTACAGCGTCTCGAAGACGACGAGTGGCGCAATCCCCTGCCGCCGGTTTGCGTGATCCGGTGCGGCGAGGCGCCGACGATCCGCGTCAGCCT
Source organism: Gammaproteobacteria bacterium (assembly GCA_029289235.1). Classification (GTDB taxonomy): domain Bacteria; phylum Pseudomonadota; class Gammaproteobacteria; order Burkholderiales; family Rhodocyclaceae; genus Propionivibrio. Next base: position 108,892 of record JARFTZ010000032.1, read on the forward strand.
GCCCGGCGCCGGGGCCTCGCACCCCGTGCCGTGGTCGCTCGAACTGGAGGACGGTCAGCGGCTCGACGGCCAGTTCGTCCCGGCGGAACTGCCCGCGCACGGACGCCGGCGCGTGGACGACGTCTCCCGCGTGCGCCGGCAGGCCGAGTTCCCGCCCATCGACCGCCCCGGCTATCACCGGTTGAAGTTGCACCTGCCCGACCAGCTGGCTGAGATGTCGCTGATCGTCGCGCCTGACGGTTGTTACCGGCCTGACGCGCTCGCCGGAGAAGGCCCGGACGCGGGCCGCGTCTGGGGACCGGCAGTGCAGCTCTACAGCCTGCGCTCGCGCCGCAACTGGGGCATCGGCGACTTCACCGACCTGCACACGCTCGTCGACATGACGGCCGAAGCCGGCGGCGGCATCGTCGGACTCAACCCGCTGCATGCGCTGTTTCCGCACGACCCGGCGCGCATCAGCCCGTACAGCCCGTCGAGCCGCAGTTTCTTCAACGCGCTGTACATCGACGTCGAAGCCATCCCCGAACTGCATGAATGCCTGCCCGCCCGGGCGCTGGTCGATTCGCCGCGCTTCCAGGCGCGGCTGCGCAGCCTGCGCGCCGAGGAACGGGTCAACTACCCGGCCGTCGCGGCAGCCAAGCGCGAAGTGCTCGACCTCGTCTTCCGGCACTTCTGGGACGAGCACATCACCCGGAACAGCGGGCGCGCCGGCGAGTTCAACGCTTTCCGCGCCGCCGGCGGCGACCTGCTCGAATCGCTGGCGCGCTTTGAAGCGCTGCAGGCACATTTCAGCGCCGAAAACCCGGCCGTGTGGGGCTGGCCGGTGTGGCCGCCGGCGTTCCGCGACCCGCACTCGCCGGAGGTTGCGGAGTTCGCCGCCGCGCATGCCGAGGCCGTCGCCTTCCACGCCTGGCTGCAGTGGCTCGCGGCCTCGCAACTCGACGCCGTGGGGCATCGCTCCTGGCAACGCGGGCTGGGCGTCGGCCTTTATGGCGACCTCGCCGTCGGCGTCAATCCCGGCGGCGCCGAAGCCTGGCGCTGGCAGGACGTGTTCGCCCGCGGCGCCTACGCCGGCGCGCCGCCCGACCTGCTCGCGCAAAACGGGCAGGACTGGGGCCTGCCGCCGTTCATCCCGCACCGGCTGCGCCAGGCGGCCTACGCGCCGCTGATCGAGATCCTGCGCGCCAACATGCGCTACAACGGCGCCCTGCGCATCGACCACGTGATGGGGCTCTATCGCGTCTTCTGGGTGCCCGCCGGCCAATCGGCGGCGCATGGCGCGTACGTGCACTACCCGGTCAACGAACTGCTCGGCATCGTCGCGCTGGAAAGCCAACGCAACCGCTGCCTGGTCATCGGCGAGGATCTCGGCACCGTGCCGGAGGAACTGCGCCCGCAGCTGGCCGAACGCGCGATCCTCTCCTACCGTCCGCTGATCTTCGAGCGCCAGGCCGACGGCGTCTTCACCCCTCCCGCCGACTACCCGCGACAGGCACTGGCCTGCGTCAGCACGCACGACCTGCCGACACTCGCCGGCCTGTGGCTGGGCCTCGACATCGATCTGCGGGCGAAACACGGCCTCTACGCCACCGACGCGCTGCGCGCCGACGAGGTCGTGGCCCGCGCCCAGGACCGCGCCCGCCTGCTGATGGCGCTGGAACACGAACAGCTGCTGCCCGACGGCGCCAGCGTGCACCCGGTCGCCCAGCCGGAGATGACCCTGCCGCTCGCCGCCGCCGTCCACGCCTACCTCGCGCGGACGCCGAGCATGGTGCTGATGGTGCAGCCGGAAGACATCCTCGGCCTCGTCGACCAGGCCAACCTGCCGAGCACCCGCGACGACCAGCATCCCAACTGGCAGCGCCGCCTGCCGCTGGACCTGGAGGAATGGAGCGGCGACGCGCGCTTTCGCTGCATCGTCGAAACGCTCCGCCACGAGCGCGGCACCGCCGTCACGCCGCACCCGGAACCTGCCGCGCCACTCAAGGCGGCAACGATTCCGCGCGCGACGTACCGCCTGCAGTTCAACCGCGACTTCACCTTCGCCCAGGCCACCGAACTGGTCCCCTACCTCGCCGAGCTCGGCATCAGCCACTGCTACGCCTCGTCCTACCTGAAGGCGCGCCCGGGCAGCGGCCACGGCTACGACATCGTCGACCACGCCACGCTCAACCCGGAGATCGGCACGCCGGAGGATTACGAACGTTTCGTGGAAACCCTGCACGCGCACGGCATGGGCCAGATCCTCGACATCGTGCCCAACCACATGGGCATCATGGGCGCGGACAACGCCTGGTGGCTGGACGTGCTCGAGAACGGTCCGGCCTCGGCCAGGGGCCGCTTCTTCGACATTGACTGGGATCCGCTCAACCCGGCGCTCAAGGGCAAGATCCTGCTGCCCCTGCTCGGCGACCACTACGGCAACGTGCTCAACCGCGGCGAACTGCGCCTCGCCTTCGATGCGGCGCGCGGCGAATTCAGCCTGTTCTACTACCAGCACCGGCTGCCGATCGACCCGGCCACTTACCCGCAGATCATCAACCGTCGCCTCGACCATCTCGCGACCGTACTCGGCGAAAACGATCAGCGTTATATCGAGCTGCTCAGCCTGCTGACCGCGTTCAGCCGCCTGCCGGGACGACTGGAGACCGATCCGGCGCTCCAGACCGAGCGCCAGCGCGACAAGGAAGTGCACAAGCGACACCTGGCGACGATCTATGCCGACTGCGCCGACATCGCCACGCACATCGACGCCGCCCTTGCCGAGCTCAACGGCACCGCCGGCGAACCGGCGAGCTTCGATCCGCTGCACGACCTGATCCAGGTGCAGGGCTATCGTCTGGCGTTCTGGCGCGTTGCCTCCGACGAGATCAACTACCGCCGTTTCTTCGACATCAACGACCTCGCCGCCCTGCGCATGGAGGAACCGGCGGTCTTCGAAGCGACGCACCGCTTCGTCCTCGACCTCGTTGCCCAGGGCAAGGTGGACGGCCTGCGCGTCGACCACCCGGACGGGCTCTACGACCCGGGCCAGTATTTCCGCCGCCTGCAGGAGCACATCGCCGGCCGGCCGCTGCAAGCGGACGACCCGCTGCCCGCCTACCTGGTCATCGAGAAGATCCTCGCCGACCACGAGCGCCTGCCCGACGACTGGACGATTCACGGTGGCACCGGCTACCGCTTCTCCAGCATGGCCAACTCGCTGTTCGTCGACACCGCCGGCGAGCGGCGCATCACGCGCATCTACCGCGACTTCATCGGCCGCCACGAAGCGATCGAGGCGATGGTTCACGACGCCAAGAAGCTGATCATGGACACCGCGCTGGCCAGCGAACTGGCCGTGCTGGCCAATCGCCTGACGCAGATCGCCGCTGCCAGCCGCGACACCTGCGACTTCACGCTCAACAGCCTGCGCGAGGCGCTGGCCGAAGTCGTCGCCTGCTTCCCGGTCTACCGCACCTATGTCAGCAGCGACGGCGTTTCTGCGGACGACCGGCGACACATCGACTGGGCCATCGGCATGGCGCGCAAGCGCAGCCTGGCGACCGACCTGTCCATCTTCGACTTCATCGCCGGCGTGCTGACCACCGACATCGCCCAGGGGCGCAACGACGACTACCGCGCCGACGTCATCGGCTTCGCCATGAAATTCCAGCAGTTCTCGTCGCCGGTAAAAGCCAAGGGACTCGAAGACACCACGTTCTACCGCTACCACCGCCTCGCCTCGCTCAACGAGGTGGGCAGCGATCCACGCCGCTTCGGCATGAGCATCAACGCCTTTCATGCCAGCCTCAAGGCCCGCGCCACGCGCTGGCCGCACAATATGCTCACCTCGTCGACGCACGACAGCAAACGCTCGGAAGATGTCCGCGCCCGCATCAACGTGCTCTCCGAAATCCCCGCGGCATGGAAGCTGATGCTGCGCCGCTGGTCGCGCCTCAATCGCCTGCGCAAGCGCCGCGTCGACGGTGCCACCGTGCCCTCGGCGAACGACGAATACCTGCTCTACCAGACGCTGATCGGCACCTGGCCGCCCGGCGATCCGGCCGCCATCGACCTTGACGCCTATCGCCAGCGGATCGTCGACTACATGATCAAGGCCGTGCGCGAGGCCAAGGAACACAGCAGCTGGGTCAACGTGAATGCCAGCTACGAACGCGGGCTGGATGAATTCATCACCGCCCTCCTCGCGCCGATCGAGAAAAACCCTTTCCTCGCCGACTTCATTCCCGTCGCCACCCACCTCTCCCGGCACGGCTACTACAACGGGCTGGCGATGACGCTGCTAAAACTCACCTCACCCGGCGTTCCCGACATCTACCAGGGGTGCGAACTGTGGCAGTTCAACCTCGTCGACCCGGACAACCGGCGCCCCGTCGATTTCAACCGTCGCCGCGACCTGCTCCGGCAACTTCGCGAGGAGTTCGCGACGCCCGAGGAAACCTGGCCGGCCCGGCTCGCCGCGCTGATGGAAACCCTCGACGATTCGCGCATGAAGCTCTACATCACCTGGCGCACGCTGCAGCTGCGCGCCGCCAGCCCCGAGCTGTTCACCCTTGGCGACTACCTCCCGCTCGACGTCAGCGGGACGTACGCCGAGCACGTTTGCGCCTACGCCCGCACGCTGGAGGAGGGAAAGCGCGATGCCATCATCACCGTCGTGCCGCGCCTGACCCGCAAGCGGCTCGGCGAACAGGACGCGCCGCCGACCGGGCCGGCGGTGTGGGACGACACCCTCATCCACCTGCCGGATTCCCTCGCCGGAAACCCCTGGCGCGACATTCTCTCCGGTACGTGCATCGCCGGAGCCGCCACGCTCGCGGTCAGCGACGTTCTGGCGACGCTTCCGGTCGGCTTGCTGAAAGCGCAGACGTAGTCTGGCAGCCGCCATGACCGCGCGGTAGAATCGCCGCCCATGAAAAAGCTGCGACAGAGCATCGTGCTGGCGCTGGTTCTTGGCTGCGCCAGCGCCCTCGCCGAATGGACCGAGATCGACCGTTTCGAGGACGGCACCCGGATCTACGCCGACCGCGGCAACACGCAACGGAATGGCGACATCAGCCAGGTGCTGCACCTCGTCCGCTGGGGCGAAGCGCAGGCCGACCCCGGCCAGGCGCCGTATCTGTCCACGCTCGTCCGCACCGCGTACGACTGCGCCAACAAGCACGAGAAATACCTCGCCTCGACCTCCTTCGCCGGCCCGATGGGCGACGGCGAGCGCATCGTCGCCGACGAGGACGCAGCGCCGAACTGGGCCTCGATCTCCGAGGGCTCGATGGAGGAAAAGCTCTGGAAGATCGCCTGCGGGGTCGACTGAGCCGCCGCAGCCAACGCTTCGCTGTCCCCGGATAGCGTCGGGGTGCGTTTCTTGCTAGGTTCCTCCCCCGGAGGAAAACCATGCAGACAAAATGGCTTGAGGACTTCATCGCTTTCGCCCGTTTTCGCAGCTTCACGCGGGCGGCGGAGGAAAGGCAGGTCACCCTGCCCGCTTTCGGCCGGCGCATCAAGTCGCTGGAGACCTGGCTCGGCGTGCCGCTGGTCAATCGCGGCGAATACCCGGCAACCCTGACCGGCGAGGGCGAACTGTTCCTGCAGACCGCGCAGGACATCGTCTCCAAGCTCTACGAAGGTCGCGCCTGCCTGCGCGCCCGCTCGCTGGCCGGCAACGACACGCTGAGCGTCGCCACCGGGCGCACCCTCGCGCACACCTTTTTCCCCGAACTGCTCGAACGCACGCGCAAGCACGTCGGCACCTTTCCGGTGCGCGTCAGCACCGGTTCGGTCCACGACATGGCGCTGCAACTCGAAGAGGGCGTCAGCGACGTCCTGCTCAGCTACTACCACCCGCTCGTCGGCCTGCGCCTCGATGAGCGACAGTTCCACCACCTCGCCATCGCCCGGGAAACGCTGGTGCCCGTCTGCCGGCCGGAGATCGGCGGCAAGCCCCGCTTCGCCCTGCCCGGCAGCCCAACCGCCCCGGTTCCCCTGCTTTCCTACCTGCCGACGCTGATGATGGGCAACGTGCTCGACATGCACCTGCTCGAACGCGGCGACACCTACCATCTTCAGCGTACCCTGACCGCCGATTTCGCCGAGGCGCTGCTCGAACACGTCCATCGGGGACTGGGTGTCGCCTGGCTGCCCCGCCGCCTGATCGCTGCCGACCTTGCGCAGGGCCGGCTCGTCCATGCCGGCGGCACGGCCGACGAGGTCCCGCTGGAAATCCGCCTGTACAAACGACAGGCACGCAACAAGCCTCTGGCCGAATCCTGCTGGCGGATCCTGGCGGAAAGCCGGACAAGTCCGGTCAGTCAGCCCTTTGGCTCCCCGACGCAAGGGCCGTCGGCATAGCGCGCCCTGATTTCGGCAAACTGCGGCACCACGTCGAAGAACAACGCGACCAGCGCCGGATCGAACGCTTTGCCCGCTTCGCCCACGATGTAGTCGACGGCGGCGTCGAATGTCCAGACCGGCTTGTAGATGCGGACGCAGGTCAACGCGTCGAAGACGTCGCAAATCGCCGCGATGCGCCCCTCGATCGGAATGCTCTCGCCCGCGAGGCCGTTGGGGTAGCCGGCGCCATCCCAGCGCTCGTGGTGAGTAAGCGCCACGCTGCGCGCCAGCGCCAGCAGGCCGGACGGGTGATCGCCGATGATTTCGGCGCCGATAAGCACATGGCCCTGCATGATCTTCCGCTCTTCCTCGTCCAGCTTTCCCGGCTTGAGCAGGATGCGGTCGGGGATGCCGATCTTGCCGATGTCGTGCATCGGCGCGGCCAGCTGCAGCAGTTCGGCCTGCTGCGGGGCGATGCCCGCGGCGATGGCCAGGCAGTAACAGTACTGGCTCATCCGGATGACGTGAAAGCCGGTTTCGTTGTCGCGGTACTCCCCGGCGCGACCGAGCCGGCGCACGATCTCGACCCGCGTTTCCTCGAGTTCGCGGGTCCGCTCGCGCACGCGTTCCTCGAGCGCCAGGTTCTGATTGTGCAGTTCGAGATGAATCCGCACGCGTTGCCGGACGATCGCCGGATGGCAGGGTTTGTGCAGATAGTCGACCGCGCCGAGCGACAAGCCGAATTCCTCGTCGCTGACCTCGCTTTGCGCGGTCAGGAAGATGACCGGAATATCGCGTGTGCGCAGGTCAGCCTTCAGGCGGCGGCAGACTTCGTAGCCGTCCATGCCGGGCATCATGACGTCGAGCAGGATCAGTCCGGGCTGCGGTTGCGCCAGGGCAGCCGCCAGCGCGTCCAGCCCGTTGGTAGCGAAAGTGACGCGGTATTCACTGCCGAGCACGCCGGCGAGGATGTCGATGTTCTCCGGAACATCATCGACGACGAGGAGGGTGTTGCGCCCGGCGGCGGTCACGACGCAGCCCCTGTCTCGTCGAGGAATCCGGGCTGAAAGCGTCGCAGCACATCCAGCGCGAGGGCGAAGTCGTAGCGCTTGACCGCCTGCCGAATGTCCGCGATCACCGCCCCGTCAACGCCCGAAGCCAGCAGCGTGCCACTGAACTCTTCCAGCGCCTGGACGGCCGCCGTATCGCGCGCTTCGAGCAATTGCACGAAGCGCCGGAACGACGCCACGGGGTCCGCGGCAAGCTTCGCGGCCCGCCCGCTCTCCGCCTCTCCGAGCCGGTCAAGGCCGCCCGCAATACGCGCGAGCTCGCCTTCAAGAACATCTTCCTGACGACGGGCCGCGGGGTGATCGGAACCCGCCACGGCTTGCTCCAGTTGTTCGGCCATGTCGCCGAGGGCGGCGGCGCCGATCGAGCGGGCTACGCTTTTGAGCGTATGCGCCATGCGCAGGACGGTCGACCAGTCGTTGTCCTCGCGCAGGCGGCGGAACTCGGCGATGAATTCCGGACCGTATTGCGCCCGGAATTTGCGCAGGATTTCGCGATAGCGCACCTTGTTGCCCGCGATATAGCGCAGGCCCACGGTCGTATCGATGCCGGGAAGATCGGCGAGGTCGTTCGCCGCAGCGGCGGGCGCCGGCGTGGCGGCGGAGGGGGCGGACCCAGCCGTCGCGAGTGGCGGCGCGACTGCCTTCCCGGCTTCGAGCCACTGGAGGAGAGTGTCGAACAAATGCCCGGTATCGACGGGCTTGACGATGAAATCGTTCATTCCGGCGTCTTCGCAGAGGCGACGGTCGTCGGCGAAGGCGTTGGCGGTCATCGCGATGATCGGCCGTTTTTCCCATCCCGGCAGGAGGCGAATCGCGCGCGTGGCTTCCAGGCCGTCCATCTCAGGCATCTGCACGTCCATCAGGATCAGCGCGTAGTCGTTCCGCATCACCTTCGCCACGGCGTCGGTGCCGTTTTCGGCGGTATCGACATCGAGGCCGACCGAATGCAGCAACTCCAGCGCCACTTCCCGGTTGATTTCGTTGTCCTCCGCCAGCAGCAGCCGTACGCCGCGATAGCGCTGCCGCAGCAGCGATTCGGCGTTCTCGCGTGGCGCGACAGCCGTACAGGGCATGACGCCGCGCCCCCGTCCGAGCCGGGCGGTCAGCCAGAACAGGCTGCCTTTCCCCGGCGTGCTTTCGGCCCCGCTCTCGCCCCCCATCAACGCGGCAAGCCGCCGGGTGATCGCCAGACCCAGGCCGGTGCCTCCGTATTTCCGGGTGGTCGACGCGTCCGCCTGCTCGAACGCCTGGAACAGCCCCGGCAGCACCTTGGCGGGAATGCCGATGCCGGTATCCTGCACCTCGAAGCGCACCAGCAACTCGTCGCCCAGGTCTTCCAGCAGGATGGCGCGCAGGGTGATGCTTCCCTGTTCCGTAAACTTGACGGCGTTGCCGGCGTAATTGAGCAGCGCCTGGCGCAGTCGGGTCGCGTCACCGCGCAACCAGACCGGGACCGAGTCGGGGTCGATCTCGATCCGCAGCCCCTTGCTGCGGGCCTGCTCGCCGATCAGCGACTGGATGTTGTCGAGGATCGCCGAGAGATGGAAGTCCTCGTGTTCCAGCTCGACCCGGCCGGCCTCGATCTTCGAAATGTCGAGGATGTCGTTGATGATCGAGAGCAGATGATGCCCCGCGCTTTCGATCTTCTTCAACCGCTCGGCCTGTTCCGGCGGCTGCCCGGCCCCGAGGACCAGATGCGTCAGCCCGATGATCGCGTTCAAGGGCGTCCGTATCTCGTGGCTCATGTTGGCGAGGAAGGCGCTCTTCGAACGCGTGGCGGCTTCCGCCTCGACAGCCCGGCGGGCCAGTTCGTCCTGCATCGCGCGCAGTTGCTCCTCGCGCGCCTTGCGCTCGCTGTTGTCGACCAGGATGCTGCGGGTACGCAGGAATTTCCCCTGTGCGTCACGGACCATGTCGCCGCCGACCAGCACCGGCTGGATCGACCCGTCCTTTTTCACGAAGTCCATTTCCAGGTCGCGCAAGTACCCGTACCTCGCAAAATCGGAAAAATTCCGGCGGAATCGCTGCAAGCTCTCTGGCGTCATGAACTCGCCGATGCTGTGTCCGACGAATTCGTCGCGCGCGTAACCGAGCAGGTTCAGCTCCGTATCATTCACGGCGAGTACCGTGCCGTCCGGCGCCAGCGAATGGTAGCCACAGGGCGCATTGTTGTAGAGATCGCTGATTTCGTCGGCACGCGCCGCCAGCGCCCGGTTGGCTTCGGCCAGCGCCGCTGTCCGGTTGTCCACGAGCTGCTGCAGGTGGTGGCGGTGCTGTTCAAGTTCGAGTTCCGAGCGTTTGCGTTCGCTGATGTCCATCACGATGCCGACGTACCTGACGACCCTTCCGTCGGCGTCCTTCTCCGGCCGCCCGCGGGAAAGCAGCCAGCGCACGGGGCCGGCCGGCAGGTTCACCCGCCACTCCAGGTTCAGCTCGCCCCCTTGAGACCAGGCCACGTTCGCCGCCTTTTCCGCCCTTTCGCGGCAATCGGGATGAACCGCATCCAGCCAGGTCTGATAGGAGGGTTCGCAACTGCCGGGATCCAGGCCGTAAAGGCGGAAGACTTCGTCGGACCAGGTGTTCTTCTGCGTGCGCAGGTCCCATTGCCACGTGCCGGCCGTGGCCGCCTCCAGCGCCAGTCGAAGCTGCCCCTCGCTCTCGCGCACCGCCGTTTCGGCGACCTGCCTGGCCTGCAAATGTTCCTGAACACTGGCGGCCGCCGCATCGAACGTGCGCGCCAGACGACCGATTTCATCGTTGCCGTGGCGAAGCCCGCTACGCACCTGGTAATCGCCGGACCTCAAGCGGTCGGCCGCCTGCGACAGCGCGGTCAACGGACGCAACAACAACCGGTTGCTTCCCCACAACGCCAGTGCGAGGATGCTGCCAACCAGGAAAAGACCAAGCCCCAGGTCGGCGGCGAGCTCGTTCCACGAGGCGGCAATGACCGCGGCCTTCGGCTGCGAAACAACGAGGCGCAGCTGGCCCGACAGGGTCTTGATGAGAGGCGCGTAGGCGAACAGCTTGTGCTGCCCGTCCAGGCCCGGCGCCTCGAACATTCCCTCGCTTTCACCGGCGAAAACGCCCTTCACCGCGGGCTGCTCGGCCGCATCGCGGCCCGCCCAGCCCTCTTCGTCCGGATGTCGCGCCACGATCGTGCCCTTGGCGTCGACCACCCAGATCCGGACGCCATCCGACAGGTCGGCAATGGCAAGCTGCTCCTTGATCCACGCCTGATCCAGCGAAACGAACAGGACGGCAGTCGGACGTCCCTGCTCATCATGGACGGCCCGCGCCAGCGTAATCACCGGTTTCTTCAGAATGCGGCCGAACACCACGTCGCCGACGATCATCTGCGGCGTGCGCAAGGCGAGCTGGAACCACGCGCGATCTGCAAAGCTGACGCGCCCCTCCGGCATCTGTGCTGCACAAGCCACTTCGCCATCGGGCCGGACCATGCCGAGCTGCACGAATTCCGATTCCGACCTGAGCCTGGCCGCCAGCCAGGCCGAGCATTTTCGGCTTGATTCAATATCCGGAACGCCCCGGGACTGCACGAGTCCGGCGAGAAGCATCTCCGCCCGGGCGGAAAGAAAATGCTGGCGCGCGGCAATCACCCGCGCCTGCTGGAGAAGATGCTCGGTCGTATGCTGCAGCCGCTCGTCGCGACGATCGAGGTTCTGACGAACGATCAGCGCGCCAAGCACGAGAAATACCGATGACACGACCAACAGCAGCCGGCCGCGCAGTCCAAGATCAAGCACAATATTCATGACGTTTTTCCCGTCCCGTGACATCACGGAAGAGCAAACCCTTCGACCAGAGGAACTCAACCTGTGATGATGCGCAGTCCGCCGGCACCAACGGTAGCGGTCCGAAAATCTGCCCCAGCCCGGTATCGACAATCAATCCTGCTACAGATTCACGCTATCCCGCGCGCGTTTCCGCGCGTGCTGACTTTAAGGCATCGTGGTGCGCTCAAGCGACGCCCGATTCGACCCGGTTCCGCCCGTTGGCCTTTGCCTGATAGAGCGCCTTGTCGGCCATTGAGATCAACTGCGCCGCGCCGTTGCGCTCATCCGGAACGAGCACGGCGACGCCGAAACTCGCAGTCACCACGCCCGTCGCTGACGTCGCGTGGGTTATCGCCAGTTGTTCGATTTTCTGGCGCAGGATTTCGGCCAGCGCCAGCGCCTCCCCGGGGTCGCTGTGCGCGGCGATGATGGCGAACTCCTCGCCGCCATAGCGCGCCACCAGATCGCTCGGGCGGCGCGTTGCGCCTTTCAGCTCGTTGGCGAGCAGGATCAGGCAATGATCTCCGGCCAGGTGGCCGTAGTGATCGTTGTAGTTCTTGAAGTGATCCACGTCGAGCATGATCAGTGCAAGCGGTTGCTTGAGCCGTCGTGCGCGGGCAACTTCCCGGGCCAGGAGTTCATCGAAGTGGCGCCGGTTGGCCACCCTGGTCAGCCCGTCGGTGTTGGAGCGTTTCGCCAGTTCGGCATTGGCGAGTTCGAGTTCGGCCGTGCGGGCGGCAACCTCTTTTTCCAGGTTGTCGGTGTGATACTTGACGCTGTCCGCCATGAAGCGCAGGGCGGCGGACAGAGACTCCACTTCAGTGATCGGACTGGTGGGCTGACGAGCGTGTTCCCACTCGCGATGCCCCAGCCGGGTGGCCCATTCACCCAGTTCCACCAGCGGTCTGGCCACCCACTTGCTCACGAAGAGGGAAAGGATCACGCCCGCCACGAAGATTGCCGCGCTGAAGAGGAGAACGTTGACGAGCAAGCCGCGTGACGGCGCATCGAAACGGCTTTGCGGCAGCGCGTTGGCGATCGTGATCGTCGGCCCGTTGGGCAGCGGGAATTGCCACCAATCGAGCAGATACCTTTCACCCTCGACCGTCCTGAGCGTCCGCCCCCGCGGCTCGTCGCCCTCCGCGATGATCCTGCTGGCGGAGCGGATGACCGGATTCTGGCTCTCGCTCGCCCTGACGCGAACCGTCTCGTTGCCTTTTCGCTCGTACATCTTCTCCAGCATCGAGGTCGCAAGCAGATAACCGCCTTCGTCGAAGAGGAACGCTTCCCCGCCGAGTTCCCTGGTGATGCTCGCCAGCAGCGTGCTGAGCTGCACCAGCGCCACGTCTGCCGTCAGCACGCCGGCGAACGTTCCCGCGCGGTCGTGGAGCGGCGCTGCCATCCCGATCCCCATGGCATCGTAGTAGCCTGCCGCATCGTCGATCCGGTACTGATACACCGGATACCAGCCCACCGCGTTCCGCTCCATTGCAGCCTTGAACCAGGGGCGCTCCCGGGCATCGAAATTCGCGTTCCCCCGCGAGATGAGCGAACCTCGCCGGTTTCCTTCCTCGACCCTGTACATGGTCATGATGCGACCATCCGTTTCGGTGGCCTGAAGCAGGCGAAGTTTTTCCCGCTCTTCACCCACGGGCGGCCTGCTGGCAGCGAAATACTCGCCCTTGGCGGTACCGACCGAAACGAAGGTCAGCATCGGCTGCTGTCCCAGTTGCAGGAGGAAATTGTCCTGCATTTCCAGGGGCTTGGAAACATCCATCACCCCGGCCCGGAACTGATCGACGTTGTAGCGGACGACCCGGCGAGGAACTTCGAAGAACTGCACTACCTTGTCGAAGACCCGTGCGCTGACTTCGCTGGCCAGTTGTTCCTGGAACCTGACGGCGGACTCCCGGGCCGTGCGATAGGAGAACCACGCTTGCAGCGCAACGGCTGGCAACAACACGAGCAGGAGCGCGGCGACCAGGAGCCTTTGCAGCTTGATGTGACGTTTGTTGGCGGACACGATCAGTGGCAGGGTTCTTTTTTTCGGGAATTGCAACTATATGCGCATCCCACACAATGAAGCGAGGCATTCGTCACAGCGACGGCAATTTCTGCGGTTGCCATTTCGGCAAGTCAACTAAGCAACCCGGCAGGCACGCCGGCCATCCGCGCCCCTATACTGCAGCCGCTCGCAGGGATCCGGTGCGTTCTCCGATCTGGCCGCGCGATTGCTTTTTCATCCACTTCCAGCGAAAGAACGTCATGCCTCGATTCCTCACCCGCACCCTCGCGTCGCTGATCGCCGCGACCTGCCTTACCGGAACGGCCATCGCCGACACCTACCCGAGCAAGCCGATCACCCTCCTCGTCGGCTACACCCCCGGCGGCAGCGTCGACCTCGTCGCGCGGACAGTCGCCGAAGAACTCGGCAAGCGGCTCGGCCAGCCGGTGGTCGTCGAGAACGCGGCGGGCGCCGCCGGCACCATCGGTGCGGCCAAGGCGGTGCGCGCGGCGCCGGACGGCTATACGCTGCTGCTCGGCTCCGGCAGCGAGATTTCCATCGCCCGGCTGACCTCGCCGTCGGTCAAGTACGACGGCCAGAAGGACCTGCAGCCGATCACGCTGGTCGGCACGCAGTCGATGGTGCTTGTCGGCGCCAACAACGTCGCAGCCAGGAACACCGACGAACTGCTCGCCTACGCCCGCGCCAACCCGGACAAGCTGAGCTTCGCCTCATCGGGCGTCGGCACGCCGCTGCACCTGAGCGGCGAGCTGATCAAGCAGCAGGCGAAGATCAACATGGAACACGTGCCGTACAAGGGCGCCGGCCCAATGCTCACCGACCTGCTCGGCGGCCAGATTCCGCTGGCGGTGCTGGTACTTTCTTCAGCCCTGCCGCACATCAAGACCGGCAAGATCAAGGTCTTCGGCGTCACCGAAGCCCACCGCGCCGCGGCCCTGCCGGACGTACCGACGCTCGCCGAGAGCAAGGGGCTGGACGGCGTCGACATGGGCGTCTGGTTCGGCCTGTTCGCCCCGGCGAAGACGCCGGAAGCGATCACCGCCCGCCTCGACAAGGAGATGGCCGAAGTGCTCAAGCAGCCGGCGGTGCGCGACAAGCTGACCGAATCCGGGCTGGCGCTCGCCGGGCTCGGGCCGAAGGACTTCGCCGCCTTCATCGGCAAGGAAACGGCCAAGTACCAGAAGATCATCCAGACGGCCAACATCCGCACCGACTGAAATCGGCGCACCCGCGGAACCCGTCACTGCGGGGATGACCCGGAATCCAGCGGCACACCGATGGATTCCGGCTTTCGCCGGAATGACGCGGTTGTTCCGGCGGCGGGCTTCCGTCCTCCTCCACTCGCTTCCACGCTTTCTTCCATACTTCCATGTTCCTCGACACTCCCGACATCACGCCCTATCGCGCCGGCACGGACGGCCTCGCCTACGTTCACACCTTCCACAGCGGCCGCCCCGGCCCGCACGTATGCATCAACGCCCTGACGCACGGCAACGAGATCTGCGGCGCCTGGGCCGTCGCAGCGCTGCTGGACGAAGGCGTGCGCCCGACGGCCGGCACGCTCAGCCTGAGCTTCGCCAACGTCGAGGCCTTCTCGCGCTTCGACCGCAACAACCCCGAAGCAACGCGCTGGGTCGACGAGGACATGAACCGCGTCTGGGATGAAGCGACGCTCGACGGCCCGCGCCAGTCGCAGGAACTTGCGCGCGCCCGGGAAATGCGCGCCTTCTTCGACACGGTGGACTTCCTGCTCGACCTGCACTCGATGCACACCCCAGGCCCGGCGCTCGGCCTGTGCGGCGCGACGGCAGGCGGCCTCGACTTCGCCCGCCGCCTCGGCGTGCCGGAGTACCTGGTGATCGACGCCGGCCACAGCGCCGGCAAGCGCCTGCGCGACTACGCCGGTTTTGGGGACGAGGGCAACCCGCGCCAGGCCCTGCTCGTCGAATGTGGTTTTCACTTCGAGCACGCCGCGGTAGTCATGGCCCACCGCGCCAGCCGCCGTTTTCTTGACGCCACCGGCGCCTGCCCCGGCCTGTGTGCCGACGCGCCCTTCCCCGACGTCAAGGCCGTACGCATCGTCGACGCGGTGACGATCCGCCACCCGGAATTCCTCTTCACCCGCGACTGGGAGTCGATGGACTCCGTGCCGCACGCAGGGACTGTCATCGCCTACGACGGCGACACGCCGGTGACAACCCCCTGCGACGACTGCGTGCTGGTCATGCCCGCCCCGGAACGCTACCGGTTGCCCGGCATGACGGCGGTGCGTCTGGGCCGCCGGGAACACGGCGACGGAGCCAGCGCATGAACGCGCGGGCGAAGGATTTCTGGGCCGGGCTGCTGTTCCTGGCCTTCGGCCTCGGGGTGATGGGTATCGCCCGAAGCTACCCGCTCGGGACGGCCACGCGCATGGGGCCGGGTTTCTTCCCGATGGTGCTCGCCGCGCTGCTGGCCGTCCTCGGCCTGATCATCGCCGTGCGCGGCGTGCTCGCCGGCCGGCAGGACGCCATCGGCCCGCTGGCCTGGGAACCGCTGCTGTTGGTGATCGGCGCCACGGTGTTCTACGGCGCGCTGGTCAGGGACGCCGGCTTCATCGCCGTCACCTTCGTCGCCGTTCTGCTGGCGGCGCGCGCCAGCCGGCACGGACGGATCGTCCCGCGCCTGATCCTCGCCTCCGGCACCACTACCTGCGCCCTGCTGATCTTCATCAAGGGACTCGGCCTGCCGCTGTCGCTGTCCGGCGCCTGGTTCAACTAGGAGGCGAGAATGGAACTGCTGAACAATCTCGGCATCGGCTTCGCCACCGCGCTGTCGCTGACCAACATCCTTTACTGCTTCTTCGGCGTTTTGCTCGGCACGCTGATCGGCGTTCTGCCCGGCCTCGGCGCGGTGGCCACGATCGCCATGCTGCTGCCGGCGACCTTCGCCCTGCCACCCGTCTCGGCGCTGATCATGCTCGCCGGCATCTACTACGGCGCGCAGTACGGCGGCTCGACGACGGCGATCCTGGTCAACCTGCCAGGCGAATCGTCGTCCGTGGTAACCGCCCTGGACGGTTACCAGATGGCCCGCAAAGGCCGCGCCGGGGCGGCGCTGACCACCGCGGCGATCGGCTCGTTCGTCGCCGGCTCGCTAGCCACCCTGCTGATCGCCATGTTCGCCGCGCCGCTGGCCGAGATGGCGCTGGCCTTCGGCCCGCCGGAGTACTTCTCGCTGATGGTCCTCGGCCTCGTCGCTTCGGTCGTGCTCGCACACGGCTCGTTGCTCAAGGCCATCGCCATGATCCTCGTGGGCTTGCTGATCGGCCTGGTCGGCACCGACGTCAGCTCCGGCTTCCAGCGCTTCACCTTCGAGGTGCCCGAGTTCGAAGAGGGGCTGAGCTTCGTCGCCGTGGCCATGGGCCTCTTCGGCCTCGGCGAGATCGTCCGCAACCTCGAACACGAGCGTCATGCCACAGGGGTGCCGCAAATTCACCGGATCGGCCGGCTGATGCCGACCTGCGAGGAAATTCGCCGGATGATCGCGCCGATTTTCCGCGGCACCACGCTCGGTTCGCTGCTCGGCATCCTGCCCGGTGGCGGCGCGATGCTCGCCTCGTTCGCCGCCTACTCGCTGGAAAAGAAGCTCTCGCGCACGCCCGGCGAATTCGGCTGCGGCGCCATCGAAGGCGTCGCCGGCCCGGAATCGGCCAACAACGCCGGCGCGCAAACCTCGTTCATCCCGATGCTGACCCTCGGCATTCCCTCCAACGCGGTCATGGCGCTGATGGCCGGGGCGATGATCCTGCACGGCATCCAGCCCGGCCCGACGGTGATGACCGAGCAGCCGGCGCTGTTCTGGGGAATGATCACCTCGATGTGGATCGGCAACGTGATGCTGGTGATCCTCAACCTGCCGCTGGTCGGGCTGTGGGTGCGCCTGCTGACGGTGCCGTACCACTACCTGTTCCCGGTGATCGTGGTCATCTGCGCCATCGGCGCCTTCTCGGTCAGCAACAGCGTGATCGACATCCACCTGATGGCCCTCTTCGGCCTGCTCGGCTACCTCTTCTACAAGCTCGACTGCGAAGCCGCGCCGCTGCTGCTCGGATTCATCCTCGGGCCGATGATGGAGGAGTACCTGCGCCGGGCGATGCTCCTCTCGCGCGGTGATTTTTCGGTCTTCGTCACCCGCCCGATCAGCGCCCTGCTGCTGGCGCTCGCGGCGATCACCCTCGCGCTGGTCGTCCTGCCGGCCTTCCGCAAGACGCGGGAGGAGGCGTTCCAGGACGAGGATTGAGCACGGAATCACGCATAGACATCCAGACCGACAGCGCCACTCTTCGGCTCGTCGGAATAGGCGCGGATTGCCTCGGAACGACGCAATCCGCCGCCGTTGTCATCCTCGGCCTGGGCCTCTCGAGCCTTTTCCAGGCGGGCGTTCTGCTCCATCCGTGCAGCCTGCGCTGCAACAGCCCTGTCTTGACCCGAAGGGCTCGCTGGCGCCAAAGCGGCGGCACGCACCTGCCGGGCACGCTCGATGGTTTCATCCGGAGTCCGCCCGGGAGACGTTGAAATCCGGACTTCGCCGCCAACCGCGTAATTGGCTCCGTCCGGCCCCTTTTGATAGGTATAACTCGCGCCGGCAGTCACCAGCCCGCCGCCCGCCGCAATATGCGCCTGTTCGTGCTGCCGGACCTCGCGGTCGCGCGCCCGGAGTTCCCTGACGACGGCAAGTTCTTCGTTCGTCAGTTGCTGCTTTCCACCGGACGAACCCGCACTCCGCAACGCGTTGCCCGTCGATGCGTAAACTCCGGCAGCACTCGAAACAGCAGAAATACTCATCGCGACCACGGTCTCCACGGCGCCACAGAGAAGCGCTCGTAACCGTATCTTAGTGACTTGCGGATGATCCGCAAGGGGCCCCGGCCGCGGGGGGAGGTTGCGTTGAAGACGGTCAGTAGAACCCGAGTTTGAAACACGGAACGGCGTCGGACAGCGCCGAAGCGATCAGGATGAACTCGCGCCCGATGGCGTCGATGCCGAAATGAACCGCTTTTTCTCCCATGCTCATCGTGGGTTCAATGTAGCTGGCGCTGTCGAGGAAGGCGGCGGCCTGATCGGCGTGAAGGGTCTCCATTTGCATGCAATGATCTCCTTTGAGTTGCGGGGAGAGAAAGAAATAAAAAAGCCGACCCCGAGTTGCTGGTCAGCATTTAGCCGCGGATTCTAGCAAAAAATTTGCACTGCGTCGGCAACGCTGGAGACCTCCCACGGTTGCGGATTTCCGCGACGAGCACCATGAAGCGGCAACGTATAATCGCCGCTTTGCCCGGACGTCCAATCATGCAGCCCCAGTTCACCATCCGCCCCGTCAGCCGCGACCTTGACGCCGCGCTCCAGCACAAGATCGACAACAAGACCAAGCCGCTCGGCTCGCTCGGTCAGCTCGAAAAGATCGCGCTGAAGGTGGGGCGTATCCAGAACACTCTCTCGCCGAACCTCAGCAACCCGCACATGCTGATCTTCGCCGGCGACCACGGCGCCGCGACGGCCGGCATTTCGGCGTACCCGCAGGACGTCAGCTGGCAGATGGTGGAAAACTACCTGCGTGGCGGCGCCGGCGCCAACGTTTTCTCCCGCCTGCACGACATGGAGATGGTGGTCATCGACGCCGGCGTGGCGCACGAGTTCGGCGAGCGCGAGGGGCTGATCAACGCCAAGATCTCGCCGACCGGCACGCGCAATTACATCGTCGAACCGGCGATGACGCGGGAGCAGTGCGAAACGGCGCTGATGCGCGGCGCCGGCTTCGTCCGCGACGTGGTCGGCAAGGGCTGCAACGTGCTGGGCCTCGGCGAAAAGGGCATCGGCAACACCGGTTCGGCCTCGCTGATCACCCACCTGCTGACCGGCGAGCCGCTGGAAACCTGCGTCGGACGCGGCACGGGGCTCGACGACGCCGGCCTCACGCACAAGCGCGCGCTGATGCAGAAGGCGCTCGACCGGGCGAACCTGCCCGCCGACGCGGATGTCATGACCGTGCTGACCGAATTCGGCGGCTTCGAGATCGTGATGATGGTCGGCGCCTACCTCGCCGCCGCGGAAGCCGGCGTCACGATCCTCGGCGACGGCGTCATCGCCACTTCGGCGCTGCTCGCCGCCTCGCGCATCGAACCGCACGTGCTCGACTACGTGGTTTTCTGCCACAAGTCCGCGGAGGCCGGCCACGCCGTGCAGCTCCGCGCGCTCAACGCCGATCCGCTGCTGGACATCGGCATGCGCCTCGGCGAAGGCACCGGCGCGATGGTCGCCTACCCGCTGCTGCGCGCGGCAATGGCGTTCATGAACGAGATGGCCAGCTTCGAATCGGCGGGCGTCAGCAAGAACGTGCGCTGAGCAAACGCAGATCTCTCCGTCACCCCGGCGAAGGCCGGGGTCCAGTCGGTGATTGCGCTCCGATCCTGAAGATCTGCCTGCGCCGGCATGACGAAGTCTTTATACTTCAGCGTGCCGAAGCAATAGAATTCCGTTCTTGCAGCCGGCATGTCGCCACAGGAAGCGACATGCCGACGCCTTTGCAGACTTTCTCCCGAAAGAACGGAATGAAAAGACTCACTCTCCTCGCCTTTGCTCTGTCGTCTGCCGGTCTGGCCCACGCTGCGGCCGTCCAGCAGTTCCAGCCGCAGGGCAAGGTCGGCGACCAGACACGGATCACCGCGCGTTTCAGCGCCGAGATGGTCAAGCTTGGCGACACCTCGGCTGCAGCCCCCTTCGAACTCGATTGCCAGAACATCCCCGGCGAGGGCCGCTGGGTCGACTCCCGCACCTGGGCCTGGCAACTCAGCCGCCCCTTGCAACCCGGGGAGCGCTGCGTCTTCTCCGTGAAGTCGGACTACACGTCGCCGACCGGCGAAACGCTCGGCGGCAGGAGCCGTTTCGAACTCGTGGGCGCCGCGCCCCGCCCCTGGCGCATCATTCCATCTGCAGGCAGCGCCATCGAGGAGGACCAGGCCTTCGTGATCAACGGCGGCAGTGCGCTGGACGCACAATCGCTGGAGCAGAATCTCTGGTGCGAGGCCGACGGCGTTGGCCAGCGCCTCCCGGCGCGCCCGGTCGCAGACAACGTCCGGCGCGCAGTGCTCGAACGCGTCGGCAACATGGGCAGTGCGGCGCTCGTCGTCACCTGCAGCGAACGCCTGCCGGCCGGCAGCCGCGCGCGGCTGGTCTGGGGCAAGGGCATCAAGGCCGCCAACGGCACGCCGACGGAAAAGGAAGAGAGCTTCATCTACACGGTGCGCGAGCCCTTCGCCGCCAGTCTCTCGTGCGAACGCGCGAAGGCAGGTGCCGCCTGCTCGCCGCTCTCGGGGCTGACGCTCAACTTCAACGCGCCCATCGACGCCGCGCTGATCGGCCAGTTCATCCTGCGCACCCCGGAAGGCAAGCGCACGCCGACCGACCCCAACCAGAACAGCAGCGACAAGGAAGCCACCGTCAACGCGGTGCGCTTTCCCGGTCCCTTGCCGCAGAACGCCGAACTCACCATCGAGCTGCCCGCGGGCCTGCAGGACGAAGCCGGACGCACGCTCGCCAACGCGGCCAGCTTCCCGCTGAAAACGCGCACCGGCGCGCTGCCGCCGCTCGCCAAGTTCCCCGGCCGCTTCGGCATCGTCGAACTGAAGGAAGGCGGCCTGTTGCCGGTCACCCTGCGCAACGTCGAGGCCTCGCTGAAAGTCGCCAACCTCGTGCTGCCCGGCCAGCACCGTTTCAGCGCACAAAGGCTGACCGAAGATGCCGACGTGATCGCCGCGATGCTGGCGCTTGAAAAATTCGAGCAGCAGACGCGCAAGGTCAAGGTCGAGGTCGATGGCGAACAGCAGGACTTCATGGACCCTTTCTACGCACGCGAACTCTCCTTCCTCAAGGAGCGCAACGGTGTCGCGCACCAGGATCTGCCCAAGCCGGGCGGCAGCACCGAATTCGAGGTCGTCGGAATCCCGCTCAGGCAGCCGGGCTACCACATCGTCGAGATCGAGAGCCGCTTGCTCGGCAATGCCCTGCTCGCCACGCCAAAACCGATGTATGTGCGTACGACCGCCCTCGTCACCAACCTTGCCGTCCATCTGAAAACCGGCAGCGACAACGCGCTGGTCTGGGTCACGGCGCTCGACAGCGGCAAGCCGGTGGGCGGGGCCGATGTCCGTGTCTCGGGCTGCAACGGGCAGTCGCTCTGGCAAGGCACGACTGACGCCGAGGGCCGGGCGTTGATCGACAAGGCACTGGAGGCCCCCAACTGCCACTACGACAACTTCCTGTTCGCCAGCGCCCGCCTCGATGGCGACTACAGCTTCGTGCGCTCCGACTGGAACGAGGGCCTCGAACCCTGGCGCTTCGGCGTCGAGACCTGGGGCGACAGCAGCGACTTCAGGATTCACAGCATTCTCGACCGCAGCCTGTTCCGCCCCGGCCAGACGCTGTCGATGAAGCACCTGGCGCGCAACCGCGACAGCAAGGGTTTCGCCTTGCCCGACACCGCGCTGCTGCCGACGAAGCTCACCCTCCGCCACGGCGAAAGCGGCACCGAGTACACCCAGCCGCTCGACTGGGACGATCAGGCCAGCGCGACCAACAGCTGGAAGGTGCCGGAGAACGCCAAGCTCGGCAGCTACGAAATCGTGCTCAGCGGCGGCAGGCGCGGCGAACACTACAGCGGCGAATTCCGCGTCGCCGACTTCCGGCTGCCGGTATTCACAGGCAGCGTGCAGGGCGTCCCCGCCCGGCAGGTGGCGCCGGCCAGGGTGCCGCTGGCGCTCGGACTCTCCTTCCTGAACGGCGGCGCGGCCAGGAACGCCGAGGTTCAGGTTTCCGCAACGCTTCGCCCGCGCTGGCCGACCTACAAGGGTTACGAAGGTTACAACTTCCAGATCGACTTCGACGATAAGGCGCTCGCTGCCTTCAAGGTCGAGGCCAATCGCCAGGAGGAAGCCCTGATCCTCGACCGTCAGGCCGTCACGCTCGACAAGACCGGCGCCGGCAAGCTCGACGTCGTGCTGCCGGCCAGGCCGAAAGGCCCGAGCGAGGTCTATGCGGAGATGAGCTTCTCCGACCCGAACGGCGAAATCCAGACGCTGCGCGGCCGCGTCGAATTGTGGCCGGCGGCGCTCACCGTGGGCATCAAGGTCGCCGACTGGGCGTCCAGCGGCGGCAAGAACCGCATCGAGGTTGCGGTACTCGATACCAACGGCAAGCCGCTTGCCGGGCAGGCCGTCAGCGTCAAGGCCAAGCGCCGCATCGACTACAGCCACCGCCGGCGCATCGTCGGCGGCTTCTACGCTTACGAGAACCGGCAGGAGTATCAGGAGATCGGCGAAGTCTGCCAGGGCAAGACCGACAGCCGCGGCCTGCTGCTCTGCGAACCGAAGGAAAGCGATCCGGGTTCGATCTACCTGCTGGCCGAAGCGCGCGACGCGCAAGGCAACATCGCCCGTTCCAGCACCAGTTACTGGGTCAGCGGCGGCGGCGACCTGTGGTTCACCGCCGGCAACCAGGACCGCATCGACGTCATCCCGGAGAAAAAGAGCTACCAGCCCGGCGAAACGGCGCGCTTCCAGGTGCGTACCCCCTTCCGCGAAGCCACCGCGCTGATTTCGGTGGAAGCCGGCGGCATCGTCGACACCTTCGTCCAGCCGCTCTCGCGCTTCAAGCCGACCGTTGAAGTCCCGGTCAAGGCCGAATGGGGACCGAATGTATTTGTCTCGGTACTCGCCGTGCGCGGCCGCGTCGAACCGCTCAAGTGGTACAGCTTCTTCCGCTGGGGTTGGCGAGAACCGGCCGCCTGGTTCAAGGAATGGTGGAACCCGGAACAGCCGACAGCCATGGTCGACCTCGCCAAGCCGGCCTACCGCCTCGGCCTCGGCGAAATCGCCGTGGGCACCGACGGCTTCAAGCTCAAGGTGGAGATCAGCACCGACAAGACCGACTACCGCCCGCGCGAGGAAGCCACGGTGAAGATCCGCGTCACCACGCCGGACGGCAAGCCGGCGCCGGCCGGCAGCGAGGTGGCCTTCGCCGCCGTCGACCAGGCTTTGCTCGAACTACGCCCGAACGAGAGCTGGAACCTGCTCGACGCACTGTTGCAGAAACGCGGTTACCGCGTCGAAACGGCGACGGCGCAGTCGCAGGTGATCGGCAAACGCCACTTCGGCAAGAAAGCGCTGCCGCCCGGCGGGGGCGGCGGCCGCGCGCCGGCGCGCGAACTGTTCGACACGCTACTGAACTGGCAACCGCGCATCAAGCTCGACGCCAACGGCAGCGCGACGTTGAAGGTGGCGATGAACGATTCGCTGAGCGAGTTCCGCCTGGTCGGTGTCGCCACCGTCGGAGCCGGCCTGTTCGGCACCGGCAGCGGCAGCGTGCGCACCCGGCAGGACCTGCAGATCATCTCCGGCCTGCCGCCGCTGGTGCGCGAAGGCGATGATTTCAAGGCCATGCTCACCCTGCGCAACGGCACCGCGCGCAAAATGACGGTGAGCGTCACCGCCCGCAACGGCGAGACGACGCTGCCCGAACGGAAGGTCGCCATCGACCCCGAAGGCGCCGCCGAACTGAGCTGGGAAGCCAAAACCGGCGAAGGCATCGCGCAACAGAAATGGGAATTCAGCGCGCGCGAGGAAGGCGGCAACGCCCAGGACGCGCTGAAGATCGTGCAACAGGTCGCGCCCGCCGTACCGGTGACGGTGCAGCAGGCCAGTTTCACGCGCGTCGAGGGCAAATACCAGGTCGGTGTCACCCTGCCGACGGGCGCCTTGCCCGGCAAGGGCGGCCTCGAAGTCGGTCTGTCGCCGAAACTGGCCGTCGTCCCGCCAGGCGTCCGCCGCTTCTTCGAAAGCTATCCGTTCTCCTGCCTGGAGCAGAAGACCTCGATCGCCGTGGGCCTGAACGACGCCGCGCGCTGGCAGACCATCGCCGAGAGCCTGCCCGGCCAACTCGACAGCAACGGGCTGGCCGGGTACTTCCCCGGCACGGCCGGCAGCGCCACGCTGACCGCCTACCTGCTCGACCTGACGACGCTGGCCGGCTTCGCCCTCCCCGAAGACAGCCGGCAGCGCATGCTGCAAGGCCTGACCGCCTATGCGGAAGGACGCATCAAGACCGGCGAATGGTCGCCGGCGGGCAGCGACGCCCTGCTCTACCGCCGCCTCAACATCCTGCAGGCGCTGACGCGGCAGGGGCAGAAACCGACACGCACCGTCGCGGCGCTGGACATCGACCCGCTGCGTCTGCCGACCGGCGCGCTGATCGACTGGTATCTCGTCGTCAAGCGCATCGACGACCTGCCGCAACGCGAGAAGAAACTCGCCGAGGCACAGCAGGAACTGCGCAACCGCCTGTCCTACGCCGGCAGCCGCCTGATCTTCACCACCGAGCGCGAAGATTACTGGTGGTGGATGATGCTCAACGCCGACGCCAACGCCTTCCGCCTGATCGAAGCGATGCTCGACAACCCCGACTGGAAGGACGACCTGCCGCGTCTGGTGCAAGGCGCGATGGAGCGCCAGGTGCGCGGCCGCTGGCTGACGACGACGGCCAACGCCTGGGCTCGCGTCACCCTCGACCGTTTCGCCAGCGCCTTCGAGCGCGACCCGGTCGACGGCAAGACGCTGGCCACGCTCGCCAAGGCCAGCGGAGAGATCGACTGGAGCCAGGCCACCGGCGAAGCACGCGCCCCCATCACACTGCCCTGGCCGACGCCGCTCGGCAAGGACGACGCGCTGAATCTGGTGCATCAAGGCAACGGCAATCCCTGGGCGACGATCCAGGTGCTGGCCGCGATTCCGGACGGCCCCGCCCGCGCCATGAGCTATCGGATCAGCCGGCAGGTCACGCCGACCCAGGAAAAGGTGCCGGGCAAGGTCAGCCGCGGCGATCTCTGGCGCGTCACCTTGAATGTCGACGCCGACCACGAGATGACCTGGGTGGCGCTCAGCGATCCGATCCCGGCCGGCGCGCGCATTCTCGGCGACGGCGACGGGCGCGATTCGAGCATCGGCACGCTCGGCGAGAACCGCGACGGACAAGGCATGGCGCCGACCTACGTCGAGCGCAGCTTCAGCGCCTTCCGCGCCTACTACGCCTGGCTGCCGAAAGGCCGGTTCCGCATCGAATACACGCTGCGCCTGAACAACGCCGGCCACTTCGCGCTGCCGCCGACGCGCGTCGAGGCCCTGTACGCGCCGGATGTCTTCGGCGAAGTACCGAACGCGCGTGTCAAGGTCGAGGAGTGAGCGCCTGCTCACCTGCGTTGCGATGGAAGACATAACAATGCCCGTGAGCCTCCGCCGCGCCTTGTTCGTCTTCGTTGGCGCGGTCGGACTGGCAAACGCACCCGCGCTGGCCTTGCCGAGCTTCGCCGAAGTCAAGCGCGACTACACTCCATCCGAGGCCACGTTGCTCGCCCGTGACGGGCAGATACTGCACAGCCTGCGCATCGACAAGACCGTGCGCCGGCTCGACTGGACACCGCTGGCCGAAATTTCACCGGCGCTGGTGCGCGCAGTGATCGTTTCGGAAGACAAGCGCTTCATGGAACACGACGGCGTCGACTGGCGCGCGGCCGGCAAGGCGGCCTGGAGCAACTTCTGGGGCAAGCGGACACGGGGTGCAAGCACGCTGACGATGCAGCTCGTCGGACTGATAGAAGAAGACGGACAACGGCGGGGGCGTCGCTCGTTTCCGGAAAAAATCTCGCAGACGACCGCCGCCATGCGGCTGGAAACCCGCTGGAGCAAGCCGCAGATCATCGAGGCCTATCTCAATCTGGTGCCGTTCCGGGGTGAACTGCAAGGCGTCGGCGCGCTGAGCCGGCAGCTTTTCGGCAAATGGCCGCACGGACTGGACGATCGCGAATCCGCGCTCGCCGCCGCGCTGCTGCGCTCGCCGAACGCCCGCCCGGAGGTGGTGACCCGGCGTGCCTGCAACCTGCTCCGCGAGATGGGCCGCGATGGCGAATGCGAATCGCTGCGCGGTTTCAGTGGAATGGCACTGAGCGGTGGGGCTTCCATGCAGAACGCCGGCGTACCACAACTCGCCCCGCATTTTTCGCAAAAGGTGCTCGACACTCCCGGGCAATCCCTCCGCTCCAGCCTGGACTTCGCGTTGCAGGGCTTTGCCCGGAACTCCCTGCGCCGGCATCTGCGTGCCTTGCGCCAACAGAACGCCGAAGACGGCGCCGTCGTCGTGCTCGACAACGCCAGCGGAGAAATCCTCGCCTGGGTCGGATCGAGCGGTGACCTCTCCAGCGCGGCCGAGGTCGACGGCGTCACCGCGCTGCGCCAGGCCGGCTCGACGCTCAAACCCTTTCTCTACGCGCTGGCCTTCGAAACGCGCACACTGACCCCCGCCTCCCTGATCGAGGACGCGCCGCTCACGCTCGACACCGGCAACGGCCTCTACGCGCCGCAGAACTACGAACCGCATTACCAGGGCTGGGTCTCGGTCCGCCGCGCCCTCGGCGGTTCGCTCAACATACCCGCCGTGCGCACGCTCGTCCGCCTCGGCCCCGAACCGTTCCTGCGGCGCCTGCGCACGGCCGGATTCGCCAGCCTGCGCCGCGGCGGCGACTGGTACGGCTACAGCCTCGCGCTGGGCTCGGCCGACATCTCGCTGCTGATGCTGGCCAACGCCTACCGCACGCTTGCCAACGGCGGACAATGGACGCCGCTGGGCACTACACCCGGAAGCGGGAAAGCCACCTTCAACTGCCAAAGCGACGGCTGCGCCGAGGTCTTCACCGCCCGCCCGCATGCCACATTCACCCCCGCCGCGAGTTTCCAGATCGGCGACATCCTCAGTGACCGCAACGCCCGCGCCTCGACCTTCGGCCTCGAATCCTGGCTCGCCACGCCCTACTGGGCCGCCGCCAAGACCGGCACCAGCAAGGACATGCGCGACAACTGGTGCGCCGGTTACTCGCGCCGCTATACCGTCGCGGTATGGGTCGGCAACGCCAGCGGCAGCCCGATGCACGATGTTTCCGGGATCAGCGGCGCGGCCCCCGTCTGGCGCGAGGTGATGGACTGGCTGCACCGCGGCGACCCGGCCTCCGGCCGCCCTGCCGTCGCGAGCCAGCCGCCCTCGCCGCCCGCCGGGCTGGTCCGGCGACGCATCCGCTTCGAGCCCGCGCTCGAACCGGCCAGAGAAGAGTGGTTCGCCCCCGGCACCGAACAAGCGGTGATCCGTCAGGCCAGCGGCAATGCCCTGGCGCGCATCGGCTACCCGGCCAACGGCACGGTCCTCGCCCTCGACCCGGACATCCCGCCCGCTCGCCAGCGCGTCGAATTCCGCCTGAGCGGCACCGCCGGACGCGGCTGGAAGTGGCTGCTCGACGACAAGCCCTTCGCCCACGCCGACGCCACCGTCCGCTGGCTACCCCAACCGGGCCGCCACCGCTTGCGCCTGGTCGATGCGCACGACACGACCGTCGACGAAGTCAGCTTCGAGGTGCGTGCGCTGAAGGCGCGTGCCCGCCGGTAGGGTGCAGCCGGGTTTATGCTGCCGACGGCCTCAAGGCCCCGGCGGCATTCACAAAAATTGAATAGAGCGACGTCGTTCCGCAGATGAACAGGCGGTTGCGCTGCACACCGCCGAAACAGACGTTGGCGACAACCTCCGGCACGCGTATCTTGCCGATCAGGCAGCCATCCGGTGCGATGCAATGTACGCCGTCGCCCGCCCCCACCCAGAGATTTCCTTCGGTGTCGATGCGAAAGCCGTCGTACAAATCGATGCTGCATTCGGCGAAAACCTCGCCGCCGCTCAATGAGCATCCGTCCGCACCTACCGCAAATCGACGGATATGCCGACGCCCCGTCGGCGAGTGGGTATAGCCAGTATCGGCGATATACAACAGACTCTCGTCGGGCGAAAAGGCCAGGCCATTGGGCATCTGGAAGTCGGTGGCTACGGCAAGCAGTTCACCGGACGCAGGATCAAGCCGCCAGACGTGGCAGCCGTCGACCTCATGCGGCGCGGGGTGGCCCTCGTACGCGGTGTCGATACCGTAGCTCGGATCTGTGAACCAGATGCTCCCGTCCGACTTGACCACGACGTCGTTCGGCGAATTGAACCGCCAGCCGTCGCCGCCGGCACACAGCACGGTGCGAGAACCGTCGTGCTCAAAGCGCGAAACACAGCGACCGCTGTGCTCGCAGGCGATCAAGCGCCCCTCACGATCGACGGTGTGGCCGTTGGCGTGAAACGAGGGCGACTGGAACACGGAGACCGATCCGTCCGTTTCGTCCCAGCGCATGACGCGGTTGTTGGGGATATCCGACCAGACGAAATAGCGCCCGGCGGCCAGATATGCCGGTCCTTCGCACCATCGACACCCGGTATAGAGCTTTTCGAGGTGGACGTTGCCCATGGCGTAGCGGCTGAAGCGTTCGTCGATGAGTTCGAAACTGTCGGTAAGCATGGAAGAGTCCTCTTGAAAGACTGGTGGATCAACGCGTCGTCCGGCGCGCCATTAACCGCTCGATCAGTACGGCGCCGATGATGATGCTGCCGATTGCGGCGCCCTGCCAGAATGGGGAAATTCCCAGAAGGTTCATTCCGTTGCGGATCATGACCATGATGAATACGCCCATCAGTGTGCCGATCACCGAACCGCGGCCACCGAACAGGCTGGCACCGCCGATGACCACGGCGGCGATCGCATCGAGTTCCATCCCGTTCCCGGCAAGCGGGTCGATCGAGAGGAGTTGGCCGGCGATCAGCGCCACCGAGAGCGTCGACAAGGCGCTGCAGATCACATAGACGAGAATCCGATAGCGTGTGGCGGCCAGGCCGGCGATGCGCGCCGCCTCGATGTTCGAACCGATCGCGTAGATGGTGCGACCGCCCTTCGCCCACGTGAGATACACCCACGCCACGGCGTAGCAGGCGATGAGGATGACGACGTTCATCGGCACCCCCAGCGTGCTGCTGTCGACGAGTCGGCCGAGCGATTCGGGCACGTCGGAGATCGACTGCTGTCCGGAGATGACGTAGGCCAGGCTGCGGCAGATTGCCATCATGCCCAGCGTCACCACGAATGGCGCCAAGCCGAATACCGCTACAAGCACTCCGGCCAGAAGGCCGATCAACGCTCCGCAGGCGATGGCCAGCAGCAGCGCGGCCGGAATCGGCATCTCGCGCATGGCCAGACCGAGGATGATGCCGGTGAAACCGGCCACCGAACCGACGGAAAGATCGATGCCGCCGGTGAGAATCACGAACGTCATCCCGACAGCGACGACACCGATCACCACCGACTGATCGAGCAGATTGAGCAGGTTGTTGGTCGTCAGGAAATACTCGGAAGCCAACGACAGGATCAGGCCGAGAACGAGCGCCAGCCCCAGCATGCGGATTTCGATCGAACGAGAGAGACGGGCCAGCAGTGATGTCGATTTCGTGGAAGACATAGGTGAAAAATGGTTTCAGAAGGTGAGCAGAATGTTCTCGTTACCCTGGCCGGCGATGTCTTCGGCAATTTCGTCGCGCAGTTGGGTAACTTGACCTGGCGAGACATCGGATTTGAACGTCAGTCCGATCACACCCAGATCATGCCCCCGTGCATTGCGCACCCTGAGCAACAAGGTAGTTGTACCGTCAGTCTCCCCGACGACACCACGACCGCCCGTCTGGACGAGCGCTTGCGGCACGCGTGTTTGGGCAATGAGGCTCACCGCGCCGGAGGAAAACCCGAGCGTCGCAGCCGAATCGGGCGAGGCCGCCAGGCATATCAGCGAGTCGCCATCGACAATGACCCAGAACACCGCGGCGTCGTATTTCACCGCCATCCGGTCGATCCATGCTCGCTGATCCGCCATCGAACTGCGCGGCGCCGCCAGCATCAGCAACTTCTCCTCATCGAGCATCGCGGCGGGAACCGCGCCGATGGAGCAGCCATCGCTGATCGGCACGACGCGGTCGCACAGATCGATCAACTCCTGGAAATCCGAGGAAACAACGAGTACTGACACCCCTTCCGCGGCAACCGCCCGCAACAGCTTGTAGATGGCAGTACGCGCGCCGATATCGATCCCCTTCGTCGGCTCATCGAGTAGCAGCACCTCCGGTTCCAGCAACAGCCAGCGCATCAGCAGGACTTTCTGCTGCATGCCTCCGGAGAAACTGAACATGCTTTCGTCGTCTAGCCGATGCGGCGGCAGATCCAGCTTGATCGCCAGCTGCGCGGCACGCTCCCGGAAACGCTCGTAGCGCGCCCACAGCGACCGCTGCGCCGATAGCGCGGCCACCAGCAGATTCTCGCGCACCGACAAATCCGGCAGGATGCTTTGCGCCCGCCGGTCTTCGGCAAGGTAACCGAACCCGGCACGGATCGCCTCCAGCGGATGGTTGGCGCGGAACGGCTTGTCGTGGAAGCGGATTTCCCCATGCTGGATCGCGCGCAAACCGAAGATCGCCTCCAGCGTCTCGGACCGTCCGGCGCCGACGAGGCCGCCGAGCCCAAGGATTTCACCCTTGTGCAAAGTGAAGCTGACGTCGCGAACCAGCGCTCCGGCTTGCAGATTCCGGACGGCAAGCACAGGCTCGCCGCCGCCCTCTGCCGCCGGTAGCGTATCGCGCGACACGGACTCAACATCGCGACCGATCATCAGCCGGATCAGCTCGGCCTGGTTCAAATCCGCCGTGCGCACGCCATGCGCCGCAACCCCGCCGTCACGCAACACCGTAACCCGGTCGGTGATGGTGAACAACTCCTCCAGCCGGTGCGAGACGAAGATCATCGCCCGCCCTTCGGCACGAAGCCTGTCCATGACGGCAAACAGTTTGTCGGTTTCGGAAGGACTCAGGGAGGTCGTTGGTTCATCAAAGATGATCACCCTGGCATTCAGCGCCAAGGCGCGCGCGATCTCGACCAGTTGCCGGTGCGCGGCCGAAAGATCGCCGGTTCGATCCTGCGGATCGATCTCGTCGGCGACCCCGAGCTGCGCCAGGATGGTCGACGTCTTTAGCCGCAATTCGGAGAACTTCGCGCGTCCCTTGCTGCCATAAAGAGGCAGGAACACGTTTTCGAAGACCGGCAAGTCGGGCGCGAGACTGGTTTCCTGCATGACCATCGCCACCCCTGCCTCCAGCGCCTCGCGCGGGGACCGGAAGTTGCAGGCGTGGCCGTTCAGGCTGATCTGGCCACCATTCGGCTGCAGATGACCGGCAATCAGCTTGGAAAGCGTGGATTTTCCCGCGCCGTTCGCCCCGAACAAGGCATGCACCTCGCCGGACTGCAATTCGAAATCGATACCATCGAGCACGGTCACGGCACCGAAGCGTTTGATGATTCCCTGTGTCGTCAGCATGGCGCGGCGGGCAGGGAGGGGCGTCAAAGAGACACCCGTTCCCGGCCATGGCGTTTTACGGGTTGTTGGCAAACACGTTGAGCTTGATCTGGTCGGCCTTGGATTCGGCCGTTTCCTTGGTCACGGTCATGATCTCGACCATCTGCTCCTTCGGCGGCGTACTGCCGGCCAGCTTGTCTGTCAGCAGCTTGGCGGCCGTGGCTCCCATCAAATACGGTTGCTGCATCCCGGAACCGACGATGGTGCCATCCTTGATCGCCTGCAACAACTCGGGAGTGCCGTCGAACGCCGCAACCAGCACCTGTCCCTCGCGCCGGGCCGCCTTGACCGCGCGCGCCACGCCGATGGCCTGCTGGTCGGACTGGACGAAGATCAGGCGCAATGCGGGGTTGGCGGTGAGCATATCCTGGGCAAAGCGGAAGGACTCGTCGGCAGTGAAAGTCTTCATCTGCTGCATCGGCACTTCCTTGGTCACGCCCGCCGCCTTCATCGCTTCGCGGAAGCCCTGGGTGCGCAACTGCCCGTTCTTGCGGGTTTGTGGAATGGCGATGATACCGTAC
The DNA here is from genome assembly GCA_029289235.1 of Gammaproteobacteria bacterium. Taxonomy (GTDB): domain Bacteria; phylum Pseudomonadota; class Gammaproteobacteria; order Burkholderiales; family Rhodocyclaceae; genus Propionivibrio. Next base: position 141,018 of record JARFTZ010000032.1, read on the forward strand.
GAGCCGTTCGTCCAGCCCTTGGCCTTCAGCGCAGCAGCGGCGGCATCGCCGATCCCGCGCGCACCGGCAAGATTGTCGGAAGCGACAAAGCTCACGTAGTTGCCGCGCGTGGTGCCGATATCGCAAATGACCACGGGGACGCCCGCCTTCTCCGCCAGTTCCAGAACGCTCGGCGCCGTCGAACTGTCCGTCGGCGAGATGACGATGCCCGCCGCACCCTTGGCCAAGGCATCCTGGGCATTCTTGAGCTGGGTGCCTCCGTCGTTGTTCGAATCGAGGGTCGTCAGCGCATAGCCGGCTGCCTTGGCATTCGCCTCGACCCCGGTCGCCACGTACCGCCAGAACGAGACATTCAGCGAAGGCGTGATGTAGACCAGATTCTTGCTCTGCGCCTCGGCCTCTCCCGCCGACAGGCCTACGGAAACGATTGCACAGCTCGCCAGTGTGCCAAGCAGGTTACGAAACAGCTTTTTCCTCATCGTTGCCTCCATGAAATAACGTCACAATTCGTTTTTCGAACAGGCCCGGGCAATCACGCGGACAACCCCTTCACACCTGCCCTTCCAGTGCCGGCGCAATTGTGCGACGTTCGCTCCCCCGCCACGTGTTGTTGTTTTTGCCGCCCGACGGCGAAACTATCACACGACGAGCGATGGACGCTTAAGCGTCATGCGCGAAGATTTTTTGCGGGAACCCGCAAAAAATAGCCGGATTCTCCGCTGGCACATGGCACACTGAATATTGATACTGCGTAAAAACCCCAGCCTGCCATGCCTGACACTATCGCCATCGACCTGAAAAAGGTTCTGTCCATCCAGCGCGCCATCGCCGGCCAGCTCGATTTCCGTGCGGTGATCCGCGCAGTGTCCAACGAAATCAGCCGTCTGCTGCCGCACGACCATCTCGACGTTGCCGTCCTCAGTTACGACAGGCAGCAGGTGGCCGCCTACGAGACCGGGCTGCACACCGAATGGGATGCCGGCACCAGCGCCTTCAAACCAGTGGCCGAAAGTCCGATCCGCGACCTGCTGCGCGGACACGTCGACCATATGGTGACGGCCGACGCGCAGACGGACTCACGCTTTCATTTCGCAGGCGCCTTCTCCCAGCCGATCTTTGCGGCCGGCTTGCACAGTCGACTGCATGTCCCCCTCAAGGTCGAAGGACGCGTCATCGGCTCGCTGTCATTCTCGACACAGGAGATAGGCACCTACGCCGAAAGCGAAGTCGAGGCGGCCAGGGTCGTTGCAGACATCCTGTCTTCATACCTCTATTCGCTGCAGCAAAGCGAACTCGCCCGCCAGCGTGAGTTGCGGCAGATGGAAGCAGAGGCGCGCGCCGAAGGATTGCGGATCGGCGCGTTGCACCTGACGGAAGAGCTGGAAAACGCGCGCCAGGCAATCGGGATGGATCTTCACGACCAGACGCTCGCCGACCTGACCCGGATTTCCCGCAGCCTCAAGCGATTGCTGCCGCGTGAGAGCGTGCGCGGCGGGGATCTGCAGCCGATCCTCGAAGAGGTCGAACATTGCGTGCGCGAATTGCGCGTGATCATCGACAACGCGAAACCGTCGGTGCTGCAGTTCTTCGGTTTCGGCCAGGCCGTTGAGGCACTGCTCGAACGCAGCGTCCGCGCCGAATCATCGCTTCTCGACTACCGCTTGGTCGACGATGGCAGTTCAGGCATCGAGGACTTGCCAGGCAATACGCTCGTTTCCCTCTATCGCATCGTTCAGGAGGCCATCAACAACACCGCCCGCCACGCGAACGCGTCGCACATCGACGTCGAAATCACGCGTTCCGAAGGAAGCATCCGGATCATGGTGACCGACGACGGCAGCGGGCTCCCGAAGGCTTCGAGCCGGCGACGCGGCGGCCTCAGCAACATGCAGACACGCGCCTCACTGATCGGCGCGACCTTTGCGGTCACCCCGTCCCCTGACGGTCAAGGCACCCGCCTTGAAATCGCACTGCCGGAAAGCATGACCGACCGCTCCATGATTGCCACGGACACATCCCGATGAGTACCTACCTGATCGTCGAAGACGACATCCTGCATCGCAACTTCCTGCGAGAAGTCGTGATCAATTCCGACCTTGAATGCACCCAGCTGGTCGAAGCCGCCGATGGCGAGGAAGCCATTCGACTCGTCCGCGAATACGCACCAAGGGGCATCGTCATGGATCTGCAGATGCCGAAAAAGACTGGCGTCCAAGCTGCACGCGCCATCTGGGCCGCGCAACCGGAGATCCCGATCGTCTTCTGGTCGAACTACGACGACGAGGCCTACGTTCGCGGGATCACCAAGATTGTTCCGGCGTGCGCGACCTACGGTTACATACTCAAAACGTCGTCGAAGGAGCGATTGCGGCGTTCGATCCGCTGCGTGTTCCTGGATGGACAGAACGTCGTCGACCGTGAAATTCGCGGTGTTCAGCAACGCAGCCAAGGCCGCGCGGACGGTCTCACCGAGTCCGAATACGAGGTACTGCTTGACATCACCATCGGCCTGACCGACCAAGCCATCGCCGAACGCAGAAAGATCTCGCTGCGCAGCGTGCAGGGGCGACTGCAACAGCTTTACGGCAAGCTTGGCGTCATCGAGATGCCCGTGCTCGCCAGCGGCGCCGCGCAATTCAACAGCCGCACCCGTGCAATCGCCGTCGCCCTGATGTCACGCCTGATCAACGAGAAATCGATCGAGGCCGCCGAACTCGACTTCCGCCGTGAAGGGAGTACCAGCGACTGATACGTCGCGTGATGCAACGCCCAAGCGCCTGCCTTGCGCGAATCATGTGAATCGCCTGCGGGAATCCACACCCAACTTGCGTAATCTCACCTTTTCCGAGCCATCCCCACTTGCTACCGTCATCGCTCCGTCGGATCTGACGGGATGAAAAACGCAATTCACAAGGAGGGAATACATGAAGAAAACGTCAGTGAAACTACCCGCCGCCAGCGACTCTATCCTATCCAGCGGACTCTCCCGGCGCGGATTTCTTGCCACGACCGCCGCGTCCGCGTCGCTGCTCGCGACAAGCGCCTTTGCCGGCACCGACAAGTTCGCCCGCGACCGTGACTGGACCGGCGAAGCGCCGGTCACCTACCCGGAACCAGCATGGGAGGTTCTCGACAAACGCTTCACCGGCCGCCAGGGCAACGCCACGTTGCAGCGCATCTGGCACGGCAAGGGGCACAATGCCGCCCTGTGGTGCGAAGGCCCCGTCTGGATGGGCGACTGGGGCTGCCTGCTGTGGAGCGACATCCCGAACCATCGTGTTCTTCGCTGGAACGAGGAAGATGGCCACGTCAGCGTCTTCCAGACCGAATCGGGCTACTCCAACGGCCACACACGGGACAATCAGGGGCGCCTTATTGCCATGGAGCACGACACCCGGCGGGTGCGCCGGCGGGAATACGACGGCACCTGGACGATTCTCTGCGACAGCTTCGACGGCAAGAAGCTGAACGCCCCGAACGACGCCGCCGTGCATCCCGACGGCTCGATCTACTTCACCGACCCCGGCTACGGCATCATGGGACCGTACGAGGGCCACAAGGCGGAATTCGAACTGCCGGCATCGCGCGTTTACCGGATCGACCCCGCCGGCAAGGTCACCGTTGCAGCCGAGGGACCGATGCGCCGGCCCAACGGACTGTGCTTCTCCCCCGACTTCAAGAAGCTGTACGTCGCGGACACCGGAGCCACCGACGGATCGCAGTATCCGGCGAACATCGTCGTCTTCGACGTCAGTGGCACGACGCTCAAGTCCCCGCGCATCTTCGCCGACTTCGCCCCCGGATTCACAGATGGTATCCGCTGCGACACCGATGGCAACGTCTGGTGCAGCTGGGGCTGGGGTGGCATGGATACCAACGGCGTCCGCGTCCATCATCCGGACGGAACGCTACTGGCCTTCCTCCACACACCAGAAGTCATCTCCAACCTCTGTTTCGGTGGGGTCAAGCGTAACCGGCTGTTCATGACCGGGAGCACCTCCATCTATGCGGTTTATGTCAATGCCGTGGGGCACGCACTTACATAACGCGGAAAACTCCCACAGAGTCCGCTGACCTAATGAGGACAGCGGACTGCCGCGACTTGGCACTCTAATCGCGACAAATAGCCGAGGAAAACTCCACTCCACTGTTGTTCTGCCACGCTCTTTTTCCGTCCGTTCAAGCAGGCACCGGCAACAACTTTAGGTAGCCGAAGAGTCTTTTAGGCAACGCAAAAATGCCATGACAGCCGGAGCGTGGGATTTTTCTTTCCTTGTAATCACACCGAGGTTAACCAGAGATATTGGCAGATCGACGGGGAGAATTGTTACAAGGCCGTACTTCGAATAATGCATGGCTACATCGTAGGGGACAACGGAAATCATGTCCGACGCTTCGATAAGCGACGTAGTCGCCAGAAGCGAACTGGTCTCGACGATATTCAACATCGATGAACTGAAGTGCCGCTGAAGCGCCGCCTCGATTCTCAACCGCATCGGACTGCCGACAGGATGAAGAATCCAGGTTTGGGACGTCAATTCGCTTAAACCGATTTTCTTTTTCTTCGCCAATTTGTGCCCCGGTCGGGCGATGACGCTCATGCGCTCAGGGTGTTCAAAGAAATCAATGATGAGATCCTGCTTGTCAAGTTGATCGGGCAACCTCCCAAGAACGAGATCAAGGTCCCCTCGGATCAGGAGCGGTAGCAATGTGTCGCTAGTGCCGACATCAATGGAAATCCGAACGCGAGGGTGCGCCTTGTTGAACGAGAGCAATCGGCTGGTCAGAAGCGACGGAACGGTTCCGACGACACTGCCGATACGAACGAAACCCAGCGCTCCTTTCGCCAGTTCTGCGATTTCGGCTTCTGCATGTTCAAAATCGTGACTCACGCCCCGGGCGTACCTGATCAGAACCTCCCCGAAAAGCGTCGGTTCCATGCCGCGCGGACGGCGTTCAAACAGTTTTACATTGAGTCGTGATTCCAGTTGCTGCAGAAGGATGCTCGCGGTCGGCTGCGTTGTATGCATCGCAAGGGCGGCGCGGCGCATCGTTCGATGTTCATCCAGCGCGTTCAAAAGCATCACCTGCCGGCTTGAAATTTTCAGGGGACGGAAATCGAATTCCGAATTACCGCTGTTCTTTGTCATAAACGAGTAACGCCTTCGCTCCCAGTGATATCAAATTTCGAATCAATTTATACATTAATACAATTATTCAAATATACCTCAGGGGCTTACGATTTTTCCGGCTGATGCGATCGGAGCAGAAAGCGATGTTGCTCAGCACAACAACAGTCGCTCCTTCCCAGGACGGATGGTCAAACTCACTAATGTAGTCGGAGGCGTTAATGTTTATTCGCAAGAGTGTTTTCACCGCGCTTATGGTCTGCCTTTGCGCCACATCAACAACTGCTCTCGCCCAGTTTTCCGAGCGGAAAATCCGGATATCAGCCGGCGTCCCGGACACGAACCCGGTATCCGTCGGGGTAAAGAAGATGCAGGAAGTGATGAGCAAGAAGTCCGGCGGAAAAATGAAGTTGATGGGGTACTACAACGGCGTTCTCGGCGGCGACGCTCAGTCGGTGCAGGCACTGCGCGGGGGCACCCTGGACATGGTCATCACCTCGAGTTCTCCCTTGGTCGGCATGATCAAGGAGTTGGGCATGTTCGATTTGCCATTTCTTTTTGCGGATGAAAGCGAAGCCTACTCGGTACTGGACGGCCCGGCTGGCGACTATTTCAACAAGCGGCTTGAGGAAAACGGGCTCATCAACCTGGCGTACTGGGAAAACGGCTTCCGCAACTTGACGAACAGCAAGCGCCCTGTTGCCAAATTTGACGACGTATCGGGCTTGAAGATTCGCGTAATGCAGAACAACATCTTTATCGACTCCTTCCGCGAATGGGGAGCGAACCCGGTCCCGATGCCGAAACAGGAACTCTACACCTCGCTTGAGATGAAGACGGTCGATGGTCAGGAAAACCCGTACGTCGACATCGAAACGAACAAGATGTACGAGGTGCAAAAATATCTCACCACCTCCCGGCACGCCTATACCCCGTGGCTGGTTCTCTACAGCAAAAAACTCTGGGATCAGCTGAGCAATGACGAAAGAACGGTATTGCGCGAGGCCGCCATCGAAGCCCGGAAAATCCAGCGTGAAGCGAACAAATCTCTTGATGACAAGGCGCTGGAGTCGCTCAAGAAGAGAGGAATGGTGGTAAGCGATCTCAGCAAACAGGAGCGCGAGAAATTCGTCGAGAAGGTCAAGTCCGTATATGACAAGAACCTTGCCACCTACGACAAGGAAGGTCCGAATCTGGTCTTCGAAGCTCTGAAGAAATACCGCGGAAGCTGATTTCTCGGAGCAGTCCGTACTCGGTAGTTTCGACCCCAACCCCATCGATCAAATTGCCGCCCGGTCCCTTAGGCCCGGGGGCCGATGGGGGTCTTTTTGCCCCAATAACCGCTTTTCCACCTCTCGAATGAAGAAATTTCATTTGTGCAGCGTTTTGGACAAGACGATTTCTCTCAAATTTGTTTTTTCGGAAGATAGTGAAATGAAAGTGTTGATTACCGGAGGTGGCGGCTTTGTAGGATACCGGCTGGCCTTGGCGCTGCTCAACAAGGGCACGCTGTCGAATGCCGAGGGCCAGCAGGAGCCGATCTCCCAGATCACCCTGTTCGACATGGCGTTCCCGGAGAACGTCGATTCCCGCCTGAAGTGCGTCAAGGGCGACCTGAACGACATCGCCTGTGTCGAGGCTGCGCTCGGCGGCGACACCGGTGCCGTTTTCCACCTGGCCTCGGTAGTCAGCGGTGGCGCCGAAGCCGATTTCGAACTCGGCTACAAGGTCAACCTCGACGGCACGCGCGGCCTGCTCGACGCCAGCCGCAAGCAGGCCACGCCGCCGCGCTTCGTGTTCACCAGCTCGGTCGCCGTCTTCGGCGGCGAACTGCCGGAGGTCCTCGACGACGGCACGACGCCGAATCCGCAGGGCTCCTATGGCGCGCAGAAGGTCATCTGCGAATACCTCGTCACCGACTACTCGCGCAAGGGCTACATCGACGGCCGCTCGCTGCGCTTGCCGACCATCTCCGTGCGTCCCGGCAAGCCGAACCTGGCCGCCTCGTCGTTCGCCAGCGGGATCATCCGCGAACCGCTCAACGGCGTGCCTTCGGTCTGCCCGGTCGGCCGCGATGCGAAGATCTGGCTGCTCTCGCCGGGCAAAGTCATCGAAGCGCTGATCCACGCCTACGAACTGCCGTCCTCGACGTGGGGTGTCACCCGCGTGATCAACCTGCCGGGCAACACCGCGGTGGTCGGCGACATGATCGACACG